>NZ_QICL01000025.1:0-32752 GCF_003201355.1 Indolivaga alginatilytica
TTCGATGCGTTAAAAAATGCTCCGCCGTTTGCGCTCGAGGTGAACACTTGAAGTTCTATCTGTTTTGTTCCTGTGGGTATTGCAGCCGAATGGGCAATATGATTTGGACTTGCTGCCTGTACTCCTGTGGCTGCATTAATGACATAGTTACCAATATTAGTGAATGGAATCAAAACAAATCCATTAGAGCCGTATGAATATATTATGATTTGCCCTAACGCTCTTAAAGTTGTTGTAACGGCATTGCGAGCAGTTGTTTTGTCTGCATAGGCATAATTTCCGCTGGCTTGGGAAACATTGTAGATAACCGTTTTATCTACTTTTCCCGAAATATCGACAATGGGAATTTTGCCATCTACTGTTCTTACGACTGTTCCTTCTGCTGTTGTCGTTTTTGCATACGGAGTTAGATCGACCGAAGGTATTGTTCCATCAGGTGAATAAGCTACTTTGTAGCTATCAGCCGCTCTGATAATATCGGCTTTTTTAGCTAAAGCATCAGAAACAGCTTTATTTGCAGGCGTAGTTGTAGTTTGCTGCGTAATTTGCTGAGTGATTACAGGCGTTGATCCTTCACCATAAATTATGACAGTTCCACCTATAGTTATTTCAATTACAGCATTAATTAAAGTTGCCATTAGCTTTCAATTTTAATCAAAGATTTTTTGAGGACTCCAAAAGTCGCTCTTTGTATTAAGTTCCATTTTCCATCTGGAATAGAAGCTTCAGTTTCTGCAATATTAATTTCAATCTTCAATGCTCCGGGAGCCAATAAGCTGGTGATTGAGGAATCAAGTATAGCTGAATATTCAGTGTTTGAGACTTTAGATAATTTTATATATCCTTCTTTTATAGTTTTTGAAAACATTGCTTTTTTACATCCATCAGTGTAGATGTAGACTATTATTTCAGCTACAGAATCAAGATCTAATAACTGACTTTTAGTGTTATCAGTCCAAACCTTGATCGAAAAACCGATATCTTCTCCTTGATATTTGTTCATAAAAATGAAGATTAAAAAGAAAGGAGCCTTTGCTCCTTTCTTTGGTTATTAGCGTTTATTAAGGAGTTGAACCTTCTTCATCTATGCAATAGAATACATCTTTTACTTCTCCTAAATTATAGATTGGTACATTCTTTTTCGATCCTCGTTGATCCCATGTACATGTCACCGACCAAACTACAAAAGAATCAATATCCTCTTCTACTGCATCTTTAGCATCTACAGTAGATAAAGTTTCGTTTGCTACACGAAGTTCAGACTCAGTTCTCCATGCAAGCAGAAAGTTTTCTGCATTATCTTCCAATGATTGATAAAAATCATCGTTTCCGGTGTGATTCGGATCATTGAAGACTGTTACATGAGTCTTGCTCGATTTCATTTCTTTTTTATCACCAAATCCAGTAACCATATTGGGAGTACCTCCATCATAGGTACCTCTGGTTGTTGGTACGACTATAATTAACCCGGCTTGAATTTGAGTTTCCCACCATGTTTTGGATTCGACATTCTTTGTACCTGGAGTTCCGGATACAGCTTCAAGCAAATCCTTTAAAGATTTGTCAATAAAAGCCACGCTTCGAACTCTTCCATGTTCTGCATTCACACAAGGATCACACATGTATTCTGGAATACCACCGTCAGCTACACATTTTTTATATACTATTGTCATAACCTATTGTATTATTAGCATTTATTTTGTTCGCTTATTTCCACACATTCACGATTGAATGTATATTGGACTTTATATTTTATTGAAAACAAGAATAGTTCAGGAATAAGATTATAAACTACGTTCTTGAACTCATTGTTAAAAACACTGAATTGATCGAAATTAGACTGAACAAGAAGAGCCTCTTTAGGCAAAGAAGGAACTATTATCTGACTTTCGAAAGTTAGTGAGTCCATCTTCAACAGGTCACGAAACCCCCAGCATATAAGAATCATTTCATCAGTAGCGATGTCATAATTAGTATCTCCGTACCCTTTTTTTGTTTGAGAATAACTTCTATTTAGGATTCTGTGATATACACCAAAGGAATAATCATCATCAGCAAATACATACTTGCATTCTCCTTCATTGTCAACAATTGCAGGATATGCTATCTGATCTTCATCTTCATCTTCATCTAATGATCTAACAAGAATAGATAAAGCTAAACCATATAAAATAGGAACTTCAACATCACACAATTCACCGGACCTGTTACCGATGTTTGCATTAATTTTTGTTATAATATTCTCAATCATTTAGTTTCTCTGTTATATATCGTTCCGAAATAGCTTTCATCACATCCAATTCTGCAATTGCTAAACTCCAGATTGCCTTTTTATATCTTTTTTCATTCCAGATTGCCTTATTGTAATTGAGCTCGTTGGAATAGCCAATACCATATCCATTTTCGGTTTCAAAAACCTGCATATACTGCTCCATCTGCCTAGTTAGCGATAGAATAACATTGTTATCTGTCGATCTATTGTAAGTTGGTCTTGGTTGTCCTTGATTGCGTCCCTTTGTGAAGACTCCAGCTTGACCTTGTTCCTTCCTTTCTCTGAATTGACCTTTGTTCTTCCCTTTGCTTACAACCGTTTCCGGATAATTACCGGTTCTAACCTTCATATAGCCTTTAGAGTATGTACCAATAGGAGATCCATCGGAATCTTGACCATTAACATGTACTCTAATTCGCATCATAGGCATAACGTTGGTCGCAATTTCTCTCAACATGACATCTTTATCGATTGAATTCAAATTAAGTATAATGGCATCTACTGAAAATGGTATAGATATATCAATCATGGTGTTGTTTCTTCAAAAGTTATAAATCTATTATGATCTGGAAGATTATCTTCGAAGCAATCAGAGTTCTTGATATCGATCCCAATAACCGCAACATGCAACTCAGAATAAAACTGTTCCTCAAACTCAATTCTCGATCTTTGAGCGGTTATCTTATCGATGGTGGTGTATTTGTTGATTCGGGAAGATGTGATCCTTTCAATCATCAATTCAGCCCCCATCAGATATTGAAGAGCTACTGCAAGAAGATCCTTATTCTCGCAAATAAGACATTCTGCTATATCTCTTTTACTTACTCTGAAGCATTTATTCAGCTCAATAATGAATTGCGTCCTTAAACGATTTATCGATCTGCTTTCAATGTCACTCATTACCTGAACATAGTCTTGTTGATCTTCATCAGCAATTTTATTCACTGATGCAACATTTATGTTAGGAAGAGTATTAAGGTATAGACCTGAATCTGATACCTTAATACTACTGGACAAACCTATGTAACCAATTAAACAATCCACATTAATGACTTTTTAAGTGATAGGCCATATAGAACCATCAGCAGGAGCTACAATAGTTCCGTTCTGAGCAGCACCTATATAATGGAATGATCCATTCACGCCCGACAGCCTGTCGGTGCTTTGGTACATGTCATCGGGAGCTGTGAATAGTCCATAACTTTTACTCAATATAAAGCCCCATCCTTCTTCTACGAGAAGATTGTCATCATCGTCATATACATTACAAGGATTGTTTACGAGTTGAGCGTCAAAAGTCATAGCAATAACACTACCATCGGATAGCATTACCGGAAACGGTAATCTGAATTTGATGGATGAGCCTGTATCGTGGCTAAAACCGGGAGCGTACTTTTGAAAATCGACAAATCCAACTGAACCTTCAGCAAAAACGCCAAAATGATTATCACCCCAAGCAGATATCGAATTTAAATCTTCGTATGCCCTCCATGTTGTATTGCGTCCAAAGCCTTGCAAATCGGTTGATACTTTAAGCATTTGAGCCATGTTGTAATCTATAACAGATCCGTTACCGACAATCAGAGGCGTTCCAATCATTTCATTGAATTGAAAATCTCTAATCAACTTCATCACACCATCTCCGATAGTTATACCGTTTGAAAACGTTACAGATTGAGGTGCACTCGAAGAAGTCTTAGCATTTATACCCCATTTTGTGGATTGAGTTAAAAGAAGATTTTCATTGATCTTTTGAAACATGCCCTGCAATTTTGACAGCATGGTCTGATACATTGCGTTAGATACAGAGGCGGATGGGTCGCCAATAGATAGACCTTTACTAGCCTCTGTTTCCCAATCTCTCAGTTCTCTATCTTTTATAGAGATACCTATTTTAGAGAAGAAAGTCCTGTTGATGGTAGCTTCACCCCATATAGGACTAAGAGGTGTTAGACAGTCATCCCTGTCGGTAACATCAGCTTTTGTACCTCTCTTCATGTAACGAAGTTTGACCTCGTGGTTATGCCCAGTTCCGGTGCGTTTTACCTCGTCAATTCTGGTTTTAATGTTGTTTTCGAGCAACATTTGTAAGAACCCAACAGGGGAAATCTTTGTTTGAGGATCATTATCCCCTGCAATGATTCTTAGATTCTTCTTGTAAGATTCGGCTATTCCGATTAAATTAATTGCCATAATTATTAATTATCTTGACCGCCTATTGATTCAGTATAAGCTTCATCAAATCGGGAGGTATTTACTTTAGCTCCTCCTGATGGTACTTGTACCAGAGAAGCAGGTGTATTCGGAGGTGTTCCGCTGTTGTTTACGGCTAACATCTTCTTAGATGCAAGAACCTGATCTGCAAAATCAGAAAAAGATATCTGCTTGTTATCATGATAATAATCAAGATCCGGAGAATTAGCTTGTTTTAACTTCAAGCTGTTTCCATCTTTCACAATAACAGCTCCTTTTTCTTTCAATGCATTCTCGATGAGGGTACGGGAAAAAGCGGTATTATCTTCAATCGTCCAATCCTTATTTGCATAAGGTTTCCCGGAAAGATGGTTCATGATAATAAAATCCTTGATCTCATTATCATGCTTTGATTGCAAATCTTTTACCGTTTGTTCGCTTTGCTGTTTTGCAGAAGCAAGTTGTTCATTTAGTTCTTTGATTTGCTTTTCAATTTCTGCTTTCTTTGTTTTGTTGTCCGGATCACCACTGGTTTTCAGCTTTTCAATTTGCTGTTTCAAGGCAGTTTTTACCAGTTGAATTTTATTGTATGAACTCTTTTCTGACTGAACAGAAGCAAGAGTTTCCTCATCCAATTCCAAATCTTCTAATAGTTTTGCATCTACAGCATTTAGTATTGTCGCTGAAAAATGGTTTTTAAGACCAAAGTTGTTTTTGGCACTATCAAGTGACATTAAACCGTTATCCAGAGGTTTTGCAAAAGAATCATCGATTTCTTTATTCGCAATATCTGAATTAGACAAAATGGCAATAAGTGCCGGATCGTTTTGCAACCCTAATTTAGTTGCCTGGTTATTGAGAAAATCTCCTAGTTTCATAGTTTAATGAATTATATTATTAGTAATTAAGCTTTCTTCTTAAGCTCTGATTGAAGCTTTTCAATTTCAGCTTTGTGAGTGTCCTTTAAATTTTCCAGAGCTAGCTTTGTATCAGCATGAGCTTGCTTCTCTTTCCCAAACTCAATGTTTAATGCTTCAAGAGCATTCTTAGTAGATGCGTGACCTTCTTGTTCTAACTTTAGCTTGTTGCCTGTATCAGCATGAGCTTGCTTCTCTTTCCCAAACTCAATGTTTAATGCTTCAAGAGCATTCTTAGTAGATGCGTGACCTTCTTGTTCTAACTTTAGCTTGTTGCCTGTATCAGCATGAGCTTGCTTCTCGGTTAACAAATCGTTTTTTGTAGTGAGATGATCCTCTTTCTCTTTGTGTAAATCAACATTCACTTTTTCTGGTGTTGAAGGGATTGAATTGGCACTCGGAGCTATATCTCTCACTGATGGGAAATACTCTTGAATTTCTTCTTTAGTAGGTTCACTTATCTTATACTTCTGAGATCTATAGAAAGCCTCATTTATTCCAAGAACTACAGATGATTTACCTTTTTCGTCTGTAACTTTAATGTATTTACTTTTTGCCATAGCTGTAATTTGTTTATAAAAATTCATCACAAATATAATCATTATGATCATTATATAATCTTTTAGGATTTATTATTTGCATTCATTATTTTGTTTTCTCGTAAAAAGAGTTATATATTTGTATCACAAAGTGGGTAAAGCTTATGCTCCCACATTGTGCCAGCCGTTATAGTCTCGTATTATAGCGGCTTTCTCGTTGCCTAATACCTATAAACTTTCCCATCAACTATAAATACTATTTCTTTGAATTGATAATCCGATTGACCTTTAAACATGGCAAGTCCTTTACTTATACGCTCCATAGAGAATAATTCTTTATCAGGAAAATACAATATTACCGATTCTGCTTCTTGTGATTGAGCTTCTTGAAATTTGCGTTTTATCGTATTCTTTCCAGATCCTTCAACAGCTTTAATATCGGTTTTAACCCCGTTCAAATATCCATCGGAAAACTTTTTACCGGGTTCTCCTTTTTCATTCTCTAAAATAATCACATCTCCATTCTTATATAATATATCTTGGACCTCTTTCTCATAATGTCCTTTTGTCGGATGGAAAGAATGATCTTTGTGCGTAGCTTTTACACCTCCATTATCATTGTGTTCTACATTTGTATAGTCCGGATTTTTCTTTAGTCTATCGAATTCATTCTTGTTAGCATATTTCCCGATATTATCCTCAAACCTCATTCTCAATTGAAGCGGAACTTGTTCTTTAGATATCGGGTATAATTGATGTCCGCAATTATACCCCCCTCTGTTTACCTGGAAATTATTTGCAGTGGTATCTTCGAACATCCCAAGAGGTAATCCATCTTTACCTAGCTTACATTGATGCCCATCGATTAAGCCGTTTACTATATCCGGTATTTCCGATGTATGAACATATTTTTTATCAGTGAGGTGCTCGCAAAATTCCCTGGTAGTCGTTTTATTGGATCCTACATAAATAAACCATTCATAGTTTAAATCAGCAGTTATCAGTTTAGTGTGTTCTGCCGAAAAGATACTCAAAGCGTCAACAACAGGAGTTTGAACTTGCTTTTTTATAAGACTCTGCTTTTCATCTCCAACTATAAGCTTCTCCAGATTGAGTGTCAGGTCTTTGTAAGAACCTCCTGTTGTAACCGATGTCCGGATAACATCTCTTATCTTGCTTACAACCGTTTCAGTATATCCTTTTCCGGTCAGAGTTTCCAGTGTATTATCAATGGCCGTATTTGTAACAACCTTCGATATTGGTTTTTTGCTATCAAACGATTGATTCTGTAGATTTGCGACAATAGAAAATTGTCTTACATACTCTTTAACTGAAGATAGATACTCTTTGGACAGTAGAGCTTTAAACAACTGCGTTTTAATCTCATTCAGTTTTTTGAGATTGGCAATTGACGCTCTAATATTACCGGATGAATCGACATCTAAATCCTTAACTACTCCAAGTATTTTTTTATATACCTCTTGTTCGGTTTTGGATAATTGCCCTATAAAGTTATCCGGAGCATTAGATATTATCTTCAGTACCTTCTGAAGATCCTTCTCCATTTAGCTCTACTTTAATGGTGTTTTGGGGTGTGTTCTCAGCTATTATTGCTTGAGCATAGGTTTTAATAATTTCTCTTTTCTCTTTAAATGTTTTCCTTAAGAAATTATCATTTTCATTGATGGCTATATTTACCAACTGAACGATGTTACAACTAATAACGTAATCAACTTCTGTAATACCTCCATTTGAAAGCATTGTCATTTTTTCATCTTGTGAATTTCCATAGAAAGGATCCATATCGAATATACATTGTAATTCATCGGCTTTATCCGGATCTGCATTGTATCTCTTCCTGATGAATTCGACTTCCATATTCTTTTTGACAACAGGATTAACCTGAGCTGTATTTGCCTCACGAATCTCACCCATCAAATAACTGGAGTTTAACAAATCAAATCTCTCTGGAACTGCAATTCTTGGTAATAGATTCTGTCTGGCTTCTTTGTCAGTAATAATAACTGAATATCTAACATCACATATAAATCTATAAGCATTATCCAAAATCCTTACTATATCTTCTGCTATCGAACTTACAAACGTGTTAAGAGCATCTCTGTCAACCTCTTTTGCTACTCCCGATTGATTTAATGACACGTTAGATAGGAATTCCATATTGATAGACGCCAAAGCCTTATACAGATGCTTATCGACTCTCTGATCCTGTAATTCTGCTATTTTTGTGTCTTTATAGATATAACCAATAGGAGGGGTTGGGGCTTGTGCTTCTCCTGCCTTTGCCATATCTACCAAGAAAACACCATAAGGAGAAACGTTAGTGATCCTTCCTGATCCGGTACATTTACTACATGTAGATTTATTTTTCAGTTTACCGGCACCGTTACAATCGGGACAATCGGTATTTGTATAATAATACTTCTCAGAATGGATGTGCTGGACTATTTCGGCTTGGAGATCGGAATACTCCCGAGCAGCTTCATCCAGTTCAGGTACCATATACTGAATACGGCTTTCATATATCGTATCATTATTAACTCTACATTTGTACTCACCGCCTGCCTTAAAAGCCGGTAGATATCCTAAATTGTGGTTATATTCCAAATCGAGTTCCAAGTCATATTTACCTGTGACTTGCTTGTATCTGAGTATCTGTTCCATGGTAATAATATAAATAATATCTCCTTGGTAAATCCTGTTATTACCGGCTCGATAGACATTTTTATCAGCACTTTTCAGTACTACATAGCCACCTTCTACATAATCAAGAACCTGCTCCGATGAGAATACCTCAACAATAGGTTTAATATACTCATTCGATTGAGCAGGCATATTTTTTAGAACCAATGCAATGATAGAGTTAGCATCTATCAGATATCTTCTTAGGAGCTCTGAAAATGCCCAATTTGTCAAAGATGAAAAGCCTGGGTAATTCTCTTCACAATATCTCTCCAATGTTTCATCACCGGATATTTTTTTAGGAATATCATCATCATTATATGAGATATTCCAGTCTTGGGATCGTCTTATTTTTTGAAGTTCGGTTAGTACTTTGCCGATTTCCTTTTTAGTTACCGACTTATATATCTTTTTCCTATATTCGAAAATAGCCTTAGATTCCGAAGGTCTTCGTTCGGCTATAAGTTTATCGGGAAATAAACCATCTGCGTGTATCTTTATCGCTTCAGCAAGCTCTACAGTTGCAGTATAATTAGGATGTCTGTAATTTATGGCATTTCTTACAAATTCGGGAGTTATAATTGGAGGCATATAACATACATATTCATTGTTTTATGTTTTTGTATTGTCATTTGACCTTTAATAATTTCGCATTAATAATATTTCTTGTTCGGACACCTTTGTAGATGCTTTATATAATGTGGAATCACCTTCATGTATCGACTCTTCATAATCTATTTGATAATCTCCTGTTTCATTCACCTGAATGTCATCAATGACAACATCATGCATTAACATGACTTGTATCTTCTTGTGAAAGTCTACCGGACTATAGTTAATGTTTAAATCGTAAACATCTCTCCTTAGTTTAAAGGGATTATGAATATGTCCATTGGCATCAATATATTCTTCTGTTTCCGTTTTGGGATTTTTGTTTGCCATTTCGATAGGAAGCCTAACATATAATCTATATCCGTCATAAAACGGAAAATAAGTGCGAACCTCGCTGTAATAACTTACAAGTAAACCCTTAGATTCATTGTCATAAGAAAAGATGTTAGAATAGCATTTAGTGCCATCCTTGTTTGTTTCCATAATACGAAAACAATCTCCACATGCCAGATATTTTGAAATATCGAAGTCAGGGAAATTAAAATATGCTAAATATAGATTTGTCGCGTGCTCAATTCTCGTGATCTCCGTAATAATATCTCCACTAATATTACATAGATTAAGTATAAGCGTGTTACCAAGTTGGTGATAATTACTTTCAAAATATGCATAAAAAGAGATATCTGATAATTCGGATACTTCCAAAATCGGAGAACAGTTACATTCAATAAGTTCTTTATCGAATTGTATAAATGAGTATTGGGGCGTTGTAAGCATATTCTTTAGATAATAGTATACAAATATAATCATTGTGATTATTATTACATCATATTAGACTATTCAAATTCTGCTAGATTTTTATTTAGTAATATTTAACCAAAATACTTCCTTTTTCAGTGAACAAGACTGATTTGATTGCATAATTTTGAAGAGTATACAAAAAAATGATGGGCAAAAACTTACATTCCAAATTAATAATATTATCACAAACAATCACTTATAAAGGTCATGCAGAATCGACTACCTTATAATTTATCTATCTACCACGATCGAACAAATGAATCAATGTATATGTTATTAACAATAGACGTACATTTATAGACTGAGCAATGATAAAAGAAAATAAAAAAAGTTCTATTCCTGAGAAATCTATCCTTTTAAGGGATTTGGAAGCCAAACGCATGTATTTACAATATTTGCCAGTTTGTATTGCTCAAAACTCAGTGCCTTCAAATAGTATAGATCTGAGCTGTGTTATGAAAGAAATGGACAAACTGAGACAAGAATATGAGATGCTTAAAACTTCATTAAAAGCTGAAGAGTTACGCAACTATAATCAAAATTTAGCCCATAATAAAAACACTCAAATTTCAGTTAATGATATAATCGAATGCATTGGAATGATTAACAAGAAAAATGCTAGATCAATATTAGAGAAAATCGGTATTATTAATAAGGATGGCAGTTTGTCCGAAAATTATATAGAATCCGAAGATAAAATTTCATATCGTTACCACACAGCTACACAAAAATAAATGTATTCTAAATCTCGTAATATTATAATCGGATTTCACGGTTGTGATAAATCCGTAAGGGATGACATTATCCTGGGAAGAACACCAATGGACAAAAGCGACAATGACTATGATTGGCTTGGAGGAGGTTTTTACTTCTGGGAAAACAATTTAGACAGAGCTTTATATTTTGCACAAGAAAAACAGATAAGAAAACCTGAAGAAATAAAAGAACCTTCTGTACTTGGAGCTTTTATTGATCTAGGATATTGTCTAGATTTATTAGATACTAAATATCTAAGTCTATTACCTCCAGCACATGAGTTTCTATGTAAAACAATGGCAATGAGTGGAAAGGTAATACCTAAAAATGGAGGAAAATTCACCTGTACAAATGATTTATTATTAAGATTCCTTGATTGTGCTGTCATCGAAAGTTTGCATCTGTTAAATATAGAAACCAAGAATAATCAATTCGATTCTGTACGTGGAGTCTTTTGGGAAGGCGTAGATCTATATCCAGACGCAGGATTTAAGGAAAAGAATCACATCCAAATTTGTGTAAGAAACCCTAATTGCATAAAGGGATATTTTATACCAAGAGATAAAGATGGTAATTTTATAAATCCTTAAAACTATACAAAAAAAAAGCCTCGATTAAGAGGCTCTACCTATATTTTTATTTAAAAGGATTATTGTTTAAAGACCACATTGAACTTTGAGAATTCGACTGCATTAAACATGGGTAAATTACCTCTATTTTGAGCTATCAATTGCTTTCTCTCATCTTCAAAAATCAAAGCTGCTTGTGTTATTTTATTCTTCAACCTATTCTCTGTAAATACACATCCAGCCACTTCTTCTAACATAAATTCGTTAAATAGTTTCATCAATGTTCTTACATATAAGTTGTTTGTGTCTATTACTATTTCTTTTTTCATATTATTTTAGGTATTATACAATTAATAATTAGTTAACCTTCTCTTTCGAATAACAGGAACATTTCACGTGCATATTTTTTACATGCCAAGTGTTGCTTTTTCAAAAGATCATTCAACCTCCTGTTTTCAAGTTCCGCCAATAGCATCCTATTAACAGCCTTAAATGTCTTCATCGAATTGTCGTGGTAACTGGTTATCATTTGGCAGATATTCCATTTGTAGCTGTAGTTCTCATCCCATTGGTGAAGAATGACAGCATTATTATCAGTAAAGAATTCATTCTCTCTCAAATGCCTGAGAATACTATCCTGATACATCTCATAGGCTCTGCGAATAGTTTTGTCGTAATCTTCGTAACGGGGTTTAATGGCTTTGGGCTGTTTAGCTGCTTTGTGGAATACTTTCCGGTATACCTCAAACACCGGGCGGATCTTTCGGGCAATAAAATATTCTAAGCAGGAAACCGAAAGAAGGTAAAAAGTAGTTGGACGACCGCCTTTAGAGTTTTCAGCATTTTTGCTGAAAACTTGATAATCAATATTTTCAATAAAATTTACTCTTAATGAACGTACTGCTTCATTCTTTCCAGAATAAACTAACATCCATACCTCATCTAAATTAATAGGGAATGATTCTTCCAGTTGTGATAGTTGCAAAACCTTTTGAAAATAGGCTTTAATTTCGCTTGTGCTGCTACTCTTGGATAGAGTAATTTGATTGTTTTTGTTCATGATTATGTATGTTTGGCTATTATAGGCAGAAAAAAAGAACGGCTGCCATATCCCATTGTCGCCAAACATACAAACTAACAGTATTCCTGAGAGAATGTTGGGATAGACAACCGTCTTATTTTGTATCACAAAATTAGGGTATGTCTTTAAATAAGAAAATACTCCAAAAGGAGTATAACAGTTTTACTGTCACTTGTATATTTGGCTGATACAAATATATAAATATTTTTATTACATTCGCATAATTGATTGATTATTAACAATATAGAAATCATATTGATTGTATTATAATCTTAATGATTGCTCGAAAAGCATAAAAAAAATGGAAATATTTTTGTATTTAATAGCTCTAGCAATAATTGTAATATTATGTGGTGCATCTGCAAATAATAGAAGAAAAAAACAGGGGAGAACCTCAGAGTCCGTAAGTACACCTTCAGAAAATACAGTTAACGGAACCTCAGAGGAACTAAAGTTATTAACTAAAGTGAGAGAGATATTTGAGTCCGGTAAAGCAATGCCATTATATGATATTTACAAAGAAGTTGAATATAATGAAGCTATTGAAATCTTACCTACAAAAGAGAATTCCAAAGCCTCTGAATTATTTCATCAGTATTGCCATGCAATAAGTAATAGATATTATATTAAATATTACGAATTAAAACCTTCTGAATCAAATAAAATAAATTTAAGAGATGGTGAATTAATATATTACACTATATGTGACTCCAAATTGTTTGATAGTAAAAATTTGTATAGAGCTGTTGATCTCGGTAATATATATTTTACGAATAAAAGATTGTTGTTTGTAGGCAAACAATTTAATGTAGTAAAATCCTACACATATAAAAGTATTATCACTTATAATAGATATAAAGATGCTGTATCAATATCTATAGAAAACCAGAATCCGAAATTGTTTAAGTTTGAACCATCAAAAGATAGTTTATTCATACAAGATGGATTAAATGAATTATCTATACTTTTACCAAGATTTATAAATAATAACTATACTCAAGATTCGGTATGAAACAATTATCAATTATACTACTATTCATTACAGCTTTTTTATCTTCTTGTGGCAGTCATGCGGATGATGATCCGTATGATGAGTTAGTCACATATGACAATTGGTATAGAATAGGTGATGATAAGCTAAATAAAGAATTTATACGATTCAATAGAACCGACTTTATCTGGGGGCAGGGAAATGCAGCACCTATGTATAATTATAAAATAACAGAAAAGGGCAGGATTAAATACTATCTTAAATTCAAAGATAATCCTGATACATTGTATACGAATTATTTTATTCAAAATGGAATACTTCAAATATTTAATGGGCGAACTTATGAAAGAGGTAAATAATTTTACCTCATTCTTGGTATCAATGTAAAATCAGCCATACATTTTAGCAGGTCGAATTCTATCTCACTTATCCATCCATATTCACCATTGAATTCTATCAATCCGTATGGGTTTGATTTTATACGATTAAAATCATCTCTGGTTATAGGGTGTTGAAACGAGATAAGTTCCGGTTTGAATATCGGAGTATACAATTCAGACTCCTTAAAATCAGATGGAAGAATATCTTGAGACTCCTTAATTACACTTGTTTCAATAGAACAAATAGTATTGATCAACAGTTTAGCTCTTACATAGCCTTCACCACCTGCAAAGATCAATGCTTCATCTTTCACCCCTTGCATAATCCAGCTATACCACCTCATTGCATTTCTCGCAGGAGATATAGATACGTTGTAAATACTATCAGGATCTATAACCGTACCATCAGGATCAATAGCACCTGTCTCAACAATAATAGTATTACCAATATCTCTTTCCAGTGAGACAATAAACACGTCATTATCATACCTCCAGTCCTTTGTATCACTCTCTATTTGCCTTCTCCTGGTTGCTTCTATTGCATAGCCGTCAGCCACAAAGGAGCATTCTTTCTCAAGCTTGGTATCTATCATTTTTAAGGAGGTTCGATATTGTCTTTTTCCGTGAAATCCATCGATACCGTTGTATTCTTCTGCTTCCCATTTCTTATAACCGTTATTGAATAGCTGATAAGATCGGGATAGATCTACTTTCCGCTCAACATTGCTAACATTCACACAAGTCATTATCACATCGTTGTTGTAGAAATGCTTATATGGCTCTACAATCAACTTATTGCCCTGCACGCCGTAACCGATACAATCAATTGAGATAAGAGCGTCCAGGTAATCTTTTAACGAGATATAAGTTACAGGGAGACTTCCATCTGTAAGAAGTCCGTTTCTGAGGTTAAGTCCTGTAAGAATACCACGCATTGAGCCACATCCATCTATTTCCGATGGGTTAACATCACTATCTATTCGAGAGTAGTAATCTGACTTAACGGTTATTTCTCCATTAGTAATAGATTCAACAATCCTACTCAGTGACTCATGCACGAGGCTTAGATTTGCATTAGTAGATTTATATTTCGATGTTCCGGTTACTTCAAAAAAAGCAATAGCATCATCAGATATTGGAGCGATATAGTATCTCCATTCTAAAGCTGCATCAGATTCAGCCATTCCATATAAATAAAACCTATCCCCAGCGTTTAAATTTATATTGATATCTAAATCAACAATTACATAAGGCCCATAATAAGGATCATCCGCCGGAGTACCTATATTAATTGGGCTCTCACTATTAATTCTATAATACGCAAAAGTATTGAAATTACGAACTCCACGCGTGTATCTTGCATATACTTTATATCTCGCTTTAATTCTGATATTAGTATATGTAATATCATTATCAGGAACAATGAAGATGGGTTGTACATCATTTAGATCTCCATCATGTGACGTAATCGCATTTAAATCAAATAGCTCACTTTTTACCTCAACACTAAATATTATATTAAAATATGTATTTCCGTCTCTTGTAGAAAGAGATGAGGCATAATCATTGGTTTCCGCTCTACTCGAAGTAAAAACGGATTTCCCTTCTAATAAGATATTCTTTTTCAGATTCGGATATTCCGGTAATACTTGACCATCAAAACCGACTAATGATTCAAGCTCCACTTTAGTATTTATCCTGTTTCTTATTGTTGTCTGAACATCTATCTGAGCCACTCCCAATTCAATTATAATTGAATTGCCTTTTTTCTCAACATATTGAGCGAAGTCAAGTCTACCGGTATAGAATTCATCCCATATTTGATTTACCTTTTCTTGTACTATGAGAATAACATCTGCTTCAATACCTTCATTTTCATAAGCTGTTTTACAAATATCATAACTTAACCCTCCAAAACCAAGAGTTACCTCTGCATATTCCCAAATGGTGCCATGGGATATACCTCTTAGTAGCTTTGGTTTGAATCCATCAAAACCGATTGGTTCTTTTATCTCGGTCTGAGTGCCTTTGTAGGAAAGAAAATATCTTCTAAAATCCATTACATTGTAGTTTTAAATTTACTATTCAGGTGCTTTACTTTTGTATTTCCGTCTGTTACAGTAGTTCCCGATCGATCAACAGATACATATACCGGGCGTTGAACGGGAGTCTTTTGATACTTAGCAACAGATCTTCCAACCCTATCATAATCTATCTCTGTATTATAAGTTCTTCTTGCATCGCTTATTAATTGTTGACTGATAACAGGTGATACAGGATAAGAAGGATCTATTGCCGGCATATTCCACTTTGACATAACCGATCGGTCACCATTCATGGCTCTTATTGAATCATGAGCCGGCATAATTGAGGCTCCTTTAGGAATCCACATAATCTCGGGACCGTATTCA
The DNA here is from genome assembly GCF_003201355.1 of Indolivaga alginatilytica. Taxonomy (GTDB): domain Bacteria; phylum Bacteroidota; class Bacteroidia; order Bacteroidales; family Dysgonomonadaceae; genus Dysgonomonas_A; species Dysgonomonas_A alginatilytica. The sequence continues at coordinate 16,223 of NZ_QICL01000025.1, forward strand.
CCAACCAGAGCATGTTCACCTTCTCCTCCTTTTCGTCCTTTCCAGTATCTGGGAAGAGGTTGTGACCTTATCGCATTCAACTGAGCGAACGTCTGAACACCGACAAGAGCAGCGACAATTGCAGAGTATGGAAAAGGAAAATCTTTAAATGCTCGAGCGATAGCTTGCCCGTTAGTTAAAATCAGATTGAAAATAGCTTGATTTTTTTCGGCTTGGGCTGCTTTTCTCTTTAACTCCAACTGTCTTCTGTTATATTCTTCTTCTGAAATAAGTTTTAAACTTGAATTGCTTTTAGCCTTTTCAGCATCAGTTGTATAATAGTGATCAAGGTCAGAAAGCTGTTGCTGTATTTGAGCTTTCTGATTATCAAAACTCAATGTTGCAAGAGTTGAGATTGTATTAAATAACTCGTCTTGGATAGCAGCTCGACTTTCAGCTTCTTGTTCAGCTATTTGAATACGTTTTTCAGATAACTCTTGTTCAAGATCAATCGTATCTTCTCCATTCTTTCTTCTTGTTGAAATTTGCTTATTGAGAGAATCAATGGTTATCTTGTTCAATTCACTCTCATAGGCTCTTCTGGATAACTTTCCATTCTCATATTGTTGAGTAGCAATGAGAGTCTCAGTGTTGACTTGCTTTTGGAGATTTGTCGAATCCTGCTCTGTAAGTATCTCTTTTTTCTCTTTAGCTAATTCTGCATTTATTTCTTTTATCCTTGCTGCTTTAAATTCCTCATTCTTAATTGTATTTTCCACATCCTGTAGTTCAAGTTTAGCTTTTTCTTCAGCTAAATCAAGTCTTAACTGATATTCTTCTGTGGATCCGGAGTGTGTTTGAGCTAATTTTGCATTAATTACGGAAATATTACCGTTAATTGTATTTTCAGCGACTTTATTGGTAAAGTCTTCATCTAATTTAAGAGCTTCTTTTCTGTATTTAGCCTCAATTGCTTTAATTTGATTTATTGTAAGGTTGCGTTCGGAGAGTTCTATTTCTTTTTGTTTTTCTAACTGATTTACCTTTAAATTATACTCCTCAAGAGAACCCTCTTTTGCTGCTGATAACCCGGCATTGATCAATTCCACTTCATCTTGAAGTTGTTTCTTGGTGAATTCATCCCTTAATTGCTGAATCTGCAATTCGGTTTCCTTGGTAATCAGGAGACGTTCACCCTTTGTAATGTCAGCATTCTGGAGATCAACATTCTTTTTAACTTCAAGAGCAGCGATTTGAGCGTTGAGCTCTTCCATGGTTCCCTTTTTAGTGAGAATTACTTTATATTGGGCAAGTGCAACAGCTGACTTTTTACCAGCCTCAGCAGCTCTCTTATTAGATTCTATTTCATCAAGTTCTCTTTGATGCCTAGCTTCTTCGTCCTCTTTTTCGGCTTCTTGTGCATTACTTATTTTTAAACGGAAATTACCAAGTCTTTCTTGAATGTTTTCTTTGAATTTCTGGAACTTCTCTTCATCGATATCAAATTTTTGAATTTTACCATCAATTTTAAACTTCATTACAGTTTTTCCTTGATCTCGTAATTTTTGAGACTCATCATTGATGAGCTTAAGTTGCTTTTCGAGTTCTTCAGCTTTCTTTTTATTATTTTCAAGACTACTTATTTCTTCACCATAATGCAGACGCAAAGAATTAGCTACTCTAACCCTCTCATCATTGATTTGCTTCCTTTTCTGAGCTAGTTGAGCCTCACTAGCTCCACCAGCTTTCATTAATTCATATTCACGTTCCAACAATCTGATAGAATCTTCTCCATTTTCTTTAATCCTATCTGCCATTTCTTTTTTAATCTCAATGGATTCCCGTTGAAGATCATTAAGTTTTTTCTGTTTTTCAGAAGCAGTTTCCGTATTTCTAGAAAATATGTACAATGCTCCAACAACTGATAAAAGCGCAACAGCTAATAATACATAAGGATTAGCCATTGCAACCAGATTAAAGGCTTTCTGTGCTATGGTTGCTAAAATAGTATTTTTAGTAGCTAATGATTCAGCAATAGCTTTTGCTCTTAACTGAAGGGCTGCAACAGCCATCATGAGGTTACTTTCTTTCTGAACTGCATTCTGTATTTGTTGCAATCCAGTATTGATTGCGATCAATGATTGCATTTTAAGCATCAGTTGTTGAACATCTTTATTCTCTTCACCGAAGATACTCATTGCGCCGGTCAATACCGAAAACCCTCCAGATGCGAGTTGTGTTCCTTCGAGAATAGTATCGAATATTCTTGTATCAGAGGCTTCGTTATTGATTTGTCTATTTACGTCTCCCTGTATATCAGCGAGCCTTCCGGCTTCTTCAACCAATCTTTGGTATTCATCTGATCCTGTATCTCCCATGACTTCCATCATGGCGATTTGCTCTCTAATATTCCGGAGCATAGTCCGGAATGATTGATTCATAGCTTCAGTAGGAATACTATTTTGTAATTCTCTCTGAGCTTGAGAAAGATCAGTTATACTTCTTCTAGTTTGCGTTAGTTGATTTCTGACCTCTTGAATTCTTCTCCCATATTCTTGAGTAGCTCGTGACTGATCTTGTGTATTTCGGGCATTCAATTGAGCTGCTTGTTGTTCTCTTCGTAGTTGAGCAACTTTATCTATGAGTTCTTGTTCTCGCTTCTTTAGTTCTTCGAGTTTCTTATTTGCTTCATCCAATCCACCGGTATCAGCCGTGAAATTGATTAATACATTATTTGCCATCGCTTTTAGGCGGTTTTGGTTTCAAGGCTTTATTAAGTTGGAAGAAAAATTCATAAATAGTAAGTGTTGGTAAGTCTACATTCTTTTCTATTAGAATTTGTTTCCAATCTTCAAAGGAATCAATCAGTTTTTGGACTTGGAAAGCCGTAAACGCTCCAAATGTATCTTGTCTAACTTGTCTATCAGATCTGAATACGTTTCCAAATCGAAGTCTACATTCTGCAAAAATGGAATTAATTCCAGTAACGGCTTTTGTAAAAAAAAATCAGTCACACCTCTATGTTCTTTCCAAAATGCTATTTTTTTATCACAATATTCTGGTTCATACAAGGATGGATTCTCATTCTTATCAAAGAAAACTACAGATGCTAGCTTATATAGAAGCGAGACATCAAAGGATATGTTCAATCGCTCTTTGATCTGCTCATTTAGTTGATTTATTTTAAAAATATCAACTTGATTAGAATGTAGGAGCTCATGCATTACCTCTACATGCTTTTCAAGATATTCTCTACTGCAATTCATCCTTGTTTCTTCGTATATAGCCAAAGCCATAAGCCCACGCTCATAAGGAATATTAAACACATCATCAAATTGATAATAGTCAACACCTCCAACAGAGAATGCAATATTGATAATATGGTGTGTATGTGGAAACACTCTCTTCGGATCCTTCCTGTTATGCTTCCAAGTTCTTATTTTCTGTGGTATCTTTCTGAATAAGTTCATATCTTTCAAGTGCTTGTTTTAATTGTTCTGGTTTGTCTGTTATTAGAACCTCATTCCCTTTTTTAATAGAGAATCGATTATTCCGAACTATTACATTATAGTCGAAATGATCGGAATGTTTGTAAAATCTAGGAGAGCCATTGCAACTACATCCGGTTTTATAATGCTCCCATCCATTAACGAGTAGTAATTCTTTCATCATTCATCGGGTAAGAGATTAGATATTATTGCTGTGATAATTGTATTGATGCCACAAACAACGAGGATCATTAATCCAAGATTGAAGTTCCAAAAGAACCAAAACATAATAGTCCAGAAGCTACTCATGCAAATAATGCATCTGTAAATAGGCGTTAACAGATATAATGTAAGATTCCATGATTTACCTTCTGACATATAAAAAAACTTTCGAAAGAATGCTCTTAGAGATTTATCTAGTGTCTTAGAAGTTGAATGAAGAATCATTCCTTTCCATGTCGTAACATGAATAGCAACACAGCATAGACTAATCACCAGAGCTTGAAGCAGCGTCTGTATCAGATATAGAATCATCTTTTACCTCCTTTTCTTTATATTTGTAACATCCGAAACTTGAAGTTGTCTGAAGATATCGACCACTAATAAAAACATCAGTGCCAACTCTTATTTCAGAACAGAGATTTCTGTCAGGATCCTTTCCTATCCAGAATATGCAACTACTACATTGCTTTATTTTCTTTGCCATAAGTGAATATTAATTGATTTACATACAAATATACTAATCCGTTTGATTTATATATGTTCATACTGATTATTTTATGCTGCGAAATATTTTAGGTAATCTTTAAAGAATCTATGCAGATAGTACCTAAATGTGTCTAAACAGTCGGCTCTTTGAGATAAGTCCTTTCTATCATCCTTTATTGGCTTACCTTCATTATCAGATTTAACATTCATGAGGTCAAATATCAGAGGCTTGCACTTTTGTTCATCAAATACAATATTGTATTGCTCCAACATGGCATTAACAAGTTGTCTGCTTTCTGCCAAAGGAGGATTTGCTCCGGAATATTGCATCTGATTTCTTGATAATTCAAGAGATAGCTTAATAACATCAAAGTTATTTAGCTGTGACATAGTTGTTTTTGCTTTGCCAGATATATCTCCTGTGACAATAAAAAAGCAATCAGCATACCTTTCTATTATCTCATCGCAAAGCCTATATATTGTCGAATCATCGATATCAATAACCTCAAGGCAATATACAGTATCGTTATAGTGCTGATAAACGGTGCAAACAATTGGATTTCGGTTAAAGTCAAAGGATAGGTAGACAGTTTCTTCTCTATTAAGTGTACAAGATCCAATATGCTTTTCAGGCCTGAATGAGAACGTCCATTTATCAGTAATATCCAAATAATCCCAATTGCCTTTGAGGAGCCTCTCTTTACTTACTTCATCAAGCATTTCAAGATTCTCAATATAGTGTTTAGATATAAATGGATTATCGGTTACCAAGGCTTGAACAAAAGCTCTGTAAGGTTCTAGTCTGCTTTCCTTAGATGGAAGGTAAAATTCTTCATAAACCCAATTCCTAGCGGGATTACATGATCCCATTATTTTAGGGGTTAACCCGTATTCATCGAGCTTGTAACGAATCCGGGATTTTAGAATACTCCAGCATTTTTTTGTAATCTGATTACACTCGTCAACGAAAGCTCCGGTTATTTCAAGAGAACCTAATTCATCATAATTTGGATCAGATGGATAATAAGCAAGATCTTTGAGAAGTATTTCAGAGCCGTTCGGAAAGAATATTCCTTTGTTCTCTACATAACGATAAGCTATACCTAGCTTTGTTGTTAAGTCGAAAAAAGACTTAAGAGTGGTCTCCTTAAGGGTTTTTAAAGATTTTCGCCCCATCACCCATCTTGTGCCTGGATAAGTTAAACTTTGTCCTGTGAGCCAAAGCACACCGAGCATTGATTTACCTCCACCAGCAGCTCCTCCATACAACAATTCAGATATATGGGAGAACTGAGGTTCTGTAAGATAATCATATGCTCTAGTCTGCTTTATTGTCAGTTTCATAAGTCTTTTGGATTATGATTTGCTGATTCTTATGCTCAACTGTCGAATCTATTTTTTGAGACGGCCTATGTCCGAGAATGTCTGTTAAACTGTCAAGACTTTTCTGCTTGTCATATAGTTTCACTTTTACATACTCCTCTTCAACCGGTTCATCACCCATAGTCCTATGGACCGTCTTTGTTGCCACTTCTTGAATACATGCTTTTTGATCATCGGTTAGTTTTTTAAAGTCTTTCAGTTTTATCCAACCATCTCTGAGTTGACCAACATTAGAGAAAGCAATCTTTGCATGTTCACGAACAATCATCAATGCAGATATCCCAGCTGTTTCTGCAAGGTTAGCTTGCATTTGCTTAACTCTGGTTTGAACGTCAACATTCGTCAACAATCTCGATCCTATCTGTTTAGCCGTCTTTTTAGAATATCCGGAACGAATAGCAGCTTGAGTTGCATTGAAATCAATACAATACTCATAACAGAATCTTTCCTGCTTATCGTTTAATGCTATTTTGTTTTCTTCATTCATCTACATACAAAAATAATCATTATGATTATAATATCATCATTTAGATTATACATTTAAAAGAAAGTGCTGAACTATATCCAACACTTTCACTAATAAATCACTATTATATCTCAATCCAACTGATAATTATATGCAATTCTTTTGCATTAAACCAAATATTAGGAAAGTTATCCCATGATTTAATATTCAATTTTACATCAATATCCAGATGTTTCATTTTAAATAATCTTATTGCAGCATAATATTGACTTATCATGTGATGAGAGAAACTTGATACAGTCCATTCTGGTTCGTAATCTCCTTTCTCTGCACATCTCTTTACTTGCTTTCGGATAGCTTTGTACTTCGACAATACATCTTTTCTCCACTTGCTTCTATTATACTCTTTTGCTTTTGTATTTAATTGTAGGATGTTCATGGTATTTTTTATTTAATCGGCGAAATAGATTGTGAATTTTACATTACGCCTCTTTATTTCGCCGAATTATATCATTTTATTACATTTGTTTGTATCCATACGGTGAGAGACCCTCACTTTGTCTTAAAAATCGGTTGTTTTATCGACAAAATGAAAGCAATAATTCCTATTGAGTTTTCTCCATTGTTTTGACTTTTGTTTTTAACTTTTGTATTAACTCATCTAATTCGAAGTCTGTCCAGTGTTTTATGACATTCTTTTTCTTATCCAGATACTCAACATGAGCAATACCGAATTTCTCAGTTAATGCTTCACGGTATTTAGCTTCATTTCCATCTTTATACTCATTACATTCTTTGCATTGAGGAAAACAATTCATAATACTAAATCGCAAAGTCATATTTCCACGTGGTATAAAATGACCGTTCTGCATTTCGCTGATTCTGTAAGCCTTTCCACATGTAAAACAACTTACATATCCATCCTTGGAATAAAACAACCTTATGAACCGGGAGAGTATATTATCTGCTTCTTTTACTTTATTGGGTGATGGCATCTTTTCTTTCTTTTTAATCGGTGAAATTCATTGTTGATTTTTCAGCTTTATTTTCTTCAAAAACAATTTCCATTCCTAAACCCCGGGCTATATCTAACTCCATACACGCCCCCATGGATTTATGCCATCCTTGAAGTAGATAGATGGCTTCACAATCAAGCAAAAGCTTTAAATCTGCTCTCATGTGTTCGTTCCAGGTAGATTCTTTTGGCAATCCGTTATTGAGAGGATTGATAGTTTCCCATTCGTTCAATCTCAATACTCTTTCAGCTTCATTGAAAGCCTTTTGAACTTCTTCAAATGGAAGACCTGATATAGGCCCTGATATGTATATTCTCATATTATTTAGTTTATTTGATATTCTTTGGGCAATCTATAATCTTCTTTTAACCAACCTTTAGCATATAAGAAGCCTACAATTAGATAATTTGTGTCTGAGTCATGTTTTACATTTCTAAACTCTTCAATAGTATCACCACGTCTGTTTATTATTCTTATTTCGGATGAAGACAGTATAAAACATATACCTTTGTCATTAGCGTATACGCAGCTATCCATCTTTGAAAAGCCGTCATCTTTAAGTATGTTAATTACTTTTCTCATTTTGAGATATTTATAATTGTTAATTCATGACACAAGCAGTATGGGCAATAATAACCTGCAACAGTTATAAGCATTTCCCCTGCATCTGCATCTTTTATCCTGGTGTATTCCATATATTCATTACAGATAGGACATTCTTTTTCGTTCATAATATTTAGTTTTGTTTTTAATAACTAATTGCAAATGGTTCACATGATTCTTCACAGCCATATGTTAGATCTAAATCATCCCATAAATCTTCTTGCTTAAATTTTACTGTATCTCTCGAATCGTCTTTTGCTTTTTTAAATGGGGTTTTGGATTGCTTCAATAGCTCCATTATTGAGCGATTTTTGCGATAGAAATAGTATTGACCTTTGCCGTACTTTTGCTGCATTTCATCCCACCAATTAGCACTATCAGGATGTTCTAGTAGAATGGTTAATATTTTACGATCCGACTTTTTATGACACAAATCACAATTACCCTCATACCCTTTTAGTTCTAATCTAAAGTTCTGCATTAACCAGAATATATTTACATCTATCTTATCGGATGGTTTCATGTTTAGAGCAATGAAAGGATAAACAAACTTTCTCTTTTTATAATTTCTATCTATTCTATCAATCTCATCTTTCCGAATGCCTATTGCTGTGTAGTAACCTTTCCACTTTATAGATTTTATGTATTTATGGATAGGAACTGTTTTTAGTTCTCTTGTGCAATGAGGAAATGAGCTGTTAGGTATACCATATTTAGCAATGACAGCTTCAAACGGCTCTCCTTGTCGGGATGCTGTTTCGAAGGTTACAATTTTGAATGTTGTTCCATGTCCATAGCCTTTTTTAGGATCCACAACAGCTTCTACCCAGACAGTATTAAAATTCCATAGACTGTCGCACTCGTTTACAAATTGAAGTGTCTCTTCTCTCTCTTTGCCGGTATTGGCAAATACAACTACTATGTCGTATTTCTCTGAGAGATTGTCAATACACCATTTAGTCATATATGCTGATGTTTGACCGCCCGAAAAACTGACGAGTAGTTTTTGTTTCATCTTATTTTCTTTTAATAAGCCTTCCCATGTTTATAGGGTCGGCTTTGGTTGTACTTCAATTTTAATTCAACATGAGACCATAGGTCGATAGAGAGAGTGTCGCATAGATATTCTATTGAGAGTATAGTTAGTTCTACTATTTCATCTGGCGAAAAGTCCATGTCATAATTGCCACTTATGAGCTTTACAACTGCGAATACATGTTCTATAAAGCTTTCAAACTTCTCATCAATCGGAGAACAATGCACAAACTCGACAATAGTTGCATCTTCTGTACATAGCTTATAGCCTCTCAACCCTGCTAAATCTAACAACCTTATAACTGCATCGGCTAATTCATCTTCGATGGAGTCTTTAATAGCCCATTCAAAAGCGTAGTTAAAACAATCAGGAATAATATTAGATAATTCATTATGCCATACTAATTTTCTATTTTCATATTCTACAAAATTGGCTCTCTTACCTTTTCTATCCGATTCTACTGCTTCGGATAGTTCAGTTATCACTAGCATCAGATAAGCTTCATTGCTTTGCTCTTTATCGTGGAAGCCTTTTTCTTTATTGGCTTGATACACCTCTTTAGAGAGGGTGTTTAAATCGGGTCTTGGTTTCATAAATATGTAGTTAAATCAGATAATTTAATTTTCTCGTCTTTTTTTAATTCAGATATACGGTCTATCATTTCATTGACAGATACACCTCGATCTCCAATCATAAAGGCAAAGCCATCACCCGAAAAACAATCAACGCAAATATCGCCCTGCTCTATTTCCATATCGTTATAAACATGAGGTTTTATTAATAAAAACAGATCATCTTTTATGGATTGGAATTGATTGTATATCACAGATGCTTCTTGCTGACTTTTCTGTATCTTTTTAGCATCTAGTTTCATATTCCTAGTGCTTTAAAATGTTTCTTTTCCATATTGTTCTTTCTTTTGAATCGGCGAAACATATTGTGTGTTTACCTCTTCTTGATGTTTAATTGGTTTTATTTTACTATTTGCGAAAACTTTTCCCGTTCATATTGATAATATTGAACATTTCCTTCACCCGATCTGAGATATAAGGCCCATAAAGATCTAAATCTCCAATGCTGTCAGGATCTAAGTTTGTGGTTACATGTGTTCTTGCAAGTCTATAATTCTCATATCTGGTTTGAAATATATATTGCATCACATTCATTTCAGTACCGTAACTTTTTACAGGAATAGGCTCTCTTCCAAGTTCATCAAATCCGATCTCAATTTTATTTAGATATGGATCTAAACCTTGAGAACCTTCTTTTGCCGATTTACCATAATCATTTGCAACTTTTGTACAGTTGTATATTTTAAAACCTCCTGAGTATGGTTCGTTATGATAACTTTTTATCATTGGCATTGGATATTGACGTTTCATATAGGTTGAAACAATGTTAAGTAGAGTTGACTTTCCAGTTCCAATTGACCCCCATAACCAAAGACCTTTCATTGAATTGTATTTTCCATCCATAAAATTGCAATACTTGAAAATATCATTCAACAAATCACGATTTTTCTCATTTACAACATAATCAGGACAAATATCAAATACTGTTTTCTTAAAGAGTTTAACTCTCAACTCCACAGAATCGGCTTCCTTTGTCGCCATCGTTACCTCCTTTCTCTATTTTACCTAGTTCCGTTTCCCATCGCCTTTGATTAATCCAAGTTTGGAGATTAGGATAGTCCGGTACAAATTGATTTAAAGCTTTTTTCTGATCGCGCCAGTCGATCATGTTTTCCAGAGCTGGCAGAAGAAATGATAAAACTTCTTTATAATCCTTATGCTTCTTTTTTAAATTCTCAAATTCAGTATCAAGACCTCTTTTTGTCCCCGGATATAATTTTCTAAAATTGTCAAATTCTATCTTTATATCTTCTTCTTTAGTTTCGTTTATGTTTAGTTTATATAGTAGTCGGTTTTGTGTATCCTTTTGCGTCCGCACTTGTGTCGGGTTTGCGTCCGCACTTGTGTCCGCACTTGTGTCCGCTATTGCGTCCGTATTATGGACGCTAAAGGGTATTATATTATAAACTGCTGATAAATTACCACCTCTGGACTTCCATGTTATGCGACCTTTCTGAGCTAATACATTACGAGCTTCACATAGTTCTGAACGTTTAAATCCTGTTTTGAATTCTAACGTGGATATAGCTACCTCAAATGATTGTGTCCAATTGGTTTTATTGTTTATGTGCATAAGTGCATTCCATAAGGCAATTACCGATTTTGACACAGGGTTTGTTTCGAGCCAATCGTAAAAACTATTTATCTCTCTGATATAATTCATGTTATAAGAATAAATTACTTAATTCATCGAATTTTTTGCTAGTTAGAAAATGAAGTTTTAGTTGGAAATATTTATATTTCATACTGCCATTTCAAGTTTAATTAACTTTTTAGCATTTGCTTCACATATTACACGAGCCATGTTAACCTCAACTGCATTTCCTATGTATTTCTTTTGTTCGGCCTGAGTACCGATCAAAACATAATCTTTCGGAAATCCCATAATCATCTTTAACTCAGGAATACGAAGCATTCTCATTTTAATATCAAGAATACCATACAATGCCATAAACTCTTTTATTTTTTTCATTTTGAGAGTATCATCTTCATAAATCTCGTAAATAATAGAATTATCTATTATCTTAATAAATGAGGGTATATGATGGGCATCATTAGTAGCTTCAATAAGATAGGGGGGCATCTTATCCATTCTGGCGATAAGAGTAAAGCATGGCATATTTACATTGCCTCCTTTACTCTTAAATTGCGGATTCATCAAATAGTGCCATTTTCTATTTGCCGTTATTACGGGCGATGGTTCATTAACACTACTGCCTACATTTTTGAAATTTGTATTCATAAGCCAATTATCACATTGTACCAACTTATGTTTTGGGTTAGTAGTTAATGTTGTAGCTGGCTTATCGATACTTGAAGGTGTTCCGTTTCCATATTGCAGATCAATAAAATACTGAGGGCTGACAAGTGAAAACCTATCCTTTGTCAGTACTGTAGGACATGGAGAGTTTAAGTCTTTCGGCTCATCTTTATAGTTATAAGAACATAGGAATTTAGGATTTACGAAAGCTAATCTATCTTTTGTAGTTACTACTGGTGATGGACTATTCAACGAATGATTATGTCCATTTCCATAGTATGCAGAAAGGAAAGATGTAGATATTAATGATTGGGAATCTTTAGTTCTCAAGGTCGCTGCAGGATCATCTACACCCGATACCATTTGATTAGGGTTACCAGAATAATACTTTGTGATGAAATTAGCTTTTACCAAAGAGTGATGATCTATTGCGGTTATCGTATGTGCAGGACCATCTACGCTTATGTTTTTACTGTCTGGATGTCCGCTAAAGTGTTTAGACAGAAAGTTTACATTACAAATCTGAAGTCTCCCTTGTGTACTTATGGTTGGACATGGTTCCTCAATTCCAGGAGCATTGTATTTACCAGTTCTACCCATTGAATTGTATTTCAATAGAAATTTATCTTTTCCACCTGCTACAAACTTTATTAATCCCGAATATATACGATCTAAAGTAGCTTCTACAAGTGGTTTTTTACGACCAAATATGCTTTCTCCCTCATCCGTAAAGTCAAGGCAATCCTTAACAGGTTTCCACTTCGATAAACTACTGAATAAATCCTTTGCTCCTGATTTGCTATGAGTTTGTTTCGGCCATGCTATGGGTAGATTATTTTTAGCAAATATTCCAAAGAAACGCTTCCTACTTGTGTATGCTCCGAAATCAGCAGCATTAAGAATACGATAATCAAAATCATATCCGTATTTCTTTACATCATTTATCCATCTACGATAATGCTTGCCATTTGTAGATGAGATAGGTTTACCTTTTTCATCCAAGTCGCCCCACGACATAAATTCTTCTACATTCTCAATCTGTATGTAATCAGGTTTCAGAGCATCAATGTATCGGAACAGGTGTTCTGCAAGTGTACGGCTATCAGCGTCTCGTGCCATGCCTCCTTTCGCTTTACTGAAATTGGTACATTCGAGAGAAGCCCAAAGAACAATCTTTGCATTAGAATATTTAATTCTATTCAATCTGATACATTCGCACAACATTGTCAAATCAAGAATTCTTATGTCCTCTGTAAAATGCAAGGATTCCGGATGATTCTCAGCATGAGAAGCAATAGCATTTGAATCGTGATTAACACAAGCTATTACTTTAGCACATTTATCATTATTAATTCTTGCGTCTTCTACACCTGTGGATGTACCTCCTGCACCACAAAAAAGATCAATATATAGAAATTGAATATCTGCATCTATTTTCATTATTCATTTTGTTTTAGATTTTACTCTTATTGTATTTGATGTAATCCGGAACGAAATATTCACACTTACGAATTCCGGTAGAGGAATATAAGCCACTTCTGGTATTCAATGGAGCATCGCTTCTGCTCCTAGTTTGCAATATTTACAGTTCGGTTTAAGTTCCACAGGCTTCAAATTCCATTAAATCAAACAATGTTGGAGATAATACATCATTCTCAGCCTCTCTGAGATATATAAGCCCATCTTTCCAATAATCATAATTCAACTCAGTAGATAATCCTTTGCGGCCTAACTTTATGGCACAATAAGGGACTGTCTGAATACCTCCAAAAGGATCGAAAACAATATCTCCTTTATTACTATATCGCTCAATTAGCCTGTTAACAATATCCAACTGAAGAGGGCAAATATGATTTTGTCTATTTTTCTGTGCTTGTTTTGTATTAAGGGTCCTCATACGAACTACATCATCCCATATATATTCCTTTTTGCTAACAGGATCTATTGCCATGAATTTTTTAGGAAGCATGTTTTTTCCAAGTAGGTATTCAGCAAATCCAACATGTCTCTCAAAATTATATATGTTTTCACGCTCAAAATTTCGAAATAAAAACCTTATCTTATCTACACCCATTCCGGTAATATCATGTTTGCTCAATAGCGTATTCCCTGAGGACTTCCAATCAGAATGAGCATCTATCTGCCATTTAGCTAACGAATACTCAGCTTTGTTCTTTACAACAGGGATATCAGCATAAGCCTTACTTGTATCTGTTTGAGGTTTCCTGAATAGCAGAATATATTCAGGACAACCAACCCCCATCTTAGATCCATCCTTTACCATCTCGGAATATCCCAATCTGTAAGTCTGATTGTTTTCACGAACAACATCTGTATCAACTGTAATCATTCCAAAGAATTCAAACTTATGCTTCATATAATGAAATATGCACATTGCATGAAAAGGATCTAAAGTTGGCATTCCCTTTCCTGTAGCATTTCCAAATAAGATTCTATCTTTCACGTGAACAGCAAGTACCCTTCCAGGTTGAAGCATACGGTATAATTCAGGAGATAAGAAGTCCATTTGGTCAAAGAATTTATCATTATTCGTATTATGCCCAAAATCGTTATATGTAGGTGTGTATTCGTAATGATTGGAGAAGGGAACAGACGTAACTACCAATCCAACAGAATTATCCGGTCTACTCAAACATTCCAGTACATTGTCGTTGTTGATAGCCTCCCATAACTTACTTTCTTGTACCTCACGACTGGCAAACATCCACCTCATTAGTTTTTCATCAGTATTGGTTGATGTTAAACCGTTTTCACGAACCAGACTTACCATATTATCAACCATATTATTATGTTGTGCCCACTTTTGCATGAATGATTTAAATATTTCAGACTCTGATTCTGCATAGACAAAGAACATCCAGACATCAAATTTTTGCATGAAGCGATAAATACGATGTATTGCTTGAAATTTATCATTAAACCGGTAATCGATAAACATAATAGCTTTATGGCAGTGGTATTGAAAGTTAAGACCTTCACCCAGCATTTCGGGTTTAGCTGCTAAGTATTTTAATTTCCCGGTTTTGAAATCCTCTATTATTTGATCTGCTTCATCATCATTTTGAGAACCGTATACAGCTTTACATTCGGGAATAGCTTTACATAATGCCTGACGTTCCAATTCGGTATCGTGCCAAAAGATAAAATGGTCATCTTTGTTTTCGGGACGGTTAATTATTTCAAGTACTCTCTCTATTTTTGATGATAAACTGTCACGTTTCTCTTTAGCTGCATCTGGTAGAGATAATGCTGCTTCACGATACATCTTCACTTGACCGTCACGATCTGTTCCTGCTGTGGAATTATCGACATCCACAACCTCTTCAAAGCATTCTAACTTTGGCAATTCATATCCTTCATCCGAATATCCCAAGTCAGATGGCTTTGTAATAACCAGTGCCCAAGTAGACACCCATAACCAGAACTCATTTTCTTTGTGAGGATATAATGTGAGGTTATTGGCTTTAGTGCTGTCACGCTGAAAAAATCGAGTGAGAGCTTGACCTGTGTCCATAACTCCCAAATAGCCGGCATAGTGAATTATCTCTTTATACCTATTAGGAGCCGGTGTTGCTGTAGCTAAGAATTTATATGGAACATTTGCGAATAATGGCAAAAACTCCTGATAAGTTTTTGTTCCATATCCACGAAGAACTGAGGCTTCATCAAGAGAAGTAGCTATAAAATAATCCGGATCTATGCGAACTCCTTTTTCACCATCTCGGACTCTCTCATAATTAGTTATCATAATGTCAGATGTACATGCTTCAACTTCTTGCATGTTTTTGATATAGACAACATTCATATTCAGGTATTTTTTA
Source organism: Indolivaga alginatilytica (assembly GCF_003201355.1). Classification (GTDB taxonomy): domain Bacteria; phylum Bacteroidota; class Bacteroidia; order Bacteroidales; family Dysgonomonadaceae; genus Dysgonomonas_A; species Dysgonomonas_A alginatilytica. Next base: position 31,636 of record NZ_QICL01000025.1, read on the forward strand.
GCTTGTTCAACAAACTCTACAACTACACGTTTAGGACAAACGATCAGACCTTTACCGCCTTTATATTTGGTTATAAGTCTAAGTATCTCTAGTTGAGTGACTGTTTTTTGAAGTCCAAAATTGGAAAATATAGCACGACATCCTCCACGAATTGCCCAGCTCACAGAGTCTTTTACATGTGGATAGAGTGTTTGAGTTAATTTATCGGAAACGATATTGAATCCTGTTTGGCTACTGATAGCCATCTTTGATTTAAGAAAATCAATGTATTCTTGCTTCTTGCAATCCATAATCTGATGTTTAATTGGTTGTGAGGACAGCCGGAATAACACCGGCTGTCAGATGCTTTTATTTACCGAATGTCTCATTAAATTTTTTATCCAGAATACCCAGAATTACCATCCTTTCATTCCAGTTATTACCTCCATCATAGTTTATTTTCCCAATTAACTGATCTTTTGTTCCGATAAAGCAACCGCAAACATAGAAAGGTATGTCTGCATTAAACTTATACCATAAATAAGTAGTTCCCTGTGTTGCAACATATTTGTCTGTGATATAATATTTTCTAGTATCTACATAGCCAGGAGTATTCGGATTCGATGCAGCACGTCTGCGTACATCATTGTCGCTATCTTTCGACAATACAGTCAATACCTCAACAGGAGTATTCGGATTCGATGCAGCACTGCTGCGTACATCATTGTCGCTATCTTTCGACAATACAGTCAATACCTCAACAGGAGTATTCGGATTCGATGCAGCACGTCTGCGTACATCATTGTCGCTATCTTTCGACAATACAGTCAATACCTCAACAGGAGTATTCGGATTCGATGCAGCACTGCTGCGTACATCATTGTGGCTATCTTTCGACAATACAGTCAATACCTCAACAGGAGTATTCGGATTCGATGCAGCACTGCTGCGTACATCATTGTCGCTATCTTTCGACAATACAGTCAATACCTCAACAGGAGTATTCGGATTCGATGCAGCACGTCTGCGTACATCCCAGTGACTATCTTTCGACAATACAGTCAATACCTCAACAGGAGTATTCGGATTCGATGCAGCACTGCTGCGTACATCATTGTCGCTATCTTTCGACAATACA
>NZ_QICL01000025.1:32788-67225 GCF_003201355.1 Indolivaga alginatilytica
GCACGTCTGCGTACATCCCAGTGACTATCTTTCGACAATACAGTCAATACCTCAACAGGAGTATTCGGATTCGATGCAGCACTGCTGCGTACATCCCAGTGACTATCTAATAGCTTGTTTATTTCAACTTGATTCATAATGATATGTTTAATTGGTTTTATTTATTTTTGTGTTCTTTTTGATGACAATCCTCACATAGAAGAATAAGGCAATCGAGATGATCAAGTTCTTTTCCAATGATGGAAATTCCATTCAAGCGATATGTTTTATGGTGTATTTCTAAATTGAAATCTTTACCACACATTTGACAACAATGTCCATCCCGAAGCCTTACTTTACGTTTTACCGACTCCCAATAAGGATTATTCTGGAGCTGTTTCCGGTAATCTGAATACGATTAGTTTTTGAATTGATTCTGATACTGGTTCTTCTTGTTTTGGTTTCTTTGCCATGATTTTGACGTTTAATTGGTTATTCTGAAGCTGTGGGTAATTCTTCTTTACCTGCCCACAATGGTAATTTTCCTTTAATTATTCCATAATTACCTGATTCTGCTTTTATGTCGAATCCCGGATAATATTTATTTTCCATACTTTCGAGAATAATACTGGATGCCAGGTTTGATTTGTACTTTCCGATTTCAATATCATCAGGATCCCACCAGATTACAGCCGGCTGATAAGGAGGTACTGTTTGAAGCATAATCATAATGGTTACATTGAAGTTGCGTCCTGTTACAGAAGTAGCAACATCCTGATACATACCTTCTGATACTTCATATTGCAGTTTGGCACAATCGTAATAAAACTTACTCAGTGTATCTGCTCTGGATGTCTTGAATGAGATTATTGCGTCAACGCCAATATTCTCTTTTAGATTGATCGCATCAGGACGGATCCTTACATCTAATCCGTTGGTCTCTTTTCCATACATCGAGACTTCCACTAAAGCACCTTTGAGAATCCTAGATATTATACCATTACCGTATGTGTAATAGTGATGCTTGATCAGGTCGATAATCACCTTATGTTCGGGCTGTATTATCTGATGGTTGCATCTGTCTTGATAAGCTTGAAGTATCTTTCTTAGATCATCTATTTTACGGTCCTTTGAGAATACTGCATTTTCTTTTCCTTCCAATTCCCTATAGAAGTTGATCATCTGAATTACACCTTCTTTGTAAACCAAGTTGCAATCAGGAGCAACAATAACTTTTTCAAACAATGATGGCTCTAAAAATGCCAGATGTGCAAATGTTCCAAGTTCGAAATGCTTTCCACTTTTAGCAGGTAGCTTTTCTTCATAATTGACTAGAAATGCGAGTGGGCTTTTGAGGGCTTCTTTCTTATTACCTGAACTTATACAAGGTGAATCGAGATACGTCTGCATATCATCTTGTACGCATATACCATTTACGGATAATGATTCGGGATCAATATTTACAGACTTTTTATCCCAGTTAACCCGGATAAAATCCAACATCGTTTCAAGTGGAGGATAAGAACCTTTATCATAGTCAAGTTCAATTCCTGCTGAGATGTTTTGCATTCTGTTAAGAGTTTGGAGGCTTGAAAAATCCAAGCCATCCAAATCCTCATCATCTAAAAGGTCTCTGATATCCATTATCCCAGAACCTTAACTTCAAACCTCATAGTTGAACCGTCTGTAGATTTATTCTTGGATTTATCCAAATATGTAATTTCTACAGGTGTTTTAGAATCCAAAGAAGATATTGCTTCTACTAACACCTTTTGACCGGATATGAAGTTTTCGGTAGCAGTCACAAACACTCCACATTTAATCAATTCGCCATCTTCATTGGGAATTTCACGAATACCCATGTAGTAGGCTCTGATCGGTTGACCTTTGATAGCTGCCCAATCGTCCTGAGTTTTATACTTCAATGTTAACGAGCGTTTTGGATCTAATCCTTCTAACACACCTAACTCTTCTGTGTTGGGAATCCAAAATCTAACTTCTGTTCCTGCGAGTTGTGAGATCTCTGTTGTTTCTTTTTTGTCTGACATAATTTTGATGTTTAATTGGTGAATACAGGTTTTAATAAAAAATCATACTTTTGTGATTGAATGTCGATTCATAATCGATGTTTAATTGGTTAAAACAGGTTTGTCGTGATGATACGCCTGTTTTTTTTATTCTATCATGTAATCATAATAGTCACTTCTTAACTCTTGTATTTGTCTGTCTAATTTCGCCTCCTGACTGTTCACATATATAAAGCCAGCTAAAGCGATAAGGGAGAGGATAATTATTTCTATCCTGTTTCTAGTTTGTTTTTTCATGATATATAAAGTATAAAACTGATTGCTACTCCAAATACAATTCCGATTATCCAAGAATAGATTTTTGCTATTTTTTGTAAGAATCGACTTCGTATTGATCGATTTCTTCTTGTAATTCGTGGATCTCTTTAAGTTTATCTTCAAGTTTCATATGGCGTAATTTAAAAGTGATTCGACTTGATCTCTGCGTATTTCCTGAGCTTGCAATCTTGAATCTTTTAGATATTCATTGAAGTGATTCATCACCTCGTCTTCAAGCTTGCATTTTAAGACGAAAGAATCTCTTTCATAGGTTAATTGATAATGATACTCTTGAATTTCAGCAATTTTTATAGTGACCTCTCCAAATCCAACTGAAAAATCTACATAGACCCTTACACCGTCTACAACCTCTTGATAGCTTAAATCTTCAAGATCAGTATTATACATATAATCTGAGATTGATTGAATGATATCATTCATTTGCGATTCTGTCACTTCACAGTTAATTGTTTGTTTTGCCATGATTATTTATTTTTTGACATTAAATACACTGTTATAGCACTTTCACTGTACATTACTTTACTTCCAACTCGTATAGGCAATAGATGTCCCCGTTTTTCAAGATTATACAATGTTACACGGGTCACTTGTAATTTAGTGGCGGTTTCATCAGCGGTTATAAGTCTATCTTCAAATTGCTTTCTTAAGGGTGCAAATTCTTTTTGTATAACCTCATTAACAGCACTCTTAATCATTGATTGGAGCTCTGATACTGTCATCGTAACCATTAATACTGCTTCTGCCATATGCTTTTATGTATCTTTTCTTGCTCTATATCCTGTTTCAGATCTTCTGTAACTGATCCTGTTTCTGTCATTGTCAAAATCAATAGGAATGGACAAAATGATGATGAAAGCGAATATTGCCGATATCAATTGTCTCCTCTGATCTTCTAGGCTCGTTCCAAAGTATTTACACCAGTAATAAGCAGCTAATTCAGTAGATTTTTGAAGCTTTGCCTTTAGCTTAATGTTGCACGTTATTTTCCGAACGGTTTCTCTTGTTATTCCGAGAAAGTCTCCTATTTCATCCGGAGTATATCCGTGTGCTGTAAACTTTAGAACATCATGTTCTCTCTGAGTGAACTGCATCACTTATTGATTGAGGCTTTTCAGTTTTATAGTGTCTTCATCTTTCATTTCTTTGAGCCTGAATAACACAGCAACCTGATCTTTGGATAATGGTTTACCCTCTTCTTGATTCTTAATAGCATTGTAATACACACCTCTTGTCAATCCAAGTTCTTTGCAAGCTGCTTCGATATATCCGGAGCCTAGTTGTTTCTTCGAGTCTGCCATAATCTTTCTAGTTGTTTAATACTCCTTTTGAGTTATTTTTTATATATATTTGTTTGTTTTACTTTGTATCAAAAATGTATTTGAAATACATTATATTTATACGATGCAACAAATATACAGATATTTTCTGTATTTAAAATATGTCGAACAGATATTTTCTGTATTTAGTACAGATTTAACATTTTCTATAATATGGAAGCTAGGGAAATACTAAACAAAATATTAAAATACAGCAGATTAAACGCCAAGTCTTTTTCAGAAAAGATAGGCTTGGAGAGACCTCAAGCAATCTACGATATACAAAAAGGAAAAACAAAGTCAATTAGTCAAGCTATGCTAAGTAAGATATTATCTGTATTTCCTGAACTAAATAAAGGATGGCTTCTTACAGGAGAAGGCGAGATGCTATCCGAAAAAAATGAATCCACTGAGCTAATCATCAACAACTATAATCAAGGACAACCAATACTTGACATTCGCGTATGTGCCGGTCATGGCATAGGATTAGAGGGTGATGAAAATAAAGTTGTTGAATGGGTAAGTATCCCGAAGTTTGATGGATGCTATGGAATTACCGTTTACGGAGATAGCATGTATGACAAGTTTAAATCGGGAGATATAATATTTGTTAGACCAATAGAAGGACGTAATGACTTTGATTTCGGACAATGCTATATTATTATTACAAACGAAGATAGGTATATAAAGAACGTCTACGAAAGCAATAAAGGAGATGAATATATCACTATGACATCTTTCAATACAGAGATTAATCCCGATGGTAGGAGAAAATACCCTGATCGGGATATTTATATAGATGATATAAAACATCTTTATAAAGTTGCAGGAAAATTAAGAAGAGATCAATTATAAATAACTATGCCGCCAAAAGCAACAATTAAAGAATCCAGAGAAGTAACTAAGAGGTTTGTTGATTCTTTCAACGAACTGAGGTATCTGAAGCTTGTTAAGACAAAGAAAGAGTTTTGTGAAGCTGTTGGATTAGCCGGTGCGAGTAATTTAAACAGAATGGAATCTGAGAGCTCCACAAGCGAACCAACGATAACGAATATATTACTGCTTATTCAAAAGTTCAATGTTTCAGTAGAATGGATAATGCTTGGGAAAGGATCTGTAATTTCTAAATAGATATGGCTGGACTTGAACCAAAATACACAATCCGAGAACCGAACTCTATTGAACCGACATATATTCGTGTAAATATTCGATATAAGTACAAAGAGTTAAAAGTAGATACAGGTGACAAGATAATACCTATACTTTGGGATAAGGACAATCAAAGGCCAACCACTGACCGAAAAACATTAAGGAATCTGCATCCTCTTGTCTTGAAAGAATTGCAATATATATCACTTCATCTTGATGAGATCGATTACTTTATAAGAGATTTAGTTCTCGATCTGAAAAGAGACAAAACTATATCCCTTGAAATAATCAAAGATAAACTTTCTGAATTTTTAGGACGAAAGAAAGAAGATGAACCTATTCCTCCTGCAATCATAACTGATTATTATGATAATCTGATCGAGCGTATGAGCAACGGAACTTTCTTAACTGACAAAGGGACCGTCTACACTCCCGGAACAATTAAAATGCATAGTGTATGCAAAAATCAAATAGCATCTTTTGGCGACATATGGGGTCAACTTGCATTTGATAGTGTTTCCAACGATTTCTATACTAAATTCATTACATATTGCCACTCTAAGAATTATAAACAAAATACTATTGGCAGAGCAATTAAGTCATTGAAATTTGTTATGAAAGTAGCATATAAGGAGAGCTTTCATACAAATGAAATTTTCAAAGATGAAGATTTCAAAGCTAATATGGAGGATGTTGATAATATATACTTAAGAGTCGATGAATTAAAAGCAATGTACGATCTTGATCTTTCTAACGACAAAGTTAGAGAAAGAGCCAGGGATCTATTTCTTATAGGCTGCTACACGGGACAACGTTTCTCTGACTATTCAAGATTTCGCCCGGAACATATAAAATCAACCTCCAACGGAACGAAAGTCATAGATATTGTGACTAAGAAGACTAAACAACGAGTTATTATCCCTTTCCTTTTCCCGGAGCTTGATATTCTTTTAAAAAAATACAATTATCACAGCCCTAAAGCTTATGAGCAAGATTTGAATGAACAAATTAAAGAGGTTGGCAAAAGGGCCGGAATAACAGGAGATATTATCATTGCTGAAAAAAAAGGGGGCAAAATGATAGAGACTTTATACAAGAAGCATGATCTGATAAAAACTCATACGGCCAGGAGAAGCTGTGCAACCAATCTGTTCAAAATGGGATATGTTCCACTTGAGATAATGAAAATTACAGGACACACATCAGAAGCTACTTTTTTGAAATATATAAAGGTATCTAAAGAAGAAAATGCAGAAATAATGATGTCTAAAATAAATGAGAAAGAAAATGATAAAAGGTCTGAATAATGGTCTGAATACTTTTAATATGTTTTGCTTTCGGTTACATCAATATACCTACAACCAATTGTAATGCAATATATAAATTTATATATGTTAATCTATTACATAACCAACATTAAAAAACTTGTGGTACGCCAGGAACCTCAAATACGTGTCAAAAGCCCCTGTAAGACAATAACTTACAGGGGCTTATTTTTTACGGGGTTCCAAATCGGGTCCCAATGGCTGAGAGCTCATAATACTATCCAAATGGCACATTCATAGCTGATTATATGCAACTTTATATCTAATCTTCTTTCCCGAAATAAGTACTAAAATCCCACTTTGAACCTCAACTGATATACCGCAATTAAGTGGGCTCGGGTTCCAATTGAGAGCCCAGCTATGAGCCCGATACAATAATCAAACCATATTCTGTACATTTATCCAAATTAGTATTACTTTTGTTAAAACATACATTAATCACTTATCAGCCAATGATAGCGAATAGTCAGAATGAAGCATTACTAATACTAGCCAATTCAACGAAAGAGAAAGTTGAATGGGCTGAATATGCTAATTATTGTTCTGACAGAGAAAAAGGCTTAAGAAAGACGGCTTTCGAACATCTTAACACTTTTATAAAGGATGCTCAAAAATGGGTATTAACTCAACGAATAGAATTTGTTAGCTATATCTTTCCATATTTTGAAACGGTGCAAGATGCTGACTATGGCGGTTTTCCTCAACCTCTAAGTGAAAAAGTTATAAAACCAACACTTGAAGAATGGTGTGCTTTAGAAAACGAAGATAACAGACCTTTTAGGTGGTATGGAAAATATTATAAAAGTGAGGATCATCTATTTAAAGCATTAGAATTGAATCCACTTGATGACATGGCAAGAAGCACTATTATTTCTTGGTGGAGTTATCAAATATATTATTCTGTACATCATTTACCTGATTATTATATTGGAGACCCATACGAAGATATTCTACTCTCAAACAAGATAAAAGAACAAATAAATCTACTCAACGATGGTAAGGTTAAACTAAGATTGGAAAAAGCCTTAGAAGAAGATTTAGAACTTGTACGCAATTATATTGAGTGGAAAGAATTAGGACATCTTGATTTTGATAAGTGGGGTGAAGAAAATCAAAAATCTACAGGTTATGGGTTGACTAGAACCTATTATTACACAAAATGAATAACACTGAATTAACAAATCGTAAATTACTATGGCTGTATATGGGATAGGGGCAACATTTGAGAAAAAAGATGTATTTGATTCTTTCATAAAGGATAAGGTTGCATTCCTTAGTTGGACGGATAAAGATGCACCAGAATTACACAAACTATTCCGACATATAAAAATCGGGGATATACTGTATATCAAATCATATAATCCTACGAGTGGATTAACTATTAAAGCTATAGGCATTGTTAAGGACAATACTATAAATGAAGCCAATAATAATAGCATATCTGTTGGCTGGATTTGGGAAGGAAAGAAAGATGCTGAAAAAGAAGAAGATCAATTTATTGTTCTCGAACCCAACATGGATAAGTATAATGTTCGGAATATTGCCATATACGAAGAATTTAATGAAGTGGTATTAGCTAAAGTCTTGGATAAAATATTTGCGTTAAGACAAGACTAATATGTGGACAGAAATAAAGACTCAATCTGATATTGATAGCGTGTTAGAACTGTATGGCTTCTTTCATGATAGCTGCATTAGAGATTTTCACATATCTACTAGAGCATTTGTTGAGAAAAACTTAAGTATGGGATTTGACAATAAATTGACTGTATCAATTCTATTTCAACGACAATTCTCCCCTAACTCAGTATTAGAACTGAAATTTGAAGATGCGATTAAATTCAATTACTATCCTTATGACGATATTATTTACGATGCCTCAATAATAATTGAAGATGGTCTCTTTTATTGGACTGAGTGTGAAATAAATGATTTATCATCTACTTGGATATGTGGAGAAAAGCTTTATTGGAGATTTCGACCAAAACTATTAGGAAATATTGAAAGGATGAAAATGTAGGAATATCTCCCTCCCTCCTTCCCCTATAATAAACAATAATCTAAATGAGAAATATAGATAAGAATCAGTTGTTAGATTTATTTTCATCGTCAATGGGTAATTCTGAGTATAAATTCATAGAGTTTGCCCAAATAAACGATATTAAAAATTACAGCACAATCATAGAAGAGTTTAAAACTATTCAAAATCAAATCTATGAGTATATCTATAAAATAACAGAACCTAATATCCAACTATCTGCAACAGAAATAGAAGAAGCCAGTATTCAATATTGCACAAAGACATACACATGGATAAATGAAACAGGGATCAAAGCTATTAACAGATGGTTGATATGGATGTGTTGGCATGAGGGCATATTAAAGCAATGATGTTTATATTCTCAAAACACCCAAATTGGGCTCCCCGTTGGTCTCTCGAAGAGAATTTAATTTGAAAAGCCTTTTCTGGCATCGTCTCTGAATGGGAAGTTCAAGTCCCTTAAGGCTATCAACTATAAATCAACAATATAACAAATAGATTATCAAATATTAAAAATAAAAATATAACAACAGATGGAACATTCAAAAGAAAAAATTCAATTAACTCCTACCGAGAAAAGGGTAAGGAAGGCTCTTATTAAATTTGCAGCAGCCAAACGCACAGTAGCTTATCAAGCTCTATCTAATATTGCTGATCTTGGCTTAGAGATGCAATATGATATACACGTAGAAATGATGTCAACCATGCTATCTAATGTTTCTTGTTTTGAATTACAAGAAGGGAGACCTCTACTTTCGGCTGTTGTGATTAATTCAAACAAAGAGCACCAAGGCAACGGATTTTTCAAATTATGTACAGAAAAAGAAAATGAATTGAAAGAGCTTCTAAACTGTGAAAGTCTTTCGCCAAGCATCAAACAAAAGTTAGAATTCTCAGCAGCCAGAATAAAAGACTGTTTTGATTTTTGGAGCGATAAAGAACGATTAGATTTGAATAGAGACAAAGAAATTCACTTAGACAATTAAACGGAAAATTATGGCAATGGATTTTGAAGAGTTCAAACGTAGAAGTGAGCTATACAATCACCCCGAAAAAGGAGAATTAGAAAAGATGTTCGATCAAGTAAACGAAGAAGAGGATGAACTTGATTTTGAAAATATAGTAAAATATAAAGGCGAAACTTTTCCCCTAATAGAAATCAATATACCCTTAAAAGGGATATGGGAGTTTTTAGGGTATTTAGAAATATCTCTTGATTGTTTTGATGTAGCATTAAAATATCCTAAAGCCGATTTTTTTATGATAAAATCGCAAATCGGAAACTATGCAAAAGAAAAAATTGAAAATTTTATTGATAACAACAGCTACCAAGATAAAGATGATATAACAGCTTCATTCAATATATTCAATGGTCAAGTATTTTTTGATGCGGATATTTTTTATAGACTTTCCTGTATTGATGAACTACGGAATCATTACTTAGTAGAGCAAGACGAGAAACTCTCAAAATTTGATAAGATAAATGGAACCGAGCGTAAAAATAAAATCTTAGGAGGACAGTTTAGGATTGATCTTTACCCATATATAACAGCTAAACAATACGAAAAAGACTTTTTTGATTTTTTGGTAAGTCCTGATGTATATCAATCACTGTATGATTGTGCAAAATCTGACATTTCAGCCAATAGCAAGTCGCTTACAGATTTACGTTCTATATTGATAAGTAAGCTATATGTAATCAACAATCGTAAAAATAGCCATTCTGAGACATTATTATCTACCTTAACAAATCAGACCCTCATAAATTGGTATATTCTATTGCAGAAATACATTGATATGGCTACCTCTTTGTTAGATGCTCTTGCAACAAGTAAACTGGACACAAAGCTTATAGTCTATATTCTTAAGACCTTATGTAAAAACGGAATGGACATCAAGGTGACAGAAGATCCATTTGTCGGTTTTATAAAAGAATTGGTTGGGACTTCTCTTTCTACAACAGAAAAATATCTTCGCTCTGCGGATATGGGATATAGACAAGGGTTTTCAGAGGTATGGCTTGAAGGATTAAGACTGCTATCCACATTAGATAAAGAAAATCCATTAATCCGCAAAAGTATCAGAGAAGCTCTAAAAGATAGACCTGTCAAATTGGACAAACCTTTGACTACTGAACAGGAAGGATTCATTCAAAAACTAAAAGAAGAATACCCTTAAAAATCCTACTTTTAAATATGCAAATACTTTAAAATAAAAAAATATCCGTAAAATATGCTTGGGCATGCTCTTATCAGAGTGTGCCCTTTTTTTATTCTGTATATCAACACATTATACTATCACATTAGATTATCCGTAAACATCCGAGAATAAACTACCCCAAAAATAGGAATAAACTACCCAATTTCTCGGAATAAAACTACACCCTCAAAATGAGCATTTTAGCCTTAATTTGCACCATGAAAGTTGCAACTCTTCATATTAAAATTATTGTAAAATTAGAAACTGAAAAGAACATGAAAAAAGAAGTTTTTATACTAGGTAACGAAAACGAATTGATAGACAAACTCAATTCGGGCTTACGAGACATTATTAAAGAAGAGTTGAAGGAAAGAGAAAAAATGAGTAAGAAACCGACAAAAGAGCCCATGCTTACCAGAGCCGATGTTTGTGCCTATCTGCATATCTCTTATGCCACGCTTCACAGATATGTAAACTACGGAATTATTGAGTGCTATAAATGTGGTAGACGCTCATTATTCAAACAAGAACAGATCGATTCAATATTAATCAAACTAAATGCATAAGGAGGTTTTACAAATGGAAGTGACTAATAACATAATAGATACAGCAAACAGTATAAATTCAGACAATAACGTGGAAACAGCTAAAGATATGATAGCCAGCGTAACAGAAAGTATCGCTCAAATTGAACAAGAAGCGGAAGTAATGCCATTACCCACCTATTCCAAACCCGAAGAATTGTGTGCTGATATGCTAAATAGCATCAAGCCTGTTGACTTTAACGGATTATCAGATAATCCGAAAGGAAAAGCCAACATAGACGATAAGGTAGTGGTCTGCATAGATCAACTTTTGGAGTGTTGCGAATTCCACAACAGGGAAATAACTATTCGTGAAGGTGGGTATATCCTTATGTACAATGGCAAATTTTGGCAGTTATTAAGTACGGAAGAAGCCAAAAACTTTTTAGGAACGGTTGCCGAGAAAATGGGATTATCCCATACCGAAGCCAACTTCTTTAGTTCCAAAGAAAAGTTATTCAAACAATTGGTATCAACATCTTTCCAAAAAGATCAAAAAAAGAAACATACCTCTTATATCAATTTCCAGAATGGCACATTGGTTATCAACCACCGTAAGAACACTACAATATTCCGTGAGCACAGGGCTAAAGACGGATTAAAGTATTGCCTGTCATACGACTACGACCCCAAAGCCGATTGTCCAAAATTTAAAGCATTCTTGGATCAAATGCTACCTGACGAAGAAGCTCAATATCTTCTGATGGAACATATAGGTCGTCCGTTTGTAAAGGATGAAATCCCATTAGAAGCAATTCTCTTCTTAATTGGAGATGGGTTAAACGGGAAATCGGTTATATACCAAATTGTTAGGGGTCTTTTAGGCGAGGCTAATGTTACCAATTATTCTTTGGAAGATGTTACCAAGAATAAAAACTACTGTCGGGCGAAATTGAACTACAAGCTGCTGAATTATGGAAGCGACATCAACGATAAACTGGATATTGATGTATTCAAAAAAATGGCTTCAAACGAGCCTATACCAGCTAGGGACATTTACAGAAGTGCCATTGAAATGAAAGATTATGCCTGTCAAATCTATAATACAAACGTCTTTTTAGACACAAATATTGAATTGACTGATGGCTTCGAAAGACGTATCAACCTTATTCTGTTTCTGATAAAGGTTGCCAAAGAAAAAATTAATATCCGTTTAGCAGAAGAACTAGCAGAAGAATATAGCGGTATTATGAATCTTGCTGTTGAGGGAATTAAACGCCTGATGACTAACGGAAAATTTACTGAATGCCAAGCGTCTGAAAAATTTAAGAAAGAGTTTTTCAGCGAAGCCAATCCAACAACTGACTTTTTGGAAACCAAAGGATATGTTGTAGCCCAGACTGCCAGTATAACCCTACAATCTCTCTATGATGAATTTAAGATGCATTGTGAAGCCAATTGCTTGCAACTTCTTTCCTGCAACATGTTTTCAAGGCAATTACGACGCAAAAACATCAGAGTTGAAAAAGATGGTTCCCGACCAAGAGTGGTGTTCATTGAAAAAAGATCACTAGCCTAGAAAATCTGTCAGAACCGTCACTTCTTGAAAGTCGGTGACGGTTTTGACGGTTTTTTCTACCCTTTAAAGTTTAAAAACGAAAATTCAAAAAATAACAAAATGAATTACAGATACACTTTAGACAAAAGACGAGGAAGAGGGTATATCCATATCTGCCCTCAATGTGGAAAGAAAGAATTCAGGCGTTATGTCGATAACCAAACAATGCTGTATGTAGCTGATACGGTAGGTAAATGCAATAGAGAAGTTAAATGCGGTTACCACTATCCACCAAGAGACTATGCGAAAGATAATCCACAATATTACACCACCTATTCAGTAGTACCTCTAAGAATAAAGAAGCTGGAAAATGTACAACAAGAACCATCATTTCTTGATGCTGGACTAGTAGCTCAATCAATGGCGAATAATGGACACATAAACAGCTTTACCCGTTGGCTCTACAACATTATAGGTAAAAACCCGAAGTATGGTATTGAGGTTGTTGAAAATCTCATTAAGAGGTATCATTTGGGCGGTTCAAATAAAATGGAAGATGCTGTTGTCTTTTGGCAGATTGATATTGAAGGGAATGTTCGTACAGGTAAGATGATGCGTTACGACAGTAAGATGGGTAAGCGATTGAAGGGCGAAGGCTACAACTACGATTGGGTACACGCTAGTCTCAAAAGACAACAGAGAATCAGCCCTAGTTTCAACATGGTACAGTGCTTTTTCGGAGAGGATCAACTAAAAGGAAACGAAGATGCTCTTCACGCAGTATTTGAGAGCGAAAAAACGGCATGTATCGCCTCTGTCCTTTATCCTAAATTGATTTGCTTGGCAACAGGAGGATTATCGAATCTAAATGCAGAGAAGTGCAAGGTACTCAAAAGCAGGAAAGTGATTTTCTTCCCCGATTTAGGCTGTTACTCCATTTGGAAATCAAAAGTGAATCGGATAGCACAAGAAGTATTCTTCAAATATTATCACATTGACGATACTTTGGAGAAGAACGCTACTGAAGAAGAAAGAGAGCAAGGCTTAGACCTGTGCGACTATTTCACTAGATCATTAAACAAGAGAAAATAACAAAAAACTATTTAGTATTAATATTTAAAAAAATTGAAAGATGAGAGGAAGAAGATTGAGCGTAAGTGAAGTTCTGAACGGTCAGAAGATGCAGAAGAGTGTAAAGAGAATGCGTTCTAAGGACAGAATTCCACGATATTATGTTATGGGGGAAGACCACAAAATTACAGTTGCCCATTTTGGATTCTGTCTAAACATGCATAAAATGGGAGAGTATCTAAAAGCACCTTTTCCTGATGGAGAAATATTTCATCAAATAGAAGACAATGCTAGATTCTGGTTTTCGACTAGTAGAGAATCTCTTATAGCTGTTATGGAAAACAGAAAGGAGCCGTGGGTGTGTTTGGACTTAAGAGAAGATAACAAGTGATTAAAAATCAATCAATAACAATTAAATTACAAATTATGAACAAAAAAAATTTAAAAACAGAAGAAGTTATGGAAAACAAGAAAAATAATCAGGAAGAAAATCCACAGTATTATGTGATGAATAGGTTATATGAAATTTCAGTTCCTAATGATGGATATAGCAAGCATCTCTTAGAATCAATGCGATGCTATAATGAGCCATTTCCAGAAGGAGAAGTATTATTTGTTGAGCATCATTCAGATGATGAAGAGCGAACATGGTTTTCCTCTTGTCGGGAATCTCTTATAGCCATCAAGGAAAATAGAAAGAAACCGCTGTATGAACATTCGGATATTTCGATGACTCAATACCTCATAGAGCAAGATTATTTCAATCACATTAATTCTTTAGAGTTTGATGACTTCGATGATTAAGTGAAAACTGGGTTGAGCTGGGTTAGATTAAACTAATCCAGCTTTTACTTTTTATTAAATCGGGTTTCGGTATTCAATCAGGCAACTCGCTGATAAATATTATAAAAGATATGAAATCAGTTACTCCTCTAAAATTAGACACGGTTCGGTTTGTAACTAAGACAAAATACATTTCGAATGCTAATGACGAATTGTTTAAAAATGATATAGAGATAAAAACAGGAGAATCAATATCAATGGAATACATCTCACAAATGCACAAAGATATTACACCCTTTGAGCTCAATATAAGAGCAAACTACCGTTCTAATCGAATGACTATTGAGTTTTCCTCTAAATTGCTTCTTAATGATTACCCACTGCTAATATCTGACCAGACATTCAAACAATGCCTGTCCAATATCGAAATGCTCGGTATCTGCCAACTAGATATTAATAGCATAATCAATGATTGCTATTTCAATAAATTGCATGTAACTAAAGATATTGATTTACAACTGACCGCCGAAATACTAAACAGGCTCAATCAATGTACAGGCGACTATCGCAGATATAAATGGTACAGATATACAGATGCAATCCTTTTTACAAGAAATGTCAAAGCCGAGGATTGTCGGGAGTCTATTAGCATTTATAATAAAGAAGTAGAGATCAATCTTTCTCGAAACAAGCCATTTTTGAATAAAACAGACAATTCAACATCCATCCTTGATTATTTCCAAGGTAAGACCCGTTTTGAGGTCAAACTTGAAAATAAACGTAAGATACAAAAGGAATTAAGCATTGAGAATACAGACTATCAATCCGTAATGAATGCTTCCAAGAATATCATCCTTACCCAATTTGACAAAATATTCACTTCGAACATTCCTCAATCCGATACCATGCAAATTAATAACATAGTTGATTATGGTCTATGGTGTATTATCCGTTATCACAACTTCAATTTGAAGAGCATCGAACAGGAAATCAAAGACATGAAACTTTATGAAGATAAGACCAAAGGAGCGATGGGCAAACAAATGAAAAAAATACGGGCAATGATGCAGGCTTACCTTAATCAAAATCATGATGCGGACACAATTATTGAAGGTATTAGAGAGAAACTAAAAGAATAAATTACTACCACGACACAAAATGACGTAGCAATTATCTTATATTTGCCAAAGCAATTGATATTTCGTTTCTTTCAAATAATCTTACGGAGGAATAGTCTCTTTTATCAGTACGGAACGATTTTTGAAAACCTATTGTAAATATGGCAACAAAGAATAATATAAGAAGAAACTACCTCATTATTAAGCGGATTATGCAGGGCGATACTCCAAGTATGGAAATCATTCGAAGGTATCTTGAAGCTCACGATTGCTTGATAACCCCTCGAACCTTGCAACGGGATATAGCCTCTATACGAGCGGATTTAGATGTAGATATAATATACGATAGTGAAAAGAACGGTTATTTTATTAATACCGATAGCTCTCTCGATCTACCTAAGATACTTTACTTTATCAATCTATCCGAAAGTTCTGATATTATTTTACAAAGCCTAAAGGATAAGAAAGATATTTTGCAATACCTATCCATCAGCCCCAATACCGAATTTAAAGGAATTGAGCATTTGGGTACTCTCTTGCAAGCCATCCGAAGCAATCTTGTAATCCAATATCAGCATCTTAATTATGAGAAGCAAACCAACAAAACCTATATAGCAGAACCCTATCTGCTGAAAGAATTTACAGGGCGATGGTATCTGTTTGCCTACATAAGAGAGAAAGGAGCATTCCGCACTTTTGGACTAGACCGAATTTCCAAACTGACTCTTACCAATACCCGATTTGAACGGGAGAGGCAATTAGCTGAAACAGCAAGCAAGTTCGACAATGTTTTTGGATTGGTATATGAGCCAGAACAAAATATCAACGCTCCGATTGAAGAAGTACAACTTCGGTTCTCTCAATTAATGATAAATCATTTGTCTGCCCTGCCATTACACAAAAGCCAACAAATAAACGAAGATGTAGTAAACTTGCAAATCATTATCAATCCCGAAATAGAAAATAAGATACTTAGCTATGGGGAACATGTAGAAGTGCTGTCTCCTCAATCCTTGCGAGAGAAGATAAAAGAACGATTGGCGGAAACCCTCAAAAAATACGACCAATGAAAATTTGTGTGATAAGTGACATACATGGCTCTACCTTGTGGGAAACAATCGTTGACAGAGAATACGATAATGTTGATAGATTCATCTTCTTGGGCGACTATCTGGATGCCAAATACGAACAATCCTCTCCAAGCCAGCAAGTAGAGAATTTGGAACATATAGTAGAATTTAAAGAGGAATTTCAATCGGTGGATTTATTGATTGGGAATCATGATTTACAATATGTTGGAGGAGAGAAGGTAGACTTCAACTCTAAAACTTACGAATTGGTAAAGCCTTATCTTACTTTCCTTATAGAAAGAGGGATGCTCCAAGTAATTACCCAATATGATAATTATCTGTTCTCTCATGCTGGGCTTAGTTCGGTTTGGATGAAAAAGAAAGGTATAAACAGTGAATCAGAAATTAATCAAAGATTTAAAGAGAATCCTTTGTTTGTTGATTATGTAAGTAAATCGAATTCAGACAATAGCGGAGATAATGATTATCAAAGTCCTCTGTGGATACGTCCTGCTTCTCTTGGAGATTCAGCCTATGGAAATAATATTCAAGTGATTGGACATAATAGATTAGAATCAGGGCAGATAGAAATAGTCCATGATAAAAATAGAAAATTCATACTCACAGATACAGGAATGAAACAG
Organism: Indolivaga alginatilytica; assembly: GCF_003201355.1. Lineage (GTDB taxonomy): Bacteria > Bacteroidota > Bacteroidia > Bacteroidales > Dysgonomonadaceae > Dysgonomonas_A > Dysgonomonas_A alginatilytica. The sequence goes on from NZ_QICL01000025.1 coordinate 49,932, forward strand.
TATTTAATCATAGACACTGAATCGGGAAAAGAAGAGATACTGAATATATGATAGTATAAAAGAAAATATAAGAATCAACAGCGACCGTTACAGCAATGTAGCGGTTATTTTTTTGCCTAAAATGAAAGAAATCAGAAATAATATCAGAGCACCGACCGAATTTGTCGTAGCCACTATCTTAGATTTGCTCAAAAATAAGATTTAAGGGTTATCGGTATCAATAGGTGGGAAAAGATCAGAAACAGGACAATCAAACCATTTAGCTATAGTATAGACTTGATGTACGCTGTATCTGATGTTGTATTTTTCAGATTCCACTTGTCCGATAAAACCGTCAGAGCAACCAAGAATCTCAGCTAATCCCCTTTGGGATATATTGAGCTCCTTGCGTTTCTCCCGAATCTTATTAATGACGAACAAATCAACTTCTGATTTCATAAAACCTTGAAAAATATAAGATAAAGTAACAAAAAGGTTTTATCTTCGTGCTTAGTTAAACTAAGTAAACGGGTCAGATAATAACTAAGATAATGGCAAAAAAAGTGACTAAAGGGAATTGGGTATATGAGTATGAATCAGTACCAAAGTACAGATTACAATACGATTATGAACTAACAGATGTAAGGTATATTCTTGGTGAAATGTTTAATATGGAAATAAAGAAAACATTAATTTGTATAGGTATAAATCCAAGTACGGCAATGCCCGAGAACTTAGACCCAACACTTACTCGTGTACGGAATTATGCCAAACAAAGTGGAGAATATGGCTCTTGGTATATGCTGAATGTTTATCCGCAAAGGGCTACTGATCCCGAAGATATGCACAAAGACATGACCTATGACAAGGATATACACGCCCAGAATATTAAATCTATTACCGCTCTACTAGGCACACTTTCAGATATTGATGTGTGGTGTGCTTGGGGAGCGACAATGAATGATAAAAAGCGAAATTTTCTCTCGGAATTATTCTATGGAAACAGTGAGCGGAATATTACAGGCTTAATAAGCTTATTTGATGCCAGTCATACCATATTCAAGGCTTATGGAGTTACAAAGAAAGGTTATCCGTCTCATCCTCTTGTGATGCCCAAAGATGCAGTACTAAAAGATATTAACGCTATACCTCAATTGCAGTCGCTCTATGAGAGAATAAAAGAATCAATCAAACAGAAATAATTAAACAACAGAAAAATGAAGAAATTAAGTTTATTAATGATGCTGTTCGCCCTATTGTTAACGGCTTGTAGCGACAGTGAGAATGAAGACCCGAATGGTGGCGGTAAAGGGAACAATAAGGGGAATATCGTAGGTCTGAATATTAAAGATGCCAAGTTGATTTATGGAGTGGAAAAAGCTTCTGCCAAATCAATGCTGAAATCATCTGGTTCATCTACCTATTTTCGACAAGTAACAAAAGAAAATCAAAATCTTTCAGTAAATTGGATTACAGAAAGCGGAGATACAACTTCGGTAATTGCAATAGAAGCAATGGCGAATTTAAATGAAGAGTATATTATCATTAATACAAATAGTACACTTGATGACCCAGATCAAAAATTTACATATTACATTAGTTATATCGTTAATAAAAATACAGGTGTTATATTAAATCCAAAAGACCCAATTAGTGGAATAGATTTAATTAACACAAACGATTACACTTCTTACTATGATAAAGAAAGATATTGTTATGTAAAAGCTGTTGCAGAATTATTGAAAATTGACTTACAATCTTATAATGTAGAACAAATTTTTAAAGATACAGATGATGTAAAAATTCTATCTAATGGCTCATATTTTGTTCATATGGTAAATGGTCAACACAAATATGGAAGTTTCCGATTGAATGAAGTTAACGAATTATCTGAAATGGAACGATATAAAGGATGGGATAATTACATTCCAGTTTATAGTGTTGTTGACGATATTATCAATATAATTTGCAGTAAGAAAAATTCTGATGGAACTACAACATATTCAATATTTTATTTTTCTGGTGGCGAAAATCCAGCCGAATATGGCTTTAGTGATCAATTTGATAATCCAAACCTAAGATTTTCATCAAATTTTGAATTACCACCAAATATACCAATAGGTTTCGTAATAGCTCCAATATCTGTTAATACATCAAAAACTAGTCAAATAATTTATATTGGAACGCCTGATGGCAAAAATGGAATATTGATATCTTTTGATTACAATAATCTAAAACAAATTTCTAATGATTTAATAAGTGGATTTATAAGCGGAGAACCTCAATATGGCGGTGGTTTATACAAAGGTGGTTCATACCCAAATATGGCTACAAATTCAACTGCATCATTTAATTCTAAGAGTAATGGCGACTTGATAATCACCGAATTTAGTACAATGACCCAAAAAACAGTAAAAGATGCACAAGGTTATAAAATTGCTGCAATAATTGGGAAATATAAAGATAGTAAGCCAATTACGTTTATTGGAAATAATTGGGAAAAGAGAAAACAATGTATAGGTACTATCGATTCGAAAGGTAATGCAGAAATACTTCAAGAATTTAGTTATAATGATAACGAATCAATGAATGGTTTCTTAATGGAACTGAATTAATTATTTTCTTTTAAAAGAGCAAAGACCGTTACATTCAGTTGTAACGGTTATTTTTTTGCCAAATAATCAGTAACAACGACAGAAAATGACGTATAACAGGTTGCATCTTTGGGATTTAATTAACAACATGGAAAATAAGAATTACTTCAAAATCAAAATAATAGATATGATTAGAGGCGATTTAATGATTATAACATTGGACTATACCCGTCTAACAGCCATCGGAATACAGAAAGTAATTCCTATCTGTACCCAAATAGTTACCAATGGTAATAACAAACTGCTATTCTTGGGTAGCAAAGATTCCAAACTGGAATTAGAGCCACTCTATAATATCGCCGTATTAGCTCAATCCATTTTAGGAGGAAATCTTGTTTGGGATATTATAGACGAATTGCCGAAACTTGGGGAACCGCAAGACTTGGGTGGTTATCTGATACTAAATAGCCCAACTGATAGATAATTAAAGAATTGTATAATCATTTAAATAAATTGAATATGAGAAAGTTAAAGGTTTATGAACCTAAAGAAATCAAAACAGTGTATATATCAGGGCGAATAACAGGCATACCTTTAAGCGAAGCCAAGAGGAATTTCGAGGAAGCCGAAGCCTTGTTATTGGAAAAAGGATATATTCCTGTAAATCCTATGAAAAATAACCACGATCCAGATACCAAAGGCTGGATAGACCATATGTTAGAGGACATCGGAGGACTGATGCGTTGTGACGGTATCTTTATGCTCAATAATTGGCAACAATCCAAAGGGGCTCGAATAGAGCATTATATAGCTGTCGAAATGGACATTACTGTCATTACTAAGCTTTAATAAGTAAGCTGTGAATGAATTGGTATTAATATGAAATAAACATCTGACTCTCAATTATTATCAATATGACGAAGCGTCATAGTCTGACTTCAAGGCTATGACGCTTTTATGTAAAGATATGACAACTCGTCTAATTGAAATCCAACGGAATAACTCTTGAAAATATTATTGAATATCAATTAAAATCAATAAGACATGAACAAAAAAGAGTTAGTGAATGCTGTTTCTGAAATAACAGGAATCAGCAAAAACGACACGAGAAAGACATTTGAAGCCATTATAGAGGCTATCAGTGCAGAAATGCAGAACAATGGCAATGTTATCATTCTTGGGTTTGGAACGTTCTCTGTGAAGGACAAGGCTGCCCGAATGAGTATACACCCACAAACAATGCAACCATTGGAACTGCCAGCAAAGAAAGTAGTTCGCTTTAAACCAAGTGTCTATTTAAACAATCTTCTCGTCCAAAAGAAGAAGAGAGGCAGACCAAGAATCGAAAAAGTAGTAGGGTAATAATAGATATTTATATGAAATTTCCCGTTGTTATTATAGACAACGGGGATAAAATTATTGATATCTATAAGTCTAAGACAATAGGCTCATTTACCAAATTATAATTTTCGTCTAATACACTACCATTTATAAATGTGGTGCTAGTAGCTTTTTGGAGACCATAGCACTCGTGAATATGTCCGAATAGATGATATTGGGGCTTGTTTTTTTTAACTCGTTGTTGTAAATCTTCATCCCCCATATTTGCCCCCAAGGTTGATTTATCTAAAATTCCCAATGGAGGGTTGTGTGTAATTAAAATATCAGTGTTAAATGGGATTTCGGCAATCTGTTGAGGAAGAAATCCATTAATATCATCCGAAAGAAAAAATGGAATGCCCCATATTTTTATATTTTCAATGGTTACGCCACTATTACAGAGATAAAAGCAGTTTTTGGGTAAAAAGCGTTGAATAGTTTCTGTCTCTTTCTCCTCCAAACAAAAATCATGATTACCACCAATGAATATTTTATATTTGTAATCTAACGAACCGAACCATTCAACAAAATCAGTAACTTCTTCTACTGTTCCACCCCAAGTTATGTCGCCAGCATGAATAAGCATATCAGCTTGAGGCAGATTTTGTAATTCATGGTGCTTTCCATGTGTGTCGGACATGAATAATATTCTCATAACTTCTAGTTTTTATTCTACAAAACTAATGGAAATATCAGAAATATTAAGCAGTTATGTAAAATTAGACATTCACTTTTATAAGGGCTGCTTCTACCTCTTTCATATTAAACAGAGACCGTCTGCCCATTTTATGGCAAATAAAGACACCAGCGTTAACGTATCTATGTAACGTAGCATAAGAAATATGGAGATGGGCACAAACTTCGGCTCTTGTAAACAAAGCGTCTTTTGTTGATTTCTTACTCAATTCTTCTTTTCCATTCAGTTCATCTTTGACAATCTTTCGAACGATGGAGCTAATTTCTTTCATAAAATCCTCCATATCGTTGATAATGATAATTTCTTTTTTCATAACTGTAATTTTTACAACAAAAAAATGGATTATCTGATTAAGGATAATCCATTGAATTATAATAGATTTTGATTTTTAGCTAAAGAATGAGTGAGATAATAAAGACAGAGCATTTTCTTCTTTCGATACCCGAATATATCGCATAAAAGACGATTCTGTCTTGTGACCTGTAATTTGCATGATAGCTATACTTTGAAGACCACTTAAGTGAGCATTTGTCGCAAAACTTCTTCGAGCCGTATGAGAAGTTACCAGTTCACATTTCTCGTATGTCTGCTCTTTTTTGATTCCGCCTTTTGTTTCCATTACGGAGATAAGGTCTGTAATATCAGCCATACGACACAGTTTTTTTATCATACGATTGGTTGATTGATTACATTGTATCGTAGGTGGTTGATTATTATGTTTTCTGAAAATCGCTTCAACTTTTGGATGAATTGGAATAACAACAGGTGCATTTGTTTTTTGAGTAACGATAGATATAATTTTCCGTTCAAAATTGATGTGCTTTTCTTCTAATCGAGCCAAGTCGCTGTATCGAAGCCCTGTATAGCAACTAACATAAAAACCATCTCGAACATGGGCTTGGCTCTCTGGCAATTCCAAATCATATAGTGCATCAAGTTCTGTTTCTGTCAAATAAACGGTCTCAACATCTTCTTTATAAACCTTGAATTCCCGTTTCTTGTAATCATCATTAGTTGTGTAATCATTTTCATAGGCATACCGCATAAAAACCTTTATATTCTTAATGAATTTTCCGACAACATTAGGTCTGTACTGTCCCCTTGCATGCGTTGCTTCATTCAGGAACTTGATAAAATCATTGTAAAATTCAACAGTAATAGATTCAAATCTGAGTTTAACTCTACGATTAGTTGAATACCTTTTCAATGCACTTTGAGTTGACAGGTAGTTTCTGATTGAGCCATCAACTAATTTTCCGCCTTTGTTGTTGAGAATAGAACCCTCTCGACACAATGCTATGTAATAATCAATGAATGAGTGAAAATCAGTAAAAATGCGTTTTTCTGTATTTTCAGAACGATTTAATTCTTTCTTTAGTTTTTCCCGAACCAAATCTGTAGTAGGACGTATATCTCTGAGCTTGAAATCTTCCATGACCTTAATCAGAGCATTGGTCGTTTTCTCAATCTCTTTGTTTACATTCCGTAAGATAGTTTGTAATTGAGGATTGCCTTTCAAATCGGGATTATGTTTAGAATCTTCGATAGCTTTACCAGCCTCTTTATCCCAATGATTGGGACTAACCTTGTAATCGGATGGAAGGTAAAAAGTTAATCGGCTTCCATTTACATTAATTCGAACACGGACAAGGGAACACTCCTGTGTAGCATTCTTTAGAGAAAACCGCATGTTGTTTTTGGTGTAAACGGTATTCTTTAAATCTTTCAGTTTCAATCTCATTGTAAAAAAATTTTAAGTTATTCAATAACTTATTTTCAAGAGCCGTTCCGTGCTTGTTAGACTTGAACTCAATATTTAGAGTTATTTGCCAAAAATAAAGCATCAAAATATGACAGCTAGTCATGGGCTCTCGTCATGAATACCTTTGATAAACAAAAGTAGCTAAATAGACACTACCCATTAGTATAAAAAACTAAATTCTACGCATAAAAGTTAAAAATGAAAGAAAATGATTATATTTATAGCTTAATCTAAATCGAAGAAACAGACTTATATATGACTGCATCAAAGAAAAATAAAATCATATTGGATAGTGAAGCTCTCGAAATACGGAAAAAGCTAATTGAAGCAGCATCCAAAGGCGAAACACTTACTTATAGTGATTTGGTTAGTGACGATGATGATCGCCACATGGGCAAGCTAAGCAAGACTTTAGCTAGAATTTCTTGTTATGAAAGAAATGAGGATAGACCTTTCTTATGTGCTCTTGTTGTACAGAAAGCGACGGGTGTTCCTAGTACTGGTTTCTTCATGCTGTGTGATGATTTAGGGATTGACCATGACTTAGAAGATTTGCAGAGAGAGTGTTTTGAGTATTGGGGAGAGAATAAGAAATAAGTATGACACTATTTATATAGAATATGAGAGAGTTTATATATAGACCAGAATTCGAAAATCTAAAAGGTAAATTAGAAAAAGTCAAAAAAGAAATAGAAAAAAGTTCGTTCAATATATTTTCCATCTCTTCGGTTAATTCTCACAAAGAGAACTATCACAGTGATATTATAGCCTTGCTGCTAGATCCTTTAGAAAAGCATAAAGCTGGAGATACTTATTTAAATCTATTCTTTGACTTCATGATAAACTCCTATGGGGTAGATATCAACAAGAATAACTATTGCAATGTTGAGATAAAGATAGAAAACCCAACTGATTCAATGAATTTGAAAGGGCGTATTGATATACTCATTAGAGATTCAAAAAGTAAGCATTGTATTATCATTGAAAATAAAATTAACAATGCAGGGGATACACAAAATCAACTCGAAAAATATTATATTAATGAAACAAAATTAGGCTATACGGTAGATTCTATCGTGTATTTACCTCTTAATCAAAATAAGAAAGCCCCTTTTACAGACAATAATGCTATCAACAGACTTATAGTAAATTTACCAGCATTCTCAAACAAGGCAGATGACTTGTATAATGGCTGGATTTTACCTTGCTATAAAGCTAATATTAATAATTCAGCGACCTCATTTATATACGAATATTCAAAACTTTTAAAACACTTATCACAAATGGGACTAGATAGAAACATAAAGGACGAATTTTACGAAATAATATCAGAGCAAGGAGGATGGGATAGAGTAAAATCTATTGTAGAGCTGACCAATGGTTTAAATGAGTATCGGACTGATATATTTATGGAGAAACTAAATGGAAAGTATGAACCATTCAAAAAGATGGCTCAATACAGAAAGAACTATTGGGTATTTTGGGGGTTTTCGGAAGAAGACAATGAGTATAAGCTAGATATTCAATTTACAGATACAGGAATTCAAATTGATATTTGGACACCCAATAAATGGTTCGCCTTAAAAGATGAGGATGACAAAGAACAGGTAAGGAATATCGTTAGGGCTAAATTGAAGAATATTAACTATTATGATGGTTTTATGGAATTTGGTTATGGAAATGGAATGTATAAGGTCTTTACATTGCAAGAAAATCAAGGAATTAAAGATTTTGACAATGAAGTATTAGTATATATTCAAGGCTTCTTAAAAGAATTGAAAAGCAAATAAAGCATCCCATAATACAAAATACTACTTTATAAATCTAATATTCTACATATCATGACTGGAGACGTTATAAAAGAAAAAATACTAACATATATTGGTAAAGAAAAGACCAATTATGCTATGATGATTTCTGGGGAATGGGGAACTGGGAAAACATACTTGCTACAGAATGAAATTATGCCTGCTATATCGCAAGTGTCACTGCCTAATACTGATAATAAATATAGACCTGTATATGTAAGCTTAGCAGGAGTTAGTACTACAGAGAGATTAAGGGAGTTGATGTTTGCTTCCATCAATTTGAGACCTCAAAAGAAAGAAACTCAATTAGAGTTCGAAATAGCACAATTTGAGAATCAAAAATCGGAAAATGATTATAGACCTAAATCTCTAATACCAGAAAATATAGTATTCTGCTTCGATGATTTAGAACGTGTCCACACTCCTTTTTTAACGGAGTTATTAGCCTTTATAAACTCATATATAGAACATTCTGAAAACAAAGTATTATTTGTTGCAGATAAAAAGAAACTACAAGAATATCTAAAGAATGAGTTTACAACTATAAAGGAAAAGTATATTCGACGATCCTTTGATTTAGATACAACTTACGATGTTATATTCAGTAAATATACACGCTCTGAATCAGACAAAAAACAACCTTCTATACTTGAAAATAATGAAACTACTTTCAAATTGGAAGATAATGATAAGAAATTAATAGAAAAAACATTTATAACTGGACAATGTAAAAACCTTAGGACATTGCAGTTCACTATAGATTCATTAGAAGAGATATTACGGGGATTTGATTCTGTTAAAGAAAATATTGATGAAAAATATCATGCAACTATACGAGAACTTATTGTCTTTTATACAGCATTTGTTTCCATAGAATATAAGAAAGGTGTTTCATTCCACATTATTCAAAGTGTGAGTTTTCCAATTGCTAATAGAATACTATCTCTTGATGAGCAAGGACGGCGAATTATGCTCTCTTGGGAAGAGGACAAGAATGAACAAGTTGAAGAAACCGAAGAGCAAAGAAAACAAAGGGAAAGACTCTGGAAAAAAATAAGCGATATTGAGAATCTATATTTCCCCAAAGAAAAAGGCTATTTCACTGATGTTTCACAAAGAGAGCCATTTGATAGCATTGTTGAATACATTGATTCAGGCGAATTTAAAATAAAAACATTTAGAGCTGAAATAGAAAGAATAGTAGCCTCATTAATTCGAAGAGAAGGAACAAAGGACGATAAAATACGAAAGGAAATAAACCGTATTTATGATGTACCAGACGCTGATGCAAGAAATATTATTAGAGAAGTACTTAAAGCAATAAAAGATACTTCTTATACAAAATTGTCTACCTATTTATCTCTCTTTAGTGATTTGTTAGTGTTAGAATCTCTCAAAATTCACAATTTTTGTGTTGATAAATCAGTAGTTAAAATATTTATCGATTCAATAAAAAAGAGCCTTAACGATAGAGTCCTAAGAATAGAACATTTCTTGCATGAACAGACATCTGGCAATTGGACTGTAGATTCTATTCAATCTGAAAAATTCCATCGTTTTAGAAAGTGTATACTAAAAGCGAATGATGAATTAGATAGCGATACAGATATGGATAGTTCTGTTGAGGCTATTATTAATGTCATTGGAGGGACAGAAGGAGATTTAGAAAAAAATGTAGTAGAAGGCAAAAATAATTATACCTTGAAGGATGTAGATGCACTACCTATCTTTGGAAAGCTTACAAAATCTATTCCAAGAGCTATAGATAATTTCATTATGGCTTTAGATAGAAGGTATATTTTGAGCGGAGGTCATACACAAGCTTCTTATGAAAGAGGATTCATTAATAAAATGTTAGAGTTAGTTGATGAGCATTTGAGTTCGATTGATGATAACAGACCTGTTAGTTATATAGTTTTTAACAACCTAAAAAAGAAATTAGAATATTGGATTAAATATTACTCTTTGAATAATGAAAAACATTAAGCTTATCTTGAAAGTATTAAACAAGTATAAATATCCTATAATTCTGGTATTCTTGATATTAATCCTTATTGCTATCCCTTGGATGATAAAACAAGACCTATGGTATTGTGCTCCTATAAACCACGAATTATTTGGAACTTATGGGGATTTTGTAGGTGGTGTAATTGGTACTATTCTTGCAGCTATTGCTGTTTTCTATGCAGTCAAGACATATCTTAAAGACAAAAAAAATGCAGAGCAGGGGAGATTGAGACAGCTACAAGAACAACAAAGTGCCGATATTGACAAACTTAAAAAAAAAATTGGGAATCACTTTTATACAATGTTGGCTAAACACAATGAATATTACTACTACTTAATAGAAAATGAAGAGGATTATTTTTCCAAGCAGATTAAATTATTTTGCTCTATATTAGAGTCTTGTGAAAAAAATCTAAAAGTAAAGAGATCAAAGAAAGGTGTTTTAAACCTATCTTACTTGTATTTCTTCTATGGAGAATATTTACAATTAAATACAATAGAAGAAAGTAAGCCTAAGCCTAATGTCATCAATAAGATGAATCATTATTTCCAAAGCCATAATATTATGTTGGAGGGAGCTTCTAAAAAGCTCGCCATTTATTTTCGACAGCTATATCAAATAGTCACTTATATTGATAATCAAACAATTTTGTCATACGATGAAAAATATAACTATATTAAATCGTTGAGGGCAACATTGAGTAATGAAGAACAATATTTATTCTTTTTAAATTCATTATCAACCTTGGGGGATGTATGGGAATCAGTACCAAATGAAAAAAACGATAGATTAATAACTAAGTACAATTTAATAAAAAATATACCTCTCAATTTTCCTAGAATATTTGGAAACAATGATTTTGAGGATGAGTATTCTCGTATCCTTTATGAGTATAATGAATCGAATGAGGAATCGAAAAGGGAGCGAGAGCTGTGGGAGAAAGATTATAAATAACTAATTGATTTTTTTGATTATTATATTCAAGGTCTCAATCTGGGTCTCAATTTTTTGCTTTGCGAGATTTCTTTGTGTTTCCCTGTGATACTATGGGACAATCTGGGACATAAAAAACGAGATCAGTCGAGGTCTCACTGCAAAATTGAGGAAATCTCATTTAGTGACCGCCAGGAACCTCAAATACATGTTTAAAGCCCCTGTAAGACAATAACTTACAGGGGCTTATTTTTTTCGGGGTTCCAAATCGGGTCCCAACGGCTGAGAGCTCATAATACTATCCAAATGGCACATTCATAGCTGATTATATGCAACTTTATATCTAATCTTCTTTCCCGAAATAAGTACTAAAATCCCACTTTGAACCTCAACTGATATACCGCAATTAAGTGGGCTCGGGTTCCAATTGAGAGCCCAGCTATGAGCCCGATACAATAATCAAACCATATTCTGTACATTTATCCAAATTAGTATTACTTTTGTTAAAACATACATTAATCACTTATCAGCCAATGATAGCGAATAGTCAGAATGAAGCATTACTAATACTAGCCAATTCAACGAAAGAGAAAGTTGAATGGGCTGAATATGCTAATTATTGTTCTGACTCGAAAGATGAAGACACAACCGATCGTGACAGCGATGGAGATAAGATTTACCCGGTATATATAAAATTCTATGCGGATGATTTAAAAGATCTTCCATGGGCTGTAGATTTTCGTGTTACTGATACTACTAAAGTGGGTAAAAGCGGCATCATAAGATTAATGAATGACCCAACTTTAAAAATACTTTATGCTTTTGATTGGGCATGTATAATGGAGTGGAATGAACCTGAAGTTAATATGCTCGTTCCACTTACAGGAACATATGATCTTATATGTAACAAATGCGGATCACGTTTTCAAAGATTTGGAGGTGATGCAATATCTGGTATTGCCAAGGAGAAAAATAAAAACTTAAAACGCTATCAGGTGGTGAAGCAATCGGATGGTAGTTGGTTGATAACTAATTAATAATAATTTATATAAAAATGAAAAATTTATTTATTGTATTGTTCTTATTGTTTCCCATATTAGCTTTTAGTCAGAAAATTGAAAAAAACGAGGTTGACGATTTTACAGGCAATAAGGTCATTTATACTTCTTGGGAAAAAATAAAAGGGGGAAATGTATTAACGGGTAGAGATAACCTTATGTTTATGCTTCGTTATGAAAATGGAACTACCTATTTGCATTTAAAATGGATTACAGTTGAAATTACTTCAATCTCGAATGATGCTAAACTTATGTTCAAATTCAACGATGACTCAGTTGCTACTTTAAATTCTATATCTCATGTATTATCAGGGAAGGGTGAAGGCGTTACAGGTCTTAGTTGGAGTGCTATTATGGGCATTCATGCAATGTATAAGGGGGATGATATTATTAAATTCTCAGGCGATGCAGTAGCCACCAAGGTAAGGGTATATTCAACTGACGGTTATGTAGATATAGATATAAAGGATAAGGATGGGGCTAAAATTAATAAAGCGTATAGTTTATTGACCGCTGCAATAAAAAAATAAATACATTTAAACAGCATAGAAAAAGGCGAGTAGTAATTACTCGCCTTTTTCGATCTTAGTTAATAACTGCCTTATATCTTCAATGGAATTGATTCCGTAAGCCTCTCCGTTGTGTCTTATTATTCCTATTGTTCCAGATTTACTGGGTGCATCAAATAATTCTGTTATATCTACATTTAAAGCATTAGCTATTTTTTCTAATGATTGTAATTGCGGATATTCTCCTCGAAGTGTTTTATTCAAACTAATATCCGTTATTCCCAATTTTTCGGCTAAATCCTTTTGTGTTATGCCTTTTATTTGGCATACCTCTTTTATTCTTTTTCTAAAATCCATAATACTACATAGTTTAATTTCACAAATATAGAAATTAATACTATGTAGTGCAATATATTGCAATCGGTAAATGTATATAGTTTAATAATTAAATTTTATTAACTGTTTGTGTATTGGTTTATTAAACTAATTAGTTTTATTTTGTGGTGCAGGATAAAACTAAGTAGTTTAATACTAAACCCCACAAATATGAAATTGATTTACGAAACAGACCGACCTTCTAAGACAGATTTCAACTCATTTTTGAATCAGTGTAAACGTGCAATCAATAAACTATATGGTTTTAATGTTTCCGTTAATCAGGAATTTTGGAGTTGCAGAGTTAATTCGATCTATGTAGATGGTGAAATGATTGACGGAAAAACTTATTGGGAAGAATTAAAAGAAACAGGAAGTTTATCGCTGACGGATGGTTTATTCTGTATTGATTTTCAATTTGACAGTCATGTTTATGCAGATTATTCTGTAAATTTTTATTTAGAAAATGGATTAATTACAAAAGAAGAATACAGTTTATTCCTTGATAATATATAAAACCCTACGAATATGAAAACAAAACAAACCGCCTATGTCTTTACCGATTGCGATGGATTAAAACACCCTTTCGAATACGAAACATTAGAATCACTATTTGAAGAAATCTATAAACTATGGAATGAGGACTATCCCGAAGAAGTAGATTTCAAAGTGACCCTGCCCGATGGTAATAGCTTTTGGCTAAATCTGACACTTATGCACTACTGTTTTAGCAAAGGGCGTATTTCAACTACCGAATTAATAGAGTTAATATTTGAAGAAAAGGAGGCACAAGCATGAAAGCAAAGAAACAAACAAACCGAAAAGCAAAACAAACCGCCACATTTCGAGTAACAGATCCTTTCGTAAAAGACGAAGTAACCGGCTCGATAGAGTATACTGATTTTCCGGATCTTTCAAAGTGGATCTTTGCTGGAGTGATGTCTAATGAGATTCCCGATAATAGTATTATATATGTCATGTTACCTAATGGTCTTGAATGTAAATATGATACAACAATTGCAGACAAAGTTTATTATGACGGAACAATGAGCGAAGAAGAATTTATAGGTATTACTTTTTTAGTAAAGGAGGCACAAGCATGAAAACAAAGAAACAAACAAACCGAAAAGTAAAATCGCCGCGCATGGTAGCCGGTACACCTGTTTTTGATACCATACGCCCCGAGATAGGTGAAAAGATTAGTGCAATTAGTGCAGGGCTCGATATAATGAATGATCCGCGATTTAAAGACGAACACTTTGTAATGACCGAAGAAAAAGGAGTCCGCAGCTATACTGTATCAGCACTGAGCGACGACCTGTTTATATCATTTACAATAAACTGGAAAGGAGCCACATCATGAAAGTACACAAATACCAACCTGTTTCGCCCATCGAATGGATGGTTATCCTCTCCATTATCTTCATTTTAATGAAAGGAGGCATACAATGAGCATAGCCGTACACAAGGAATTGATTATCGGGTATAACAAATCTCCCGAAGTATTATATCATCTTTTCGCCGCGAGTGGTAGCATAAATGACATTACCGAAAAAGAAGCCCGGTTTCTTTATGAATCGCTTGGCAAATTTCTTGAAATAAAAGATGATGCCGAAAAATAGAATACCACCATAAGCCTGAGTCGAAAGATTCAGGCTTTTTTTGTCCTTTCTATCTCCCCTGAAACTGCCGACTTTTGAAATAAAAACGAAAGTCATGATAACATCTTTTATCCAATCAATTTTCTTTCATATAGAAAAATTATTCACATCTACCTATGGTTTCCTATTGCTGATACTATGCTATTTCGGTAATTTTTTATTGCCCGAATGGTACTGCTTTGCTGTTGTTGGCGGCGGTATTGTCGCTGATTTGATTTGCGGAATAATAGCAGCTGTAAAGTTGAAAAAATTTATACTCTCCAAGGCTATACGTGACACCTGCTTTAAAGTCGGATGCTACTCGTTCATGCTTATAGGTGTATTCGTGATTGAAAAAATTGCACACGACACAGGTTTTATAGGTATAAAGGTTGCGGCTGCCATCGCCGCCGGCTGTGAGTTGTGGAGTATATCGGCATCGCTACTGATTATTTATCCTGATTTCCCATTTCTTAAGATATTCCGTCTTCAGCTAAAAGGAGAGATGGAAAGTAAAACAGGTAAGAATTTAGATAATATTTTAAACGATTAAATATGAAGAAACTACTGATCATACTTGATCCGGCACACGGAGAAGAAACACCCGGTAAACGATCTCCCGATGGCAGACACAGAGAATACAAATGGAGCCGTGAACGATGCGAGCAAATAGAGATTTTATTGAAAGCATACGGTTATACCGTAGTCTGGAGTAACACAACTGATAAGGAAATAGGTCTTACTAAGCGTGTACAAGCTGCCAATGCTTTAGCAAAACAATATCCGGATCTTATCCCTTTAATGGTTTCATTGCATAACAATGCAGCCGGTGACGGTTCTAACTGGATGCAAGCCTCAGGTATAGAAGTGTTCACTTCCGTAGGTCGTACCACTTCCGATATTTTTGCAGATTTTGTTTTGAAGCAATTAAAAGAATGGTTCCCGGAAGCTAAACACAGATACTCTAAAGATGAGTACCTGGAGCGTGACAAAGAATCAAACTTCACAGTTTTGACGGGTAACTATTCGGCCATGTTGGTTGAGTTCTTATTTCAGGATAATAAAGATGATGTGGCCCTACTCGAAGATCAAACCGTAAATAAACGGTTTGAAGATTCGATAGTCTCCGGAATAGAAGAATGTAACAATTATGTTTTAACAAAACTCACAAAATGAAAACAGTCGAACAAAAAGCTAGAGAAATCTATCCACGTCCTGTATCTATTGGCCCGGCAAGTAGAGAATGGTGTGCACGCAGAGATCTCCAAGAAGCAAAATGTGAAGCCTTTATTAAAGGATATCAGTTAAGAGATAGTGAAATTAGCTCTGGGAGGGCTTTGTAAAACCCAATAATATTATGAATACATTTAAAGAAAGGTTAGTGTTAGAACATGATCAACTTGAAGAAAAACTAAACAAATTAGATGATTTTCTTAAAAGTGAAAAAGTTGTTAGTATTGAATCTGTCCAAAGAACTCTTTTACATATTCAAGCAACAAGTATGAATACTTATCTTACATGTTTAAAAGAGAGATTATTAAGGCTGTAAATAGGTTAGCTAGTAGGGTATAAGATAACCTAAGAGTGTTATTTACACCCTACTTTCTTACGTTTGAATAAACAAATCCTTATTCAAGAAAAATAAGTGGAAATTTGAATTATGAAAATATATGCACTCATTATACTACTATTTATGTGCTTTGGTTGTCGTAGTAGCCTTTCGAGCAAGAGGTAATAAGCGACATCGCCACAGCGAGAATAAGGAGTATTTTTTTCATTGCGTTTCGGTTCGTTAAGAATAATCGTCCGAAAGATAGTGAAAAAAGCCCTATTTAATTAAAAATAGGGCTTATTATTCATTCAGATAATTTTAATATTTAATTACCTGTTGTAAGTTATAATCAAAATATGCATAAGGTATCACATCATTATTTTTATACTTGAGAGAAATCAAAAGCTTATCTTTCATCCAGTGTTCATTAAAACCCCTATGAAAATCACAATAAGTTTTTAATCTGTTACAAAAATTTCTCATGGCTTCACCTTCGAATTTTCGAATTCCGTCAGGTTGGTTCTCTACTTCAAGAAAGTGATCATAAAGGTTGTCAAGCATTGCCACACTATATTCATCTGTATCGATTATCATATACTTATTACGAATCAAAGTATTGACATTATCTACTATTTTAATAAACTGATTGTCTTTATTCTCTTCTGATGACAAAACTTTTTCATCTAAATGAAGGATAATGACTTTTTCTAACGTATCAACCTCAACTACTTCAAAGTAATTCAAAAACCCTTCGGGTAACAATAATTCATAACCTGTTTGCATAGAACAAAAATAAATCTTCCACAAATTTTCAGGTTGATCCTGTATCTTTCGTCTCGGCTTTTATTTTATTATATTTTATATCAAACAAAAGCAGCCTCAGAGTAAATTACTCTGAGGCTGCTTAAAAAGAGGGCGGCTATCTACTCTCCCACCTAAAGGCAGTACCATCGACGTGGTTGGGCTTAACTTCTCTGTTCGGAATGGGAAGAGGTGGAT
>NZ_QICL01000026.1 GCF_003201355.1 Indolivaga alginatilytica
CCCCCAATGGCAAACACGCCACATTTGCACGGCTTCGCCAAACGATGGGAACGTGCTACTATGATTCATGGATATTTCATACTCCATTGGAATTACGGGACGAAAACCGCAATAATAAATTCTGTATAAATGTTTATGACAGAATTAATACAGGCGAAATTTACCCACGTCAGAAGCTAATCCCTGAACTCAAAAGAACAGGCTATAAAAATAGATTTTACAGACAAAAGCCCTTAGAGCTATTTCGTATCCTACTAACCGACAGCAGAGCCGAAACCTTGATAAAAGCAGGATATAAAAAGCTACTCCAACGAATCATGGACAGCGGTTGGACACTAAGTATTGACAACTATTTCCAATCCATCCGCATTTGCATCCGTAACGGATACAAAATTAAAGATGCGATTATGTGGTGCGATTATGTAGATATGCTTCGCTTTTTTGGAAAAGACCTGCATAATGCAAAATATGTATGCCCCACCGACTTAAAAGCCGAACACGACCGCTATGTGATCAAGAAAGCAAAAGCGAATGCACGTTTGGCAATCGAAAAGCAATTGGAGAAAGAAGCCGATTACAGACAAGCCAAGGAGAAGTTTTTCGGACTGATGTTTTCGGATGGACTTATCAGCGTCCGTGTACTTGAAAGCGTAGCTGAGATTGTAGCTGAGGGTAGAGCCATGAAGCACTGCGTGGCAAGCTATCACTCAAAAGCCGATTCACTTATTCTAACGGCTTGCATCGATGGGAAAAAGATTGAAACCATTGAACTCTCGTTATCTCAATTGCGAGTTATTCAAAGCAGAGGGAAATGTAATAAATGTACCGAATACCACAGTCAAATTATCAACCTTGTAGAGAGCAATATATCTCAGATTCAGGAACGATTAGCAGCATAAATCAATTAAATAGACCATAATATGAAAACAACAAAATCAATCAACAGCAACGGCTGTTCCGTTTGTGCAAAAGGTAAAGAGAATTACACAACCTTTATCGCAGGTGCATTTCGGGGAACACTATACTACCAATATGATTATCGCCACCCAGATGACAAATTGTTTACCTGCATTGGTAAATCACTCGAAGAATGCTGACAGAAGCGAGACGTATGGCTAACTGAAAATGCAGAAAAATAACAAGGTAACGGCGGAGAGAAATTTCCGCCGCTTCTTTTTTCGGTGAGCCTGATGCGGAAGAAAAAGAAGCAAAAAACCAGATTCTCTTTTCCTGTTTTAAAAAAGTATTTGAAACAACAAATAAAAAATGAAGAATAGAAATAGTTTTATTATTTCCTTTATTCCTTCTTTAATAAGGTCTATTATTGATGCTTTAATAAGATTCAATATAATACTAACCAAAGTCCTTCTTTAGATTTTTGCGATGCGTACAGCCTTTTTTACTACGATTTCGTTTCTTCTTAGACATAATTATTCAATAAAAAAATGAAATCGAAAGCCCTGCCTCGCCCTGCGAAAGTCAGAAAAGAATTTTAATTGTCAAAGGACAAAAAACAACACTTATTTTTATGTAAATAAAAATTCATAACTACTTATTATTTAATGCTTTGCTGAAAAATATTTAAATGTATAATAGTTTGATTTTTAGTAACTTATTGATAATTAGCAAAAAGATTCTTCAAAAAAGGACAAGAACACGACCTTTGTCGTCTTTTTTCATGTGAAGTTGTCCTTTTTTCGGACAATGTTTCCAAAAAAGAAAAACACATTGTCCTAAATTTAGGCAATGTGTTCATAGCTAAATTGAGTTATAGTTCAACACTCCATTTAGTTATATTTTAGATAATTCTATTTATCTCATATTTTTACTACGGCTTATTTGTGGATTTGTAAAATATCCCAATTCTTGTTGTACTATTTCAATTCTACGTTTTGCTTCTTCATTAAGTTCTGGAAGATAAAAATAAGCTAAATCAAACATATCATTTCCATTCTCATCTATTCCAAAAGTCAAACCGATTATTTTAGTAACGTTTGGATTATCTTTTTTAGCTATAAAACATCTTAGTTGCAATTCGCTTTCCTTTGATTCCCAATTTTTTTTATCAGCACGGAGTAGTACATATGTATGATTTGTATGAGGCTGTTCTTTTAACATCCTTGCTCTAATATTCCTTTTTAGCATATCTTCTAGAACTATGCCTAATTCTATCCTATTCATCCTTGATTCTAAGTTTATAGCTCTAGTTGCAATTTCAAGTTCAGAATGTTTTTCAGAGTTGGCTTTTCCTTCGATATGCAATTTATAAAGGGTTGTTATTATTTCATCCCAAATATAGCTTGGTTTTATATCTTTTTTCCATTTAATATATTCGTCAGACTTGGTATATTCATTCCACAAACCTTCGTCTATTATTATTGTATCGGGAGTATAATCAAATTCAAGAGAAGTTTTTATATATAGGGCTAAGAAATCAACTTCCTTAGGAACTTTTACAATTTTACCCTTGGTGAATTGTTCTTTAGCTTTTAAATAGTTTATAAAATCTGGAAATGTATCCAATTCATTTATGACTGTGAAAGTTGAATCTTCGTCAAAAACATGGACATATCCATTACCAAAATCTCCAGTATTTAATGGAAAATCCTTTTTACTTCCGAAAGCTACAGCTACCCGAAAAATTACTCGATCCTTTTTTTCGGGTAGCTTTATTTTAGTTATTCTATTATTGAGAGTAATCTCTTCTACACTTTCTATAAATCTTTCAGCTCCGTATATTTGACTTAATGATCCATCTATTGCTTTGCTATGCCAACGATTATATTGAACCGATGGGTCTGGATGATCTGAAACTTTAATATCCTTTATGGAAATAATTACAATATCATTTTCACAAATTAATAATACGTCACATAATTCTTTATTATTTTTTCCTAATGGACTTAGATAGCTCCAAAATGGGAGAAAAGATTTTTCACACAATTCAGATACATATTTTTCAGATGGTGTCATATTGTATTTTATTCTTTTGATGAATCTGAAAGAACTTTTCTTATAAAGTCAGAGAAGAAAACTCTATTATAATGATATCTTCCAAATGATATTATATGATTAATGAGTTTTTGTTTTAATGTTTCTGTTATAGTAAAAGATAAAGGTACAAATATTTCATCTTTATAAAGTAACTTATCATATCTGTGTTTCTTGCCAAAATTACTATAATTATCCTCAATCAAAATTCGGCAATAAGAACTTAGGCTTCTCCTATTTTTCTGGGAATATTTCACTAAGTCCTCTCTCAAATTTTTAGGGACTCTAATAGATATCGGTTTTAATTTTTCTAAAGTATTTTTAATCATAGTATTATCATTAAATTGTATTAATTATTATACAAAGATACTGTTTTGTCCTTTAATTTTTATCATTCTGAACTTACATTTGAGCTGTGGCAGTAGCGTATTGAAAATTTTAATTTTTAAATACGTGAAGCCATGACTAAAAAGAATAAAAAAAGAGAAAAAAAATTATTGAAAAAAGCAAATAGATTTTATAATACTATTCTATTATTACAAATTTGCTATTCATTCATTGAATTTATTATTGTCTTAAAGAATGAAACAGCCATATCAAATATTATTCTAAAAATGATGTCAATAATTATCATATTGGTTATTTCAATTTTAGAGAAACAAAAAAGCAAATAGAAACCTCAACAGGCTATCCCGATAAGGAATAGCCTGTCTTAAATAATTTCATTCAACTTTTTTGTCCCACAACTCGACATCATTTTTTGCAGTCAGATACGAGTAAATAATACTACCCCAAGTGGAAATATACGAAATAACAAACAGTGTCATCATGGCTCACCCTCCGTTGAATTATCCGGATTAAACGAGAACTGAAGCGTGTAGTTATTGCCTGCCTTATCGAAGAAATATACATCCAAACTTTGGGCATCACTACTCAGAGATGTATAATACAATCGAAACGTCTCCTCAGTCAGATCATAATAATCATTGGGCAGGAGAACCACTTCATTATCCATTTTCAGCTCACCAACCCCATCGAATTGGAAAAACCGAAAACTGTACCTCGCCTGATCAAACCTGCCCGAACGCTCCAACTGACAGCGAATCTCAATTGTTTCCCCTTTCTTTACCTTTTTGGGAACAGGCAAGTGAGTAACCTTGAATTTATAATCTTGGCGAATATCAATATCGCTAGAACAGGCACATGCGATACAGGCAATCAGTATCGCGTAGATTAAATAAGATGCAAATTTCTTCATGTTTGTTTTATGCTTTTAATTTATAAATATTCTGACTCCAACGTTTATTTGCGTATGGAATTTACTAATCGAAGAACCGAACAAGACCCGTTCCCTGACGTTTGCCAGCAATACAAGCCTATCCGTGATATACGTCTCCACCTCAAAAGACACTGCACCACCATAGATCGCATTATCTTTACTTTCAATTGTTGCTCCATCGAATAAAAGCTGTTTCCCCCAATTGATAGTCTCGTAGCCAGCAACCGCCGAAGCACCTACCGAAAAGGCTACTGTTTTTGAGGGATCGGATAAGACCTGTTTGTAATATCCCCCTTCCCCTGTTATCTGCGAAACAGGGATCAATATATCCCGATACAAATGCTGTTTTTGCAGATACTCTGCTCCGAATACCCACCGATTACCTCCTTTAGTGTAAGTAGAATGAGCAATACCCAAACAAAAAGCCTGCTTGTCTCCTTTTTTCAGATTGAAGCCATCCACTGCTCCGACAGTTACCTGTATGCCTCTCTGTCCCGGTAAGCATCGTTGAGCCTGAGCCTGCCCGACAAGGACAAGGCACAGTGTTATACTCAGATAGATTTGTTTCATCTTACTTGATCTTTAGCTCGTTAATTACTCTAGCACGAATCAAATCTTCATTTTCAATCACAAAAGACTGATTTCGTCCACCGTTCTTTTCAAAAAGTTCGATCAGCAGTTGCTTGTCATCGGGAATGGTAATCTTATCAATTGTAAAGACGGTTTGTTCAGCCTTATTGCCACCAACCTGAGAAACGAAATTATAAGCTCTCAGCGGATAGATAACCGTCTCCTGTATGGCAGTCTGTTTGCTCATTTTCTTATCCACTATTTTAATTCGCACAAAATCTATATCGAAAGGCACATTCGATGCGTTCTTTATCTGTGTATGCAGATACAGTAAGCCGTTATGCGTATAAATACCTTTGAGTAAGTATTGAACACCAAAACGCTTACTCCCGATATGCTTTACCAATCGCTTATCGTTCTGATAAATGGAACGGTTAATCAGGTAAACCAGGCGGGGCGATTCACTTCCCAATTCTTTGAGATAAATCTCCATCGAATTATTCGGTTTATTAATGGCTATACCATCGTGCATAAAATCCTTCATCTCCACATTTAGTTTCTCGGGTTCATCCGCATACTTGATATTGAAAGTATAATAGCTACCTTCTTCGGTAATAACCGCCATATTGGTCTCCGTCTCAAAGTTTCGAATAGCAGCCTTTATCCGGATTACATTCTCCGAAGTTCCGGCTTTGCCTGCTACAATAGTATTCGAACCCAGATCGACATACCTGATGGCAGAAGGAAAAATAACATGCACTGTTTTCTCAAAAGTTACCTCCAAGCCATAAGGCGGAATCATTCGGTCGAAGGTTATTTTCTTGGATAACCCTTCATAATAATCTCCCGATGACGGTTTAAGAACTTGCTGCAATTCTTCTTGAAGAAGTTCATTTGTAGAATCTTCTGTTTGTGCATCTATCGAAACAGTTCCGATAATCAATGCGAATAGAATTAGATATTTTTTCATTTGAATTGAAATTTTAGTTGAATTAAAGACTTGTTGTTCATTGATTTATTTAATTGGCACATTTGCTAATCTGCTAATTAATTTGCTTTCGGCATCAGCATTATCTTATACCCCGCCTTTAGCGTAACTTTAATCTGTTTGATCTTCTTCTGCATATAAGCCGAAGCTCCCTGAATAACACCTTTGGTCAGGTCGGATGCAATCTGCTGGCTCGCACTCTGCGTCATCGTAAAACTTGTACCTGCACTACTGCCCATATTGGCAGCAATCTCTTTGACAGCATTCATTTCCAGAGACCCCGGAATGTAAATACCCTTTTGCCCGTCCGAATCAAAAACCGTCATTTCCACAGGAATAATTGTCCCCTGATGCTCCATATTGGAAATCAGAATATCCAGCCGTTCGCCTTGGATCTGCGCCATGCCCGTAATAATCGTATTCTCAGGAATAATAGTACTGCCTGCCATCAAAGGTTCAGTCAAACGAAGCCGGACACTTTGCCCGTCAACAACCGTTTGGTCATTATCGACAATGGCGGAGATGGTATTCTTTTCAGAGACTCCCATTCTGGCATCCATGGTATTAAATCCGACATTGCGTGCCTGGTCGTATTGTACAAATAATTCTTCATTGCTGATATTCTGAGCCAATGCCGATACCGTTTGCTGTTGAAGCTGACGCACAGGGCTAATCTTTGTTTTACCATTATTCGAATTATTGGAAGTTCCTTTGACAATCTTCTTACTCAGGCTTTCATTACCTGTACTCATAGGTTGGTCTTGAAACGGCTCTCCCTGATTCTGTCTCTGCGGCATATACTTAGCTGCCAGTTGATAGGATTTCTCCATCAATGCGAGTTGTTCGTCCATAGCCGATTGCTTATCGTTTTTTTCATTTTGCTTCGCTTCCAATTCATCCAGTCTCTTTTTCAATTCAGCTTTCTCAGGATCATCTTTCGGTTTTTCATAGAAATTACCGAGTGTCTTGTTGATGTCCTGATAGGCAGCTACCGAATTGTTGATAGGAGCTTTTTGATTTTTCTGCTCTTTCCCCGATGTTGCGGTATTTCTTTCAGGTTCATCGGCTAATGAAATGCTGACAGCTTTATTATTGGCTTCCGCTCCCAAGATGTCGGCATATCCCTCTAACGACTGCATCCTGTCTTTTTGTTTCTGCTGCATCTGCTCCTGCTCATAGGCATCTTTCTTGTCTCCGATGATACCGTTTGCTTTCGGATCGGGTATATCCGAGTTGAAGCCCATACCCACCTGTTCTTTGGCTTTATCGGATGCTGACGGTTTAAAGATCAGCCAAAGGGAGCCTACACAGATAATTGCCATTAAGACAAAAACAGTGTACTTTTTCAGTTTCTGTTTTATGAGTGTATTATCTTTCGTTTGTTCGTCCATAATCGTAATTGTTTTGTTGATTAATACTATCAGAAGCATTATTGATATCCGGTATTGTCAAATCCGAATCAATCAAGTCTTTCCGTTTTAAATCTAAATTTCGGATATGTTCTATTTTCAATTGCTCCTGTCTCTCTGATTCCCTGCCCCAGTTATAAATGGAACTGATGGTAAAATACAGATTGCCGAGGGTGAAAATCAGAAGCATAATCAGAATAACAGTCAACCGTTTATCGGGAGTAATTTCTCCGCACAGGTCTTTGAGCCTGTCTTCAAACCAATAACCCAGTTCTTTGATTCTCTCTTTCATAATTCTTTCGTTATGAGTAATAAATTTGATTTTATTTCTCGAGGTTTACTCTTTTCTCCCCTTTGGGGAGATCAAGAGGGGCTATCGGTTAAGAACCCGTATATCCTTATTCTCCTTAATTTCAAAACCTTCAATCGTAAATCCATGCGGATTGTTATCGGATCTGACGGAGTTCAAGAGTTTGGAGTGTGTAATAAGACTGCGTTCAGTGATATTACTTTCCCGGATGATCATTTGTCTGGAGTAGGTTGCCACATCGTATGGGTACACATCGAAATTGCAGATAACGCTATCTACCAGAATAGTTTGATTGATGTTTCCCGAAATTATACGATTGTAGTAACCTTTCTCCGATAAATCCTTATAGTAGTTGAAAGCACTGCGATCCGACAGCAACAATGCTCGCTCTATATTGCTTTCAATGGCTAATTTATCGGGAGAGAGCGTAAAGAACAGTTCATGAAACCGCTTGATATGTTCCCGGGCTTCCACAGGTCTGTTTTGCGACAGGTCTTGAGATAAAGCCAGCATAAGCGACTTTCCACCATCCAGTACATAGATCTTTTGCCGTTGAGCCTCCGCAAAATCATAGGCACTCCACATGGAGTACCCTGTTATGGCAGCACACAAGCATAGAAAGACAATCCCGAACAGACGGATTTGCTTAAAGCTCGATTCGATATTTTTTAATGATTTAAATTCCATAGATTTATTATTACATTTGTATTACTATCGTTAATTATGAAAGAATTTATCAGACTTGGTTTTTGGTTCTCTATCACAAGCATTTCTGTCAATATGTTTGCCATTATACTTGCATTCATTTTTGCAGATACATTACAATTCTTGATGTACTTTTTCACTTATTCATGTTTTCTGACTCCCATACTAAGCTTTATGCTAATCTTCTTTAGTCTCTTTGCTGCTTTTCTCAATAAAGAAGTCAGAAAGCCACTATTGATAAATTGCCTGATCTTACTGCTTGGTAGTTCTATCCCAATAATTCTGATGTTTCATATTATGTTCTCCGGTGGTTGGAGCTAGTTATTTCCCCAACAATCGTCCGCCGATATTCCCTGCGGCAGCACCCGCAGCCCCTCCTGCGACAGCACCTGCTTTAGTAGCTGTATTATTGATGTTCTTACCCATATTGCCCATGCCTCCTGCTTGAATAATCCAGCCTGCAACAGTCGGAATCGTGAAATAGCCGATGATGCCGATAATGAGAAACACAATATAAATTGCATCTGAACTGTCCAGCGAGAAATTCGGATCGGCCTGCATCCGCTCTATGTCCGCCTGCAACATCAGCGACTGTAAGCGTGCGATAATCGTACTGAACAAGTCCGATACAGGCAACCACAGATAGACCGAAATATATCTGGTTATCCATTGAGTAAGTGTTGACTGAAACCCATCCCATACCGATATGGCAAACGCCAATGGTCCGAGAATGGAAAGAACAATCAGAAAGAAAGTTCGTATCACATCGATAACCAAAGCCGCCGCCTTGAAAATCAGTTCCAGTATATCCCTGAATGCTTCCTGAATTGCTTTCTTGGCATTGTATAATCCCCGTTCGATATACATTCCCGCTATCTGCCCCGCATCGGTAATTCCCAGTTCATCAAGTTGTGCCTCAAAGACAGCATTGTCTACCAGATAAGCTGTTTCGGGATTACGCCGCAGGGCTTCATACTCCAGCCTGTCTTTCTGCTCGGCATATCTTTGCATATCGAAGGTTTCGGATTCCAACATTCCATGTGTACCCTGCACTACAGGACTCATAATGCTGTTAATCGTTCCCAGAACAACAGTCGGAAAGAACATGATACACAAACCAATGGCAAAAGGACGTAGAAGAGGGAACACATCGATAGGTTCGGCACGGGCTAAGGACTGCCAAACCCGAAAAGCCACATAAAATAAGGCTCCCAGACCTGCAATCCCTTTGGATACACCGATCATGTTACCACATAGTGGCATCATCTGTTCGTAGAGTGTCCGTAATGTTTCGTGAAATTGATCGAAATTCATATTCTTTTTTTAATTTGAAAATGAGTTAATTTGAAAATTAGCAAATGATAGCTTCGCTTTACACCATTGTTGGTAAATTGGCACATTTTCATATTTGCTAATTTTTACATTTGCTAATTGAAAGTTTTACCAGTAACGCTCACTCGGATTCCCATACAAAGCCGTAACCCGTGCCGTTTCGCCTTTCTTCTTAGCTCTGAGATAAGATATACCGATGTTCTTATTGGTATAATACTGTACCAGGTTGCGGTAGTTGAGCATGGATTCGTAGGACTTATCCACAATATCCAGCCGTTCCTTATCCGAAAGAGACAGCGTGCTGATATTGACCACTCCTCTGAGTTCGTTCAGCACATCGTTGCTTTGTTCCAACAATCGGGCATATCCCGAAGCGATGGCATTGAGTTCCTCGATCGAGTAGTTGGGGTCGGACATCATCTTTTGAAAACTGATGACATAGATATCCGAGATTTCGCCTACCATCAGGATCGTGCGTTGCACTTTACGGGCATCTTTTACTAAATTATTGACAGCTTTGAGTGCATCGTAGTACTCTTTGCCTTGATTATAAACCTTTTGAACCTCCTTGAAATTATTGACCATATTTGTTGCGGTCGTTGTCGTCTGTACCACCTGACGAGTCGTATTAACTATACCCTGAGCTAAATTACTCGGGTCAAAAACAGCCCATTGAGCCTTGATTTGCGTTGCGATAAGCGTAAGGCTTATACACAACATGAAAATTCTTGTTTTCATATTGCTAAAGTTTTAGATAAATAATTCTGATTACTTGTGTTCTCTATGCCCGGAGAACTTTTTAGAAAATAGTACTGTGTTTTTAATTGTCAAGTAATTTACTTAGACGGATGTAAATACATAAATCGAGCTTCGAGCTGCATATCCGATGTGATCGGTAGTTCAAAAACAGGATTAGGAAATGCTATTTGATTGCCGTCTTTATAGAACCAACCGATGAATTTCCACCAGGTATTCGGCTCAGCTATAAATATGCATCTTTCTCCATGTTTATAGCGATCACCTTTGAGAGTATAAGCCACGCCACCCTGAGTCGCAAAAACTACAACCTTATAATATTGTTCATTTGAAAAGCGTGCTTCCAGTTTTCGGTCATTATCAACATTGAAGTTATAGTATTCATGATCGCAGACAGATATATTTTTTTCAAACCAGCCTTCAAACTTAAATCCGGGAAATGGAGTAGCGACTAATTGCACATTTTGACCATAATTATATATCCCGCCTTCGCTAACATATCCATTACCTGTTGCAAAAGTTTCAATTTTATATTGCAAGGAAAAATCGAAGATGTTTTTTTCTCCCGCAACAAGATTGACTTCCTTTAAAGCCTTATACTTTCGTATGCCATTATCCATTTCAATTTCAAATAGAAGATCATCCTTTTTAATGGTTTGACTTGGAACTAATGCCCTAAATTTAATAGTCTTACTCCCCCAGCCACCCCATAAGTGCATGCTGATATCTTTTCTTTCAAAATCAAGGACGCTTATAGTATCTCCGCTCATTAAATTAAAAAGGCTTATCATTTTTGGGTTAAGCATCTTGACACTTCTTACCTCATTTTCAATATCAACGCTGACATTAAACTCAATAAGTGCCATTTTATGTTCAAATACTAGGTATACCGTTTCGTTACTTTTACCGGTCACGTTTTTTGCAATAAGAAAGTCACTTAGCATATACTCATTTAAGTTATCCTGATACGCTGAAACTTTATGATGTAAAGAATGAGGATTTTCTAAATCTTTATTAAAAGGGTAGTATGCGTAAAATTCCAATGCTTTACCCGCAGGAAAAAAGATTTTGTCTTCTTCACTAGCTGCTTCTAATGTTGACCCGTTGAAGATGAATTCCTTATTGTGAGCATAATTACCTGATTCAGTAAGCCCTGGGCTTTGACCTTCCGAAGTTTCTACTACATAAATACCGATTCGGTCACCCACATCAAAATAGGTGTCGGTTGATTTTAATTTTGAAGAGCCGGGAGCAGCCAGGCTAAACCTTACTTCACACGCAGTAAGAGGTTTTGTGTCGGTATCTTCCAATTGTTCGTTTTGACAAGAGCAACAAAACAAGCAGATTATACACATTACAATTAATTGTATGTTCATTAATTTTGTCATAATATTCATTTTTCAAAATCAAGAAGAAAAATCAAGTAAAGAGCATAAAAGAATATGCTCTTTACTTTTTTAATTTTACTTTAGTCTGCCAAGCCGACATTTCCGACGACACCACCCGTCCAATCAGTTATTTTAACGTCTCCGATAGTGAGAGCTGATCCTGTTATTGTTACCGTATAGGTATTTTTTGTTCCTGAACTCCATTTTGTATTAGCTGGAACTTTCCACGAGTAAATACGATCATCGATAGTAAATTTGAATACCACATCGCCCTCAGCACCTGTTGTAGCAACAGGTAAAACAAATAGTTTCAGGTAATCCGCTTCATCACTCAAAAGCTTCTCTGAAATGGTCAGAAGCGGATAGATATCTGAATAGGTCTGAATAGTTGCCGCATAATTTTTACCCGCTGTATTTTTGATAATACCTGTTGAAATGTCCAAAGTACCTTCACTGTAAATGACTGTTTTTGAAACAGAGTTTGCGATTTCAATCTTAGTTAACCTGCCTTCCCACGGATAATTGGATTTACAGATATTAAATTGCACCATAGCCATTGCATGCTTCATGGTCAGGTTTACCGTCGGATTGTTTTTATTAATTACAGCCTGTCCGATTGTATGTGTGCCATACATATAATCCTGTTGCGTTCCATGATCTACCGATATCGCCTTACCGTCAGTGTTAAGGCTGCTGTACGGGTAATACGCATAAACCGTGGCGTTTTCATTCGTAAGCCTAACCACAGGGGTTTGATTCCATACTCCGTTTAAGAAAACTGAACGTACATTGGCATTGGCAGCAAAAGAATCGTACATATTATCCAAAGTACCCGATGTCACGAATAAACCGAGATTCGAACTGTTTGAAAATTCAGAGACAGGTGTGGCACGAGTTCCTGCAACATTTATCGCCGCAATATCGGTACGGATTTTTAACTCCGTTCCATCCGTTTTAACCTGAGAATCGGGCAGTTCATCGTTGTTGCAACTGCTGAAAGTAAATACACAGGCAGCCAGTACCGCCATAAAAAATAATTTTTTCATAACTTTAAAATTTAAATTGTTTAAAATTGGATTAGTTTATAATTCAGACTTTTATATCATGCATTATATAAAGTCACGAGTTATCAGTTGATTATAGTTCGATAATTCCCTGATCGATGGTATACCAGTCGGTAATCGAGATTTTCATTCCCATTGCTGTTAATCTGATCTCCAGTGTCAGGTACATGGATGCCGCAGTAAAATCGCTAAACAGCCCTGTTAAATCCAAGATGTCATTGAATATCCTCCCATCCGATAATTGCAGGGAGAGGTACATTTCCTTTTGGATTTCACTTTGCCCTTCCTGTGAAGGATTTAAACCGAATACACGCAGGTTGGATAAGAAATTCCCGTTGGATAACTTGATAGAGGAAAAAGGCAGAATTGCCGTAGAGCGTATCGCTTCCATTTCAGCAAAGCTGTATCCCGTTGCCACACCGCTTAATTCTCCCGAAATATTTTCTACCTCTGCAAATCCTTCATTGATGACAATGAAATTCACAAAAAGCTGACGTATACAGGATTTAGGGATTAATTCACAAACAGTCGAAGTGTATGGCTGAACCTGAATATCCGTTTTAGCGGCATACAACAAAGGAGCTTGCACCGTATAGAGTTTTCCGTCTTTCTCACTGATAGGAGGTTGTGCTATTGCTGTTTCAATATTATCCAATCCTATAAAATCGATTCCTTTAATAGGATTATAGGCAAGAACCTGATAATGTCCTGTTACAATTTCGGTTAAGAGCGTATCTCCACGTAACATAAAGGATCGGACAGGCAAAGCGGGAGTATAAAACCTCGTATCCATCCATTCGGGTACTTTGTCTCCTTCCGACAAATTCGACCAGTCGAACCTGACTTCAACATTTCCGGTATAAGTGCAATCCTCCGAGAAGTCGATCATACTGCAACTATGAATCAGAAGCAATCCACAAAGGATTATACAGGTTATTTTCATTCTCTTTTTCATTGATTTTCAGTTTTAAAAATTATTCGACATCTTCATCCTCTTGGTGTAAGCCGTAAGCTTTAATCAGCTTGTTGATCTCAGGATCTAAAGCACCCCGCCAGCGTTTAGTAGCATCCAGTTCACAGGCATGGAGGAAACGCTTTACCGCTTCGTCCTCCTTACCCAATCGGGAAGCCAGTATTGCCAACAAATATTCGCAGTCGGCACTTTCTTTTTCATTCAGAAAAATAGTGTACGCTCCCTGATCGTAACCCAATGACATCAAACAAATCCCTGTATTCCAGTCATTGTAATCTGAGAGTATTTGTAGAGCCAGAGAGTATTTACGTTTCTCCATCAACTGGATGGCATCCGCATACATCAGATCGGGTTCAGTGGTATGAATCGTATCTTTTATCATTCCCTTTCGGTGTATATGAAATGTAAAATCTACGGCTCGTAATTTCGGGTACAATTCATTTCGGATTTGATTGTAATCTTCGGGATAACGATTCCTGATTTCAATCTCCTTTTTGTCTGGATCAGTGTTATCCCCGATAATATCCAGTATCGCTTGCTGATTCAGGATATCGGTAGAATCCCGAATCAGGTGGCTCAGCGATTCCCAATCTTCGCCTTTAGGTCGTGCAAATAACATTTTGTCGATACCCTCAATGTCAGAGAGCGAAGTCAATAGGAATTTCTTAATGGATTCCGCTCGTGATTTCGAGAGTAAAAGATTGGAACGATACGAACCTTCGGGCGAACTACTTGCTACCAATGAGATACTGTCCATCACAAATTCACCTGTCTCGGTCAAAGCTTCTACCATTTCCTGCACTTTGTCGATCTCAATCCGATTATTATCGAGGTTTAAATCCAGATCCGATTTCCCGACTTTAAATGTGATATAGGCTTTCAGGGAAGAACTGGCTTTACGTTCGATGATTTTTCGCATATAGCGGGGCGACATATCTAGGAATTGAATCATAGACGAAACCGAATAAATCAAGGTATCCGAAGTGGGTAACAAATAACTCTCTCCCCGTATCGTCTGAGCCGTACCGTCCATATACAACCGCATCCGCTTGGTATCTTCATCCGTTGCGATCTCCTGATGGTAGTAGTACTCAAATTTGCCTTTATTGAATATGACCGTATCCAGCCGTGCGTTCAGGTTCTTCGGAAATTTGACCAGCTTGGCAAACATCAGCTCTTTTTCTGCGATCAGCTTGTCGTTGCGTTCGATTTGCTTGTTGCGGTAAAACTTCGTTAGAAGCACAGTAGAATCAGCAGAGGTAAGGAATCGGTAACTATTTACGAACTCATACCTGTACTTCTCTTTTCTGTATTTGCTGATAATTGTCGAATCGGTAACCTCTCTGAGTAAGTGAAACTGAGGAATGAGGTTTACCAATTGCTCATAGCGTTTATTGTAAAATCGGCTGACATAAGTAGTATCCCGATGAAAAACCTCGTAGCGTTCTTTGATATCTTCAAAACCCAATTGTTTGGCAAGCCACGCCCTGCTGTTATACATCTTACGGTTGAAGATTTCGTAACGGGTGTTCAATCGGTCGATGTACCGTTTATACTTCACATAGTCCATCGAGTCTTTGTTTACACGCCTGAGTTCCGACTTCTCATAATCGGATAGGTATTTATAATACTTTCTCATGTTCACAAAGCGGTCATTAAAAAGGCTGTCGGGTACAATACCTGATAAGTACTTGGCATACTTAGTATATCCTTTCATCCGTTCTTTGTCAAACTCCACACCTGTAATAACTAAGTCGTCAAAAGGGATATGCTCGTCTTTCTTAATCAACAGAGGTGTTAGGTTTAACTGCCAGTACTTATCAATTAATACTTCAGGTACGGAGACTATAAAGTCGATGTCCACTTTTCCGAATCGTTCGGGTACGGATTTGAGCTTTGCCGTAACGGTCACTTCATTGAGTTGAACCGATAGTTGCTGTTTACCTTTCTTGTCCCTTTCGGTTTGCACATAAGTGGTTACATTACCCAAATGGTCTTTCATTTCGATAACTGTTTGCTTTGCTGCTTTTTGTTGCTTTGGAGTTTCAGGTTGCACAGGCAAACTGATATTTGCCCGTGTGTCACCATCGACACGTTTCACCCCGCAAGAATAAAGCAGAACTGCACATAGGATATAGAATAGTATCTTTTTCATAGGGCAGCAGTTTTAAAATAAATAGACCAGTGAAAGGGCAATCTTATTAGGAATAGCATACCAGCGGTTTTCATCCCCGACTTTTTTACCGCACTCTTCACACCTGTATTTGGTGTAATCCGCCCAGACAAGTCCGATACCGCCCTCCAGTTCCAAGTTCCATCGGGGAGAAAGCAGATACGCATAACCTGCACTGATACCTGCTCCAAAGGCTAAGCCTTCATACCGATAGTCTTTCCAAGTGAAATGATACTTGGAACCGATGGTATTGACTCCGACAAAACCGCTGACATAGGATTCAAGCAGCCAATACCTGACTCCCGGCATGACCGTGAAATTCTGTATTTTCCTATTGCCGGAAAACACAAAGGGATTGTAATAGACAGGCAGATGAACGGAGACTTTTCGGTTCAGCGTCATGCTTAATTCCATGTTCAGGGTGGTAGTCGCCAGTGCAGGGATATTGGTGTTTACCGAGTAGAATTGTGCCTGTGATACCCTTGAACAAAGGCAAAAGGCGGTCATTAGAGCATATGTTAATATGATCTTTTTCATACGTTTTATTTGTTATTTAATAAATTCTGAGTGATTCTATAGTCCTCCCTTGGGGAGGATTTAGGAGGGCTTCCTTTTCTTCTCAGCTAGTTGCTTTATCGCCATTTCAATATTCCCATCCAGCTTCTTAGCCAGCTGCATCACTTCCAGTTTCTCAGTCTCTTCGGTGGTGTAACATAGATATTCTTCCATCGAAACTTCTGTGGCATACACAGCCGATTGCATACCACCTAAGCCGATCCACACTTCTTTGTATAGCCGACTCGGGTTATTCGACATATTAATAGACAGAATTTGTGCCTTCTCCTTATCTGTCAGTCCTAACAAAGCCTGTATCGAATCGAACTTATTCATATACTTTCGCTGGTCGAGTAGTATCTTACAATCCGAGTTATTGATAATAGCCTCTTTGACAATGGAGGATGAAATAATATCGTCTACCTCTTGCGTTACCACAATAGCTTCACCGAAGTATTTCCGAACGGTTTTGTACATATATTGAAGATACTCAGCCATATTGGGCGAAGAAAGAGCCTTCCATGCCTCTTCCACAATCAATTGTTTTCGGATACCTTTGAGACGGCGTAACTTATTGATAAATGCCTCCATAATGATAATCGTTACCACAGGGAAAAGTTCTTTATTTTCCTTTATCTGATCTATCTCAAAGACAATAAACCGCTTGGATAACAAATCTATATTCTGATCGGAGTTCAATAAAAAATCATACCGTCCACCTTGATAGTACTGTTTGAGCGTGGTCAGAAAATTGTCGATATTAAAATCGTTTTTTTCGACTCTGATTTTTCTATTTTCCAACTCATCTTTATAATCGTCACGCATAAACTCGTAAAAGGTATTGAAGCATGGTCTGATAGTGTTGTCCGCTTTTAGTCTCTGAATATATTCATTAACGGCACTTCCCAATTCTCCCGATTCTGTTTTCGTAATCTTATCATCATCACTTTTCCATAGCGTCAACAGTAAGGTTTTGAGACTGTCCTTTTTCTCGACATCAAACTGATTGTCATCTGTATAGAACGGATTAAAAGAAATCGGTTTTTCTTCAGTATACGTAAAATAGATACCGTCTAATCCTTTCGTTTTGTTATGGATCATTTCACACAAGCCCTGATACGAGTTTCCCGTATCGACAAGAACCACATGCGTTCCCTGTTCCCAATACTGGCGGACAAGGTGGTTCATAAAAAAGGATTTCCCGCTACCCGAAGGTCCTAACACGAACTTATTCCGGTTGGTAATAATCCCTTTCTTCATGGGTAAATCCGATATATCCACATGAAGCGGTTTTCCCGTTACCCGATCCACCATCTTGATACCGAAAGGCGATGGCGAAGATTTGTAGTTGGTTTCTCCGATAAAGAAACACAAAGCCTGTTCGATAAAGGTGTAATAACTTTCCTCACTGGGAAAATCGCCTGCATTACCCGGAATGCCTGCCCAAAACAAGGTTGGCGTATCCACTGTGTTGTGCCTCGGCTTGCATTCCATTAATGCCAATTGACTACCCACATCGTTTTTAATCCGTTTGAGTTCCTCTTTATCCTCTGCCCATGCCATCACATTGCAATGGCTACGGATAGAGGTTAATCCGAAACTATGAGCTTCGTTCAGGTATTCTTCTATCCAGGCTTTGTTGATCTGGTTCGATCGGCTGTAACGGGAAAGTGAGTGCATGTTACGTGCCTGTTTTTCAAACTTCTTTAAGTTTTCCGAATGGTCATCAATAAAAAGATACTGATTAACCATGTGGTTACAGGATAAAAGCACACCTATGGGAGCGGCAAAGGACAAGCGACAATCGCTCCGGTCAGTCGACAAACGTTCGTAACGGGTATCTGTGGCTACTTTTCCCGGTAAGTCTTCAGTATCCGAAAGTGTATGCAAACACAGATATTTGTCCCCGATCTTCATTTCGCCTGCACCGAGGGTAATATCTTGCAGGCAAGTGGTATCTTGTTGCGAAAGGGAGAAATACTTTTCAACGATACCCGCTTCTTTTTCAGTACCCACTATTTCATCGGTGGTGATACGGGTGAGTTTGATAAATCCGC
Organism: Indolivaga alginatilytica; assembly: GCF_003201355.1. Classification (GTDB taxonomy): domain Bacteria; phylum Bacteroidota; class Bacteroidia; order Bacteroidales; family Dysgonomonadaceae; genus Dysgonomonas_A; species Dysgonomonas_A alginatilytica. The sequence goes on from NZ_QICL01000026.1 coordinate 18,551, forward strand.
TGTCATTGATAATGCGTTCGAACTGATCCGCTGATTCGAGAAACTTCAAAGCCGCTTCCTTATCCTGCATTTCCTTGGGTACCATAAATCCACGAGTCAGAGCATTGAAATTGCTTTGCTGTCTGGCTCTGTCTTTGGTCGTTTTAGTTATGAACAGGTAAGAAGTATGGTTCAAAAACGGACGCTCATTGAAATGACGTTCAAACGAACGTGATAAAAAGCTCATATCCTCTTTATCTAACTCCGGTTTGTAGTTTTCTTCGATAAACCAGTCCTGGCGATGCACTATAGAGTAGTTAGGCAATACTTTGATAGCTTTGAGCCACGAGGCGTGCATGGCTTCATACTCTCCCGATGTAACGGTAAACAACTCGGGCAAGTCCACACGATAAGCAACCGACAGGTCTGCGTCTTTACTCAGGATGCAATCGTGTTCGACCGTCAATAGCGGAAACTTACTCTCCAGTGTTGCTGCTTTGGCTGTATTTCTCATGGGTTGACTTCCTTTCTTTTTGTTTGGAATAACCGTTCGATGCGTAGCCGGCTGATAATGTATTTAGGGTGATTGGCTAGGGACTGTACTTTCATCAATCCGTATTCTCCGTATTTGTCGTTCAGGTAAAATGTTCCCCAAACGAGTGTGCCGGCGGTAACGATGCCGAAAACGATACAGACCGCCTGACTGATGCCGATCATATACATAATCACAAATACGATAAAGACGGATAACAAGCCTCCGGCGAAGATGAACAGGTACTGAGATTTTAGTCCGTAGAATTCTGCGGGTTTGCCGATTCCTTTGTTGATTGAATATGCTGCCATTTTTTTCGTTATTAAAAGTAAAATAAAAGGGTCTGTGACCCCTTACAGGAAGAATGATCTGAGGATAGTAGCCGCTACAATCAGAAAGATACAGGCTCCAAACCAGCTGGCGGCTGTTTTTGAGGTGTCGGGGTCGCCGGAACTGAACTTCGAGTACACTTTTACGCCGCCGATCAGCCCTACGACTGCTCCGATAGCATAAATCAATTTCGTGGCAGGATCGAAATAACCGGTTACCATGTTGGTGGCATCGGTAATCCCTTGAATACCGTTACCTTGGGCGAAGAGTGATGTACCGGTTGCTAGTATAGCAAATAGAAATAATAATTTTTTACTCATAAAATTAATTTGAAGAACTATGGGGATTGGATCGTCCCCGTAGTTGGGTTAAACTTGTTAAATTGGAAATTAGTGGACGGTCTCAGACCGTTTTGTTTTTACTACTTCTGCATAGGCGACCTCCTTTCTTTATTTTCCATTGTGCATATCATTAGAAATAATCACTCGCATTAAAATTCTTATACTCTTCCGAATCATTTAGATGAGAAGCGAGACCTGACCCAACATACACCGCATTTTCCTCTGCGTGTTGTTGAAGACGAAGTCCGATCAATGATGTTATTCTGACAGATAGTTCGCCTTGAGCCGAAACCATCTTATCTACCAATTCTGTATTACGGTTCTCATGCAAAACCTTTCCTGCCTTTTGCTCCTCTTCTTTAGATGCGGTCTTGCTGTTTATAACCTCAACAGTATTCATCATTACATCGTAGTCCATCCCTCCGGCGGTATAAATGTCCTCTCCTCCTGTATAAGCAGCAATATCCTCTTCCTCATCAATTACTGTTTCTGTCGGGTCGGCATCTATGACCAAATCTTTTGGTTCAGGCTCGCTTTCATCCTTTGACGGATCAAATGTATGTTCTTTTTCTTTCGCTTTATCAGATTCTAAGTAACTGTCATTCAATGTCATCATTTGTCTGAGATCGGGCATACTTAGACCTACTCGCCCAACTCGTTTTCCCGTATTTTTAGATTTCACTTCGTCTGATTTGGGTAAAACCGTTTTCTTTCGGATGGATATTTTGTATTCCGATAGTTTAATCAGGAGAATAACCACAACACATAGTATAATCACACATTCTACCATAGCCTTATTCAATTAGATCTGTTCTATCTTGCTTATATAAAGCATTTATCTCATCCTTATATTTCTCCAAATGATGTTTCAGTACGTTATCTATATACCCACCAACAGACACATCATTGCTCGCAATCTGTTTTACAATGAGCATAACGGTTTGATGCACCGATTGGCTGATATAGACACTTTGTCGTTGTCGTATCTCATTGCGGCATAAGAAAGCAGCTTCGTAGTCTCCCGTATTGTTGTTGCGCTTATGGCGTTTGTTGCTAACAAAATCTTTTGTTTTTATCGGTTCATCACTCTCTGATTTTTCTTCTTTCACGAGTGGAGCTTTTCCTTCTTTACGATCTCCTATGGAAGCCAGTAAGAAATCCTCATCGATTTCGTGTTCGATTTCTTTTTTAGCCATTGCCGCCTCCCTTTACAATTTTAAGAAACTCGTCCGCCACTTCATCCAAATTACTGCCCTTGATTAAACGTTTGTCCGCAGGCAATAAGGTGGAACGAAAAATAGGTTTGTGCTCCGTTGTTATCTCATGGCGAAAACGTTTGGTGTCGGGTAAATAAGATTTCATAATTTGCAAACCCAATTCAGCTATCACTTGCTCATAGACATCATACAAATGATTATTTTCCCGTGCATCAACCAAATTCCAAAGTAGATGTAAACCTTTGATATTCCCTTTCCCTGTTGTGATGATCTGCTCATTGATAAGTCCTGCATATTCCAGGGAGCTTTCCAAAACCATTCGGTCTGCTGTAATGGGTGTGAAAATATAATCCATCTGAGCAAGAGTACTCAATACGCCTTTGGCATTCATTGTTCCGGGCAAGTCGAAGAAGATAAAATCCAAAGGGATTTCTGATTCTCGGATAATCTTCTTTGCTGTTTCAATGGCTTCGGGTGCTCGGCTTACTTCAATGGGATAAGCTCTTTTGTTCAGGCTTTTGCTTTGCTTGTAGAATAGTGACTTGTAATAGGAGTCTTCTGTAACAGCTTGCTTGTCACGCAATCGCATGCCGTTGATACTATACTGCGGATAATCACAATCAATAACAGCTACATTGTAGCCTTGTGAGTAGTGCAGATAACTGGATAGTAATACGGTTAAAGCTGTTTTACCAATTCCTCCCTTTTGGGTAGAGACGGCAATGAATAATGTTTTTTCTTTCATACAATACTGTTTTAAATAAGTAATTCGACCACTTGTTAATTCTATCAATCACGAGTTAGCTATAGCATTCTTTCATGTATTCCATCAGACATTCATGTATGATATAACTCAATCATTCTCTAATGTTCTAATGAATTAGTGAAGTCATGAGACCATGAATTCATGGGTTAGTTCATTCATTCGGTCATTCAATAAATCAGTATCTATTGTTTATTCTCATTCTTGATTTAAAACATTCACTAATGAAAAAATGAGTGAATGGCTTAGCTCACTAACTCAATGATTAATTCACACAAAACAACATAGAAAACAGAGAGTATTTAGCAGTTTTAAATTAACTGTCATCTAATGACATCTGCTGTCACTATTTGTCCGATAAGTGAATGATAAACATCTGATTAATGGACTCTACCTTTGTAGTGTGATTATAATCTCTCAATTTTTGGAGGGCTAATTCCGTTCCGAAATCAGCTTTTGAGGCAATCCATCAAAGGATGGATTTTGGTATTCGTCAGAATACAGCAAGGTATGTTTTGAGCCGCCCGAAATACTTTCCAGCTGCTCAAAACCCTTGCCCCTTGCGGGGAGAAAATTATTCCGAAGTCATAATTTTTATTCACTAATCTTTTATGTAGTTATGAGTCCAAGCAATGAATTTAAAAGGCGAAAAGGTGGCAGGAATCCAAAGGATAAGCCAGCCGTGTTTCGCTACTCCATCAGAATGAATGTAGATGAGAATGATAAGTTTTTGTCTTTATTTGAGCAGTCGGGAGAAAGTATAAAAGCTCATTTTATAACCTCCTGCATTTTCAATAAGCCCGTTAAAGTTATCAAGATTGACAAGGGGGTGCAGGATTATTATATGCGGATGACGACTTTCTTTGGTCAATATCGGGCGATTGGGACGAACTATAATCAGGTGGTAAAAGCATTGAAATCGAATTTCGCAGAGAAAAAAGCTCTGGCTTTTCTCTACAAATTGGAAAAAGCAACCCTCGAATTAGTTTTATTACAAAAAGAAATGATACAGTTAACGGATGAGTTTGAACGGAAATACGGACACTTATGGTTGCAAAAATAAATAAGGGAAGTTCCTTACATGGAGCATTATCTTACAACCAAGAGAAGGTAAAAGAGGGACAAGCAAAGGTGCTTTTCAGTAATCGAATTATGCTTAATCGTGATGGTTCACTTAATATGTATCTAGCCAATCAGTCTTTTGAACCATACCTCAATGCGAATAAAAATACCGAAAAGCCAGTGCTACATATATCTATAAATCCTCATCCTAATGACGAGGTATCGGATGATGTGTATAGTGACATTGCACAAACCTATATGCAAAAGATGGGATATGGCGACCAACCATACATTGTATATAAGCATGAAGATTTGGACAGACAACACATTCACATCGTAACAGTAAATATTGATGAAACAGGTAAGAAGATTAATGATTCCAACGATTATTACCAGTCTAAAAAAATCACTCGTGAATTGGAGCAAACTTATAATCTGCATACTGCTGAGAAGAAAACTCAATCGGAAGAACTACACAAACTTAAACGAGTGGATTACCAATCGGGAGATATAAAAAAGCAAATAGGCAATACGGCAAAAGCCCTTATCAAAGGTTATCGTTTTCAATCGGTCAATGAATATCGAGCCTTGTTCTCGCTCTATGGTGTTACGGTAGAAGAGATAAAAGGAGAAGCAAAGGGTAAAGCCTATAATGGTTTGGTGTATTCGGCTATAAATGACAATGGAGAAAAAATAGGCAATCCAATCAAAGCATCGGTTATTGGTAAAAGCGTTGGTTACGATGCACTACAAAGGCGATTGGAATATTCCACAAAATATATGAAAGAAAATAAAGTATTCGATTCGCCAAAACTGATTGTCCGTTCAGCGTTTGATAACTACACAGATAAACAAAATTTTCTAAGTGATTTAGCCAAGAATGGAATGAGTGTTATATTTCGGGGGAATGCCGAAGGTCGCATCTATGGGGCAATTTTTATTGACCATCAAAACAGAACGGTTTTCAATGGCTCGAAGATGGGTAAGGAGTTTTCGGCTAATATATTTAACGACCTCTTCAAAAATGATAGTCAAGAGCAGCAGCAAGCTACTACAAGACATTCGGATACTTCTGATAAAGAAACTTTTACTGATATACAAAAAGACAGCTTTGTTGAGAGTGCTGAGCATGAAAATAATAATAACTCAACTCTTATACCTTCTTTATTGGAACAGCACGGAACAGACTATGAAGCAGAAGCTTTTGCCAGACAAAAAGAAGCGGAATATAAGAGACGAAAAAGAAGTTGGTAGGTTTTATTCAATATTCTTAAATCACAAATACAAAAACCTAAATAACTCACAATGCTGACAAATTTATTATATTTGAGTTTTCAATTATAATAAATTTCATATAAATTAAAGATGAAAACACGCACACTTGTTCTGATATTGATTTCTGTATTGACAGTAACTGATTTATACGCTCAATATTTTAAAGAAAAAGATATCAAATGGGCAAAATCTCAATTTATGGCTCGCAGGCAAGATGTTTTAGCTAACCATGAGTTATTGTGGCAAAAAGGAAACAACTTTATTATCCTTTACAATACCAAGCCTGCCTATGAATACAATGGTGATGAGATAGGCGATGTTTATTTTGTACAAATGAATCTTGAAACAGAAGAAGCTACACATCTGAAATTGAAGTTGAAAGATGAGAATGGGGAACGCCACTGGCATCGTCTGCATACAATAGGCGACACGATTTATATGTTCTCTACGGCACAAAACAAAAAAAATAGCACCTTTGATATTTTTGTAGAAACAATAAATAAAGAACCGCTAGAATATAGCAACGATATACGCAAAATTGGGGATATCAGCTACGGAGGCAATGTGGCAGGCGATGAGCTAACCAATTTTATTGTTACCTCATCGCCTAACAAAGAATTTCTACTGCTCAGTTATGCCATTATAGATGGAAACAAAAGAATAAACTTTGGAATTCAAGTGTTGAATAAAAACCTTGAAGTGGTTTGGAAAAGAGAGGGAGATTTTCCTCAGATAGAGGGAAAAGATATCAGACTCGAAAATTATTATATCGACAATGATGCTAATGTGTATTTTACTCAAAATAGATTTGATGGCTCAAACAAGATAGAAGAGTCATACCTAAACTGTTTTCCGGCTAATAGTCAAAACCCTGTTGTGAAAAAAATAGAGTTGCAAGGTGGCTTTCATCCCTTATCCTCATTAATTTTCTCCAACTCCAAAGGCAATGTTATTTATAGTGGCTTCTACTCGTTTTCAAAACTTGAAAGTGCCTTAGGTGTGTACTCCATAGCCTATTCTCTCGGATTAAAGGAAGTATTGGAACAAGATATTAGACCCTTTGACGACAGTTTTATTACCAAAGGGCTTAGCGAGAAAGAGGCTAAAAATGTATTGGAAAACAAAGCTAAGAATAAAGACTTCAACGATAACTTTGCCTACCAGATGGGCAGACCCATACTTCGCAACGATGGAGGGTATAGCATTGTGGCTGAAAATAAAAAGATCGCCATTCAGAAGTCTAAATCGTCAAGTATGAGTGCTATGGGCAATATCATCCACTACCACTTCAACGACATAATTGTACTTACGTATGATGAAAAAGGGAAGCTAAAATGGATGCAGAAAATCCCGAAAATTCAAAAACTAACAGGCCATGATGCACTTTTTGGTTCATTCTCTGCCAATATTGACTCGCACGACAATATCTACATTGTATTTAAAGAACACTCTGGCAGCAGTATGTCTGCAAAGGCACTACCCAAACTTTTTACGCTAGATAGTAGTGGCAATAACAGTTCTCAAAATTTGTTTGAAGATAATCAAGACCTTAGAAAAGAGTTTGCACCATTGCTCATACACAAGCTATCCGAATCTAAATATTTGTTGGGGTGTATTCGTCCTTCACGAAGAGGGACTCCCATCGAATGGGGAACAATTGATATTGAATAACTTTATTAAAAATACATTGACATCAGTTTGTAATTTAAGTCATATCAAATTATGGGAGCATTTTTCAATAATATTCAAGTCAAATCTATCGATGAAGATACTAATGCATTAAGAGAACGAATTATAAAGGCAATCACACTTCTGCATATCCAGAATGATTATGAATTGATAGAGAATGAAGATGATGCTGATAAATCCGTTATTGTAGCTTTTTCTAATGAAACGCCATGGATAGCTGTTTATGATGAAGAGACTATCATGAATTTTGATGTGCTGAATAATTTAGGACTAGAACTTTCTAAAGAGCAGGAAACTATAGCCTTGACAGTTTTGGTTAGTGATAGTGATTATGTTAGCCTTGGATATAATAAAAGTGGTAAATTGGAGGACAATATCTCTAATTTGAATGATTTAGTGAGCTTAGAAACAAGCAAACCCGAGATATGGGCTGACTTAACTTGCAGAAAGTCGTTTGGAGATATAGAGTCTGCGTGGAATAATAAAACAGTTTTCATAGAGAGCTTCTTAGAAGAATTTGGCAAATTGCTCAACATCTCTTCCAATCGTTTACTTGCGGGCTACTATGACATCAATGAGGATATTTCGTCTTTTGGAACTATTTTTCATTTTGCAAAGAAGAAAGATAAAGAGCAAAGCACAAATGCTGAACCGGTTAATCTTAATATGCTAGCCAGAGAGGGCTTTACCGATTTTAAGATAAATTCAACGATGAAAATAAAATGGATGATAACCAATTTTGGGGAATCTTCTATTGGTATGAACATAATGTTTGCTGGAGATGCTGTAGAACATTTATGTGTCAAACCCTTAACTGCTAAGATAAGTCACTACAAGCAAGATGAAAACCGAAAAGAATATCTTTGTGAATTTACAGAAACTACTGCAACCACTGGAGAAAGGTTATTCCATATTAATATAGAAGACTTTTATATTCCTAAAGGAGCACGTCCGGTTCCTGCCATCAAAATAAAAAAATGGCAAGATGATGTTGATATATTATACAATGCGGCAATAAATATGGAAATTGAGTTTCTAGCATTAAAAGCCTGTAAAACAGAATTGAGATTGTTTGTTGTTCCTCTTACTAATCGGCAGGGAGGTTCGTATTCTGAATCCTTAGAACTTACTATTCAAGAATGAACACATAACTAAAGCCTTATTTTAAGTTGTCCATTATTGGCAGTAAAATGTCACATCATTATATTGTTATAGATCATATTTTTGAGTTTAAAATTCAAAAATAAGTATTATGCAGAATGAAGATGATTTGAGAGGCCTCGCCAAAGTGATGGAATTCATGCGAGCCATTAGTATTTTATTTGTGGTCATCCACATCTATTGGTTTTGTTACCAAGCAATACTGGAAGGAGGTGTCAACATTGGAGTAGTGGACCGAATACTCCTGAATTTTCAACGTACAGCAGGATTATTTTCTCATATACTTTGGACAAAACTGTTTGCTGTTGTGTTCTTAGCCTTATCCTGTTTGGGTACAAAAGGAGTAAAAGAAGAGAAAATAACATGGAGTAAGATTTATATATTTCTATTCTTTGGGTTTATCTTTTTCTTTTTCAACTGGTGGATATTAGACCTACCGTTGCCATTAGTTGCTAATACAGCCTTGTATATATTTACTATGACTATTGGCTATATATTGTTATTAATGGGTGGTTTATGGATGAGCAGATTATTGAAAACCAACCTCATGGATGATGTTTTTAATATGGAGAACGAAAGCTTTATGCAGGAAACTCAGCTCATGGAGAACGAATATTCGGTTAATTTACCGATACTGTTTCAGTATCAGAAGAGACAACACAAAGGTTGGATCAATGTTGTCAATCCATTTCGGGCAACTATTGTATTAGGAACACCGGGTAGTGGTAAATCTTTTGCAGTAGTAAATAATTACATAGACCAACAAATTAGCAAAGGATTTGCCCTATATTGCTATGATTTCAAATATCCTGATCTATCAACGATTGCCTACAACAAGATGTTGCAGTATGCAGACAGATACGATGTTGACCCACAGTTTTACGTTATCAATTTCGACAATCCCGAACGTAGCCATCGATGCAATCCCATTGCACCTGAATTTATGACAGACATCTCAGATGCCTATGAATCAGCCTATACAATTATGCTAAATTTGAATAAAACATGGATACAGAAACAGGGCGACTTCTTTGTAGAATCTCCGATAATTCTACTGGCTGCTATCATTTGGTTTTTGAAATTGTATAATAATGGCAAGTATTGTACTTTTCCTCATGCTATTGAGTTTTTGAACAAACCTTACAAAGAAATATTTCCTATTCTTACATCCTACCCACAATTGGAAAACTACCTCTCTCCCTTTATGGATGCGTGGCACGGCAATGCACAAGAACAGTTACAAGGTCAAATAGCCAGTGCGAAAATACCCTTATCAAGAATGATCTCGCCACAATTGTATTGGGTAATGTCGGGCAATGATTTTACTTTAGATATAAACAATCCCGAAGCACCTAAAATACTATGTGTTGGTAATAACCCCGACAGGCAAAATATCTATGGTGCGGCTCTTGGTTTGTATAACTCTCGGATTGTAAAGCTGATAAACAAGAAAGGATTGCTAAAATCGTCTGTCATTATTGATGAGCTGCCAACTATCTATTTTCGTGGATTGGATAATCTGATAGCAACCGCTCGAAGCAACAAAGTGGCTGTTTGTCTTGGATTTCAGGATATATCGCAGTTAACAAGGGATTATGGCAGAGAGGAAGCGGATGTAGTTATGAATACAGTTGGTAATATATTTTCGGGGCAAGTGGTTGGCGACACCGCTAAAAATCTTTCGGATCGCTTTGGTAAAGTATTGCAGAAACGACAGTCGATGACTATCAATAAACAGGATAAGTCCACCACAATCAATACCCAATTGGACTCCTTAATTCCTGCTTCTAAAATATCCACACTCACACAGGGTATGTTTGTTGGCTCTATTTCCGATAATTTTGATGAACGGATTGAGCAAAAGATGTTTCATGCTCAAATTGTTGTTGATACAGACAAAGTGGCTGCTGAAAACAAAAAGTTTAAGCAAATCCCTGTTATTATGGACTTTCAGCAAACTTTCAAAAAAGAAATGAAAGAGGTTATCGAAAATAATTATTATAACATCAAAAAAGATGTAGCACAGATTGTCGAAGTTGAGATGGTGCGGATTATGAAAGATCCGGTGTTGAGTAAGTTGGTAAAGAAGTAAGAAGATTTTTACAATATTGAGAATTGGTTAATCCTCATTTAAAACTTCATCTAATGCATTAATAAATATGGGCAAATTCTCTACATCAACACCTAACTTTTTATCTATCATAATGTCAATTATAGTAGTTCCATCAATCATTATTATTGGAACTGCTCCTTTCTTGGTTGTCGCTTGCATTGCCTCTTTTGAGAATTTTGAAGTCGTAAAAAAAATTCCTTGCTCAAAATCACCTTGGATTGCACCTCTAAATTTATCGATTTCTGTTCTACCTACAGATGTTTTATTCCATCTTTTACATTGAACAGCTACATTTAAGTAAGAAATTCCAACCTTTAATTTACCATATCCATCTATACCCCCATCTTTAGATTTGCGAGTAACTTTCAAGTCTTTAAATCCATAGGTAGAGAGGAGTTTTTTACAAAAAATCTCAAAGACGTCTGATTCTATCGATTTTAATTGGTTTAACATTTGTTCTTTGAAAGTAAGAATATACTCTGTATGTCCTTTTTTCAAATCAATCAAAATATTTTTTTTTATCTTTTCTGTTATTTTAGTAGTCTGAGATTGACTCTCTATTTTTAGTAAGTCATATGTTCCATCATTTAAAATTTTGAAATGCTTTTTTGTGGAAGATGAAGCAAACTCAATACCTTGACAATGTCTCCTCAATTCAACCCTTAATACGTTATATGGATTCTGAGCTTTAAATTTATAATAACCTTTATCAAGAATTGTATTATAGATGGTCTTAATAGTTAAAGGTCCATTATTTTCTTCTAATACTTTTGAAATTGCTCCAATTATAGTCAAATTCATAGTTGTCAATCATTGATCGGTTGTATATGATTATTATAAACAATCCCATATGTCTCGTATATATTCCTAATCTCTTCTTGTAATCGATCTACATTTCCGTTATATTTCCCTAAAATATAGAGAAATATATTTCTTTTTAATGCGTCATTCTTAGCTAATATACGGTTGTTCCAAAAGATATATTTACAATTAGGTCCATTGAGATTAAAATCAATTAAGGATAATTTTCTAGAAAGAATTTCGAGTTCTCCTGATGCTAAAAACATCATATAGATTTTCACAAAAAGAACTTGCCCCACTGGTCTCAAAAATAAACTACCTCCAGTTTCGTTATTTCGATTATATTTTTCACCATTTTCAAAATATACAATTTCCTCGTTAATGCATCGTTGTATTTGAGAAAAATTACTGAAAAAATAATTCCAGAAATTAAATATATCTCTCGAATAACCTTCTAATACTTCGTCAGATGGACGTTTTGTATAATCAATATTATATGGCTTTAAAATTTCCTTATTTATACGATTTATAGTAACAAGAGTCGTAAAACTGACCAAATCATTGGCTCCAATATTAGCCGAATTAGAATCAGATACAGCATTTGTTAATTTTAAAATACTATGTGTTTCAACTAATCTGCGTGTTATAATCGCTGCAGCATCATCTTCATCTAATATTATTAACTCCGCTTCTTTCGGCTTTTCAGCATATTTGTTTAGAACAGTAAATAGTCTTCTAGTCTTTTCTTTTAAATTGTTATTATGTACTACATAGATTAGCGATACTTCTTCATTTCCAATATCATTGCTTTCCGCATACGCTGCTCTAAGTCCAATAAGTCGATGTTGCCCATCCAATGCGAAAATTTCTTCATCTCCAGATAAAGTTAATATGCCAACTTTGTTTTCAATAAAGTTTAATTCTTCATCATCAACTACCTCATTTTCGATACGAAAATGGTGTTCAATATCAAAATCTGACCAAACAGGATTTCCATTATGTATAGCTACAATAATGCTACTGAAAAAATGGTCATTATTGTTCAATAAATAATCTTTAATCTTTTCTATTCGTTTAAGATTAATTTCTCGTTGAAGTATATGATTTATATTTTCAGAATACAGTTCTTCAGATTCTGCTACAGTAATTATTCTATTATCTTCAACAATATCCTTAATTTTCATTATTGTACTAAAGTATGACCAATTCCCAATAACGCCACGAAGACTTGGTAAATTAATTTTTCTCATATCTTCTTAATTATATATACTTCTACTATTCACAGCTTCTTTTATTTTAAATTTATTATTCATTGGAGGAATCACATTATCAATTAGATTATCTTCAATTGCTGTAATTTCGTCATCAGATAAATGATCTAACTCATAATAATATACCCAAGTTTTATTTGGCCATAGGTTGGTTAACAGTTGTATATTTCTTCTTTTATTCCTATTGCCAATTGCATTTACATAATCGTAAAATCGTTTTTTAAAGGTATTATCACTTATCACTCTTCCAACATACATTAAGTAACGAGCCTCAGGAGTAAACGGGAAATTAGGCTCTACAAAAAACATATATATTCCCTTCCTTGAACTCAAATGTGCCTGAATGTTTGAATCGAATCTTACTTTAATTGGATTCTGTAAAATAACATTCAAATCATTTCTAATGTTTAACCATGAAGAAAGATTTAAAACAAAAGTTTTGATATTGTATATTTTTTCTGGGTTTAGATTGTTTAAGTCACTAATACTTAATGCAGTCATATTGTCCTAATTATCAGATTATGCTTTGTAAAACTGTTTTATTTCAAAAAGTTCTGCCCTAAGGCATTCTTTTATATTTGTGATAGCTTCTCCTGTTTTTATATTTTCGAGACTTCGAGCTGCTTTTACTCCCTCTTTATCACTAAATCCCATAAATTTACTGATCGCTTTTATATTACCAATATCATTTATTTTTAAAAGAAAAGATGTTTCACATTCTTGCGAAAAATCAAAATTACCTTGACTATATTCAGTTATACCTTGAGATAATAGAAATACAGAAACTCCATAAGATCTTATTTTTCTTAATACAACTTCCAGAATTTCCAACGATTTCTTTTCTCTAAATAAATCATGAGCTTCATCAATTAACAAAACATATCTCATCCCTCTATATTTATCTTCGACAGGTGTTCCTCCCATATTAGTGAACACATTAAATATATAATTAATTATTAGAAATACAGATGTAAATCGTACTGTATTATCTAATTCACCAGAAAGAGACAAATAATAATTATTATTCAAAAAAGAACTTTGATTTCCGTTTTTCTTTTCAAATAATTCATATTCGCTCAAACGTTCCATTAATTCGGTTAAAGTGTCTCTTTTATCACCCATTTTCTCAAGAATAATTTCATATATATCTTGTAAAGTAGGGTATTCCGCAACAGGTTTATCTATAAAGGATTCTTTGGTAGAATCTTTCAATATTTGTTGTTGTTTTTTACCAATATTAGAGTATTTAGCAATAATATCTACGAATTTATTGATACCAATAAGTTTATTTTTTTCATTTATATTATCGATGAAAGTCAGTGGGTTTAGAGGAAATGGATGTGCTGGTGCCTCTATGAAGGTAGTTTGAGTTTCTTTGAAAAACTTATCGTATTTAGGCAATTCACTCTCCTTCAGCCCCTTAAAGTCTAAAAAAAGGAAATTAACCTGTCCTTGAGTTTTAATAGATAATTGACGTAAAAATTCTAATGCAAATTGTGTCTTTCCTGTACCTGACCCTCCTGCTACAGCGATATGTTGATTATTATACAGTTCTGTATTATTGAAAGTAAAATAGACTGGTTCTTCAGTTTTTAAGTCTTTACCTATTTCTATAGGAATAGCTCCTGTAAAAATACTCTTGACTATATTTTGACTAAAATTATCCACAGGATCTAATGATACTGGAGCATCATCAATTAAATTAATACCTTTATCAATATGCTCCACCAAGAAATCAATAAATGTATAATCTTTATTGTTCTCAAAGAGATAATCTAATTGTTCGAGTCCATGGTCTAAATGTAATTTGACATATTTAGCAATATTCTCGTTATCTTTATTTATTCCATAGCATTGACATATTAATGCTATGTAAAAATCTTTATGTTTAGGTTCAAATAGAATATGATCTTTGTATTCTTTTCCTTGAGAATCAGAAATGCCAAACTCGCTCATAGAGAATCTCTTCCCAGATGATAATGAATATGTCAATGCAATTCTAGCAATCACATTTTCCTTACTCCCTTTAGGTAACTTTTGAGTAAGTTTTATGACAACAGCTTGATTTTGACGGGATGTACTTATATTAATTAACATTATGTATTTCGTTATATTTTTTGAATAATAAAGCAGGATTTACTACATCTATGAAAGAGGAATTATCTGGACTATTATTTTCTATAAGGTATGCTTTGTTTACTTTATTAAGTAATAATTCGTATTCCTTCTCTGTAAGTTCTTTATTCAAAAGAGGAAAAATTATGACTTGATTAGACACATTTGGGTAGAAATGTGTGATAATGTTTTCAGAATGAGTTTCGTCGAATTTCTGCATTGGACTATCAATAAAAACAGGAAAATCTATTTCAGATTCATCAACTAAAGCACTTAGTAAAGCTGATGCATACATTTGTCTTTCTCCCATTGACATTATTCCTTTGTCTATTTTTTCATCTCTATAATCATATAAGTTAATATCTACATCATCTCCAGAGATATTAATATCGACAAGTACTTTTTTTACAAATTCCTTTTTATGAAGCAATGTTTGAAGTCGCTCCATCATTTTCTTTTCCAATGATAATTTCTTTTCTTCTTTAAATCGAATCAAGAATCTTTTTATAGATGAAATTAATGATTTTGCCTCATCATCAACTTGTTTATTTTGTTTTGAGACATCTATTTTCTGAGATAGTAATTCTTTTTTCTGTTTAGCAGCCTTATTTTCGCCAGATAATTCTCCTTTTTGTTCACTTATAGACTTGATATCTTGTTCAATCTTTTTAATATCCTTATCTAGTTCATCTTTCTTTATTCTTAAAGAATGGATGTATTCATTCTCTGATTTTTTTTCAGCCTCCCTTATTCGTTTTTCAATAGCATAGAGTTCAAGTTTAGCTTTACTATGTTCCGCATTAATTTTCTCGAAAGACTCTTTAAAAGAAACTTGTAAGGTATGTATCAATTCATTAAAAGATCGAGTATCAGATTCTGAAAAATCGTGCAGTAAAGTAAAATTTTGCGGAATTTCATTGACCTCACTATAAAAATGCTTTTTTATAAGTATCTCAAATTGGGATTCATAAAATTTTTTAATTTCAATATTATCAAATATGATCTTTGTAGTTGATTTAGCTCTTTCAAGATCACTAAATATTGAATTTACTTTCTCCTCCACACCATCTAATCTTATTTTGTCTCGTTTAAATTTGATCTCATTATCTAATTGGGTTGCAACATCAGATAATAAATTACCAGCCAAACTAAATGGAATCAGATCATACAATCCCTTAAGCTCATTTTGCAATTCTTTAAGCCTTTCATCTAAAATAGTTCTATTAGAACGTAACTCTTCAAGTTGCTCTATTGTAAGTAAATTCCCTTCACGAATTAGCTTTTCTTGAATAATCCCTGACTCGTGTTTTTTCTCGACTTTCTCTGCTTCTAAATTTTTTTCTTGCTCTTCTAAATCTTCGAGTTTTACAGCAATACTATCAATTTTAGCTATTAAGTTAATGAACTCCTCTTTTTCTTTTGGTTTTGCAGATTCTCGTCTATAATCATCTTGAATACGTTCTAGGTTTTGACGTAAATCTTCATATTTTTGAATACCTAATACTTCAGAGTATGCAATGCTTAAATTTTTACGTTGTTCCAATGAATTTATTTCTGCTAAAGAAACAATCTTTTCAGCGTCGAAAAAGAAGAATTTAGCTACCTCAATTGGTAAAATAAAATCCCTTATGAATATTTCTTCTCCAGTATTTTTATCATCTCCAAGAGTAGCGATTAATTCATTAGGATAACCATCTATAAGAATTTCTAGAACATCTGATGTGTTAGTTGCTGTATCATAAGAACGTTTTATAGTAACTTCGCTACAAGTTATATCTGGAATTTTCACATTTGAGAAAGTCGTAGAAACGGAAAATTTAGTTTTTCCTTGAACTTTAGCTAATCTATTAAGACTATTTCCAATATATTTTCCATATCCACCTTTATCTTCTATTTCTTTTTTATATAACTCATCTACTTTATCCATATGACTACCATATAAACACCATACCAGAGACATAAGAAAGGTTGTTTTTCCATAACCATTACGCCCACTAATAATGATGATATTCTTATCCCCATCTGGCAGCAAATCTATAGTATTTTTACCTTCATATATACGAAAGTTTGTCAGCTCAATTTTTTTTATTAGCATTTTTTTTCGCTTTAATATGATCCTCAATTCTTCTTTCTATATCATTTTTCAATCCCCATCTTTTTTTCAGAAGTGATTTGTTTTTTTGCAGAATGAGAAGCTGTTGAATTAATTCAATATTATCAGGACAATCACTACAAACTTCTTTAAGAAGCTTGGATTCTAGCTCGAATTTTTCATTTTGGTCTTTCATATCTAGAGTTTTGTTATAAACTGTATTATAAATAAAGGAGACACTATTTTCAAAATTAAAATCTCGATACCAATTTACTTGAATCGCAATAAGTTCTTGGTCTGTTATTAGTTCTATTTTTGAATCAATATCTTGTAAATCTCTTTGAATAATTAATAGTCGTTCAAGAATACTTGTTCTATACTCATATGTATATGTTCCCATGTCATTAATTGCAGGACTACCATCACGACGAGTAGGCATTCTGTTATTTAGAGTATTGCGCTCATTCACTAAAGCTTCTCTAAAGTCATAGAGAGGCCTCATCCATTCTCGTCCGTTATTTATAAGTGATCTCATAGATTTGTCATCTTTCACTACTGTACAAGTCCAACAACCAAATCTACTTTGTCCACAAGAACCATGACTTTTGTCTGTAACAACTGTAGGGCACTCATAATCATCAGCACTTGCATCCATATATATGCCAAATAATTTAGAATTATCTGCACCCCAAGGAGACGGCATTGCATTAATTATATACCAAATCTCTTCAAGGAGTAATTCTTTTATTGGAGCATAAACATATGTGTTTTTATGTAATGTATGTTTTGTTAATCTTTTGCCTCGTATCTCATGTTTCTTTATTGATCTAGCTCGACTTGCACTCTCATCACTACGAGTTCCAATTAAAATTATAGCTTCACCATTCTCATCAACCTGTTCTATGATAAAACGAGAAGTGGGTTTAATTTTTAATTTTTCAGTACACCATCTAAAGGCGTTATTTGGAACTGGATAACCTTTACCTATGATGTTTACCCAAAAAGAATCTTCTAATCGAGGAATTGTTTTTCTAACGAAGATCGGAAGATCTTGTTCTCTTGCTGCTATCTCTATTTTGTCTAAGACTTCATTTACATATGATGCAATAATGGGGTTCTCAACCATTGTATCATTGCAGATAACATAAATAGGTCTTCTCAACTGAAAAGGAAGAGGGATCTCTTCTTTTATTCTTAATAAAGCCTTCCAAACTAAAGTCAAAAGAACAGTTGAATCCTTTCCTCCACTAAAACCTATAATCCAAGGTTTATAGCTAGTATCAGCATAAAGATATTGATCTAAAATTTCGTTAGTTATATATTCTATTCTTTTTGACATTATTATATGATCATTTCTTGATATTAACGAACAAAAATAACAAAACTAATTCAAATGGAGACCATTAAATGTACTATTACTGTAAAAGGTTATCATTGTAATTCCTTATAATATAATCCCAGACATCAGATGACACCAGATGTCATCTGATGACAGTTGTCTAAAAACTAACGATCTACACATCTTTTCATTCTAATTTTAGTGAAGCATTACTATTGATGCACCACTAATTTCCTATTTTATGAATGAAAAAGTAAACGACCAAGAAATTCTGCTGGTCACAGAAAAAGACAATAATGAAGTAAAAGCTGTAACGGGTCTCAACGAAGACGGAACACCCAAGACCGTCAAGCCCACCAAGGAGAATGAACCCGATTTCTTAAAAATCGACAAGAATGCCGATGTCCTAGAAAACTTCTTCAAAAACTTCCTGAGCCAGTGTAAAGATCCAACACACTTCAACTTCTTCAAGATTCCTTCGGATATGATTGAGAGCATTACACCCGTTCTCAAAGAGATGCTAAACAATCCCGAAAGCCCATCCAACAAAGAGTTTATCGATCAGTATAAAGTATTACCCGAAGCTTTTGCACCCCAAGCATATCAGGCATTAGACGAATCCCGTATCAATTGGGATCAGTTAGCCCAACTCGGAATCACGAAAGAGAAACTAGAAAAATCGGGCAGCTTGGAACCTATGCTCAATTGGCAGAAATCCCCAGTACTTGTAACCATCAAAACCGAAGCATTGGGCGAGTCTGTTTATTCAGATGCCCGTTTGTCTTTTCGGGAAGATGCAGAGGGTAATCTCAAATTGCGTATTCATAACATCCGCAATGCACCCGAACTCAACTATCCTTTTATGGGAGCAACCTTTACACAACAGGATAAAGACAATCTTCGCCAAACTGGCAACGCAGGACGATTGATTGAAATCGAACCTAAAGAGGGCATGAAGATGCAGGCGTTTGTCTCCGTTGATAAACTGACCAACGAATTGGTTGCTCTTCGAGCCGATAAGATAAAAATACCCGATGATTACAAAGGGGTGGTTTTGAGCAATGAGCAAAAGAAAGATTTAGCCGAAGGCAAAGGCGTGTATCTGGAGGATATGAAATCGAAAAAAGACACCTTGTTCAGTGCCACCATACAAGTGAATGCAGATCGAAGGAGTCTTGAGATACTTTTTCTCAACAATCCCAAGCAAAGCCAGTCCCAAAAACAAGCAGAAGAACAGAATGATGTACCTAAAACTTTTCGCAAGAAAGAATTAACCGAAGATCAGCGGGCAAGTTTAACCGAAGGTAAAACTGTTTATGTGAGCGACCTAAAAGACCGAAACGGTAAAAACTACAATGGCTATATCACTTGGAAGCCAGATGACCGCAAAACTGATTTCATGTTTCCGACAGACTATAAGAAAGCCTTAGAACAAGGAATTGTAAAACCTGACGACAGACATCAAGTACAAGTCGCCGTTAATTCGGAAGGGAAGACTAACGAAGCGACAAAGAAAGTGAAAGAACCATTAGTACAAGGGCAAACTGCTCCAACCGAGAAACAAAAAGAGAAGCAGGAGAATAAGCAAGAACAGGAAGAATCCCAACAACAATCCCGAGGGGTCAGAAGATAAAATCTGTATATTTACCACTGATTTCTACAATTTTACTATCATAGGCAACTATCTGTATCGGGAGGTACTTTGGTGGACTTGTAAAATTGGAAATTTAGTGGAGGCACTTGGGATGGAAAACCCAAGTGCCGTTCTGCTTTCTATAAGCAATTTTTCTATACCACAGTACAAAAAACGGTCTTTCGACCTCCACTAATTTCCGCAATAATGAAATCTAAGAATAACCTAAAGGAGTTGTCCTATTATGGACTATTGCTCCGTTCATACCTCAAAGAAAGCCATCCTGAGAAGGCTGATGATTTTCAATATATTAAATCTCGCTCCGACATTGCTGCGGAAACTTACTCTAATGCCATAAAGGACGGATATTCACACGACAGAGCCGCAGAAATGGCCAGTCAATCTTTATATTCCGGATTACTGTTTTCCAAATTCGATACTATCCGCAATATTCTTTGGGAGGAATTTTCCTATATCCCCGAAAACGAAGTCGATCAAAAAGTTTTAGCCTTATTACCGCTATGCGAAGAGGTCTTTGCCGGATACAATCTACATGATGAGTTTGCCTATTCTTCCGAATACGATCAACTCTATACAGAACTGGTTGGACTAATTGATATTTGGGAGGAAGAAAATGAGCTATAATAAAAAGGCTCATCTCAGAGCCAATATTGATGCCATTCAAGTGGTATTTACTCTTGACAGAGAACAAAGATCAGCCACAGAGATAGAACAAGACTTACTATTCAATTATTCAGGATTTGGAGGACTCAAATGTGTTCTCAATCCTGTAAATAGTCTAGCCGATACCGTTCACTGGGCAAAATCAGAGTTAGAACTGTTTCCAATGGTTGCCGAACTGCATCGGGTTATCAAAGATAATACGAGTTCAGAACCAGAGTATAAACAATATATGAACAGCATAAAGAACTCTGTGCTAACCGCTTTCTATACACCACCCTTGGTTGTGCAAACTCTAGCCGATGCTTTCAAGGATAACGATGTGCAGATAAATAGCCTATTGGACCCATCGGCAGGCATGGGCGAGTTTTCCTCTGCATTCTCCTTTCGTTATCTCAAGGCTGATATTATGAATTTTGAAAAAGATTTGCTTACAGGTAAAATGTTATCTCATATCAATCCTGACGACAAAGTTATAATTGATGGTTTTGAAACGATCGAAAGTCGTTACAACAATCATTTCGATGTTGTTACATCCAATATACCTTTTGGCGAAATGAGCGTTTTCGATGCGGAGTTTATGAAAACAGATAAGCTGCATCGGGATTCCACACGAGCGATTCACAATTATTTCTTTATCAAAGGTGTAGAAACACTTCGGGAAGGAGGAGTTATGGCATTCATAACTTCACAGGGAGTATTGAATTCGCCGAATAACCAAGCCGTCAGAAAATGGCTGATGGATAATACAAGCCTTGTATCTGCAATCCGCCTGCCGAATAACTTGTTTGTCGAAAATGCAGGAACAGAAGTGGGCAGTGATTTAATTATTCTACAAAAGAACACAGCAAAACAAGAACTTACCAAAAACGAGAAACTATTTCTTACCACTTATAATCTTTCATCCGGAGTAACTATTAACAGCAGTTTTGAAAATCTACAACGGATTGTTCATACCAAAGGCTTTACCGATACTGATCCATACGGAAAACCTGCACAAATATTTATTCACGATGGAGGAGTAGAAGGTATTGCGACAGATATGAAAAAGATGCTGAATGCAGACTTCTCTCAGAATCTTGATTTGAATCTATACTATAAACATTCAGCTCAGAATCAAAAAGCGAATCAAAATACACCTACATTGAATAGAGGTTCAGAACCAGTAGAGAATAAATCCAAAGCGATCGAACTTAATGTGTCGCAACCAACCATGTCGTTATACGATTTGTTTGGATTTTCCGAGCAAGAGCGGACACAGATTAAACCAGGCAGAGGCAAAAAGCAGATACCATCACCCAATCAGAAACCTGTTCAATTAAGCTTATTCTCTAATAATAGAGAAGAGAAAAAGGTCGAACCCCAAGTTCAACAGCCAAAAGTAGAGATACCCAAACCATCTATGGAGCTTCGTCCATTCACAGGGAAATTGGAAAGCTACAATAAACAAGGTTCTTTGGTCAAGGACAATGAACAAATTGGTTATCTAAAAGAACGCTACCGATCTGATGCGATGTTTCAGCCTCTGGATTTACCTAGTATGCAACAAGCAAAGATTGGCAGATATATTGAGTTACGATATGCTTACCACAATCTATACGATTATGAAGCGAAACACTTAGAGGAAGAGCCGACCTTGCGTAAGAATCTAAATAATTCCTATGACTCTTTTGTCAGGTTATATGGTAATCTGAATGACAAGAAAAATATTGACATTGCCAAAATGGATACAGCAGGCGATGCTATTCTTGCTTTGGAACGCCGAATAGATGGCAAACTCAAAAAGGCGGATATATTTCAAAAGCCTGTAACCTTTAATCCCGATGAGATAAAACACGCCGAAACTTCTCGTGAAGCCTTAGTCGCTTCCCTCAACAAATATGGAGAGATTCGATTGGAATATATGACTTCACTCTTGGATAATAAGGACAGAGAGGAGGTTCTTAAAGACTTGGAGGGACAAATCTACTTCAACCCCATGTTGCAAAACTATGAAATACGTGACAAGTTTATTGCAGGTAATGTGATCGAAAAGTCAACCCAAGTGAAGCAGTATGCCGATAATCATCCCGATGATTTACCCACACAAGCATCTCTCAAAGCCTTACAGGAATCCATTCCCGAACCAATACGTTTTGCCGAATTAGATTTCAACTTCGGAGAACGATGGATACCGATGCAAATCTATCGGGATTATGCAGCCCAACTCTTTGATACCAATGTTGATATCGAATATTATGCTTCCCGTGATGATTTCACCGTCAAAGCAGATAGGAGTAATCTCATTATCAATGAAAAATTTGCCGTGCAAAGCGAAAAGCAACTCTTTACGGGTATTCATCTGATGAAGCATGCTTTGCTAAATACTTCTCCCAATATCACAAAAACTGTTCAAATGACAGATAAGGAGGGAGAGACTAAAAATGTAAAGGTTGCCGATCCCGAAGCCATACAGTTAGCCAATTCTAAAATTGATGAGATACGAAACGGATTTACCGATTGGCTGAATGACCAATCGCCCGACTTCCAAAACAAGTTAGCAGACCGATACAATCAGAAGTTCAATTGTTATGTGCGTCCACAATATGATGGATCTCATCAAACTTTTCCCGGACTGGATTTAAAAGCATTGGGTATTGTCGATTTATATCCCAGTCAAAAAGATTGTATCTGGATGCAGAAACTGATGGGTGGCGGAATTGCGGACCATGAAGTAGGAGGAGGGAAGACTCTCATTATGTGTATTGCTGCGTACGAAATGAAACGGTTGGGGTTGGCAAACAAACCGATGATTCTCGGACTCAAAGCCAATGTACACGAAATAGCAGCTACATTTAAAACAGCTTATCCCAATGCTAAGATTCTATATCCCGGCAAAGAAGACTTTACTCCAAGCAAGCGGATCAAGATTTTCAATGATATAAAGAATAACAATTGGGACGCTGTTATTCTTACTCACGACCAATTCGGCAAACTGCCACAATCTCCCGAAATGCAACAGAAAATCTTTCGTGCCGAATTGGATTCAGTAGAAGAAAATCTGAGAGTATTGGAGATGACAACAGGCAAATCTGCATCTAAACGTATGTTGCGAGGCTTGGAGGTACGCAAACAAAATTTAGAAGTAAAACTAAGTGTGCTTGCTGATACTATAAAGAACCGCACAGACGATGTGGTAGATTTTAAGATGATGGGCATAGATCACTTATTTGTAGACGAGAGTCATCAATTTAAAAACTTAACATTTACCACACGCCACGACCGTGTAGCAGGATTAGGCAATCCCGAAGGCAGCCAAAGAGCTTTGAATATGCTCTTTGCTGTTCGTACGATACAAGAACGTACAGGCAAAGATTTAGGTGCAACATTTCTTTCAGGTACAACCATATCCAATTCATTAACTGAGCTTTATTTACTATTTAAATACTTGCGACCGAAAGAACTCGAGAATCAGGGTATTAATTCGTTTGATGCGTGGGCAGCTATCTATGCGAAGAAAACAACCGATTATGAGTTCTCGGTTACAAACCAAATTGTACAGAAAGAACGTTTCCGTTATTTTATCAAAGTCCCCGAGTTGGCGAACTTCTATGCAGAGATTACCGATTTTCGTACAGCTAGGGATATTGGTATTGACAGACCCGAGAAAAACGAAATACTGTATAATATACCACCTACGCCACAACAGGAGATATTTATTCAAAAGCTAATGGAGTTTGCCAAAACGGGTGATGCAACTTTGTTGGGAAGAGAACCATTGTCCGAAAGTGAGGAAAAAGCAAAGATGCTTATTGCGACGGACTATGCCCGGAAAATGTCATTGGATATGCGGATGATTAGTCAGCATTATGGCGACCATATCGACAACAAAGCATCGCACTGTGCAGCTAATATCGCAGCGTATTATAAAAAATACAACGAAGATAAAGGTACTCAGTTTGTATTCTCTGATTTGGGAACATACAAGCCAAACGAATGGAACCCATATTCCGAGATAAAGCGAAAGTTGGTAGAGGATCATAATATACCTGCTCACGAAATACGTTTTATTCAGGAAGCCAAGACAGATAATGCCCGTAAAGCAATGATTGACGGAATGAACGAAGGGCGTATTCGTATTATCTTCGGTTCTACATCTATGTTGGGAACAGGCGTTAATGCTCAGAAACGTGCTGTTGCCGTTCATCATTTGGACACGCCGTGGCGACCCTCTGATTTACAGCAGCGGGATGGTAGAGCGATACGAAAAGGCAATGAAATAGCTAAAGAGTTTGCCGGAAACAAGGTGGATGTGATCATTTATGCGGTAGAGAAAAGTCTGGATTCGTACAAGTTCAATCTGTTGCAGAATAAACAGACTTTTATTAATCAGTTAAAGAATAACAGCTTAGGTAGCCGTACCATTGATGAGGGCAGTATGGATGAAAGTTCGGGCATGAATTTCTCGGAATATGTTGCTATTCTCTCCGGTAATACCGATTTGTTGGAGAAAGCCAAACTAGAGAAGAAAATCAATGCTTTGGAGAGTGAGAAAAAAGGTTTTGTCAAAAGCAAGTCTTCAGCTACATTCAAGTTTGAAGATAGTACCCGAACCATTGACGGAAATACACAGCTGATTAATAAAATGACAAAAGATTTAGATGCTTTCAATGGGCGTGTGCAAGTGGATAAGGAGGGTAATAAACTCAACCCTATAAAATTGGATGGTGTAAATTCTTCTGACCCTAAAATTATTGGCGAGAAACTGAACAAGCTGTCTGATAATGCCCGAACCAATAACGAATACTTTGTTATTGGCGAATTGTATGGTTTTAAGTTGATTGTCAAAACCGAAGAAAGCCAAAAGGAAGGATCGTTGTTTAAAGACAATCGATTCTTTATAGAAGGGGAGGGAGGTATTAAATACAACTACAACAATGGTCATATTGCTACTGATCCGAAGTTGGCATCAATGAATTTTCTGAATGCCCTGGAACGTATACCCAAATTGATTGAGAAATACCAAACGGATAATGAACGTTTATCGAAGGATCTGCCTATTCTCAAGGAGGTTCTTGATTCTACTTTCCGAAAAGAGCCGGAGCTAAAGGACTTGAAAACTCAATTGATTGCTTTGGATAGGCAAATTCTGTTGACTCTTACAACTAAAGATGAGCCGAAACAAGATGCACAGGTAGTAGAGTCTACTCCCAAACCTCTTGTCTCAAATAATATCCTTCGCTCTGGTCAGCCTATGAGTATTAAGGAGATTATTGATAGTAATCGGGAGCGGATATTAATTGGAAGGGTTGATACTAATCTAAAGAAAGATGAAGATGATAAGCCCTATAGAGGAATGAGAATGTAATATTATTTGTACCTTTCGAGAACTTAATAAAACTAAAGCATATGAATAACATTATACAAAATCTAAAAGGATTAGATCTCTCAAAAAAACCTCAAGATAAGATTAAGGAAGAACTTAATAAAATAGGTGGACTTGGATTTATTAACACCACATATCATAAAGGTAAAGAAATAGAAAGAGCAGTAAATAATACTACAAAAGAACCTATTTTCAACACAAAAGATCGTATTTCATATACTCCTCTTGATTGTATTAAGACTTATCAAAGAGCTACCATCCCAAATTCTAAAGAAGAAGTAAGTGATGGGCTAACAGTGTTTTACGGAGGGGTGTTACCAGAAGATGCTTCAGGATCGGATTTAACTCTTGCCAGAATAATTGCCGCAGCAGAGGCTTGCCCTTTAATTAGAGATTCCACTTCTGAAGAGAAGGAGAGTTTGCTTACTTTTGGGAAGTGGAGGGTCAAAGAAGATTTAAACTTACTAACCATTGTAGATCCTGCCAAAACATATAAACTAGAGAAATTAAATGAGTTAGTAACCCATTATAAGAAAAAACTAGAAAAGGAAGATAAAGATGTTAGTGAAAAAACTAAAAAATTTCTCTCTTTCATTTCTAGTGAATTTTCTAAGTATGTAAATGCAGAAGAACCCTATAATTATATGATCTCAGCACTTTTTACAGAGATGGTTCTATGTAATGAAAGGAATAAAGAGAGAATTGAGGGGATAGTCTATCCAAGCGTCCAAACCGCTGGAGATGGTTTATGTGTTGCAATATTACCTTCATCAATGCATAAATTAGAATTAATTAAGGTTCTGCAATCTAAGGTTATTAAAAAGGGAATGAGTATTAGATTAGAAGATATTAAATTTTGTAATGTAACTCCCCCAAATTCTGATTTCGACCTAAAGGATATATAATATGGAGATTATTAATAACCTTGCCAACACTCATAGGAATAAGATATATTCCTTGTTAACTCAATGTGAAGAAATCATAATTGTTAGTCCTTTCTTGCTAGAAGATTTCAAGATTATCTTCAACAATCCAATTAATTTTCCATTA
Organism: Indolivaga alginatilytica; assembly: GCF_003201355.1. Classification (GTDB taxonomy): domain Bacteria; phylum Bacteroidota; class Bacteroidia; order Bacteroidales; family Dysgonomonadaceae; genus Dysgonomonas_A; species Dysgonomonas_A alginatilytica. The sequence goes on from NZ_QICL01000026.1 coordinate 45,360, forward strand.
TTGAGAAAAATAAAATTAGTAACTACTCTAAAACCTAATGATTTAGATCAAATACGTAAGATTAGGTCATTCGAGTCATTATTGTCTGTAAATAAGAGTTTTGGAATCGATATTGAAATATCCATAGACAACAAATTGCATGGAAAAATATATATCTTTAAATATGTAAATTCAAAAAAGGGAATTATAACATCAGCCAATTTTACCAATCAGGGACTAAATAATAATCATGAGTGGGGAGTATTAATTTCAGATATTACACATATAGAATTTCTAGAAAGTGAGATTTGGGATTGTGTAGAATACAATAAGTTAGCAAGAAAAGAGATTGAAGCCATTATTGAAGAAATTAATAAATATTCTTTTCCAGAAAATCCACAAGAAACACCACTGATAGATATAGATCTTACTACATTGCTAGAATCAAAAAGGAAAAATAAAATTGAAATTTTAGAAAATCCAACCTTCTGGATAAAGCCCATAGGAACATCTCAAGACCCAGTCCATTCTGATTGGGTTTTTTCTGAAATAAATACGCATCTAACTTTTGCAAAATATCCAGCAAGTGTGAATATTGGCGATATTCTTCTTGCGTATGGTGTTGGTGACAGGCGAATTGTTTCCATATATAAAATATCAGATCGTTCTTTTAGAATTTCTCAAGAAGAAATAGAGAAAGAACCTTGGCGAGAACGTTGGCCATGGTGTATGCCTTGCGAAAATCTGAGTCCTAAATATGGTGTTGAGTGGAGTAACTTTAACTTATATATAGGTAGTCTTGCCAGTGAATTTATTCATACAAATCCGACTGAAAATTTAACCTCTAGAAGTCAATCATTGGGTGGATTGAATTATGGACATGATAAACTTAGATTAAATAAAAAATTCGCGAAATTTATAATTTCGAAGATAGAGAATACAGTTTAATGTATAGAAAACAAATCCCTTCTTATCATCACGACAGAAAGGGATTCAAAAAACCCAATAAAAATAACAAAACACCAATTAAACTACTATATCTTCCGTATCATCGTCTTGACGCTTATTCTTTCTCTGATATTTATCCTTATCAGTTAATACAGATTTTCCACCAAAATATTTACCTACGAAAATATTTACGTCTGACTCTTTGTAATAATTCCGCTTACAGATAGTCATAAATGGGATCAATCCTAAATTTCGATACCGCTGTAAGGTACGAGGAGCTATTTTCAGAAAAAGGCATAAATCCTGATTATCAAATAGTTTTTCATCCATCACGGTACTATTCGAGACCAATAGTTTATCAATTTTAGTATCAATATTTTTCATCAATTTGGCTAGACCTTTGATGTTAGCTTCGAATATGTCATCATCTATTCTCATATCAATAACTATTTTTCGGTTTATTCTTTTTTCTACTTTCGGTATACTCTTGATGACTTTTAATCAAGTCTGCCAAGGAGTCTTCTCCCGACCGAACCAACCGTTCTTCCAAAATTCGCTTGATTTCAGCCAGACTGTAATATGTTTTGCCTGATAACACAGAGTAGGAGATAAGGTTGTTGGAGCGTAGACGCTGTAAGGTGCGTTCACTTATTCTCAAAAAGGTACATACCTCATAGCTATCAACCCATACTTCGTTCAACTCTTCCGAAGTATTCGAGGTATCTTTATTCATAATGTAGTCGGCAATAGAATCAATCTTTTTGATTAAATCCTTGTATGCTTCCAAGTCAATTGTAATAACTTCCATATCAATTTTGTTTGATACAAATGTCTGATATATTGATATGTATCTTTCCCAAGTTGGGATAACTATTTTGAAATAAAGTTTTAATTATCTGGTGTTTAGCAAGAAAAATTGAGGGGTTTTTCCGAATAGAGATTGGAATCTGTGGAATTGTGTTTTTAAAGGTAGAAAGTTTGATAAACAGTCTAATTTAAGGGTATTTGACTCTAAAAAAACAGCAAATAAAAACTCCCAAACTGGGGCACAACTTGGGAGTTTGTTCTGATGGGAATAAGTGTATGTGCTACTTTATCTTTTGATAATCAATACATAAAACACCATTGTTATAAGACTGGCTATTGAGTAGTTGCCATTGAGATTCTTTTTTCATCTTGGGAAATAGAGGAATTCCATCTCCCAGTATTATCGGGATATAGGTAATAATCATATTATCAATTATATCACTGTTCAGGAACATGGAAACTAATTCCCCGCCACCAACGAGCCAAATGTCTTTGCCTTGTTTACTCTTTAGTTCAGAGATTGTTTCGATGATATTTTCATTCAGAAAATGAATATTTGGTTCTGTTTTACTTCCTGCATGGCGAGTGACAATGTATGTTTCTTTATCCTTATATGGCCAAACAACATCCATCGCTAAAATATCTCGATAAGTTTTTCCTCCCATGATTACAGTATCGATGGACTCAAAGAAATCTTTATAACCATAATCTAGTTGTTGAGGGTTCGGAAATTCAGTTAGCCAATCTAAATCGCCATCCAGACTGGCAATATATCCATCTATGGATGAGGCAATATATAATTTTATTTTTCTCATGGTTGTAATGTTTTAGATGTACAATATACAAAAAAGAAGTGTGGAACATGTACTGTTCCGCTACGAGGTACTGGTATACCCGAAGGACGAAACAGACATGTCCACACCATACTTTCGTATAGCATGAACATTGCTCTGCTAGTCTCGTCCTTCTAAAATTACCAGTTTTCGTAGCGAGACGTTCAGTGAACGTTATGTTATATCTTTAAGGAGAGTTACCCCTCCATATTTCTTTATTCTTCATACAAAGATATTATAATTTGTTTATTTGTTATCAGCTTCGTCCATTCTACCATTTAGATATTTTATCAATTTATCTAAGAAGATGGTTCGGCTACCTTTTCGATCTCGCATTTCAAGGAATGTGTGATAGTAATCTCCCAGATTGATATTGAACACATACTCTATATATTCTGTTAATTCTTTTATGTTTACATTCCCATTATTGAAACAACTAGTTCCTTCCCACCCATAAATCTGTTCAACTAATTCCGCTTTTTTACCTGTCCATGTCAACTTTACCATAGGAGAATAAGGCTCGGCAGAATAGGGCTGAATCGAATATGTCTCTAGTTTTACCAACTCCCCGTTGAGGTAGATGGAAAGCATTTCATTAGCCAATATTTTAGCTATTTTAAAATCGAAGCTAGTTGAAAAAGTAGGATCTCTTTCAAAATAAAAAGAATCTAAGTTCAGTTGGATATCAGGCTTCCCTCTGACAAAATAATACTTATCGAAGTGTGTGCATCCTGTTCGATAATACTTGTAGAAATCTAAATTCCTGTCAAAAAATGTTTTAATGTGATCCAACTCTTTTTTAAAATGAGCTTTTTGAGACTCTAGACTACCATTAGGGCGTATAGTCTCAATATTATATATCTTCCGATAGTAAATTAACTTGCTGAACAATTGAGGTTTAATATCTTTAAAAAAATAGATCTCTTCCTCTAAGCCCTTGAATGAATAAGTGAAAACAAATGACTTTAGTTCTACAAATGTACCTTCTAATAATTCAATTGCTTTGGGGGCTTTGACAAAAATATTTTCTTCTTCCAAATCAATAATCTTAAGCTGATAGTTTAGCTTTTCTATTAATTCGCATGTGTATTTTTTCATAATTGTGATATATTAGAATTTTCAATTCTTCTTTCATTTTTCGAGAGTGTTCTTACACCAACTATGTATTATTTCCACTAGCATATCAGGAATGAGCAATGCCAAACTAATCAATACTCCTATAATAATCAACACAATCATTAGATACTTCATGTAACTATCCTCCCATCTTTTAGATGAATAATCCGATCCGATCTATCAGCAAAGTCTTCATCATGCGTCACTGTCAGTATCGTTTGACCCTTTTCTTTACATAATTCTTTAAATAGATCAAGCACAATTGCTGTATTTTGGCTATCTAAATTACCCGTAGGCTCATCTCCAATTATTAATGTTGGTTGATTTATCAATGCTCTGGCTATAGCTACACGCTGTTGTTCTCCACCGGAGAGAAGGGATGCTTTCTTCTTTCCTTGATCAGCTACATCGAGCAAACAAAGCAGTTCGAAGGCATTATTCTCTATTTCTTCTTTAGATAACTTTCCTAATTTGAGTGCAGGAAGCATTACATTGTCAAAGACCGAAAATTCGGGTAATAAAAAATGAAATTGGAAAATGAATCCTATATGCTCATTTCTGAAATTGGCTAACCAGTTATTATCTTTACCTTTTATTTCGTTCTCACTTATATTTATACTTCCGTCAAAATCAGTATCCATTGTTGAGAGTAAATATAATAATGTGGATTTCCCACTGCCCGATTTTCCTGTTATAGAGGTCAGTTTCCCTTTTTCAACATTGAAATTCAAATCTTTTAAGACATGAAATTCTGTTGGTTGCCGAAAGTACTTATTCAGATTATTTACTTCTAAAATATTCATAGCCTAACCTCTTAATATTGTTATGGGATCTAATCGGGATGCTTTACGAGAAGGAAGATAACCAGCTAATGAAGTCGTTAACAATCCAAAGAGCAGACCTAATATATAGTATAAGATATTGAAGCACATCGGTAAATGGTCCAAGGATAGAAAATATTCACTTTCGAATGGAATAAATGTTGCGAGCCAAGAAAGTATCAAGCCAATCAGTAATCCGAGAATTGCACCAATGAAACCAATTGTTAAAGCCTGTATCATAAATATCATTCGAACATCATTATCGGAAAATCCAAGAGCTTTGATGATTGCAATATCTTTCATTTTTTCATATATCATCATATTTAGAATGTTGAATATCCCAAATCCGGCAACGAGCAAAATGCTGGCTGCGATACATTTAAAAACAATATCGTTCAATTCATCTCCTTCAAATAAAAGAGGATTATCCTTTAACCAGTCAGAACTACTGCATGAATGTTGTTCCACCAAAGACTGAGCCATTGCGGGTGCAAGTGATCTATCATATAATTTTATGTTTATATCTGTAATATAGGATGATGGCACACTTAGTATCGTTTGAACTGTTTTAGTGTTAACATAGCAAATTGTTTTATCTTGATCGGGTATACCTATTTTTATTATTCCTGATAAAGTTGCTATAAAATCAAACCCTTTATCGGTGGTAACGACTATTTTATCTCCAATATTCAAGTTTAATCTAGCAGCTAATTTCTTGCCCATAACTAAACTATTAGGGATATGAGATAGGGCTTTGGAATCTCCTGCTACGAATTTACTTTCCAGATCTAAGAGTTTATTTTCATCTTCATAATTTATGCCTGTTATCTCACCATTAATTTTAGAAGAACCAAAGTTATAGTAGACTTGGGATTTGACTATCCCCGAAACAGCTTTCACCGCCGGATTACTATTAAGTTTTTCAATGGTCTTTTGGGCATCTCTCAGATTTAGAAGGATATTCTTGGGTTTAGGATGGTGTACAATATTATTTTCTCCAATATGTACCCTATCTAATACTGCATCTTCACTTATATTAGTTTCATTAAATAACCTGATGTCAGGGCACTGCTCCAAAGATAGTTCTGTTATATACTGATTAACGCCTTTAACACAACCTAATAAAAAAATAAAGACAGCGATTCCAAATGTAACTCCTGCAATGGCTACAATTGTTTGTGTCTTCTTTGCCCATAACTGCGTGAAGCCAATATAAGAGGTCAGTTTAATACGATTGATATAGTTCATTGCGATCTGTATTTATATATGATGTCTCCTATTTTCAGGCCATTAGTTATCTCAATGAAATTATCATTTCTAATACCAGTAAGTACTTTTATTTTCTTTGTTACGCCCTCTGATGAATGGCGTAACAAGCTATCTCCTTCTAATAAGTAGTCAAAAGGAATAAGGATAGATTTTTCTTTTTCCCGAATCATAATATTTGCCTCTACTGTGGATTGAGGAAAGAATGATGAGTTGCTTGTAATAGAAGCTTCAACCTTGAAACTACGGGAATCTTTTTGTAGTAATGGGTCAATTTTCGAAATAGCACCTTCAAAAACATGATCTTTCGAAATATCTGTTTCAAAATAAACTTTTTGTCCGATTCTAATTTTTATCATATCCTTCTCATCAACTAATAATTCTAACTTATATTTGTTCTCAGAACCGATAAGCAATATTGTTTCGCCACTAATGACAACCTCACCTACTTTCTTTTGAATGGAATATACTTTTCCCGAAACTTTGCTCTGCAATACTTTACTTTCATTCGTTTCAGACACTCGTGCCAATACCATCTCTGCATCAAGAACCTTATTCGCTAATTCATTTCTTTTAGCCGTGTATTGCTGCTGTAAATTAGTATATACAGTATAGCTCGATTCAGCTATTAAGCTATATTGTTCTGCTTCTTTTGCTGAAACGGCTTTGTCTTTCAATAAGAAATTATAACGTTCAGCATTCTTTTTATCCAAGGCATATTTCTGATTTGCTAACTCAATTTTCAATCTGAACTCATCAAGTATGGCTGATCTTTCCAATGCTTCTTTCTTTGCGAAAGTCAGTTGCTCTTCAGCAATACCAACTTGTTTTACCTCTTTTGATGTACCGAGATATACTAAGATATCCCCTTCTTCTACAAAGTCGCCCTCTTTTACCATTATCTGTGCAATACGTTCTGTTGATGCCCCCTTCAATAAAAAAGATTGCTCGGGGAATATTTCTCCCGAAGCATAAACTGCTTCATTTATAGTTTCTTCTTTCACTGCGTAAGATTCCATATCTCCATTGCAGGATGAAACAAAAAGAACAAGAGTGGCTATAATTGTGCATAACAATATTCTTTTAGGCTTTACTAGCCATCCTATATATCCATATACCTGTAATATCAGAGCAAATGTTCTCATTTTTCGATTCTGTTACTTTGTAAATAATTCAGTTCAACATAATTTTTAAGATAATTCAGCTTTGCTGTATTTAGTCGTTCTTGAGATTCGATTAAGTCTTGCTGAATTTGTTTCAGTTGGAGCATGTCAATAATTCCTTGCTCTATTTTTTGTTGGCATAATCTCTCATTCTCCTCAGCAAGTTTTACCACTTCGTTTAATTTATCCAATACTTTCAATGTTTTATTGGTTTCCAAAACAATTTGCCGAAAGTTTTTTGTTTCTCGTTCCTCATAATCTGACAACTCCATAGATGCTTGCTTTGCAATAGCCTTTTGTCTTTTAGCAGAATTTATGTCTGCTAGAGAGAAGAGAGGTATTTGCAACCGTAGACCTACAAACCCACTGGTATACCAAGAAGATGATCTTTTGAAATCATTGAACTTGTCGCCGAATCCCATTTGCCCCAAATTACTTGTAAATGACAGCTTGGGATAGAATGATGATCTGAGTGATTTATATTTGTATTCTTCAATATTCACTTTATGTTGTTGTTCTTCATAATTAGGCAAATTGTGAACACTGAAACTTTCATTTGTCAATGAAGGTATATTTTCTATATCTGATATGCTTAACAATTCGTCCAATGGATAACTCATCCAGAATTTCAAATCCAATAGGCTTTTTTGAAAATCTGTTTCCACTTTTATCTGATTCTCGACATATTGATTTAAAATACTTTGCGATTGGTTTAATGATATTTTATCTATAATACCTGCATCAAATTGCTTGAACAATAGTGAATTAATATGTCTATACATACGCAATCGTTCGTCAGCTGTTTCAACATTTATTCTTTGTATCTGCACAGAATAGTAGGCTGCCGTAACATTCCTATCTAATAGTTTCGATAATGATTGATAATTATATTTAGACGCTTGACTTTTCAAATTTTGCACCTTTATCTCTTGCCATGCCTCCATATTCAATATCTTCCAATTCACATTCACGCCATAGTTACCCATCCAAGGAGTTCCTATAGGAATTGCTACAGTTGTTCCTTCCTCTTTGCCGACTAGCTCTCCCGGATAGGATTGTACAGGTATCTTCCAATAATAATCCATTTCTGCCGAAAGAGATACTTCTGGGACAAATTGTGATAAAGCCACTTTCTTATCGAATCCTGCGACTCTTATATTTTGAGAATTTGCCAGTAACTCCTTGTTGTTCTCTTTGGCATACACTAGGCAACGATCAAGTTGCCACCCTTGTCCATAAACGAGTGGAAAGAATGAGTAAAAAGTTACCAGTAGAGTATATATTTTTACTTGTCCCATAGGTGTTTTGATAATTAAAATCCAATTTGAAGCCCTGCTGATGCATAAGGAGATATCTGAAAATAATAGCTTCTATCCTGAAACATTCCTTTAAAACTTCTGTCACTAAATTCGGCTAAACGCATTGCATTGATACCGGCGGTTAATGGTATTGACAAGTTTTTCCCAATCTTTATCTCGGGGCGAAGACCTCCCACGATGTATTGATGAGAAAACATTTTATCTTTACCATCTTTTTCCACTAAAGCTAATTGCCCATTAACCTCTGCAATAAGACTAAGACTAAAATATTTACTAAAATTATGTTTAGCAGATATTTCAAGACCTTCCAGCATGGAGACTTTAAACGCAAAGTTCCCCTGTGTAGTCCAATTAAGATATAAAGCAGGAAACACCATCGGAAAACCGAATGAGTTATTCACAGCTATTCCACCTCCAAGGTCCAGATTTGGTTTAAGATGCCTGATAAAAATAACGCCTCCACTTGCTAAAACATTTTTAAAACCTATTTGAGAGAAGCGTGTAGTAGGGGCATATATTCCTGCACCGATACTTGCCATTAACGACCATTTGTCATTCAATGGCCTCATGTGATAAATACTTAAGCCAAGATTCATAATTTCATCTAAGACCAGATCTTCTGTAAAATTCTTATTGTTAAGCGAGGCATATGCCCCTCCTGCATTTATTCCCCAAACTGTAGGGCGGTTATTCTCATTTATTTTTATGGATAGCGGTAGGTTGATTCCCCCTTGATAGACCATTGCCGAACCCTTACTATCACCTACTTTCTCATCCGTATCCCCTTCCATTATACGGTAGTTTGATTTTCCGAAATATTCGGTTTTAAATGAAATTTGTGCATCCACTTGTATGCAAACAACACTTATAAAAACATAAATCAATAATAATTTCATAGCTTTAATCGTTTTAATTAGACAATCTGTTTTAAGTTTACTGAGACAAATATCAATAGGATTGGGATGAGATGAAAATCGTTTTGACCGATGGTCGCTCAGTTTTGATGCTTGGTAATTGTTCTATGGATTTATACCTCTAACTTTGTGATATGAAGAATAATCTTTTGAAAAACTATGATCGGTTTGTTATCCTGATATGGATATTTCTAACCATTATCTTTGCACTTCAATATATACCACCTTCATCGGTGGTCGAGGGCGGTTTACTGGCTTTGAGTATGATGCTATGTGCATATCCATTTACAACCTATCTGAGTAGGAATTTATTAAAAAAAGCAATGAGACAAAAGAGAATGCTTTTGTTTATAGGACAGTTTTTTCTTATTTCTGCCTTGTTTGCCGTACTTATCCCTATAATCCTTTATGGGTTTTCATATTTAGAAAAAAGTGGAATATTTCCTCCTTCAGAGTTACTCTCTGTTGACGATTATGCGATATACGGCTATCTCAATGCTTTTGTTATAACGTTGTTTATAAATTTTGGATTTTGCGGATTGCGATTTTATGAGGAGAATATGAAGTTGCATGAAGCTTTGGTTGAATCACAGTTGCAAGTACTCCATCAACAAATTAATCCTCATTTCATGTTTAATGTACTGAATCACATTAATATATTAATGCAGGAAGATGTAAACTTAGCGTCTTCACTATTAGTAAAATACGCTAAAATACTCCGCTATCAACTTAATAGCGAGAAAAATAGAAGTATAAGTATAGAGCAGGAGGTTCAGTTTTTGAAGGACTTTGTTGATATAGAAAAAATTAGATGGGGAGATGAATTACAGATTAATTGTTTGTGGAAAGTTGAAAATAACGAAAAAGAATTTCCGTCTTTATTACTGATTACATTTATAGAGAATGCTTTTAAGTATGTATCACGAGGGATATCTGATAGTGCATATGTAACTATAAATTTTGAGCAAAAGGCTAACTTAATTTGTTTGGAAGTCGAAAACTCCAAATCAAATATTCAGCTAGAGAAGGACAGTGTTTCGGGATTAGGACTGGAGAATATAAAAAAACGCTTAGACATCCTCTATGCTGATAATTATCGTTTGACAATAAAAAATTCCGAAACGACTTATTATACTAAACTCGTCATTAAACTATAAATTATTATGGCAGAATTACTATCAAAACAGCCAAATGGTCAACCTCTAAGATGTCTAATAGTGGATGATGAGCCTGTAGCCATTAAAGGAGTTGTTAATTTCATTAACCAGTTAGATTTTCTTGAGGTTTCAGGCACTTGTACCTCTGCAATGAAAGCAACAGAAATTTTAAAAGTGAAGGATATTGATTTGATGTTTTTAGATATTAATATGCCTATGTTATCGGGGCTTGAATTTTTGGAATCATTGGATAAATCTCCTCTCACAATAATGACTACTGCTTATTCGGCACATGCACTGGAGGGTTTTAGGTTGAATGTTGTCGATTATCTATTGAAACCGATCGAATTTCAACGCTTTTTTCAGGCAGCAAACAAAGCATTAGACTTATTTCAATCTCGAATTATATTGCAAAATAATAAGGAGGAATCTGAATCTGACATGTATATCCGACAAGGCGATACCTTTCAGCGAATACTTTGGGAAGATATTCTATTTGTGGAAGGAATGCAGAACTATCTAAAATTGCACTTCAAGGATAAAACCTTTGTTATCCATCAAACAATGACTTCTTTGGAAGAGATGCTACCTAAAGATTCATTTTTCAGGATACACCAATCTTATTTAATTAACATATCTAAAATCGATTCTATCTCAGGTGGAAGAGTTTTTATTGATGGGAAGCAACTTCCTGTTTCACGCCATCGGAAAGAAGATTTACTTAAAACGATAGTGTATAAGAAATTGATAAGTAAGTGAAATTTAATAGCCAATATACTCACGTTTTCAAAAGTTTCATGTATATTTGAACCTAGAAGTTAGGCTCACAGCGGTCTGCCAAAACAGGACAAAAAGGCATCTTTTTAATCGTTACGAATTCGTTACGAACTTGCTTTTTTGAAAACTTAAATAATTGATTACTAAATCTATTACGAGATAAAAACGTGTTCCTAGCCGGATCACAAGATTAAAATATTGATATTTAAGCGATTACGATAAAAAGTAGTCGCTTTTTTGTGTTTATAATTATTGATTAGCATGAAAAAAACATACTTTTCTAAGACGATTTTACACGGGTTACGACCAAATGTTTACAAATAGTTTACAGTAAAATTTAAAGAAATTATGCCAACTTTTAAAGCAGTAGTAAGGTCTAAACGTGCAGACGGGTTATTTTTAGTTTATATCCGAGTAATCCACAATCGTAAAACGGACTATATCAAAACTGATAGGTATGTTCATCAAGGGAACATCAGGAAAGGCGAAATAGCCGACCAGTTAGTTCTAAATCAATGTGCATACAAAATCAAAACCTATTATGATAAGCTGAATAAAGAGGATATTGAAGACTGGACGGCAAAACAGATTGTCGAGTTTTTGACTAAAGGGAATGAAAAAATACCCTTTTATCCCTTTTGTGAACAGTTTATAGCAAAGATGATAAACAATAACAGGGAACGTACCACAAAGAACTATACTACGGCTTTAAACTCGTTTCGTGTGTTCTATTGATATGAATGAATTAGGTAATGTCCAATAGCTTCGAATATAGTCATAAGCGTAAGTCTTATTGAGATAAGAAATATAGTTACTCAACTCGTCTAAGTCATCAAAGAATATATGGGAAGCATTGCAGGTGTTGTTCTTGTCAAAGGTGCAGGACAGGGTTGCTTTCTGGTCTTCGAACAGAAGGTCTATGATGTTCTCTTTAACTTCATTTTCAATATATTCGGCTACATACATGGGATTATCTGAGTAGCTTTCTTTGATTTCGTCATGGGATAGCTTTAATACTAGGGAAGAACAATTTATCAGTATTGCACAATATTCCTGAGCTTGTTTGTTTTATTGTCATACATACGTCTGTTTAGAGCCTGATAAAATACATAATGCTATCAGACAGATTATTAATCTAAAAAAACAGATATATTTACGACTGTAAGCTTGGCTTATGGAACTGCAAAGGTTACAGACCCATAAAAATAGCAGCACGAAATATCCGGTTAACAAATATACAATTTTATGTAATAAATTATTTCGCTTTTCCTTATCTTTGGTAATCTTAATATTACAGTATCTAAATAATTCCGATGAAAAAGTCCATAGCCTATCTGCCTAAATCCAAACAAGAAGACTTAATACGCCTTGTTATGGAAATTAATAAACGGCTTCCAGAAGCCGAAATGATTATCTTATTTGGCAGCTATGCGAGAAATGAATATGTAGACTATGACGAAAGAGTAGAATTCGGTATTCCTACCTCTTTTCGTTCCGATTATGATATCTATGTAATCACAAGCAAGATATCGGACAATAAAGCAGGAATCATATTAGATAACATTGATGCATTATACTATAAAGAACCAGATTATCAAACTCCTGTTAACTTTATCAACGACGATATTAAAACGATAAATAAAGCTCTTGAAGAAGGCAGGTATTTTCATACCCAAATCAAACAGGAAGGAGTTATTCTTTACGATAGTGGTAAGTTTAAGTTAGCCCGAAGAAGAAAGTTAAAGTTTGATGAGATACAAAGACAAGCTCAGGAATATTTTGATGAAAAATACACTAAAGCACAAGAACATTTTAGGATGTCTGAATTAGCTTATAAAGAAAATTTTTATCAACAAGCTATATTCAATCTTCATCAAGCCTGTGAAAACTATTACTACGCTATTCGATTATCTTTTACTTTGAGAAGCAATAAACAACACAACCTGACTAAACTGGCTGCGTCTGTTAAAGGTCATTCTGCGGATTTGGCTCATGTTTTCCCTAATAATTCGGTAGAGGAGAAACGGCTTTTCAATCTGGTAAAGGATGCTTATATTGAGGCAAGGTATAATCCGAAATTCTTAGTGACTAAAGAGGATATTGATGCTCTTATTCCGAAAGTGGAATTGCTGAGGGATATAACCAAACGGATTTGTGAGGTAAAGATTGGGGAGTATGCAAATATGGGGTAAACCTATTAATGAAACTATAAAGAAGATATATTTTTTATTATAGAACTTTAGAGCCGATGTCTATCGGCTTTTTTCGTATATACCAGATACAATAAAAGAAAAAGCGACACCGAAGTGCCGCAATTGATGTTTTCACAACGGAATAATCCTTATTATGATTTGCTTTCAAATTGTATTTGCAAATATATTAAAATTTCACATAACCATATCAATATCCTTAAAAAATATTTATTTATCTTTAAGGCTTTGATAAAAAGGAAGCTATGAAAAAGATATTGGGATTAGATTTGGGAACCAACTCCATTGGTTGGGCGTTGGTAGATGCTGAAAATAACAAAATAGACGGTATGGGTAGTCGGATAATTCCAATGTCGCAAGATGTGCTAGGGAAGTTCGACAGTGGAGTGTCAATTTCACAGACAGCTGAAAGAACAGGTTATCGTGGAGTGAGACGTCTACGAGAACGTTGTTTATTAAGAAGAGAAAGGTTACATCGTGTGTTAAATATCTTGGGATTTCTACCGAAACATTATAGAGAGTCAATTGATTTTGAAATGCGTTTCGGACAATTTGTTAAAGACTCTGAACCCAAATTGGCTTGGAAAGAAATCGCTCCCAAGAAATATGATTTTATTTTTAAAGCATCTTTCAATGAAATGGTAGCCGAATTTAAGAAGTTAAAACCTGAGCTTTTTGAATTGAAAGAAAACGGAGTGGAAAGAAAGATTCCTTACGATTGGACAATATATTATCTTCGAAAAAAAGCGTTAACTGAAAAAATTGAGAAAGAAGAATTGGCTTGGTTGATTTTGAATTTCAATCAAAAAAGAGGTTATTATCAGTTGCGAGGCGAAGAGCAAGAAGAAAATAAAAATAAACAGGAGAAATTTCATACACTTCTAGTTACTGATGTTGTAGAGCGTGAAAAGGGAAAATCGGGCACTTGGTATAATGTTGTTTTAGAGAATGGTTGGATTTATAAACGAGAAAGTAAGGTTTCATTGTCGAATTGGATTGGTAAAACCAGAGACTTTATTGTAACCACCGAGTTGAACGATGACGGAAGTGTAAAATTGAACAAGGATAATGAAGAAAAAAGAAGTTTCAGATCGCCAAAAGAAGAAGATTGGGGATTAGTGAAAATACGAACAGAACAAACAATAAACCAATCGGGTAAAACAGTTGGGGAATATATATACGATTCGCTTTTAGAAAACCCGACACAAAAGATCAATGGGAAATTGGTGCGAACCATCGAACGCAAATTTTATAAAGAAGAATTAAAAGCTATTTTAGAAAAACAAAAAGAGTTTCATGCCGAATTGCAAAATACAGAACTTTATACCCTTTGTTTAAAGGAGCTTTACAAAAACAATGAATCGCATCGAAATAGTATTGCTACAAAAGACTGTACTTATTTGTTTTTAGAGGATATTCTTTTTTATCAACGTCCCCTAAAAAGCAAGAAATCGCTCATTGCTAATTGTCAGTTTGAGTCGGTAAAGTATAAAGGTAAAGATAAGGAAGGAAATGATATTGAAATTCGTCAACCTCTGAAATGTATCGCTAAGTCTCATCCCTTATTTCAGGAATTCAGACTTTGGCAATTTATACAAAACCTGAAAATATACGAAAGGGAAAGAATGGTTGATGGCAAATTGAAACTTGATGTTGACGTTACGAGCGAATTTCTAAAAACGGAAGACGATAATGTTGCTCTATTTGATTGGCTTAATGATAGAAAAGACATAAAACAAGATACGCTGCTAACATCTTATTTCAAAATTAAAAAGAATAGGGGTGAAGATAAGTTGCCATATCGTTGGAATTATGTGGAAGATAAAGAATATCCTTGCAATGAAACCCGTTCGCTATTTTTATCAAAATCAGCAAAAATTGAAGGTTTCGATGCAACTTTTTTTAATGAAGCCAATACAGAAGCCCTGTGGCATATTTTATATTCGGTAACCGATAAGATAGAGATACAAAGTGCTATAAATAAATTTGCAGGAAAGCACGATCTGCCGGATGAGTTTATAAAACAATTTGCGAACCTCCCACCTTACAAAAGTGATTATGGTTCTTATTCAGCCAAAGCTATCAAAAAAATATTACCTCTGATGCGAATGGGGAAATATTGGGACGATAAAAATATAGACGATAAGACAAAAGAAAGAATTGATAAAATAATTGATGGCGAGTTTGATGAAAAGATCAAGGACAGAGTTAGAGATAAGGCTATTAATTTAACGGATATAAATCATTTTAGAGGTTTGCCGCTTTGGTTAGCATCATATATTGTGTACAACCGCCATTCCGAGGCAAAAGATATTGTAAAATGGGAAACCGTAAAGGATTTAGCTTGGTTCTTAGATAATAGAAACCCCGAAGGATTTAAACAACATTCGCTTCGTAACCCAATTGTAGAACAAGTGATTACCGAAACACTCAGAACGGTAAAAGATATTTGGCAGCAATATGGAAATGGTGCTGAAAATTTCTTTGATGAAATCCATGTTGAGTTAGGTCGGGAAATGAAAAATCCTGCTGATAAACGGAAGGCGATGACAGAGCAGATTAATGCAAATGAAAACACCAATCTGCGAATAAAGGCTATACTCGAAGAGCTTAAGAATGCGGGTATTAGTGACGTACGTCCATTTTCGCCCACACAACAAGAAATACTAAAGATTTACGAAGAAGGTATATACAGTTATGAAAGCAAAAAAGAGGAACTCGAAGTAATTGATAAAATCAGAAAAAGCAGCAAACCAACTAAATCAGAAATTCAACGATATAAATTGTGGTTAGAGCAGGGCTATATTTCTCCATATACAGGTGCAATGATTAAATTGAGCGATCTTTTTACCACAAGGTACGAAATCGAGCATATTTTCCCTCAATCTCGTTTTTTTGATGATTCGTTAAGTAATAAAGTGATTTGCGAAAGCGAAGTAAACAGTTTGAAAGGCAATCAAACAGCAATGGAATTTATCAAAAAACATCATGGGCAGATAGTACCTTTAAAGGGAGGAACAGACGTAAGAATAAGAGATGTTCTTGACTATGAGGATTATGTAAAACGTTATTTTTCGAAGAATAAAACGAAACAGAGAAATCTTTTAAGCGAAGAAATCCCCGAAGGTTTCATCAACAGGCAAATGAATGATAGTCGCTACATTGCAAAAGTTGTAAAAACCTACCTAAGCAATATCGTGAGACAAACAGAAAAAGGCGAGTTGGAGCAGGAAGCAACTTCAAAAAAAGTAGTTTCGGTAACAGGAAGTATTACTAGTCAAATGAAACAGGATTGGGGATTGAATGATGTTTGGAATCATCTGATCACACCACGATTTGAGCGATTGAACACGCTGACCAACTCCTCAGCCTTTGGACAGTGGGAGCTAAAAGGGGGGAAGAACGGAGGCGAAGGCAAGCGAGCATTCCAAACCACTGTTCCTGTTGAAATAGCAAAAGGATTTTCAAAAAAGAGGATAGATCATCGTCATCATGCTCTTGATGCTTTAGTTATTGCCTGTATAACAAGAGAACATATTAATTATTTAAACTCAATCAACTCAGAACGAAAAAATTACAGTCTAGTATCTAAATTGAGAAGATTAGAGGAAGTAATGATTAAAGACCAACTACGAAAAGTGCCGAAAGAATTTCATAAACCATGGGAGAATTTTACACAAGATGCCCAAGCTGCTTTAGAAAATATCATTGTAAGTTTCAAGCAAAACCTGCGGGTAATAAACAAATCGGTAAATAAATACCAACGGTACGAAAACGGCGAAAAGGTATTTGCCAAACAAACCAAAGGCGATAGTTGGGCAGTACGCAAGCCGTTGCATGCCGAAACCGTGAGTGGAAAAGTCATATTAGGGCGTATTGTGGAAAAAGAAGTGGCAATAAATCGAGTATTAGAGGACTTAGATAGCATTGTTGACCCTATAATCAAGAAAGAACTAAAAAACCGAGCGACTTGTTACAAAAATAATATTGCCGGATTGAAAAAATATCTTAAAGTAAATCCTATAATAATTGATGGGCAAGAAGTCGTAAAAGTGAATATCTATGTAACTGAAAGTATTGAAGCTACTGCTACACGAAAAATATTAGATACGACCTTCGATGAAAAACGAATTGAGAAAATAACTGATACAGGTATTCAAAAAATATTGATGAAACACCTCAATCAAGATATTTATCAGAATGCGACAGATGAAGCAGGAAAAAAAATACCGTCTCACGAACTTGCTTTTTCGGAAGAAGGCTTGGAAGCATTACATAAAAATATGCTTACGTTGAATAATGGCAAGCCTCATCAACCGATTAAAAAAGTGAGAGTCTTTGAGGAGGGTCGCAAATTTGCTTTGGGAACTAGAGGTAACAAAAAAGATAAATATGTGGAAGCCGCTAAAGGAACAAACTTGTTTTTTGCAATTTATATTGATCAAGATGGGAAAAGAAGCTACGAAACCATTCCGCTTAATGAAGTTATCGAACGCCAAAAACAAGGGCTAGATGTAGCACAATCAACAGAAGGTAAAACATTATTGTTTACACTTTCGCCTAACGATTTGGTATATGTGCCAACTGACGATGAGGTAGAAAACCCTCATTGGGTAGATTTTAGGAAACTGACAAAGGAGCAGGTGAGTAGAGTGTATAAAATGGTATCATCGACAGCTTATCAGTGTTTTTTCACTCCTTACTACATAGCTACACCTATTATTCAAACAGTAGAGTTAGGTGCAAACAATAAATCTGAGCGGACTTGGAATGGAAGTATGATAAAAGAGGTGGGCGTAAAGATAAATGTAGATAGATTAGGAAAGGTAAATTGAAGAAAAAAAAGTAGCCCCTTTTAGTTTAGGAACAAGTGAAAGCAAATCACAACTATTCTACTTAATACTCTAAATATTCAATATATAGATGTTAATATAAATAGTTTAATGGGGCTACAATTATTACAAAGGTAAGTGTTTTATGTCAAAAAGACAATTCGCCTTTTTGACATAAAATCTACTAAAATAAAATTATTCTCGACATCCAGTACAGCATGTTCCCTCATGAAGAATTGTATACTGATTTCGTTTGGCTTCCTCAATTGCTTCTAATCGATTAGGAAAGTAACCCAAGAGTGTTTGATCTTTAGTTGAATACAGCCATTTGCAATCTTTTTTATGCACTTCGTACCCGCTTGTTAAATGAGCACTTTTAATTAAAAAATAAGTTTCATTCATTTTTTTATATATTAAGTAGAATAAGAAATTAAATTATTTAGTGTTGTAAATGTATTGAATAAATAATTATGAACAAAATAATCCAGTATATTCTTCGTTTTTATTTAATAACACTTAAGTTTTATCCTTATT
The DNA here is from genome assembly GCF_003201355.1 of Indolivaga alginatilytica. Lineage (GTDB taxonomy): Bacteria > Bacteroidota > Bacteroidia > Bacteroidales > Dysgonomonadaceae > Dysgonomonas_A > Dysgonomonas_A alginatilytica. The sequence continues at coordinate 64,036 of NZ_QICL01000026.1, forward strand.
ATTAACCTTTTATCCTATGATAAAAAAAACACTTTACTTTGGAAATCCTGCATACTTGAGTATGCGTAACAATCAATTGGTAATAAAACTACCCGAAGTTGAGAAAAATGACACGTTGCCTGAAAACTTCAAAAAAGCGAGTGAAACTCTCTTTCCAATTGAAGATTTAGGAGTAGTTGTACTCGACCATAAACAAATAACCCTAACACATGGGCTTATCGAAAAGCTGTTGGATAACAATACGGCTTTGTTGACTTGCGATAGTAGCCGGATGCCAGTAGGGCTGATGCTCCCATTATACGGAAACAAGACACAAAGCGAAAGATTTAACTCACAGATCAATGCTTCTGACCCTTTAAAGAAAAACTTATGGCAGCAAACCATAAAAGCCAAAATAACAAATCAAGCAGAAGTATTGAAGAAATTTAGGTCTTGTAATATTCGTAATATGATGCACTGGGCAGGAGAAGTAAAAAGTGGCGATCCTGATAACTTTGAAGGACGTGCCGCTGCTTACTATTGGAAAGAAGCTTTTCCTCAGATTGACAACTTCACAAGAGGTAGAGAAGAGAATCCGCCTAATAACCTGCTAAATTATGGATATGCTATACTTCGTGCAGTTATTGCCCGCTCGTTAGTAGCAAGTGGGTTGTTACCTACGTTGGGTATACACCACCATAACCGTTACAATGCTTATTGCTTGGCGGACGATATAATGGAACCATATCGTCCATTTGTCGATGAATTAGTTTTCTCAATAGTCGATAGTGGCGAGGATTATACCGAATTAACGACTTCGTTAAAAAGCAAATTACTACAAATACCAACCATAGATGTGATGATAGGGAAACAAAAAAGCCCCTTGATGATTGCCGCAGGTCAGACAACTGCATCCTTAAACCAATGTTTCGAAGGGAAACTACGTAAAATTAAATATCCCGAATTATTGTAATCTGTCGGTAATATGGAGCAAGACCGATTAAATCAATACCGTATTATGTGGGTTCTAGTATTATTTGATTTACCTACCGAGACGAAGAAAGATAGAAAAGTATACGCTGATTTTAGGAAGAACTTACAGCGAGATGGATTTACCATGTTTCAGTTTTCGACTTATTTACGACACTGTATGAGTGTTGAGAATGCGAATGTACATATCAAACGAGTGAAAAATTTTCTTCCGACAAAAGGGCACGTCGGAATACTCTGTATTACAGATAAACAGTTTGGTATGATGGAACTATTTTATGGGAAAAGCCCAGAATCAAAGAAAACAGGAGCGCAGCAACTTGAATTATTTTAGAAAATAAAAATCCCGACTTTGATCGGGATTTTTATTTGAAATACATTGATTTTTCAAATGCTAATGGTATTTGCAATATATTGAAATACAGGTGCTTGTCGTGTGGTATGATGTATTTCAATGAACTAAGATACAATTTTGAAAGCAAATCACAACCGTAAAGGATATAATAGATCTATTTGATAAGATGTATTTCAATGAACTAAGATACAATTTTGAAAGCAAATCACAACTCAATATATTCCATAGTTACAGGAAGTTTAGATGTATTTCAATGAACTAAGATACAATTTTGAAAGCAAATCACAACTTAAACTTTGATAAGTAGAATCCAAAAGCGATGTATTTCAATGAACTAAGATACAATTTTGAAAGCAAATCACAACCGCCTTCTGCTGTAACTGACTCGAAAGCAGGATGTATTTCAATGAACTAAGATACAATTTTGAAAGCAAATCACAACATGACGCTAACGAGGTAGAATTTCGTGCATGATGTATTTCAATGAACTAAGATACAATTTTGAAAGCAAATCACAACTAGCATCGTCAACGCTTAATCCTTCCACAAGATGTATTTCAATGAACTAAGATACAATTTTGAAAGCAAATCACAACACAAAGCCACTGTAACCGAGTTAATAGAAGATGTATTTCAATGAACTAAGATACAATTTTGAAAGCAAATCACAACGCGATTCGGTCGGTAACTACGAAAAAGCTAGATGTATTTCAATGAACTAAGATACAATTTTGAAAGCAAATCACAACATATACTTATCGTGTAGCCCGCTATTTTGGATGTATTTCAATGAACTAAGATACAATTTTGAAAGCAAATCACAACTAACTCTCGCACAGCTTCATCTTTGGTAAGATGTATTTCAATGAACTAAGATACAATTTTGAAAGCAAATCACAACTACCCTCTTCAATGTATAGGGCTTCAATAAGATGTATTTCAATGAACTAAGATACAATTTTGAAAGCAAATCACAACGATGTTTCACCCAATACTTTTACGAATTGAGATGTATTTCAATGAACTAAGATACAATTTTGAAAGCAAATCACAACTTAAGAGGTAATGAAACCATTCTAAAATCTGATGTATTTCAATGAACTAAGATACAATTTTGAAAGCAAATCACAACCTGAATAAATAACATCCCAGTGCTCTTCATTACTATGTCGTCTTACATACTCTTCAATTAATTGAGGAACATTTTTCAAATCCAAAGTCTGACAATACCGCTTGGTTGGGAAAGCATACTGTCTTACGTTGTATCCACCTGTTTTTATATCCACAACAATTAGCTGTTTGACCATGTATCCCGATGCATAGGCTGTAATATCTTTTTTACCTCACCCAGCAACTCTTCATCTAACGGCTCGTTTGCCCATTCAATGTTTTTCAAGACTGCACTAGGTCTTGCCGTACTGAATAAGGTAGTTGTAATCCGTGGATTGCTTATTGCATATTGTATAGCCAGTTTCTCGATAGGGTATTTCTTTCCTAAACAATACTGCATAGCTTTTTTACACAATTCCTTCAATGGCGTTGATGCCGGATGCCAATCCGGAGCTCCCCGTTGAGTGAGTAACCCCATCGAAAAGGGCGACGCATTAATAACACCGATTCCCTTTTCTTCGAAATAATCCAGATAATCGACTAAAGCATCATCATTCAGACAAAAATGGCAGAAATTAAGTACAGTATCTATTGTTCCCGGCGGAACACGATCTATTACCCATCGAAGATTCTCCAGTTGAAGATCAGTAATACCCACATGTTTTACAACCCCTTTGTCACGTAATTCTATTAGCG
>NZ_QICL01000027.1 GCF_003201355.1 Indolivaga alginatilytica
TTTATCAGTTTAAGCTCTTTCTTCTTGGGAATCATAACTGAAAAATAATGGGGATTATTCTTTTAAGTTAATGATTTTCAAGAGATTGAGCAAATAATCAATCGCTTATTTTATTGATTATAAACATTTTAACTAAATAAATCAGCGGAAAAGTTCAACTACTGATTCGCATTATTAATTAAACCCGTATTGTGAAGTTATGAGTAAACAGGTACGCAAGGACTCTGATTGCGAAGAGTGTAAAGAACGAGAGAAAACCGTAGAGGATGTAATACAGAAATTAAAAGAATCGGAAGTTACAAGTCTCGGACAGAAAAGAAAAAGTATCATTGATCTGTTTAAGGATATCAGAAGCGGGACTATGTTCGCAGAAGACCAAAATCAGATTACAGTATTAACCATTAAAATAGAAGTGTCATGGCCAGAGGATTCGCAGGGTATATAATGGAAGAGCACCGTAAACTGGAAGAGGAACTTCTGGCCGATGCGTACTTAAAATGCCGGAATACAGATCACTCAAAGAATTGTAAAGATGAAAGATTATTTGAGTATGTGTACTTTAAGGTGACGAGGAATAAACCTTACGTGGGTAATTACGACAGGTTTACCAAAGTCCATACTTATCTGCGAAGAACCTGCAAATGTTTCAAAGTCGCCATCGAAGGCATTTTCGGGTTTAGACCTCGCATGTATAGGTATCCCATTTATTCGGTAAAGGAGATCGCTTTTAGTCTCTTTTTCAGGAATACTTTGAAAAGAAGTTATGGGTAATGGAGTAGGTTTTGTGCAGTTATTATATTTAGAGTAAGTACCCAGAAATTCCATATGGGCTATATTTACACGACTCTTATCAGCTGTGGAAAAACTATAATAACGATATGTTTTGTTATTATTCAATTTAATTTCTTGCAAATATGGAAGAGGTGCAGTTTGTAAAACAAAAAGAGTATCAAAATTCTTTTTCTCGTCATTACTTCCACTAAAAAAAGCCCCGACCAATTTTTGTTGCAGCTCTTTGAGTTTTCTTTTTTCAGGATATTTTCGTAGAAGAGTCATTTCTTCGAGAAGTTCTTTATTTGGATGAATAGATACAAATTGAACTCCTTTTAGTAAATCTGCTTTATTATTTAGTTGTTTTAATACCCCATCAGTTACTCGAAAGTCAAAGATATATTTTGGGGAATTAACCGTGAGAGGCATAGGTATACTTGCTGTTATACCGGATAAATGAACCATAAAAGGTTCACCAAAATTTAATATTGTCTCGTCATCATAGTATACAGGTACAAATATGGTATTTAAAGGTACTTGTTCAAATGTGACTTCTTTTGTTTTCTTATTAATAATCCCCCATCCAACAGGGTTCAATTCATCTCCGTTGAACATACAGAGGTATGCTAACTTATTATTTGTATTCTCATTAAAAGGTAACCGTAATGTGATAGTTTGGTGATAACGGAAAGTCTGATCCAATAATAATGGGGATGAAAACTCGTCGGGAATATATTCAGACTCTTCAGCTAAAAAATAAGGTGTTTTTTGATTAGCGGCGAAAGTTTTTCTATAAACTTTTCCTGCATATTTAATATCGCTTTCCCAATCTTCTCTGAGATTATTTTCAGGTGCGGTGTAAGGTTGTAATATACCCTTTGAATCAGGGGATGTACACCAGAAATGCCTTCTGTTTCTGTCTTTCCATTGTGGAGTATATTCATATACTACTGGTATACCGCATGCCCTTAATGAATTACAAGTCCAATTGGTCATGTTATGGCAATCCATATTAAATTTAGGGAGAAAGAGATCAAATATGGCTATATGTTTTTCAGGTTTGGTGTAATCATTTAACCAACGGCATTTATTTATATATACTTTATATCTTTCGATTGGAAAAGTACTATTTGAGAAGCCATCCGGAGCTAACCTGTCTATCCACATTTTTTTTAGATCAGAACGTGTTAGTAACAATTCCTCATTTGTTGTTCTGTAAGGAAGTATAAATTCTTTAAAATCATCAAATTGCATATCTTTTAGTAATGGGTTATTTTCCCAGACCTCAAACGCTTGATCTATATTGTCAAGAAGAAACTCCGATTTTACACGCTGTAAGTCTGTTAGTGTATTTTTCTCAATTTTAGGTAAAGGAATGGTACTGAATTCATGCCTTTTAAGCTTTCTTAAATCATCATATCCTTTTGGTTTAAAGGAACGGATATCGGATATTTTATAATTCTGATAAATGGTATTATACAAAGAATCTGTTTGGAAAAAGAAAGAATAATAAGCACTGTCTAAAATGATTGTATTTTTACTGCTATGATATTGCATATTGCTGATTAAAAAGCAGGCTGCTTCATATTTTTTTCGATCCTTATTTTTATAGTGATTCAAAACAATTTCTAATTCGGCTCTGTTATCACCGGCTAGCTCCAGTGCATTACTTACTTCTTGCGGATACTCTTTACATCCGGAAATAAATAACATTAATAATAGTAGATACTTTAAGTTCATGCTTACAGCATTATTCGATTTATGTCTAGAATTTGGAAAATAAGAATGCCTAGGATACTTATTCACGAAGAATCTTTGTGTTTCCATCGAACGATGAGTTTTTCTGAATTAATACTGGTTATCTAAAAATGCAAGGTATGCTTTCTATCCTGAATTATAGGGGGTGAAATTAACCAAATGCGATAGATCAACTGTTTTAGAATGGAAAATTGCAAAACGTCATATATTAAATACTGATATTCAAATTATCAATCAATTTACAATTTTGTTATTTACGTTGCTCAGTACTACACATCATAAAAAAAACATTGCATTGCACGCGATTTGCACACACCCATGCTAAAAGCAAGCAAATCTATCCAATTAGATGAAAATAAAATTTTCAACAATTAGCTGGAAACCAATAATATTGCAACTTAAAGAAAACGGATGAAAGCAGTTGAGAAGCAATCAAATGCGACTCTTAATCAATGGGTCGAGGGTTCGAGCCCCTCCGGGGTCACTTAGGGAGAATAATCAAGGCTGTAAATCAACGATTTGCAGCCTCTTCTTTTTAGGTACTTATAGAATCACTTACAAAAAGAAATGTGCTTCGCTAGGAATTACAGTAAACCCCGAACATTAGAATCTAAAAAGAATCAGCTAAGACCTAAACTGTCCGAAGAGAAGTATCAGCTCCGGTTTTCATTTACACAATTTATTGGACAATGTCAATTGAAATGTTTTATCTTCGTTATTACTTTACTAGTCTAGAACCAATATGAAAAATATACTTTTTATAATAGTCTTATTACATTTTTTTGGATGTAAACAAGCCAATCAGCCAGAACAAAAGATCATATTTCTAAATTTAGGATATAATTTATTACCTGATACATTGGGAGACCCTCAATTAAATATTTACCAATATGTTGAATATAATTCAGACAGAGATCCTTTAATAATAGCTAAATCAAGCGGTAATTTATTTTTTGTTGTATATCATCCTTTATAGGCATCGATAACTAAAATTAGTTTTCGTCTTATTTTTACTCATTTCAAAACGCCCATTAACATATTTTTCAAAATTCCGACAACTATTAATTTATTTGATTCTATAGATTGAATCTATAGAGAGTATTACTAATTTGCTTAAGGGTGAATTTATAAGAGTTTTCTGACTTACTAAGTATTGAATGAAGGTAAATCTTATCATTTGAGTTTCTGACTTAAATGATTAATTACACAATAAATAACATATTATAGTTTTTTTTGACAGTGACTTAATTTTCATACTTATTTGACTCATTTCTCCCCATTCTCTTTCTGTAGATACACCACCTTTGTTTCACCTTATTTTAATAAGTAAACATTTATCTAATTCCATTATGAAAAAAAACAATTATGTAACTTTAAAATGCAGGGATAAAGTGAGAATAATACATCGCTTTGTCTTGATTCTTGCACTGGTGTTTATTGTGCCTGTTACAATATTTGCACAGGGAAAAAGCATAACAGGACTAGTGACCGATTCTAAAACAGGAGAACCCTTAATTGGAGTTTCTGTTGCCGCAGAAGGAACAACAACAGGTACTATTACTGATATAGAAGGTCGGTTCTCGTTGAATGTTCCCCAAAATTCTACTTTAAAACTCGTTTACATGGGGTACATAACACAATCGGTACAAGTCGGTAATCAAACTAATCTGAATATTAAATTAGTTGAAGATAGTAAATTACTGGATGAAGTGGTTGTTGTTGGTTTTGGTACACAGAAAAAAGTAAACCTGACCGGTGCTGTAGGTATAGCTACAGCAAAAGACATTCAGGATCGCCCTGTAATGCTGGCAACGCAAGCTTTGCAAGGGCTTGTTCCGGGATTAAACATCTCTCAGAATAATGGTAGTTTAGAATCGCGTGCATCGATTAATATTCGGGGTACGGGTACTATTGCCGATGGTTCGAAAAATTCGCCTTTGATTTTGATTGATGGAATGGAGGGGGATATCAATGCTCTTAATCCTCAGGATATTGAGAATATCTCTGTTTTGAAAGATGCTTCATCTTCTTCTATTTATGGATCGAGAGCACCTTTCGGGGTAATATTAATTACTACTAAAAAAGGAACTGTAGGAAAAACAGTAGTAAATTATAATAATAGCTTCAGATGGAACAAACCCATTTTGATGCCTCAGATGATGGACTCTTATACTTTTGCAAACTATTTTAACGATGCTGCTTTAAATGGAGGCGGTACTGCTCATTTCAGTGATGCATGGTTGGCTAATATATTAGCTTTTCAAAGAGGAGAGATAACCACATCAACAGTCCAAAACAGGAATAACAATCGTTGGGAAGAAGGTTTCGACCCGAATGGTATTAATAATACAGGAGGTAATGATAATAGAGATTACTATAAGGAAATTTTCCGATCTCAATCGATGGGGCAGGAACATAATTTTAGTATCAGTGGTGGAAACGAAAAAGTAACTTATTACACATCCTTCAATATTTTGGCACAAGATGGTTTAATGCAGTTTAATCAAGATACTTACGACAGATATGCCGCCACTGCAAAAGTGGGCTATGATGCTGCAAGTTGGGTAAGGGTTAATTATACTAATCGATTTATTCGTGATAAATACAAGCGTCCATCGGCTATGACAGATGGTCTATTCGGAGACTTAGGGCGTCAGGCCTGGCCAACGCTTCCGTTATATGATCCGAACGGCTTTTTAATGCAACGAACCGCTCTGGCTCTTAGAAATGAAGGTAATGACAGGATTGAAACAGATAATTTATACCAACAAATTCAGTTTGTTTTCGAACCTATTAAACATTGGAAAACATTTGCCGAAGTAAATTATGCAATAAAAAATGCAAACAGACATTGGGATAAGCAAGTGACATACATGTATGACGTAGACAGTAATCCTTTTGTGTGGTCTAAAAACTCTAATGTGCACGAAGATCATTTGAAGGAAAACCAATCGGCAGTTAATTTATATACCGAATATACGTATACCGTGAATAAAAATCACAATTTCAAAGGTATGCTTGGGATCCAGTCGGAAAATATGAAACAAACCAAATTCGGGTTGCAAAGAGATGGGATTCTGGTTCCAGGAATCAACGAAATTGATGGAACCAGTGGAACTGACTATGATGGCAAACCCGTGACCCCATCGGTGAACGGATCGAGACAACGTTGGAGTACTTTCGGATATTTTACCCGTATCAACTACGATTATCAAGGAAGATACCTTGCCGAATTTAATTTAAGGAACGATGGATCTTCACGTTATAGAAGCCATAATCGCTGGGTATGGTCTCCATCATTCTCTTTGGGATGGAATATTGCACAGGAAGATTTCTGGAAACCACTTCAGGATGTGGTAGGAACATTAAAACTAAGAGGATCGTACGGACAATTAGCTAATCAGAATACCGATAAGTGGTATCCTACTTATGCTGCTATGACAGTAAAAGCATCGGAAGGTGCATGGATGCAAAACGGTATTAAACCGAATGTGTCGTGGGCTCCGTTGACCCTGATTGATGAAAATCTGACATGGGAGAAAATACGGACTACTAATATAGGTCTCGATTTTGGTTTGTTAAATAATAGATTGACAGGCTCCTTCGATTATTTCGTCCGTGAAACAAGAGATATGTTAGGTCCTGCACCCGAGAGACCTGTAATACTTGGGGTTACTGTGCCAAGGGCAAATAATACAGACTTACAGGATAAAGGTTTTGAACTTCAGATTGCATGGCAAGACCGATTAAAAAACGGACTGGGCTATGGCGTAAGATTTAATTTGGCTGATTATCAGACAACGATTACGAGATATCCCAACCTCACAGGTAATCTGGGTGCACGTACAGGAGAAACGTACAATCCTAACCAAAAAATGGGCGAGATATGGGGATACGAAACTATAGGAATAGCTAAAACTCAGGCAGAAATGGATGCACATCTAGCCACTTTACCTAATGGAGGACAGGATGCTCTAGGTAATCAATGGGGGGCAGGAGACATTATGTATAAGGATATTGACGGAGATGGTAAAATTAATAATGGTAGCAATACTTTGAATGACCATGGCGATTTGAAGGTGATAGGTAATACCACCCCTAGATATCAGTTTGGATTTGAACTTACCGCCGATTGGAAAGGTTTCGATATGAGAGCGTTTTTCCAAGGTATTATGAAACGTGATTTCTGGAATGGTAATTATTTCTTCTGGGGAGCATACGGAGGCGGAGATAAGCAGACAGATACCGGAGGTAGCGGTATGTGGTGGTCAACGGGTTTTATACAGCACGAGGATTATTTCAGAGATGCAAATACCAATTCTGTAGTGAATGGAGTGAATGATGTAAATCTTGATTCTTATTACCCAAGACCTTTATTTAATTCGAGTAAGAACACCAAAAGACAGACTCGTTATTTACAAGATGCATCCTATATAAGATTAAAAAACTTACAAATAGGCTATACACTTCCAACAGCTCTTTCTCGTAAACTATGCGTATCGAAACTAAGAGTATTTGTCTCGGGAGAAAATTTGTGGACAAAGACAGATATGGCAGAAATGTTTGATCCCGAAACAGTAGATGGCGGATGGGGCAATAGCGGAAATGTATATCCTTTGTCCAAAGTATTTGCATTTGGTCTGAATATTAATTTTTAATTTGATTACTTATGAAACTATATAATTATTTAATAAAGTTTTGTACTTGCATAATGGTGTCATCCTTATTTGTTGCTTGTACCGATGATTTGAACCAAAGCCCCCTTTCTACGATTCCGCCTGAAATATATTTCGAGTCCGAATCGCAATTGGAGTCATATGTGAATAATTTATATGCTCCCCGTAATCAATGGGATAATGGGAACGATCAGGAATTTGATGTACATGGAAACTGGAGTTTCGGGACATTCGGATTGGATAATAATACGGATAATATGAACAACAAAACTTCAGCTAATCACTTTATTCCCGGAGAATGGAGGGTAGATCAGACCGGAGGCGAGTGGGCATTCACATTTATCTACAAATGTAATTACTTCCTGAAACATGCACAGGAAAAACTGGATGCGGGAAAAATAACAGGAACCAGAGTAAATATTGACCAATCTTTTGGGGAAGTTTATTTTTTCAGAGCATTCGAGTATTTTAAAAAATTGCAAAGGGTAGGTGATTTCCCTATCGTAACTGAACCTTTGCCCAATGAGATGGCTCCTCTGATTGAAGCAAGCAAGAGACAACCACGCACAGAAGTTGCTAAGTTTATTCTGGCTGATCTGGATAAAGCGATTTCACTCTTAAAAGAGAATCCTGATGGAGGAAGAAAGAACCGAATATCGCTGTATGCTGCTTATATGCTTAAATCGAGAGTAGCATTATACGAAGGTACATGGATGAAATACTTTAAGGGCACAGCTTTTGTTCCCGGAGGAACCGGTTGGCCGGGTGCTGCAAAAGATTATAACAGCGGTTACACTATTGCTAATTATGATGCAGTAATGAATGATTTTTTCCAGCAATGTATTGATGCATCTAAAATTGTGGCAGATAAATACCCGTTGGTAACAAATAATGGAGTACTTCAACAAAGTATTACAGACGTAGAGAATCCATACCATAATATGTTTGGAAACACCGATTTGAGAGGTTACTCAGAAGTTATCCTATGGAAACAATACGACAGGGGATTGGGTATAACACATAATGTACCCATTGCAGCACAGACAGGTGGCTATGTAAACGGATTAACAAGAGGATATGTGGACAACTTCCTTTTAGATAATGGAAAACCGATTTATGCTGATCCGTCAAGATATGCAGGAGATGATTATATTGCAGATGTCAGAAAGAATAGAGACGGACGCTTGTGGCTGTTTTTAAAAGAACCTCAGCAAAAGAATATGTTATTTAATACCGAAGGAGCCGGACGTGCTAATCCGATTGAAGGTTATCCGAATATCACTTCGTCGAATGCGGAAGTAGGGTATGGTACAGGATACGCCATACGAAAAGGCGGAACTTTTGATGGCAGACAATTTACGGATAATGGCGGATGTTATACAGGCTCTATTGTTTTCAGATCGGCAGAAGCCTATTTAAATTATATAGAGGCTTATTATGAGAAGAACAATTCTCTGGATGGAGTAGCTACCCAATATTGGAAAAGTTTAAGAGACCGTGCCAAAGTAAATAACGATTTCAATATCACAATTGCTTCAACTGACATGAGTAAAGAAGCTTTGAATGACTGGGGAGCTTATTCTGCCGGACAATTGATTTCTCCTACGCTATATAATATTAGAAGAGAACGCCGCAGTGAGTTAATGGCTGAGGGTTTAAGAATGGCAGACTTAAGGAGGTGGAGATCTTTGGATCAGCTTATAGCCAGACCTTATCATCTGGAAGGAATGAAACTATGGGGACCGATGAAGGCTTGGTATGTGGATGATAAAGGTGTGTCTATATTGAAATACGGAGTGGTTGATGCCAATGTTAGCGGTCCAGAGCAAAGTGTCTATATGAGGCCTCAGGAGATAAATCCGAACTCATTGGTGTTGAAACAGGGCGGTTGTAAATGGGCAATGGCACATTACCTGTATCCGATAGCAATACAGCACTTTCTGATAACCTCAAGTGGTGGTGTAGAAAGTTCTCCGATATATCAGAATCCATACTGGTCTTTAGTTGCAAATGAAGGAGCTATTCAGTAAGTAGATCTAATAATTATAAAATAACAGAAGACCTCAATTAATTGAGGTCTTCTGTTATTAAAATGCCATTCCATTGTGGGGTTAAGCTGTATTTTCTATTTAGTTTTGGCTTTCTCAGCTTCTAATATGGCTTTTAGTTCAGCAACCTTTTTAGGGTTTTCGCCAGCCAGATTCTTTTTCTCACCCATATCTTGTTTCAGATTGTAGAGTTGAGGTTCTTTATTATTTCCAAGTTCGGTGTTTGTCAATTTATCATAAGCAGCACCATTGCCGGGAGCAATATACTTCCATGTGCCGTCTGATATGGAAAGCGAACCTGCTTGCTCAACAATATACTTACGACCTTTCTTGTCTTTCCCCAATAATGTACTCAGTTGATTCTGACTGTCGGGAGCTGCATTTGCCGGAATTTCACCATTAATTAAACCGGTGAGTGATGCAAAAAGATCAATTTGAGAAACCGGAGCATCGGATACTCCTTCTTTTGTCTTGCCTGCCCAGCTAACCACGAATGGTACTCTTGTGCCTGCTTCAAAAATACTATATTTACCTCCACGGAAAGGTCCCCATGGGCGATGATCGCCAAGTAGTTCTACTGCCCGATCGGCATAACCATCGTCTACTACGGGTCCGTTATCGCTTGTAAGTATAATTAAAGTATTTTCTGTTAGACCTAGTTTCTCCAAAGTCTCCATAATTTGACCTACACTCCAATCAAATTCAAGAATAGCATCTCCACGAGGTCCCATTCCGCTTTTTCCAGTGAATCGAGGATGAGGAACACGAGGCACATGTATGTCGTTGGTTGCAAAATATAAAAAGAATGGTTGGTCTTTATTGCTTTCTATAAATTCAATAGCATGAGAGGTAATACTATCTGCAATTGTTTCATCTACCCAAAGAGCGCTTTTGCCACCTTTCATGTAACCGATGCGCGATATTCCGTTTACGATAGCCTGATCATGTCCGTGGCTTGTGCTGGGCTTTTGTACATAAAGCATGTCGGGATTGTCTTTACCTAGTGGTTCTCCCGGGAATGGCTTTTCATAACTTACTTCTATGGGATCATTGGGATCCAGATTCACGATTCGCTGATTCTCTACAAATACGCACGGGACGCGGTCGCCTGTAGCTGCCATAATATACGAGTAATCAAAACCGATATCTTTCAATCCGGGAGTGATGTAACCGTTCCAATCCTGTTGACCGGCTTTATCACCTAGTCCCAAGTGCCATTTTCCTATAGCTCCTGTGGCGTATCCTGCATTTTTGAATATATCGGCAATGGTGGTTTGCTCGGGTTTAATGATCATACCGGCATCTCCCGTGGCGATTCCGGTATCGTTTCTTCTCCATGCATATTCTCCGGTCAGAAGCGAGTAACGCGAAGGTGTGCTTGTTGCAGCAACTGCGTGGGCATCGGTGAAACGAATTCCCTGAGCAGCTAATTTTTCTACGTGGGGGGTCTGAACTGTTGGTTCTCCATTACAACTGAGATCCCCATAGCCGATATCATCAGCCAGAATAATAATTACATTGGGTTTTACTGCTGTTTTTTTGTCTTTCTTTTGAGCGCTTACTGAAAGAGGAATCAGTAAATAAGCACCTATTCCAAATATGGAAAAAAAGGTTTTTTTCATAAGAAATATTTTTATTAAGTAATTCTAAATATCTAATGCGATGATTTATCAGCATAACTATCTCTGGTTGTTATGCCCGGCCAAAGCAATAAAAAGGTCTGCGACCTTAGATCTTAGACCTATTTGTTACTTCGATAAATATAAAGACAATTGATAGTTTCTTTTCTGATCTATCCAGTCTCTTTTAATTACTGTCAACATTTAAAATATTGGAGGACTACCGGTCTAGTAGCCCTCCAATAAAGGGATAACTATCTTAAATTCGGGTTAATATCCTGCTCTCTTTGCGGAATAGGCCATTTATAGTCTTTGTCTTTTCTAAAACTGCGATTACCTACATACCATCTCTCATATTTGTCAACCTTGCCATCAGGAGTAGGGCTCGTTCTTTTAGCTCCGGGAAAAGGTGCGCCAAATATGTAGGCGTTTAATGCCACATCGGCAACCTCCCATCGTAATAAATCCCAATAGCGGATTCCTTCCATTGCTAATTCTACACGACGTTCGTTTCGAAGTATTGCACGTAGCTTGTCTCTATTTAATTCTGTAACAGGAGGCATATTTACCGAAGATCGGGTTCTGGTCTGATTGATGGTTTTATTCAATAAGTCGGCACTTATAGCGTCTCCCGCTTCAAGCTTTGCTTCTAAATAGCTAAGCAGTATTTCTGCATAACGGATAACGGGAATATTTGTGCCGTAACTGTTTAAGTTTCCGGAAAAGTTCTCATCAAAATATTTACGCATCATTAAACCTGTTTGCGTTGTTTGTCCGGATGCTATTTTATCAGGACTGGCAATATCAGGATGGCACCTGTATATACTCCCTTTGAATGTTGCCTTATCATAGTAGATGGTGTAATCGAGGCGCGGGTCTCTGTTCTCTCCTAAGTTGTTCGGATTATACAAAGGGCTTTCGTAACTAAATGGAGTACCGTCTTTAAACTGATAAGCTTCAAACAAATCGGCAGCTACATTAATTAAACTCCATCCCCCGTTTTTACTGGGGTATGCATGTTGCGGCATTGCATTACCTGCCAAATCCTGAAGGTATTGCATCGAGAAAATGTTTTCGGAACTATTTTCACCGGCTGGTAAAAAGATTGATTTATAATCAGGAGCAATACTATTATCTCCGTAGTTGATTATTTCTTCATAAACCTTTGTGGCCTCGGTGTATTCCTTCTCGGCAAGTAATGTTCTGCCTAAAAATGCTAAGCATGCTTGTTTGGAAACCCGTCCTGTTTCGGTACTCTTCAGATCTTTGAATCGTGGAAGATCTTTTGCCGATTCAGAAAACTCAGTAATAATAAAAGAAATGATTTCGGCTTTTGTGTTCTTCTTCACCGTATTTGCTTCCTCCTTGGTGAGCGTTTTTGTTACGATAGGAACATCTTGGAAAAATTGCGATAAATAAAAGTACTGGGCAGCACGCATAAATCGAGCTTCAGCTTTGAATCTGTCCCTTACTTCCTGACTGGTTGGTATTTGGTCTACTCCTTCCAGGAATCTGTTACTTCTGGCAATTTTAGTATATGAATTAGACCAATAGTTATTTACATAATCATTGTTGGGAAGCAGTGTTCCGGCAGACATTTTATAAAAATTAGAATTCACTCCACGTCTGTCATAGGCATTATCACTCGGAAATTCAAGGAATATGAGTCCGCCGTAAGACCACCAGTCGGTAGGGTTATATTCGGGACTATTAAACAGAATATTTGTTCTGTAAATTCCGGTTAATGCCAGAATAGCATTTTCTTCACTCGTCCAGAATTTGTCTTCGGCATATTCATCCAACGGATGCCTTTCCAAATCGCAAGATGTTAGAAATAGGATAGGAAGTAAGATGCCTATAATTATAGATTTGATAGATTTCATACTTTTTAGAATTTAAGATTAATACCAAATGTATACGTCTCCAATATTGGATAATAGCTACCGTCTGTACTTATTTCGGGATCCCATCCTTCACGGTACTTCTTCCATGTTAAAGGATTCTCTGCCTGAATATAGAATCGCATACCTGCAATTTTCATTTTATCCAAAATGTTTTTAGGTATTGTATATCCTAACTGAAGGTTTCTTACACGTACGTAAGAAGCATCGAGTATCCAGAAATCGGATGTCTGGGTATTTGGTCCTATAGTATTTCCCAGACTCTCGATACGGGGGTATTTCGGATAGCGGATGGGGTTTTTAGGATCGAAGCGCTCATCTGCCTGCCATCGTTGAATATTACCGCCTGACCAGATTGCAAAACCTGCGTAGCCTTGAAGAAATCCTTCCACTCCCGATACTCCTTGAATAAGCATTGAGAAGTCTAGTCCTTTGTATTCCACTCCGATATTTAATCCAAAAGTATAGTTCGGAATTTGTGATCCTAAGGGAACACGATCATATTCAGGGTCGATCACGCCATCGGGTACGCCATCCGGGCCGCTTATGTCTTTGTATCGTATGTCTCCTGCTTGTGGTTTAGGTGTTACTTTCGATTGGTCGTACCAAGAATCTATATCCGCCTGATCGAGAAAAACTCCATCGCTGCGATAGCCGTAATATAGTTGCATCGGGTGACCAATGAAAAGATCGCTACCATTTCCAACCATTCCATTTAATTGTTGAATATTACCCACTCCAAGACTAAGTACCTTGTTGTTTATAATACTCAGGTTTCCATTAATGTTGTATGTAACTTGTCCTATTTTGTTGCGGTGTCCTATTTCAAATTCCCAACCGGTATTTTTTAATTTACCGGTATTGGTTACAGATACTTTTTGTCCTAAAATGGATGATACACTCCCACTGGGCTGATAAAGAATATCTGTGGTTTTTCTGTGAAAATAGTTTGCATTGAAGCTTAATAAACCATTCCAGAAAATAGATTCGAGTCCTCCGTCAATAGTTTGGGTTGCCTCCCATCTTATAGTTGGGTCGGTAGCTGTTATTACGGCTGCTCCCTGAGTAAAATTGTCTCCAAAAGGATAATTCTGACCAAGACCAAATCTGGTCTGATAGGGGTAGTTTCCTATGTTTTGGTTGCCGAGTTTACCCCATGAAGCTTTTAGCTTTAAGCTCGAAAGCCAATCTAGGTTTCCGTTTTCCTTAATAAAATTTTCTTCCGAAATTCTCCAGCCGCCAGCTACAGAGGGGAATAGCCCATACTTGCTGTCTTTCGGGAAACGGGACGAACCATCGTAGCGGATAGTTGATTCAAACAAATAGCGTTCATCAAAATTATATTTGAATCGACCAAAGAACGATTGCAAAGCCCAGCCATATGCTGTACCCGTTGCAGTCTGATTGTCAGGCGAACCTGCATTTAGATAAGGCAGGTCATTCCCCGGGAATTTATCTCTGGTTCCTTGCACCTTTCTATAGTCTTCTTGCTCCCAAGAGTAACCGACCAATAGCCCGAATTGATTTTTTTGAACAGTTTTGTTATAATCAGCTGTGGCTTGGAATGTTTTATAAGTAGTCTTATCCATCATATGACGCAGTTCTGAGGGACCCATAACCCTGCCGCCTGCTAGTTTCATTGTCGATTTAAAACCACGTTCTTCGTCATTAGAGTATGTATATGCACCGATAGCAGCCAGTTGAAGATCTTTAATTGGTTTATAATCGAGTCTCAGATTGGCATTTGCTGAAAATTTGGGGTTTTCATAAAAAGAATCGCTGTTTATCCATGATATTGGAGTTCCATGTTGCTCAGGTCCCGGACCATTTGATCCGTCGGAAAGAATAGAAGGATACAAACCCGGAAAACGAACTGCTTTTTGGATAATGCCCACCATTCCCTCAGCGTCATCTCCTCCCGGTACATTAGGTTCTTCTCTTTTACTGTACATTCCGGATAAGCGTGTTGTTAATATCAGTTTTGGTGAAATCTGATTCACAATGTTTGCACGCCCGTTGTAGCGTGAATAATTATTCTTTTCTATAATTCCATCTTGTGATAAGTAACCGAATGAGATCATGTATTTATTGGCACTGCTTCCCCCATTCAGTGTAACATCGTGTCCTGTTTGGAATCCTTTGTTGTCTAGTATTTCTCTCAGATAATGACTGTTTGCATAGTTATCGGGATCGCTTCCGTCCTTTAATTTTTGTATAACATCGGCGGTGTATTCCTCACGGCCTACAGCTTCATTGTATAGAGTAGCATATTCCCACGAATTAACAAATTGAGGAAGCTGAGTGGCTTTATTGAACCCTAAATAGCCATTGTAGCTTATTGCCACTTTGCCGTCTGCTCCTGTTTGTTTCCCTATTTTAGTGGTAACCAATATAACTCCGTTGGCTGCACGTGCTCCATATATGGCAGCGGTTGAGGCATCTTTCAGGACAGATATACTTTCCACATCTTCAGAATTCAAGTCATTCAATGATCCGGGAATGCCGTCGATTAAAACCAAAGCATCGGGTGTTGCTCCGAAAGAACCTACACCTCTTATTCGGATTTTGCCACTGCTGTCTCCGGGTTTTCCCGAATTTTGTATGACTGTCACACCCGACATTTGCCCTGTCAGAGCATTCGATAATTGGGGTGTCGATCTGTTTTCTAACTTATCACTGGTGATCTGAGCTATGGAGCCGATTACATTCACTTTTTTCTCTACTCCATAACCCACTACTACCACTTCGTTTAGTAGCTGAGGATTCTCTTCGAGAGCTATTGTATAGTTTTTATCTGCTCCTACTGTAAACTCTTTGGGTTGAAAACCAAGATACGATACTTGTACTTTAGCACCTTTAGCAGCATCGATATTGAAGTTGCCGTCAATATCGGTAATTGTTCCGGTTGATTGCCCTCTGACCAGAAGGCTTGCTCCGATTATTGCTTCACCTGACGGATCGATTACTTTTCCCGTAATTTTTTCGGTGGGCTGATCGTCCTTTTTAGCCAGTAAAACAATTTTCTTATTCTCTATCCGGTAGCTATATCCGCTGAATATTTTGCTTAGCACTTCTTTTAGCGTACCGTTACGGATGTTTATATCGACTCTTTTGGTAAGGTCGATTTCTGAGTTATTATAGAAGAATACAAAATCGGTTTGCTTTTCAATCGTTTTTATTGCTTCTCCCAGTGTTGCATCAGATAGATTAAGATCCAGCTTGGTATTTTGCTCGTAATTCTGACTCGCTAAAGATGAAATGATGAAGAAAGTGAAGATGAGCGTAGTTAATACTTTCTTTCTTAGCGAATAAATGTTAAATAGGAGGCTCTGCCCCTTTTCTAAAGACATTTTTTTCATAGATTTGTAATAATAGGTTAACAAAAGGCTCCTGAAAATTTTCCGTTCTCAGAGCTGGTAGTTACTTTCATGAAACAGGTAAATGTGGCATCATTTGCCTGTTTTTTCTTTGGTTAGTTTTTCACATAAGCACTAGATTTAAGGTCAATAGTTATTTTCGGGTGATCGTCACTTGATCATTATCTTTAATCTCGCAATTAATAGGTGTTATAAGTTCTAACAGTTTGAATATTTCCTCCTTGGTTTCTTTGCGTATGGTTAACGAAAGTCTCATATCTAATGGAATATCTTTATTATAGACAATATCAATTCCGTACCAGTATTTCATCTTATGCAGTATGCTTACCAGCTGCTCGTTGTTGAAGGTTAGTTTTTCGTTAATCCAAAGTGTATAGTCTTCGGCATTGACTTTGCTTACTGAATAACTTCCATCTGTTTTACTTATTGATATTTTTTGATTCGGTTCGAGGATGATTTTTTGTCCGATATTATTTTCCACTTGTACTTTTCCGTTGAGTAAAACTGTCTCGGAGCTGCTTCTGGATGCGTGGTTGTTTACATTGAACCATGTTCCGAGTACCTCCACATTCATATCTTTTGTATTTACTTTGAATGGTTTTTGTTTATTCTCTTTTACTTTAAAGAAAGCTTCACCTTCTACGGATACAACTCTTTCGCCTTCTGCAAAAACTTCGGGATAGCTTATCTTACTATTTGCATTTAGCCAAACTTCTGTTCCATCGGGCAGGGTTATAAAATCCTTACTGTCTTTGCCTGTTCTGATCTGATTCATAACCATAATTGTAGCTTCCTCTTGTGTAGGTGCGAAGCTATTCCTTCCCCAATAGAAGGTTGTTACAGAGCAAATCAGGACTACGGCAGCTACGGCAGCAATGTTTCTAATTGTAGGTAGAATGACCTTTCTATTGACTTTCTGTGAGGATTTATTTACTTCTCTGTTAAAGCGAATAAAGGCTTCGTCTATATCGGATTCTGTTATTTTTATATCGTTAGTTAATAGCCATATATCTCTTGTTTCGATGAATAAGTTCTTATTCTGTATATCTTCCTTTATCCATTGAAGAAGTTTTGTTTTTTCTTCAACGGTGGCTTTTTTATTTAAGTATTTACTTATGATATCTTCCATTTTCGATTTGCTTCTATACTATACACACATTTAAAAGAGATACCCCCACCTCCTTTTTTTTATTTTTCTCTTTTTTTCTTCTTTTTTCTCTTATATCTGATTTAATAAAATTATCTTACCTTCGATTTTGAATCTAAAGAAGAATGAAAACATGATGAAAAGAAATCTAAATGAGGATATGGCTTTCTTTGAAAGGCTTTTTCAGACCCATTATTCTTCTTTGGTTCTCTATGCATATAGATATACATATGAGAGATCACTGGCAGAGGATATAGTTCAGGATGTCTTTATATCGGTATGGAATGGGAGAGAAAATATAGATTTTGAAGCCTATCCCATTAAAGCCTATCTACAGAAGGCGGTTTATAATAAATATCTAAATCATTTACGATCTCATCGGAGTCATCTTTCTTTGGATGATGATATTGATTACCTATTATTGAAGGAGATCGAATCGTATAATCAGTTGGATGATCTGGTTAAAAAAGAAGTGGAAAATGAAATCGAGAAATGTATAGAAACACTTCCCCCTCAGTGTAAAAAAGCATTTGTCTATAGTAGGTCGCACAGCATGAAGAATAAGGAAATAGCCTCAGAATTGGGTATTAGCGAGAAGGCTGTGGAGAAGCATATAACGAAGGCTCTTGCTAAAATAAGGACTCATCTGTTGAAGGCTGATCTGATCTCTTTTATATTTATAGTTCATCTGCCTGCCAATTTTAAAATACTTAGTCATTTGATCGATGTCTGACCTTAATAAAAGAAACTCCTGATTTTATCAGAAGTTTCTCCTCAAACCGAGTTTTAATTATGCTGTTTTATTTGAATATTCAATAGAACGGATTAGTTGGATTACCTTTATTTTTCTTGTAGGAGTAATTTTTGAAAAAAAGGTAATAAAAGAGATAGATCAAAAGACCTGTAGCGAATACAATGGCTATGGTGACTCCCGATTTCCACACTATTTGCCAGGATATGGGCTGAATTCCCCAAAGAGCCAGTACCGTAAGGGTTGCACCTGTTAAAACAATAATTGTAGTAAGTATACCTATTAGCAATCTCATAATTAGTAAATTTAATTAAATTCCACATCGAATTTTCTTCGCTTTTCGGATCAGTTTGCAGTGTGTGCTGTAAAAATAGCAAATAAAGATGAATACAGGTAGCGAAGGTTCAAAAAAGAAAGGATTCTCTTTATTCGAATGCTCTTTGGATAAAATTCGAGTGAAATTTACCATTATTCGGATTGAAAATAGGGAGTCAAAGGAGATATTATAGCTGATAGTTATTATATAGCTCATTTAATGGCAGTAGTCAGTTATTGTAACTCTGGTTTTTATGCAAAAAAAGTATTTACTTTGTCCATCCGAAAAAGAATAATGAAAGATTAGATATATTATGGCACAAGAAGACGTTTTTAAGAAGATTGTTTCGCATTGTAAAGAGTATGGATTTGTATTTCAGTCCAGTGAAATTTATGATGGGTTGGGAGCAGTGTATGACTATGGTCAGAATGGAGTTGAATTAAAAAATAACCTCAAAAAATATTGGTGGGATAGTATGGTACTACTCAATGAAAATGTTGTAGGTATTGATTCTGCTATATTTATGCACCCTACTATCTGGAAAGCTTCGGGACACGTAGATGCTTTTAATGATCCGTTGATTGACAATAAGGACAGTAAAAAACGTTATCGTGCAGATGTATTGGTTGAGGATTATCTGGCTAAGATTGACGATAAAATAAACAAAGAAGTAGAAAAAGCAGCCAAGAAATTTGGTGATAGCTTTGATGCTGCCATGTTTCGTGAAACAAATCCGCGTGTATTGGAAAATCAGGCTAAGCGTGACGAAGTACATGCTCGTTTTGCAAAGGCGTTGAATGATTCGGACTTGGAAGAGTTACGCAACATTATTCTTGATTGTGAAATTGTTTGCCCGATAAGCGGAACCCGTAACTGGACAGAGGTTCGTCAGTTCAATCTGATGTTTGCTACCGAAATGGGTTCTACGGCTGATGGTGCTATGAAAGTATATCTTCGACCCGAAACAGCTCAGGGTATTTTTGTAAACTTCCTGAATGTGCAAAAAACAGGGCGGATGAAGATTCCATTCGGAATAGCTCAGATCGGAAAAGCATTCCGTAACGAGATTGTCGCCCGTCAGTTTATTTTCCGTATGCGTGAATTCGAACAAATGGAAATGCAGTTTTTCGTTCGTCCCGGAGAGGAGCTTGAGTGGTTCAAAATATGGAAAGAAACTCGTATGAAATGGCATAAGTCGCTTGGTTATGGCGATGCTAAATACCGTTTCCATGATCACGATAAATTGGCTCATTACGCTAATGCAGCAACAGATATAGAATTCGAAATGCCATTTGGTTTTAAAGAAGTAGAGGGTATTCACTCCCGTACTGATTTTGACTTGAGTAGTCATGAAAAATTCTCAGGAAAGAAAATTCAATATTTCGATTCAGAGTTGAATAAGTCATATACCCCTTACGTAGTTGAAACATCTATCGGAGTAGATCGTATGTTCCTTTCTACTATGGCGGCTTCGTATTGTGAAGAGATTTTAGAAAATGGCGAAACTCGTGTAGTCTTGAGACTACCTGCTCCATTGGCTCCTATTAAACTAGGAGTATGCCCATTAGTTAAGAAGGATGGTTTACCCGAGAAAGCAAGAGAGATAATCGATGCTTTGAAATTTGATTTCAAATGCCAATACGATGAGAAAGACAGTATCGGAAAACGTTACCGTCGCCACGATGCTATTGGTACACCTTATTGTGTAACTGTAGATCATCAAACATTGGAAGACAATACTGTTACTATCCGTTATCGTGATACAATGCAGCAAGAACGTGTTGCTATCAGTGAACTGTCGGCAATAGTAGCTGATAAAGTAAGTATGAAAAGCCTACTTAAGAATTTAGGATAAGAAACTGTTAATAGTCTATGTAAGAGCTGCCCTTGTTTATCAAGGGCAGCTTTTTTTATCTATAAATAGAATGTATGCTTAATGAGGTATAGCTATAAGTAGGTTATGGCTATTTAAGTAGACTTATATCGCCCAAAGTTAACATTTTTTCTCAATTTGTTTAATGTTTTTTTTTATGTTTAGGCTGCAACACCAATACTTTTCTTGCATCCTTAATTAAAATATACCAGTTCAGTGTTATGTATGGTTTTTTCACAATTGTGTATAAGATCTGTTTTTTTTCGATAAATCATGGAGTGGCTCTAAGCTCTTCCGGTATTTTGTAGTGTGTTGGCTTATAATGTTTTATTGCAGGGTGAATTACCGGTATATTCTATTAGTATTAAGCAAAATAAATTGTTTCTATATTTCTTATTTTCAGGTAAATAATCTCATTTTGTAATTTTCAACTACTATAAAGTAAATAATATTTGGAAAAAGTCCGTTTCTTTATTGTGTAGAATGAACATAATACATCGGTAAGGATATTTATGCAACAAAAAATATACTTAAGTGTTATAAAATCGACAACAGATATCTCTATAAACTTTTAAGAGATAGGTTAAAAGAGAAATAAATTGGCTTTATTTGGAATAATGTTATATAGATATTTGATGTTTGTTGATTCTGGATATGAGTGTTGTCGTATTTTATTTTGAATCAGGTTTTATTTGTTGCAAGTGATTGTGAAATAAGATTGTGGCTGAAATGAGTATTAAATTCGATCAACTTTAAAATGAAAACAAAATTATTTTTTATTTTCTTATTATTAATGTCTGCTTTAACAACTAATGCTCAGGTGGGAATTAATACAGAATCCCCCAAAGCAACATTGGATGTTAATCCGAGTAACGCGGATGGTGTCGTTCCCGAGGGAATTATAGCTCCTAAGTTATCTCTTAAACAATTGGCAGATAAGGATAGCCAATATACCACGAATCAAACAGGCGCGATTGTTTATGTGAGTGATATATCGGGTACAACGACCGCCAAAACGACTAACATTAAGAAGGTAGGATACTATTATTTTGATGGAACTTTATGGCAAGCCTTTGCCCAGACTTCGGCTGCGGGATGGAATCTGACAGGAAATACTGGAACCGATCCCTTAGCCAATTTTTTGGGAACCACTGATAATAAAGACCTTCTTTTTAAAAGGAATAATGTATTGGCAGGTTATTTGGGAAGTAGCGGATATAATGGCGAGACAAATAATACGGTATTCGGCGTGGGTGCATTGAGTACTTCGGCAACAACTCCGGGGTGGAATGTGGCTATAGGTAATAACAGCTTGAGAGCCAATACTACTGGTGGAAACAATACTGCTATAGGGCACAGCTCTCTTGTCGCTAACGATAAGGGTGGCGATAATACGGCTATCGGGTTCAGTAGTCAGTCGGCAAATGTTTCAGGGACATATAATATTTCTGTAGGGAGTGCCACTTTAAACAGTAACGTTATAGGAGGTAGTAATACTGCCGTCGGAGCGCATAGCCTTAGTAAAAGTACCGGAAGTTTCAACACAGCCGTAGGAAATAATTCTATTGCAAATCTTACGTCCGGCGAAAGCAATATAGGTATAGGCTACCTATCAGGTTCGGGACTTACCACAGGTTCTAATAATATCGCTATAGGTAAAAATACAAGCCTGCCGGCAACGTCCTCCAATCAGATGAATATAGGTAATTTGCTGTTTGGTACGGGTATGAGCGGTACTCTTGCTGCACCGGCAGGCAGGGTTGGGATAGGAACATCTGTTCCGGCTTCAACATTGCATATCAACGGAGACTTGACTATCGGAACAGCTAACACGGCATCTGCCGATGTGTCTATGCTTGTACGCAACAATACTTCGGGCTTGGTGGGCGTAATTCCTCAAACAAATATTCCTTTTAATCCGGTAGCCTCCGGTGCTACTGTAACAATGGATGTCGGGGCGTTATTCTATCCGGGAGCCGGTCATATTATTGTGACTTCTAATAACACTTGTAACAGATTTATGACTGCTATATTCAGTGTTGTAGTATCACATCCTACAGACTTCGGCTTATCTATCGTGTATTTAAATGGTATGGCAAGAGAGGTTGTAGGCGTGGCAACTAAAGTTAGCTCGTTCAAATATCAGGTGAAATTTCCGAATGTGACAACCTGTGCCGACGGAGGTAACGGTACTCAGTTCGATTTTACGATAGATACAAGCGTACCGGGTAAAATCTCGATCACTAATAACGGAAATATTACACGTAGTTATTCTGTGAGAATTTCTCAGATTATTTAAGAGTAAGGTATAAATATAATAGCCTGATAGAGTGTGAGGGTGATTTTGGGATCATTCTCACATTTATTTTGATAGTGCAGATTGATATTTACATTTTTTATATAAGACTTCCCTTTAAATGTTCTATTTTTGCGAGATAAATTGAAAACTAGTCTAATGAGAAAGAAATTATATCTTTTCCCTTTGTTCGTTTTAGTATTTTTCTTGTTTGCAACTACATCTTGCCTTAATAGTGATAATAATAATGAGGTTGCAGTAGATGAAGTATGGAAGGCCTTGAATGAATCCCGATTTGCAAAAGTAGCAAGTGATGATTCATTTAACGCTTTATCGTCTCAAACAGGTTATGGTAAAGTCTATTGGCAAAAATCAACTGAAATTACCAATGTTGATCAAGGTAATACTGTAAGAATAAGCGTTGAAGGAAGACCTGAGTTTACGGATACTGTAGTGGTTCGTTATGAGGGATGGTTCTTTGATAAAGATGAAAAGAAAGTTATTTTTGATTCTACTGAAAACCCATCTTTAATCTCTACGATTAAATATAGATATGGACTTGCTTCTAGTACGCAACCCAATTATAATAAAGCAACATTTGCAGTGAATCCAAGAACGGATGGAACCTATACAGGTGTTTATGGGGTTATTGAGGGTTGGTCGACATTACTACAAGATATGAAAGTTGGAGATGAACGTTTAGTTTGTATACCTCAGGAGCTGGCATATGGGGGAACAGCAAATACTTATACGCCAAATGTAACAGGGGCGCCGACTTTTACGATTGTACCGGCTTACACAACGCTTTGGTTCAGAGTTAAACTCTATGAAATTATACCGATGAAACCACTAAATAGCTGAAATCGGTCAGAAGAGATCTAATAATAAACTTTCAATAGCCCTCACAACATCTTTGCGGGGGCTATTGTAGTTATTGACCATAATGCTGAAAACATATTTTTTATCACCATCTATGTAGTAACCTGCATAACATTGTACATTGGCAATGCTTCCGCTTTTTACATATAGCTTGCCTTGCAGGCGTGTTCCCTTTAGTAAATTTCTGACAGTACCTTCTTTTCCTGCTTTTGGCAGGGAGGTAAAGAAGGCATTCGTATATTTACTTCTTACTTGCATATATATTAGGATATCGCAAAGAATCTCCGGATTTATGCTGTTGGAAGGAGCCAACCCACATCCATCATAAATGTGTATTCCATCAGTGTTTAAACCTTTAGATGCCCAGTAGTTATTTGTTCTGTTTATTCCTTCAGTGAGAGGATCGCTATATGTGTCAGGATTGGCTTGGCGTCCGATAGTTCTCATTAAATGCTCTGAATAATGATTATTGCTTTTTTCATTAATTACGCGTATAATCTCTCTTAGAGCAGGAGATAATTCTTTATAAAAAGAAACAGTTTCATATGGATTTGCCTTGTATGAATTATACATTTGCTGAAAATACTGCTGGCGTGTAGTTCCAATTGAATTTATTCTAAAATTGTTTTGTGCTAAAGTATTCGCAAGAGCCTCACCTAATATTATTCCCGGGTCGGGGAAATCTCCTTTGATAACAAAAGATGATCTCTTGGCTGGGATATCACCTGCTAACCTTCTATAATTAGAGAACGGCTCGCCGTTTATATTGCCATTATCTTTACCCTCGTAATTCAATTGAAGATTATTTGAGAATACAATATTTCTCATATTGGGAACTGTTTTTAGGATTGCAGGGCAAGTGTCAGTCCTCATTGTATTCAGGAACAATTGGTACATATTATCAAACACACTGATACCGTAAGCTCCGGATGCAAAGTAATTCCCCATATCTTCCCTCAGCCATTTGGATGATATTCCGTTATAGCCGAAAAAGTCATCGGCAATTGTTATGTCAATCGGGTATTCTGTTTTAAATTTCTTTTGGATATGTTGTACCCAGTTACCCAAAAATGCGGAAGGATTCTCAAAGAGGTACTCACTCCCAAGAGTAGGGTCTCCATGTCCATGAACAATAAGGTGTTGAGGGTTGTTTTTATCAATGGATAATTCTGTTGAAAATTGATAATCTTCACCTAGTAGTTCAAGAGCTGTGGCGGTAGTTAATATTTTTAGAGTAGAAGCCGGAGTCAATGAAACAGCTTTGTTGTATGATACTATGTTATTTCCCGAAAGATCTTTTACACAAACTCCGATGGATGCATTCTCGAATCCGGAAGTTTGTACGAATTTTTCAATCGCAGCATTTTGCTGACTGGATACAGTTATAAAACAGAAATTTAATATAAGGACTAAATAGTATTTCATTTCGTAATAATTTAGTGGTAGACGAGTAAACAACTTGTACTAATAACAGGTATTGTTTCTGAAAAACAAATATCTTTGTAAAGATAAACAAATTGAAAAATAAGAAAAATTTCATGAGGAACAGTTTTGATAGGCCTTTTACTTTCGATCGGGTAATTCGCTTGACTATAAGTGTGATACTGATCGGACTCGGTATATATATGATTTATATCCTGAGAAGTGTGTTGCTTCCTTTCTTAGTGGCTTGGCTAATGGCTTATCTCCTCAATCCTGTGGTTCGTTTTATCCAAGAGAAACTTCGGCTTAAAAAGAGAGTTGTTGCAGTGTTGATTACCTTTGGCCTGCTCATCG
Organism: Indolivaga alginatilytica; assembly: GCF_003201355.1. Taxonomy (GTDB): domain Bacteria; phylum Bacteroidota; class Bacteroidia; order Bacteroidales; family Dysgonomonadaceae; genus Dysgonomonas_A; species Dysgonomonas_A alginatilytica. The sequence continues at coordinate 25,189 of NZ_QICL01000027.1, forward strand.
GTATATTAACACTTTTCTCTATATGTATAACGCCTTTAGTCGAAAATGAGCTTTATCAGATTAATAGTTTAATTACCTCATACGATCTTCAGTCTTTCACTGTCAATGGTATGCCATTGAGCGTACACGATTTCATAGCTAAAAATATTGATTTCGATTCACTCAGAAATGTTCTGTCGAAAGAAAATGCTTCTGAAACCATAAGGTATTTGATTCCGACTTTAGAAAATATGGTATCTAATAGTATATCTTTCATCCTCGGATTTACAGTTGTATTTATTATTATATTATATCTGATATTTATTTTATTGGATTATGATAAGATCAATAAACTGTGGATGGATCTTATACCACATCGTCATAGAGCCTTTGTTAGCAGAGTAACGGTGGATGTTGAAAGGAGTATGAATAAATATTTCCGGCATCAGGCACTTATCTGTGTTATTGTAGCAATTTTATTTGCAACAGGTTTTCAGATTATAGGACTGCCTTTAGCTATAGTACTAGGTATTCTTATCGGTTTCTTGCATATGGTACCTTACATGCATATTATAAGTGTAGTACCTGCTGCGTTATTATGTTGGTTAAAGGTTTCTCAAACGGGTGAGAGTTTTTGGGCTCTTATAGGTTTGGTTATTTTACTCTATCTTGTTATCCAATGTATTATCGATATTATACTTGTACCTCGGATAATGGGTAAAGCTATGGGACTCAATCCGGCTATAATATTGCTGTCTCTCTCGATCTGGGGCTCGCTTATGGGTATTGCGGGAATGATTATTGCAATTCCTCTTACAACTTTATTGCTTTCTTACTATCAGCAGTTTATAGATTCGGAAGAAGAGGTTGAAGAAGATGTTCCGACTGAAAATTCAGATAAAGAACTCTCGAATGAGTAGTTTTTTGTACCTTTGTCTTTAATAAAAATTTTTAAGTTTGAATTATGCAATTAATAGCAAAATTAATACAAGTATTGCCACTCCAGACCGGAATGGGAAAAAACGGAGAGTGGAGAAAGCAAGATGTAGTTGTGGAAACAGATGGACAGTATCCTAAAAAAGTATGTATCTCAATATGGGGTGATAAAGCCAGTGAATCGGTACTTCAAATTGGAAACATGCTTGATATATCGTTTGATGTGGAAAGCCGCGAATACAACGGACGCTGGTATACTGACGTAAAAGCTTGGAAAGTAGATTTGGCTATGCCTTCAGCCGGAGGTTCTGCTCAGGGAATCCCCGAATATGCTCAACAAACTCCCCCTCCTGCGCCTGCGGATTTTGGCGGAGACAGTGCCGACGATCTGCCTTTCTGATTAGTGATATTTTCCAGAACTATAATAGCTTCCGGTTGTTATACTTGTCAAAATATTAAATAGGTCTCAGACCTTACATTATGAAGAAGAAAGTATTATCAGGTCATAATTTTCATCGTGAGCCTTTTCAGATATTGGAAGATCAGTTTGATGTAACATATCCTTCAACAGGACATTTCAAAAAAGATCAGATACTTGATATAATAGAAGAATACGAGGTTTTTATACCCAATTTCAGCTTTTATACTGATAAGGAGATTATTGATAAAGCGAAGAACTTAAAGCTTATAGCCAACTTTGGTGTAGGGTATAATAATATCGATGCCGAATATGCCGCTCAAAAAGGAATTGCAGTAACCAATACACCAAACTCGGTTTTAGAGCCTACTGCCGAACTTTGCTTTGGACTTATTCATGCAGTTGCCCGCCGCATTGGTTTCTATAACAATAAGCTGCGTACTCCTGAAGGATTGAGCTGGGGACTATACGATAATCCCGGAATAGCTATTTTCGGTAAAACGTTAGGAATATATGGTTTCGGACGCATCGGACAGGCTGTTGCCAGACGTGCTGTTGCTGCCGGAATGGATATTATTTATCATAACAGAAAACCGGTTGCAAAAGGAATAGAAGAGCAATATAATGCCAGATATGTAAGCTTTGAGGAGTTACTTTCTCAGTCTGATTTTATATCTGTCAATGCTCCCGCTACTCCTGAAACCTATCATATTATCGACGAGAAGGCAATAAGTAAGATGAAGCCTGATGCAATACTTATTAATACCTCCCGGGGTTCTACGGTCGATGAAGCTGCTTTGATAAAAGCCTTAAAGAATAATCGAATCTTTGGTGCAGGATTGGATGTCTTTGAAAACGAACCTCGTATCAATCCCGAATTTTTAGTCCTCGATAATGTTGTTTTGACTCCTCATACAGGAACACAAACTATTGAAGGCAGATATGATATGCAACGTGAAGTAGCCGAAAATATTATTAACTTCTACAATGGAGGCGTAATATCGAAGGTAAACTGAGCCGGGGTAAACTGAGCCGGATAAAATAAACGATTATAAAAAATCTCTTGTAAATATAGTTTTTGCAAGAGATTTTTCTTTTGTTATATTTGTACAGAATCAATCATCATTATCTTCTTCATCAATCAACTGATAAACCGAATCGGGAGTATATTGATTGCCTTCCGCATCATAAATAATCCAATCGGTTAGTACTTCGATAGGATACGATTTAATATCTCCTTCCTTAAGAGAAGCTATCCAATACGGTGCATTAAGCAACTTTCCTTCTACCGTTTCGCTATCAGCAGAAATGGCTCTGAACCATAAATGTTCCCTTTCTGTATTATTGTTGGCATTATCTACTATCAGCCCGAATTTAACAATGAAAGACCACTGGTTTTCGTTTTCTTCCTTTTTTCCCAATAATCTTTTAAAAAATGACTTAGTCGGTTGTTTGGCATGTTTTTCGAAAATCCGGAGAAAATAAGAAAAGCGATCCTTTGCCAACCTGCTCATTCTTAAAGTTTCTTCTGTAGAAACAAATAAAATAGGATTATTTGCAAGAGTAGAAGCATATATTTCAGGAGAAATAAGGATTCCGTCTTCTATAGCAAAAAGTACACCTGAAGGTTCCGAATGTGCATTGGAATCTCCCTCTCTGTCGTGAAAACCTCCCAGAATAGGCGTCTTGTAATCTTTTAATGCCTCTTCCCAGCGAATCCAAGTCAGGCTTATGTCGAGTCCGTCAAAACCGGCGGTGAATTTTTCATGTTCTTTGACCGGATCCGAAAGAAACCGTTTCACCGTATGATTTACCAGATCATACATCTGTTGTGCTCCGTTGGTGGTATTCAATATTTCGATTTCAACAAACCCGCATCTGACAAGTCCATGGGTGTGGAACCAGTATTCGGTTTTCTCGTCCTTCTCATCATATACAGCATGAAGTGCATACAGATAATCGGGTGAAGGTGGAATGGTAGAGGAGGCAGTCAGATCCAGCCATTTACCGGAAAGTAGCCGGAAGGACATAAAATCGATTACCAAACTTGCATCCGGAGCCACAGCTGCCAGTATCTTTAGTTGAAGATGAAATGAATCTAGAGGTTTCGAGCTGAAATTGACAGCTGCATTGAGATGTTTCTTTTGGGATAAAGCCGTATTGATATCATCTTCATTGACCATATTGGCAAGGCCGAATTCTTCCAAACGAAGATCTTCTACAGATAATATAGAAAACACAACTCTGTATACTTCTTCCAGATATTCTATTGTAGCTATGTATTCTTTGTCTACATGATCGTTAGCCTGTGATAATTCGAAAGATAAAAGATTAAAGCCTTTATATCTGCTGAGAGTATCGTTTATGTAGTCTTGAGTGAAGAGATCGTCTTGCTTGGAGGATATTACCCCCATAATAGAGGGCTGAAAAATTTCTCCTTCACTCAATAGTTTATATTTGTGATCGTTTTCCATTTTATGTCAAGTAAATTTATTATCAAAGATAATAATAATAGATACAAATTAATAGTTAGTCGAATTTTGATTTAGGACAAACACATCAAACTTCTAATAAGGTGACATTCGTTACAAAAGTTCCAAAAAGTAATCAATAAGGTAGCAAAGGTGACTGCCGGGTGTTACTTTTTGATATTTTTCAATTTATTGAATATGAGTATTTTAACTTTTTAAAAAGTTGCAAAGGTAACAAAAGTGACACTTTTTTACGGGTTTTGTTTTCTCTTACAGCTTGTTTAGAAATTAGAAAGAGCGTGTGTACGGATAAAAAACGAAATCAGCCATTGTTTGATCGGGGTGAGGTCGTAATATATCCTTACATAGATAGATAAAATAACCCGACTACAGATTTACAGGTCATTAAGAAGGGCAGAGTAAAACGCTATGCTCCTATGGTAGTCAAGCTTAGCAGGCGAACCGCCAGTTATTCTAATGCGTGTGTCGTAAATCCGAATGAAGTGTTTTATCCTTATCGTTACTACATTATTTAAGATTTTAGAATTCTTAAACAATTATGCAATATAACATACAAAAGGATAGTCGGTTTTTGGAAAAAAAAATATAATTTGCGTTGTCTATCGGGAATTAAGGTCGCAGACCTTTTTATTGCTTTGGCAAGCATAACAGCCGGAGATAGTTATACTGATAAAATATCGCATTAAATATTTAACTCTACTTAAGTAATACAAAATATGTAATACGAGATTTAAGAGTGATAATTTACTATAGTTAATCTCCTTGATAAAGCAATAAAAAGGTCTGAGACCTTAACCGCATTTTAGGTACAAACTAATACATTTCTGCCATGATTTTAAACGTAATTCTTCAAAGTTCTAATTTAGTTACAGACCTCAATTGGATGTCGGTCGTTTTTGCTGCAATCCCAGTTATATTACTTATCATTCTGATGGGTTTTCTTAAAATGTCGGGAGACAAAAGTGCGCTTATCACATTGGCGACTACGGTACTGATTGCTCTATTTGTTTTTCATCTCCCGGTGGCAGATACGGGATTGTCAATTATTTATGGAATTCTAAAGGCGATATTCCCCATTCTGATTATTATCATTATGGCAATATTCAGTTATAATGTATTGGTACATACAGGTAAAATGGAAGTTCTGAAAGAACAGTTTTCATCCATATCATCCGATAAATGTGTTCAGGTCTTATTATTGACTTGGGGGTTTGGTGGACTTCTCGAGGGAATGGCAGGTTTTGGAACGGCGGTTGCTATTCCTGCAGCCATATTGATCAGTTTAGGTTTTAAGCCGATTTTTTCGGCGGTTGCCAGTCTTATTGCCAATAGTGTTGCAACAGCCTTTGGTGCAATAGGTACTCCTGTTAAAGTATTGGCTGAACAAGCCGGTGCAGATAGTATACAAACACTGAGTACTCATGTGGTATTGCAGTTGTCTCCTCTAATGATACTCATACCCTTTGTGCTGGTTTTCATGACCGATCCGAGAATTAAATCTTTGCCCAAAAATATCTTATTGAGTGTTATTGTAGGTGTTGTCTCTTTGGGTACACAATATGTAGCTGCCAAATATATGGGGGCCGAAACTCCTGCCGTATTGGGTAGCATCGCTTCTATTATTACGATTATTCTGTATGCTAAGATTACAGCAACAGACGAAGACCGGGAATTGAAAGCTCAGTTTCCAAAACGCTCGACTTCCGAAGTAATAAGTGCATGGAGTGTTTATGGATTGATATTATTGCTGGTAATACTCACAAGCCCGTTATTACCATTGAGAGCTATACTGGCTCCTATCCTGAGTACGACATTTAGCTTTAATATATTTGATACTGTTGCACAATCAGATATAGTACGTTCCGTAAAAATCTCATGGCTTATAGATGCAGGAGTTCTTTTATTCCTCGGTTCTATTATCGGCGGTTTAATACAGGGAGCTAAAATTATTGAATTATTGAAACTATTAGGCAAGGTTTTTAAACAACAGCGTAAAACGATCATTACTGTGTGTTGTCTTATTGCTCTTTCTTCGGTGATGGATTTCTCGGGAATGATAGCGGAGCTGGGTTTAGCTTTGGCAATAACAACAGGTTCTTTATATCCGTTATTTGCGCCGACAATCGGGTGTCTGGGTACATTCCTCACAGGTAGCGATACTTCGTCTAATATTTTGTTCGGAAAACTTCAGGCTTCCGTTGGTCATACTATCGGTGTAGATCCGAATTGGTTGGCTGCGGCAAATACGGCAGGAGCAACCGGAGGAAAAATTATCTCTCCACAAAGTATTGCGGTTGCTACTTCGGCTTGTGGATTACAGGGACGTGAAGGAGAAATAATGAAAAAGGCAATGCCTTATGCCTTAGGATATATAGTTGTAGCAGGTCTTATGGTATACTTTGTTCCCAAATTGATGGGTACACTTATATTTTAGATAGTATTGTAGGGGCTAACCTATGTGTTTGCCCAAAGAGGACAGACACATAGGTCTGCCCCTACGATTCAAAACAGATCAACCAAAAACTAATATAGAAATGAAAGTCGGACTATTTATTCCATGTTATGTAAACGCCATATTCCCCGAAGTAGGCGTAGCGGCATATAAGCTGCTCGACCATCTGGGAGTGGAGGTCGATTATCCGATCGATCAAACTTGTTGCGGGCAACCCATGGCTAATGCAGGTTTCGAGAATGAGGCTATCCCTTTGGCTCAACAATTCGAGAAGTTATTTGATAAGTATGAATACATTGTAGCTCCATCGGCGAGCTGCGCTGTATTTGTAAAAGAAAACTATCCCCGATTGTTAGAGAAAGAAGGGCATCTTTGCCAGACCAGTGGGAAAATCTATGATTTCTGCGAATTTCTGCACGATGTGTTGAAGGTCAATAAACTTCCCGGAAAATTTCCTCATAAGGTGAGTGTACACAATAGTTGTCACGGGGTACGTGAACTTCATTTATCATCCGCCAGTGAGTTAAATATCCCCCGCTATTCAAAAATCAGGGATTTATTGGACAAAGTAGAAGGTGTCGAAGTACTTGAACCGCAAAAAGTAGACGAGTGCTGTGGATTCGGTGGAATGTTTTCGATCGAAGAACCTTCGGTATCGGTATGTATGGGACAGGACAAAGTGAAGAACCATATGGCTACGGGTGCAGAATATATTACGGGTGCTGACAGCTCATGCTTGATGCATATGCAAGGGGTGGTAAACAGAGAAAAACTGCCTGTCAAGTTTATTCATGTTGTTCAAATTTTAGCTGCCGGACTATGAGTACAAAACATACAGAAGCTGCAAACCGCTTCATCGCAAATAAAGAACAGGAGACATGGCACAATGAGACTCTTTGGTTTGTTCGGGAGAAGAGAGATAAAATGGCTATGGATGTACCCGAATGGGAAGAGTTGAGAGAATTGTCGAGCAAAATAAAGATGCATACGATTACCCATCTCGATAAATATGCGGAAGAATTTACCCGAAATGCCGAAGCAAACGGCGTCATCGTTCATTGGGCAAAAGATGCAACAGAGCATAACGAGATAGTATATAGTATATTGTCGAGGCACGAAGCCCAAAAACTGGTGAAAAGTAAATCGATGCTTACCGAAGAATGCCACATGAATCCTTATCTGATTGAAAAAGGAATTGATGTCGTAGAAAGTGACCTCGGTGAACGTATTCTTCAATTGATGGACGAACCGCCCAGCCACATTGTAATGCCTGCCATTCACTTGAAACGGCAAGAAGTAGGTAAATTATTTGAGGAAAAACTACATACCGAAAAAGATAACAGTGATCCTACATATCTTACCCGTGCAGCTCGTCAGCATCTGCGAAATGAATTTCTTACTGCCGATGTGGGTATGACAGGATGTAACTTTGCCGTTGCAGATACAGGTGATGTGGTGGTGTGTACCAACGAGGGTAATGCCGATATGGGAACATCTCTACCCAAAATACATATCGTATCTATGGGGTTGGAGAAGCTTATTCCCAATCATAAATCGTTGGCTGTATATTCCCGCCTATTGGCACGTTCGGCAACAGGGCAACCTGTAACCTCGTACATGTCTCACTTCCGTAAACCACGCGAAGGAGGCGAAATGCACATTATTATTGTAGATAATGGCAGAAGCGATATTCTCGGTAATGACGAACATATCCAAACGCTGAAATGTATTCGTTGCGGAGCTTGTATGAATACATGCCCTGTATATCGTCGTAGTGGAGGGTATTCTTACACTTATTTTATACCGGGTCCGATCGGAATTAATTTGGGTATGCTGAAGAATCCCGAAGAGTATTACGATAATGTATCGGCTTGTTCGCTTTGTTATTCCTGTAACAATGTTTGCCCTGCAAAGATTGATCTGGCAGATCAGATTTACAGATGGAGGCAGAACTTAAATTCTTTAGGTAAGGCTGATACAATGAAGAAAATAATGTCGGGAGGTATGAAGTTCTTATTTACCCATCCTGCATTATACAAAGCAGGTCTGAAAATGGCTCCTATCATTAATCATATGCCTCGATTCCTTATTTATAACGGATTGAATGATTGGGGTAAAGGACGTGAATTACCAAAATTTGCACCCGAATCTTTCACTTCGATGTGGAAGAAAGGCAAGGTTCAGAAGAAAAACGAATAACATGTAGGGGCAGACCTTCGTGTCTGCCCAATATAGGGAGAACACATAGGTTCTCCCCTACAACCTAAAAAAGAATTAAGCTATGAGTATAAATAGTAAGAATGATATATTATCGAATGTAAAACGACATATCAAAGTTCAATATGATATGCCCGATTTAGATATTGCTGCGATTCAATATCCCGACAAGCTTGAAAAATTTACTCAGATGTGTAAAGCAGTGGGCGGTGATGCTATGGTTGTAAAAGAGGGAGAAGATATAAATGCTTTGATGCGCTCACTCTATCCCGATGCTAAGGTTATCGCCTCTAATCTGCCCGAAATCGATATAGCAACCGTTAATCCCGATAAGGTGGAGGATGCCCACAGTTTAAACGGGACTGATCTGGCTATTATTCAGGGAGAAGTGGGTGTTGCAGAGAATGCTTGTGTATGGATACCTCAGAATGTAAAGGAAAAAGTAGTTTATTTTATTTCCGAGTATCTGGTTATTCTTCTGGATAAAAACAAGATTGTACATAATATGCACGAAGCTTACGATCAAATCAAGTTTAATGATTACGGCTTTGGTGTATTTATTTCGGGACCTTCCAAAACAGCAGATATAGAACAATCGTTAGTTGTAGGGGCTCATGGAGCTAAAGGCGTGATTGTATTATTGAGGTAACACACTTATTTCTATATATTCAAGAGCAGGTTATCTTTTTGGGGATAATCTGCTCTTTCATTTCAAACTTATAACTGGCTATAGTTGTTCTACTGGTAAAACAGGTAAATAGGTCTGTGCCCTTAATTGATTATCTTTGTAATAAAGATTGTATAAAAGTCATGTCGAAGAGAGCAAAAACATTTTCAGCACTGTTAGAAACAAATAAGAAAGCTATTTCTAAGTTTTATTATAAGTATATTTTCCTGATTATTATATTCGGGACTATTCTTCTCGGAGTTATTTTCTATAAACTGGGTGCTCATATTATGTTATTTGGTGATACCACCGCTGCCTTGGGTGAGTATGTAAGAACGGTAGCAACAGTACTCGGAGGGGCTTTAGTACTTCTGGGTTTATGGATTAATAACAGAAGGGTAGCGGAGCAGACCCGTCAGAATAATATTAATGAAAGAGGTCAGATTAATACCCGTTTTAAAGATGCTGCAACATTATTGGGCAGCGAAAGTGTGAGTTCTATATTATCGGGTATCTATGCTTTGCACCAAATAGCTCTCGAAACTTCAATAGGGGATAAAGGACAAAGAGGGTATGTAAATATTATACAGGATATTTTATGTGCCTATGTACGGGAAAATACAGATACGATACAAAATGAGGAGAACGGTAAAGCCTGGCGGATAAATAAAAAGCCGACCATTGTAATCCAAACAATCGTTAAAGTTCTTTTCAGGAACGATATGCATATATACAGTAACCTGATGACCGATCTGTCGGATTGTGTTTTAGAGGGAATTAATCTCGATGAGGCATATATTGCCAATGTTGATTTCTCGCGGACAAAGTTTATAAAATCGAGTTTTAAGAATGCTACTTTTATTTCGTGTTATTTAGAGGACGCTTTTATTGATGAAGTAGATTTCAGCGGAAGCAGTTTCGAGAAAACTGTTTTTGATCTTTCCCATATCAAGAATACTACTTTCTCCAAGGGGAGTATTTCTCAATCCGATTTTTGGAATGTGGTCTTTCATCATGTAAGTTTTAAGGATACTTTACTGAATAATATCGATTTTAAAGATGCTGATATGGAGGATGGTGTGAATTTTGAAAATACCAAATTAGGAGGATATTCTACGGAAGAAATTAAAGCAAAATCAGCGATTTTGACAAAGAACTGATAGTAAGTAATTCTAACTATTTAATGCGATAATTTATCAGCATAACTATATCTGGTTGTTATGCCCAGCCAAAGCAATAAAAAGCAGGAACTTAATTCAAGTTCCTGCTTTCTTGTATATGTTTTATGCCGTATTAATCTTTAATTATAAAAGCATTCTTTTCTCCTAACTTTTCTAAGTTTTTGCCAATACGAACCGATGCTTTGTCAATATCATTGTCACTGCTGGTTCTGTCTTTATTGTAGCGAGAACTACACTCTTTCTCTACTTCTATAGGGAATTGAGTATAATAACGTAACGTGTCGTATTTACCCTTGTAGTGTTCAGCATCGCTATTTAGTAATTCCTTGAAACGACTGCGATACAAGTCTAAATATTTTTGAGCAGGTTCGCAATCAACAGTTATAGTATCGGCAACAAAAACAAAAGGTTTTAAGTCACTCAATTTATAGTTGCTTTGTTTAAGAGCGAAACCTTCAGGTAAGTTTTCACGTCCTACATAGTTATAAAAATCATTCTCCCTAAATAGTTTAGATTGAGGTGCGGTCGTTAAATTTGATGCGCCCTTAGCAATTACAACCCCATTTCTATAGGGTTCGGTTACTCCCAAATGCCAGAAATATTCGTATTGCTCAATAAACAATTGGTCACTGATTACTTTGAATGGAACATCTATAGTATCTCCCGGTTGTATTTCGAACGGGGACATGTAGGCAGATTTTATTTTTTCATATTCTGCATTTCCTTCCTCTTCTTTTCCTCTTTCGAAATATATTTCGTGGAAGAAGATATAATTACTTAATGTGGGGTTGATAACACATCCCTGATCATTGGGCTTTACAAAAAACTGTACAGACTCTCCGTTGTATGCCAAAAAGTGCCTTCCTGCAGGTAATTCTACCGATAGGCCCGAGCTGGCTGGTAGATCATAAACTATTGAGTCAATTTTAACCTGAATTGCTTTGTCTGTAGGGTTATCCATCCAGAACTGTTTAGATGGAACTTTACTTGACGGGTCACAAGATGTGAATAGAAAAAGAGTTACAATAAAATAAATAAACTTCATAATAAATATATTTCAAATGCGTGTTTGTTACGCAAAGGTAATTGATTTATACCCATTATACTAGTTTTATATATCAAAAAGCAGATTATCGGGTAAGGATAATCTGCTTTTGTATGGTGTGATAAATGCAATTTAAAGGCATTTCGAAAGACGTTCTATCGTATCTTCTCCAAGCTTCGATTTCACTTTGATATGTTCGAGAACTGCTTCTACGAATGCATTCTTTTCGAAAATACCCCTTACTTGTTCGAAGTCTATCTTTTGATCTTTTTTGTTTCCGTCCATTCCGAAGCTGGTATGGGTTGGCAGGGAAAATTCTTTTCGGGCATCTTCGTAGATCATCCAATCGAGTTTCACTACTGCCTCTTTCCACTTCTCGACAATAGTGATAATATCTTTGGCTGTGATAGTATCCGGAGAAAGATTAAAGTATTCCTGAATCTTGTCCCAAGCCCATGTCCACTCCAGAGAGTAGTAATCTTTGTGGAGTTTTTCGAAGACGGCATTTATATCTTCGATACAGGTCAGTCTGCCAGATTCTATATCTTCTATCAGTTTATCTATTTCGGTACTTGGAGCTAAGAGTCCTGCTAAATCGCGCCATTTATCTAATCCTGCACTACTATCGGGTTTCAGATATTCTCTGATTTCTTCATCACTGGTACAAGGACAATTGCTTAACCGTGAAATAATGGAATTACCCAAGAATTTGGTAATAGCAATATCATAATACTTCAAGCCACTGCGAAGTGAAGAGCCTTTTATGCGGCAACCTCTGTATGTGTAATGTACCGATGCTTCTCCGCAAGTGCTTAACAGCTCATTTAATACTTCAATGCCTTGAAACATCTTTTGAACGGTGTAAGGGCTCAGAAGGTTGAAATTGATCTGATCCATTTTATGCGGATCTTTTCTCTTATCACGCTTCGGGAATTTTTGAGCATCACGGATAGTTCCTACACTGCGAAGATTAACTCCGGGTACAAGTACCGTTTCGTCATCATGCTCTATCAAGTATGAAAATGGCATTTTGGATGTATCCGAATTTCGATAATGACGACCCATAACCAAAGAGAACGCCCCTATCTTGGCAGGCCAAAGGATATATGAGTCACTGGCAGTTTTACCCCCTCTTTCCATTACTCCCTGATGAATAGGGCCTAGTTTATACATATGGTTACTTTGATTTGACCCCGATCCTGCATTCATAAACGAATACATACCGGAAATCAGCAAAGTGGATTTATGGTGTGTAACGGTATAAGGCCCTGCGAAGATGGCACAAGCCTCACCGTTTTCTCCCTGACAATTACTAAAGAAGAGCGAATCACTCGCAGAATAAGTATGCCCCAGTTGGCATGCCTGACCTATAAAGCAACGGGTAAGCATGGTTCCGTCTTCGACATGTGATCCTGAGCTGATAATAAAATCTTTAGCCATTACATTATAGCCAATGTGTACGGGGTCGTATTCGTTACTGTTTATAGTTCCGTTTTCGAGATGGCAAGTGCTTTCAATGGTGGCATAATCCCGTATGCGTACATTTTTGATTGTACCTGTGTTGATTATTTTGACATTATTACCGACAGTTCCTATATTAGAGGTATTTTGTTGTGTGTATAGTTTTACTATTTCCTGCATTTTATGAATTAATGCCGGACGATGGCGATAGAATGACATGATGTATGCAAACGAAGCACTCAGCTTGTCATGGATAATAACCTCCCGACCTCCTGTTTCGTTCAGAACGGTAACTTCTATGCCATTGCCGAATGACGATTCATGATCGACATACATCAATTCGAGATTGTGGATAAATACATTATCCCCGATCTTATAGTTTGCAATATAATTGTTTACGTCCGAGATAAAAGTATTGTTGCCTATCTCACAATTGTGAAGTGTTACATTCTTGATTCCCGAATGTTTTTTGATTCCTCCCGGAAGTGTAAATTCTTTCTCATAAATTCCCAGTTTTATATCTCCTGAGAAATTTACGTGACGAATGTAAGCTGTATTAAATTGGCGGTGAACGGATATACTATCCCAATTACTGGCTACACAGCCTTGATTTTGCAGTTCTACGATTTCAGATTCAGTTAATTTTCTATACTCCATAGTGTATATTCATTTTTGTTGCTTTGGTTAGGAAGAGCTTAACAAAAGCCTTTTATTTATTGTCGCAATAAGTATTTATTGTACCTATAAAACGATAATCGTAGAATTATATTATAGAAAAGTGAGATTTTATTTCTTTTTGTAACAAACAGCCAACGCCCGTAAAGAAAATGTACTTTATCGGGCGTTGAAGTAGTGTAGTGGTTGTAAGAAAATAATTAATTTATGAAATTGGTTGATTTAAGGTTAATAATACTTCTACAAAAGACTTAAATTAATGTTGTAAAGACAAGAGTAAATTACTCTGTTTTTTAGAATTTATTTACTCACCCACTCGGTTTCACTCTATTTTTATATATATTTGTAAAGGTGTCAACATTTCAAATACCAATGTGTTATATCGTAAATAATTAATTTTGCCATTTATGGAAACTCAATCGGAAACTTTAAATAAACCCAATGTACATCAGGGACATAATATAAAACGTCTCAGAGAGTCAAAAGGAATAAGCCAGCATGGGTTGGAACCGTTGGTTAATTTATCTCAGCAGACCATTTCGAGGTACGAGGATAAAAGAGTTATTGATGAAGAAATGTTGCAACGGTTTGCTAAGGCATTGGAAGTACCCGTTGAAACGCTTAAAAATATGGAAGAAGATGCGTGTTTCAATTATTATATTGAAAATAATACATTTTCAGAATTTTCAGATCACGCTTATGCTGTAGCAGGTACTCATAATAATTATAACCCTGTAGAGGAGATTATCAAATTGTGTAACGAGAAGGTAGAGTTGTACGAGCGTATGCTTGCCAATGAAAAGGAAAAAATCAGCTTGCTTGAAAAGATGCTGATGGATAAAAAATAAGAATACGGTCAAAAATACAAAAAATCCCATGAATTTCAGATCATGGGATTTTTTGTTCTTATGCAATCTGAAAATGCCCGATTATTTATCAGTAATTTTTCTCGCTTTCACATCTCCCGATCTTTGCTCCCTGTAGCTCTTAGGAGTTATTCCGTACTTCTGGGAGAACATCCTGAAAAAATTACCCCTGTTGTTGAAACCCACTTTATAAATAATTTCTTCTATCGACATGTTTGAGGTGACAAGCAATCGTTCAACAATTTTCAATCTGTATTCTTTAATAATATCGCTGGGAGTTTTGTCCGTAATATTTTTTAATTTACGGTATAGATGTCGGGTACTTACACCCAAAGACGAGCTGAGGAATTCGACCGAAAGATCGGGGTTGGATATATTTTCGTCAATGATCTTCATGATTTTTTCGAAGAGAGCCTTGTCATCTTTATGTATAAGGCGCCCGTCTTTAAGATCGAACGAACTTAGAGCCGAATTGTAGTATTCTTTGAGACTTTCGTCGCGTTGAAGGAACCGTGCCACTACCTTTTCGAGATATTCGATATTGAACGGTTTTGTTATAAACATTTCGGCTCCTGCCTCTACTCCTTTTACCTGCATCTCGGGATCGTTCTTTGCCGAAAGAATAATGATGGGAATATGTGCCAGAAACTTGTCAGACTTTATCGTTTTAATCAGCGATATACCGTCAATGTCGGGCAATACCAAGTCGAGTATAATTAATTCGGGCTGGTCTTGTTTCAGATAATCCAACAGGCTTTCGGACGAATTTAATGTCACAATATTGTATTTACCTTCGAAAATTTCAGAAATAAACCAAAGCATCTCGGTATCGTCATCAACAATTACAACCGAAGGCTTATTCTTGTCGTGATGATATTCCTTCTGCTCGAATGTGATAGGAATATCTATAAATAATTTAGGAGGTTCTATACTTATAGTTTCATCGTTTGCATTAGCGGCAAGCAGGGGCAGGAATACTTTAAACTGAGTGGTCTCATTCGGAATACTCTTCACCTGAATTTCACCGTTAAGCAGTTTTACCAAGCTGTGACAGATAGCGAGCCCCAGTCCGTTTCGGGAAAAAAGCCCGTCCTGTCCCCTTTTCTCGAAATCGTCCAGTACTTTGTATCTGTCAAAAATATTCGGCAGGTTATCCTTACCGATGCCTTTACCTGTATTGGTAATTGAAAATATAAGAGTTTCATTTTCTATGTGCAGATATATTGTTATAAGACCATTATTGGGGGTATATTTAAATGCATTCGACAGTAAATTGGTTGCTATTCGTACGAAACTATTCAAGTCGCAATTCCAATAAATGCCGGGAGGAATATTCATCTGATAATCAATGTTTTTGTTTTCAGCTATTTCAAGAAACAGATCGGCTATATTTATGGCTGTTTCCGACATGGGTATTTCTTTTATTTCGAGAGGCATATTTCCCGAATCGAGGCGTCTGAATTCTATTAATTCCTGTATCAGAGTATTTAGCTTTTCTACATTCCGTTGTATTAGCGAAGCGTATTTCCGGACATGAGAGTCGGTATTCCGATGGCTTATAATTTTCTCGCAAGGCCCGTATATTAACGTTAGAGGTGTACATAATTCATGAGTGATATTTGTAAAGAAGCGCAACTTCGATTCGTATATTTCCTCTTTTTGTTGTTCGTTTAATTGGGCTATGATGGTATCCTTTCTCATCTTAACCCATTTAAGACTAAGCCGGATGGAGAGGAAAATCAGGCTTAATACAATTATACTGTAGATGAGGTATGCAATATTCGTTCTATACCATGGAGGGCTTATCTTGATTGTGAGCGAATAAACGGAACTTTCTTTGCCGGTTATTCTGTTCTTATATTTTACGTAAAGGGTATATTGCCCCGGAGAAATACTGGTAAAGGAGATGGTATTGGAGTTCCCGTTTTCTATCCAGTCGGGACTCAGTTGATCCAGTTTGTAATAATATTCATAATTGCTGCCATTTATATAATCAATAGCAGTAAAAGAAATAGAAAAGAAGTTTTGACTATAATCGAGTTCTAATATTTCGGAATCTTTTTCTTGTATAAGAAAGTCGGATATATTGTAGCTTTTTCCAAATATCGATAAGTTATCAAAAAATATGGGAGGGGTATATTCCTTTTCGGTAAAATCATTTTTAGTTATTGTGATAAATCCGTTGACCCCTCCGAAATACAAGGTTCCCGAAGTTTCATCCTTGTAATATGCTCCGTCACTGAATTCGATAACATCCAATTCGTTTTGTTGTTTATATGTCTGGAATGTCTTTTCGATGGTATTGAATTTTATAATACCCTGATTGGTACTCAGCCAGAGATTGTTATTATTGTCTTCGAGAATACCGTGAATCGTATTGTTCGGAAAACCATTCGCTTCATTATAAACCTGTTCTTTTCCATCCGAGAGCCTGATTAGTCCGAAGCTGGTTCCAAACCAATAACCTTTATCGTTTTTGGCAATCGAAAATATATCGTTAAGAGTCTGGTTGGTATAATCTTTATCAAACTGAAAGGTCTCGTACTGATCTGTGATTGTATTCATCTTGAATAGACCGTATCCCCTGTTACCGAACCAGATGGTCGAATCATTTTCTTTATAAATCGTAAAGAAGTAGTTGTAAGAAGTTTCGCCGTTGTTGAATACTATTCTTTTAGTACGTGTTATGACGGGTACATCCTTTGTACCTCCTATATGAGCTTTTATAATGCCTTCTCCCACGGTTGCAATCCATAGGGTAGAATCATTGGCTTCACAGATGGCATGTACATACTTTATGCGGCTGTCTTCTTCGGTAATTTCTATTTTTTTGATTCTATTCTCCTTGTATGAATAATAATTTATCCCTTCATCGCTTCCTATCCATAAGATGTTGCGATTGCTTTTGGCAAAGGCAAAAACCGAATTGTCATTCAAATTACTGTTTATAGATAATATATGTTCTTTTTTGCTGTCTTTAATATCCTTGCCGGGATCGTAATCGGGTATTTTTACAATACCGTCTCCTTTAGTTCCTATCCACAGAGAGTTTTCTCTATCGACAAAAAGCGATCTGACAGGTTTATTTATAGGATAATTGAGGGTGTTAAAAATGGTCGATTTTACAGAATATGCATCTATGTAGTACATATATACGCCTTGTCCATCGGTTCCCACCCATATAATATCCTGAAACTTGTCTTTTGTCAGGCAGAATATTCCCGACTTAATATCTATCTGATTCACCGAATAGTTATTCTTCTGATCGGGTATATTTTTCAGATGCAGTAAACCATTGGTCTTGAAACCAAGATAATAGTCGTTGTGGTGTTTTATGATAGCCGATACTTCTCCATTCCGGCTTATTTCGTCCTGGAGATCGTATATATAATATTTTTTCCGTGTCAGAAGATCGTATTCGTATAGAATGTGGCTCTCATCAACAAAATAAACAGAATTGCCTTCGTTGAAGCAAAACGAAAGCTTTTTATCGTGCTCAAACAGATTGGCGGGCTTTAGTTCTATTTCTTTTCCTTTTTTTTCTATGTGATAGCTTTTGCAGTCACTGTCATTTGTAAATATCCATAGTATGTTGTTGTTATCTACAACTGCCTTTAGAGTCGATAAATAACTGTTCTCCAGTGGGTATTTTATAAAATTATTTTCACCTTTCTTTAAATAATAGATAGAATTGTCTTCTGTAATCGCAAAAACATCGCCCTGAGGGCTGGTGGCTAACTTGCTTTTTCCTTTAAGTTCTTTATAGGTTATTACAGTCTTTTTCTTTTTATTAAACTGATCCAGTCCATAATTTGTTTGAATCCACGATATATCGTCTCCGGCTTCTATGATAGATTCGATAAGGTTGCCCGACAGATTGTTTTTTCCGTTGGTGGGTTTATATACACGGATATTCAGCCCGTCAAACATATTCAGCCCATCGCATGAACCAAACCACATGAACCCGTTATTGTCCTGACTGATCGACAAGATTGCACTATTGGACAGCCCGTTTTTACTGGATAATTGTCGCAGGCTATACGGTTTTGAGTTCTGACAGAAAAATATGAAGAATATAAAGAAAAGCATATATGCTTTCTTTAAGTTAAATCCTGTGATATACATAGTTAAAGTTTTTCGATGTTGTAAGGTTAAGACAAAAATATCGCAAATTTGTCATAAAATGAAGCCTTAAATCTATTAATACGATCCCAATAGTCCGATTTTAAGACATTGTTGTCTGATTTTAAGACATTGTCTCTTAAGGGTTCTACCGTGTCCGAAAATCAGACCTGTTGAAGCCTGAATATGTGATAAGTTTGGGTTTCAATTTTATTTTTGTTAAACCTATCCTAATACCTAAAAAAATTATGCATGTACATAAAAAGTACTTTTTAAGGCTATGCTGCTTGGGTACATTATGTCTGATTTCAGGATCAAGTGTGATGTTTCCACTATCAGCAAAAGAGCATACTTCAAACACTGCCGGCATTTCTCAACAAGCAACTAAACGAAAGATAACAGGAGTAGTAACAGACCAATCGGCTCCGTTAGTAGGGGTTACCGTTACTATAAAAGGTTCTACCATAGGCACTGTTACCGATTTGGATGGTGTGTTTTCTCTGGATGTAGAAAATGGTCAGACTATTGATATATCGTATCTGGGCTATATACCGCAATCTATAAAAATAACCAATCAGACAAGCTTGAATATTGCATTGAAAGAAAATGCAGCTGTTTTGAATGAAGTGGTAGTTGTGGGATACGGAACTCAAAAGAAGTCCGATATCACAGGTGCGATGGTTAACGTAAAAGAAGATCTTATCAGACAGGCTCCTGTAGCCAATGTTGCGTCTGCTCTACAAGGTCTGGCAGCAGGTGTGCAGGTACAGATGGAGGGAGGAGATACCCGTCCGGGTGCGGTTCCTAAAATCAGAGTTCGTGGAGAGAGATCAATTAAAGCGGATAACGATGCACTTATAGTTGTTGACGGCATACCGTTTGCCGGAAGTTTAAATGACATAAACAACGATGATATACAAAGTGTAAGTGTTTTAAAAGATGCTTCATCTACTGCTATTTACGGATCGAGAGGTGCTAACGGGGTTGTACTTATTACTACCAAACGAGGAAGTAAAGGTAAAATTCAGGTTTCCTATAATGGTTTTTATGGTGTGACCAGTGCTATAAAAAACTTTGATGTAATGAATAGTGAACAATTCATCAGGCTTAAACAATGGTCTCAGTATAATGCAAACCCCGATAAATACACGGGAGTGGATGATCCCGAATTGATGAAAATAGGGGTTGTTTTCCGTGATCAGGATGAAATGGATGGATTTAATGCCGGAAATAATACCGATTGGCAAGACCTGATTTTCAAGAATGGTATCAGAACCAGTCATCAGGTTTCATTAAACGGAGGCAGCGAGAAGACATCTTATAATGCTTCTGTCGGATATTTTAAAGGCGAAAATAATTATCGCGGGCATTCTTTCGAACGTATGACTGCCAAATTTTCTCTCGACACAGAAGTTAGCCGTGTGCTTAGAGTGGGGCTTTCGTCTTTGAATACGTTTACCAAAACGAAGGGCGAAGATGTAAACCCGATGGATCAGGCATTGAGAGCTTCTCCGTTTACAACTCCTTATAACGATGACGGATCTTTGAGAACTTATCTGCCGGGAAGCGGTCAGAATGTATGGAACCCTTTGCTCGATGAGCAAGAAGGTGCAGTGGTCGATAACAGAAAGTCACTTTCAACATTTACCTCGGGATATCTGGAGCTTGCTTTACCCGAAGGTTTCAAGTACCGTTTTAATGGAGGTATACAATTGAGACAAAACAACAGAGGTGAATTTTTGGCTTCTAATACCACCCGAAGAATGGGTGCTTTAAATAAAGCATTTTCCCAAAACGAATTTATTCAGGATTATACAGTAGAAAATATCCTGACGTGGGATCGCACTATAAATAAGGTTCACAATATTTCGTTTACAGGATTATTCAGTTACGAAGACCGTATTCTTGAACGAAACAGCATAGAGTCTTTTGACTATTATGATGACAATGTCCAACACCATAATCCCGGAAAAGCACAAGGAGCAATTACGGGAGGCGGAACTTTTGATAAATGGAGTATCTTATCTTATATGGGACGTTTGAATTACAACTTTAAAGAAAGGTATTTATTTACTGCAACAGTCAGATATGACGGATCTTCTCGTCTGGCAGAAGGAAATAAATGGCATGCTTTTCCGTCACT
This sequence comes from Indolivaga alginatilytica, assembly GCF_003201355.1. Taxonomy (GTDB): domain Bacteria; phylum Bacteroidota; class Bacteroidia; order Bacteroidales; family Dysgonomonadaceae; genus Dysgonomonas_A; species Dysgonomonas_A alginatilytica. The sequence continues at coordinate 45,843 of NZ_QICL01000027.1, forward strand.
GGCTTTGGGATGGAATGTAATTCAAGAATCCTTCATGCAGGAAGTGGATTTCCTTTCGGGCTTGAAATTACGTGCGAGCTGGGGTAATGTAGGTAGTACGGCGATTGATCCATATCAAACAATGGCACGGTTATCTGATAATAAATACCTGTTCGGTACGGCAGGCGCAATGGGAGTATATCCCGGTTCGGTTCCCGATAAAAGTTTAGGATGGGAAAATACTGAAACATATAATATTGGTATTGATTTCGGATTTTTATCGAATCGTATCAATGGTACATTAGAGTTGTATCAACAAAATACAACGGATTTGTTATTACCTGTAAAACTGCCGTCAACTTCGGGCTATTCGGGTTCATATCTTACCAATCTGGGTGCAACCCGAAATAGAGGAATCGAATTTAATGTGACTACCGTTAATATAAATGGCGATGGTCAGAATAAACTATTGTGGACTACCGATTTTAATATTTTCGGTAACCGAAATAAAGTGGTAGATCTGGGCGAAGGTGTTACTCAGATTCCCGATGAAAACTTATATCTGGGTAGAGATCGCTGGGCTATTCTTTCTCTGGAGGCGGATGGTATATGGCAGGATACACCCGAAGACAGGGCTTTGGCCGAAACGTTTGGATATAAAGTATCAGGACCGACTTCTGTTATTGGAAATGTAAAGGTGAAAAATCACCATGTTGATTATGAAGATGATGGAGTAACTCCAAAGGCGCAACAAAAAATCAATGAGGATGATAGAGTATTCATTGGAAGAAGGGCTCCTAATTTTGAAGGGGGTATTAATAACCGGTTTGCATTAAAAGGATTCGACTTGGCATTCTTATTTACATTTCGTGAGGGAGGAATTCTAACCTCAGATATGCATAATAGCTGGATGAATGAGATGAAAGGGTCATACAATAACCTGAATATTGATTACTGGACTCCCGATAATACAAGTGCACGCTGGCCCAAGCCGTCTTCCGCCGAGGTGCCCAATAAGAGCTTATTGGCAAGGTATAGTGCTTCGTATCTGAAACTTAGAAATATTACTGTCGGATATACAATACCTAAAAATGTTTCGAACAAATATGGTATACAATCGGCAAGAGTATATGCTACGGCTTCTAACCTTTATACATGGTTCGATTCTCAATATAAGAAAGATGGTGGTATAGATCCGGAAACAACCAGTACTATAAATCTTACAACGCCTCCGACCAGAGCTTTTGTATTTGGACTGAACTTATCATTTTAACCCTATAAGTAACAGTAAATATTAATTTTTACATTTTACAACTATAACTATCTCTCGCTATTATACTTACCGAAGTAACAAATAGGTCTGGGACCTTAATTGAAATATGAACATGAAAAAAATAATATATCTGATAGCAATATCCCTGATGGTAGGTTCTTTTACTGCTTGTGAAGACAAATTAGAAGAGGAAAATCATGCTAATACCACTCAGGATTTTATGAAAACCCCTAAAGGGTTTAAGATGGGATTGACTTCCATATATGGAACTTTGAGAACCATGTATGCTTATGAAGAAGGAATACATGGTTTGATGAACCCCGGAACGGACGAAATAAAGCCTAATATGGCAGGTAGTAACAGAACTACGCATATAGGTAATTATCATCTCGAAAGTTTTAATACGGATAATGAATTTCCCCGAAAATTGTGGAATGACTCATATACCAATATCAATACACTTAATTTTCTAATCGAAAATGCTCCTAATGTCGATACGGGTACAACAGACCTGACGGCTGTCGAGAGGGATCAGTTTTTGGCGGAAGCTAAATTTTTCAGAGGCTTTTTTTATTTTCTGATGGTTGAACAATTTGGAGATTTAACTATAAATACAACCTTCAATACCGAGCCTCGGACATCGGCTGTACGTGAAGATATGCTTTTGGCATACGATGTCATTATTGCCGACCTTGAAGATGCTGCTAAAGGGTGTTCGCCTAGTCCTCAGCAGAATAGTTTACCTTCGGGGCGTATTTCGGCTGCTGCTGCACGTCACCTGTTAGGTAAAGTTTACTTGACATTAGGGTGGGTATACGATAAAGATGCAGCCAAATATCCGAACAATCCGCATAATAAATATTACAATCCGTCGAAAGCTCAGGAATACTATCAAAAGGCATATACTGTATTGAATGGTCTGGTAACTGATGCCCCCGGACTGGGAATTTCTCTCATGCCTAAGTTTGCAGATGTGTTTGATGAAAACAACGACGCGCCATCTGGCAAAAATAAAGAAGAATTGTTTGTTGCCCGTATGGATTGGGATGACGATAATGTTTATGGAGGACGCACAACCCTGAACCATTATTTTGTAAACGGATACGACGCTTATCTGGGTGAACGTAATATAAATGACGGTCGTTCTTATTCGTGGAACAACCCGAATACCTATACCTACAATGCATTTAATAACAGAGATAAAGACACTCGCTATCAGGGAACATTCCAAATGGTATGGTTTGCAACTAAAAAGCAAAACGGAGGAGCCATATCATACACTATTAATGGTGTAAAAGAATCTTTTGATTGGAAATTGACCACGGTTGGAGATACAGCTATTTATTATCCCGGTTATAAAATGTCGGCCGGTGAAATAAAAGCCCGCACTCAACATAGGGGAGACAAAAACCAATACATCATTTTTACTCCCGATGCTTATAACGGTACAGGCATTTTTCCTACAATAACAAAATTTTTGGATAGAACCCGTGCTGTGCCCAATGATAATTCGGATCGCTCTTATATTATTTACCGTTTGGCAGAAACCTATCTGTTGGCTGCCGAAGCTGCGTATAAGTTAGGTAATAATGCCGATGCTGCCAGACATATAAATGTTGTACGTGAGCGTGCCCGTAACAAAGAAAAGACTGTTGCAGGAGTTTTAGATGTAAAAGCGTCGGATATAACACTCGATTTTATTCTGGAAGAAAGAACACGTGAACTTCTGGCAGAACACTGTCGCTGGGCAGACCTTGCAAGAACCGGAACTTTATTGGAAAGAGTGAAAAAATACGGAGAAGGGAATGCTCCGATAAATATACGTGAAAAGCATATACTTCGTCCGATACCAAAACAACAGATAGACAGAGTTACCACAGGTACGCCATACCCTCAAAATCCGGGTTGGTAAGGTCTGATAAAGAATATAAGGGCGTATTGCATACACCCTCAAAATAAAAGGAAATGGGGCTGTCTCAAAAGAAATTCAGCACACAGAATACACTGATAAAACAGATTTTAGATGTTTTATAAATAGCTATTAAATAGAAAAATAAGAAAAATAAAATTCTGTTTTTTCTGTTATTTCAGTGTAATTTGTGTTCCATTTAGACTTTTGGGACAGCCCCTTACTGAAAAAAAGAAAAAACAATGAAGAAAACAATACCGGCAATTTTTTGTCTCTTACTGGCAAACGTTTTTCTGACAATGGCTCAAAGCGGAGATTTGAAAAATTTCCCCAAAGGAACAGATCCGCTCGATGTTGGTAAGCGAGTATCTCAAAGATACGTTTCAATACCATTCCGAAACTTTGATGGTATAAAATCTCCTCCCAACGAAGTAACCTATCCCGAGGTTTGTACTTGGTTTGGTGCTTTGAAGTTTGCAAAAGAATCCGGAGACAAAAAACTATTGAGGCAACTCGAAGAGCGGTTTTTCCCGCTCTTGGGAAGCCAAAAGCACTTGATGCAGAGGCCCGATCATGTTGATCATACCGTTTTTGGATCAGTGCCTTTACAACTATATATGCAAACGGGTAATGAATTGTATTACTATATAGGGATTGATTTTGCAGACCGTCAATGGCAGATGCCCGAATCGACAAAACATGCGGAACAGTATCAGAATTTTCTGGATAGAGGTTTGTCCTGGCAAACCCGTTTCTGGATAGATGATATGTTTATGATTTCGACTATTCAGAGTCAGGCTTATTTAGCTTCGAAAGATGAAAAATACATCAACAGAGCTGCTTATCAAATGACAGTCTATCTTGATTCTATACAACAACCGAATGGCTTGTTCTTTCATGCGAAAGAAGCCCCTTTTTTCTGGTGCAGAGGAAATGGATGGATGGCTGCCGGTATGGCTGAACTATTGAGAAATTTACCAAAAGATAATCCGGATCGTCCACGAATACTGAAAGAATATGAGAAAATGATGGAAACCCTTCGTAAATACCGGAATGAGGAAGGATTATGGGGGCAACTCGTAGATCAACCTGATGCGTGGACAGAAACCTCCGGGTCGGCAATGTTCACTTACGCTATCATTACAGGCGTGAAAAACGGTTGGCTCGATTCGAAGGTTTATGCACCCATTGCCCGTAAAGCGTGGATTGCTCTGAATACTTATATTAATGAGGATAACGATTTGAGAGAAGTTTGTATGGGTACCAATGTAGGTACTAGTAAAGAATACTACCTGGCTCGCAAACGAATTGTCGGAGACCTGCACGGACAAGCTCCTATCCTTTGGTGTGCAACAGCTTTACTCGAAAAATAAGGTCGCAGACCTTTTTATTAAAAAACACAATAGATGAAAAATTTACTATTATCAAAGAAATCATTTTTGATTTTATTCTCATTATTAGCTTATTACTCTTTAGGGGGCGTAAGTCTATTTGCTCAAAACATGGAACTGAAATCTCCGAATGGAGAAATTAAAGTTTCCCTAAGTATTAAGGATAAAATTTACTATTCAATTGATTACAATAACGATGCGTTACTGAACGATTGCTACCTGCAATTGGCACTGGATCCTGAAGTTTTAGGTGAAAATCCTAAACTTGCAGGACAAAAACGAAGTGTGATTAATGAAAATATTAATCCCGTTGTGCCTCTTAAATACTCGACGGTAAACAATAACTGCAATGTATTGCTTCTAAATTTCAAAGGAGACTATTCTGTTGAATTCAGAGTTTTTAATGATGGTGTTGCCTATCGTTTTATTATCAATAAGAAAAAAGAGTCTATTGTAAAAGGCGAAGATTTTGTGATCAATTTTCCTTCTGATTATTTAGCACATATGCAACAGCCGGGCGGGTTTAAGACTGCTTACGAAGAAAAGTATACTCATGTTCCGACCGGTAAATTTGTTTCGGAAGAACGGAAAATGGCGGTTCTTCCTGTGTTGCTCGATACTAAGAAGCAATATAAAATACTGATCTCGGAATCTGATGTAACCGATTATCCATGTATGTTTTTAAAAGGAACAGCAAGTAATGGGATGCGATCAGTTTTTCCTAAAACACCTCTTGAATTTGGAGAAGATGGTGACCGTAGTTTGAAAATTCTTAAAGAAGCCGATTACATAGCTAAAACAGCAGGTAAGCGTAATTTCCCTTGGCGGTACTTTGTGATAACCAAAGATGATAAACAGTTGCTGGAAACTACAATGACATTGAGGCTTGCTCCTAAAAGTGAATTGCAAAATACATCGTGGATCAAGCCCGGTCAGGCAAGTTGGGAGTGGTGGAACGATGCTTCTCCTTATGGGTCTGATGTGAATTTCGTCTCAGGATATAATCTGGATACTTATAAATACTATATAGACTTTGCTGCAAAATACGGCATACGTTATATTATAATGGATGAGGGTTGGGCAATGAGTACTCGTGATCCTTACACTCCTAATCCAAAGGTGGATGTACATGAGATTATCCGCTATGGCAAAGAAAAGAATGTAGATGTTATCCTTTGGCTCACATGGTTGGTGGTAGAAAATAACTTCGATTTATTCAAGACATTCAAAGAATGGGGTGTGAAAGGTCTTAAGATTGACTTTATGGACAGAAGCGACCAATGGATGGTAAATTACTACGAGCGTGTGGCGAAAGAAGCTGCTAAGAATGAGTTGCTTGTCGATTTTCATGGTTCGTTCAAACCTTCCGGATTGGAATATGCTTATCCCAATGTAATATCTTACGAAGGTGTGCGTGGTATGGAGCAAATGGGCGGTTGTTATCCCGATAACAGTATCTATCTGCCTTTTATGCGTAACGCTGTTGGTCCGATGGATTATACACCCGGAGCAATGATCAGCATGCAACCCGAAGTGTATAAAGCAGAACGCCCCAATGCTGCAAGTATAGGAACTCGTGCCTATCAAATGGCATTGTTTGTAATCTTCGAAAGCGGATTGCAAATGTTGGCCGATAATCCTACGCTTTATTATCGTAACGACGATTGTACTCGTTTTATCACACAGGTTCCGACTACTTGGGATGATACTAAAGTGCTCGAAGCCAAAGTGGGAGAGTATGCCATTGTGGCTAAGAGGAAAGGAAACAAATGGTTTATCGGAGGTATGACCAATAACAATGAGAAGGAGAGAACTTTTGAAATAAGCCTCGATTTTCTGAATGAAGATAAACCCTACCAAATGACATCTTTCGAAGATGGTATTAATGCAGGTCGTCAGGCAATGGATTATAGAAAAAATGAGTCTTCGGTTCAGAAAGGAGAGAAAATAAGTATCAAAATGGTGCGTAATGGCGGTTGGGCTGCTGTGATTGAATAAAGCTTCATACTAGCCTCCCCAAAATGGCGTAGCTAAACTGAGGGAGTCATTACGAAACTTAAAACAATATACATGAAAAAAATACTATTAAGTTTTTTAATACTATGTTTTACACATTTGGCTTTTGCCGAGGATGGGTACGAGTTATGGCTTCGTTATCATAAAATAGAGAATCCGTCTCTTTTGCAAAAATATCAAAGCCGGAATAAAGGAGTGGTTTTTACTGCCAACTCGGACAGATTAAAAGCAGCTAAAAAAGAACTGGCTCTCGGTCTGAAAGGATTATTAGATATTGATTTGGCAGATTCTCAAAACCTGACTTCGGGAGGTGTATTGATTGGAACACCTGAGTCTTCGGGTCTGATTGCTCAATCGGGCTATGCTAAAGAAATAAACGGACTCGATCCCGAAGGATATATAATCCGTACAGTAAATATAGATGGGAAACAGATTACGCTTGTTGCTGCGAAAACAGATATAGGTGTCCTTTATGGAGTATTCCATTATCTGAGATTGATGCAAACAAATCAGTCATTAGATAAGTTGGCAATCACCGAAGAGCCTAAATTACAGTTGCGTGTCTTGGATCATTGGGACAATCTGAACGGAACGATCGAACGTGGCTATGCAGGTTATACCCTTTGGGACTGGGCTCGCCTTCCCAACTATAAATCGCCTCGCTATACAGATTATGCACGTGCAAATGCTTCTATAGGTATAAATGGTGCAGTACTTAATAATGTAAATGCCAATGCCAAAAGCCTGCGTGTCGAATGGCTTATAAAAGCTGCTGCTTTAGCCGATGCTTTTCGTCCTTATGGTATCAGGGTATATCTGACTGCTCGTTTTAGTGCACCCAAAGAAATCGGAGGATTACCGACTGCCGATCCTTTAGACCCGCAGGTAAGACAATGGTGGAAAGATAAAGCAAAAGAGATATATGGATACATCCCCGATTTTGGAGGGTTTCTGGTAAAAGCCAATTCCGAAGGGCAACCCGGTCCTCAGGATTATGGTCGTACTCATGCCGATGGAGCCAATATGATGGCTGAGGCGCTCGAACCATACGGAGGCGTTGTATTCTGGAGAGCTTTTGTGTATCAGAACGAAAGACATATTGATCGAGTGATGAATGGCTATGAGGAGTTTAAACCATTGGACGGAGCCTTCAATAAGAATGTATTTGTACAGCCTAAAAACGGACCGATTGATTTTCAACCCCGTGAGCCATTTCATCCATTATTCGGAGCGATGTCTAAAACGGCTTTGGCTCTCGAATTTCAAATAACGCAAGAGAATTTGGGACATGCAGGTCATTTGGTGTATCTGGGTTCGCTCTTTGAAGAGACCTTGCAATCGGATACTTACGAGAATGGTAAGGGATCGACCGTATCGAAAGTGCTCCAAAACTATAAAAAGACACATGGTATATCGGGAATTGCCGGTGTGCCCAATACGGGAACAGACCTCAATTGGACAGGACACCTGTTCGGACAAGCCAACTGGCATGCTTTCGGGCGTTTGGCATGGAATCCCGATATGACATCGGAGGAGATGTCGGAAGAGTGGATCAGAATGACATTCTCGAATGACAAAAAGATCATTGATCCTATACAGAAAATAATGCTGATGTCTCGTGAAGCAGCCGTTAATTATATGACTCCTCTGGGATTGAATCATATTATGAATTACGATACTCACAATGGTCCCGAACCTTGGCACGACGATCCGGTTTGGAGTGCATTTGATTATCATAAGGCGAGCGAATCGGGTGTAGGGGTAGATCGTACCCGTACGGGAACTAATGCCGTAGGGCAATATCATGAACCTTTGAGTAGTCAGTTGAACGATGTGAAAACCTGTCCCCCTCAATTTTTATTGTGGTTTCATCGGATGGCATGGGATTATAAAATGCCGTCGGGAAATACGCTGTGGAACGAATTAGTGGCACATTACTATCTCGGAGTGGAAGAGGTTCGTCAAATGCAGACGATATGGAACTCACTGGAGAAAGATATTGATGAAGAGCGTTTTGTTCATGTAAAATCGTTACTCGAATTGCAGGAGAAAGAAGCTGTATGGTGGAGAGACGGGTGTTTATTGTTTTTTCAACAATATTCCCAATTACCTATTCCCTCGAAATACGAACAGCCGAAACATTCGTTGAATTATTATAAGCGGATTCCTTATCCATATAATTGGAAAGAATCGCAATATAAATAAGGCAGTTGCAGGGGCGAACCTATATGTTCGCCCGTATGTGGGCAGACACCTAGGTCTGCCCCTACAACGAAAAAAATAATTACAATATGAAAAATTCACGATATATACTTCCTTTTTTCTTTTTCCTCGGAATCTTCTTTAGCGTCCAAGGGCAAGATTTATTCGAAGAAAGGCGGCAACAATATATAGATTATTGCACTAAAGAAGGAGATACCGAAGGACAAGGTGGAAGAACCATCATCTTTAAAGAAATTACCCGTGTTGCAGGAGGACTTTCTATTGACGAAAAGCGAGTACAGGAAACACTGGATGTTATTTATTACAACAGAGATTGCAATGATTTTACCTTGAACGGACTACTTCGTCTGGAGTATCAGAACAGGGAAAAAGCAATCCTGTCAAAGGAGATGAATGGAAAGGTTGAAGATTGTATTCTCGATTTCAAATATTGGTGGGACGATGCACGACGCGATACTACCTACAAATGTTATCATACCGAAAATCATCAGGCGTTGTACCATACTGCCGAATTATTGGCAGGGCAATTGTATAAAGACAAAGTTTTTAAAGATGGAATGACGGGAGTGCAACATATGGATCATGCGAAAGAACGTTTGGTCCGTTGGCTCGATTTCCGTTTTCGTTTCGGGTTTAGTGAGTGGCTTTCTGCGACTTACTATGATGTAGAGGTTCTCCTGTTATGCAATTTGTATGATTATGCCGAAGATCCTCTTATCAAATCACGGGCAGGATTGGTTCTGGATATGTTGATGTTCGATTTGGCACTTAATAATTATAAGGGCGTTCTAGGTACAACAACAGGCCGTATTTATGCCCCTACATTACTTACACACGAAAACCCCATTTCTCCTGTAATGAAATTGGTTTTTGGAGTGGGGCAATATTTACCCCGTCATATAATGGGAAGCACTGCATTGGCAACTACTACATATAGATGCCCCGAAGTAATAACAAAGATCGGAACCGATTACTCGGTGACGATGCGTAACCGCCAACGCAATAGTATTGAAGTGGCGGATGCTCCCGAATACGGACTCTCGTACGATAATGAACTGGATACTCATTTGTTCTGGGGAATGCAGGAGTTTATTCATCCTCTGGCTATTCGAATGTCCAAGTATATTTCGGAGATGCACGATGCATGGCCATATCGTGATTACGACCGTTATATTAAAATATACGATGACCAGATTGCTAAATACGGAAAGGTGATTACTCCTGATCTGGATCGCTTCGCCCTTTCGGAAGCCAATATCGAAACATACCGTACTCCCGATTATATGATCAGTTGTGCATCCGACTTCCGCCCCGGAGCTATAGGTTATCAGCAACACCCCTGGCAGGCTACTTTGGGCAGTAAGGCATTGGTGTTTACCAACCATCCCGGATCGGAGCATCTGAATGTTACTCCTAATTATTGGGCAGGTAATGCTGTATTGCCCCGTGCAGCACAGCATAAAAATGTGGTTGTATGTATATATAATACTCCAAAGAGCGAAAAATTGCATTTTACACATGCTTATATACCTAAAGATGCTTTTGATGAGGTTGTCGAAAAAGGTTCGTGGGTATTTGCCCGAAAGGACGATGGATATATTGCGATCTATTCTCAACATCAAACCCGATGGAAAGCAAATGCCGAAGGCGTGGTGAACGATTTGATTGCCGACGGCTTACAGAATGTATGGATTTTTGAAATGGGTTCTAAAAAAGAATCGGGAAGCTTTTCCAAGTTTGTAGATACGATATCAAAGTCGACAGTTGTTGCCAACAATCTGGAAGTAGTTTATAATTCACCTTCTCAGGGTAAGATTGAATTCGGCTGGGCATCACCGTTTAAAATAAAAGGTAAAAAAGTTTCATTGAGAGGCGGTTACCGCTATGATAATCCATACAGTAAGACTATCTTTAATAGTACGAAGATGGAAATCAAAAAAGGAAGTGAAATTCTGGTGTTGGATTTTGAAACGGGTAAACAATGGGTAGAGTAGGAGAGTGTGCCAAAAGAGATTCAGCACACAGAATACACTGACATCACAGATTTTTAGATTTTCTAAATTGCTGATAAATAGAAAAAAATAAAAACTGTGTTTTTCTGTTATTTCGGTGTAATCTGTGTTCTATCCAGCCTTTTGCCAGCCCCTACGACGAGGTTAGCTGTAATAGCTTCTTTTTATCTATAAAAGAAAATATTATGGCAAAATTTAATAATACATTAGTGGAAAAAATACGGGCATTAGTGGAGGAGGACAATTATACAATTACCGAAATCTGCCGTATTGTAGGTGTTAGCCGCAAAATGTTTTATGAGTGGAAAGCCACAAAGCCTTCTTTTGCCGAGGCATTGGATGAGGCGATAGATGCACGTGAAGAGAAACTGAAACAAAAAGCCCGTCAGTCGATGCGGCAAAAGCTGGAAGGGCATAAGCAAATCGAAACAAAAATAACTTATGTGGCATCAAAAGACAGTGACGATCCTTATACGCTTGTAGTGAAAGAATATGTGGTAAAAGAAAAGTATTGCGTACCCGAAACATCGGTTATTATGCATGCTTTATCGGGTGGGCATACCGGATCGAAAGGAGGTAAGCAACCACAGCCCGTCAGTCCGATGATGATAACTGTGGATAGCGAGAAGACGAAGCGCGATTTGGAAAGGTTACAGGAACGGTTGAGTAAAAAAACCGGCTGAAAAAGTGTTACCTTTGTTACTTTTGTCACCTTTTTAAATGTAATATTCTTATTAATAGTGATTTAAACAGGTGGCGAAATATACAATAAGGCTCTTGATTTGTTACCTTTGTGCCACCAAATGTATATAGTTGTTACCTTATTGTATACTTTTTATTGATTAATGCGACTCAGTAGTTAAATATATTTATAAACTACGCGCAATCAAAGATTGCTTGTGTTCCCTTTGCCCAAAGCCGCAAAAGGAACCAAAAAGTCTTTGCCGACCACTTACGCCGGCTTTGCTTACGCCCATCAGGCTCTCCGACATTGGCGGTTGCACGGGTACCCGATGTGGGAGGAAAGCGTAAAAAACAAAAAGAAATCAAAGTCGAAAGTATTTTTTTGTTTTCGCTTTCGGATCACCTATCGGGTCGGGCACAAGGCACAGTCTTGATCTTTTGTTTCGTTTTGCATCAAGGCAAAATGAAAGACAAACCTCGATAGAGGTGCGTCAGTAAAAAAGGGCATTTTATATAGTCCAACTACGGATTGCCATGATTATTTACAATCTGAAGCAAGAACGTAGTTAACCGTTGAATTGAAAAAATATATTTAGCAAAGAATCTTAAGGTCTTAGACCTTTTTATTGCTTTGATAAGCATAACAGCAATAGTCTGTTATAATTCGAAAATATATCATTAAATACGTTCATTTACTTATAAAAAATAATAGCCATGTTAAAGCATACCATAAAGTGTTTATTCTTGGTTTCGTTGGCTTTTTTTGCAGTTTCATGCAGGCAGGAAGCAGCTAAACCAACAAATGTAAATTTAGAAAGAGCACAAGCGACATTAGATTCATTATATTCTCATTATTCGGCAGATAATACTGGTCTCCTTAGGGAAACCTATCCGTTTAATGACAGATATTCGGCAACTTATCTGGCATCTGCCGAACAGGCAAATGTGCCTAATGCGTATTCTTATCTCTGGCCTTTCTCGGGAACATTTTCTGCTGTAAATGTTTTGCTGGAAACATCGGGAGACAATAAGTATAAAGATTTATTGGATTCTAAGGTTCTGACAGGTTTGGAAAAATATTTTGACACTACACGTACGCCTTATGCTTATTCTTCCTATATTAGTGATGCTCCCCGATCGGATCGTTTTTATGATGACAATGTGTGGTTGGGCATCGATTTTACAGACATATATATGTTGACTAAAGAGGAAGCCTATTTGAAGAAGGCAAAACTTATCTGGGATTTTGTAATCAGTGGCAGTGACGATAAGCTGGGAGGCGGAATTTATTGGTGCGAGCAGAAAAAAGAATCGAAAAATACATGTTCCAATGCTCCGGGGGCTGTTTTTGCTTTTAAACTTTTTAAGGCAACCAATGACAGTACGTATTTCTTTCAGGGAAAGAATTTGTATCAGTGGACTAAAGAACATCTTCAGGATTCTACGGATTATTTGTATTTTGATAATGTAAAACTGAATGGAAGTGTCGGCAAAGAAAAATATGCCTACAACAGCGGGCAAATGATGCAGGCAGCTGCTTTATTATATAATCTGACCAATGACAAGCAGTATTTGGAGGATGCTCAAAATATAGCTCGATCGGCGTACAGCTATTTCTTTGAAGATTTTAAAGATGAAAAAGGGGAGCAATTTAAACTTCTGAAAAAAGGAGATGTCTGGTTTACGGCAGTTATGCTTAGAGGTTTTACAGAGCTTTATGAAATAGACAAAAATCCTTTGTATCTTAATGCCTTCAAAAAGAACCTTGATTATGCATGGAATCACTCCCGTGACGAGAAAGGTTTGTTTAACAAAGATTTAAGCGGAAGAACAAAAGACGAATCGAAGTGGTTGCTAACGCAGGCGGCAATGGTAGAAATGTATGCGCGTTTGGCTACGACAAAATAACCGAAATATAATATAAATAAACAAAACATGGTTGTAAAGAGAAATCTAACAAAAAAAGTATTGGGATTATGCATGTTGTCTGCTGTCTCAATAGGCAGTATTCAGGCTTCTGATTGGGGAGTAAAATCCGAAACGGCAGTAGTGAGCGATAATACGAAGGTATATGTAACCAATCGTCCGAACCCTTCAGAGAGGTTGTTCGAATCGTCAGCCGTAGAAAATGAAATAGTTCGTATTAAGAAATTGTTGAAAAATGCACGTCTGGCGTGGATGTTCGAAAACTGTTTTCCCAATACATTAGATACCACAGTTCATTACCGGGTACAGGATGGTAAGGATGATACTTTTGTCTACACCGGAGATATTCATGCTATGTGGTTACGTGATTCAGGAGCACAGGTATGGCCTTATGTTCAGTTAGCCAATAAAGACCCTAAGCTGAAAAAGATGTTGGCAGGTGTAATCAACCGTCAGATGAAAAGTATATTGATCGATCCGTATGCGAATGCTTTTAATGATGGTGCAGATCCTAACGGACATTGGATGAGTGATCTGACGGATATGAAGCCCGAACTTCACGAGCGTAAATGGGAGATTGATTCTCTTTGTTACCCAATTCGTCTGGCTTATTTCTACTGGAAAGTTACGGGCGATGCCAGCGTATTTGATGCCGATTGGGTAAAAGCAATTGAGCTTGTATTGCAAACATTTAAAGAACAGCAACGTAAAGATGGTGTAGGTCCATATAAGTTTATGCGTGTAACCGAGCGTCAATTGGATACTATGTCTAATGACGGACTGGGTAATCCTGTAAAACCGGTAGGACTGATAGCTTCCGCTTTCCGTCCGTCGGATGATGCTACTACATTCCAGTTTTTGGTGCCTTCCAATTTCTTTGCGGTAACATCGCTGCGTGAGGCTGCTGAGATTCTTACGGAAGTGAATAAGAATAAGGTCTTGGCTAATGAATGTACTGCTTTGGCGAATGAGGTGGATACGGCCTTACAAAAGTATGCAATCAATAACCATCCTAAATATGGAAAAATCTATGCATTTGAAGTAGATGGTTTTGGTAATCAACTGTTGATGGATGATGCAAACGTTCCTAGCTTATTGGCTTTGGCTTATTTGGATGCAGATCGTATAAATGATCCTATTTATCAGAATACAAGAAAATTTGTATGGAGTGCCGATAATCCTTATTTCTTCAAAGGTACAGCCGGCGAAGGTATTGGCGGACCTCACATCGGTTATGACATGATCTGGCCGATGAGTATTATGATGAAAGCATTTACGAGCCAAAATGATGCAGAGATTAAAGAATGCATCAAAATGCTGATGGCTACCGATGCAGGTACGGGCTTTATGCACGAGTCGTTTCATAAAGATGATCCCACAAATTTTACCCGTTCATGGTTTGCCTGGCAAAATACGTTATTCGGTGAGCTTATCCTTAAACTGGTAAATGAAGATAAAGTAGATTTATTGAATAGCTTATAAAGAAGCGTGTCTATATAAAGAACGAGTTCCATTTCAAGTGAGAAATGGAACTCGTTGTATTAAGTATCTTGTGAATGGAGTTGTAATTTTTTCAGTTTGCCTTGCGGGCCTTAACTTCAGCTTCCCTAGCTCGTTCTTCAGCCCTCCTGATTCTTTCTTCTGCTCTCTTAGTTCTTTCCTCCGCTCTTTCGGCTTGTTCCTCTGCTCTTTTCTGAGCTTCCAGTGCCCTCCTCTGGGCATCTTCGGCAATCTTTTGAGCTTCCTCGTTTCGCTTTTGTGCTTCTTTAATTCTCCTGTTCAATTCAGCTTCGCTTAGTCTGGTAGAGGTGTTAACAGAAGTATTGATATGCATATTGTTGCCTTTGTTGGCAATATTCTTGATATCCTGAATAGAGAAGTTTCCTAAGAATCTGATAATAGTTGCATCGGTTCCATCTTGTGTTATCATCAGCATTTCAGACCCTTGATTCGATTTGTCCTTTTTCACATAAAAGGCGGTCTTGGAGTCTTCATCTTTAATTAGCATCAGGGTTTCATAATTTCCACCTTTTAATAACCCTTCTGATGCACTGGTCAGGCGTTTCGATGCAAGGTCTTCTTCTGCCGTATATATTTCAAGAGATTCTAATTTGCCTGCAATATTTCCAATATCCACACCGGGCATATTCATGTTGGGCATCATGCCAAGCATCGATTTTGAAATATATACAACCTGAACTCCTTTAATGTTAGAGAGAGTGGAGAAAAGACCATCATTATTCTGAGGGGTTTCATTGATTGTATAAGAATATGTGAGATTGTTCTCCCCGTTTGAAGTTTCACTCTTGACATAGGCATACGTATTCCCTTGATTAGTATCGCTCACCACAATATTAATGGAAGGTTGAGGGGTACTTGCTGTTATATTCTGAAAATCCAGATTCCCCAGATTAGATAGATTGTCGAGGTTGCCAAGATCTACCCAATTTAATTGGTGTTCCATGTTGGCAAGGCTTTCGGTAATTTCAACCTTCATGGCATCCATATCTAAATCAATAGCGGGAATACTTGGTGGTATCTTAGCCAGCTCGCTAAATATCTCTGCTTGTAAATCGTCCATGTTTATTTTCACTTCGGATTGTGCCTTACTAAGTGAAATCG
This sequence comes from Indolivaga alginatilytica, assembly GCF_003201355.1. Lineage (GTDB taxonomy): Bacteria > Bacteroidota > Bacteroidia > Bacteroidales > Dysgonomonadaceae > Dysgonomonas_A > Dysgonomonas_A alginatilytica. The sequence goes on from NZ_QICL01000027.1 coordinate 61,878, forward strand.
TAGAGATTGTGGTTAGTATTAATATTATTAGCCTTTTCATAACTGTACGTCTTTATCTATGATGTCGTTTACTTTTTCGATTTGTTTAATGCCCTTATTGAGTTTGCCTGATACAAGTAGCAGCGTTTTCTGAGTTTCCAGATATGCCTCTTCCGGATTTGAATAGGTGTCTACAAGCATCTCATTCTTGTTTCTATTGTTCTCAAAATGTGCAAAGATACCTGCTGATAAAATAATCAGGATACCGGCGGCTATGCTCATTGCCCATCTCACAGGTTTACTAAGGTGTCCTGTAGGTAAAGCAACATGAGATGTTTTATGGCTTTCTTCTTTTGCTGCTAGATTGTCAATCAGTGTATTTAGTTTTCCTTCTAAATGTGCAGGTGCATTGTTTTCCTGAGCCGAATATAGCTTACGAAATATTCTTCTTTCGTTCTCCATTTCCTCGGGAATACTTTCTGTTTCAAAAAAATCAGATAGTATTTTCTCTTCCTCTTTAGAAGTCTCTCCTTCATAAAACGAATGAAGCAGGCTCTTTATATCTTTAATGTCCATAATTGTAACTATTAAAAAGTTCCTTGATTTTTTTTCTGGCTCTCGACATTAATACTCTCACATTTACACTTGTCAAGCCCATTATTTCCTCAATTTCCTCATTCGAATAATCATCAAAGTGTCTTAGTTTTATAATCTTTCTCTGTTGTTCAGGTAAAAGATCTATTATAGTTTCTATATGTTTAATCTCATCAGAGGTTTCTATTTCGTCAGCAAGCACCATACTGTCTGATATTACAGTGTCTTCTGTTGACTGAAATAGATGTTTCTTTTTTGCTCTTAAAAAGTCGAGACATAAATTACGGAGCAAAATTACACAATATGCTTCACTGTTTGTTACATCTATTAATTCATCCCGTTTATTCCACAATTTTATATAAGCTTCCTGTACAACATCTTCAGCATCGCAAGCGTCCTCAAGAAGCCTGTATGCCACCCTATACAGCTTTTGATGATAAGGAATATATTTCTCTTTAAATGTTACAGCATCCATTTACTATGGAATATTTACTTGCGAATGTTTTTACTAGTTCCTCTTTGTTCCTCTGTATTCTTTCTTTACATCTGCTAAATCGTTTAGTGTAAAATCTCCTTTTAGTCTGATTATAGTAGGATCGTTTATGGTGATTATAACTAATTCCTTAACCTTGCCCTTTTTACTTTTCGACATTATCAACACATTATCATCGTCGTCTTTTACTTTCATTAATACTTCATATCCTTCTATCTCCAGATTCTCTATTTGTTTTGCAAATTGAAGCTTTGTATCTCTAGAACAACTTTCGAGATCGAGAACGGACATTGAACTAATTTTTTTATTGAAATCTTTATTACCCCAATTTGCTATTGTTAATGATGAAAATATAAATTTTCTAAGATTAACGTTTTCTGCACGGGGAGCTTTGGAAAATTCGGAAATAATATCCTCTAAAGTCTTACCCGAAGCCGAGAAGCTAACGGTAATCAGGAGTAAGTATAATAGTCCTTTTTTCATAATGAATCTCTCTTTATACTAAAGACGTAACAAGAGAATAAAATGTTACACCCCTCAAATATAAAATTTAATAATAATCTTTTTATCTTTGTATGCATAAAAGAATTAAGGTGCTACGCCTTTATATTGCTTTGGTAAATGTATCAACTAAAGATTGTTACTGACTGAAAGAAATGATATTCTTTTATTTACCATTACTTAAATAACCATTCTCCTATGCTCGAAAAGATTATTATCCTCGATTTTGGCTCACAAACCACCCAATTAATTGGTCGCCGTGTTCGCGAACTGAATACGTATTGCGAAATAGTTCCTTATAACAAGTTTCCTAAAGACGATGCTACTGTAAAAGGTGTAATCCTTTCAGGTAGTCCTTTCTCTGTAAACGATAAAGATGCATTTAGCGCCGATTTATCAGAAATCAGGAAGAAATATCCTGTATTAGGTATTTGTTATGGAGCACAATTTTTGGCACACACATCAGAAGGAAAAGTTGAAAAAGGCGATTCTCGTGAGTATGGAAGAGCACATCTTGTATCTATCACACAAGATCCTTTGTTTGATGGTATAGCTAAAGATTCGCAAGTGTGGATGTCTCATGGAGATACAATAACTGTATTGCCTGATGCTTTCGATATAATAGCAAGCACGGAAGATGTAAAAGCTGCTGCTTATAAAATACAAGGAGAACAAACTTGGGGGGTACAATTTCATCCCGAAGTATTTCATACAGTAGATGGAACTAAGTTATTAAATAACTTTTTGAATATCTGTGGTTGTGAAAAAGACTGGACTCCGGCTTCATTCATTGAATCTACCGTTGCCGAACTTAAAGCTCAGCTAGGTGATGATAAGGTTATACTGGCACTGTCGGGAGGAGTTGATTCTTCTGTAACAGCAGTATTGCTAAATAAAGCAATTGGAAAAAACCTGACATGTGTATTTGTTGATCATGGTTTGTTACGTAAAAATGAATTCGAGAGAGTTCAGAAAGACTATGAGCATCTAGGGTTACATGTTATAGGAGTTAATGCAAAAGAAAGATTCTACAAAGCATTAGCAGGTGTTGCTGACCCCGAAGAGAAGAGAAAGATTATAGGAAAAGGCTTTATAGATGTCTTCGATGAAGAAGCTCATAAGCTGAAAGATATAAAATGGTTGGGACAAGGTACTATCTATCCTGATATCATTGAATCGCTATCTATAACTGGTACGGTAATAAAGTCACACCATAATGTTGGAGGGCTTCCCGAAAAGATGAATCTGAAACTGGTAGAACCTTTGAAACTGTTGTTTAAGGACGAAGTTCGCAGAATTGGTCTAGAGCTGGGTATGATGGAACATCTTATTAAACGCCATCCATTCCCCGGACCGGGTCTCGGTATTCGTGTCTTAGGAGATATTACTGCCGAAAAGGTAGAGATACTTCAAAACGCTGATGACATCTATATAAAGATGCTGAACGATTATCACCTATATGATAAGGTGTGGCAAGCAGGAGCAATCCTTCTACCCGTAAAATCAGTAGGAGTAATGGGAGATGAGCGCACTTATGAATTTACAATCGCACTTCGCGCAGTAACCTCTACAGATGCTATGACTGCCGATTGGGCACATCTACCCTATGAGTTCCTTGCAAAAGTCTCTAATGAGATTATCAATAAAGTAAAAGGAGTGAATCGTGTAGTATATGATATATCATCTAAACCACCTGCAACTATCGAGTGGGAGTAAACAGATATTCTATATATAATAGGATAATAAGAAAGAGAAGCAGACCAGAAAGTCGGCTTCTCTTTTTTATTGATGTTGATTTTATTGATTTTATTGAGATAAAAGGATTTTTTATTCATTTTGTAAATCTTTGATGTTAAATTTTTACCCTCAAAATTTGGATTGATTGATCCTTCAATCGCTGTGTTGATCTATCTTTCGTAGTTTTCTGAGATTTTTTCTCAAATAAATTTCTGTTATAAAACACTGTTTGAATAGTAGTTAAGGAATGAGTTGCAAAAACTTTCAAAAATAGTGTATAAATTATTTGGATTGTATTAAAAAGTGGACTACTTTTGCACTCGCTTTAGAACCGAGAGACGGTTTGAAAGAAAAGCGAAAAAGAAGCGATCCTTGACAAGGTTATACATAAAAACAAAAACATAGCATTAGACGGGTAGAGACTAATTATATTAGAATCTAACTTAAAAATTCGTCAAGAACCAAGAGTAAATAGACAGACAAGAAACTTCTAAGAATATAAAAAAGATATACAAAGAAGAGTTTGATCCTGGCTCAGGATGAACGCTAGCGACAGGCCTAACACATGCAAGTCGAGGGGTAGCATGAAGTAGCA
>NZ_QICL01000028.1 GCF_003201355.1 Indolivaga alginatilytica
TCTTTTATTCATGCTTCTTTCATTGTTTTGTATAGAATTTATTCAAAGGTATGAATAATTAAATCTTTATTGTGTAAAAATAACACCTCAAAACGGGTGTGAAATCTAACTTATTTATTATCTGTATTTTTGTTTTATCGGTTTTAAATGTATCGAATGAACGCTCCGGGCAACCCATGAGTATAAAAGAGATTATAGATGCGAATAAGGATCGTATTATAATTGCTTCGGTAAGTAAACCAAAGGATAATGAGGATACAGGTGATATAAAGAAGAAGGTATCCAAGGGGATAAAAATGTAGTGAAAAATCCCGCCTTGTTATCACAACAAAACGGAACGCAATGAAAGAATGTAAAACCTAAAAAAAAAGAATAATGAACAAACCAAATCAATATTAATTAACTATCAACAATCTCTTCTTCTAAATTATCCGAATCGTTTCCTTTATCCTTCCCAAAATTCAGGCGTATGAAATTGCTGACATCCAACTCCTTGTAAAAAGTTTTCTGGTATAGAGTCTGATAGGGTAGTTCTCCCGAAGAACGATACCGCTGCAATGTCCGTTTAGAAATATTCAACAACTTACATAAGTCGTAGTTGTCATATAAAAGCTCGCCGTCAAGATAGCATCGCTGCTTTGCCATACTAACGAGTGTCTTATCTATTTTATCCAGACGCTTGATTATGTATTGCATCTTTTTCTTAAAAAGTTCTCTTTCTATAAACATAATATTAGGCTTTAAAATGCGAAGTAATATCTCTATTCCCGGAATCTCAGTGAATAGTTCCTTTTAAAATCATCTATCGTATAACGGGATCGGATTTGATAATCCGCTCATCCAGGCAACGCTCTATTTCTGAGAGCCGATATAAACATCTGCCACGAAGCATAGAATAGCTTATTATATTCTCCTTTCGTAAGCGTTGTAATGTGCGGGTACTGATGCGTAATAATTCAGCCACCTCATTACTATCCATCCAGATGTCATTATCAGAGTCTTTACCTTTAGATTGCTCCGCTTTTACGACAAAGCTTGCAATCTGGTCTATTTTTGCTACCAGCTTTTTGAAAGCTTCACTGTCAATTGTTATAACTTCCATATTTGATTAATTTTGTTTTCATAATGCAAATATGGAATGATTTGAAAAGGTAGTTTTCATACTCGCTAGCGACTCGCCTAATTTTTTTTTGAAAATGTTTGTTTGATCTTAGCGATACAAGGAAAAAGAAAGAAAAGTGATTTAAGACTTGTGTAATTAAAAAAAAGAGACTAATTTTGAACCCGAAAAGAAAAACAGGTTGCCAGAGGACGCTTGTATGACAATTTAAGACAGAAATAAGTAACTAAATCGCTACTTAGTCTTTAAGTTAATTTGGAAAAACGTTTATCTTCAAGAATATAGCGAATAAGGGTGAGAATCCCGTCTTTCGCTCAAATGTGGCACTGGTCACATTTTTTTTTCTTAAAACTTCAGCACACGTGGTGAAATTGGTAGACACGCTACTTTGAGGGGGTAGTTTCGGTAACGATGTGTGAGTTCGAGTCTCATCGTGTGCACAACTTCTAAAGTAAAAAGCCCGCATTCAGTGGGCTTTTTCTATTATAATCATAGCTATGTAAGGCATCGAACAATATCACGATCAAAATTAATTAGAAATAGAAACGCACAAATAAAACAGCTACGTATACAACAGCTAATAATACACCGACAACAGAAACATATGATAATATTCGAGCCTGTTTGACGTACCCCAACTTACTAAGAATTAAACCTAATACAATAGCAATAAGGTTTAATATAAACATCCACTTTACAATATAAAAAATTAAAGACATCATCTTCAAAAGTAGCAAAACAAATTAATATATCAATAAGCAAACTCCAAAAGGATAAAAACAGACCGATATATAATTATACTCTTTTCCTATCTCTGCATGTTTAAATCATATAATTCATTTAGTTACATAGTCATCAAACATATCTATTTAATATAGAGATAACTCATAGAACTTTATGAGCTACTCAAACGTTTACATTATGTGTTTTTCATAGTATTAGATTTAAGGTTAATAATGGAGATTGGTTGTCGGGATGACAACCATTTCTTTTATGTATTAACCACTCCTTTATTATAGAGGAGCTTCTAAAACAATACAATTTCTAGCTAAGAGAGAAATTATAAATAGTTCCTCTTATATTTGTTACTAATAATACTTTAAATAACGATTAAAAATACATGGAAAGAGTAAAAAAACCTGAATGGTTAAAGATTAAACTAGGTGGAGGAAAAGGATATTCTCATACACAAAAATTGATTCATGACAACAGTCTAAATACTATATGTGTAAGTGGAAAGTGCCCTAATTTAGGTCATTGCTGGAGTATGGGTACAGCTACATTTATGATATTAGGTGATATCTGTACGCGTTCTTGTAAATTTTGTGCAACTAAAAGTGGAAGACCCTTACCTCTGGATGAATCTGAAATTGGAAAAGTAGCCGATAGTATTCAGAAAATGAATCTGAGGTATTGTGTAATAACCTCTGTTGACAGAGACGATTTAGCAGATCAGGGAGCTAACTACTGGGCTAGAATGATTAACGAAGTAAAGAGACGAAACCCAAATACTAAACTCGAGGTATTGATTCCTGATTTTGATGCTAAAACCGAATTACTGGATATTGTTTTTGAAGCTAAGCCCGATGTTTTAAGTCACAATATGGAGACAGTAAGGAGATTAACAGCCCAAATAAGAAGTCGTGCCAGATATGATCGAAGCCTTGAAGTACAAAAATATGCAGCAAGCAAAGGTTTCTTCACTAAATCGGGAATTATGCTTGGATTAGGTGAAACCGAAGAAGAAGTAATAGAATTAATGCATGATTTACGAGACTCTGGCTGCCAATTGCTCACTATTGGGCAGTATTTACAGCCAACCTTAAAACATATTCCTGTAAAAGAATATATACACCCCGACCAATTTGCCAAATATAAAACATTAGGGCTTGAGATGGGATTTAAATTTGTAGAAAGTGGTCCACTCGTTAGATCATCTTACATGGCAGAAACAACATTCAACCAAATTATACAATAATACTATGAAGTTTACAGATTGGGGAATTATTGATTATAAAGAAGCCTGGGATAAGCAGAATGAAATTTTCACCCACTTAATCAGTATAAAAAACACGCCTGACTACTTGAAAAATAAGGATGAATTACAGCAGATAATCTTTTGTGAACATCCGCATGTATATACTCTGGGCAGGAATGGTAATGAAGGTAATATGCTCATCCAAGAAGATCGTCTGGCCGCTTTAGGTGCCACCTACTATAAAACAGATAGAGGTGGTGATATAACATATCACGGTTATGGGCAAATTGTTGTTTACCCCATAGTAGATCTGGATGCATTGGGATTATCTCTGAAGCAATATGTATGTAACTTGGAAGAAGCCGTAATACAGACTTTAGCACACTACAATATAAAAGCAGGAAGAGCCGATGGTGCTACAGGGGTATGGTTTGATTATAATACCTCTACTGCCCGAAAGATTTGTGCAATTGGAGTACGTGCCTCACGTTATGTAACAATGCATGGACTTGCTTTCAATGTATCAACCGATTTATCCTATTACAACCACATAAATCCGTGTGGTTTTGTAGATAAAGGAGTCACTTCTCTCGAAAAAGAGATAGGAAAATCTGTAAATATAGAAGAAGTTAAAAATACCTTAAAAAAAGAACTTATCAAATTATTACATACGTAAAGTGCCTGTTATTGATCTAATTAGATATTTTTTCGATTGGTATTATTTTGTATCAGATTCACAAATTCCATCCAAATATCACCTTCAGATTAAATAAAGCTTAATCTTATTCGAAAACTATTTTATTAGATGTTTGTTAATCTATATGTATTTAACTATATAAACTTTGATTATTTATGAAAAAGAAAGCTTTATTAGGATTACTATCCTTATGTTTAGTATTAGTATCAACTTCGTGTAAAGACAAGGCTAAAGTAGAAGAAAAAACTGCTGCAGCTGTCGAAGGAACTGTTCAGATCCCAGAAGCCGAAGTTTTGACCAACACTGTTCTAACAGCAGCAGAACAAGCAGCCTTAACTCCTGCAGATGTACTTAATCTACTTAAAGAAGGAAACAAAGAGTTTACAGAAGACAACCTTACAGTTCGTAACAACACTCAACGTGTGAGAGATGCTGCAACAGGTCAATTCCCTAAAGCTGCTATCCTATCTTGTCTAGATTCTCGTGTACCTGTTGAAGATGTTTTCCACAGAGGTATCGGTGATCTTTTTGTTGCTCGTATTGCCGGTAATATCGTTAATGAAGATGTACTAGGTAGCTTTGAGTTTGCAACTAAAGTATCCGGAGCAAAAGTTATCGTTGTATTAGGTCACGAATATTGCGGTGCTGTTATGTCTGCAATCGATGATGTAAAACTTGGTAACATTACTGCTTTGTTAGCTAAAATCAAACCTGCTGTAGCATCTGCCGGTAAAACATTTGAAGGTGAAAAAACTGCTGCAAATCCTGCATTCGTAGAAGCAGTTTGTGATCACAACGTTGAACTAGCTATCGAACAACTTCGCACTAAGAGTCCTATTTTGAAAGAAATGGAAGATAAAGGTGAATTATTGATCGTTGGAGGTGTATATGATATGAAAACAGGAAAGGTTAATTTCTTTGACAAGAAATAATTTTAACAGACCTCCTTTTTGATACATCTAACAATCAAAACATTACATTTTTTTACAATTAAAAAAGCGTCAAACAAGATACTAACCAGCTACTAATAAGAGAATTATAGCTCAACAGCATCACTTAACAATCATTACACTTAGAGCGTTTTTATTTAAACCAAATTAACGGTAAAATTCTCTAAAACTAGTATATATTTGATGCGTGTTTAACAAGTATGTTTCACTTATTTAATTGAAAAAAATTATGAAAAAAGTAGTTCTTTCATGCGTTATGATGATTGCTCTTTTAGCATCTGTCAGTGTTATGGCTCAAGATTCAAAAAAAACTGCTGCTCCCGCTAAAGTGAAAACTGAAGCCAAAGCTACAGCTACCACAAAACCTGAATCGAAAAAGGATTCAAAGAAAACTGAGGTAAAGACGGAGAAGAAAAGCAATCCGAGCGTGAAGAAGTAATTTTCAAAGAATTTCATAAAAGAAGATCGATACAAAATTGTATCGATCTTCTCTGTTTTTAATACTATGCAAAAACAAAAAAATGTCAGAATGTCACTTTTCAAACACAAAACGCCAAAATGACCGATTTAAACAAAAACTTCAAAAAACAGAATAACTAACTTATAACAAACAAGATACACACATTGAATATTAATTTTTCTCTAAATTTATAGCCTAAAAAACTGAATTGCATATTATTTGTATTTTTTCATCTGAAAATTATGTAGAACTAAAATAATAGGAGGATTTTAAAATGAATAATAGATTAATGAAATTCGATTCTAGAAAAAGTTTTTTACCATTAATTTTTAATGATGATTTTTTCACAAATTTCTTTGAAGGTAGCGGTTTACCTGCTGCCAATGTTGTAGAGAACAAAGATGAATTCAGAGTAGAGTTATCTGTACCCGGATTCAACAAAGACGATTTTAATGTTGAAGTTGAAAAAAATGTTTTAATCATTTCAGCTAAACAAGAAAATAAACAAGAAGAAAAAGACAAAGAAGAGAAACTTATTCGTCAAGAATTCAGATCTTCATCTTTTTCGAGAAGTTTTGTTTTACCAGAGAACGTTGATATGGAACAAATATCAGCTCAGTATAAAGATGGAGTATTAAAATTGTCTATTCCAAAACTAAATAAAACTCCAGAAGATAAAATTAAAAGAATTGAAATTGAATAAAACCCTTTCTTAATAATGAAAGCCTACTCTTTTGAGTAGGCTTTCATTTTATATTAAATAAGTGTGTAAATACAACTTAATCTATTAGCTATTAATTCCTAGAGTAAAACAATAATCTGTCCAATTATCTAATAAAACCTTCATCGAAGGTAATACTATATCAGCACCGGCATCCCATAAGACTTGTTCATCTAAAGGACCCGTATTTATAGCTATAGTAAAAATTCCGGCAGCCACAGCAGACTCAACCCCCATTGGCGCATTTTCTACCACAATTGCCTGATTAGGTTTTAAACCGCGTCCTTTTTCTAATCCCATAAGATAAGGTTCGGGATGTGGTTTGCCATGCTGTACGTCAAAAGCAGTCACCATTTTATCTTTTTGAAATATATCCGGAAAGTTTTCATCTAACTTTCCTAATAAAGAAGGCTGTCCTGATCCTGTTACAAGAATACAATCCAACCCTTTTTCTTTTACTGCACGAAGCATATCATAAGCATAAGGAATGGTATCCCCATCATTATAAAGGGTAAATAGTTCTGATTTTCTTTTATAAATCCGTTCCTTCTCGTCTTCCGTAGCTTGTCGACCATGAGATCTTTCAATTAATAAATTGATGGTGTTTCCACCCGTACGTCCTTCATGTAAATAGAACTCTTCCGGAGTACAATCAATCCCTTCTTCACTCATTGTTTGATACCAAGAGCGTGAATGATATTTCATTGAATCATAGAGAACTCCGTCCATATCGAAAAGAACAGCTTTAATATCAAAATGAGTATACTTATGTTTTGTTAAATATTCTTGGAATGCAGTAATCATCTCTTTTCTTTTTTGCAAAGGTACGGCTTTTATCGAAGCAATACAATTGGGTCTATTTTTAGAATAGGGAAAAAGCATCAAAAATAATTGATGAAAAACAATAGACACTATGTTTACAGTTTTAATAAGGAATCGAATTATTTTATCTATCCAAGTAAGGATGTATTAAAACCTATCCTTATGAGAGGGAATATATAGGAGGTCTTGATGAAATCACTAAAGTTACAAGAATGAATAAGAGAAATAAGGCAGTGAAAAAGTGTCACTTTTGTTACTTTTGTCACCTTTTAAACAATTAACCACTGATATACAGATGATTATAAAACTCAAAAAAGTAACACACTGTAGTCACCTTCATCACTTTATTGATTACTTTTTGAAACTTTTGTAACGAATGTCACCTTATTAGAGGCTTGATGTGTTTATCCTAATTTTTAAATATAAGCCGTTCCTCTTTCGTTACATTTTTTCGTAACTTGCAAACCTTTTTGAATAACATAAAAAAAATAAATACGAAATGAATATATCTGAATTAAAAAGTGATAATTTTTTCCTTCTGGCAGGTCCTTGTGTAATTGAAGGCGAAGAAATGGCCTTAAGTATTGCCGAAAAGATATTGAATATTACAACAAAATTAAATATACCTTATGTATTTAAGGGTTCTTATCGCAAAGCAAATCGTTCACGAGTTGATTCTTTTACAGGTATTGGAGACGAAAAAGCTTTAAAGATACTAAGAAAAGTGCGTGAAACATTTGGGGTACCCGTAGTTACTGATATACACGAAGCACATGAAGCTGCTATGGCTGCCGAATATGTAGATGTATTACAAATACCTGCATTCCTTTGTAGACAAACAGATCTTTTGATTGCAGCAGCAGAAACAGGCAAAATGGTTAATATCAAGAAGGGGCAGTTTCTAGCTCCGGGAGCTATGAAATTTGCAGCTCAGAAAATCATAGATTCGGGTAATAATAACGTAACACTCACCGAACGTGGCGTTTCATATGGTTATGGCGATTTAGTGGTTGATTTCAGAGGGATTCCTGAAATGCAGGAATTTGGATTTCCTGTTGTCTTAGATGCTACCCATTGTTTACAAAAGCCCAATCAAGCTTCGGGGGTAACAGGTGGTCAGCCTCAGTTGATCGAAACAATGTGTAAGGCAGCAATAGCAGTTGGTGTAGATGGTCTGTTCATAGAAACTCATCCCAATACAGCAGAAGCAAAGTCCGATGGGGCAAACATGCTACCATTAGATCAACTAGAAGGATTACTTACCAAACTAGTTCGAATAAGAGAAGCAATCAGATAAGATCACACACTTATATAATATACTTTGGGGAAAATAATAGTTATAGGCTATTACTTTCCCTAAGGCAGATCATTAAATACTTTTATTTATGGAGTTCAACTATAAAATAATTCTAGCATCCAATTCACCTCGTAGAAAAGAACTCTTATCAGGTCTCGATTTAGATTATGATATTGTGGTTTTACCCGGTATAGATGAATCTTACCCGCAGGATATAAAAAAAGAGGAAGTTGCTTTATATATTGCCGAAAAAAAAGCTAAAGCGTATAAATCACTACTAACAGAAAATTCCTTACTAATAACGGCTGATACAGTCGTTGTTCTAGGTGAAAAAGTATTGGGAAAACCTATCGACGAATTAGATGCTAAAGATATGCTTCACCAATTGTCGGGTAAAACACATCAGGTTATAACAGGTGTTTGCCTTACCACTAAAGGCAAACAAAAAACATTCAGTGTAATTTCTGATGTTCGGTTCTCAAATCTGGATGATTCTGAGATTGAATATTATGTTTCCAAGTATAAGCCATTAGATAAAGCCGGAGCATACGGCATACAGGAATGGATTGGGTATGTAGGTGTAGAATATATTGGAGGGTCGTATTTTAATGTAATGGGATTACCTATACAACGACTCTATCAGGAATTAAAAAAATTCTAAGAATACAATCATTTTCACATATTAATAAATGAAAACAGCAATAATAACTATCGGGGATGAAATTCTGATAGGGCAGATAGTGGACACAAACTCTGCATGGATGTCTAAAAAACTAACTGAAGCAGGTTTTGAAGTCGAAGAAAAAATTTCTATAGCCGATAATGCGCAACAAATAAAAGATACAATAAGGGATGTTTTTCAACGAGTAGATGTTATATTAACTACCGGAGGAATAGGTCCTACTAAAGACGATATTACAAAGAAAACCTTATGTGAATATTTCGGCACAGAGCTCATTTTTGATGAATCGGTTCTTGAAAATATAAATAATGTAATTTCAAATTTCACGACTCTCAATGGTTTAACTCGTGACCAAGCCTATGTTCCTAAAGATTGTACAGTTATTCAAAACAGAGTGGGGACCGCTCCCATCACCTGGTTTGAGCGAGGAGATAAAGTATTAGCATCCATGCCGGGAGTTCCATATGAGATGAAATATAATATGGAAAATGAAATTATACCTCGTCTACAATCTAAGTATAATGCAGAAGCCTACGTTTCACATGTATTGATAGTTGGAGGATATACCGAATCAAATCTGGCAATACATTTAACTGATTTCGAAAATAATTTGCCCGAAGGATTTGGATTAGCCTATCTCCCCTCCCCTCGCTTAATGAAATTGAGGCTTTTTGTAAAAGGAGAACAGCGTAATCCAGAACTGGAAGAAGAAGTTAATAAGCTTAGAATTCTATTAGGAGATGCCATTCTTGCCGAAAAAGATATTCCACTTGAAAAAATAGTAGGAGAGCATTTATCTGAGCAAGGCTTAACTCTCGGAACGGCAGAAAGCTGCACAGGAGGGTATATAGCTCATCTGATTACATCTATTTCGGGATCTTCTCAATACTTTAAAGGTAGCATTGTCTCATATTCAAATGAGATCAAATGCAGCATTTTGAATGTTTCTCAGTCTAACCTTAATGAATACGGCGCCGTTAGCGAACCGGTTGTCATTGAAATGGTGAGAGGTGCCCAAAAAGCTTTAAATGTAGATTGTGCGATTGCTGTTTCGGGAATAGCCGGACCTGATGGAGGAACACCAGAAAAACCTGTTGGAACTGTATGGATTGCCACAGCAATTAAAGACAAAATGGAAGTCAAAAGATACCAATTAGGAAAATATCGCGAAGCAAATATCGTAGGAGCCTCTAATACAGCTATATTACAATTATTACGAATGATAAATGAATAAAATCATTTTGAAACGAGTAATATTATTATACTTTTGTGCGTGCTAAAAACTTAACTAACATTTTTAATTTATTAATAATTTATGAAAGCAATCAGTAAAATTTTCGGACTAATGCTTACTATAGCAGTCGCTTTTAGTTCTTGTGGTGGTGACGATGATAATGGTGATGGTAAATCAGAATACACTTTAAAGGATGCCATATGTAAATATTCACATGATTTGGGAATAGCCAGTGCCGGAGCACAAACAATAACACTGCAAACGACAACTAATTTAGATGATATGCTAAAAGGCTATGACTATGTTGCACCAATTACCGGAGGAACAATGAATCTGACAAAAGTAACATCAATAGAAATTGTCGGTTTAAAAGAGGGCGTTGTACTTCAAAAATTTTCTCTTACCATTAACGGAGTTACAAAAGAATTTGGGGATATAACTACAGCTAAAATCGAATTATATAATGATGTAAATCTTGAATATTTTAAGAATGTATTCAATACAATGGTTTCGCAAAAGAAACTAATTGTCAGTGCAACTTTTACTCCTTCTAGTAAAATTACTGATGCAGATGCACTAAAGGTTAATTTTGCTTTTAATGGAAATTTCACCTATAGGAAATAAGCTTAACTACATAGATTACAGAATACTAAAAAAGAGAGAATTTCAGAATTCTCTCTTTTTTTTATGATCATAAGAACTAAAAACCTTTGGGCGTTGTTATATAACAGACTAAATAAATACTATTATGCATAAAATTATACTCACAATACTCATGACTTTAATTATAAACTCTGCTATGGCACAACAAAAATCGCTATATGATTTTAAGGTAAAGGATATCGATGAAAAAGAATTTGATATGGCTTCCTTAAAAGGGAAAAAAGTCTTAATCGTAAATGTCGCGTCCAAATGTGGTTTTACACCTCAATATGCTCAACTAGAAGAGCTATATAAAAAATATAAAGACCAGAATTTTATTGTTATTGGTTTTCCTTCCAATGACTTTAAAGGACAGGAACCCGGTACAAATGAAGAGATTAAAGAATTTTGCTCTCTTAATTATGGAGTAACATTCCCCATAATGGATAAAGTAACTGTTATAGGAGAAAACAAAGCTCCGATCTATAAGTGGCTAACAGAAAAATCGGAAAACTCAAAATTTGATGCTGAAGTTCAATGGAATTTCCAGAAGTTCATGATAGATGAAAATGGTCAGTTAGTAGATTTTGCACTATCTAAAGAAAGTCCGCTTTCAGAGAAAATTATCAATTGGATAGAAAAGAAATAAATCTCATACAAAGAATTAAATTCAATACAGATAAAATACATTCAAAAAAGTTTCGATATTTTAACTTAAAATCGTAACATTGCAGTCTGGAATAGAGCACTCTATTCTGCATTAATGTAAACTTAATAGAAATTACAAATATGAAAAAGATTATCTTAGTAGTTGCAACAGCATTATTATCAATGACTGGATTTGCACAAGAAAAAGCAATAAAACAATACGGATTTTGGGATAACTGGTTCCTTCAAGGACAAGTAGGAGTTTCTCACACATTTAGCGAAAACTTCAAAAGAACAGATCTTACCAATTTGTTAAGTCCTCATGTTGCTGTATCTGCCGGTAAATATTTTTCTCCGGAAATGGGTGCTCGTTTACAAGTAGGTGGATGGGATGCTAAAAGTTTTAATCCTGCAATTAATGGAACCTATAAGATAAACTATATACAAGCCAGTGTTGATGGATTGTTGAATCTTACTAACTTATTTACAACTTATACAGAAGACCGTTTCTTCAATTTAACAGGTATAGTAGGAGTTGGAGTACTTCACGGATTCAAAAACGAAGACCATGACGTTCGCGTTACTAATAGTGTAGTTCCGCGTGTAGGCTTACAAGCCGATTTCAGATTGAACCAAGATATCAGTTTAAATATTGAAGGTATTGGTAACTTAATGAATGATGATTTTAACGGAGTTGTAGGTGGTACTAAATACGATGCAACACTAAATGTACTTGCGGGTATCACATACCGATTCAACAAACAAGGCTTTGAAAGAGTTGACATAATTGACCCTGCACAAATTCAATCTTTGAATGATCAGATCAATGCTCAAAGATCTCAATTGAGAGATAAAGACAGAGACATTCAAAAATATCAATCCGAGATATCTCGTCTAGCTGCTCAACCTGTAGTTGTAGAAGAAGTAAGAGGTGAAACTGAAGTATTGATGAATGCTGTAGTTGTATTCCGCTTAGGAAGTGCTAAACTTGAACAAAATCAAGATATCAATATCTACAATGCAGCTAAATATTTACGAGAAAATCCTAAAGTAAATATAACTGTTACAGGATATGCTGACAAAGCGACAGGCACACCTGCAATCAACCAAAGACTATCAGAACAACGTGCTCAGGCAGTAGCTGATATCTTAATTAACAAATATGGCATTGCATCAGGCCGTATCAATGTACAAGCTAGTGGCGATAGAGAGCAACCATTCGAAATCAATGAATGGAACCGTGTAGTAGTATTTACTGCAAATAACTAATCAAGTAAGTAAACTCTTATTAGATATATAAAGAAGAAGGTCGCTGATAGTTTCAGCGACCTTCTTCTTTATATATCAATATTTAACACCAAACATATTTTAAATAAATCGAATCAAAAAGAAAATATGAAGAACACTGATTTACCTTTACTATTATCTTTCCTAAGGGATAATAAGATTCCGAATATAATAAAAAAGCCCATTACTTTTTTAGGAATTTCAAAGCAACCTCATTATGAAAATGTATGGTCAAATATCTATGCCTTTTTCCTGGATATAAGTGGAGAACATGGCTTTGAGGATTTATTTTTGAGTAGCCTCATAGAAGTTATAAGCAAGAAAACTGGAAAACAATTTACTTTTGATTCTAATTTCAGAATAACTACCGAATTTACTACACAAGACAACGGACGAATAGATCTACTACTTTGCAATGATTATGAAGCCATCATAATAGAGAATAAAGTTTTTCATTTACTGAATAATAATTTAGATGATTATTGGAATTCCATAAAAGTCTCTAAAAAACAAGGTGTTATCTTATCATTGCAAGCTATTGATTGTAATAATATAAAGAATAATAAATTCGAAAATATTACTCATATTGAGTTAATGAATGTTGTCATGGATAAAATAGGTAAGTATATATCCGGAGTAAGCGACAAATACCTTATTTTCTTAAAAGACTTCTATCAAAATATAATTAATGTAACAAATTCTATGGAAAAAGAACTAATCAATTTTTATTTTAATCATTCAGAGAAATCAAATCAAATAGCAGAGATAAGAGAGTCCTACATTAAACATATAATATGCCATGTCGAAGACGCTCCAAAGCATATAAATGAAAAATTTGAGAAACCACAAACGCTCGGCAAGAGATTTACTTACTATAGAAATATAACTCATACCATTATGTTCTCCTTTAACTTCTTCTATTGTTACATGAAACATTTCCAATAAAGTACGATACTCCCCCAATGATTGAAAATGATAATTTGCTATCACCGATTTAGCAATATTGCCGACTTGATGTTTAATATCTCCTGCCTGATAGTCTATTTTCTTTGTAGGTGCTTCATTTTCCCGTTTTCCTTTCTTGAGTGGAATAAGCTTAAATTCGTGTTCCAATTCCTTGCAAATTTTCATCGAACGCCTGACCTCGTAGCTATCATTAATCTTTTTGCCTGTTTCATCTATTCGTAGTGAAACGATATGCAGATGTTGTCTTTGGATATCCGAGTGCTTGAAAACAAGATAAGGCTGATTACCATACCCTAGCTTTTGCATATAGCTTTGAGCAATCTCAGCTAGTTGTTCATCTGATAGCTTATCCTTTGGATCGGGATTCAGCGAAGCATGAAATACGACGTTCTCTGTCTTTCTATTATTTGCCAGGTATGAATAAAACGAGTCCATACAATCCCGAATAGAGAATTAACCATCTGCCGAATCGAACATCTTTTGTCTGTAAATAACATCCGCCTGTTTGTCTTCTATTTTGATTTTATTGTAGTTTAAAACTCCGAAAACAGACTTTCCGGTACTTATTTTGGCAAGCATTGTTCTTTGAGTTTGGTGGCTAACTCTTCGATCTCTAACTTGGATTGAATAAATTCAAGTGTCGATTTCTCTACTATCTTTAGCATATAACGAGCCTTATCTTCCCCTATATTCCGAACCAATGTTGTAAATAGCTGATTGTAATTATTCTTTATGGCTCGGAATTGGGCAAAGAATTGTGTCAATAACATGACAAAATCAATTGTACTTTTATTAATCTGAATGATTTTTAGTTGATTGTTTAGTACACGATCTACAACAAATGATGATTTGGATTTCATTTTGGATTGCTTGTACATCTCTAAGAATTTCTCATTCTCACTATCATTTAGACGAAACATATATCTATATTTTAGACAATGGTCTTTCTTTGGGCGACCTCGCCCCCTTTTCTGTTCCTCTTGGGTCTTCTTGGGCAGTTCTGCCCCTTTAATAACAGGTTTCCTGTTCATACATCAAATGGTTAAATAGGTTCGACTTGGGAGAACCACCCTCCAACTAAGGTTGGAGCAAGAAAGGTTTTGGCAGGTGAAAATGGAATTTTCTACTGCTCAAAACACTTCTTGCTATTGTCGATTGACAATAAAATCCGCCATTGTTGGCGGACTATACTAGCAAGCGCAGGCGGTTGCTCATTATATGAAAGAATAGCATCCGAAACAGCTCACTGTTTCCATTATCCTTTTTAGGATTTTGCGATTCTCTTTTTCAAAATTAGACAATGGCTGTGAACTGATAGCCATTACTTTGGCAGACATGGTATGTCAGCTCCGGACAGAGGATGACACGGGAGTTATAAACAGTAAAAGTGATTGATATTCTGCTTTTATTTGTGGGGAAAATCAGGCAAACATGATGGATACCAACCCAATTTGCATAATAGAAAGATAGTATTCAAGGGGAGTATATATCTGATTTATTTACTCCATTGCCTATCTGTTAATGTGTCATCATGTAGGCATCAAAACAATATACAGTTCATAATAACAAATGAGTATGAAAGAAAACGATAAAACAGAGAAGAAATCAAATGTGGTTATAAACGCTAATGCCTTTATTACTCAGATGCCGTTCACAGGCATGAAGACTAACACCGAACCACTCCCTCAAACTGACACTGAGGAAGGCGAAATGGATAACAATGTAGAAGCCATTCAGTCGGAGGTAAATACTGAACCTGATAAAATGGATAAACAATCCACCAAGCGAAAGAAGAACCAAAATACGATTGACTATCCAACACTTTTCCTGAGTCGTTATGAACTTAGATCCCGACAAGGGATCTACATCGAAAAAGAAACGAATGAGACAATCAAACTGATTGTTCACAATATCGGGGATGCACGCTTAACAGTCAGTGGCTTTATCGAAAATGTATTGAAACATCACTTTGAACTATTTAAAGATGAAATAAACCAGCTCTATGAATCCAGATTCAGAAAACCAATTAAATAATAATAAACTAAAAAACAAAAGATTATGAGTCCAACAAATCAAAACAGAAAACCGCTGTATATCGCTATTTGCACACAAAAAGGAGGAGCAGGCAAATCCGTATTTACGACACTAGTCGCCAGTTATCTACATTATCAAAGAGGATATAATGTTGCAGTGATGGATTGTGACTATCCCCAGTGGAGTATTTACAAGATGCGTCAACGAGAAGCAGAACAAATTGAACGGAATAGTTTCTACCAAAACAAAGCAGAAGTGTTTTTTTCCAAACTCAATAAACTGACTTATCCGATTGTTCCCAGTCAACCCGAAGCAGGACTACAACAAGCGAAAGAGTTTCTATCACAGGAAAAGCATATATATGACGTTGTGCTATTCGATCTTCCCGGTACGGTTAATAATGAAAGTGTTGTACAAACCTATTTTAGTATGGACTATCTGTTTGTGCCTATTACAACCTCACGCATCAATATGGAGAGTACCCTGCCTTTTATGATCTCGGTAAACGAAATGATTACCATGAATCAAGGCAATATCAAACTCAGAAGTATTCATCCATTCTGGAATATGGTAGCATCAAAAGAAAAGCAGGAACTATACGACTATTATGAGAAAGCTATATTGGAACTTGGTATTCCTATAATGCAGACCCGTATTCCAAAAAGTGTGCGTTACGACAGGGAACAATCCATTGAAGGGAATGACTACTTGTTCTTATCTACTATATTTCCTCCTGACAAACCTCTATTGAAAGGAAGTAATTTGGATTTGCTAGTCGAAGAGATAATAACAATAGTAAATAATTAAGACAATGGGATTTGCGGAGATTGAACGAATGGCGACATTCATTTTTAAAGCTGTATTGTTACCAATAGCCTGTTTGTATATGGCAGGCTTGAATCTTTGGTTACTCTTTAAAGATTGGTTTAAGGAAAGGTACGCACGAAAAGGGGATGCAATGAAACAGGATAAGCGAGTCGGCAGGGTTGGCGAATCCAAAGGAGATGAAAGAAATATTCCGAGTTTTGTCGGTAAATCAAAATGGAACGAAGAACAACAGAAGCGAAAGCAGGATCAACTGGAACAAGAAGTTAAAAACCTGAAAGACAAATTGGATGAGGTTACTAAGAATCAGTCAATATTGAGTATTCCTTTAGAAGCAATCCCCAAAGAGCAAGATGCCGAACATCAAAACTCTTATGATCAGCCTGTAAGTTCGGAAGAAGAAATCATATTGGATACAACGTATGATAAGTCGGATGTTGAGCTATCAGGTAACCAATCGTTTACAATGGATGAGTTTGAGATGGTGGCGAAATCGTTGAAAGGAAATCCGGTCTCCAAAGATGAAGAAAAACAAGTAGCTGAAATTATTCCGAGAATCAAAGGAACCGATATGTTTCGGCAATTTATCGGTCAGGTCAATGGTGCGGAGGAAAAGGCATTGCAAATACTGAAATTTGCGGAAGCTATTTCACAGGGTTATTATATGTCTTATTATTAAGGTTTAAACATTAACAAATTAGGATAATACAGCCATTGTTTTGTATTTGTTCCGATATGTTTTCGATATATCTTATTTCAAAAATGATCAGCCCCGCTCCTTCGCAAATCTACATAAATATTTGCCTGAATAAAGATGGTAAACTTTGAAGGAAATGAGGTGGAAATTTCTAGAGTAGATAGCAGATATAAGACAGCCCATAAATAACTGTACCCGGTACTATCTGAAGTATCGGGTACATCTTAATTTATAATCCTGTCATTAGAGTTTTTAATTTAAGGAGAAGACGGACAGATTATGCAGAATATAAGATTCCGGCTTATTGTTATTTCTATTATAGAATTCATTTTGGACAAGCTTCCTGATGGTTTCAGCCTGAAAAGTGCGTATGCGGTAGCATAATGCAATAATTGTTTCCAGATTGTAATAAACTGTAATACGTTCAATATCCTGTTCTTTGTATCTATACTCCTTGACAGCATCTTTTTCATTTAGAATACCGGCTTTGAAAATTGCCCGTAGATTGCTTCCAATGGTATTTTGATATACCATTAGCAAGTAGGCTATTTCAGGTTTTGTCATCCAGACTTCTTCACCGGCAGGAACTATCTCTATGGAGGTTCTTGTATTGAAATTTTCAGTTATTTTGATTATGCTTCTATTCATGATAATGTTATTTTACTATTGGAATTAATCCATCACTTTTTAGGTTTTCGCTTTACAGTATGTTTTACCGAGAGTATCGCTAAATTAAGCTCCGGGGTCGTCTCAGTATCAGTCGTCTAAATGATGGCAATTGTTGTTTGTGTTGCAACAGGATTTTTGAGAATCGTCGCCAACATATATAATGCCTTTTCACTCAGACCTTGTTATTGATGTCGATGAGAATCTGAGGTTTGAAAGGTGGTCAATTTTTTTACCACCTCATTTTTATCTTCTTCTGTCAGAGTAATAACGTAACCTTCGGGGAATTTATCAGAATTATTTCTTATAGCCTGATTAATATGTTTAGTTGCCACTGCGTACAAGTTTGCGACATCTGTATTCAGTATAACCTGTTGTCCCTGAATAAGAATAATTTTATCTTTAATTTTTTCTAAATTCATTGCTTTTAATTTCAGCTTTATTTTAGGCTGTTATTGTCTGATTATCTGATACATTCAGCTTTTGGGCTAATTTATCCATATCCTCGCTCAGCTTCTTATCGATTATCCGGGCATATATCTGAGTAGTTTTTATTTTTGTATGCCCCAATAACTTCGAAACACTCTCTATCGACATACCTTCTGTCAGGCATAAAGTTGCGAACGTGTGCCGGGCACAGTGGCTGGTTATTTTTTTATCAATACCGCAAATAGTAGCAATTTCAAACAAGTAACTGTTCATTTTTTGATTACTGATAACCGGCAATAGTTTACCATTATCCTGTGAGTTTTCGTATTTCTTTAAAACAGCCGCCGGTATATCCAGCAAACGGACTTTGTAAGGAACCCCTGTTTTGTTACGTGTATCCATGATCCATAAATGACCATCTATTCCTTTCTTTATTTTATCTGTTGTCAGGTCAGATAAATCAGAGTAAGATAATCCGCAAAAGCAACAGAAAAGGAAAACATCCCTCACTTTGTCCAATCTTTCGCACCCGAATTCTTTATTCGACAGTACTGTTAATTCCTCTTGAGTCAAATACGAGCGTTCTATCTTTTCAAAATGAATCTTAAAATTGGCGAACGGGTCGGCAAAAGCTTCCCCCGTATTTTTAATATAGTAGAAGACAGCCCTCAAATGCTGAAGCGTTTTCATTGTATTATTATTGGCAGAGTTATAATTGTTGCGAAGAAACAAGTAAAAATCCTGAAGGAAAACAGTTGTAATCTCTCTGTAAGGCATATCAGTCACATCGTATTTTTCTTTCATAAATTCGCATAATCGTTTCTGTGCCGTTTCATATCTCATGTAAGTAGTTCGTGTAACCATCATACCTACTTTAGATTTGTATTGCTCATTGAATTTATCAAAATAATACATAATCGACTTGCTCTTTTCCTCTAATCCTAACAATGCGTTTTTTATTTTATCAGGAGTAACATAACCATTGACATCCGTCAGTTTGTTATAATACATAGATGCTTTAGCCCGTATATTATCCAACATACGATTTAAGTTTGCCGCATTAACACTGTTTCCTTTCGCTTTTCCATAAGTATTATCCCAAAGCGAAGGGATAATTTCGAGCTTTGTACTGAACTGCGAACGTTCACCGTCTACAGTAATTCGTCCCATTATAATCACATTACCGTTTTTCTTCGGATTACCTCTTTTGATATAAAAAAGAATCCTGAATGTACTTCTTCTCATACTCTTTCGATTTAAATTACAAAAATAAATTTAATTGATTCGAAAGAAGAACAGGTAGGCAGACAATATGCGACAAACCAGAGACTTATGCTCTAAATCGGTACCTGTTTTGGCATTTTCAAAACAGGTACCGATTTAGTACCTATTTCTTGTCTGCCGTTGGCTTTTTGTAGTCTTTAAATTGGAATAGATATTAAAAAAAATAGCTTCCAATCTATTGATTTGGAAGCTATTATCTATATATTTCTCTCTGATGTCTTTTAGACCGAGAGCGAAAGACGGGATTCGAACCCGCGACCCCGACCTTGGCAAGGTCGTGCTCTACCAACTGAGCTACTTTCGCAATACGGGTGCAAATATATACTCATTTTTTGTTTTTCCAAAATTTTTCTCCAAAAGAATTCAATATCTTTGACCTTATTTTATCATAAACTATGAACATCGATTCAACTAAACTACTATATCAGATAGCTCTTACACAAATTGAAGGCGTAGGAGATATATTAGCCCGTAATTTAATA
This sequence comes from Indolivaga alginatilytica, assembly GCF_003201355.1. Classification (GTDB taxonomy): domain Bacteria; phylum Bacteroidota; class Bacteroidia; order Bacteroidales; family Dysgonomonadaceae; genus Dysgonomonas_A; species Dysgonomonas_A alginatilytica. The sequence continues at coordinate 19,922 of NZ_QICL01000028.1, forward strand.
GATACTATAGGTAGTCCTGAAGAAATATTCACATCTGCCAAGAAAACCCTGATAACAGTAAAAGGTATATCGACTTATCTGGCTGATGCAGTATTAAATTCTAAAGTATTAGAGAGGGCTGAAAAAGAGCTTTTATTTGTGCAAAAGAATAATATTCAGACATATTTTTATACGGACAGTGATTATTGTAATCGTTTAAAAGAATGTATAGATGCTCCGATTCTCCTTTATTATAAAGGAAAAGCCGATTTGAATGCTACTAAAATAGTAAGTATCGTTGGTACCCGTAAATCGACTAATTATGGAAATGATTTCTGTGAGGAGTTTTTAGAGGATCTTTCATCGGCTTTTCCTAATATACTAATTGTGAGCGGGCTGGCGTATGGTATAGATATTCAGGCTCACAAATCTGCATTAAAGCATAATCTGCCTACTGTGGGTGTATTGGCACACGGCTTGGATCGTATATATCCATCCGGTCATCGGAAAACTGCAGTAGAAATGTTAGAGCGTGGAGGACTGCTCACCGAATTCCCAAGTGAAACAGAACCAGATAGATTTAACTTTGTTCGCCGTAATAGGATTGTGGCAGGTATGTCTGATGCTACCATTGTTGTTCAGTCAGATAGTAAAGGTGGTTCTTTAATTACCGCAGAAATGGCAAATTCTTATAATAGGGATGTTTTCTCCCTCCCGGGTAGGGTTACCGATAAAGAATCGGTAGGTTGTAATATGTTGATAGAAGATAATAGAGCTATTCTGTTACAATCAGCAGATAGTTTTATCAAACATATGCAGTGGGATGTAAATAAACAAATAAGTAAGCCTAAACAGCGACAATTATTTCTTGATTTATCGGACGATGAACAAGCTGTTTATGATTTACTGGCTGCAACCGAATCATTACATATCAATTTAATAGCTAATCAAATAGGAATTCCTGTGTCTAATTTATTATCAACCTTATTGACAATGGAAATGAAAGGCATTGTAAGGACTATACCGGGTGGGTCGTATCAGCTATTATAAAAGTACATATCTTCTACTAAGCAAAGAAAGACTATCCAAAACGGATAGTCTTTCTCTATTATAATAAAGGTTTATTATTTACCTTGTTCCAATCTTAGTGTTATAGTTGTTTGGTCACAAACTTCTGTTGGTCCAAAATATTGGATAGGACCGGGATATACATACTCAGTATTAATAGCCCAATTTTCACGATTTGAAGCGAAGAATTTAAATGGAGCACCATCTAGTTTTACCAATGCTTTTTGAATTACAGGTTTCATTTCGCCATGACGACGTTCCATATTCATCATCATTGTTACAGGTACACCTCCGGCAATCCATTGATCAGCAGGGGCTGTAGTGTTGCGAACAGATGACATATAGCCTGTTTTTCCGGCAGCTATGAGAGCCGAAGCAGTGTATCCTAATGAATAGCAGTAGTCTGCATCGTAGTTAGATGGACCAGCACAACGACCTTCGTATCCGAAGAAGTGAACTTGTGGTGAAAATTTACCAGCATATTTACCTGCTTTTTTCCATTCAGCCAGACGGTTCCCAACCATTTCAGCTAAAAGCTTTTCAGTTTCGATCAACGATACCTGAACGTTTCCGTGTGGGTCACGATCCAAAGTAAGCTGACGGGCAACTCCCTCAGGAAGGCTTGCATATACTGCTGAATTGTCAGCAGAAAGTTTGCTGATAATATATTGACGTTGTTGATCTTTAGCAATAGCATCGAATTCATCTTGGTGATGTGCCAAGTAATCGTTCAATTCAGAAATAAGAGCTTTAATAGCCGGTACAAACTCGATTAATCCTTCAGGAATAAGAACTGTTCCAAAATTATCGCCTTTAGCAGCACGTTTAGCTACAGCAGTTGCTATTTCATTTACAATATCATCAAGAGATTGTTCTTTGGCTTCTACTTCTTCTGAGATAATACAGAAGTTAGGTTGAACTTGTAAAGCACATTCTAGAGCGATATGTGATGCCGAACGACCCATCAATTTGATGAAGTGCCAGTATTTACGAGCCGAGTTACAGTCACGTTGTATATTTCCGATAACTTCAGAGTATACTTTACATGCTGTATCGAAACCAAATGAAGCTTCGATCATTTCGTTTTTCAAGTCACCGTCAATTGTTTTAGGACAACCGATTACTTGTACACCTGCATTTATAGCTTTGTAGTACTCAGCTAAAACACAAGCGTTAGTATTAGAGTCGTCACCACCGATAATAACAAGAGCTTTGATATTCAATTTTTTTAGAATTTCAAGACCTTTATCAAATTGTTCAGTAGTTTCTAATTTAGTACGACCCGACCCAATAATATCAAAACCACCTGTATTACGATACTCATCAATAATATCAGCAGTCAATTCTTGGTATTTATGATCGATAAGACCACCGGGGCCCATCAAAAAACCATACACTTTATTGTCCTTGTTCAGACTCTTCATACCGTCAAAAATACCGGCTATAACGTTGTGTCCACCCGGAGCCTGACCTCCCGAAAGGATAACACCAACATTAGCAGTAGGGTAGTCAATCTTGTCAGTAGTTTCTACAAATTTAACGATAGGCATACCATAAGTATGAGGGAAAAGTTTTTCCACAGCTTCTTGGTCTGCTACTGATTGTGTTGCTGCACCTTCTTCGATTTTTACAGTACCATGCAATGCTTTAGGCATTTTAGGCTTATAAGCAGCTCTGGCTACTTGTAATGCACTTTTAGTCATGTTGTTTTTATTTGTTTATTTAAATTGGATTAATTACCGGCCTTTCTTATTTCTTTTTACCTTCCGAGAAGGAATTATCCCGAATAGATATTCTAGACAAACAATCCAAAATACAGGATATACCATCTTGTACAAATTTCGCTATTTTTTTTGAATTATAAAATAGTAATCAGATGATAAGTCAGAGGAATGATTTAAAAAGGAAAGATCCCCTGAGTTTTATCAGGAGATCTTTCTTTTTTATTATTTTATATCTTTAGAATGTCCAATCTTTAGACGTTTTGGCTGATTGATTTTTAGTAGTTGAAGTTTTTCCTCCCTTATAATATTTCATAGCTTCAGGAAGAGCTTCACGTATCTTTTTTATACGAGTTTCGTCCGATGGGTGAGTACTTTGGAATTCGGCAACACCTGCACCTCCTGCCTTTTCAGACATTCTAATCCAAAATCCTTCCGCTTCTTGTGGATTATATCCGGCCATAGACATAAAGATAAGTCCCAGTTTATCAGCCTCTAATTCCTGTTTGCGTGAGTAGGGTAGCATAACTCCATATTCGGCACCAAGACCGTATACCGAATTAGCCACTGTTTGAACGGTGCTCGAAGTTCCACTTAAAGCCACTCCTAAAGCAGCACCTCCATATTGTTGAAGCATTTGTTGACTCATGCGTTCATTAGCATGCTTTGCTACAGCGTGTGCCACTTCGTGTCCTAATACTACAGCTAAGCCTGTTTCGTCTCTGGTTATTGGTAAGATCCCTTCGTAAACAACAATTTTACCTCCGGGCATACAAAATGCATTCACATCAGCACTTTTAACAAGATTAAATTCCCATGCATATTCAGCAATCATGCTTTCCATACCATTTGCCTTCAGATAAGCTTCTACAGCATTAGCTATGTTCCGTCCTACTTTTTGTACCAATGCAGTATTTGCTTTATCTGTAGACTTTGGTGCGGTTTTCATAAATTCACCATATTCCTGCAAACTTAAGTTTAGAACCTCTTGTTCGGAAACTAACAATACCTGCTTCCGTCCCGTTAAAGGCACACTGCTACAGCTTGACAATAATAAAACTACGGCTGAAATACAGTATATAAGGATATTTTTCATTTTTTTCGATTATTATTAAGTAATAGTAAATATTTATTGTTACACTTCACAACTATAACTGTCTATCGATATTACACTTACCAAAGCAATAAAAAGGTCTGAGACCTTATATTATTGAAAACAACATTATTTAAATAATGTTCAATCGGGCAGGGGATTATCGCAGCATTTACAGCCATCGTGTTTCTCAAGGATACGATGTGGAAAATCTCCATGACCAACGATCTCTATCGGACAAGATGTATAGGTTTGTTCCAACCATTCGTTACTGACATTTGAACCAGAGTGATAATGCAGCCCTTCGTTAACGCAAGCAATGTTTTTTACCAAAGAAATTACTGTTCCTACATCATGTGAAACAATAATAATAGCAGTATTCAGGTTTATTTCCTCTAGTGTTTTGTAGAAGTTAGTTTCGAATCGCTTGTCTACATAAGAGTTAGGCTCATCCAGTATCAGCAGGTCGGGATTATCTACAATAGCACGTCCCAATAATGTCCGTTGAAGTTGTCCTCCCGAAAGATTTCCTATCGGTCTATTGATTAAAGACTCTAATCCCATTCTGTTAGCGACATCTTTAGCCTGTTGTTTTTGCTCATTCGTAAAATAAGTAAAAAACTTGCGTCTCGGAGTAAGACCTGATAAAATAACATCAAAAACAGATATAGGAAATTTCCTGTCTATTTGATTGATCTGAGGTAAATAACCTATATTTAAGCGGCTTACCGACTGATCTTTTTTATAGAATGAAATATCTCCTGTACTGGGTTTAATAAGCCCCAGCATCGTTTTTAACAGAGTTGTTTTGCCTCCGCCATTAGGACCTATAATCCCAAGAAAGTCATTCTGATATACGTCCAGATTAACATCATTAAGTATAGGTCTGTTAGCTTCGTAGCCAACAGTTATATTTTTTAATTCAAGAATCTTGTTAGTCATGTTTTTGTGCAATAGCCTTTGCTATTTTAATAAGTTCTTCATTCCATGAATAAGACAATGGATTGATAGATACTATTTCGGCTCCTATTTCTTTAGCAATCGGTTCAGCATTTTTTTTGTCGTACTCCTCTTGTACAAAGACTACTTTTACATTGTCTTTTTTAGCTTGTTGAATTAGTTCTGACATTTGTTGCGGTGTTGGATTTTTCCCTTCAACCTCAATACTGTATTGGGTTAAACCATATTGATCGGCAAAGTAACTTAATGCCGGATGAAAGATAACGAAAGATTTACTTGGAGCTTGCGATAAATAGGATCGAATAGTGCTATCTGTGGCAAGTATAACTTTTTCAAGATCTGTAAATCTATCGAGATAATAATCGTTATTACTAGGGTCTGACTCAATGATTGAGTTAAACATGTTTTTGGAGATTATAAGTGCTGTTGACGGCGAACTCCAGATATGAGGATCGCTTCCCTGATGGCTATGGCCTTCATGTCCATGGTCATCCATAATGATAGGGATACCTACAGAGCAATCAACTATCTGTAAATTAGGATTGTTGATACTTATGTTGTTTAACCATGTATTTTCGAAACCAAGATTCCCTACTTTAAAAAACATCCGACTCTTTCCGATATTTACCATTTGAGAAGGAGAAGGGTCATACGATTCGGGGTTTGATCCTGCCGGTATAGCTGTATTTATAGTGTACTTATTTCCTACAATAGCCTCCAGAAAATACTTCTGAGGCTCAATGGATACAGATAATTTATTATCTGAATCTTTATGTGTAGGCTTACACCCTGATAGGGTAAGAAGCAATAAACTAAGTGTATAAATTATATATTTCATTTCAATATGGTATGTATATAGAGACTCATTAATTACAAAAAGTAAACAAATTAAGTAACAAAAGTAACGGGTAAATGACTAAAAAGCGTCACTTTTGCATATTTTGTAAATCACTGTAAATCAAAGAATAATCATTTAAAAAGTTACAAAGGTAACAAAAGTAACACTTTTTTATGATCTTTTTTTACTGTTTCCTGATTCGGTCAATCTGTAACGACTTCACTCTGTTTACTGCTGCTTGATCCTTATATAGATAGATAAATAACTCAACTTCTAAAGCAATTTATTTTGTCTTAACCAAGGCGAAATAAATTATGTATTCGATCGAATTCTTTATTTAAATCAATATCCAAGTCTCTGATCAGTCCTTCATTTATATCGTATACCCAACCGACAACACGCGGATAGCCTGTATTTTTGAAAGATTCCCGAACTTCTCTTATCTTGATAACATTGATACATTGCTCATAAATATTTATTTCAACAAAGCGTCGGTATCTTTCTTCCGGATCTTTTATTTGACTAAGTTCTTTTTCATATAACCTATATACGTCACGAATACTTCTCAACCAAGGGCTTATTAATCCTGAATCTTTAAATTCAATAGCAGCCTTTATTCCTCCACAGTTATAATGCCCACATACAATAATGTACTTAACATTCAGGTTTTGCACAGCATAGTTTATAACAGATAGCACATTGAGATCTGTATTTATAACCATATTGGCTATATTTCGGTGAACGAAAACCTGTCCGGGTCTAAGACCCATGATTTCATTGGCATGTACTCTGCTATCAGAACATCCGATATATAAAAAATCGGGGTGTTGCTCGTCTGCCAAATGGTGAAAAAACTCGGGATCTTCTTTTAATTTATTCTCAACCCAACGTTTGTTAGCTTCAAATATATCATTGTATAAATTATCTTCTATCATTTTATATTTTCAATTATTTCAATACATTGTTGTATTAGCGACTTTCTTTCATCGTTATACACGATATAGTCAGCTAACTTTAGTTTTTCATCATCGGATAATTGGCTGTTTATTCTCTCCAGAACTTTTTCCCGGGTAGTATTGTCCCGCAGCATTGTCCGTTCGATACGTTCTTCAAGAGGTGTATACACCATCATGACTTTGTCTGTCAACCGTTGCATACCCGATTCGTAAAGAATAGCAGCTTCGAGAGCAACTATATGATGATGTTGGTGGCTTTTGACCCACTCGCAATAGTGCTGATCAACTACAGGATGTATAATTGAATTAGCTATTGCAAGCTTGTGTTTATCATTGAAAATATAGGAGGCTAATAATTGTTTATTTAAAGCATGACCTTCGTATAGGTTATCCCCAAAGGCCTGCATTAATTTTTCGCGAACCACAGGAGACGATTCTGTGAGCTTTTTACTTTCTATATCGGCAATATAAACAGGTATATCCAATAACTTAATGATATTAGTTACAGTAGATTTTCCACTGCCAATCCCGCCTGTTATACCTAGCCTTATCATTGCACCTTTGTTGTTTTATATTCGAAAATAAACTCAACATTAGGCGGTGATATAGTAAGATTACGTACATAACTCGGGCTGGAAGTTATACGTACGGGAACAGAAGCCTGTTTTGAATCTTTTATACCATCGTAATCAATGGCAACCGAAAAGTCTTTAATCTTTATAGAATCTACTTCTGAAACTCCAACAAAGAATGAAAGTTTCACTTTTGAAGGAAAGAATTTAATGTTCAGATTTTCAGGTAGATTAATACATTCTACCGGTATATCTACATTCTTTTGAGTATATGCTTCTACAGGCACATCAATATCAACTACATCAGGTACAAACTTGATGTTCTTTAAAGATACTAATTTATATGATATTACTCTATCTGAGTTTAGTCCGCTTACAGTATCGCTTACCGTATAAGCAAACATCAATTTATCAAGATCGGGTTTTGCTGCATATGCAGTGACACTATCAGGAATAATTTTTATATCACTATTGAGAAAGTATCCGGGAGACAGATTTATCTGACCATCAAAAATCACGGGTATCTTTTTGTATTCAAGAATCGAATAATTGAAAGATATACGCAGAGGGTCGTAATTTAATATCTGGGTAGAAGAGGGAAGTGCCTTTCTTACATACATGTCGAATGTACTACCTTGTAAGACTTTACTCGAACTACTATTGATTATTGCTGAAACATCTAAACGTAATGTGTCTCTTGTCTTAAAATAGTATTTGAACATACTAAAACCATTATCTTTAATCCTCAAATTGATTTGAGAGGGTAAAGAATCCTGAAAAATTATGCTGTCCGGTACAGATACATATTTAATAGGAATTGAAATGGATGTTTCGAAAAATTGATTGTAAACCTGCATAAACCAGAGGATTGCAGCTATAATGACAAAAAAAGAAAAAGTCAGAATTTTTCTCCAAGATATTTTTCTTAAGAAAATTCTGACTTTTTGCCATATTTTATTTGCCGCATTGCTCATCGCTTATGCATCTTTATTTCGTCAATGTAATTTACTCTGTTCTATGAAGGAATTCCAACTATTTATTGCTATATTTTGGATTATGACAGTCTCTCTCTGATTGTTATATTTGCCAAAGCAATAAAAGGTCTGCTACCTTAAGCTTTAGGCGCACCTTCAGAAACTGCAAATACCGAAGCTTTATCTATTTTGATTCTTACGCTGTCAGCAATTTCAATTAGAAAGTAAGTGTCGCTAATTTCTTTGATTTTACCATGCACCCCTCCGGCTGTAATAATTTTGTCTCCAACTTTCATTGCCTGACGAGCTTCTTGCACTGCTTTTTGTTTCTTTTGTTGTGGACGTATCATAAAGAAATAAAATACCACAATAATAAGACCAAACATAGCGATTGTTCCCCATGCTCCTCCAGCTGGCCCTTCTGCCGCTTGTAAGAATACAATTAATGAATTCATAAAATTTATCGTTTTTTATTTTTATTAAGTCTCTTTCTACAAAGATACTTTTTTTTGTAAAATATAAAAGTGAAAACTGTATATCCTGCACTTTACGGTGCTAAGATTTTATTTTTTTAATAATTTGTTTTCGCTCTTTAGCTCTGTAACTATAGAATCAAGTATACCATTTATAAAAGAAGAACTTTTATGAGTGCTGTATGATTTAGCTATGTTTATATACTCATTCATGGTCACATTAATAGGAACAGATGGGAAAGCTAATAGTTCAGATACTGCGGTCTGCATAATTATCATATCCATAAAGGCGATTCTCTCAGATTCCCAGTTTTTTGCATATTTATCAATATAGTCACGAGCCAATTTTACATTAAACATCGTCTCTCTGAGTAGCTTAATCGCAAATTGACGATCTTCTTCGTCTTTAAACATCGGAAGTAAAGGTTGATTTGCTCCTTTTTCGGGATCAAATTTCTTGATTGTTTTAATAACAAATGATTGTACTATCTCAATGTCGTCATTCCAGAATAAGCTGTCGTCTTCTAAAAGATCATCTAATTGTTCTTCACAATAGATGAATGTTTTGAATACTTTTCTCCAGAATTCGCGATCTGTATCGTAGTCTGAAACCTCGTTAGCTAAATATTCAGCATAGATGTCAGAGTTTAAAATCTTTTCAAGTAAACTTCTTATATAGTTTTCGTGATCTTCCCACGATTGTGGTCTGTCTGAAACATATTTGTTGAATTGTTCATTGCTTTTTAATTGTTTGATGAACAAGTTCTCTGCTAATTTGGTGTTTGGATTGATGTCTTCATCGGTGGGCAGTAATTTCGCTTTACGAGATTCAAGACGTCTGGTGTGGGTATCAGTAATTTCTATAAGAAGAGCCAGCAGATAATAGTATAAGTCATACGACTTTTGAAGACTAAACATTAGTTCGGTTTCTGCTTTTTTTAGGTCTCCACTTTCATTTAGATAAGTAGAGTACAATACTTGTATAACCCGAATACGAATAAGAACGCGATTGATCATTGCTCAATAAGTAAATTTGAGGTGCAAAGGTAATGATTCCTGTCATATAATTGGTGCTAGATTGCTAGTTTTTCTTCTATTTTTGATTTTTCGTGCATATTGGCTAACAGAAAATATTTAATGATACATTTAAAGAGTATAACTATTTATTGCTGTTTTGCTTACCAAAGTAACAAATAGTTCTGCGAACTTAAAATTATCTGTAATGATAAAATATGCCAAATTCGTAAGGTGTCCATAAACATGCTTTTTGTCCGCTATTTTTGAGAGCACTATTTGCCCAAGAGTTGCAGGTGTGTACCATGCTGTAATGTCCTATAGCTTCATAAAAACTATCTGAATCTCCATAAGTAAGATTTGTTGGGATGAAAATAACATTTCCATTAGCATCTCTTTTAAAACTCTTTTGAATATATTGAACAAGTCTGGTATATTGCTCTTGGGATATGCTGATATGTTTACAATCGTTGCTTTCGACCATTTCTTTAAAGAATGTAGTATGAATAGCAGATGTGTTGAGTCCCAAAGTGGCCTTTAAAGCTAACTTGGGATTTAAATCCGACCACTCCGGAGTATTCATGTAAAACTCTTTATCACCCCATCCAAATCCGATATAATTATAAGTTGAATCTTTGCTTATTGTATCAGTAAATTTGATTTCTTTACTCCAATCTATTTGGTCTGATTTCACAGGTACAATAATATCGGTGTGCATACCATTGGTCGAAATATAAATATCTATTTCGGGCTTTGTGTCGGGTTCTTGAGATATAGTTATCCAAGAAAGAATGAGAGAGATTATGATATATGATAATAACGCTCCAACGATTATTAATAATGTAAGACCGATTACCTTTAAGATTTTCAATGTTATTTTCAAAATATATTATTTGATTATTAATAAGTAAATTCAACTATTTAATGCAATGTTTCAAAACAATAACTAACGCTTGTTGTTGCAATAGCCAAAGCAGTAAATAGTTCTGCGAACTTGGATTTCTAATTGAGTTATCTGATACAATTAGAATAACCCCATTTAATCAAATAACGTTATTCCTTCCATATATGTTCTATATTTTAGTGAAGGAAGTAACTCTTGCCTCATTCTTTTAGTATCACCATAGTAGGATACTCTGCCTATTTTTATAAAATCTCGTGTAAGAGGGCTTATTTTCCCTGATATGGATGAATAAAATTCAAAACAATGTGCTGCAGTCATTATCATCCAAAGAGGCATTCGCCAGGGTTTATGATTATTTTTGTAAGTTGTAATATCGTCAAGAAACTGCTGCAATGTTTGAATACCTTCATCGCCGATATGATATATTCCTTCAATGTTGGGCTTTAGTGCTGCTGCTATGGCGGCACTCACAAAGTCGTCTTTAGATATAAGATGAATATATGTGGGCTGTTTCCAAATGCCTAGTAAGTAGTGCCGGGCAAACCATTGAGCAGCATCGATCATTAATATGCCCTTCCCGTAGACCATCCCGACTCTTAATGAAACAGGTTCGAATTTATATTGCTCTGCATACTGGAAAAGTAACTTTTCTTCTTCTAATCTGGTTTGGGCATGTGACGATATTGGTTGACCGTTTAGTACCCCTGTTGCCGGATTTTGTGGTGTAGTTTCGCCCTCTACATGCGGAAAACTTATGAGAATAACTCTTTTAACTTGTTGTTTAGTTGCTACATTCAGTAGATTTTTGAAGTATTGAGTGTTAGTCTCGGGAAGAAATTTTTCAGGGTTTGCTTTAAATAATACTCCTGCGAAATGAACGATTGTATCCACATTGTTGAATGCTGCAAATAAGGTGTTCTCCTTGGCTAAATCTATTTTAAAAACAGAGACATTTTCTTTATCAGCTAAATTGTCGGATACTTTTTTAGTATGAATTAAAAGATTTAATTCCACATCTTCCTTTTGTAAGCCTAACGCTAATAGGTTTCCCAGATTACCTGCCGCTCCTGTTATAGCAATTCGTTGTTTTGTCATAAAAACTTATTTTGAGTCAATACCGAAAGACAAATATACCTTATATAAGTACGTCTCAAAGCTCTTTTTTTCTTACATTTGCAAAAAGTTATTAATAAGATTTAGAGAAACATTACATTAAATACCCATGAGTGATCAAAGATATAATCAGAGAGGTGTATCAGCCTCCAAAGAAGATGTCCATAATGCTATAAAGAACATAGATAAAGGATTATATCCCAAAGCTTTTTGTAAAATAATACCTGATGTATTAGGCGGAGACCCTGAATATTGCAATATCATGCATGCCGATGGAGCAGGAACTAAATCTTCTCTTGCATACATATATTGGAAAGAAACAGGAGATTTATCTGTTTGGAGAGGAATAGCGCAAGATGCATTGATTATGAATGTCGATGATTTACTTTGTGTAGGAGCTACCGATAATATTTTATTATCTTCAACAATCGGACGTAATAAGCTACTCATACCGGGAGAAGTTATCTCTGTTATTATAAACGCTACTAACGATTTGTGTGTAGAGCTTTCTCAATTAGGAGTAAATATATATCCTACGGGAGGCGAAACTGCCGATGTGGGCGATTTAGTTCGTACAATAATAGTGGATAGCACGGTTACTTGCCGTATGAAACGTTCGGATGTGATATCTAATGATAATATACAAGCGGGTGATGTTATTGTTGGTTTATCATCATCGGGGCAAGCAACATACGAAACTGAATATAATGGAGGAATGGGTAGTAATGGTTTAACATCGGCACGTCATGATGTGTTTGCCAATTATCTGGCTCAGAAATACCCTGAAAGTTATGATGCCTCTATTCCTGCTGATTTAGCATATTCGGGAGATAAAAAACTGACTGATACAATTGCTGACGTTTCTCTTGATGCAGGTAAGTTGGTGCTTTCTCCAACCCGTACGTATGCTCCTGTTATAAAACAAATATTGGAGCAGTTGCGTCCACAAATTCATGGAATGGTACATTGTTCGGGCGGGGCTCAAACAAAAGTACTTCATTTTGTAGATAAGGTGAAGATTATTAAAGACAATATGTTCCCTGTTCCTCCCTTGTTTAAGCTTATACATGAGCAATCGGGTACCGATTGGCAGGAGATGTATAAAGTCTTCAATATGGGGCATCGAATGGAGATTTATGTATCTCCCGAACATGCTCAAAAGGTAATTGATATATCTAAGTCCTTTAATATTGATGCTCAGATAGTAGGACGGGTCGAAGAATCGGCTAAAACAGAGCTTGTTATCGAAAGTGAATTTGGTACATTTCGTTATTAACAAACAAGTATTTTGATCTCTATATGAAAAATAGGTCATTTACCAATGGCTATAGTTGCCACAGTTTTAGGTACCTTTAGTCCATGTTATAGAGGTCTTTTTGTTTATATTATAAGTGAGAGGGTAATATGAGATAGTATTACCTTTTTTCGTATTGTATTAATAGAGATTTATGGGCTTAAGAAGCTAAAAATTCTTGATAATTTTTATTTTCCGGTAGATTTGGTATGATTGTATTCATTGTAACAATGACTTTCTTTATACTTCGCAATATACCTTATGCCCCTTTTTTATATTTATCACCCTCCTGATTGAAAAATAAACACTTATTTCATGAGTTTCTCAAATTCGTGTCGAGTTCCGGAAAATACATTTAAATCGACTAAGGTTTCTATCCCCTCAAGCTCACCTCTGTTTGTATACTGCCAGAATAGCCATTCTCTATCGTTATCTAATTGCGGCGTAGTTTGGATATCACGAATCCAGATAGGGTTCTCTGTAAAATTCTGAGTCAGGTACTTCTTGTAAAACTCCCATGTAGTGTAAATTACCACTTTTTTTCCATAGTGAGCTTCAATCGTTTTGATGTAGAGATCTATTTCATGAAGAATGTCCTCACGATAATTTTCTTTACTACAATTCCCCGAAAACTCAAGGTCGATGATTGGTGGCAGATTGGTACTATCTTTGGGAACAGAACCTATAAAATTCAGGGCTTGTAACTCTCCGTCCTTGCAGAATGTGAAGAAATGATATGCTCCTACAGCAATATTCAGGTTCTTAGCTTGTTGCCAATTCTCAACGAAACGAGTATCTTTAAAATCACCACCTTCGGTTGCCTTTATAAATGCAAATTGCACTTTTTGCTTATCAAGCTTATCCCAGTATATTTTCTTCTGGTGATGTGAGACATCAATTCCGTGAACAGGATAAAGCTCAACAGAGGGATAATTAAGTCTTATGTATCCGGAGTTATACACATACCTGATACCTATAAAACTAATAAAAGCTATAGCTAAACAAATAGAAGTGTATATAATGCGTTTTTTAGTCATTTAGGTAAATAAAGGTATTTACTTTTCAAGTTTACTAGTCATTAGAGAACAAGTTCATAAGCCCTAATATTAAAAAGGTCTGAGACCTCAATTTACCATCCGAATGCTTTGTCATTCATCCATGTGCCCTGCGTTTTCATAACTTGTTCTATAACGTCTCTGGCAACACCTTCTCCACCTTTTTTATGCGATATATATTTAGCAATACCTCTGATTTCGGGTGCTGCATCTGCAGGAGCCACAGGTAAGCCAACTGCTTGCATAACCTGATAATCGGGCAGGTCATCGCCAACGTAAATAATTTCTTCGGGCTTGTAGCCTGTTTTGGATAAATAATCATTGAAATCAGTTATTTTAATAGATGATTTCATGTATATATGTTCTATTCCCAAACGAGAGAAACGTAATCTTACAGCTTCCGTGTCTCCTCCTGTTATAATAGCTAGTCCATACCCTGTTTTGCATGCCAAATTGAGAGCATAACCATCTTTGATATTGACCATACGCATAGGCTCTCCTTCGGGAGACATAGGGATACTGTCAGGCGATAATACTCCATCTACATCAAAGATAAAGGCTTTTATTTTATTTAGATCGTAATTTATAGAACTCATATTTTTATTAAGACTTATTCGTTTTGTGTATATTCTTACTGATTAATGAATATATTTCCTTCAAATCAGGATCTTCTATCAAATCAATATGCTTTTGAATTACATTTTCATCGTAACGTATTGCGGGACCTGTCTGAGCCTCCTGAGGCGATAATGAGTGAACCTTAGAGGCCGTTTCGTCAATTAATGGCAAGAGTGTTTCGAATGGAATATTCTCTTTTTCTAAAATATGTTGAGAAATTGCATACATATGGTTTACAAAATTACAAGCGAATACACCTGTTAAGTGCAGATATTGACGTTTTTCCGAGGGCAGTGCGTATACTTTATCTGAGATTTGCAGGCAAATATTCTCTAATAAACTCAGATCATTCTTATTATTAGCTTCTATAAAGATAGGAATTTCACGGAAATTTAACTGTCTGTCTTTGCTGAATGTCTGGAAAGGATAGAGTACTCCGTACCTGTCAACATGACCTTTAAATATATCTGAAGTAATACTACCGGCTGTATGTAGCCATAGGCCATTATTCACCGGCATTTCTGCGATAAGTGAAGGTAATGCCGAATCTTTTACCGAAAATATATAGATGTCAGCATTGGTATCGACTTTTTTGATATCGGAGGTTGCTCTGGAGTTGACTTTTTTAGCTAATTCTTGTGCGGAACTATCAGTCCTGCTATATACCTGTTGAATATTAAACGAGTGTTTTGTTAATTCAACAGCCAAATGTGTGGCTAATTTGCCCGCTCCAATAAATACAATATTCATTAAAAGTCTATTTTTTTGCCGTTATGACCATAAAAAGTCCGATAATAACTAATATGACAGGGACAATTAACGACGAATAGTTATGAATCCAACCAAAAAAGAAATCGAAATTCATAATAACACCTATAGCCGTAAATACGATGCCCATTGTCTTCTCTGCCTTTGTAAATAGAAAGATGACACCGGCAATTATAAAGAAGGTACCAATATTCATAAGTTTGTCAGCATAGGGGATATTCGATAGTATCCCTGTCTTGCTGAGTAAATAAATGATACCGATAATAAGAATCAAAAGACCATATGGAAGTCTGTTTCCTGAACTTTTAGCCATGTAAAAAGGTATTTAATGTTTTCTTTAAGTTTACTGCTTATTATTATATTTACCTATATGTACTTTTTCCCATTCTAATTTATCATCATCATGTGGAGGCTTTTCCTGATCTTTATGACCAAAAGCTATAATCGATAGAACTTGTAATTGCATAGGGATATCTAACAGGTCTTTTACATATTCTTCGGACAAAGTTTCCGCTGTTGTATAACGATCTCTGATTTGTATCCAACAACTGCCTAAACCTAAATCTTCGGCTTGAAGTTGCATCATTATAGAGGCTATAGAGCCATCCTCAATCCAGACACTGCTAGTCAGAGGATCAACGGCTACGACTATGGCTAAAGCACAATCTGCAATTAATTTGCTACCCATTTTTTTGCATAGCGAAAGTTGAGTTAATAACTCTTTATCTTCGATAGCAATAAAACGCCAGGGCTTTGCATTTTTTGAAGTAGGAGACTTTAGCCCCGCCTTTAAAATTAATTCTACTTGTTCTGCAGTAAGAGGCTCTGTGGTAAATTTGCGTATACTTCGCCTCTTAGTGATTAATTCAGAGAAATTATTCATTGTTGGTTTGGATAAATAATTTATTTAAATGAATGAGGTTTAACAATATATTTTCGAGTTGCAACAGGGTATACCGGAATATTAAATGGAGTAAGAAACTTTAATATTGCATTATTCAGTTCTTATCCATAAGTTTATTTATAAACTCTTCATGGTCTACAATATCGCGAACCCCCTCAGTACTGCTTTTCTTTAATAATACAGTTAAGGTTTGCATGATTAGTTTAATGTCTAAAGCAAATGAATATCCATTGATATATAACAGATCGTATTTTAGTTTATCCTTAACCGAAGTGTTGTATTTACCTTGTACCTGAGCCAATCCTGTTAACCCTGCTTTAACTCTGTGGCGCAAATTATATTCGGAAATCTCTTTACAATATTGGTCTACAAAAAACGGGCGTTCGGGGCGTGGTCCTACAATACTCATATCGCCTTTAAGGATATTATAAATTTGAGGTATTTCATCCAATCGTGTTGCTCGTAAGAAAGCACCTAGTTTGGTGATTCTATTATCGGATTGTTGTGCTAAGGTGGGTCCTGAAGCTGCTTCAGCATTTTCAATCATTGTTCTGAATTTATAGATGAAAAACGGTCTGTTGCCTCGCGTAATACGCTCTTGTTTATAAAATACGGTACCTCCTCCAATTTTCAAGCATAAAGCAACAAATAAACCTGGGATAAATGCTACAATAAAAGCGATGGAGCATAGTAAAATATCTAAAATACGTTTAGCAAAATCGTGCTCTATATTTATATCAAACTGCCTTACTTTTAGGACAGGGGTATCTTCTATTTGAATAAAATTGGCATTAAATAAAAATATCTCTTGAAATTTAGGTTCGTAAAAAAACTGTTTGTTTTTTTTGACGCAATCTTCAGCCATTTCTTGTTTTTTGCTTTCATCTACATCATCTGATATGAAGATCAAATCAGAATTTGCTACATATTTCTCCAGATTAGAAGATTCGGGAGTACAAATATGTGTAACATTAGACCAAATACCTTTCGAATGCAGTAATTTCAGAGCCAGATATTTGGCCTTGTCATATCCGATAACTAAGACTGTTTTCAGTACATTGTCTCTAAGATATTTTTTGTTAATATATAAATGCCAGAGTGTTAATAAAACGACCTGAACTATGGAACTGACAATTAATATACTTCTCGGATAAGCCAGCCTTCTTGTAAGGAAACTCATAGCCATTGTTAACATAAACAAACAAAGGATTGCCACAGTGACAGAATAAGCCACACCAAATAATGTAAACTCCTTAGGTTTATCAAGTTCAAATACATGCCCAACAATCAGGTAAAACAAACCGATATATGGAGCCATAGATATGATGGAGTATAAATTGTCGTTATATGCAGCCAGACTATCAGCGAAGTATAAATACGCAAGATAGGTTGATAGATAAATGATAATGAGATCTACGAGTAAAATAAACATACTAAACCCCCTTCTCGTAAATAGTCTTTCCATATATAATTTCTAAAATTGTTAAATCCTAAATTTAGTATTGATTTGCAAATTTAGAAAGATATTACTAAAAAAGGATATATTCTAAATTTTAATTAATAGAAATAAGAACTAGGAAAGATCGGATGTCTTCATTATTTTTGACTAAAAAGGAATATCTTTGTATTTTGCTATTAATTTAGGAAGTTAAAAAGGATGAGAATATTTCAAGTTATAACTGTATCAGAATTTGGTGGAGCTCAGTCTGTTGTGGCGAATCTTGTTCAAGGTTTGAATGACGATGATGAAGTCTTTATTCTATATGGCGGAAACGGTGAGGCTTGGAAGCCCCTTACGAGAAAAGTGAATCTCATTAAAATCTGTGAGCATCGTAAGGAAGTTTCTTGGAAGGATATGTTTTTGGTTTTTAAATTGCTACGCCTAAGGCTTAAATATAAGCCGGATGTTGTTCATTTGCATTCTTCTAAAATGGGTGCTATAGGGCGCATTGTCTTTAATCCTAAAACAATCGTTTATAGTGTACATGGATTCGATTCTATAAGAAAAGCATTTCGGAAATTTTTGATTGTAGAGAGATTGTTAAAAAATAGAGCTGCTAAAATAGTTGGAGTAAGCCAATATGATGTAGATTGTTTAAGAGAAGAAGGAATATCTCATAATGTTGAGCTTGTTTATAATGGAGTTGCAGATCATAAAGCGGATGATACGGCCTCTCTGGAAGATTCAAGTTTAAAACGTAAGATAGAGGATATAAGGGGTAAATATTCTAAGGTTATAATGTGTGTTTCGAGAATATCTGCTCAGAAAAAGTTCGATTTATTTCTTGATATTGCAAAAGAAAAGTCTGAATATGCATTCATATGGATCGGTAATAAAGAAATAATAAATGATCTTCCTTCTAATGTGTTTTGTTTAGGTGAAACACATTCAGCATATATCTATTTTCGATATGCAGATGTTTTTATTCTGCCTTCCAATTATGAGGGGTTGCCTATTTCCTTATTAGAAGCTTTATCTTTTGGTATTCCTGTTGTAGCCTCTGATGTGGGAGGAATTGGGGAAGTTCTGGATGGAAAGAATGGTTTTGCTGTGGAGAATAATGTTCTATCTTTTACGAGTAAAATCGATTATGTTTTAGATGATTCAAGAAATCAAGTAATGCGGCTAAATGCACGGGATTCTTACTTGAAAAATTTTACAATAGATAAAATGGTAAAAGGATATACTTCTATATTTAAGGCAATATATAATAAAGGAAAACGTTCATAAAGATATGTCAAAACCTCTGGTGTCAGTTTTAATACCTTGTTATAATGTCGAGAATTATGTGATCGAATCGGTTTCTTCCATAATGACTCAAACATATACTAACTTGGAGATCATTATTATAAATGATTCATCTTCTGATGGTACCGCCAATAAACTGGAAGAATTGGCTCGTAAGGATCAGCGAATCAAGATTTATAATAACGATGTAAATCTAAGATTGATAAAGACCTTAAATAAAGGTGTAGAATTATGTAACGGTAAATACATCGCTCGTATGGATGCGGATGATATCTCTTTTCCGTCGAGGATAGAGAAACAGGTGGATTTTCTGGAACGAAATCTTGATTACGATATTGTAAGTACAATGTTTTATACCTTTAAAACCGATAATTCGAAGCGTAACTTGTATATAAATCCGGTAACACATGAAGAATTGCAGGCTTATCTTTTATTCAGATCCGGCATTTGCCATCCTGCAGTAATGATTCGTAAAACTCTTTTTACCGAATTAGGATTGAAATTCGAAGAGAAATATCTTCATGTTGAAGATTATGCTTTATGGTCTAAAGCTTTATATTGCACAAGATTAGCAAATATAAATGAACCTCTTTTATATTATAGGGTTCATGAATCTCAAGTTTCTTCATTAAATGAAAAAAAACAAATCGGAAATAAAAAGGAAGTGTTTAGAATTCATTGTGAAAAATTAGGATTGTCGTCAACTGAAGAAGATTTAGATATATACGCATCAGTAGCAGAATGTGTTCCTTTGCATTCAACTATGGAATATCTTAGTAGATGTGAGCATTTTATGAAAATATTGTTAGATAAGAATAAGAGCAACCAATTTTGTTCTTCAGATTATTTAGAGAAAATCATCTCTTTACATTGGATTCGGATTTGCGCTAATTCAAGATTGGGAGTTCGGGTTCTAAATAAATGTTTTACATCTCCGCTATATAATAAAGATTATTATAAAAGACGAGATGTTTTAATTTTGCTGATTAAGTGTACATTTAAGATGGAGTACAAAAAATCATTTCTGTATAAATTGGTATTTAGATAAAATCTTATGAAAAGGATATTATTAATAACGATATTATTTGTTTTTCTTTTTTACACACTATATCCACAGGCTCTATCGTTCTTTGGATACTCTTTTCTATTTACATCCGGGGCACTAGGTCTTGCCTGGTATTTCTATAACGGAAGACCTTTTCCTGAGGTTGTTAATATCTTCTTATCGTATATCCCATTTGTATTCGCATGCTTTCTTACTAGTTATTTAACTCCATACAAAGATCCATATATGATGGATTATACAAAAAGTCAAATTGCCTGGATATTTGGTTCGTATTTTATTGTTACTCTTTTCTTTATAGTGCACCCGCGAGGAAGTTTCACTTTATTTCTTTATTACATAGTTGCAGCCATATTTGTACAGTGTGTCATTTCTATTGCTATGCACAAAAATGAAGTCATTCGGGATTTTTTCAATTCCTTGCAAATGATAGATGTCGTTGCATTGGCAAAGAGGCAAGAAACAGAAGGTGCGCGTTTGCTGGGATATGGAGTTGCTTTTTTTGGTGCAGGTATTTCATGTGGTTTTGCTCTTATAATT
Organism: Indolivaga alginatilytica; assembly: GCF_003201355.1. GTDB lineage: Bacteria > Bacteroidota > Bacteroidia > Bacteroidales > Dysgonomonadaceae > Dysgonomonas_A > Dysgonomonas_A alginatilytica. The sequence goes on from NZ_QICL01000028.1 coordinate 40,578, forward strand.
CTGGTATATATTATATTAAGAACAAAGTTAGACCTATTTGCACTTATTCTGCTTGGGGGAGTCTATTGTTTTATTCTATATGTAGGGCTTCTTTCAGCGAGGACTACATCCATTGGTCTTTTTGCAAGTATTATTTTAGCCGTAATTCTTATTTTTATTGGTGATGAGAAGAATACACAAAGGAAACAGTTTTATCGATTTTTGGCAATTGGAGCTTTATTTGGCTTTATAGGGCAGGCACTTGCGTATATTTATTTTCCGGAATTTGCTGATTGGGCATTTGAGGCCTTTATAAATTTCAGTAAAACAGGAAAATTTAGAACAGCTTCCTCTGATGGGCTGGGAGAAATGTTTCAGACACCACATACATTTGACCAATGGCTATATGGATGGGGAGTTATGTCATTTTGGGGTAGTGATGTGGGATACACACGTTTGCTATTTTATGTTGGGCTACCGGGTACTATAGCTTACTTCTTTTATCAATTTATGCTAATAAAAATGTCTTTTACTAATGACAAGGCTTTTGTCTTTACCTTATTGGTAATGTATGCATATAACTTAGCTCTGAATTATAAAGGTTTGTCCGACTTAAATTTGTTTATGTATCTATTTGTATTTTATTTTCTTCATTATAGATATTATATTTATACACCACAATTATATAGACTTGGAAAATACAATCCGATTACACTTCGTAATGCCGTTCAAGGCTCGACGTCCCGCAGGAGGATTTAGAGTTATGTACGAATATGCAAATAGATTATCTGATTTAGGGTATGATGTGCATATAACTTATCCTTTGAATACAAGGTATATGGAGTATCGCTTACCATATATCGTGCGCTATTTGCTAACATATATAGAAGGCTTTAGAACAAGTAGATGGTTTGATTTCAGACCTAAAATATCAATGTCTTATGCTAATTCACTTAAAGATCAAAATGTTAGAGACTCAGACATTATAATAGCAACATGGTGGGCAACAGCCTTGGAAATGGGGGCTTTAAAAAATTCAAAAGGCAAAAAGATAAACCTTATTCAAGGATATGAAAATTGGACAGGACATGAGGATGAATTACATGCTTCTTATAATATGGAAGGTGTAACCAATATTGTAGTTGCTTCATATCTGAAAGAGATTGTTGAAAAATATACTGAAAATTCTACATTTCTTATACCCAATGCAATTGATAAAGATAAGTACAGAGTTTTAGAGTCTATAGAAGGAAGAAGATCAGCTTCAATTTGTATGCTTTACTCTATACAGGAAATCAAAGGATCGATTTATGGGCTTGAGGCTTTGGTACAAGTAAAGGAGAAGTATCCGGAATTGACTGTTGACTTATTTGGAATATGCCCGGAGCCTGATAACTTACCGGATTGGATTACTTTTTATCGGGATCCTAAAGATTTATGCTCGATTTATAATAGAAATGCTATATTTATATCCAATTCATTAACCGAAGGAATGGCATTAACCCCTATGGAAGCCATGTTTTGCGGTTGTGCAGCTATATTAACAGATATAAAAGGGCACGAGGAGTATGGAAAAGACAATGAAACAGCTCTTTTATATAAAGCTAAAGATTCAAATGAATTAGCTAACAAAATAATAAGTTTGATTGTTAATAATGAAAACAGGGTATCCTTAGCGGAAAGAGGCAATAGTTTTATACAACAATTTTCTTGGGATGTTGCAGTGGATAAAATGGATAAGATCGTTAAGAACTTAGTCCAAAATTAAGATGCAGATCCTTTTATTGCTTTTGGTGAGAGTGCGATAACCATAATTATTTATAGCTATAAAGTATAGAAATAGCTATTTTATATTACTTTAATGTTTAGATGAAAAGAAAAGTTGCAATTCTAATTCGTGTATATGATCGTGTTGAAGACCTGAAGTATAACCTTCAGATCATAAAGCGTACATGGACTGAATTTGATTATCATATTATTGTTGTAAGTAACGGCTATCCTGATGGTCACCGTATCAGTGCCGAATCAGTAAGTCTTATAGATAACTTTTTGGTATTAGAACATAACACAGGACATAAAAAAGGTAATTCTCAATTGTTATTGGAAGGGCAGAAATGTATTCCTGTCAACTGTGACTATACGGTTATACTCGAAGCTGATACATGGATGTATACCGATCGGACGGTCAAAGAGTATATTGAATTTATGGAGGAAGCATCCAAAGTGGTATGGGCTAGTGCAGACTGGTATGATAAGGATTATGCTTTGGCTCTGGATTTTGCTGTAATAAAATCAGACTTTATTCGCCAAAATCCCAAATTATTTGATTTCGAGATTTATCCGGAATGTTATATTGCCAATTATTTGAGGGATGCAGATGTAAGATTTAAATGGATAACCGAAAATATGCCTGTTCATGTACCTAGTTATGTATCTAAGTACCCGTATGTTGATGATTCGGTTCAAAGACGGTTCTACGTTTTTCCCAAATCAAAAATGGTTACGCATCATATTGAATTCTTAAATGGCGGAATGCCGCAGAAGAAGCGTTATTTTAATATAGTTGCCAATTCGGATTTTTTTAAAGAAGAAGCTATATCTAATAAAGGATGGGAGAGGTTCAAAATGTATTTTTGGATTCGCTTAACTTATCTCTTTATCAAGAGAAGCTGGTTTAAAAAGAAGTATTATAGAGATATTACCCAATAATATGTTTGTAGTAAATGGTCGATTTTTAACACAAAAGCCAACAGGAGTTCACCGATTTGCTTTTGAGATATGTAATAAACTTCATGAACTTGGAGTTGACTTCTATGTGGCTGTACCAAAAGAAATTAATCCGGACTACATATTTACTTTTAAGACTGTTCAATGCGGATCGATGAGTGCCCATCTCTGGGAACAAATCAGTTTGCCTAAATATTTGAAACAGCAGGGAAACCCTTTGTTAGTAAGCTTTTCGGGGTGTGGTCCCTTAAACTATTCTAATCAGATAATTACAATACATGATGTCTCCCATGAAAGGCATCCCGAATGGTTTTCTAAAAACTATTGCCGGTTTTATGGCTATATGATGCCTCGGATAGGCAAAAAGGCTCATGCCGTTATTACAGTGAGCGAATTTTCGAAGAAAGAAATCGAAGAGACACTGGCTATTTCACCTGAAAAAATTCATGTAATAAATTGTAGTATTCCGTCTTATCATACTATTGATAATGAAATCGTAGAATTTAATAATAAAGAGTCGGAAAGATACATCGTATCAGTATCCTCAATGGATCCGCGAAAGAATTTTATTCGTCTAGTAGAGGCTTTTAATAGGATTGAAGACAAATCGGTAAAGCTATATATTATCGGGATGCAGTTTAAAGCATTTAATACACCGGATATGCAAAAACTCATTGGTCAAAATGTTATTCTAACAGGGTATCTCGATGATGAGTCTTTGCAAAGCATGTATAAGAATGCCTTATTCTCTGTATATCCCTCCTTGTATGAAGGCTTCGGAATACCACCTTTAGAATCCATGTCATATGGTTGCCCTGTAATAGCCTCAGATATACCTGCTTTGAAAGAAATAAACGAAGATGCAGCTTTGTATATAGATCCATTAAATGTTGCTGATATGAGCCTTAAAATGGATATGCTGATTCGTGATGTTGAATTGAGGCGAGAATTGAGCGAAAAGGGTAGGGAGCAGGTTCAAAAATATTCATGGGATAAGTCAGCCCGACAAGTTCTCGATCTGGTGAAACTATATTCATAATTTATTTTGTTATGAAAGTAGCCTTGTTAATTCATGCACATACTAACCCTGAGCAGCTTGCCCGATTAGTATCCCGTCTTAGACATCCCCATGTAGATATCTTTATCAATGTGGATGGGAAGGTTAATATACAGCTTTTCAAAAATGTTATAGAGAATGTATATTTTTTGGATGACAGGGTAGAGGTTGTTTGGGGGAGATTTTCCCAATTACAACAAATCCTCAATTCATTTAATGAGATAGCCGATACAAAAGTTCCATATTCTCATATTTTATTTATCAGTGGCTTGGATTATCCCATTGTGCCGATGTCTGAGATTGTAGAATTTCTATATAATAATCCGAATAAAAGTTATATAGACTATTTTAAATTAGGAGATGACGATTGGTCTAACTTAATGAGAAAGCGTTTCGAATATTGGTTCTTTTTGCCTGAAAATGATATCCGGAATAACCACATTATAAAGAAAATTCTTAAAAAAGTGGGTTTCAAACGTAAATATCCATTTCCTGAGGTGTACTATGGATCTTGTTGGTTTACCTTATCCATGGAAGCAGTAAACTATTTACTGGATTATACGGGAAAGAATCCGAATATATTGGATTTTTTTAAACATACAGGATGTTCCGACGAATTATATATTCAATCGGTACTATTAAACTCTCCACTAAAAAAAGATATGGTAAAGGAGATTTATCGATTCTTTGATTGGGGAGATAAAGGCAAAAGTCCAAAGATACTGACATCGGAAGATTTTCCTCAGATAGAAGTTTCTAAGGCTTGGTTTGCACGCAAGTTAGATATAAATATCGATAGTCAATTAATGGATATGTTAGACAAATTAAATGCTGAAAAACAATGATTCAAGATAAGGTATCGGTTGTAACCGTTGTATATAATGCAGTGTCTATAATAGAAGAAACAATTAAAAGTGTATTATCCCAAACATACACTAATATTGAATATATCGTTATTGATGGAGGTTCTACAGACGGTACTGTCGAATTGATAAAGAAATACGAAGATCAGCTATACATATTTGTGAGTGAGCCGGATAAAGGTATCTATGATGCCATGAATAAAGGTATAGATAAGGCTACGGGTAATTGGATTAATTTCATGAATGCGGGAGATCATTTTTACTCACCTGATGCGGTCTCTGAGATTTTTGATGTACAAGAAGACTATTCTAATTATGCTACGGTCTACGGTGATGCTGAATACCGTTTAAAATCATTTTCGTATATACGACAAGGCTATGAGTGTGATAGAGATCACTTTATGCCATTTTCGCATCAGGCTGCTTTTGCCCGGGTTGATGTTGCCAAGAAGAATAAATTTAATCTTAAATATAAGATAGCTGCCGATACAGAATTCTTCCTTCGGTTGAATAGAGAAGGCTATGTATTGAAACATGTTTCCGTTATTGTTTGCTCTTATGATGCTTCGGTTGGTATAAGTATGAATAGCGAAGTGAAGCATGCGAAAGAATTTGTAGATATGCAAATAGCGTATGGCGCTCCTAAAGATTCTTCTTACTTCAAAAAATATATAAGAAATGCTTACCTGAGGCAATATATGAGACGTTTGATACCTCATTTTATATGGGAAAGAATGAGAGAAAACAAAATAAAGAAGCAAACCGATATAACAATAAAAGAGATCTGATTCAGATCTCTTTTATTGTTTAAGGTCTTAGACCTTTTTATTGCTTTGGTAAATAAACCTTAATTATTCTTTTCCCTTTCGTCTATCTCATCATACATTTTATCGTGTTTAGGACGGATAAATAAGCGAAGCGAAACATCATAAGTAACATAACTCCACACCCAGTCGATAAAAACAGATACTTTATTCTTCATTCCTACAATAGAAAGGATGTGTACCCATAGCCACAACCACCATGCAACGGTTCCTCCAAAATGAAGTTTCCATATATCTGCTACGGCTGCATTTCTACCGATAGTAGCTAATGATCCTTTGTCTGTATAGGAAAATTTCTCTTTTACGGTATAACCCTTAGCTTCCTGATTAAGATTATTAGCTAAGTTTTTTGCCATTTGCATTGCTACCTGAGCAACCTGTGGATGACCCTTAGGTGAATTGTTTGAAATAAGCAAGCATGTGTCACCAATAGAATATATATTGTTATAACCGATAACTTCATTGTATTCGTCTACAAGAATACGGCCTCTGTTGTAAGAATCTTCTTTCAATCCGGCTAAGCTATTAGGCTTAACACCTCCCACCCAAAAAACATTGTGTGAATGGAGTTTTTCGCCGTTAGATAATTCTACATACGGTTTATTATAGTCCTTTACGGATATATTCTGATGGATAATAACACCTCTGTTACGTAATGTTTCCTCTGCCTTTGCCGAAGATTCTTCCGACATTGCAAATAATAAGCGTGGAGAAGCATCTACCAAGTGTATTTCCATCTTATTAAAGTCTAACTCCGGATAATCCTTAGGTAGTATTGTTTTTTTCATATCCGCCAAAGCTCCCGATAGCTCAACACCTGTTGCTCCGCCTCCAACAATAACGAAAGTAAGTAACTCTCGCACTTTTTCGTCCGTCCTGGCACTTAACGCTTTTTCGAAGCTGAAAAGAATTCTATTTCTAGCCAGTAACGATTCGGAAATAGATTTTAAAGCATATGTCGATTCTTTGAGGCTGTCATTCCCAAAATAATTGGTATCACAACCTGTTGCTATTATCAGATGATCGTATTTTATAGACCCAATACTGGTTTCAATGATCTTTTCATCGGCTAAAACCTGTTTTGCATAACAAGTTCTAAAGTGAAAATCTTTCTTTCTTTGAAATGTTTTTCGATGCGGATAGGATATAGAACTGGGCTCTAAACCTCCAGTTGCTACCTGATACATCAAAGGCTGAAACTGATAGTAATTTACTTTATCAATTAATACAACCTGATAATAAGCCGAATCGATTTTACGAGCTATTTCCAAGCCGGCAAAACCACCTCCGATTATAACGATTCTTTTTTTTGACTGACAGTCAGGTATATTTGCTATTGCTTCCATTTATTTTATAGTTAAGGTCTCAGACCTATTTGGTGTCTATTCAAACATACTAAGTAACCGCTAGTTATGATTTTTGAATGTGACAGTAAATATTTTAATTACTTTAAATAAATGAGTTATGCAGAATGCTTGTTTTAAGCTTCTTTTTTGCTCTTAGCTCTTTCTCTGATTACTTCAACGATAGCCGGTACAATCGAAAGAAATATAATCGCTACCATTAGTAGTTTAAGATTTTGTTGTACCCACTCAATAGTACCTACGAAATAACCTAAAAGTGTAAATAACACAACCCATATTACACCTCCTATAACATTATATGCTGCGAAATGTTTATATCCCATGTGTCCCATTCCTGCAACGAAAGGAGCGAATGTACGAACGATTGGAACGAAGCGGGCTAAGATGATTGTCTTACCTCCGTGCTTTTCGTAGAATTGATGGGTTTTCTCTAAATAGCTTTGTTTAAATATCTTGGAATCGGGATTGCTAAAGAGTTTCTCTCCAAAGAAACGCCCAATTGTATAGTTTACTCCATCGCCCAAAATAGCAGCTGTGATGAGTATTATATTTAGAATGATAATGTTAAAATCGCCGGTAACATTGGATGCTGCGAGAGCTCCTGCTACAAATAGGAGAGAATCTCCCGGTAAGAATGGAGTTACCACCAAACCAGTTTCACAAAAAACGATTAAAAAGAGAATAGCATATACCCATACGCCATAGTTTTCAACAAGTTCCAATAAGTGTCTGTCGATGTGAAGGATAAAATCGATAATAAAGTGTATAAATTCCATTGATTAAGTAGTATAAACAACATCAATATTAATGTGAGACAAAGATATTGCTTTTTTATCGTTAATAAAAATACTGTAAAGGCTAAAATACAGCTATATCAGGCTTTATCAATTTTAAAATTAAGGCTATGTTGCAATGTCAGAAAGCCCTGAATACAACTAATTTTCCTGTAGTTTTTATTGTAAAAGTATGGTTTTCAGCCTCATTTAATGTTGCCTGCCACCAATTGGTAAATACTCTTTTATGTATCGGATATTTCAAATCATATGTTGTTACCTCACAAGGTGCAATACAAAATATGGAAATTTGCTGACCGGGATAGGTTTCAAAAACACTTGAAGTGTTAATAGCATTAAATACGCCATAATTGGTGATCATACATATATCATCGATATATTCTATATAATCAGCTAATAAACCGATATTAGCAATGCAATGGTCTTCTCTTTTACCCGTTCCTCCCAGAATGATTAGGTGTTTCTTGTCTTGATCGGAGCAATATTGTACTGATTTTGTAAGATCGTTAGTCTCCTGTTCCTCAATTTGGATAATAATATCCTGATACTTCATTCTGTTTTTTTCAGATAACGAATCGCAGTCACCTACAATAGCCTGAGGTGTAACCTTAGTTTGAGAAAGTGTATCAATAGCACCATCACAACATACAATATAGCGATTATTATGCAAAATAGAAAGGGCTACATCATGAGTAGGGAATTCTCCATCAGCCAATATTATGGCATCGGCTTTAGTTGATGCAGTAGGGTATTTATATGTTTTCATTTATTTTGTTTGTTATCATCTTTCTCCATCTTAGGTATCCGAATACAGAAACTATACTGTAAACAAGGTACATAACAGAAGTTGGGTATAAGTCCTGATATAAGTATAAAAAAACAGATACAATGTTTATAACAATGAGTAAAAGCCATTGTTCAACATACTTCTGAGCGAGCATCCACATGGCTACAATGCTAATTGTAGTAACAAAACTATCGCCATATACGACTCCACTATCGGTATAAGTTTGTAAAACAAATACAATAATGCCAAAGATAATAATCGCGGCTACAGTAAGAGGCAGAAATAATCGGGTAGGGGTGTGTAGCAGTCCTACTTCGTTAGTTACACCGGCGTCTTCACTGGAAGGCTTATGCCATTTTATCCATCCGTATATTCCTGCCAAGATATAGTATATATTAATAGAGGCAAACGCGTAGAATCCGGCATGTATAAATACAAACGTATAAAAAGAGGACATAATAATACCTGCCGGCCACATTTTGAGATCGGCTTTATATTCGTAATAGAGATATAGTAGCCCAACGATGGCTCCTATAATCTCTACCCAATTTAATTCAATAAAATCTATGATATGTCTCATTTTAAATAAATGGAAGTATTTAATGATATACTCTCAAATTGTAACAGGTTATTGTTGTTTTACCTGCCAAAGTAACAAAAAGGTCTGATACCTTAAAATCTGATACCCAATTTAGCCATTATATTGAGAGGTGCTTGAGGAAATAATCCTGTATATACAACCTGTGTATTATCCTCAAACTTATCGGTAGATACCCATGCATTAGCTACATATTCTTTATTAAATATATTGTTTACAAAGAATTGAAGATCAATTTCTCCCATTTTTTGAGTTTTGAATGTATATCCGATAGCCAGATTGCTTACAAAATAATCAGCTAATTGATTCTCTTTATTAGAGGTATTGTCATAATATTGTTTTCCAACATATTTATTGATAAGGGCAATAGACAATTTTTTGTAAGGTGTAACAGTAATTACTCCACTGCCCACAACATTGGGAGAGAAAGAAATATCTGTAGATTTGAAATGCTCAGAGGTTTGACCTACCAAATTCCAATCGGTTTGATTGTCATACAAATCGAAATAGGCAGTATAGTCTTTAATTTTGTTTCTGCTTATCGTTAGATTAGCATCTAAACGAATCCATTCCGCAACTTGATAAGCTCCGATCAGTTCTAAACCTAAACGATAACTGTCAGGTACATTTTCCATCAGTTTATAGCCAACATCGTTTAATTTACCTGTTTGAACCATCTGATCTTTATATTTCATATAATAGATATTGGCATTAAAGGAAGCCCCTCCCGATGCATATCTATACCCTAATTCGTAATCAAGCATTTGTTCAGGTTTGATTCGTTGATGGCTATCTCCCTTTACAGATTCTTTTATATCTGTCCGTAAAGGTTCGCGTTGAGCAAAAGATAATGACGCATACACTTCGTTTTTGCTATCAAAGGTATAAGAAAGCCCGCCTTTCGGGTTGAAGAAGCTAAAATAATTATTGTTGGTTATATTTTGCAAGTCATCATCAATGCCTTTCATTCTATAATCGATATATCGGTATTGAAGATCTCCGAATAAAGAAAAACGATCGGTTACTCTATAGGATCCCTTAGTGAAGATATTAAACTCTTTCTTGTTTGCATCATTGCGATACCATTCAAAATTGGTTGGAATATTTTGGTTGAAATTAGCCCATCTAAGCTGACCATAATGATCTCCTGCAAAGGAAGATACCATAACACCCCCAACCAAACCTAATTGATCCGTAGTGTAATTTAAAGTAATATTGCCTGTGTAAAAATCATTTTTCATCAGTTTTTGTCTGATAATATCAGAAGACTTATATAAGGAGTCATTCACAGCCTGAGGATCTAAACCAAATTTCTTGAATTTCTGATCCATTTTATAATTCTCATAGTATCCATATCCATGATTATAGTTAAATCCTACATTTAATGACAATTGATCACTCAAAGTATTAGAATAGGTTAGCTGTACTATGTTAGAATAATAATTATCTGTTTCATTATCATAATATTTTACATTCCCCGAAGCATCATAAAATCTGCCGGCAGTATTGTATCTTCGGTCTATTTTGATCTGTTCAGGACTAATTCCTTCCCATGTGATACCTGTATGCTGAATACCATTAATGTAGCTTAATTTTAATAGTTGATTATCTGTATAATAAGATAGTGCAGCATATGCAGAGTGATGATCTACTTTGCCATTACGGATATATCCGTCTCCTGTTACACGGGAATAACGGGCATCAAGAGAAAGTCCATTTTTCAAAATACCACTTCCTGCTGCAATAGTAGAAACAAAGGTATTATAACTACCGATAGCAGTCGATGCTTCACCGTATGCTTCGGGCTTTGCTCCTTGGCTTTTCATGGATATACTGGCTCCAAAGGCTCCTGCTCCGTTAGTTGAAGACCCCACACCACGTTGTACCTGAATGCTTTGCAGAGAATTAGATATATCGGGGATGTTTACCCAATATACTTCCTGACTTTCAGGATTATTGAGAGGCATTCCGTTCAGAGTTACATTGATACGGGTGGCATCTGTGCCTCGTATTCGGAGAGAGGTGTTTCCTACTCCCGAGCCATCTTCCGAAAAAGCAACTACAGAAGGCATTGTTTCCAGAATATAGGGAATATTCCTTGCTGCATTGTTTTCTTTTATTTTTATAGAGCTGATATTTGAAAATGCGATGGGAGCACGTTCGTTAACTCGGGTTGCCGATACAATAATCTCACTTAGATTTACTTGTTTCAGGCTGTCTGGAATTGGAATTTCTATTTCCTCAGAGAATAGAGAAATACTGGATAGAAAAATAGTGATAGATAATATTTCCTTTTTCATTTAAATAATAATGATTAGTGATAAAATGCAGAACATTTCATCGGGCTTAATAAATAAAAAAGGGGATAAGAGAAGTTTACCTTATTGTGAAGTAGTATGCATTGTGCACGAAGCATATCTATTTCCCTACGCCGGCATTACCCGGATCAGGTTATATGGGTATAATCTCAGCCTTTTGGGCACCCCTAGATCAGTGGGCAAAGATATAAAAGAATAAGACACAACTAGACACTGTAATAGTTAAAAAGAATAGGATAGAGTAGGGAATTGTATTATTCTTTATTATTTGAGGGGGGTATTTCGTTTCTAATTTGTATTATTGATATATCATGATGAGCTACCTTAGTAATTTATCTTTTTAACCCAATAAATCTCACATTACTATGTACACACGAATTTTAATTTTATCCTTATTATTTTCTCCATTTTTAAAAGGGCAAGAGGCTGTTAATTTTACTCTGTTTACAGATATCCATCAGGATATAATAAATGATGCAGATATACGCCTGAGGGATATATTTGAAGCAGCGGAGAAAAATTCATCACAATTTATCATTCAATTAGGAGATTTCGCTATGCAAAAACCTGATAATAAAATTTTTGTGGACTTCTGGCTTAATTATCCAATGGAAAAATATTCTGTGTTGGGAAATCATGATATGGATATTGGTACAAAAGAAGAATATATTGAATATCTAAGGATGAAAGCTCCTTATTACTATTTCGATAAAGGCATATTTCGTTTTATAGTTCTGGATACTAATTACTTTATTGATGCTGATGGCGAAACGATAGATTATGCCGATTCTAATTATTACGGAAAGAAGAATGACAGAATATCATCTAAACAATTAGATTGGTTGGAAACCTTATTAAAAGACAGAAGTAAACAGATTATTTTGTTTACTCATGCACCTGTTGATGGAACATTTGATGATAATGAGAGTTTTGTGGCTCTAAGAGGAGTTTTAGATAATGCAAAGTTAGCTGGTGCAACTATTGTAGGTGTATTAAGTGGTCATAATCATATAGATAATCATACAATTAGAGATGGAATAAATTATATGCAGATTAATAGCGCGAGCTATGTATGGGTTGGCGAAAGATATGCTGATAGAACGCGTTTCCCTGAATCAGTTTATCAAACACGTTCCGCTTTACCTTATACAGTCCCGTATAGAAGTGCTTTGTATGCAAATATATCAATTGATTCTAAAGCTCGTCTGGTATCAATCAAGGGCTCAAAAAGCTCTTTTATACCACCTTCACCGCAGGAATTGGATAGACCTGAACAAGTTAATAATCTAACTCAAGAGAAGGTTGTAAGTTCCGCTTTGATAACAGATATAACCTGCATATATTAAGAATTAAAAGAGAGTAGGGGACTTCTGTTAAAAAAACAAAAGCAGTCTTATTATATAAGACTGCTTTTGTTAAATTTATGAGTTTTGATTAGTAACGTGCACTAACTACATCCCAATTGATGATTTTCCAAACTTCAGCTAAGTGATCAGCACGACGGTTTTGGTAATCCAAGTAATATGCATGTTCCCAAACGTCAATTCCTAAAATTGGAGTTAAACCTTTTACAACAGGATTGCTACCGTTAGGTTCTTTTTCGATAGATAGATTGCCGCTAGCATCTTTAGCTAACCACACCCAACCAGATCCGAATAGGCCAGCTCCAGCTGTATTGAATTCCTTTTGGAAGTTTTCAAACGAACCGAATTTAGCAGTAATAGCTTCAGCTAATTTTCCTTTGGGAGAACCACCTGTTCCGGGAGTTGTAAATGAAGCGAAATATAGATCGTGATTCAAAATCTGACCTGCATTATTAAAGATAGCTCCGTCACTTTCCTTTATTATAGTAATAAGATCTGAGTTTTCGAATTTAGTTCCCGGTACCAAATTATTCAGATTGTTTACATACGTTTGAAGGTGTTTACCATAATGTAGTTCTACAGTTTGTTGACTGATAACTGGCTCTAAGGCATTTGTTGCATATGGCAACTTAGGCATTTCAAATTTCATAGCTTCTGTACTTTTATTATCGTTATTATTATTTGTTTGATCCTCTACGTTTAAATTAAAACTAAGTAAAGTTATAAGAAAGTAAGAGATAATCGTAGTCATATACTTTTTGTTTTTAATTAAGCATTATACAAATTAAACAAATCTATTCCACATTTGTTTGAATATCGCTGCCATATTTATATAGATTGTTTCTAAGTCTGTATCGACAGAGTATATTCTTTAACATAATACTTTAGTTCACTATACTTTGAATAGGAGTGTTTGATTGATTATTACCTGACTCATTAATTAATAAAAGAACAATTAAACATAATGGTAATTATATAACTTTTATGTATTCGCAGTAAAGAGCAAAAATAAGACCTTCATAAGAAAATAAGAGGTTGTCCAATGGGACAACCTCTTATAATTAATAAAACTAAGTTAGTCTATTAATTAATACTTATATTTTTCAAGTTCTGCACTCATAGCTTCGTATTCTTTCTCCATGTTTAGATTATAGTATACGTTTTGCAATTTTACCAACATTGATTTAATTTCTAACTCGTCAGCAGAACGACCTTCCAATACTGATTTATACTTTTCCAATAATGGAACAGCTTTAGTATATAAGGCTTTAGCCTTATCATCTAATTCAGCTCTTTCTTTGGCTGAAGAAACATTACCGGCTTCTTCTTTTAAATTTTGTGCTTGTACAATATAAGATACAGCTAAACCTTCAAGAGCCCTTTCGCAAGCAGCATCTTTACTTATGGCAGCTTGGTATGTAGCATCTGCAGTTACAAAGTCTTTTTTCTCAGCAAATAATGACGCCTTTACGCTATACATATCGCATGATCCTTCAGGATTATTAGCAATAGCTTTATCTAAATACGCAATAGCTTCTTCTGATTTACCGGCCTTTATATATTGATTGATCAGATTAGGCATAAAGTATTTGTTATCAGGGAATTTAGCAGCAGCAAGCTCCAGTGTTTTTACAAAGTTCACACTGTCTTTAGTGTTTTCGTATTCGCTGGCTAAAAGCTCATACACGTCACTTTCTTTGTATGTACTGTTAGGAGTAAAAGGTTCAGAAAGTATTCTGCTTAACAGTTCAATGGCTCTTTGATCTTCTTTAGCTTGAATCGCAGTGATAACAGCATAATACTTGATAGTTTGAAATGTACTATCATTAGTATTTATTTTATCCTTATCATCAGCAAATATTTTCAAAGAAGGCAACTCCCAATACTTTTCAAAGAAGATAGATGCTTTACTATAATCTTGTTTATCATTATAATAAACACCACCATTGATAAAGAACGGGTGATTAGCTCTTAAAGTTACAGATATATCTTTTCTGAATTTGTTCTTTACTTTTCCTTTTTCATCAGGTATTTGACCCAACTCATCAGCTTTGATATAAGGTGCATATGAATTCAATAGAGCATCATACATGATGTCTTCTTTGAACTCTTTTTGAAGCATTTGGTTTGTTCTTTGAGTATCAAATGCTTTATTTTCAATATCACCTGCAACTTTCCACGTTTCAGCATCATTAGCTGTTTCAGGATCGGTAAGTGCCGGTTTGATTAGTTCTCGAGCTTCAGTAAAATTGTTCGAGTTCATTTCACTCTTAGCATCTTTTACCGCCTTTTTTTGTGCAAAAGATAGCGCTACTACCATGCACAATGTTGCTGTCAAAAGTACTTTCTTCATCGTTTATTAAAATTTTAATAATTATTGTTATTCATCAGAATTGTCTTCGTTCGAAGATATATTATTCTCATTGTTTAATTCATCAAGTATTATATCATCCTCGATGATGATATCTTCGTCTTTTTCAGACATTACCTTACAAACAGACGCTATCTGATCGTTACGTTTACCTAGATTAATCAGTTTCACACCTTGAGTAGCACGTCCCATAACTCTCAGATTATCAACCTTAACTCGAATCGTGATACCCGATTTATTGATGATCATCAAGTCATTTTCATCCGTAACATTACTGATCGAAACAAGTTTACCTGTTTTTTCAGTAATACTCATGGTTTTTACACCTTTACCTCCACGGCTTGTTATACGATATACAGGCTCTCCATCTTCGTCATTCAGTCTGGTGCGTTTTCCGTATCCAAGTTCAGACACAACCATGATAGTTTCTTCCGGAGCATCTTTAGACATTGCAATCATTCCGATTACTTCGTCTGTTGGATCTTCGTCTATACGCATTCCACGTACTCCTGTTGCTGTACGACCCATTTCGCGTACATCCGATTCGTGGAAACGAATAGCTCTACCATTACGATTAGCTATTAATATTTCGCTATTACCGTCAGTCATCAATACTTCGATAACTTTATCGTCTTCACGAATTGTAATAGCATTAACACCGTTTTGACGAGGTCTTGAGTATGCTGCTAAACTGGTTTTCTTAATTACACCTTGCTTAGTACAGAACACAAGGAAGTGATTATTTACGAATTCAGTATCATTAAGACCCTTAATTCTAATAAATGCATTAACCTTATCTTCAGCTTCAATATTCAACATATTCTGAATAGCTCTTCCTTTCGAATTCTTGCTACCCTCAGGTATATCAAATACTCTCAACCAATAACATCTACCTTTTTGAGTAAAGAACAACATATAGTTGTGCATAGATGCAGGATAAATATATTCAACAAAGTCGGTGTCTCTGGTTTCAGAACCCTTAACTCCCACTCCACCTCTATGCTGAGCTTTAAATTCCGATAGTGGTGTACGCTTAATGTATCCCATATGAGATATTGTGATGATCATTTCATCATCAGCATAGAAATCTTCCGGATTCATTTCGATATCCGAATAAACGATTTCACTACGACGAATATCACCATATTTATCTCTGATTTCTACTAATTCATCTTTGATAACCTGCATACAAAGTGCTTCGTCATTCAAGATTTCATTGAGGTAGGCTATAAGCTTTTGTATCTCAGAATATTCACTGTGTAGTTTGTCTTGTTCTAGTCCGGTTAATTGGCGTAGACGCATTTCAACAATTGCACGTGCTTGAACATCTGATAGTTGGAATCTGTTTATAAGTCCTTCTATTGCCTCTTGAGGCGATTTAGAACCACGTATAATAGCAATTACTTCATCAATATTATCTGATGCAATAATTAAACCTTCTAAGATGTGAGCTCTTTCTTCGGCTTTTAAAAGATCATATTTTGTTCTGCGGATAACCACTTCATGTCTGTGTTCTACAAACAGCGAAATCATATCTCTCAGATTCAACATTTGTGGGCGTCCTTTTACCAATGCAATGTTATTAACACTGAAAGAACTTTGTAATGCTGTCAGTTTATACAGTTTGTTTAGTACAACATTAGCATTGGCATCCCTCTTAATATCAACCACGATACGCATTCCTTCACGGTCCGACTCGTCATTGACATTACTTATACCATCAATCTTTTTATCACCAACTAAATCGGCTATATGCTTAATTAAATCAGCTTTATTAACTTGATATGGAATTTCTGAAACTACAATTTTTTCATGGTTTCCATCCATTTCAATTTCCGCACGTCCACGCATAATAACACGTCCACGTCCGGTCTCAAAAGCATCTTTAACACCTTGATAACCATATATAAAACCTCCTCCTGGGAAGTCGGGAGCTTTCACATGCTCCATCAAGCCTTCAATGTCAATTTCTCTATTGTCAATATAGGCAATAGTTGCATTGATTACTTCAACCATATTGTGAGGAGGCATATTTGTTGCCATACCTACAGCAATACCTGAAGCACCATTAATAAGCAAGTTTGGAATACGGGTTGGTAAAACTGTCGGCTCTTTTAAGGTATCATCAAAGTTCAGTTGAAAGTCAACCGTATCTTTGTCTATATCCTTAAGCATTTCTTCGGCAAGTTTACTAAGACGAGCCTCAGTATAACGCATAGCTGCAGGCATATCACCATCTACACTACCCATATTACCTTGACCATCCACCAATAGATAGCGTACGCTCCATTCTTGTGCCATACGAATCATGGCAAAATAAACAGATGAATCACCATGGGGGTGGAATTTACCTAAAACTTCCCCTACAATTCTCGCAGACTTTTTATAAGGCTTATTGGATGTGTTTCCTAATTCACTCATTCCAAAAAGAATACGGCGATGTACGGGTTTAAATCCATCTCTAACATCGGGTAAAGCACGACCTACAATAACAGACATTGAATAATCAATGTATGCTGATTTCATTTCGTCCTCGATGTTAATTCTAATAATTCTATCTTCCTGATCTATCATTAAAGATAAGTTTTTTTTAATATACTATTTTTTGTTTGCTTGCTTTTAAGTAAATGAAAGTATTTAATGATATATACTCTCAAATTATAACAGGTCATTACTGTTATTGCTTGCCAAAGTAATAAAAAGGTCTTAGACCTTAATATAAGGTGCTACTGACTTTAAAAACCCTGCTAAATTACAAAAAAACTTTCAATTTTGGAAACATTTTGACACAAACTAATGGCTGTTGATAAAGATTGTAGCAAAAAAGAGAAGAGTCTTATATTGCTTATTTTTAGCAATATAAGACTCTTATATGTCCCAGAAGATAACTTAGTGATTAATCTTCGTCTTGTCCATGACAGTTTTTGTATTTTTTGCCACTTCCACAGAAGCAAGGATCATTTCTACCTAATTTTTTTTCTACTCTGATTGGAGCTTGTTTAGGTTTCTTATTCTCTTCTTTTGGCGCTTGTTCTTCGTCTATATCTTCTTTCTCTGTTTTGTATTTGCTAAAATCGGTCTTTTCTTCAACTTTAGCTTCCTGTACTTCTTCTGATTGACGAACTGGTATTTGACCACGCATTAAAATAGCTACGGCTTTTTTATTGATGCTGTCAACCATTGTTTTAAATAAACTGAAAGATTCGAGTTTATAAATCAATAGAGGATCTTTTTGCTCATAACTTGCATTTTGTACAGAATGACGCAGCTCATCCATTTCGCGCAAATGTTCTTTCCATTGTTCATCAATGGTATGCAGAAGAATAGATTTTTCAAAAGATTTAATAACCCCTTTAGAACCGGTTTCGTATGCTTCTTTTAGGTTACAGGTAACGTTATAGATACGTTTGCCGTCAGTAATTGGAATTAATATATTTTCGAAGTTGCCTCCTTGGTTTTCGTATACATCCTTGATTACAGGATTTGCTATTTCAGCCAATCTGTCCATTCTGTGTTTAAAGTTCTTCACAGCATGCTCATACACTAAATCTACAAGCTTCTCAGGTCTGGCAGATCTGAATGTAGATTCATCTACAGGGCATTCCATAGCCAATACACGAAGAATCTCAATTTTTAAGCCTTCATAGTCTTGGGTTTCTGCATATTGTTCTGTGATAGAGTTTGCCGAATCGAAAAGCATATTGATAATGTCTATACCGATACGTTCTCCCATAAGAGCATGACGACGACGTTTGTAAATAACTTCGCGTTGCGAGTTCATTACATCATCATATTCGAGCAGACGTTTACGGATACCAAAGTTATTTTCTTCCACTTTTTTCTGAGCACGCTCTACCGATTTGCTCAACATATTGTGTTCTAGAACTTCTCCTTCTTTGAATCCCATTCTGTCCATAAGACTGGCAATACGCTCAGTAGCAAACAGACGCATCAATTGGTCTTCAAGAGAAACAAAGAATACAGAAGATCCCGGATCACCCTGACGACCTGCACGACCACGTAGCTGACGGTCAACACGGCGTGATTCGTGTCTTTCAGTTCCGAGAATTGCCAAACCACCTGCAGCTTTAACTTCCGGAGATAGTTTAATGTCGGTACCACGACCTGCCATATTGGTTGCAATAGTTACTGCACTGGTTTGTCCCGCCATAGCAACAATCTCAGCTTCTTTTTGATGCAGTTTTGCATTCAGTACATTATGTTTGATCTTACGTTGAGTAAGCATTCTACTTAATAATTCCGAAATTTCTACAGAAGTTGTACCTACAAGAACAGGGCGTCCTTTAGATGTAAGGTCTTCAACTTCCTGTATAACAGCAGCATATTTCTCACGTTTCGTTTTATAAATACGATCATTCATATCTGAACGGGAGATTGGACGGTTAGTAGGGATTACTACAACATCTAATTTGTAGATATCCCATAATTCGCCTGCTTCTGTTTCTGCTGTACCTGTCATACCTGACAGTTTGTTGTACATACGGAAATAATTTTGAAGGGTAATAGTTGCAAAAGTTTGAGTTGCAGCTTCCACCTTCACATGTTCTTTAGATTCTATTGCTTGATGCAGACCGTCAGAATAACGGCGACCGTCCATAATACGACCTGTTTGCTCATCAACAATCATTACTTTATTGTCAATAACAACATACTGGTCGTCTTTCTCAAATAAAGTATATGCTTTAAGTAATTGATTCACTGTATGAACACGTTCTGATTTGACACTGTAGTTTTGCATCAATTCATCTTTTTGCTCTGCTTTTTGTTCATCCGTAGTGTTGGCATTTTCTATTTCTGCCATTTGCGCACCAATATCAGGAAGAACGAAGAAAAGTGGATCGTCAGAATTTCCGGTTAAAAGGTCAATACCTTTATCTGTTAATTCGATGCTGTTGTTTTTTTCATCAATAACGAAGTACAATTCGTCAGTAACAATATGCATATTACGCAATTGCTCAGACATGTAATGTTCTTCGGTTTTAAGCATAGCCGATTTAATACCGGGTTCACTTAAAAATTTGATAAGTGGTTTATTTTTAGGTAAACCTTTGTATGATCTGTATAATAAAAGTGCACCTTCTTCTTGCTCTTTAGAATCAGAAGACGACATTTTCGATTTAGCTTCCGCTAAAAGTTTAGTACAAAGATCTCTTTGTGTTTTTACAATAATTTCGACACGAGGGCGAAATTCGTCAAACATCTGTACTTCACCTTTTGGTATCGGACCCGAGATAATAAGAGGAGTACGGGCATCATCAATCAATACCGAGTCAACTTCATCGACAATCGCATAATTGTGTTTACGTTGTACCAAGTCAGACGGGCTGATAGCCATATTATCACGAAGGTAGTCAAAACCAAATTCGTTGTTTGTACCAAATGTAATGTCGGCTTGATATGCTTTGCGACGACCTTCTGAGTTTGGTTGGTGTTTATCGATACATTCTACAGATAATCCGTTGAACATATACAATGGTCCCATCCATTCAGAGTCACGTCGAGCCAAATAGTCATTCACTGTAACCAGATGAACTCCATTTCCTGTAAGAGCATTTAGAAAAACAGGGAGTGTACCTACTAAAGTTTTACCTTCTCCTGTTGCCATTTCAGCAATCTTACCTTTATGAAGAACCACCCCCCCAAATAACTGAACATCATAGTGGATCATATCCCATGTGATTTCGTTACCTCCGGCTACCCAATGGTTTTGATAAATTGCTTTATCACCTTCGATACGTACGAAATCCTTTGTTTCAGCTAATTCTCTGTCAAAATCTGTTGCAGTAACTACAATTTCTTCGTTTTGAGTAAAGCGGCGAGCTGTATCTTTTACCACAGAGAATGCCTCCGGCATGATTTGCTCTAATATAACTTCGTATTTATCTGTAATTTCCTTTTCTAGTTTGTCTATCTCAGCCCAGATATCTTCTCTTTGATCAATCTCAATATCTTCAATCCCAGCTTTCAGTTCAGTTATTTTATTTTTCTCTACTGAAACAAAATCTTGTATTCTCTGTTTGAGTTCTACAGTTTTTGCTCTTAATTCGTCATGCGAAAGAGCTTCTATAGCTGGATATGCAGCTTTTATCTTTTCCACATAAGGAGTGATCTGCTTTGCATCCCTTGTTGATTTATTGCCAAAAAGTTTGGCCAGAATATCATTAAATCCCATATATATTGTTTGTTATTATTTTTCAGTTTTTATCTTGGAGTTCTATTGTCTTAAAGAAACTCGGGTAAAGGTTGGTCTTTTGCTGCATTAGGAGAGCGTATGCGTAATATGCGGCATACTGTCGGTGCTATCTCTGTTGCTTTTATTGTTCTTTTTATTTTCTCGGGTTTTGTATTAAAACCAAAGAAAATTACAGGAGAAACTATAGCTGTTTCCCGTTGTATTTGTTTTATGGACGATGCATTTTGTTCATTCACAATCTGATACCCCGGATGTATCTGTATGATAATATCTCCTGAAGCATCCCTGTCTAGGGTATTGCGGTAAGCCAACATATTTGAATCAGCCTTTCCGGTAAGGAGTTGTATAGATGTCGTAGCATCTTGTACTCCTGTAAATTGTACAACAAATTCGGCGGCTTTATTCTGTATTTCTTCCAAACTGATATTTTTGCTCTCTATCAGCTTACGGTTCAAGTATATTTGTTGGTTATGGTATTTTTCAACCCATTGCTCTTTACCGTAAATAGCCATCAGATACATATTTAGCAGAGCTTCGCATCTGTTGGTATAAAATATACCTGCTGATGCCTGTATATTATTGGTATTGACAATGTTCGAACTGTAATATCCTGTGGATGTAACAAAAATTAGCGTATTCTGAAGACCAACGGTTTTTTCGACCTGATCTAAGAGTGTGGCTATTTCTCTGTCCAAACGAGCATATGTATCTTGTATTTCGTAAGAGTATTCGCCATCTGTTGATGCTGAAAAATTACCGGCATAATAGGTAAGAGCTAAAAAATCAGGACGTGAACGTTTTCCCATGTCAGCTTTCTGCATCAATGCTATGGCTGTCTTGGTGATATTTTCGTTGACAAATGGAGATTCTTTAAATAACTGGAAAGAATTATCGCTGCTGATCAGTTTATTACTAAAACTAACGGCTTCGCTTCCATATGGAAATAAGTTATACTTATCAGTACTAAGTAATGGTTGCCAAACAAGCGTGTTTATACGGTTCGGATATATATTTGATCTGTTTACCTGTTCTACACTCCAGTCAAAATCTTTAAAATAAGTTGAAGTTGCCCATTTTCCCGAATAATCTTCGATCCAATAAGCACCGTTTGCTCCATGTCCTGCTGAAATAAGGGCTTGAAACGAATTTGGGGCAAAACTGTATACGTCTGATCTTCCTTTAGAAGCAATTTTCAATTCATCAGTAATAGTTCCTACACGTAAAGCGGAAGGAGATAACTTTTCTTTGGTGTAATTTCCCAAGAAAGAGTTGTCTTCAAAAATAGAAACTTCTGAATTTCTGTCAGGTAAAAATCTTTTGCTGTAAATTATTCCGTGATGAGAAGGATTGGTTCCTGTGTATATGGTAGCTATGGAAGAGGCTTCATTCAGATTTGGAAAATCGAATACCATATTCTGATACACCAAACCTTCGTTTAAAAGTCTTTTGAACCCTCTTTCAGAGAAAGTATGCTGAAATAATTCGAGATAATCAGCCCGTAACTGGTCAATAGTTATGCCAATCACCAACTTTGGAGTTTCTCTCAAAGTCGTTTGCGATTGTATAGATGTTACTGTCAGTACAGCTACAAGGGATGTTATTATTCTTATCATTAAACTATCTGACTAATCTTTTATTGTTACTCTACCGTTTGTAATTGATTAATAAATAGAGAACTAAGATCTATTTTTATATTGTAATACATTAGTTCCCGACCTTACACATAGTGAAAGAACGTATGGGAGAAATGCTAATTCCAAATACTGTGGTATCAAAAACCAAGCCAAAAGCAGCAGTATCAAGGCTACAAAGTTAATAAAATGATAGTAGTACACATATTTTGAGAAGAATTTTATTAAAAAGAAAAATGCGAGTATCAATTGAAGCGGATTTAACCAGATAATATTCCAGTTCGGATTGGTGCAAGGGTGTACTGAAAAGAACATCAGAAAGAATATAATGCTTCCTGCAATACCTGCTATGGCAAATAAAAGTGTATCGAATATTTTGCTTAGTATAATATAGTTTTTCTTATAAGATAAGAATGAGATTATTAATGTTATAACTAATAAGAGGCAGCCTATAGCTAAAGGTGGATCTATAAAATTAAACAACAGATTTTTACCTGAGGGAAGCATTTTATTTAATCCTTCTAATAAAGGACGACTAGTTCCATCTGTATTCTTAATAGTTGCACCATAATACGCTCTCATTAAATATGAAGGTAGAAAATCTTTTTGTCGGTCTGTTATTTCTTTATCAGCGTCAGCACCAATGACTAAATCAATACCAAAACGCACCCAAGGTTGTATACAAACACATTCGTGAACTAAATCCCGGTAGGTTTGCTTCTCTAGTGTTGGCGTATAAATAATTGTTCCCTGAATATTATTTTCAATTATATCTCTAGGGCGTGTTGAGCAGTTATCATAAAAGTAATTGTATCTATATACTCTGTTTTCGGGTAAACTGTTTATAACTAATGCGTCAAATATAGCTTGTTTTTCTTGTCGGGTTAAGTTAAATACTTGTTCTGTAATGCCAACACCTCTCGATTTATATTCACTTATGTACCTGTTGAAGTTTTCGGCTCCAACCATATAATCCGTTTCTCCTTTTATAAACCGAAGCATAAAGTTGGGAGTATCAAAGCTGAATAACCCGTAATTGAATACCAAATCAAACTGATTAACAGGGTCTTGTATTCTTATAGCGGTGTGCCCGAACAAAGCGTAAATTTCTTTTTCCCAGGGAGCACTGGTTAAGAGGCTCACTTTAGCGGAATCAGACAATTGTATTTGTTGTGCACTTAGATGTAATATACCGATGTAAAAGATCAATATAATACAGAGTAATCTTTTTATCATTCCGTATAATTCAAAAATTTAAGTTACAAAGATAATGTATATATGTAAATCACAAACTTCTTTAATAACAGTAATTCGGGTTATTTTATCTATAAATGTAAGGATCAATCGTCAGTCGGCAATTATAATAAGATGCGGTCTACCATGTCGAACTGGGAAATGGTTATCAATCAAGAGGAGAAATAAGTTCACGGAAAAACTGTTACTTTTGTCACTTTTGTCCATAGTACATGACAAAAAGAGGCACTAAATTGATATAATTATTTGAATATAAGTTTTTTTAATATTTTGAAAAGACCTTGATTTTTCGTATCTTAGAAAGAAAAACTGGGGAGTTTTTCAAGATATGCAAACCAAGGTCTCAGACAAAA
>NZ_QICL01000029.1 GCF_003201355.1 Indolivaga alginatilytica
CAGAAAGTCAGATCAACATCCGGACTACTAGTACATACGATGGGTAAAATTGCAATCGCATTTATTTATCTAATTTTTTAAATACTGATTCGCATTATTATTAAATACGTATTTAAAAAAGGCTCTTAAGAATCAAGAGATAATTAAAACATTCAATTAAAAAAAATGTTATATTGACAGTATCTAGATTTAGGCTATGAAACTTAGAGTATTATTTATTGTACTTATCTTTTTTTTGAGGCTAACAGCCAGTCATGCTCAAGGGAATGATGTACTTACTAAACAAATAAATCATAATATTCATTCATGGATAGGGCTCCTTACAACCCACCGTTTGTCTGATAATTGGGGAGTTACTGCCGATTTTATTGTGAGAAGGGATGATTTTTTGAATGAGCCTGGATTTTATTTCGCCCGTTTAGGAGGTGGATATTGGTTTAACGATAATATTTCTGTTACAGGTGCATATGGAAATTTATGGTTATACAGACCTCAACTAAGTGACAAAAGTTTTACTCGGGAACATAGATTTGATCAACAGTTGATAGTTAATTCTAGTCTCTGGCGATTTAATGTTACGCAACGTTTTAGAATAGAATCAAGATGGAGGGAAGTTGTGGAGGGAGATCAAACTGTGGGTAGAACATTCTCCGAACGAATCAGATATTTATATACCTTTCGTTTACCGATATCCAAAGAGCCATCTGTTCCACAATTAATGTTTAGCAATGAGATTTTACTTCAGTTTGGAAAACAGATTGTGAATAATCCGTTGGACCAGATTCGTCTATTTGTAGGTATTCGCCATTCAGTAGGTAAGGGTGTAGCATACGATTTCGGCTACTTTCCTATTTTTCAACAAACTGCTGTTGGAAATGTATATAATCTAAACCATACAGTTAGACTGCTATTTTACTTTTCTACTAGAAAATCTAAATTAGATAATCATAATTTGCAAATGGAAGAGCAGGAGTAATAAAGACTTTCTCCTTTAATCTCAATAAATATCTAAGTTGTTATTTTGTATTTCGTTTATTTATAGGGAAATATGTCTTGTTCTGTTTCTGTTCGTTTATTGGGAATTCCCGATTAGTAGAAATCATAAAAAAGTAACTTTGTTGCTGTTATTGATAGAAAGTATCTATCTTAGCTTTTATTAAATGCAGAAAAGTATTTGATAATCTGTAATTACTAGATTTATCAACCTATTTGGTAAATCCAGTCTTAAAAATTCACACTATAACAGAAAATATGTCCTTAATTGAAACGCATTACAAAAATATATATCAGTTGCTGGAATATGAAGATTACCCAAATCTTCTAAAAAAACTGATTGATTTAACATTAGATACCGAAGAATTGTCTTTTTATCAAAAGACTGTATCTTTACTTGATTGGTTAGAACAGAATCAAACTAATATTACCGAAATAAGAAAACGCTTTAACGTCTTGCTAGATGATCTTTTTTCGTTTTTACAGAAAAAAGGGAGTAAGCAACGAGAGAAGTTGCTTGTTGTTCAAAATCTGATAAAAGCTTACACTCAATCCCATTTTGCTTTAGGACCTATTAGCCTCGATATCTCCGAAGGCGAAATTATAGGATTAGTAGGAGAGAACGGAAATGGAAAAACAACGCTACTTCGTTCCTTATGTGGAGAATTAGTACCTACAAATGGAAGGATTAGTTATTTATTCGACTATAAAGATGAATATGATCTACGGTCGCAACTGATTTATATACCACAGCGAACCAAAGACTGGCACGGATCATTATTATCCAATTTGCAATTTACGGCAGCCTCGTATGGCATTCTTGGTGAGGTAAATGAGCATTTGGTACAATTAGTTATAGCAAGAATGGGGTTAAGGGGTTATCGTCACTTGAACTGGAAGAGCTTATCTTCGGGCTATAAAATGAGATTCGAGTTGGCTCGCATGTTACTTCGCAAACCGAAGTTATTATTGATTGATGAGCCTCTTGCTAATCTTGATATTTTAGCACAACAAGTCGTATTAGACGATTTTAGGGATATTGCAAAATCTCCGTTTCGTCCTTTAGGGATAGTCTTGAGTTCTCAGCAACTATATGAAGTTGAGAAAACTTCCGATCGGGTTATCTTTCTAAAGAAAGGACAACCTCAGAATGCAGATATAAAAGAAGGTGTTGCCGAATTTAAAGAGGTAGCTAAATTTATTGTGGAATTTGAAAGTGACTGGCAGCAGGAAGAGTTGAGAAAGGTATTCGCGACTCTTTCATTGGAAAATTTACAGATTAAGGGAGGGACTTATATTGCAATCTTTCCCGAAAGTACTTCACAAGAACGGTTTTTGCAAATAGTTGTAGATAATCGTATTCCTCTGAACTATTTTAGGAATATATCCAACTCAACTCGTCGCTTTTTTCTTTCTTAAATAGTTAGAAGCGTCACTTTTTTATCCATGTTATTTATTTAAATACTTCGACAATGTTAAAGAAAATACAACAATATTTACTGTTAAATCATCCTCTTCTTTGGAATATAAAGATTGTGCCTGCTTTACTAGGAGCTATCATAATTAATATTTTCTTTTTTATTGGAGGATATGTATTGACTAAAATAGATTTCTCATCTACTTATAGTAATCCTTTTTCAGGCGCAGCACTAGCGTATATGGGTGCTATACTTACATCTATACTGTTATTTATCATCTGGCTTGTGTTCTATTCGAAGAATAATGCTTTCAAATCTTTCTACCCAAGAAGCAGTGGAGGCTTGTATCTGGAATGGATACTTACTTTTGTCATCATTCTAGGGTTTGTATCTTTCCCGTTTTCATATCACCAAGGATCGATCTCTAAGGTTAAGTCGTATGCCAGTAAATCAGAAATGATTAAAGCTGTAGAAACGCTTAATCTGATAAAAATATTGATCCCGACTGATAAAACAAGTTATTATCAGGAATATCCTACTCAGTTATCATTACCTTCTATGGAGTACGATCCTAATGTGAGTAATAAGTATTCGGATACTATAGAATCACTATCATATCAAGATAGGGTGGCATCTGCCGAGTCTCGGAATATATATTATGAAGATTATCCGAACTTTACTCAATTATCCTTATTGAATTATTATACTCTCGACCAATTTTATTTTCCCAGTAAATGTGATTTTACAGTTCGAAATAGCGACACAGTCAAAGAATGGCTTATCAAACAAAACAAAGAGGAAATTAGTAAGTTGATGGATGCTTTTATTGCTTTGCAGAATAAGCACAATTTATCAATGAATTTTACAAAAGACGAGTGGATGGAGTTAGTTTATAATCCGGCTAAATATCCTGTCGGTGATTTTAATTTGATAACCCCTTATAATTATAAAGAGGAGGAAGCGAAATATGAATATAGTTATTATTATGGTTCGAATGAGAAAAGCTCTACCGGATATTATGTGTCTTACAGTGAACTGGAGGGGGCTTATAATAAGATAATGGATGCTTATCTTGATAAAGATGAAGCAATAGCACTGTGTATGGTTGCTATTTGTATAGCTTTATCTATCTCTCTGTTTGTATTCTCGTTTAGAGCTAGTAGTGGCAAGGCATGGCTCATAGCTGCGATCTCTATGGGATTAATCTTATTTATCAATGGAATCTTATCTCTGGCTGTTTCATCACCTATGGATTTTGGTGTAGTTGGTCCTCTGTTTTACATCTTTGTAATGTTGGCGATTTTCTCTTTCGAAATAGTTTCGGTCATAAGAAAAAATGTAGGAAGGAAAGCCAAAGGAAAATCGGATATATTTATAAATCACCTTATTTGGTATATACCTGCTGTACCTGCACTTATTTTTATGGCTATTTATATACTGGGTCACGATCAGTACTCATATTCAACAGAAACCTATAAAAGTAAAAGTCTCTATGAAGTATATCAGTTTATGGACGAACATATAATAGAGTTTATTTGGGGAAATATATGTCTGACATTTGTTTCTGTGTGGTTCTTTATCCAGATGATTTTGAGGAAATGGAAAAGTTTGCCTGAACAATAATCATTGATAATAAAAATAGAATAAAAGAAAGGATAGTTTCATATTGTTCTTTCTTTTTGTAAATTAATAAGCTTAATTATACTGTATAAGATGTGGTTTATGTTGCAAATAGATAATCTTATGCCTAATTTTGTAGACAAAGTAAAGTATTTATGGAATCGGTAAAAAGTATTTTCAAAATAGGATTTGGGCCATCAAGCAGTCACACCATGGGACCCGGTAATGCTGCAAAGATTTTCAATGAGAGGAATCCTGATGCTCATTCGTTTCAGGTCGAATTATATGGAAGTTTAGCTGCTACGGGTAAAGGTCATATGACGGATGTGGCTATTGAAGCAATGCTTGCTCCTAAGAATGTAGAAATTATATGGAAGCCCGAAATAGAACTGCCTTTTCATCCTAATGGAATGATCTTACATGCTTTATCGGCGAACAAGGAAACACTCGATAGCTGGATAATATATAGTATCGGTGGTGGAGATTTAGCGGATGAAGATACTAAAATACAAAGGAAGCCATTATATAGCATGACTACAATGACTCAGATACTGAGTTGGTGTCAGAAAACAGGTAAAACTTTCTGGGAATATGTGTTAGATGTCGAGGGGCCTGAGATTTTCGATTATATGAGCCATGTTTGGGAAGTGATGAAGGCTGCAGTCCTAAAAGGACTGGATGAAGAAGGTGTGCTTCCCGGAGGTCTGGGATTGCAACGAAAAGCTTCGATGTACTATGTGAAATCGAAAGGATATCAAGGGTCTATGAAAAGTAGGGCTCAGCTCTTTGCCTATGCTTTGGCTATGTCCGAAACAAATGCATCGGGTGGGGAAGTGGTTACAGCTCCTACATGTGGTTCGTGTGGTGTTTTACCTGCTGTTTTATACCATTTGCATACAAGTCACCACGATTTCAGTGATAAGAAAATTATACGTGCACTAATTACCGCAGGTTTGATAGGGGCAATAGTTAAAAACAATGCATCCGTATCGGGAGCCGAAGTGGGATGCCAAGGTGAAATAGGTGTGGCTTGTGCAATGGCTGCCGCTGCCGGAGCTCAGCTTTTTGGTGGATCTACTGCTCAGATTGAATATGCTGCCGAAATGGGGCTTGAGCATCATTTGGGTTTAACTTGCGATCCGATAGGCGGTTTAGTTCAGGTTCCATGTATAGAGCGTAATGCTTTTGCAGCCGTGAGAGCGTTAGATTCATGTTCTTATGCTATGCTTTCGGACGGAAAACATATAGTTAGTTTTGATAAGGTAGTACGTACTATGAAAGAGACGGGGCACGATTTACCTAGTTTATATAAGGAAACCTCTCATGGAGGATTAGCCAAATATATTGACGAAGATTAAACTCCGGATCTTTTTATTGTTTGGTCAGAGAGGGCTTAGTTATTAGTTATAATTAGAGCAAACAATAGTAGAAAATATTTATAATAAAAAGAGCAGCCAATTAGGACTGCTCTTCTTGTCTATATTATTTGAGTAAATAATGCTCTGAGTAGCCAATATTGAGCATGTGATTCTATTTCGAAAGGGTATTTTACCCATTCATTTAGTGATAAGAAGATTTTTCCTCCCGATTCTTTATATACTCCGGATTTTATACCTTCGTGATCAACCATTACCCCTAACTTATTTATTATTCGGTGAATGTTCTCTTTTACCACTTGTTCGTAAAGTAAAATATCTCCATTCTTAAAATCGAAACCTAGAGGGAGCGATTCCGAATCTTGTACTTCAATAGCTATTAATTTCGACTTGGCACTACTGGGGATAAGAATATGAGGAAGGTTGTATATAAACTCGTTATTATTGTAATGTAATTCGTAGTCTGCAATGTCTAAGGAAGACACATATGGAACTTCTATAAATTGATGAGTCTTTTTTAATTTTTCAGTTTCTAAGACTAATTCGGTATTATAATGTAGTAGTTCGTTTACTGATAATTCTTTTAGAATAAAGTCGTTTAACGGGATGCCAAAATATTTAGCAATATTTACAATAGTCTCTATTTTGGGCTCGGCTCTAAATTCCTCATACGAAGATATGTTTCCTCTTGTTAATTGAAAAAGTTCGGCAAAGGCTTGTTGGCTTAAAGCCTTTACACTCCTTATCTTTTTTATATTTTTTCCAACTTTACTCATAAAAAAGTATATTTTTTGTTTGCCTAGTTAAATTTTTTATCTAATTTAGCTAAAAATATTAGCAAATATAAGATATAAATTAGCAGAATACAAATTTTAGCTGTGTAATTTCTTGATAAAACAGACAGTACTTTATTACTAATATAATGAATAGCATGTATTTCAAAAAAATAGAAACTTATATTTTGGAGTTGGGGTATTTAATCTCGTATCAAGATGAGACTAATGGTGTATTCTGTATAAACAGTGAGGCTGATGGGATCAAGAATTTGATTATTGGAGTAGCTCCACCGATTCTGATAATCGAGCAATTTATTTTCACGTTGCAAAGTGATGATAAAGAAATTTTGAAATCATTATTAATAAAAAATAGAGATATTATATATGGAGGTTTTGTCCTGAATGAAGATGGCACGAAAGTTATATTCAGATATACGATGCAAATAGAGAATATGGATATAAACGAATTCGAAGGAGCATTAAATTCTTTGGGATTATTATTGAGTGAGTATTACGAACAGATTATTGAATTCGCTAAAAAATAAGATTATGAATATTTTCAAACGACTTTTTAGAATTGGTCAGGCTGAAATACATTCAGTATTGGATGGAGTCGAAGATCCTGTGCAAATTACAGAGCTTGGAATTATGGAAATGAAAGAGAATCTGTCTCTAACATTAGAGTCTTTGGCGAAAATAAAAGCAATGTCAATTCGTACTAAGAATGATAAAGAGAAGAAGAGGTCTGAGGCACAAGAATATGAAAATAAGGCTGTGTTATTGATCTCGAAAGCTCAAAAAGGAGAAGTTGATATAACTCAGGCTGAGAGATTGGCAAAAGAAGCTCTGCTTCGTAAAAAACAATTACTTTCAGAAATCAGCGATTTGGATGTGCAGCGTATAGAACATGAGAATGTATCTTCGGATATTCAAAAAAACATTGAGATACTCAAGTTTAATATCGCAAAGTGGGAAAACGAATTAAAAACTCTTAAAGCTAAAATACGCATAGGTAAAGTTACTCAGGAGCTAAATAAGCAAATGGCTCAGATAGATAGTAATAGCACTGTGAATATGTTGGAGCGAATAAAAGAAAAGATAGCTGAAGAAGATGCTCTGACTCAGGCGTATGCATCTCTTAACAAGTGTAGCCTATCTATGGATGATGAAATAGATCGTGTGATTGGAGAAGATACTCAGAATGCTGATGCTGAATTGGACGAAATCAAGCGAAAATTGGGAATGCAATAAGAAAAAAGAAACCTTTAAACTTTTACTATGACAGACTTCTTACATACCTTATTTAATCCTCTGCCCAACGGAATAATGACCGTTCTGATGCTGATAATAGCCATTTATTGGATATTTGTGCTGATAGGCGGTATAGGCTTTGATGATATTGATCTGGATATCGACTTTTCACCTGATATTGATGTCGACGTAGAAGTTCCCGATATCGAAATTGATGTAGTTGATACTGATAGCCATATTGCAGTGGATAAAGTACCTCAAGGT
Organism: Indolivaga alginatilytica; assembly: GCF_003201355.1. Classification (GTDB taxonomy): domain Bacteria; phylum Bacteroidota; class Bacteroidia; order Bacteroidales; family Dysgonomonadaceae; genus Dysgonomonas_A; species Dysgonomonas_A alginatilytica. The sequence continues at coordinate 7,699 of NZ_QICL01000029.1, forward strand.
CTGTTTCTTCGATGCTTGTCTTTTATAAACGTGGGACAAGTGCCCTTCATGATTATACTTTCCACCTTTATTTTCTTGCTGTGGATAGGCTCACTTATAACTACTCATTTCTTTCATGTTGAGCATTTGGGGTGGAGATCGGCATTTATATTATTGCCACTGGTTATTGTGGGAATCATTTTAACGAAGGCTGCAACTACACCTATGGCAAAATTCTTTAAAGAAATCAATTATCAGGGAGAAGTGGCCACCGATTTTTTCGGATGTTCAGGGAAAATGTTGTCAAATATTGAAGGAAAGAAAGTCGGCTCTGCTGAATTTCTGGTAAATAGAAATCCGATTAAATTAAATGTAATAAGCCTCAACGGAGACCCTGTTAAATATGGCGATACGGTTATAATTACGGAAGAGCTACCCAAGCAAAATATATATATTGTAATCAAAGATACTTATTAAGGTTATTGGCTATAGCTTTACCTTATTTTGCACACAACAATAATTCTAACTAAATAAATAAAAAACCTTTTATGGAACACATTATCATTATTCTGGTAGGTTCAGTCCTATTTGTTCTGCTTGTGCTTTTAGGCATCCTTGCATCATTTTATAAAAAGATACCCCAAGGAAAGGCTATCGTTCGTACGGGTGTGGGTGGAACCAATGTTGCATTCAACAAAGGAATGTATGTAGTACCTATTTTTCACAAAATGGAGATCATGGATATTTCAGTGAAGAAACTGGAGATTGAAAGAATGCAACATGATGGATTGATTTGTAGAGACAATATTAGAGCAGACATTAAGGTTGCTTTCTTCGTACGCGTAAACAAATCGGTAAATGACGTTATTAATGTTGCTCAAACATTAGGTTGTGAGAGAGCGAGTGATTCTCAAACGCTAAAGAATATATTTGAAGCCAAGTTCTCGGAGGCTCTAAAAACAGTAGGTAAAAAATTCGACTTTATCGAATTGTACGAAGCTCGTAGAGAATTTAGAGACGAGATTATCAATATCATTGGTACAGATTTAAATGGTTATATATTAGATGACTGTGCTATTGACTATTTGGAGCAAACGGAGATGAAATATATGAGTCCTGAAAACATTCTTGATTCAGAAGGTATTCGTAAAATCACAGAATTAACAGCTGCTCAGAATATCAATGCTAATTTGATTCGTAGAGAAGAAGAGAAAGTTATTAAGAAGCAAAATGTAGAAGCTCGTGAAGCTATCCTTGAATTGGAAAGACAATTAGCAGAGAAGGAAGAAAAGCAAAGAAGAGAAATAGACAATGTGAAGTCTCGTGAAGAAGCCGAGATTCAGAAAGTAAGAGAAGAAGAACGTTTAAAATCTGAGACAGTAAGGATTTCTACGGATGAAAGTCTTGCTGTACAAGAAGAAAATAAATGCCGTCAGATAATCATTGCCGAGAAAAATAAAGAAAGAACAGAGGCAATAGAAAAAGAACGTGTAGAAAAAGATCGTGCTTTGGAGCAAACCGAGAGAGAGCGTATTGTAACTCTGGCTCAGATCGAAAAAGAACGCGTTTTGGAAATTGAGAAAAAAAGTATTCAGGATGTTATTCGTGAGCGGGTTCAACTGGAGAAAGGTGTTGTAGAAGAAAAACAAAATATCAAAGATATTGAGGCTTTCAGAGAAGTGGACCGCCAGAAACAGGTGGGCATAACTATGGCTGCTCAGGAAGCGGAGGAAAAACTTATCAAGACAGTAAAAAATGCGGAAGCTGAAACAAAAGCTTCTGAAGAAAAAGCGAAACAATTATTGATAAATGCAGATTCCCAAAAAGAAGCTTCAACAAAACAAGCGGAGGCTCGAAAAATTTTGGCGGAAGCTCAAGCCAAGGAAGATGCTACTTATGGATTGGCAGAGGCTGAAATAATGAAAGCTAAAGCAGAGGCAGAAGAAAAGCAAGGTATCGTTGAAGCATCTATTATAGAGAAGAAAGCGAAGGCTGAGGCTTATAGCATAGAGACAAGAGCCGAAGCTAAACGTAAAGATGGATTGGTGGATGCTGAAATCACTAGAGAAAAAGCATTTGCTTCTGCTACGGGGCAAGCTAGTATAATTGAAAAAACTTCCATAGCTGAGGCAACAGGGATAGAGGTTAAAGCAGAAGCTAGACGTAAAGAAGGTCTTATGGAAGCAGAAGTTTCTAAGGAAAAAGCTCTTGCAGAAGCTACCGGTATCGAAGAAAAGGCAACCGCAATGAAAAAACTGGATGGTGCTGGAAAAGACCATGAAGAATTCAAATTGCAATTGCAAAAAGAAAAGGATGTTGAAATGGCACAAATCGGTATTCAAAAAGATATTGCCGATGCACAAGCACAAGTATTATCAGAAGCATTGAAATCTGCCGATATTGATATTGTAGGTGGAGAAACAATGTTCTTTGAAAATATTGTGAAACAAGTTTCTAACGCCAAAGGATTCGATAACTTAGTAAATAAGAGCGAAAATATTCAGCAAATAAAGAAAGCTTTGCTTGGTGATGGATCGGAAGGCGAATTGTTTAACCGTATCAGATATTATGTGAATAAATTCAATATCTCGACAGAGGATATAAAGAATCTAAGCATTGCAGGTCTTATCTTGAAGATGCAAAGTCAAAGTACAGAGAGTGAAGATAAAGGATTTTTGAGTAACTTACTCAATATGTCAACTTCATTGGGTATATCCAATAAAAAGTTGTCATAAAGGATCAGCTATTTAAAAGTGGAGTTATAGTAGTGTATATTACAACTCCACTTAATCTAACTAACCTAACTTGAATGAAAATAAATTGTTTTCTATTTTTCTTTATCTGTTTATTTGGAGCGTTTGCTTGTGGTGGTAATAACCAAGGCGTATCCGAAGAACAGATAACTGTAGAAAAGAATAAAACGATTCTTATACAGCCATTGGGTGACTTTCCTGTTTCATTAGCGAATTCGGTTTGTGCTAAGATCAAGAAAATTAATCCTTATACAATAATTGGAGATCCTATAGCTTTGCCACAATCGGCATACTATACTCCAAGAAAACGTTATCGGGCAGATTCTTTATTGAATTACTTGTATAAAAAGGTCGATAATGGGGATGTTATTGTATTGGGATTGACCTATAAAGATATTAGTACTACTAAAGGGAATTATTCAGATTATGGAGTAATGGGCTTAGCTCGTTGTCCGGGTAATACCTGTGTAGTTTCTACTTATCGTTTGTCGGGAAAAAATATGGAGAGCCAACAACTCAAATCTCAATTATTCAAAATTGCGATTCATGAATTGGGGCATACTATGGGACTCCCTCACTGTGATAAAGATTCTACTTGCTATATGCGGGATGCTAAAGGTGGAAATCCGACAGATGAATTGACCGGTTTCTGTTGGTCATGCAAACCTTACCTGAGAAAAAAAGGTTGGAAATTAGAGTAGGATTATGGGCGAATTATTGGCTTTTCTTTTTATTTTTCTTGTTTTGATAGGGTGTCCTATATTTGTTATGAAACTTTTCAGTAATAAGAAGTTAATAAGATATAGAAAGAATATATTTTATTTTTCAGTAGTTATGGCTATAATGGTGATTATTGGGATAATTATGGATATTTCAGCCAAATCTTCAATAGTGAATCTCTTTGTATGTCTAAGCATTTATATGGTGATATTGTTTGGTTTGATGTCTTTATGGACTTTACGAAGGTATAGAATCGTACGAATTATATGTGCTTCTGTTTTAGGTATACCTTTAATTATTATTATGTTGGTAATAATAATTCTTGCTCCTAATATCAGTTTCGGAGGTTATGATGGATACGAAAAAACTTTTTCTTTTGAAGGATATACTGTCTATTCATATATTGAATTTTCTGATAATACAAAAGAGACTGTAGCAGTTACTATATATGAGGAACTACCAATCTTATGTTTCTTGGAATATAAGATGTATGAAACTAAAGAAATTAATAAGTATTTGGAAAAAGCAGAGTATGATATGGATGCTAAGACAATGTATCTGACTATGTTGTCAGGTAATACTATAAGTACTGAAATAGTACACTTGAGGAAATAATTTTATTTTAAGACTGAATTTTATTGAAAAATAATATATGCAAGATATAGAGGATAACAAAGCAGCCGAAACATTAGATACGGGTACCTACGAGATCATAAGAAAGCGTTTGTTGGTTCAGCGAGAGGAACTTCAAACGAGATTGAATCAGCTGAACGATGCCCGCAAGGAAGTTTTTAATGGAACTGACTTTTCGCTGATTGCCAATCAAAGGATCAGTACCGAAAACAATTGTGTGTCGAGAGGTATTATGGCTCTGGACAATCTATGTATTTTCGGCTATAATGTTCATTTCGGATTACGCTCGGATATTCAATTGAGTGATGTTTTCAGTATTTATTTGTTCGAAGACAACCAGTTTATTCCTCAGTCTTTGGATCTGATAAATAATTCTGATTTTATAAACGATTATAATAACCTTTATAAGTATTACAGAGATTCTATTTTTTCAAGATATCGAAGAACCGAGAATTATCTGTATATGATTTTCCAGACCGGAAAAACTGCTGCTGATGCCAAGGCATTCAAATGGCTGATAAAGGGTAATAAGCTGATATACCAGGATGACAGAAGTATTCATGAAGTAACAAAAGCTCCCCAACACGAATTTAAGTGGATTAAAACCACCCTCGAAGATCGGAGATTGGGGCTTTATCCGCATATCTCTATCATGGATAAGGTATTTATCGAAGCCATGGGTGGAGATATAACTTTTAAAATAGAGAATAACACACAAACAGGTAAAGGTATCTATTCTGAATCAGTAGAGAATAAAGACCAGCAGCTGGATGATGCCGAATATTATTATGCAGATCTGGGAAACCTGATTCTTGTCCGTATAAAACCTTATCAGGAAGATTTCAGAGCATTTGTATTTAATAGCCGTACCAAAGAAGTTCACAATATCAGAGCCCTGAATGATATCGGAGTATTGCTGCCCGATAATCATGGAGTCATTTTTCCAAATGGATATTACTTGCAGAATGGCGAATATAAAGTTTTTGAAAGTGAACTAACCGATCTTGAATTTATCCGTAAGATTCCATCACCAAACGGAGAAGATTATCTGTTTATTTTTTATCAGAATGAACGGAATATTTATATACTGATGTCTTATAATATAATCAGGCAGCAGGTCGAAACTCCAATTGTGTGTAATGGGTTTACTTTCTTTAAAGATGGTTCACTGATTTATTTCCGCTCCGAAAATGAAGCAACAAAGCATCATCAGGTTCAGATTTGGAAGACCCCTTATCAACGAGAGTTGATTCAAAATATGGAGAAGACGGATAATCTACTCTACAAGATCGGTAATAAGGATATTGTGAAAGCAATGGCCGAATGTCAGGAGATTATCTATTTGATTAACAAAGAAGATTCGTATGAGGGATTGTATGGCGATATAGTAAAAAAATCGAATGATATTGTAGATGCTTTTTTCTGGGCATCGAATAAGGAAATTTATTCTATAGCCGAGCCTCTCCTTCAGATTAAAGAAATAGCAAATACGGCTATCGATGAATTCGAAAAGGTACAACAACAGAAAAGACATTCGTTGGCTATACTTGCTGCTACTGACGAAAAAGTAGAAGCGTTATTGTTCAGCATCAAAAATGCAAAATTTGATACACTCGATAAGTTAGTTAAGTCGTTAGCCGAAACTCGTAAACTTCAAGGTGAGGTTATTGAGTTAGGTAATGTTAAGTATATTGATCTTGATAAAGTAGCTGCTCTCAAAGAGCAGTTATCTACTACGAATGTAAAGTTATCCGACAGAACTGTAGAATTCCTCCTTCGTGATGAGGCACTTATTCCATACGAAGAAAAAGTTCGTATAGAAAAAGATCAGGTTGAGCTGGTAACTAAAGTTATCGATGCAAATAAAATCGATGCAAATTGTAAACTTATATCTTCGGAGCTCGAGTTACTGATTGATATTCTTAATAGTCTTAAAATAGAAGATACTACGCAAGCGACTCGCATTGTAGAGAAAATATCGGTTATATTCTCGTCTCTCAATGAAGTTCGGGCACAACTGAGACGCCAAATAGATTCATTGAAGAACAAAGAGTCTATTGCTGATTTCAGAGCACAATTAACATTGTTAGAACAAAGTATAGTTAACTATTTGGAGCTTGCAGCTTCGCCTGAAAAATGTGATGAATATTTTACTAAAGTAAGTGTACAGGTTGAAGAGTTGGAAAGTAAATTTGCCGACTTCGATGAGTTTATTCTTAAAATATCAGATAAGCGGAATGAATTAGTCAAAGCTTTTGATGGAAAAAAGGCTCAATTGATCGAACAGATAAATAAGCGAACATCAGCATTAGAACAAATAGGTCTTCGTATACTAAAGAATGTGGAGAACAAAGCTCAATCTTTCAAAACGAAAGAAGAGATACAAGCATTTTTCTCTACCGACTTGATGATCGATAAGATACGCAAACTGGTTGAGGAACTAAAAGAACTAGGAGATGTATCTAAAGCTGAAAACCTGGAGAATAGCCTGAAAACTTCTTTAGAAGATTCGTTACGTGTACTGAAAGATAAGAATGAGCTGTTTGTAGATGGTGAAAATATAATATCATTAGGAAGCTATAAATTCGCAGTAAACAGGCAAGCTCTCGATTTGACAGTTGTACGTAAAGATGATAAGCTATTCTATCATCTTACGGGTACCGGTTTCTATCATCAGTTGAAAGATGGTGATATTTATAAATATAAGAATCTGTGGGAGCAAGAGGTTATCTCTGAAAATACAAAAGCATATCGAGCAGAATATTTGGCATACCTAGCGTTCTTGGATAAGCAAAAATCTAAAGACTTTAATCTTAATGATTTTATATCAAAGAGGGTAGAACAGAACTATTCTGAATCTTATTTGAAAGGTGTGCACGATTATGATGCAATTCATATATACGAATGTTTAGCTTCTGTTCATGAGCAACTAGGAGTTTTGTCTTATAGCCCTCGTCTTAGAGTTGCAGCCCAACTGTTCTGGTACATGATGAAATCGGAAGAAAAAGATCGATTGACAAAGTTAATAACATCATCTAATATAGTACTTAAAGCATTCCCTGGTTCTACAAATTATCATTATGTAATAGACCATATTATAGGGTTATTTAAATCGTGGAACACCTATTTTACTGTGCCTATAGGTTTTGAAAAACAAGTAGCTAATTATTTGTTTGAAGAGTTTTCCGATTCTATGTCTTTAAGTTATAGTGAGCAATCTGATAACTTGAGGAAAGCTTTTGGAGAATATCTGGATAAGAATAAACTATCAAATAATTTTGACGAAGATATTCGAGATGAATCATTTCATCCCGTAGACCGATTTTATTTAGTTCAGAACTGGATTAAATCGTTTGTAGAATTGGCTGACAACTATTCTTTATATAATAAATATGTAGAGGAAGCGGCATGTCTCTTATTACTGAAAAATCAGTCTTACTCTTTGAGAATTGCATCAGATATTTTAGATGTAGCAGAATTGCGAGGAAGCCACCCGATCATGGATAACGGGCATTATGTGTTAGATTATCATGAGTTTGTGAAAAAAATGAAATCTTTTACAGAAGAGAGTGTTCCTGCATATAATAACTTTACTCAGCTGAAAGAGAACCTGGTTTTGACTTATAAAAGATTGTTGAAGGTAAATGAATTGAAACCCAAAGTGCTTACTTCTTTTGTGCGTAATAAACTCATCAATGAAGTATACCTACCTCTGATCGGTTCAAACTTAGCAAAGCAATTGGGGGTCGCAGGCGAGAACAAGCGTACTGCCCGAATGGGAATGTTATTATTGGTGTCACCTCCTGGATACGGTAAAACAACATTGATGGAGTATCTGGCTAAAACAATGGGACTTAATTTCGTGAAAATAAATGGTCCGACTATCGGTCATTCCATCACTTCTATTGATCCGGCAGAGGCAAAAACTTCGGGAGCCAGAGAGGAACTTAAGAAGATAAATCTGGCTTTCGAAATGGCTGATAATGTAATGCTATATCTGGATGATATACAGCATTGCAGCTCAGAGTTTCTACAAAAATTTATATCACTTGCCGATGGACAGCGTAAGATGGACGGAATCTTTGAGGGTGAAAGCAAAACTTATGATTTACGAGGCAAACGATTTTGTGTAATTATGGCTGGTAATCCTTATACCGAAAGTGGCGATAAGTTTCAGATACCTGATATGTTAGCCAATCGTGCAGATGTATATAATTTAGGAGATGTAATAGGATCGTCCGATCATTTATTTAAACTTAGTTTGCTCGAAAACGCAGTAATAGAAAATCCTTATTTACAGAAAATAGCAGGCAGAAGCTTTAAAGATTTTTATAGTCTGATCGAATATATTGAAAGTAGAAGTGAAGCTATGCCCGATCTTGAGGGTAATCATACTCAGCAAGATGTAGATGACTTTATAGCTGTGGCGAAGAATAGCTTAAAGGTTAGAGATATTGTGTTGAAAGTAAATCAGAACTACATATCGAGCGCGGCTACGCAAGATGCTTATCGAACAGAACCATCGTTTAAATTACAAGGGTCGTATCGAAATATGAATAAGATGATTTGCCAGATTGTTCCACTAATGAATAAAAAAGAGATTGAAGAACTTATCCTTACTCATTACATAAGTGAGGCGCAAACTCTGACTTCAGACAGTGAAGCTAATTTATTAAGATTGAAAGAAATTGCAGGACAATTAACTTTTGCAGAAGCAGAAAGATGGATGCATATTAAAGAAGTATTCAATAAAAATAATAAATTAGCAGGAATAAGTAAGGATAATGAAATTGGACAAGTTATAGCTCAACTAGCTCAATTTAATGATAACCTGGACGGAATAAAGAAGGTGTTAAAATACACCAATAATGATAGATTAGAACTCTGATAACCTTTTGTGTTTTTATAATCTAAACAAATAAAAGACTTATTCGTTCTATAGAATAATATGAGTAACACCCGGTATTTTATTATTCTATGGAAGAGCGTAAGTCACATCAATTGCTGCGTAAACGAGGCGAACATAATGCTTCTGTTTCATATTCGGAGCTTCTATTCGATTTAATTTATGTGTTTGCTGTAACTCAGCTCTCACATTATTTATTACATCATCTCAATTTTCAGGGAGTTGTCGAAACTACTATTCTTTGGTTCGGCGTGTGGCTAGTTTGGCAACATACTACATGGGTTACCAATTGGTTTAACCCCGATACACGTCCCATCAGATTATTGTTGTTTGGGGTTATGCTTGTCAGTTTAATGATGGCTGCTTCATTACCCAAAGCATTTGGAGATAGGGGGCTTATTTTTGCTGTTTGTTATGCAGCTATTCAGGTTGGACGGACTTTGGTTATTCTATCTTTACTTGGAAATAATCATCACCTTACTCCTAATTTTAAAAGAATATTAGGTTGGTCTTGTATATCCGGATTCCTCTGGATTCTGGGTGGATTTAATGAAGGATATTTCCGTATCTTATTGTGGGCAATGGCTGTGCTATCCGATTATGTTTCTCCGATGTTTGGTTTTTACTTGCCTTTTCTCGGGCGTTCCGATTCAGGTAAGGAGTGGACTATTGATGGGCATCATTTGGTTGAGAGATGCCAGCTGTTTGTTATTATAGCTTTTGGAGAAACTATTCTGATGACAGGTGCATCGCTTAGTGAAGTGGAAGTTTGGACTACTGAGCGTATCATTGCAGCCCTTGTTTCTTTTGTGGGTAGCTTATCAATGTGGTGGATATATTTTGATGTCAGTAGCGAAGCTGCTACTCATAAGATACAACACTCTTCCAATCCTGGACTTTTAGGTCTTAAATATCATGCTGTGCATGTAATATTGGTAGGAGCCATTATCATTTGTGCGGTGGGTGATGAGTTGGTTGGTAGTGAGCCTTCTGCAACAGTAACCTATACTTCTTTGTATGTCTTAATTTTTGGCCCTATTCTTTATTTATTGGCGAATATAATCTTTAAGTGGATAACGTGTCACACAATATCAGCCTCTCATTCTATCGCCATTTTGGTGTTGCTTCTATTCATTCCTGTGAGTTTTTTCATGAGTATATTGATAATAAATAGTATCGTGGCTGCAGTGTTTATTTGTATTGCTATTTTCGAAGTTGTTACTCCTAAAGTAAAGAGAGAAGAATTGTTGGAAAAGCTTTAGAAAAGACTTTTTCTTATAATGTTTTACTCTTTTCTTGTCGCTTTTTCAGTGGATAGATAACATTTATTACTTATAAAATAGAGTGAAAATCTATCTTGAAAAAGTTAATTGAGTAATTTGTAAGGTGGGCTTGACAAAATGATTCATTTTTGGTTTGTGTGTGTGCCAGTGTGTGTTATATTGATAAAATATATGAGCTAATAGATGATATTTGAAAGGAAAAGGTTTATATTTGTAGGAGAAATGTATCTATCTGTCATTTTCAGATCCTAAAAAACTAATATATGCAATCGAATCTATATGATTTTGTGCCGATCCTGATGCAAGTGGCATTTTCAGTTGTATTTGTGTTCGCAACAATATTTATATCAAACTATCTAGGTCCTAAGCACCGATCGTCTAAAAAGAATCAAAATTTCGAATGTGGAATTGAATCAATAGGCGATGCGCGAACTCCTTTTGCGGTTAAATACTTCTTAGTGGCTATTCTTTTCGTACTTTTCGATATCGAAATCATTTTTATGTACCCTTGGGCAATTAATTTCAAAACAATAGGTATTAGTGGCTTGTTAAAGATGGGAGGGTTTATCTCTCTTCTATTGGTGGGTTATCTTTATATTGTGAAGAGAAAAGCTTTGGAGTGGGAGAAGTAAGATCGTAGATCTTTTACTAATAAGTAACTGAAAGTTTTTCAAAAGTAATAACAAGCAATTGTTGTTGCACTGAATAAATAATAAATTAGGTCTACGACCTTAAGTATTGTAAACTGAAGCTTGTTATAGACTGATAATATAGCAAAATTATTTTTCTGTGCTTAAAACATGAATCATGAGTGAATCAACTAATATAAATATAGTACCTGCTCCGGACGGATATACCGGAAATGGTTTTTTTGCTACCAAATTTGATTATGTAATTGGTTTAGCACGGGCTAATTCTATGTGGCCTCTACCATTTGCTACATCTTGTTGTGGTATCGAATTTATGGCAACTATGGCGTCAACCTATGATATGGGACGTTTTGGAGCCGAGCGTAACAGCTTTTCTCCACGTCAAGCCGATATGTTGTTGGTGATGGGAACTATTTCTAAAAAGATGGGTCCCATTTTGCGTAATGTATACGAGCAAATGGCAGAGCCCAAATGGGTTATTGCTGTAGGTGCTTGCGCTTCTTCTGGTGGTATTTTCGATACATATTCAGTATTGCAGGGTATTGATAAAATTATACCTGTTGATGTATATGTACCGGGTTGTCCTCCTCGTCCCGAACAAATTCTGGATGGGCTGATGCAATTGCAGGAAATCGTAAAAAGTGAATCTATACATCGTCGTGGCTCGGAAGTATATAAAGAACTATTAGAGTCATATAAAATTGAATAAGGTCGCAAACCTTTTATAAAATATATAATGTCATTGGAAACTATTGATATTCAAAACAAAATAACAGAAAAATTTGGAGCAGATGTTCTGAACTTTAGAATGGAACAAGACATTCTAACGTTTGAAGCTACTCCTGCCGTGATCAAGAATGTAATCCGTTTTATGAAAGAAGATGGAACTTTGAGTTTCAACTTTATGACAGACCTTTGCGGAGTGCATTATCCCGATAATGATATTGATGCTCAGTTTGCTATTGTATATTTGATGCATAACTGGGTTGATAATGTAAGAGTGAGGGTAAAAACTTTTCTGAATGGTAATAAAGTAGAAGTCGATACAATGACCGATATCTTTGCCGCAGCCAATTGGATGGAAAGAGAAACTTACGATTTTTATGGAGTTAAGTTTATCGGGCATCCAAACTTGAAACGTATTTTGAATGATGATGGAATGACATCCTTCCCTATGCGCAAAGAATATCCATTAGAAGATTCAGGACGTAGTGACAAAGACGACCGTTTCTTTGGTCGAACACCGAATAACTATCAACCTAAATAAGGTCTAGCGACCTTCCTGTTTCTTTGGTTAGTGCCATAGCTAAAGAGCGTTATAGTTAAATGATATGGCAATAGAAATTATCTAAGTTAAAGAGAGAAAGACTGAAATGTCAGACCTATTATTACACCCCGAACATCGCTTTGCGAAAATCTTAAGAGATCATACTCCCGAAGATGGTCGTGAGTTGTCGGTTCTAAATTTTGGCCCTACACATCCTTCTACGCATGGTGTATTTCAGAATATACTACTTTTGGATGGTGAGCGAATTTTAGATGCCGATACTACTGTAGGTTATATACACAGAGCTTTTGAAAAAATAGCGGAAAACAGAGCATTCTACCAGATTACTCCGTTAACTGACCGTATGAACTATTGTTCTGCACCAATCAATAATATGTGTTGGTGGATGACCATAGAAAAAGCTTTGGGTGTAGAAGTTCCTAAACGTGCACAATATATGCGTGTTATCGTCATGGAATTGGCACGTATCACCGATCACCTTATATGCAATGGTATTTTAGGAGTCGATTTGGGTGCATATTCGCCTTTCCTATATGTAATGAAGTACCGTGAATTGGTTTACGAAATCTATGAAGAAATTTGTGGAGGTCGTTTAACTACCAACATGGGACGTATCGGAGGTTTCGAGAGAGACTGGAGTGAGGCTGCATGGCGAAAACTGGACGAATTCCTTGAAGGATTTCCAAAAGCTTGGGACGAACTTGAAAGAGCTTACCTACGAAACCGTATATTTATGGATCGTACAGTGAATGTAGGATCTATCTCTGCTGAAAAAGCAATGAATTATGGCTTTACAGGCCCTAACTTGAGAGCAACCGGTATTGATTATGATGTGCGTGTAGCAAAACCATATAGTTCGTATGAAGATTTCGACTTTATAGTACCAGTTGGTCAATCGGGAGATACATACGATCGTTTCTGTGTACGTTGTGGCGAAGTGAAAGAAAGCTTGAAAATAATTCGTCAGGCTAAAGATAATCTTCCTGAAGGTGATTATCACGCAGATGTGCCCGATTATTATCTTCCTCCTAAAGACGAAGTATATACAAGCATGGAAGCTCTTATTAATCACTTTAAAATAGTGATGGGAGAAATTCCTGTTCCTGTAGCAGAAGTATATCATGCAGTAGAAGGAGCTAATGGTGAATTAGGTATGTATTTGATTACTGACGGTTCGCGTACTCCATACCGCTTGCATTTCCGTAGACCCTGTTTTATATATTATCAGGCTTTCCCTGAAATGATTAAAGGTGGAATGTTTTCGGATGCTGTAGCTACATTGTCAAGTCTAAATGTAATCGCAGGAGAATTAGACGCATAGGTCGCAGACCTTTTTATTGCTTTGGTAAGATAATAATAGACGCTTAATCTAAATAATGTACAATAGATAATTAGATGTACTTATAGATAGAATGGAAAAAAGAGAATACAATCAAGAAATAAATATAACGGAAGATTTGATGGCTCGTATCAATGAGTTTATCAGCCACTATCCGGAAGGAAAGAAAAAATCGGCGATGTTGCCCGTGCTTCACGCAGTGCAAGATGCTCATGACAATTGGTTGAGTGTTCCTTTAATGAATAAGGTTGCCGAAATTCTGGAAGTTCATCCTATTGAGGTGTATGAGGTGGTTACATTTTATACCATGTTCAATCAACACCCTAGAGGTAAATATACATTCGAATTTTGCCGTACCTCATGTTGCAGTATTCGTGGCGGTGAGGATATGCTCGATTATGCTTGTAACAAGTTGGGTATAAAAGAAGGTGAAACTACCGAAGATGGCATGTTTAGTGTAGTAGGGACTGAGTGTTTAGGAGCTTGTGGCTATGGACCAATGCTTCAATTAGGTGATTTTTATCACGAGCATTTGACCGAAGAAAAGTTTGATGCGTTAGTTGAAGACTGTAAACAAGGTAAAATAAAACTAGATTGATTTGCGATGGCTAGAAAGATATTATTTGAGAACATAGATATTCCCGGAATAAAGGATTACGAAGTTTATCGCAAGAACGGAGGTTATAGAGCTGTAGAAAAGGCTATTAAAACAATGACTCCCGATGAAATCGTAGAACAAGTTAAAACTTCGGGCTTAAGAGGTCGTGGTGGAGCAGGATTCCCCATGGGACTAAAATGGAGCTTTATCGATAAGAAATCAGGGAAACCTCGTCACTTGGTTGTAAATGCCGATGAGTCGGAACCCGGAACTTTTAAAGATCGTTTCCTAATGGAGTACATTCCTCACTTATTGATCGAGGGAGCTATTATATCGAGTTTCGCTTTAGAAGCAAACCTATCGTATATTTACATTCGTGGTGAATATATGTGGGTATTCAAAATCCTTGAAAAAGCTATAAAAGAAGCCTATGCCAATGGATGGTTAGGTAAAAATATATTGGGAACGGGTTATAATCTCGATTTATATGTACACTGTGGAGCAGGAGCATATATTTGTGGAGAAGAAACTGCTCTTATAGAATCATTAGAAGGCAAAAGAGGTAATCCTCGTATCAAACCACCATTTCCTGCTGTAAGCGGATTATGGGCTGAACCAACTGTTGTGAACAACGTAGAGTCGATTTCGGCTGTATCGTGGATCGTAAATAACAGTGGTGAGGAGTATGCTAAAATAGGTTTAGGTAAATCGACAGGAACTAAATTGATTTCGGCTTCGGGACATATCAAAAATCCGGGAGTGTATGAAATTGAAATGGGTATGACTGTAGATGAATTTATGAACTCCGATCAATATCTTGGTGGTATGATTGATGACCGTCCTTTAAAGGCGTTTATTCCCGGAGGCTCATCTGTGCCAATCCTTCCTGCAAATTATATCTTTAAGACTGCGAACGGTGAAGATCGTCTGATGACTTACGAATCTCTTGCTGATGGTGGTTTCACAACCGGATCATCTATGGGATCAGGAGGTTTTATCGTATATAATGATTCGGCATGTGTAGTGCGTAATACGTGGAATTTTTCACGATTCTATCATCACGAAAGTTGTGGACAATGTTCACCTTGCCGTGAAGGTACAGGATGGATGGAAAAAATTCTTGAACGTATCGAAAACGGTCATGGACGTCAAGAAGACATCGACCTTCTTTGGGATATTCAAAGTAAAATAGAAGGAAATACTATTTGCCCACTAGGTGACGCTGCTGCATGGCCTGTGGCTGCTGCAATTCGTCATTTCCGTGAAGAATTTGAATATCACGTACGTTTCCCTGAAAAAATAAAAAATAGAAATCACTTTGTAAATGAACCTATGGAAAAGGTTAGACATTTACTCTCATTATAAGTACCTATGAAAGTTACAATAGATGGACATACAATAGATGTAGAAGCCGGTACTACTGTGTTGGAAGCAGCACGTGCTATTGGTGGACCTAGTGTGCCTCCTACCATGTGTTACTATTCTAAACTGAAAGATTGTGGTGGCAAATGTCGTTGTTGTTTGGTAGAGATAAGTAAGGGGAGCGAAAGAGACCCTCGCCCTATGCCAAAACTACAACCGTCGTGTGTTACAGCGGTTCAGGATGGAATGGAGGTGAAAAGTGCTACATCACCCAAAGCTTTGGATGCTCGTAGAGCTGTATCCGAATTTTTGTTGATCAATCACCCATTAGATTGTCCTGTGTGCGATCAGGCAGGTGAATGTGATTTACAAAACCTTGCTTATGGAAATAAGAATTTCAAGACTCGCTATAAAGAAGAAAGAAGAACGTTTGAGCCCGAAGACATTGGTCCATATATTCAATTGCATATGAATCGTTGTGTATTGTGCTACCGCTGTGTAAAATTGGCGGATCAGCTTACACCCGAACGTGTACATGGTGTTATTGGACGTGGCGACCATGCTCAGATATCAACTTATATATCTAAGGCTATCGATAACGATTTCTCAGGAAACATGATTGATGTTTGTCCTGTAGGAGCATTAACCGATAAAACATTCCGTTTCGAATCTCGTGTGTGGTTTAATAAACCTTACAATGCGCATCGTGATTGTCCGACATGTTCGGGTAAAGTAACCCTTTGGATGTTTGGAGATAAGGTGCAACGTGTAACAGGTCGTAAAGATGTTTATCATGAAGTTGATGAGTTTATCTGTAACGATTGTCGTTTTCATCATAAAAATGCAGAAGATTGGGTAATTGAAGGACCTCGTAAGTTTGAGAAACCATCAGTGCTTAATATCAACAACTATATTCGCCCTTTGAAAAAGGTGCATATAGATGCTGATGAGCTGATTCTTGAAGGAAGAGAGCAGGATGAGAAGAAAATCAGTATGCCTGCAATTCCTTATGATGCAGTTGAGTTGGAAGCAATTAAAGAAGTAAAAGAAGAGTAAAGGTCACCGACCTATTAAATAGTTGAAAGTATTACCGTATATGGAAATTTCATTTATATTAGAGAAGCTTATTCTTATTATCATAGTCTTTGCCGTAACAATGTTTTTTGCGTTGTATTCGACTTTGGCTGAACGTAAAGTTGCCGGATTTATACAAGACCGTTACGGACCTAACCGTGCAGGTATATTCGGAATTTTACAACCATTAGCTGATGGAGCTAAACTGTTTTCGAAAGAAGAGTTTATGCCCGATACTCCTAATAAAGTATTATTTACGATAGGACCGGCTATGGCAATGATTGTCTCTCTACTTGGGAGTGCGGTTATTCCTTGGGCTAACAAATTTGTAATTGCAGGAGTAGAGTACATTCCTCAGGTGGCAGATATTAATATAGCTTTACTATATGTGGTTGCTGTTATGTCTACTGCTATTTATGGAATAGTAATTGGTGCTTGGGCATCTAATAACAAATATTCTTTAATGGGAGGTATTCGTGCAGGAGCTCAAATGGTTTCATACGAAGTTGCAATGGGATTATCACTGATAGCTCTTGTAATGATGACGGGAACATTCAGCCTACGTGAAATAACTGAACAACAAGCCGGTTTTGGTTGGAATGCTTTTTATCAACCGCTAACCCTATTTATATTTCTGATATGTTCATTTGCAGAGTGTAACCGTACACCTTTCGATTTAGCAGAATGTGAATCGGAGTTGGTTAACGGACACCATACCGAGTTCTCTTCTATGAAGATGGGATTTTATATGTTCTCTGAATATGTGAGTATGTTCTTCTCTTCAGCATTGATCTCAATACTATTCTTTGGTGGATATAATTATCCAGGAATGGAATGGGTTGCCGATAATTGGGGTGGAAATATTGCAAATACTCTAGCGGTTCTTACACTATTGGGTAAAATATCATTCTTCATATTCTTTTATATGTGGGTACGATGGACTATTCCTCGTTTCAGATATGACCAATTGATGCGTCTGGGATGGAAAATGTTGTTCCCTTTGGCATTATTCAATATATTATTGGTTGGAGTTTTAATTCTGATTTTTAAATAAAGCTATTGATCAGAATCAGGTAGACAAAAATATTTACCAAAGTAATAAAAAGCTCTACGAGCTTACTAAAAACAATTATTTGCTATGGCAATAGAAAATATATCATTATCGGGAAGAAAGACGGCTGTCTCTAATAAGGAGATGACCTTCTGGGAGCGTCTATATTTTATAGCGATAATTAAAGGGATGATGATTACTATAAAGCACTTCTTTTCAAGAAAAGTGACTGTTCAGTATCCCGAACAAAAACGAGAATACAGTCCGGTTTACAGAGGACAGCATGTATTGATGCGAGACGAAGAAGGTCGTGAGCGTTGTACTGCCTGTGGATTATGTGCCCTTGCATGTCCGGCAGAAGCTATCACAATGAAGGCTGCCGAACGTACAAAAGAAGAAATGAATTTGTATCGTGAAGAAAAATATGCAGCCATCTACGAAATCAATATGTTGCGCTGTATTTTCTGTGGATTGTGTGAAGAAGCTTGTCCGAAAGATGCTATCTATTTGACTAAGTCTCAAAAGCACGTGAAACCCGATGTTACAAGACAAAGTTTTATTTACGGAAAAGACAAACTTGTTATTTCTGTCGAAGATGGAAAATCAGGAAAATATGCGGGACTTAAACCGATACAAAATAAAGAGTTAAATTAGGTCAGTGACCTTAACATATATAAAATGATAACGATAATTTTTTATATTCTGGCAACAATTACTCTGGGTACAGGTATTTTGACCGTTTTGGCAAAAAATCCTATACATAGTGCTGTTTATATGGTTGTCTGCTTTTTCTCTATTGCAGGTCATTTTTTGATGCTTAATGCACAATTCTTGTCAGTGGTGCATATCATAGTATACACAGGTGCTATTATGATATTATTGCTGTTTACATTGATGCTTATGAATTTGAGTGATCAGCATGAGCCAAAGAAAAAAGTGGCAAGTCGTATAGCTGCTGCCGTATCGGTATGTTTAACAGCAATAGTTATACTTGCAGTATTCCTTAAAGCTAATGTTGTAATAGAATCTTATAAGGCCGAAAATATCGATTTTCAGTCGGTACAGGTTATAGGACAAGTATTGCTCGACGAATACATGGTGCCATTTGAGTTTGCTTCCATTTTGCTTATTACTGCAATGATTGGAGCTGTATTGATTTCAAAAAGAGAGAAAAAAGCTTAAGATATGCTGGATATATTAGAACAAGTTGGTATTAACAATTACATCTATCTTTCTACATTATTATTTTGTGTAGGTGTACTTGGTATTTTGTATCGACGCAGTACAATAGTTATGCTGATGTCGGTTGAATTGATGCTTGCAGCTGCAAATTTGTTGTTAGCCGTATTTTCGGTTTATCATCAAGATGTCAGCGGACAGGTATTTGTCATCTTCGCAATGGCAGTCGCAGCGGCAGAAGTCGCGGTAGGATTGGCTATATTAGTCTCAATCTATAGAAATATCGGTTCAATAGATATCGATAAATTAAAAAACTTGAAAGGGTAATTTTGAATGGAAACAGGGTTAGTATTATTACTTTTAATTTTTCCTCTGGTTGGTTTCTTAATCAATCTGAGTGTAGGTAAAAAGATTGGGCGATCGTTACCCGGAATTATTGCTACAGCAGCAGTAACGGGTAGTTTTGCAATCTCCCTCTTTTATTTTATACAGATACTTTCGACCGGACAGGCAATCGAAGTTCATCTTTTTCAATGGGTAGCTTTCGGCGAATTCTCAGTAAACCTTGCTTTTGTTCTCGATCAGCTTTCGTTACTTTGGTTACTGGTTGTAACGGGTATCGGAACATTGATACATATTTATTCGATAGGGTACATGCATGATGATGAAAACGTAGATCGTTTTTTCTCCTATCTCAATCTGTTTATCTTCTTTATGATTGTGCTTGTAACAGCAAACAACCTACTGGTAATGTTTATCGGATGGGAAGGAGTAGGATTATGTTCATACCTATTGATTGGCTTCTGGTATAAAAATCAACAATTTAATGATGCCGCTAAAAAGGCATTTATAATGAATAGGATAGGGGACTTAGGTTTTTTAACCGGAGTTTTCACTTTAGCATATCTGTTTAAAACAGTCGATTTTGCAACTTTAAAATTAGCACTTTCTACAACTACTACTCCCGAAACTTCGGCATTATTAGGTGTAGCAGCCTTCTGCTTATTTATTGGAGCAATGGGTAAAAGTGCTCAGATACCATTATATACATGGTTACCCGATGCGATGGCAGGTCCAACACCTGTATCGGCATTGATACACGCTGCAACGATGGTAACAGCGGGTATATTCATGATTACCCGATTGAACTTCTTATTCGACCTTACCCCTGATATTCAATACTTCATTGCTATCATTGGTGCTGTAACAGCTTTGTTTGCTGCTTCGATAGGAATTGTTCAAACGGACATTAAGAAGGTACTAGCATATTCTACTGTCTCTCAACTCGGACTTATGTTCTTAGCTTTGGGACTTGGAGCTTATCAGATTGCTGTGTTCCACGTAATAACACATGCTTTTTTCAAGGCTTGTTTATTCTTAGGGTCAGGTTCGGTTATCCATGCAATGGGTGGCGAACAGGATATGCGAAAAATGGGTGGCTTGAAAGGCGTGATGTCTATCACTTATATTACATTCTTGGTTTCGACATTATCTATCTCGGGGATACCTCCATTTGCAGGGTTCTTCTCGAAAGACGAAATAATGTTAGTTGCATTCCAAAATAGCCCTATTCTTTGGGTAGTTGCTATGTTGGCGTCTTTACTAACAGCTTTCTATATGTTCAGAGTATTGTATCTTACATTCTTCAAAGAATTCAGAGGTACTTCGGAACAAAAGAAACATTTACATGAATCACCTTCTTCTATGACTATGCCTCTTATCGTATTAGGAGTGTTGGCTACTGTGGGAGGTTTGATTAGCTTACCTTTTGGATATAGTTGGTTGAATAATTATTTATCTCCTATATTTTCGGGTTCGGATGTTGTCGAAGCACATGGTTTCTCAACAGAACAAATGGTATTTATGGGAGTTTCAACCCTTATTGCTCTTATTGGTATGAGTTTAGCATATTATAAATATATGACTAAGTCTACAGTACCCGAAGAAGATGAAAAGATTACCGGTTTTGCAAAAGTTCTTTACAATAAATATTATATTGATGAGATATATAATACAATATTTATAAAGCCAATCTATGCAATGTCTAACTTCTTCAATAGTATTGTAGAAAGTATAATAACAGGAGTGGTATTCGGGTTTGCTTTAATTGCTAAAGGACTATCCGCTCCGGCAAAAGCCTTACAAAACGGAAGTGTTGGATTTTATCTTTCATTCTTTGTTGTAGCATTCTGCTTGTTAATCATTTGTTTATTTCTGGTTTAAGTAATGAAAGTATTTAATGATATATTTTAAAATTATAACAGGCTATAGCTGCTGTGGTTTTCAAAGCAATAAAAAGGTATGAGACCTTAAAAATTAAAAAAGAGACATGAATATCGCTATTATATTAATCATTTTACTAGTAGGTGCAATTCTTACTTATCTTTCAGGAAACAGATGGGCTCCTAAAGTTGCTATGTTGTTTGCTATTATTACAGCAATCTTTTCAATAGCATTATTATTAGAGTATCACAATACGGGAACTAGCTTTAGTGTACAGTGGATTAATAATCCTTCGGTGATGTTTTCGCTCAAGGCAGATGGTTTGTCGCTGATTATGGTATTGTTGACTTCGGTCTTATTACCTATTATATTATTGACGGCTGTATCTCATACAGTTCCGTACGAAAAGTTGCTTTATAGTTTGATCTTGTTTATGGCATTTGCCATGACCGGAGTATTCTTAAGTAGCGATGCTTTATTATATTATGTTTTCTGGGAATTATCTCTTATACCTATATACTTCATTGTTGTATTATGGGGGAATGGTTCGATGTCGAAAAGAAGACGATCGGCGTTGACGTTCTTTATATATACATTTGCCGGTTCGTTGTTTATGCTGGGAGCTATTATTTACTTATATACGAAAACAGGAAGTTTCCAATTATATGATTTATATAACGCTAACTTGAGTGATACTGAGCAATTATGGATTTTTCTAGCATTCTTTTTTGCATATGCTATTAAGATTCCTATTTTTCCTTTTCACACATGGCAAGCAAATGTATATCAAAAGGCTCCTTTAGTGGGTACATTACTTTTGGGTGCATTAATGTCGAAAATGGCTCTATATAGTGCTTTACGTTGGCAGTTGCCAATTGCACCTCATGCCGCTCATAGTATGCAGACTGTGGTTTTGACTTTGTCGATAATCGGTGTGATCTATGGTTCTATTGTAGCCTTAAAGCAGGATAACCTGAAACGCTTCTTTGCTTATGCTTCATTGGCCCACGTAGGCTTTATTGCTGCCGGAATATATGCATTGACTTTAGATGGTCTTCAAGGAGCGGTATTATTAATGGTTGCGCATGGTTTTGGTATCGTTGGCTTATTTTTTGGTTCGGAAGTTATATACAGGCGATTTAATACTCCTTTGATCAGTCAAATGGGAGGTATTAAAGGACAGGCTCCTAAGTTTACAATAGCCTTCTTTTTAATGATAATGGCTTCTATAACTATACCATTGTCTTTTAACTTTGTAGGAGAGTTGACAATTATGTATGGACTATATCAGGTTAGTATATGGTACACAATTCTTATTGGTACATCTATGTTTTTGGGTGCTTTCTTCATGTTGCACATGTATCAGCTTGTAATGTTGGGCGAAGTGCGTAAGAAACCATTTGCAGACTTAACGGTGAATGAAGGAATTGTCTTCATTTTGCTAACTGCTGTTTTACTGTTTTTTGGTTTGTATTCCAAACCTATTGTCGATTTGGCTTCACCGAGTCTTCAAGAAATTTTAATGTATGTGAATAGATAACTGTTTAGCTAAAATATATAATGAGTACATTGATAGCTGTCTCTGGACTGGGCATTGTTTGTCTTTTATTAGAGATTTTAAATTTGAGAAAAATACTTGTACCTGTAACATTACTGTTGTTGGCTGGTATATTGGGAATGACTATTGCCGAGTTCTATTTAGGAGAGTCTTTCTTCTATCGTGACGATTACAATATGATCGTAAGTACCAGTTATTCGCGAGGTTTTTCTATCCTGTTTATTATCCTTGCAACTTTTGTAATTGCAATGAGTCCAGAGTTTTATAAAGATAAAATAGAGAGGATTGCTGATTATGTATCTCTCAAGGTTTTTCTTTTATCCGGAGCCATTGCGATGGTTTCGTTTGGTAACCTTTCGATGTTCTTTATCGGAATCGAGGTGTTATCGATAGGCGCTTACGTTTTAGCTGCAAGTAATCCGGGCAGAATAAGCAGTAATGAGGCAGGAATGAAGTACTTCATTATGGGTGCTTTTGCTTCGAGTTTTATATTGTTTGGTATAGCCCTTGTTTATGGAGCAATCGGATCATTTGATATAGCAATCATTGCAGAAGTATCTAAGGCTGAAGGAGCTAATCTGCCTATATGGTTTAACATGGGATTTATAATGATTCTCGTTGGGCTTTTATTTAAGGCTTCGGTAGTTCCTTTTCACTTTTGGGCCCCCGATGTATATGAGGGTTCTCCTACACTTGTAACTACTCTGATGAGTACTTTAGTAAAGGTGGCTGCAATTGCAACTCTTTATAAAGTGGTCGTGATAATGGGTGCGGCTATGACGCCTGCAGTTCAGATATCAATTGTGGTATTCTCTATATTATCGCTTACAGTCGGAAATATTACAGCTCTTAATCAAAAGAGTCTGAAGCGTATGATGGCTTATTCGGGTATTTCTCATGCAGGATTTATGATGATGGACTTACTTTCGACTAGTAGTGATGCAGCAAATAGCCTTCTATATTATGCTGCGGCATATTCTTTGGCGGGTATTGCAGGTTTTGCAGTCATAATGGCTGTAAGTGAAGGAAAAGGGCATGAAAACGTAGAGAATCTATATGGATTGGCCAGACGAAATCCATTATTAGCAGGAATATTAACTTGTGCTTTAGTTTCTTTAGGAGGTATACCTATATTTGCAGGATTTTTTGCCAAATTATTTATGTTTACGCAAATGGTGGATGCCGGCTATCTGATTCTAGTGGTATTCGGTATTATCAATTCTATTATAGCAATCTTCTATTACTTCGGAACAGCCAATGTGATGTTTACAAAAGAATCAGTAAGTGAATCTACACTTAAAGTTCCTGTTAGATATGTTTTAGTAGCTTCTATTGCAATAATTCTTAATATTATATTAGGTATTTATCCATCTTTAATAATGGGATTATCTCTATAATTGTAAGAAGAAAAGATATAAAAAAAGGAGAGGGAATACAATTAGTATTCCCTCTCCTTTTTTTATGAAGTTTTTGTTAGATGTCTAATAGATAATTATGCTAGGTAGGCATAAGCACTTGTAATGAGTCCGACAACACCTATGGTTGCAAGTATTATTCCTAGCACATTATTGAATAGCTTAAGTCCTCTGGGATTAAATTTTGAACGAACCTTGTCTACTACCGTAGAAATCAAAAGCCACCAAATAACAGTTCCTAATCCGATAGAGAGGATGCCTACTATGTTCTTTGATGATTCGTTGGGGTCTATGAAGTTGAAGCGTGCAAACATGGCTATAAAGAAAAACAGGATGCCAATGTTAGAGAGGTTTATAAAGAATGATGAAACAAGGTTTTTCCAATAGGGAGATTTTTTTTCATCTTGCCTGAATAGTTTTTTTGCCGGATTGGATTGATAGATATAATAGCCTGCTATGAGAAGAAGAAAACTACCTGCAATTTGTAAAGGATAATGATTCTGTTCAACAAAATCCATGACAAAACTAATGCCTAGTCCCGATATTATGGCATATACTATATCAGATAAGGATGCTCCTAATCCAGATATGAATCCATGCAACCGACCCTCATTTAGGGTTCGCTGTATGCACAGGACTCCTATGGGACCCATGGGAGCGGAGACTAATAGTCCTATGAATATTCCTTTAAGTATAGTATCGAGCATCTTAATTAGCAGAATAAAGTATTATTCTGTAGAACAAAGATAACATCAAATTTATAGAACCCAAGAAAAATCACACCTCATTATTCTATATTAACAGCGGGCGATTTATATCATTTTGTTAATAATATAGCTATTATAAATGAGGTGTAAATTCATTTGGTTTTAGAAAGAGCTTAATTTCAGACCAATAAAGTATGTTCTTGGAAGTGAGGGACCGTATATATAGTCTGCATCTCTATTTATTCCTTTGTCAAAATCTTGTTGCATTCTGTTAAAAATATTTTGCACACCTCCGCTTATTTCAGCCTTGTTGTATGCATTCAGTTTAAAAGAATAGGCAAGTTTAACTGTCATATCAAAGAAGCGTGGAGTTTTCTTCAAAACATCGTTCTCTATGTATCCTGCAAGGTGTGGTACATACATTGATCCTGTGTATGTTCCCGATACCGAAGCCGTAAAAGGAGATCTAGGCTTGGCTGTTACCGATATAAAACCATATTGTCGGGGAGATCTTAGCATTTCTTTAGTAGCTTCTACAGTTTCATCATCCGACCATGCTTCGGGTGATTTGTATCTCCCTCGTTGGATAGTATACCCTCCATCTATTTGTATCCATTCAGTAGGTTGTATAGAAGTTTCGAAGTTTATACCCGATATGGTTGCTCTATTTACATTTTCGCGTTGTACCATTGTATTACCTGTTTCGTTTTCGCCAACAATTCTATCAATAAATGCATTATCAATACGTGTAAAGAATCCTTCGACTAAGAAATAAGAGTAGAAGCTCTCATTGTAGAATTTAGTGTCAAATCCTCCCGAAAAACTACGTGAACGTTCAGGTTTTATATCTTCAGCAAAATTGAGAAGTGTTGCCTTCCCTCCTTGTATTGCTATATCTAGATCCGCTCCGGTTATTTCAGGAGCTCGGTATCCTACTGTATATCCTCCACGTAAGTTTACGTCACCAAATACTTTGTAGCGTATATTAGCTCGCGGCATTAGGTTCAAATTATCTATAAGTGAATGCTTCTCGAGCCTGGCTCCAAGAGCTATGGATAGTTTTTCGTTTTGCCATTCATTCTGAAAATACAAAGTCCCGATGTTTATATTCTGATTTTGTTTGTAATTATATCCTGCAAGCTCATTACGTAGTAGGTCGTGGCTTTGAGTATATCCGGTTGTTAACTTGGCAGGCATAAAAAGAAGATTATCTATATTCATATCATATTTAGCATTCCCTATAAAAGTAAATTCTGTTGTTTTGCCATATCCGTTCGGTTCTTGACCTGCGCCAAAATAGCTATCCCGATTAGCATCTTGTAGCGCAATGTGTACATTTAGGCGATGCTTATTATTATAAAAGAACTGGGAGTAGTCTACGGAACCCGAATGTATTTTAAAATCACTATATTCCGCTATATTGGCTTCGTGAGGAGGTTTGTTGAAGCTATCACCACCTCGGCGTTCTTCTGATGTATAACGATATTCTGCTAAAATCTTGCTTTTATTGGTAGGCTTTATAAATGAGTTAAATCCTAAAGAGGATGCTCTGTTCTTGCCGATTTCAGAAAAACCGTCGTCATTAGCATCCCAAGGGTTTCTGCTTCTCATATTACCAAATACGCTAATCCCTGATGTTTTATTTTTATCAACAAGTGAAGTATTGAATAATAACATATTATCAGCAGATTTCCCATCAATTAAAGATAGGTTGTACTTTATTTCATAATAGTTATCTGCTGGCTCCTTAGTTATGATGTCAATAACGCCACCAATAGCATGTGATCCATATAATGCAGAGTTTCCCCCCCGTATGATATTTATTTCGTCTACCATGTTAAGGGGTATTTGATCTAGTCCATATGTTTTTGTTAATGCGCCAACAACAGGCTGACTATTTATAAGAATTTCGGAATAATGCCCTTCCAGGCCATTGATCCTTACTTCCTGAGATCCGCAATTCTGACAGGTTGTCTCTACACGTACCCCTGGACTGAAATTTAATCCCTGCCCAAGTGTTAGTGACTGAGTTGCTTCAAATGTTTTGGGTGTAAGTTGAGAAACAATAATCGGAGAAACATCTCTTTTTAATCTCGAAGCATAGCCTGTTACTGCCACCTCTCCAAGTTCGTAGCTTTCGGGATTAAGTTCAATAACTAACATCTTTGTTAAATAAGGTGCTAGATTTATTTCCTGTCTGTCAATACTGTATCCTAATGCCTGTATTTGTAATATGTATTTTCCTGAATGTATATTCTTGATTAAGAAATATCCATTGTCATCAGATAGAGTTTGAGTCTGAGTTCCTTCAATAGATAGGGTTGCATCAGCAATTGGCTCTTTGGTTTGTGAATTAATAACTTGTCCCGAAATATTTGTAATATGTTCTGGGCCGGCAAGTAAAGGCAGTGCACATATAAAAATAAGTAGTATTGTGAGTATATATTTTGATTTCATAATTGTCCATTTTAAAGAATACGATAGTAATAGCATTACACAATCATCAGATCTATATATTTACTCATACCAATAAGTAATAAGTATCTTTATATGACCCTATATAATGATGAATGACTTTCAGAATCAGCTAGATGTAATTCTGAAAAAAGATATTTAGGATGTTTTTTAAGGTGTTATTTTGAATAATAACACAAACGTTTTATAGTCTAAACGAGGTTAGTCTATAAAAAATGAAGTTTAAGATGATGATGTTAAGCTAACGGAGGAGCGCGAAGTCTGTATCTTCTTACTGGAGTAGTTAATGCCGGACTAACTTTATATTCTTTGTAGAATATATCGTTAGAGCTTAATATAAGGTCAGTGAAATTAAAAGATTGAGCTTCACCTGAAGTAATATTAGATACCTGATTAAGGGTAAAGAATGAGGCTGCTGTGTGCTGGTGAGTCTCTAATGGTAGTTTATTAGAGTTGTATGGTATGTCTTGTGATTTTCGATATGGATGCGAATGTACGTATATAACTCCTTCATATACGTGCATATGAACAAACAAAGAGACAACAGCAAAGTACCCTAAATATATTAGGAATAATAGGTACGTTGCATGTTTTCTCTTATTTCTTTGTAGCAGCATTTGCTAACTTTCGTTATGCTATCCTTGCCACGGAAGGTAGCTGTTTAATGCGACTATATCGGGATCTAGAACTTCGTATATATAAGTTCTAGCCTCATATTCTTCTCATCGTTTCGAATTATACTTGTCGAAGGTTGCAGATAATTAAATACACCTGTTTGAACATATACAGTCGAACCCGTACTTGGATCGATTTGAGCGGCCATACCTATTTCAACAGGGATAATAGCAAATGTGGGATCTTCAGCTAAATCCATGTCTTTATAAATATTGATTAAGCTTGCAATATTCGAAAATGTATAAATATTGTTCGCATCCCTGCTACCTAGTATTGCCGTTTTATTGTTAGTAGTCAATTGTCTGCCGCTGAAAAATATATCTACTGAATCTTTATTTATAAGCAATAATTTGGTTGGTCTTCCCAATTCATATTTTGCTGTTGATTCTCTCTCTGTAAATCCTTTTATTGTAAATAATGCAGTATTGATGGTCTTGGAATGCTTACTGGCAATGTTTGCTTTAATTTGTTTAATAGGAAATACTACTTCTGTATATACACCTGCAGGCGTTTTCAAATATGTAGCATCTGTTCCTTCAGTAAATAATTCTTCCGGATTTTTATTTTTGATGCTATTTAATTGCATTACTTCCGGAGTAACGGTCAATGTGAATCGAGAGACCCTAATAGTGTCTTTGGTATTGTCATAATTACCTAAAACATCGGTATATTTGTAGTATATATGGATGTTAGTATATAACACTCGGATCAAACTTCCGGAACCAAAGTTGGTAGTTACATATGTTCCTTTGAAGAACTTATTGAAAGAAGCATTATCTGTAAATGTTTTATTTTTCCAAGCATCAAATATTTCTTGTCCGAAAGGAATACCTAAATCCGCAGTGATTGATCTTCCAATTATTGCCGTATTTGCATCATTCGCAGTTTTTTGGGCTCCACTGATTGTATATGCTTCACTGGCTAAAAGTTTCGGGCTGCTGCCAATATATTTTGTCGGGTCTGTATTTGTATAAAAGTTTCGGGGTAAATCATTTACAACTTTATATACAGATAATCCCATAGGAGCAAGTGTATCTCCGGTAAAAGTATTGAAATCAATTACAAACTGTACAGAATCGATTGCCTGTTTAGTACCCAAGAATTTATCACCTTCGGGAAAGAAGTATTGGCATAAATAGTCGGACTTAATTGTACCGAACAAATCGTCTTCATATTTACCTAATACGCCATTGATGGTTCGGGCATATACCGAGTCTTTCATGGATACGGTTCTTGCTTTTACCCCCACTGTGTCAGTCGTGACAGAGATAGTGTCTGCGGGTGGCTGTATTGATCCTCCAACTGCGTTTAGATCATCATCACAAGATGCCAAAGCCAAAGCTATAAAACAAGAAATTGTCGCGAATATGGACTTTACTTTCATTCTGCTTTTAAATTACATTTTAGTTGCCCAAAGATCAGAAAAAATACCTAGTTGCAAAAACAAAAGATCAATTTTCAATATTTTTATGAATTTGTAAAATTACAAAGTGTCGTAAAAATTATTTATTGCTTCTGCTGATTCATCTACATTCCCCTGATATGGAAGAAATTTAACTTTATTGTTATTTATGTATTCTAATAATGCAGGGTTCACTGTCTCTGCTGTTTGAATAACGCCGTCAGCATATTTCATCGCGAAATTAGTAAGCTTAACATAGTTAATTTCTTCTCCTGTAGTTAGGTCTTTGGTATATTTATCTGTAATTCCAGCCAATTTTAGTTTTGATCCGAATTTATCAGAGAAGGGTTGCTTAAAGTCATCGTTGTATAGCGAATATACAACCTTAGCATCCTTAAAACAAGGATCGTCTGCAAATGCAGTTTTGATATATAATGGAGTCAAAGCTGTCATCCATCCGTGACAATGTATCACATCCGGTATCCAACGGAGTTTTTTTATGGTTTCTAATACACCTCTTACATAGAAGATACTACGTTCATCATTATCAAGAAACTCGTTGCCATTATCATCCATGATTGTATTTTTTCTGCTGAAAAAATCATCATTGTCGATAAAGTATACCTGCATACGTGCCGCCTGTATGGAAGCCACCTTTATAATAAGTGGGTGATCTGTATCATCAATAATAAGATTCATACCCGATAGGCGTATCACTTCATGCAACTGATTACGACGTTCGTTTATGTTTCCGAATTTAGGCATGAAAGTCCTGATTTCTTTGCCTTTTTCTTGTATTGCTTGAGGTAGATATCTGCAAGTATTTGCTAGTAAAGATTCAGGAAGATAAGGGGTAATTTCTTGTGTAATAAATAAAACTCTTTTTATGCTCATTGTATGCTATCTTCAATTATATGAAAGTACAAAGATAATAAAAAAAAAATTGGTTTTGAGCAATTTTCTGATAATGAAAATTTAGGGTGGTTTAGTTAAACATGATTTTTAGTGAAATGAAGTCTTTCTAAAATTTTATTTCTCATAAAAATTTAGTTGCTTTGCACAATCTTTTAAAGGCTAGTTTAGGCAAAGGTTTATGACAACTGTATATACTATCGAAGATCTGCAAAAAGCAGTATCTATAAGTAAGAATGAAGGGGGAACAATAGGTTTTGTTCCAACAATGGGTGCCCTCCACGAAGGACATATTTCTTTAGTCAAAAAATGCTGTGAACAGAATAATGTCTGTGTGGTTAGTATTTTTGTTAATCCGACTCAATTCAATAATCAGGCAGATTTAGAAAAGTATCCGAGAACAATAAAGCAAGATACGAACATTCTCGAAGCTGCAGGTGCTGGCATTGTTTTTGTACCTTCTGTTGAAGAGATCTATCCGGAGCCGGATAATCGACAGTTTGACTTCGGACAGCTGGATAAGGTGATGGAAGGTAAGTTTCGTCCTGGTCATTTCAACGGTGTGGCTCAGGTAGTAAGCCGCCTTTTTGGTATCGTAAAACCTGATAAAGCTTACTTTGGCGAAAAAGATTTTCAACAGTTGGCAATTATAAGACAGATGGTACGCCAATTCAATATTCCGGTGGAGATTGTGCCTATGCCAATACGGCGTGAAGAAAGTGGTTTGGCTATGAGTAGCCGTAATCAGCGATTGAGTGAAAATCAAAAGACTGAAGCGATCAATATTTATAGAGTATTGTCAGAGAGTAGGAAACTCTATAATCAGAAAACAGTGGAGGAAGTTAGAGCCAAGGTTATCGAAGATATTAATAAAATAGACTCTTTGGAGGTTGAGTACTTCGAAATTGTAGATGGAAATACTTTACAGCAGATTTCAGCCTGGAAAGATTCCAATTATATTGTAGGCTGTATAACAGTGTTTTGTGGAGATGTGCGCTTAATAGACAACATTGTATATTCATAAGCACATCTGAATTCATATTTACTGAAACAATAAAAAGGTTTGGAACCTTAATTGATATATAAAAAAATGAGAATAGAAGTTTTAAAGTCGAAGATTCATAGAGTAACAGTAACCGATGCTAGTTTAAACTATATAGGGAGTATTACTATTGATGAAGATTTAATGGATGCTGCTAATATGATAGCAGGCGAAAAGGTAGCTATCGTTAATAATAATAACGGTGAGCGTTTCGAGACTTATATAATAAAAGGTGAGCGTGGAACAGGTACAATTTGCTTGAATGGTGCTGCTGCGAGGCGTGTACAACCCGGAGACGTCATTATCATTATTTCGTATGCCAGTATGGATTTTGAAGAAGCGAAAACTTTCAAACCTTGGATTATATTTCCCGATACGAAAACTAATAAATTAATAGACTGATAAATAATAATTTATATGGGAATTGGGATGATATATTTGCATAGTCATCCCATTTTTTTTAGACTAGTCGAATTGAAACTAAGGTCGTGTAATATTTTACAATTTAGGAAAATGTAAAGTCGATTGTTGGTCTTAGTTTAAAAATATGGCTGTAAATATTTTGTATTACTTATGACGTATTCATATAAAGATATTTGGAAGGTAAGTCTTCCCATAATGTTAGGGTTGCTGACACAGAATGTCATGCAAATAACCAATACAATATTTCTGGGTAGAGTAGGAGAGGTCGAGTTTGGTGCAGCCGGTCTTGCCGGTATATACTATATAGCGTTTTTTATGCTGGGCTTTGGATTTAGTATCGGGGCCCAGATAATGATAGGACGCCGAAACGGAGAGAAGAACTTTGACCAGATCGGAACGATTGTTCTTCAAGGGATGATGTTTCTCTTGGTTTTTGCTGCTATATTATATGGGCTTTCGAATGTGTTTTCGAGGACCCTGTTACCCACGTTGATAAAATCGGAGCATGTATATGAGGCGGCTTCCGAGTATTTAAGATGGCGTACATTTGGTTTCTTTTTTGCGTCGGTTAATATAATGTTCAGGGCTTTTTATGTAGGGATAGCGAGAACCTCTGTGCTTACTCTGAATGCTCTTGTTATGACAATTGTAAATATTATTTTTGACTATCTTCTGATTTTCGGGAATTTTGGATTTCCTCAATTAGGGATAGCGGGAGCTGGTATGGCATCGGTGCTTGCCGAGATTTCTTCAATTATCTTTTTTGTGGTATATACCCTTAAGACGGTTGATCTAGGAAAGTATGGTTTCCATAAAATGAAATTTAGGTTTGGTGTCATCCGCCGTATTTTGAATATATCAGTGTTTACTATGGCTCAGTATGCAATTTCCATGTCTACTTGGTTTATATTTTTTTTAGCAATAGAAAATCATGGAGAGAGAGATTTAGCTATAACTAATATTATAAGAACTTTTTATATGATGTATTTCATACCGATGAATGCCTTGTCAACCACGGCAAATACATTAGTAAGTAATACGATAGGAGCAAGGAAATATGAAGAGGTCTGGCCTTTAATTAAGCGGATTTGTTTACTGAATTTGGGTATAGTGGTGCTTATGGGGATATTCACACTGGTAAAAGCCGAACTTTGGATTGGACTTATTGCCTCTAACAAAGATATGTCTTTGGTTCAGGAAACCGTAATGCCATTGATTGTTCTGGTTTTTGCTTTGCCGATATGTAGTTTAGGAACTGTATTGTTTAATTCGATATCGGGAACAGGAAATACTCGTTGGGCACTAATCTTCGAAATGATAACGCTTGTGTTTTATATAGGTGCTATGTATGTGATTGTTATTCACAATAAATCATCAGTTGCAGTATGTTGGACTGTAGAATATATTTATTGGGGAACATTGATGGTATTATCTTACATATATCTTACCCGAGGAAAATGGCAAAACAAAAGCATATAAAAACTATATGCTTGCTGAAATAAATATGTATAATAAAGCTTCGGAGTTATTAATCTAAATCCGAAGCTTTATTCTTTTTCTTTAATTTCTTCTTGGTCTTGTTTTCTCCACCACCAAAGATGGATTTTATTTTTTTCATTATCATGTTCATAATCATAGGTTGTACCATCTCCCAAACAAAAGGAGCTGCACCCAGAAACATCTGAGTAACTAAAGATGGTGAAGAGGTATTTTCTTCTGAATCCTCGTCTGATTCGTGATTTTTACCTAATGAAAATAGGTCAGCAATACCACTTTTTGCAGATGAAAAAACAGAGCCTAATGCCAATCGTCCGAAATGACCTTTTGCGTAATGCCAATTACCATGTAATTTTTCTTCATATTCGGCACATTCATTCTTTAGTCGACTTCTTTCTAATCGAAGTTCTTGTAAAGGCGTCAATTTAGTCTTCATCCGATTCTATTTTCTTGATTATACTTAAGGTTATGTTCAGAAAGTACCTGCGGATTCTTTTCGCATTGAATATTAAAGCGAATAATGCGACTAAAGTAATAAGTAGTAGAACTCCAAATCCTGCTGCATAGTTATTAAGTAAGTCTCCAATAACGACTCCCAATCCAACAAGTATAAGAATAAACAAGATGAGTGCAAAAACACTCATCATCAAGCCATATATAATGTATGACGATGAACTTGCTATTTTCTCAAATACTTTGAGTTTTGCTAGTTCCAGTCGCTTTTCTATATAGCTTGATAAGTCTGCTTTTGACTCATCTATTAGTTCGCTAAAGTTCTGATATTCTTCGTTGTTACTCTTCATCCTCAATAAGCTCTTCCAATTGGTCTTCAACTTTAGAACATGAACCTTTCACATTGTTTTTAACTTTGTCAACCAGTTTGTTGATTTCGTGCATCCATTCTTCTTTTTTGTCAGATGCGGCAACATAACCGGCTGCGGCACCAATAGCAGCACCAATAGCTAAAAATAATAAATTTGAATTTGATTTTCCCATTGTTGTAATAATTTTATTTATAAGTAACCTTTTGTTTATATGATTATATAATTAACAAGAAATGCCTGTTATTGTTTAGATATATACTTCTAAAGTAATGTATTTTGGTTAAAGAAAAAATTTCCCCATGTGTAATTAACTTTTGTTAATCACTCAACAACTTCACCAAAGAGAGTTGCCGATGTATTGCCGGTAATCTTAACTTTTACCAGTTGACCAATACGTAGGCTATTCTTGTCGAAAATCACTACTTTATTTTGTGATGAACGTCCGAATAACTGTTCTTTTGATCTTTTAGAAAAGCCTTCGATCAAAACTTCATATATATTACCAATATCTTTAGTGTTGCTAATTCGTGATAATTCGATTTGCAAATCAATTATTTCCTGTAAGCGTTTCGACTTTACTTCTTCAGGCACATTGTCCTCTAGTTTTTTAGCAGCATATGT
The DNA here is from genome assembly GCF_003201355.1 of Indolivaga alginatilytica. GTDB lineage: Bacteria > Bacteroidota > Bacteroidia > Bacteroidales > Dysgonomonadaceae > Dysgonomonas_A > Dysgonomonas_A alginatilytica. The sequence goes on from NZ_QICL01000029.1 coordinate 42,288, forward strand.
ACCGGGACGTTCCGAATATTTGAACATAAAAGCAGAATCAAAACCTACTTCTCGCATTAAAGATAAGGTTTCTTGATGATCTTCTTCGGTCTCCGAATGATATCCGCACATAATATCGGTCGAAAGCCCACAGCCCGGTATGATTCGTTTGATAGCTGCTATTCTGTCCAGATACCATTCTCTGTCGTACTTACGTTTCATTACTCCCAGAATCTTGGTGCTTCCCGATTGTACGGGTAGATGGATAAATTTACACAGATTATCGTGTTTAGCTATAACCTCTAATGTTTCATCGGTCATATCTGTGGGATAAGAAGTTGTAAAGCGTATTCTCATATTAGGAGCAGCTTCTGCAACTAGTCCGAGAAGTGCAGGGAAATCTACAATGCTTCCATCCTCTTGTGTGAATTTGTAAGAGTTTACATTCTGACCTAATAGAGTTGCTTCTTTAAAGCCTTTTTCCTTTAGATCATTCAGTTCGTTTAGTATGCTCTGAGGTTCTCTGCTGCGTTCGCGACCTCTGGTGTATGGTACGATACAGTAGGTGCATATTTTATCGCATCCACGCATGATGGAGATAAAACCCGAAAGATGGTTACCTCCTATTTTTAAAGGTATTACATCTTTATATGTTTCAGTTTTTGATAGCTGTACATTGATAGCTTTTTCACCGCTTTCGGCAGCACCTATCAAATTAGGTAAATCTAAATATGCATCGGGACCTACTACAATATCTGCATGATGGTTATCCAGTAAGTCTTCTTTAGCTCTTTCAGCCATGCAACCGAGGACACCGATAATTAGATTTTTATTCTTTTTACGTTTTATCGCATTCAGTTGTTCGAGGCGTTGAATGACTTTCTGTTCAGCATTGTCGCGTATAGAGCAAGTATTTACAAAAATTGCATCTGCCTCTTCAATTCTTTCAGTCATTTTATAGCCATCCATTTCCATAACGGATGCTACAACTTCGCTGTCTGCTACATTCATCTGACACCCATAGGTTTCGATGAACAATTTTTTGTCAGTCGTGGATTTAAAGTCCAGTCCTAGTTCGTTGTTCATAATGATATAATGTTATAATATAAATATAGAGCAAAAATAGTGCATTTATATGATAATACCCGATAGTGCAGGCATAAAAGTATATTGATCTTTCTATTGAGTTAATGCTAATCGAATAGAGTCTTAATACAGAATGCGTCCTGAAATAGTTCAGGACGCATTCTGTGAAAAAAACTTATATATTATAGTTTGTAGGTTAATCCCAAAGTAAGATATATATTATACATATTGAAATCAATAGCTCTAAAATTTGAAGGGAAGATAGATGTTAATCCCCAATTCATATTACCATAAATACCAAATCTGTCGTTAACCTTTCTTTCAGCGCCTAGTAGTAAACCAAAGTCAAAATTGCGAAGTTTGTCATTGAAATCGAAAGATGCTTCCGTAATTTCAACTTTTTCACCCGTAGGTTCATTCACTCGTATGTAGCCATCTGATGCTGTGCCCGAGAACTTGCCGCTAAACAGATAAGACGCATATCCACCACCTCGAACCTGCCATTTCTGATTGATGTTGAAGGTTGCATATAATGGTATTGTAACATATGCAAGTTTAACAGTCGTTTGATTCTTGCCTACAAAGTATCCTTCCAGAGCATCATTGCTTCCGTCTTCTATTACTATGCTTGTATAAATGTATTTTACACGAGCTCTTGTTCCCATTCCTTTGTAGTCAAGAGTTATCCCACTTCCTAATCCCCATTTTTGGTCAAGCTTATAAATAATGTTATAACCCAACTGAGGGGTGAACTGAGGCCACCAGCTATCTATCGAACGTATCTCTTCGGGGATGGAAGTTGGTGCTGTTGCACCTATGTTGAATCCCGCAATTATTTTATGCTCAAAGCGATCGGCAATTGTTTCTTGGCTTGATAGCATAAGTGTTGAGCAAAAGAATATAAAAAGGAATATATTGTGTTTTAATGATTTCATGAAATTATGTATTTCTTTAATTATTATTCTTTTAATTACTCTCATATTCGCATACAACTTCTACATTGTCTACGATTAATTTGCTACCTACTGCTCCTTCATAAAAATCGCCGTTTTTACTAGAGGCAAATACCACAGCCAATTTATAATCGTATAGATCGTAATTCAGTTCCTCAGTGTATACAAAAGGCAGATCGAATTTGGTATATTTATCTTTCGGCGATCTGTCCTCAAGTATTGCTTTTCCTACAAGTTTATCCGATGTAAGTACATTCTCTCCGTTAAGATACTCGTTGAGGCCTTCTGCTCCTTTGGTTACTTTATATACAACTGCATATATAGAGAACTCGTCAGTTTTGTTAGGTACAATTCCATCTCTGTTTATTAAAGTGTCTCCTGGTGCATATTTATAATATCCAGTCATATTTATAGGCTTACCACTTTCTTTAGGATGTATTTGTCCGAAAAGAGCAGATTGGGGAGGACTTGCCATGTTAAGTTTAAAGGCTCCTCTGAATAGCGATCCTGAAAATATAGCAACATATCCAGCTACAAGAAAAGTACCTCCTCTTTGTGTTTCAAGAAGGGCAGCATGTTTTCCGCTGAAAGCATCTTCTGTCGATCTTGTTGGATATACATCTACTTTACCCAGTTTTGCCATCATTATACCTTGGTTGGCAGAACTCCACATATCATCATCCAAGGCGGGATATTTCCACAAGCCTCCTTCCATAAACCAATCTTCGAAATCGAAATTTAAGCTTATTGAAGAGGTTATATTTACGGTGTATACTTTACTGTATTTTTTATCTTCTGAAACAACAGTATAGGTTACACCATTCGTAAAATCGAGGGTGTCGCCCGAAGCCGGTGTTATTGTCGCACCGGGTGTAACTACAATTTGAGGTGCAAGTTTCTTATAATCGGTTCCTTTTATTACCAGTGTGACTTTATTATCTGAGATAACTGAATTTATTAAGATGCTATCGGGTAAAGAAAAGGACTCTATGTCAGCCTCCTTATTTAGTGGCTCATCTTTTATGCAGGATGAAAAAAGGGATAGAGCTAAGAGAGGAGTAAATAAGATTTTGAATTTCATATTATTTATATTGATAATCATTTCGCTATTAGATTGTACTTGTAATCAACAAACTTTAATAATAAAAGTTTATTAGGCGATTTGCTTAAAATTTGAAATTGAGTAGTAAAGATAGCTTATTTAAGTGGATATCTCTCTTTGTATAGGATAGGTCTGGAACTTATATAGTGGTGAAAAGCATTGTTTTGTTCTTTTATGTTGGAGTTATCAATCAGATTTAATTGTTTTTAAAGATATATTGTTTCCTGATGTTAAAATTATATTAAACATATTTGTGTATCTCGAATGGGGCTTCTTTGATGAAATTAAAAAATAGGGTTGATTTGTTGTTTTTATATCTTGTTTGACTTTTATTTAACTCCTTCATCTTTTGTAGAAAGGACAGAGTTGCATAGAACACAAGTAATGAAAATGTTTTTGGCAAAAAGTTGTAGATTAAGATACATAATTAGTACCTTTGTGGCGTGCAAAATACTCAGCAGAATATAGATTTATTTGTATGGAAAATGTAATCATATATGGAATAGTTGCAGTTATTATAATTGTAAATATTATACGAACCTACCAGAAGGAAGCTAAGAAAAATAAGGAAAGAGTCTTTACCCAACCAATACATCCGGCTACATCTTCGGTTCCTCCTCCTTTCTCAAGATCCCAACGAGTAAATGAAACTTCAAGAAACACTGAATATATAGAAGTATCTCAAAATATGCCTTCGATGAAGTCTGGGTATAACTATACCGAAGAAGGCGTTTCTGCAATTCAAAAATATATTGACACCCAGTCTAAATTTAAAGATGATGAACATTTTCTGAAGGAAGAAGATGTTGTCAGCGAATCTTTCGATTTAAAATTAGATACTGCGGAGGATTTTAAAAGAGCATTTGTTCACACACTGATCTTCGAGAGAAAATTCTAATCGCTTGGAACAACAATCTATAATCAATTATAAAAAGAAATGGCATTAAAATTTATGAATGCGGATGAGGCGGCACGCCTTATCAAGAACGAAGACAATGTCGGTTTTAGTGGTTTTACACATGCCGGATGTCCTAAAATTGTACCTACAGCTTTAGCGAAATATGCTGAAGAAGAACATGAAAAAGGAAATCCGTTTAAAGTTGGAATGTTTACAGGTGCTTCAACAGGGGATATGCTTGATGGAGCTTTAGCCAGAGCACATGCTATTAAATTCCGTACACCTTATCAAACAAATACAGACCTGAGGAAGTCTATTAATACAGGAGAAGTTCCTTATTTTGACATGCACCTTTCGTCATTAGCGCAAGAGCTTCGTTATGGTTTTCTTGGTGGTGTCGATGTGGCTGTGATTGAAGCGTGTGATGTGACTGAGAATGGAGAAATCGTTCCAACCTGTGGTGTCGGTATTTCGCCTACGGTAGCTAACCTGGCTAAAATTGTAATTGTCGAATTGAATAAATGGAATCCGAAAGAAATGCGAGGTATGCATGATATTGTTGAATTACAAGATCCACCTCTTCGCCGTGAAATTCCAATTTATTCGGTGCGTGACCGAATTGGTAAAGATCATATAAAAGTAGATCCAAGTAAAATAATCGTAGTCGAATCCAATACTCCGAATGAAGGAGGAGGCTTTGCTCCGGTAGATGAGGTTACGACTCAAATCGGAAATAATGTAGCTAACTTCTTTATAAAAGAAATGGCTGAAGGTCGTATGCCCAAGTCGTTCCTTCCCATTCAATCTGGCGTGGGAAATATTGCAAATGCAGTATTGTCAGCAATGGGTGAAAGTAAAGAAATTCCTGATTTTGAAGTTTATACTGAAGTTATTCAGGATGCAGTAATCGATTTGATGGAGTCGGGCCGTATCAAATTTGCAAGCGGATGCTCTTTAACTGTAAGTAATCCTTGTATCGAGAAGATATATAAAAATCTGGACTTCTTTAAGGAAAGAACTGTTCTTCGTCCGTCAGAAATATCAAACAATCAGGAAGTTGTTCGCCGTTTAGGTATTATTGCAATCAATACTGCCCTGGAAGCTGATATATTCGGTAATATAAACTCTACACACGTACTTGGTACTAAGATGATGAATGGTATCGGAGGCTCGGGTGACTTTACAAGAGGTGCTTATGTGTCGGTATTTGTAACGCCTTCTACCGCAAAAGATGGTAAAATCAGTGCTTTTGTGCCTTTAGTATCTCATGAAGATCATAGTGAGCATTCGGTGAAAATTGTAATCTCGGAATATGGTGTTGCAGACCTTCGTGGTAAATCTCCATTAGAGCGTGCTCATGAGATTATTGAGAAATGTGCACATCCTGATTACCGACCTTTATTGCGTGAGTATATTGCTAACGCTCCAAAAGGACAAACTCCGTTTGATATGTATAATTGTTTTGCTTTCCATAAGGCTTTCACGGAAACAGGAGATATGCGTAATGTAAAATGGGAGAAGAAATAAAGTGAAGAATCTTTCTTTGTATTGAGAAAGTATCACTCTACTTGTAGCATAGCACCCCGATTCAGGTTTTCTGAGTCGGGGTGTTTTATTTTATTTAAATTATAAAAAAAAGAGATTTTATTTTGTTGTATTCGATAAATTTATTATAGCTTTACTACAGCCAATATGAAAAATACTTACACGTCCAAATTTATTGTAATTTTATTTTGGAAAACTTTCAATTTAACCTTGTTTTTTAAAAATCTAATAACTAGAATGTTGTGATTTATTTTTGGAAACTTTGAACATTGTTGAAAACAAATTGTTTTAAAATTTGTAACATCCGTTATTCCTCGGTAGTTTTGTACTGCCAAAAAAATAGAAAGAATAAGACAACATTTAAATAAAAGAATATCCTCAAAATGGAACGTAAAATCTACACTTTTGATGAAGCCTGCGAAGCTGCCCTGGACTACTTTAAGGGAGATGAACTAGCAGCTAAGGTTTGGGTCAATAAGTATGCATTGAAAGATGCCGCCGGTAATATTTATGAGCACTCTCCCGAAGATATGCATTGGCGATTAGCTAATGAAATCGCTCGTATCGAGAAAAAATATGAAAATGGGCTTGCAAGTCAGCAATTATATGATTTGTTCGATCAGTTCAAGTACATTATTCCACAAGGTAGTCCGATGACAGGTATCGGAAACGATTTCCAGATTGCTTCTCTATCCAATTGTTTTGTAATCGGAATAGATGGCTCTGCAGATTCATACGGTGCGATCATGCATATCGATCAGGAGCAGGTTCAACTGATGAAACGCAGAGGTGGAGTAGGGCACGACCTTTCTCACATACGACCAAAAGGGTCTCCCGTTAAGAATTCAGCATTGACTTCTACAGGTTTAGTTCCTTTCATGGAGAGATATTCAAACTCTACACGTGAAGTTGCGCAAGACGGTCGTCGTGGAGCATTGATGTTGAGTGTTTCTATTAAGCATCCGGATGCAGAATCTTTTATCGATGCAAAAATGATAGAAGGTAAAGTGACAGGAGCAAATGTTTCGGTTAAAATAGATGATGACTTTATGCAAGCCGTTGTTGACGGAACATCATATACTCAACAATATCCTGTGGTTTCGGATAAACCAACTACCATAAAAGAAATTGAAGCTTCCAGATTATGGGAAAAGATCGTTCATAATGCGTGGAGATCGGCAGAACCAGGTGTTCTATTCTGGGATACTATTATAAAAGAATCAGTACCTGATTGTTATGCTGATTTAGGTTTCCGTACAGTATCAACTAATCCTTGTGGTGAAATACCATTGTGCCCATACGATAGCTGTCGTTTACTGGCAATCAATTTATACTCATATGTAGTTAATCCTTTTGCAGATAATGCTTACTTTGATTTTGAATTGTTCAAAAAGCATGTAGGATTAGCTCAACGTATCATGGATGATATTATTGATCTTGAAACTGAAAAAATCGATAATATTTTATTGAAAATAGACGAAGATCCAGAAGTTGAAGAGGTAAAACAAACCGAAAGAAACTTATGGGAAAAGATTCGTAAGAAAACATTGCAAGGACGTAGAACAGGAGTGGGTATTACTGCCGAAGGTGATATGATTGCAGCAATGAATCTTCGTTATGGTACAGAAGATGCTACGGCTTTAGCAGAAGAAGTACACCGTACTTTAGCTATCGCTGCTTACCGTTCTTCAGTTGAATTAGCAAGAGAGCGTGGAGCTTTTGAAATTTTTGATATCGAAAGAGAAAAAAATAATCCGTTTATAAACAGATTATGTGCAGCCGATCCTGAGTTATATACTGAAATGGAGAAATATGGTCGCCGTAATATTGCTTGTCTTACAGTTGCTCCGACAGGAACAACCAGTTTGATGTCGCAATCATCATCAGGTATTGAGCCTGTGTTTCTTCCTGTATACAAACGTCGTCGCAAAGTGAATCCGAATGATATTCAGGTGAAAGTTGATTTTATAGATGAGAATGGCGATTCGTGGGAAGAGTATATTGTATTCCATCATAAGTTTGTTACCTGGATGGAGACAAAAGGACATTCTGTAACTAAAAAATATACATCCGAAGAGCTGGATCAATTAGTAGCACAGTCTCCATATTATAAAGCAACATCGAATGATGTAGACTGGTTGCAAAAAGTGAAGATGCAAGGACGTATCCAAAAATGGGTTGACCACTCGATCAGTGTAACTATCAATTTACCATCAGATGCTACCGAAGATCTCGTAAATACTCTTTATGTAGAGGCTTGGAAAAGCGGATGTAAAGGTTGTACAGTTTACAGAGACGGATCGCGTGCAGGTGTATTGCTTGCTGCAGATGATAAAAAAGGAAAAGAAGAAGAATGTTACGAACGCCCTATTTTAGTGACTTCACGTCCTAAAGAATTAGAGGCTGACGTAATCAGATTCCAAAATAATAAAGAAAAATGGATTGCTTTTATAGGTCTATTGGATAACCGTCCTTATGAAGTATTTACAGGTCTAAATGATGATGATGAAGGTATCATGTTACCTAAGCACGTTAATAAGGGTGCAATTATTAAGAGCATAAATGACGAAGGCGAACGCAGTTATGACTTCCAGTTTAAAAACAAGAGAGGTTATAAAACTACAATCGAAGGTCTGAATAGCAAGTTTAATCCGGAATATTGGAACTATGCTAAACTAATTTCGGGAGTGTTGCGTTATGGTATGCCTATCGATCAGGTTATCAAATTAGTGCAGGCTTTAGAGTTGGATAGTGAGACAATTAATACTTGGAAGAATGGAGTGGAAAGAGCTTTGAAGAAGTATCTTCCTAACGGTGCTGAAATGAAAGGTCAGAAATGCCCTGTTTGTGAGCAAGAAACTCTTGTCTATCAAGAAGGTTGTTTAAAATGTAGTAATTGTGGTGCTTCAAAATGTGGATAAGGTCCTAGACCTTTATATATAAAGAAAAAGGTTCTGATTTATAAATCAGAACCTTTTTTGTATTATTACGCCAAAGCAATAAAAAGGTCTGAGACCTTTAATAATCACCTTCGAGCATCGAATCTCTATATCCAAGGAAGTACAATATACCATCAAGCCCCACAGTGGAGAGAGATTGTTGGGCATTCTCTTTTACTTTGGGTTTAGCGTGGAATGCAATACCTAATCCGGCAGTTGCCAACATTTGCAAGTCGTTAGCTCCATCACCTACGGCTACGGTTTGCTTAAGATCTACTTTTTCGACCTGAGCAATTAAGCGTAGCAATTCGGCTTTACGTTTGCCATCTACAATGTCTCCGATGTGGTTTCCGGTCAATTTGCCGTCTTCAATCTCCAATTCATTGGCGTATACATAATCGAATCCGTATTTGTCTTTTAAGTAATTTCCAAAATAAGTGAATCCTCCTGAAAGGATAGCAATTTTGTAGCCACTCTTTTTCAGAATACGAACCAAGCGAGTCATTCCTTCTGTAATAGGAAGATTTTCGGCGATCTCTTTCATTACCGATTCATCCAGACCTTTTAACAGACTAACTCTTTTTTTGAAACTTTCAGAGAAATCCAATTCGCCTCTCATTGCAGCCTCGGTAATAGCTCTCACTTCTTCGCCTACTCCTGCGCGGTCGGCAAGCTCGTCTATAACTTCTGTTTGAATAAGGGTTGAGTCCATATCGAAACAAATCAGGCGACGCATGCGACGATACATACTTTCTTCTTGGAAAGCTATATCAATCTGATATTTTGCTGAAAGAGTAAGAAAAGTCTTTTGAAGTTCTTTAAACTGTTCGATAGTTCCCCGAACAGACAATTCTATACAAGAACGTCCTATTCTGTCTTTTTTATTTAACGGAATACGAGAGGTCAGACGGGTAATTTTCTCAATATTGAGTTTATTATCGAGCAGTACCTGTGTTACTATGGAGATGTGAGTTGCATTTAACTCACGTCCTAAGATAGTTACAGTATAACGGTTCTTTCCTTGAAGATTTACCCAAGTAGAATAAGCTTCTTTGGAAAGATGCGAGAATCTGACATTAACGCCTAATTCATCTGCTTTAAATAATAAATCTTTGAGGATATATCCCGACTTCTCGGTTTCTGATTCAAACATAATCGCTAATGATAGCGAATGATGTATATTTGCCTGTCCTATATCAAGGATTGTAGCCTTATAATGTCCTAATATTGCTGTTAAAGCTGTAGTTACACCGGGACGGTCTTGTCCTGATATACGAACTAAAATTATTTCCGTATCCTCCATTCTTAAATCTTAAGTAGTTTCAACTATTTAATGCTACATTTTATAAAAATAACTGGCTCTGGTTTTTATATTTTCCAAAGTAATAAAAATTCTGCAACCTTCTTAGTTTGCTGAATTCAGTAATTTTGATTCAGCAGCTTCTATCGAAGTGAAATCAAACTGATCCACTATCTGTTGTCTTAGTAATTCTATTTGCTCGTTGCATAAATTACCTATGCTGCCTTCGTGTGTATGATTCACTTTGCGGTCATGGGAAAATTTACCGTTTTCAATATCCATACCCACTTTTTTATATGCATCACGAAACGGCATTCCTTCCAGCACTAAACGATTTACTTCTTCGACGCTAAATATATAGGTGTATTTATCATCATTGATAACCCCGTCGTTTACTTTAATCTCTCCAATCATACGACCAATCATTGATATACAATTGTTCAGTTCGTCAAAAGAAGGCAGGAATATTTCTTTGATAAGTTGCATATCTCTAAAATAGCCGGATGGAAGATTGTTAGTAATCAACGTAATTTCAGTAGGTAATGCTTGTAATTTATTACATTTAGCTCTGGATAGTTCAAATACATCGGGATTCTTTTTGTGAGGCATAATGCTCGATCCGGTAGTATATTCGTCAGGCAATTTAATAAAGCCAAAATTTTGGCTGTTATACATACATGCGTCAAAAGATAATTTAGATAGTGTTGCGGCAATGCCTGCAATGGCAAAACCTACTGTACGTTCCATTTTACCTCTTCCCATTTGGGCATAAACCACATTGTAGTTCATCGAATCGAATCCTAACAAATCGGTTGTTAGCTGTCTGTTAATGGGAAATGATGAGCCATATCCGGCAGCAGAGCCTAAAGGGTTTCGATTGCATATTTTAAATGCAGCCAATAGTAATTGTAAATCGTCAACCAAACTTTCGGCATAAGCTCCAAACCATAATCCGAATGACGATGGCATGGCTATTTGCAGGTGAGTATAACCGGGTATTAATACATTCTTATATTTTTCACTTTGTTGTAAAAGTATATCTATAAGACCCGATACCGATTCTACTACTGTTTTGATTTGCTCTCTGGTGAAAAGCTTTAGATCGACAAGCACCTGATCGTTTCTTGAACGACCGCTGTGTATCTTCTTTCCTATATCACCCAGTTTGCGTGTCAGCATTAATTCTATCTGAGAATGAACGTCTTCGATATCATTTTCTATGATAAAATTACCTTCCTCTATATTATTGTATATCAATTTGAGTTCTTTAAGAAGGACAGGTAATTCTTCTTTTGCCAGTAGTCCGATAGATTCAAGCATTGTAATGTGAGCCATCGACCCCATTACGTCATGCTTGGCCAGGTATAGATCCATTTCTCTATCGTGACCAACCGTATATTCTTCTATGTCTTTATTAACCAGTGTATTTTTCTGCCAAAGTTTCATTGAATCAGTTATCAGTTATCAGTCAACAGTTATTAGTCTTATAACTTATGACTATCTATTTATTCTCAAAACAATAAAAGGGTCTGAGACCCTTATTTGTCGGCTAAATCACCATAAGGTATTGTTGCCAATGTTTCCGCCATTTTATCCAAGCCATTCTGCAATGGTTTTGATATCATGGGCTTCAAAAAAGCATTAATGTCGGCTTTTACCGTTAATTTCATCTTTGTTTCTTGGTCAGTAGACTGTTTCAATTGAATCCAGAGAGTCAATTTGAACGGTAACTGTTCGGCTTCAAATTTAATCGTCGAATTAGGTTCGCGTTCAACAATTACAAACCGTACTTTCCCTATAGGGTCTACTGTTACAGTACAAGAATCCTGATCATATGAGAAATCTTTGATTTTGTCCTGAGGTATTTTGTCCTTAATCAGGTCTAATTTCCGAAGGTCGGATAAAACCGTAAAAATCTCCTGATCCGAATAGGGTATTGTTTTTATATCGCTGATATATTCTGCCATTCTTTACGATATTGAGTAAATAAAAGTATTAAAAAAATCTGAGACCCTATTTCCAGTCAGCCGGAGCTTTTTTCCATTCCTGAAGAGTTTCAAGCTCAGATTCATCAATGTAATCTATTCTCAAAGCCTCGCTAAGTACAGCATCGTAATTAGTAAGAGTTGTAAGTTCTACTCCCGCTTTTTCGAAATTGGCAATAGAAATAGGAAGGCCATAATTAAAGATGGCAATCATTCCGATAACTTCCGATCCGTCTCTTTTAATAGCTTCTACTGCTTTTAGACTACTTCCTCCGGTTGAAACCAAGTCTTCAATAACCAATACTTTACTATTAGGTCTTAACTCACCTTCGATAAGATTTTCTAATCCGTGATCTTTTGGGGTTGCACGAACGTATACAAAAGGCAAGCCTAATGCATCGGCTACCAATGCTCCGGGAGTAATAGCTCCTGTAGCTACACCGGCTACGGCGTCAGCATCGGGGTATAGTTCCATCGCTAAGCGGCTCAACTCGATTTTCACGAAATTACGGATTGCAGGATAAGAGAATAACTTTCTATTATCGCAATATATTGGAGACTTCCATCCGGATGCCCATGTAAACGGATTCGATGGTTGAAGCTTTATAGCCTTAATTCTCAGCAGCTTCTCTGCTGTCATTTTTTCCAAGGTATTCATAGTCTGTGGGATAAAAATATATGTGACAAATTGCAGTACAAATATAGATATAAAGGGAGAAATGAGTAATACAATTGTGTTTATTTTTTTGATTCTTTATGGATTTATGTATAATAATAAGTGTTGTATCGATTAATATCATAATTTTAGTATGAAAATATTTTTATCTTTGTAGATTCTGTCTATTATAAGTAATTGTTTGATAGCAAGATTATTTTAATTATAACTATCAGTTTTACTTATACTTGCCGGATCAGTAAAGGGGTCTGTGACTCTATTATATTTTGACACATTAAGATGAAGATTATTTGTGTAGGGCTTAATTATCAGCAGCATAACCGGGAAATGGGACGGGCAGATTCTGCCGGCTCCGATAATCCCGTTATTTTTATAAAACCCGATTCGGCTTTGTTAAAAGACAACAAGCCGTTCTTTATACCGGATTTTTCGGACGATATCCACTACGAATTAGAAGTTGTGGTTCGTATAAACCGATTGGGTAAAAATATTGCTGAACGATTTGCTCACCGTTATTATGATGAGTTGACTGTAGGTATCGATTTTACAGCGAGGGATTTACAAACAGAGCTTAAGGAGAAAGGGCTTCCCTGGGAATTGTCGAAAGGCTTTGATTATTCGGCGGTAATTGGAGAATTTATACCTAAAAGTGACCTGCCCGGTGACATAAATGATTTGAATTTTGAGTTGAAGAAGAATGGAAACCAAGTTCAATTGGGTAGTACATCGGATATGATTCATTCCGTCGATAAAATAATAGACTATGTAAGCCGTTTCTTTACATTGAAGATAGGCGATATTATTTTTACAGGTACTCCGGCAGGAGTTGGGCGTGTTGATATAGATGATCATCTGGAAGGTTTTCTGGAAAATAAGAAGCTTTTTGATTTTTATGTGCGCTAACTACATAATTTTATATGTTAAGGTCTCAGACCTTTTTATTTCTTTGGTGTAGAGATGAACCTATGTATTACCTGTAGAGAACATACATACAGGTCTCTACTTACAAGTAAAAATACAGTAATAAACAGTTGTATTACTTAAGATTAAAACTCTTGCAGAAATATTTATATATACTATTTATTTTTTGTATTTGTTCCCTGTTTCAACTTTCAGCAGTTGATAATGATGGGAGCAGATATGCTTTAAATTCGGTATTATCACAAGGAAACTGGTATAAAATAAAAGTGCCGGCTACCGGTGTGTATAAGCTGACTTATGAGCAGTTATCGGAGATGGGGTTAACTAATCCTCAGAATGTGAAAATTTATGGTTATGGAGGTTGGATTCTTGATGAAGATTTCACGAAACCTTATATAGACGATTTGCCTCAGGTATCTATCTGGATGAGTAAAGAGCCTGCCAGTTTTGGAAAAGGGGATTATATTCTGTTTTATGCCCGTGGGGATATAAAATGGACTTATGACAAACAAATGAAAGAATTTGTTCATGAGCAAAACCCATATTCATCAGATAATTATTACTTCGTTACCGAGAATGCGGAACAACCTAAATTAATAGGTATTAAGCCATCGCTATCTACAACGACTACTGTTGTGACTACTTTCGATGATTACTTTCTACATGAAAAAGAAGAAGTTAATCTGGCAGAAACAGGACGCGAATTTTTCGGGGAAAGTTTTAAGACTAAAACGTCCCAGAATTTTTCTTTGCCTCTCGAAGGTATAACTGCCGATCCGGCAGTTATAAGATATAATTTTATATCAAGGGCGTTAATGACCTCGGGAAAATTGAGTGTATCGCTTATTGGAGGGAAAGTAAAAGAACAGCCAACCAATGTTACTAATAATGATTATTATATTCATGCCACAACCATAAATGATACCATAGTAAGGAATAACCTGAAAGCGGATGAGACTCTTAACCTGACTTACACAAAGGGAATGAGCACCGATCAGAATATTCATCTTAATTATATAAGAGTCAATTATAAACGTTATCTTAAACCTTACGGAGCGGTAACTCTCTTTCGGGATACAATAAGCGGAGAGGCTGTTACTTTTAATATTTCGGATGCGGGCAGTTCAGTGCTGGTTTGGGATGTAACTGAAAATACTACTGTCAGTAAAATGGATGCTACTTTATCGGGAACTACTTTGAGTTTCGGTGCATCTAATTTAGAGATACGTGAGTACGCCTTGGTTGATCTTGCCCAAACGATTCCTTCTCCTGTTATTATTAAAGGTGCAATAAAAAACCAGAATTTACATGCGAGTGCGAATCCTGATATGATAATCATTGTGCAGCCGTCTTTGCTGGTTTATGCACAACAGGCTGCCGAATTACATGCAAAAGAGGGTTTAACATCATTAATTGCTACTCCGGATGATATTTATAATGAGTTTTCATCAGGGAAACCGGATGTAACAGCCTATCGACGATTTGTGAAGATGTTTTATGACAGAAGCACGTCTGAGGAAGAAAAACCACAATATTTGTTCTTATTTGGTGGTGGTACTTATGATAACCGCTTTATTCAGTTTAAGGAGAATAAAGAATCGATGCTTTTAACTTTTCAGACGAAAGAATCTTTAAATGAAAAAAATTCTTATGTTACAGACGACTATTTAGGATTTCTGGATGATAAGGAAGGCACTAATCTGGCAACAGATAAATTAGACATTTCAATCGGCAGATTACCGGTCAGAACAAAAGAAGAGGCAGAAATTGCGGTAAAGAAAATCGCCAGCTATGTTCAAAATCAAAATATAGGAATATGGGAAAACCATATTACATTCATTGCCGATGATGCAATTGCTCCCAATTATACACTGAGTTCGGAACGTCGGCATATGCTCGATGCCGAGAGATTTGCAACTTATACAAATGTGAACCACCCCGATTTTATAGTGAACCGTATTTATCAGGATTCTTATGAAAGAGTTATAGAAGCGAATGGGGCACGTTATCCGGATGCTACAAAAGCAATGCTTGACAGAATAAATCGTGGTACGCTTGCTCTTAACTTTATTGGTCATGGCTCTACTACCTCATGGACACATGAATATCTGCTTAAGCTGGCTGAGATTGAGGCGATGGATAATAGTAAATTACCACTGTGGATTACTGCAACCTGCGATTTTAGCCGCTTTGATGCCAATGATATGTCGGGGGGGGAGATTACATTACTTAACCCTAAAGGAGGGGCTATTGCCCTTTTCTCGACAGTGAGAGTTGTGTTTCAGGTTGACAATACAAGAATAAACAACAATATAACAAAGCATCTTTTAGTAGCAAAAGAAGGTAAAGCGGCTCGGTTGGGTGATATAATACGTAACGCAAAATTAGAGACAGATATTTCTAATGATGAGAATAAACTCAAATTTTTATTAATGGGAGATCCGGCTTTACGGCTTGGTTATCCTGATAAAACGTACCGTGTAGAAGTGTCTGAAATGAATGGCTTAGGTGCTGATGAACCAGGTATTAATATTCAGGCTTTAGGTAGTACAATAATAAAAGGACATATAGTTGATCAGAATGGAGATGTAGTTAAAGATTTTAACGGAACACTCGAAACGGTGATATTTGATGCCGAACAGACTTTAAAGACTCGTGGAAATACACCTAAGGGAACCAGTGATGAAGTTGCAATGGATTATAAAGATTTTACAAATACATTGTTTTCCGGGAAAATTGAAATTAAGGACGGCGAGTTCGAGATTAACTTTATAGCACCCAAAGATATATTGTATACCGGAGGAAAAGGTAAAATGAGTTTTTATGCTTATAATGTTGAAAAAGACAAACAAGCTCAAGGCTCTTTCTTAAATTATACTGTAGGTGGAACGAATCCCAATCCGCCCGAAGACACTACCCCTCCCGTTATCTCAAATATGTTTCTTAATTCGGCCTCTTTCAAATCGGGCGATGTTGTGAACTCTACACCTCTTTTCTTTGCCGATGTAGCTGACGATACAGGCATCAATATTTCGGACGGGTTAGGGCATAATATGGTTCTTATTCTGAACGGGCAAACTACACTCGATATGACTCCTTATTTTGAGAATGAAGATAACTCGTCAAAACGGGGAAGTATCCGCTATCAGTTTTCCGAATTGGAAGAAGGGAACTATACTTTGCAACTAAGAGTGTGGGATGTTTCGAATAACTCGGCAACTAAGTCGATCGACTTTGTAATAAGTAATGATTTCCGTCCGGTAGTATACGATTTTCAGATACGGGGAAATCCTGCCAGAAATACTACACGTTTTATGTTCAATACAAACACTCCCGGAGCTAATATCGATGTGAAGATATCAGTCTATTCTTTGATGGGACACTTAGTATGGGTACATGAAGAAAGTGGTGACTTTTTAACTCAATACACTTATGACTGGAATTTAAATGGTTCTAATGGAGGGCGTTTAAATCCGGGTGTGTATATTTGCACAGCTCAAATAAGTATAAACGGGAAATTATCAACAATGAAAAGTCAGAAGTTGATTATTGCAAATTAAGGTCGAAAGATCATTTCCCTTTTAATTAATCAGATAACATATAATAAGAACACAATTTATTAAACCAACGATAAAGTTTGAAATCGATGATAAAATTTAGTAAGAAATATCTGTTTATAGTACTGTTCTTTTCAGTAACAGTTCTTGGATATGCGCAAGAAATAGCTAATCCTCCGGTAACGGCTGTGCCTTCGTTAACAATTGCACCCGATGCCCGTGGAGGAGGTATGGGAGACGTTGGAGGGGCTACTTTGCCCGACCTTTATTCACAACACTGGAATCCTGCTAAATATGCCTTTTTACAAACAAAAGCAGGGATTTCGATGTCATATACTCCTTGGTTGCGGAAAATTGTAAACGATATAGCTATGGTGTATGCTTCGGGTTTCTATAAATTCGGAAATGAAGATAATCAGGCATTAAGTGCCTCTATCCGCTATTTCTCGATAGGAGATATACCTACATCTACTTTGGAAGATTCATTCGGTCCCAATGTATCTCCTTATGAAATGGCATTCGATGTGGCTTATTCACGTAAACTTACCGAAACATTCTCAGGAAGTGTGGGTTTAAGATATATCCGTACCGATTATACAACATTCGAGGACGATGGTACTACGCCCGGTAATGCATATGCTGCCGATATTTCCGGTTACAATGAGTCGTACGTTATGATCGGTTCGTCAGAAAGCTTATTGGGACTAGGTTTTAATATTTCAAATATTGGTAGTAAAATATCAATGGATGGCGGAGATACCGAATATTTTATACCAACCAATATGCGCTTGGGAGCCTCACTTACCTATCCGTTGGACGAATATAATACCTTGGCTTTCAGTCTGGATTTAAACAAACTTCTTGTTCCGTCACGTCCGATTAAAGGGGATGAAGAGAGTGACGATGCTTTTTTGGAACGTCAAAGAGCAATAAATGCCATGTCACCTATCAGGGGTATGTTTAGGTCATTTACAGATTCTCCTTATGGACTTAGAGGTGAGTTGGAAGAAATAGCATGGTCGGCCGGTGTTGAGTATGCATACAATAATCAATTTATGGTTAGAAGTGGTTATTTCCACGAAAGCGAACGACAAGGAAACAGGAAATATTTTACATTTGGAGCAGGATTCAAGATGAATGTATTTCAGCTCGATGCCGCTTATTTAATCTCATCGGCAGAATCCAATCCTCTGGATCAAACTATTCGTTTCTCTCTTGGATTTGATATGGATGGCTTGAGGAGCTTATTTAAATAAGCAGAAGATAAATATCTGCTTTTTAATTGGATTGAATATTTACAATACTTATTGAAAAAATAGAATGAAAATACGTGTAGGGTTTGGATATGATGTTCATCGTTTGACAGAAGGTCGTGATTTGTGGCTAGGTGGTATAAAAATTGAATATTCGAAGGGGCTGATAGGGCATTCGGATGCAGATGTACTTATTCATGCAATTTGCGATGCTCTACTTGGAGCAGCCAATCTAAGAGATATCGGATTCCATTTTCCTGATACAGCAAAAGAATATAAGGATGTAGATAGTAAACTTTTACTGAAAAAGACTCTGGAAGTCCTTACCGAGAAAGGGTATCGAATAGGTAATATAGATGCTACGATATGTGCAGAACAGCCAAAGATTAATCCGCATATACCTCAAATGCAAAAAGTGATGGCGGAAATATTGAATATTGATACAGATGATATCTCAATAAAGGCTACTACTTCCGAAAAAATGGGGTTTGTAGGCCGCGAAGAAGGATTCTCATCATATGCCGTTGCACTGATTGAGAAAATATAAGGTAATAAATGACATTTTAAATGGAAATGAACAGATTGGAACAAAAGGTGCAAATAGAATCTACAGCAGATGGCTCTCATACACTTTTTGTACCTTCTCTTAATGAGCACTATCATTCGGTGAATGGAGCCAAGCAAGAGTCTGAACATATTTATATCAATGCAGGACTATTGCATTCATCTAAAGAAAATTTAAATGTTTTGGAAATTGGATTTGGTACAGGTTTAAATGCCTATCTGACTTTATTGATTGCAGAACAGACTACAAAACATATCGATTACACAAGCCTCGAATTATATCCATTACCTATGGATGTTGTTAAGCAGCTAAACTATGTAACGAATCGTGATCCTGAACATAGAGATATGTTTATCCAACTGCACAGCTCTGAATGGGGATATAAAAATGAAATAACAGAATCCTTTAGTTTAACGA
This sequence comes from Indolivaga alginatilytica, assembly GCF_003201355.1. Lineage (GTDB taxonomy): Bacteria > Bacteroidota > Bacteroidia > Bacteroidales > Dysgonomonadaceae > Dysgonomonas_A > Dysgonomonas_A alginatilytica. The sequence goes on from NZ_QICL01000029.1 coordinate 61,464, forward strand.
AGATTAAAGATGATTTTAGTCTATTAAATTTGCCTGTAAATTTGGATATTTCGTTTGATGTTATCTATTTTGATGCATTTGCTCCGGAAAAACAACCAGAAATGTGGTCTCAGGAAATATTCGACTTCTTATATAGCAAAACTAATATGGGTGGTATTCTTACTACTTATTGTGCAAAAGGAGTTGTAAGGCGTATGCTTCAGGAAGCAGGATATTTTATTGAGCGTTTACCGGGACCTGTAGGGAAACGCGAAATACTCAGAGCGACGAAGCTGTAGTCTTATTATTTGAATCTATTGTTGTTATTATAGAATCTCATTTATGTCCTACTATGTCGACCCCTTTACCACTTACATAAAATAGGTCAGCATTAGCATCTTTGTCTATTGTACAAAAATCGTGAAGTAAATTATAATAAAACACATCTTTTATCATCCTTTAATTCATTGGCTGTAGAATATATCATAATATTGAGTTACTTCTTACCCAGAAATTCAAGAAAAGAAGAGTGAACAAGAAGGATTACGAAAATGACTTTATCTTTTTACTCCTATCATGGCTTAACTTCCCAAAAGACACCTATAAGTACTTCCTTGATATTTATATGAATTATTAAATATATAACTAGCCAACTCAGCAGAGTTACCTTCAATTCCACTTTTTTAATAATCCCCAAAGTATTTGTCTCAAGTCATCAATCGTTTACTATAATTAAACGATCTGGGTTTTTCTATCTGTGGTAATAGATGCGTAATTCTTTCTATTGATTCTATAATGTGTAAAATGATATATTAACAGATAGAATTATACTTAGGGTAGAGAAGTGTGAGTCAAACCGATTGACGTAAGTAATTCGGTAAATGATTCTACAAAGAGGTTGTAACTATTTAAAGACATTCAGGAAACCTAAATTTAGACTAGCATTAAAATTAACCAAGTCTTTTTTGACTTTTTAAACTGTCTTTCATAGCTTAAATACCTGATACAAAATATAAAATTGCAGAAAAAGCAAAAGGGAATGTAAAATCTCAATTTTAGCATGCATAGAAGAGGTGGCTCGAAACAACTAATATAATATTTAGTATTTTCAATAATTTTGCAAATATAAATACTATAGGAGAAGGGATAGTCTGCTCTAGTGAACTAAAGAATATATGATATCCTTAGGTGTTGGTTGTATGTGATTTTATATAATTATGATTAGCTTACAAATAAATAAGTCATATATATATTAAAAATATAAGAATATTGCCTTGCATCACTTTCTACTCCCCAAATGTCTTACTGCTTTGTCTTATCTGTTATCGTATGCGGAGTTTGTGAGATTAAAGAAAATTTTCTCAAATAAATTTCATGTTATAAAACACTGTTTTGATAGTAGTTAAGGAATGAGTTGAAAAAACTTTAAAAAATAGTTTCTATAATATTTGGATTGTATTAAAAAGTGGACTACTTTTGCACTCGCTTTAGAACCGAGAGATGGTTTAGAAATAAAGCAAACA
>NZ_QICL01000030.1 GCF_003201355.1 Indolivaga alginatilytica
TGCACCTTTCTATTTCAGATAGTATTACAAAAGAAGCAATAGAGTTTTCCCCACCAAATGAGGAACTTATAGCATTTTGCATAAGATAATCGCTCTAAAAATGTCGAATAAAATAGTATTATAAAAATCTATATTTTTAGTATATATAATATGTCTATCTATATTTATTATACTAATTTTATCATTTAAAATTGTATAAATTAAATCTAAAATTATGATTTACGGATATATCAGAGTTAGCTCAGATAAACAAACAACAGAAAATCAACACTTCGAAATAGAAAACTATTCTAAACTGAAAGAAATGCCTATAGACGAATGGATAGAAGAGACAATTAGTGCGACAAAACATCTTTCAGATCGAAAATTCGGAGCATTGCTTACAAAAATGCAAAAAGGAGATATTCTTATTGTAACGGAGCTATCGAGATTAGGACGTAATCTAATGCAAATAATGAGTATTCTTCATACATGTATGGAGAAGGACATCATGGTCTTTACTATCAAAGAAAATTATGAACTCGGTAATAATATTAATTCTAAAGTCTTAGCTTTTGCTTTTGGGTTATCCGCTGAAATTGAACGTAACTTAATATCACAACGTACAAAAGAAGCTTTAGCTCGAAAAAAAGCAGAAGGGGTTATTCTTGGTCGTCCTGTTGGAAGTAAGTCCAAGACAGTAAAGCTAACGGGGCGAGAAAGCGAAATGAAAGCATTACTAGATAAGAAGATTTCAAAAAGTGCAATCGGGCGGATTCTGGGCGTGCATCGCTTGACGGTAAGTGCCTTTCTCAAGGACAAACGACAAATGTAACCCAAGGTTCATATTTTTCTTCTTTTTACATCTGATATACACCCTTTATAAAGAAAGAATAAACAAAGCAAGACTTTCAACGAAAATACGCTAGCCGTAGGCTTGGAAGATTTTCGTTGAAACCGTAAGGCTTGGTCTTGATGGTTTATTCTTTGTATATTATTTTGTATAGAAGATGAAAAAATTAAGCAGTAATAGTTGTAATCTGGTATTTTCTTTTAGCCACATTATGGTTTTCTGTATCAATTTGTATTTCCATTTCAGGAAGTGCAAAGTTTGCATGAAAAACGATCCCCTCATCTATATTTAATATTTCCATATATTGCATAATTTGATTAATGTTATCTTTTCGCATAGCCAAATTTGCATATCTTTTTAGGTAATGATATACCTATTTACACTAAAATTGATAACTAAAAAGGGATGCTAAAAACATCCCTTCTATTTTTCTCTATCTTTTGGGTTATATTCTAAAGCTTTCTTGATTAATTTATCAAAGTCACCCAATTTCTTTTCTTTAGGTGGATTAGAAAGTGTCGTATCTATTAAACCATTCAAACCAAACTGTGCAAAAATTTGTAAGGTATTTAAATTAAGATGTTCTATTACATCTATAAATGAGTAAGTCTTTATTTCATTGTTATTGTCATCTAAAAGAGGTACTAAAGTAACATTAGGATTACCTTTAAAATACATCTTTATCCTTTCTCCAATGAATCTACTACCATCTTCCAAAATATAACAATAGATACTCATTGTACCTACTTGTACATTAACTGTATCTTTTATCCTATTATTCATTAGTCTATATCTATAACCCCAAAATCAATTAAATCAAGAGGCTCTATCCTTTCAGATTTTTTCACTCTTTCTAATACATCATTACAATCCGTAGGAGATAAATTACCTTTGAAATTATTTTCCTTTTTCAATCGCTCTTTTGTGAAGGAAAAAAGTTTTCCGCAATCTACAAAAGATGGGTCGTATCCATCTTTTATAAAAGAATAATCATCTTTACTTATAGGGTGTAAATCTTTTTTAATATCTTCTTCTTTAATGAACTTTGTATTTGGATTGGAATTAACTAAAACTGAACCATAATATGTATCATCTTTTATAGCTATAATTACAGCCATTTTAGGTCTATACCCTCTTTCTTTATCTTCTTCTTTAAGTGTTATACCATCATCTTCTGTCATCTTAATAGAATGTACACTGCCAATAGAGAAAATCAAACTTTCTTGTGTTATTCCTAACTTTTTCTTACTTTCTTCATCTAAGGTATCAAATAGTAACCCTTTTTTAGCCATGATTAGTCAGTTATGTATTCTAATAGAGCTTTTGAAACTCCTGCGGCTTGAGCAATATCAGATAATGGAATTATTTTGATTTTATCAGGTTTATTTTCATCCCAATTTTTATGCCATGCTGAATCATGTGTAATTGTTGATAATTTGGATGGTGAATATTTATGATATCGTTCATAAACTTCATCTAAGATTTTTATATTACTTTTTGATAAGCGAATTGTTTCTGCAATTTTATCTGTCTTAATATATTTTATTTCTCTTTCTCCTTTTTCCTTAGTTATTATTTCAATAAAATCTGAATAAGGTTTTAATTCTTTGTATATCTTGGAATTTTTGCTTACTACACCATCTACTATCTTGCAAATATTGTATGTAATACTAGGAGCAGGACCTGCACTAAAAGCATAAAAATCATCCTTAAATATAGGAAGTCCATATATTTTAAGATGTTTTTTTTGAGCTAAATATAACAACTTAAAAACAGTTATATAATCAATCTCTTTATTATATTTATTCAATAAGTATAATAAAGTATTCTTTATTTTTAATATATCTTTTTCAGATTTCATTATTGGAACTTTTAAATTTTATCTAATTAGTACTATATAGATAAATACATTCTTACTTGTAAATATACAAATATTATTGATTTTATCAAGATTTATCCATTAGTCCGCAATTAAAACATTATACTTTAACCTCTTATTTCCTATATTAGCTAAGAAATGATTAAATCTACTACTTTCACTTTCAAAGTTACGAGTATTGTATCTAAATGCAAACTCATCTATATAATATTGCATATGCTTTTTCGAAACAAAATGATAAATACCAATTATGCCTCTCTTTAAAATACTCCAGAAACCCTCAATGGTATTAGTATATACTTTACCATCTACAAATTGTTTTTCATTATGTTTTACATACAAATGGTTATAAATTTTATTGATTGCATTATAACCTAACCACTCATCAGTATATAACGTTGCTGTATCTTTTATTGTCTTTAGAATCTTAGGTGTTAGATGTTCTGAGGATGTTGATTTAACAACTTTGGCTACAAGTTTACCTTTTCTTGCAACCATACCTAAAACAGGTGTTTTATCTTTAAAACTTCTACCTTGTGAGTTTTCTACTTTTTTGCTTGCATGGCGATTCTTATTTTTACCACCAATAAAAGTTTCATCAGCTTCAACTTCACCCTCTAATTCAGCATTATTTTCTATATCAAAGCAATTTCTCATTCTTTGTAACATAAACCAAGCTGTTTTTTGGGTTACATCAATATCTTTAGCTAATTGGTGAGATGAAATACCTTTTTTATGAGAACATACTAACCATATACCCATAAACCACTTTTGCAGTTCTATTTTAGTATTATCAAATAAAGTCTTGGTTTTCACATTAAAGTATAGACCAGAGTTTTTACATTTATATCTGTTCCCCGTACACTTGTATACTTTAGAATTAGGGTCATAAGGTGAAATTGGATTGCCATTCCATCTTATTTCTTCTAAATATTCTATACAAGTTTGTTCATCAGTGAAGGTTCTGATGAGTTCAAATAGGGAGTCAAATTGTAATCCAAACATAGTAGTTATACTTTAGATGTTTCTTGATTACAAATATAAGTAATTAATTACACCAAAGCAAATATTTAGTGTAACTATAGTGTTGAAAAATGAATATTTTTGTATTAAGTCTTTACAATTTTGTATGCTATGATATTTTTATAATAAAACTTAAGACTATGGAAAAGATTAAATTAACATGTCCAAACTGTGATAATGCAGTTTACATTCATCATGATGATAAATTAATGGAGTATTTTATTAAAACAGAAAAAGTAGGACATCAATGTTCAAAATGTGAAACAAATGTCATAATTAACAAAACAAATGTTTCATATATTGATATATGAAACATTAAGTAGTATGATTATATCTAATTAAATATTCAAATTTCAATAGGTTCTGTATCTTCATTTAACTCTATGGCTCGTTTTTTTGCGTCTTCAATGGCTAGATATACCTCACCTTTGAGTTCAATATAAGTACCTTTTACAATATCATACTTCATAACAATGTATGAACCATTAAGCTTTTCTTCTGTGGCAAATACTGGAATTTTCATATTAAATGATTTTAAAAAGCTAGAAAATCCCCAAATTTAACAATTTATTCGACATCAACAATATCAACCAACTTTATATCTAAACCTTGGCATATCTTTAATAATGTGCCAATGGTTAGATTATTCCTTCCCTTCTCTATCCTTACTAAATTGGGTTTTTCAAAATCACATTTATCACACAAATCTTGTAAACTCATTTTTCTACTTTCTCTTAGTTCACTAATCTTTGAACCAATCTTTTTTAAAACTTCTGATTTTTCCATAAAATAATTTCATTATCATTTTTGATAACAAAGTTTTATTTTTACTTTTACAGAATCATTATCACACATGATAATGGAAAAGAAAAGGGAGATAAGCTGAAAATCCTTGTTAAAGAGTAGGCATAAATAACTAGAATCTAAAAATTATGGCTTTAATCAAATGTCCTGATTGCGGACGAGAATTTTCTGAAACAGCAAATACATGTCCACAATGTGGATATAGAAAAAGAAGTGAAGAGATTAAACAAAAAACAAATAGCGGAATCAAAAAAGTTGGTGCTATATTACTTATACTTATATTAACTGTTGCAGTACAATTTATTCTAATTGAGATAATAGGTGTTCAATATCCCAAAGGAACAAATATATTCTTTTCTATGGGTATAGCAGCAGTATTGTCTTTGGGTGCGAAGGCTTTAGGTTTATTTGATAATGAAGAATAAGTATGAATAAGCTACATATATCTTTCATATCAATGCTTATGACCCTTTTATTGTTTTCTTGTAAAGAATTAACCACCGAAGGATTAAGACAACACATTAAAGAAGAAATCACTACTGAAGTTGCACAAATAAACGGAGTTAAGGTTATCGATTTTCAAATGGTACATGAACAAGGGAATTATTATAATGGTACTCTTACAACAAAAGAAAATGGAGAAGTATTTGTTTATGATGTAATAGTAACATATGATGGTTCTAACTATAAATGGGAAATTATAACAGAATGAAAAACGAAAACCAGAATCCACAAGAAGAATCAAAAACTGTAATAAGGGAAATCATTAAAGAAACCGTTTATATCAAACAACCAGATAATAAATATGATAGATTGGGTTGTTGGATGTGGGGGCTTTGTATCTTAATCCCAATTTTAGGTTTAATTCTATACTTTATATGGAAAGAAGAATACCCCGAAAAAGCCAAAAGTGTAGTTAAAGCTGCTATTATAGGATTCTCAATAAATCTAATATTAATAATGTTTGAGTGCTAAACTAACCTTACAGAACTAACTTTAATCAAAATAGAAATTATGAGAAAATTAAGTGTGCTATTATTAGGTATAATTCTTTGTTTCATGTCATGTAGCGATGACGACAAAAACAATGATGGATTCGAGAGTAAAATAGTGGGTAAATGGCAAATCACAGAAGTAACCAATCCTAGTGATTATGAACCATGTGATTATAGAGGGTGGATGCAGATAAAAGCAGACCATACATTAGATGATTATGATGCTTGTGATGGTGAAACGTCAAAATCCACATGGAAATTAGAAGGTAATGAATTAACCTTTGTCTCGGAAATCTTACCTATTCCTTTTGTAGTGGAAATTGTCTCGGTAAATGACGATAAGATGGTTGTCAAATTCAATTCTTATGGAAAGACAGTCACCAATACGTATAAGAGATTATAATAAGGTAATTAGCAGAATATAAAAATGGGTTCACAATAAATGAACCCATTTTTTTTGTTTATTGTATATTTTTGGTGTAAACTTGTATGTTATTACCTCTTTTTATTTCTATAATAATTTTCTTTCCATCTATTTCAATAATGAAATCAGGTCTTATTTTTGAGCTACCAAAAGATATAGCAGGCTCTCTTTGAATAATTATATTGTCAATAGATTCTAAGAATGCATATAATTTTCCTATAATAGATATTTCATTAATTTTTTCGGAATAGATTTGTTCATAATTTTGTAATACAAATTCTTTTATAATATTAGTAAGTTTATCTAATTGACTTATTTCAGAAGATAATACCATTGAATTAAGATGAAGTAACAAAGAATTCTCTTGCTTTCGTAAAACTTGCTGCTGAATAATGTATGCAACTTTTTCTTGTATTTGCTTCAGTAAAAGATGAACAAAGCTTGAAACAGATGTTAATGCTATGAACGCTTCACTTTCATCAAATAACAATTTATAGTCGTGGGTAGATTTATTTCTCCATTCTTGGCGATAGTTTTTAAATAATTGGAGGACTCTCTCCCTAAAAATATTATTGGATGAAAAGTATTTCTCAATCTCATTAGGAGTACTTTTAGCTACTTCATCTTCTGTTTTTCCTGCTAATATTTTAAATGATTCTTTAAGTGCTCCTTCATAAGCTTGATTACTCCTATAAACGACGTCATTAAAATAATGAGCATCATCTTTACCTTGAATATAATAGGCTTCTGCTCTCTGTAAATGAATCAATATTGATACTAAATATGTAGAACTTTCAATATCTTTCAGATTGTTGATTTGTTCTTCAATATATTTTGATATATCCATACTTTTTGAATTCTGCATAAATAGTATATTTTATACAAAATTCGGAGACATGAGACCGTATAAAAAGGACACAAAAAAGCCCCTCATTTCTGAGAGGCTTCAATCAAGCGAAAAATTTTAATCTGTAATCATTAAGCAAATTCGACTTGACTTATTTCTTTTGCAAATTCATGCAATGATGTTTCTATTTTCAAAACAGTTTTAGGACTGGGTTTACGATGTCCTGTAAGATAATGACTTAATTGCCCCTGATTAACACCTGTTAAACGAGATAATCCGGCTAAAGAAAATACTTTTGAATAATACTCTAAGAAAGAAGACATATCGTATTTAAATTCAAATACTACCTCTTCAAACTCTTTTCCTATCTCCTTATAATGATCTCGCATCTCGCTATAAGAGTTTTTGAAATCAGTTAAAGCAGCATCAACAGTTTCTCCATCACCGATAATAGAATAGCTTAGATCGTTATCACCTAAATATATTCCAAATGTACCATCGGATCCTCTTTCAATAATAGCTTCTATTGTTTTCATCTTTTTTATTTTTTTTAAAGGATGGGGGATAATTAAATCCCCGAATCCTTAATAATACTACTTAATGTACCCTTTTTCACTTCTTCGCTTTTGTGGTTGCTTGTTTGAAACTCCTTTTCTGTTATCGGACTATACCATATAGGATGTTTCTTTCCTTGTCTAACGAAGTAGCAACCTGCTTTGGATAACTTTTTTTCAAGTTCTGAATACTTCATGATGTCAAAGATTACTTAATGATTACCCTACAAAGATACGAATATTAATATCAGCATCAAAGTATTTGATATTAAATTTAATATCTTTTCTTGTGTTTTATAACACAAAAGTGCCCGAATCTCACGACTCAGGCACTTTTTCAATAGTTATAATAACAAAAATAGCTTAGAAATCAAATAACAACCAATCGTCTGCTAACATATCAGTTTGAGAGGCTAACCAACCGTTGACAATAGTACCATCAGCAGCTTTCATGCAAAGGTATGCTGTGAATTTAACAACATCGTCTTTTTTCAATTCAAGCGGATTTCCTTTTTCATCCACGCAGTCCCGATAGAAGTAGTCCTTTACTCTTTGTGGCAAAGATTTTATATCTTTAGCAACAAAGCCTACATGCAATTCATCAGCAGGTCTCATAAATACGAACATACCTTTCCCATTCCATCCTTTTCGAGTAGCAAGTCTTCCTTGCTTTACAGACTCCAGAGCCTGACCAAATGTACCGTGTTCACCATATTGTAATTCTCTACTCTCATTTGCACCCAATACATAAGCTGTTTCAAGTTCTCCTTTTGAGTAGTTACCACTTTGGTTACATAGCTTTGCTGAATATTCAGCGGATTTTTCATCTAATGTTTTCATTTTATATAAATTATTAATACATCCAAGCCACATCATCAGGCAGATTATCACCTGATCCGATGTGTATATACGTTTTAGCTATTCCTATACGGCGAATACCTAGTTTATAGGCAGCTTTCAGGATCTTATATCTGTTAGCTGAAGTATTGCATCTGATATCAACCCCCTTTTTTTGAGGGTGGTCACCGTCTCCGCTTCTACCTTTCGACTTCTCCCATGCAGGAGAACGATAAGCCGATGACAGAACTAAAGGAATCCCGGCTTCTTTTCTCAATTCATCCAATTGATTTATGAATCCCTGATCCATATCCTGTAATGAACAGGAAGGTGTACACTTTTGGAATTCTTTTTCTGTAAAATGTTTACTTGTTATCATCTTTTTTATCAAAAATATAATTATACAATAATGGCATTTTCTTTAGTATTTGTAATCCAAATATGTGATATAGAAATGCAAATACCCTGTTATTGGGAAACAACAGACATATATTTCTAAGGGTATTAGCCACATAAGCGGCTGTGAATACATATGTAAGAGCTTTCACAATGAATAGTGATTCTTCAAGGTCTCCCATCAAAAAGCCAATAAGAAAAGTCAACACAATTACCGACATATATAAGAATAAGAACATTAAAGCGAATATTCCTTTTTTAATTCTTAGCCTATCATCATTGACAAACAGGTCTACCATAATCCCAAAGATGAAATCTCCGGCAAACACTAAAAATAAAACAATAACCGGGTTTTTAATCGGTTCAAAAAATGCTACTATAGCACTTAGAAGGGTTATAAGAAATAATTTAATTGCATCCATATTATAAAAAGTAGATTAATTTTTAAATCTGTTAACTTCTGTTAACTTAAAGAAGTAGATTAATTTGAGGCTTTAATACCCTGTTTATCTCAACATGTCCTGCATCATTAGGGTGTGTGTTGTCTGCCATTAATGTAGGAAAAGTAATAAATGTGATCTTGCATGTCTTGTATATCTCAAGACAAGGAACCGCAAAGTGATTCGATATAATTCTTTGCACTTCCCTGTACTTTTCAAGAGTTGCATCATGCGCTGCATCTGCAAACTTGATCGACAAGACCACAACTATAACAGCATCGGGACACTTGGTTATTAATGTTTCCAGATTCCATCTGAAAGCATCGGCAAAATTCGACTTACTCAGATTGGCAAAATCTTTAGTAAGTGTTACAGCAGCATCTCCCAATGTAAGATTATTACCCGCATCATTTGTACCAATCATAAGTGTTATTAAACCTTTGAACCCGGCAGGTACTAAAGCAACTTTACTATCTAAATAATTAGACCCTGTTCCAGTTGTGGATAAACCGTTTTGACCCAGATTGGTAAATGTACCGCGAAGAGAAAGAGATAATAACCTTGGGTAAGGGATAGCAGCCCCTTGCCCGTTAGTTATACTATCTCCCAAAGCGATATAATTAACCTGCCTGTCACCATCACTCATCGATTTTACAATCGTAATACCTACACAGAGATCAGATGTGGGTGCCGATCCTGTAGGACCTATCAAACCACCACCAATCGGATTAGCTCCTGCTGTACTATAATAGAATGATCCTCTCAATAAGATATATGGCTATAGAGCTATGTTTGTTGATTTGTCAACTAAATGTATTCGGGTTCGTTTTTGCACGTAATGAGTATAACCCTTTATCGGTCAAAATAGCCACTTACGAAGCTATACACACGCTTCAAATGAAAGAATTACTATATGTATTCTTTTATGTATGGTATGGCTTAGAATGGCTTATAAGACTCATTCAATACCGAAATACTAAAGAAGCTTACAGAAATATATCTTTCGAACGTGAGGCATACAACAAACAATGCGATAGCGAGTATTTGAAGAATCGAAAGATGTATAGTTATTGGCGGTATATATGATTAAACGGTGTTTAAATTCTATTTAAACACCGTTTCTTTTTGTTGTATCTTTGGGAAGTAATATGATGCCGTGTGCGTTTTTAGGTATGTTTGGTTTTAATTTTATAGTGATTTGGTTTTTGCAATTATACCAGATATTGTATTGTAAAATGCGTGCTTTAGTTTATTAGCACGCATTTTTCTTTTGAGGATTATTTGAGAGGTTTGTAAGATTAGTCATTATCGTTAAAAAAGGAAGAACCGGAAATAAAGAAGATGATGGTTAATTGAACAAATATTATCTTTGCCGGATAAATTAAAAACACATTAATTATGCCCGACCAAGCAAAGTATGACAAAATATTTGAATCTAATAGAAAATGGATAGAGAAGAATAAGGTAGATAATCCCGGATTATTTGAATTATTAGCAGCAGACCAACATCCGGATTTTCTATATATCGGTTGTTCCGACAGCAGGGTACACCCTAATCAAGTTATGGGCTTAAAACCGGGAGAGGTTTTCATCCATCGTAATATTGCAAACATGGTTATAGCCACTGATTTGAATGCTCTTTCAGTCATCAACTATGGAGTAGAATACCTCGACGTCAAATATATTATTGTTTGTGGGCACTATGGTTGCGGGGGTATACAAGCTGCAATGAAAAATTTAGACTACGGAATACTTAATCCTTGGTTACGAAGTATACGCGATGTCTATCACCTACATAAAAAAGAACTGGATGCAATTGATGACACAGAAGTCAGGCATCGACGCCTTGTTGAACTTAACACGTACGAGCAATGCCGCAACGTTATAAAAATGGGAGAAGTGCAAAAATCTTATTATCAAAAAGGGTATCCTAAAGTTGCAGGCTGGGTATTCGATATTAAAGATGCCCGACTGCATGACTTAAATTTCGACTTAGAAGGAGAGCTTGATAAGATTAAAGATATTTACGATATTACCGGCAAAACTCGATAGGTTAAATGGCATCCATCGGGAATTTAACTACTACTTTATGAATTAAACAGAACAATACTTAAAAAAAGCAATAATCTATAGACTAAAGCTATTGCTCTCTAAATAAAAACAGAAGTAGAGGTAAAAACTTCTACTTCTGTTTTTTTATATCTCTGTAAGTCTACAACTTATTAAGAAAACAGTTTTTGAGGATAAATATTTCTTGCAACAAGATCTTTGATCTTCAGAATAGCTTCGGGGCGATCTTTTGCATATGTAATACCAAACCATTTTGAGGGTGTATTAAATAATTTCACCTCGATCAATTTCTTTTCAACAAGAGTATTTATTAAAGTCGGAATAAGGAATTCAGCCTTAATCTTATCTTTATTCTCTTTCAGAAATTCCACGAAATACTCTTCCGAAAGATCGAAATAGTCAGGAGTAAATCCCCACATATTCATCGATACAGGAGTTGTATCAGTTAGGTTTTTCCATATGCCATCCGCATCCTTAAACTGAGGAGTACCTTCTGTTCGTTTAACTTCGGTACGTTCCACTATTTTCAGAAGAAGATTGTCTTCGTCTACTTCACAAACGCCTCTGGCTACCGATCCGCTATCAGACAATGTATTGCCTAACATATAACCCATCATACAATAATGACCGGTTTTACCCTCCATACTCTTGAGCTGTCCTGCCAGAAGCTGGAAGCTTTCTCTGCCATAAAAATCATCGGAATTTATGATCCCGAATGGCTCGTTTATGACATTCTTACCCATCAGCAGAGCATGATTTGTTCCCCATGGTTTTTCTCTCTCAGGATTTGGAGTAAATCCTTCGGGCAAATCGTCTATTTCCTGAAACACTACTTCTACAGGTACTGATTTTTCGTATTTAGAGAGAATCTTTTTTCTGAATTCTTCTTCAAAAGCTTTTCTTATAACAAATACAATTTTACCAAAACCCGACTGTAAAGCGTCGTATATGGAATAATCCATAATTGTTTCGCCATTAGGACCCAAACCATCCAATTGTTTTAGTCCGCCATATCGGCTACCCATTCCGGCTGCCAGTATAAATAATGTAGGTTTCATAGTTCTTTTCTCTATTTGATGTTAATAATAATCTCTGCTGAGTTTAGCCAAGGGGAGGTAAACCTCACTTTGGCAGTTCCCTGCTGTCCGGTTGCCTGAATGTAAGCCAATATACGTCCATGATAAACACGATGCACATTATCTGTGTAATCGCTCATGTCCTCATTATTACTGGCTTCTAATCCGAGCAGACGTGCAGGACCATCGATAGTACAAGTCACTTCTTCATCCGATAATAACACAGGTATGCCATTTTCATCAACAACCTGTATAACTACCTGAGACAAACCTCTATCCTTACTGATAACGGTTTCTCCCGCTTGAATAGTCAACGCATACGACCGTTTTGATGACTCAATAGCAAAGGTACTAATTTCTTTTTCATCTTTATCCATACCTACGACCTCAAGTTTACCTTCGGTATACGGTATATCCCAATAAATGATACCCGTATTGTCATCATACCTTTTAACATCTCCTACAGTCTTATTGTTCAATAATAATTTAGCCTGCGCTGCATTTGTATAACATACGACTCTTATCGATTGCCCTTTTGTGTAATTCCAGATAGGCCATGCATCCATCGAAGGAGTCTTTTCCTGATAGTTTCCACCTTCATTTTCTGCATCGAATTGCGACCATACATCTTTCATCTGACTTCTGGTTCCTTTGCCCGGAGTCGGATATGTACCTAAGTATGCCATCGGTTTATCGCTCCACAGAGATTGTCGGAAATAACCTCTTGGTTTAATGAATCCTCCAAAATCGAGCAGACCCGAATAAAACCCTCTGGAAGGCCATTTGTTAGACTCACCCAGATAATCGATACCTGTCCACAGGAATTGTCCGAAAATATGATCGTTATCCCTCACTGCTTTCCATGCTGACAGTTCGTGGCGGTTCTCACTTCCGAAGATGATGCGGGCAGGATATTTTTTATGATCTGTATCATAACGACCCTCGGTATAATTGTATCCTGCAATATCTAAAGCTCCCGGATATTCTGTTTCATTCGACATAGCAACTCCTGCCAACCCTGCGGTAACCGGACGTGATTTATCGTGCTCTCTTACAACGGCTGCTAAACGTTTGGCAATAGCTCCCAAACGCATGGCGTCGGGTGCATCTTTCTTGTAACCTCCAAATATGGGTTGGGTAAATCCGTCCACATTCGATCCGTTTAACACAGGATGAGAGTAAGGGTCGTTCGGATAGTCAACCTCGTTTCCAATGCTCCATGCAAATATAGAAGTATGGTTACGGTCGCGGCATACTATATCCGCTAAATCTCTTTCGCCCCATTCTTCAAAGAAATCGAATGTCCCTTGAAAACCGGGTGTTCCCTGATTCCATCCGGTCAACCATTTGCGTTTAGGAAATTCCCACTCGTCATACGCTTCATTCATTACCAGCATACCTAGTTCATCACACAGTTGATATAGATCGGGGGCTTGCGGATTATGGCTTGTCCTGATAGCATTGCACCCAATACTCTTAAGTGTTTCGAGTCTCCTTTTCCAAACTTCACGAGGAACAGCTGAGCCGAGTACTCCTGCATCATGGTGAATACATACTCCTTTTACCTTCATCCACTCGCCATTGAGGGCAAAACCTTTATTCGGATCAAAGGTATATGTACGGAAACCCGTATTAGTAGTAGTCTGGTCTATTACTTTTCCGTCTTTTAAGAAAGTTGTCTTTAGTCGGTATAAATACGGGTTATCTAAACCCCACAATTGAGCATTTGTTACTTTCAACTCCTGAGATATTTTTGCTTTCAAAGAAGACGAAACAGCAACTTTCTGTGATGCTTTAGCCACAACGGTTCCATCAGCTGATAAAAGTTCGTTTTGAATAACCAATTCTGCATTTGCATTTGATCCATTTTGAACTTCTACTTCTACACTTAGTACAGATTGTTTTTTAGTGGATATTTTGGGATAGGCATATACTCCCCACTGGGCTATATGAATGGGATTGGAATATATTAACCATACATTGCGGTAGATACCCGAACCCGTATACCATCTGGAGTCCGCCGATTGGCTGTGGTCTACACGAACTGCTATTACATTGTCTTTTCCATATTCGATATAAGGAGTTGCATCATACATAAACGAAATATATCCGTTGGGGCGTTTTCCTAACGAATGACCATTTACAAATACTTCGCTTCTATTATATACGCCCTCAAAATAAAGATATACCTTCTCTCCTACTTTATCGGATGGAATATTTAAAGTTTTTCGATACCATCCGATACCTCCCGGCAAATAACCTGTGGCACTTGCCAGTGTCGGGCTCAACTGTCCTTTAACGCTCCAGTCATGAGGCAGATCCACCTGTTTCCACTTGCTATCATTGAAGTCGGCAATTTCGGCTTTTTGAGGATCGTCTAAGGTAAAGCGCCAGTTGTCATTCAACTTCGAAGGACTCCCGAACGATACTTGGCTAAAAGAATATATTGACAAAGAGGCCAATATAAATAGTATTAGTATTTTTCTTGTCATAATTATAGATATTTTATTTTGTGATTATTCTTTAAGATTGTTTATACCAATCGGTAGTTTAAAATTCTACCATAAATTCTCATAAGTTACAAAAAGTAAACAAGTAAGGTAACAAAAGTAACCGGAAAGTGACTAAAAAGTGTCACTTTTGAGATTATCACAAACAACAGATAATCAAACAATAACAATATAAAAGGTTACAAAAGTAACAAAAGTAACACTTTTTCAGTGCCTTATTTTTCTTGTTGGCTGCTCACTGATAATTGCTCACTGATAACTGTTTACTGATAGATAAACTAATTCGCATTATTTGAAAATTTATAGACGGTATTCTGCACATATACTTGCCCCGGGTCTAAACGAGTAGAGGGAAAGTGTGATTGATTGGGACTATCGGGAAACTTCTGTGTTTCGAGAGCTATAGATTCCCTGTAATTATGGGGCTTATTGTATTTACCGATATCAGTACCTTTTGCAAAATTACTGGTATATATCTGAATCCCGGGCTGATCTGTCCAAATTTGCATTTGTCTGCCGCTAGTCGGTTCGTATAAAGTAGCTGCCCACTCTACATCGGACTCCGTTTTTCGATTTAACACCCAATTATGATCATAGCCCGATCCATTTTTCAACTGTTCGTTTTCGTCATTTATTCTTTTTCCAATTACTATAGAAATCCTAAAATCAAAAGGTGTATTTTCAACGCTGAGATACTCGCCTGTAGGAATGGAAAACCCATTAATCGGGGTAATAGAGTCGGCATTGACGGTTAATTCATGATCCAGAATTGTACCATTCCCTTCCCCCTTGAGATTAAAATACGAATGATTAGACAGATTCACATGTGTAGGTTTATCTGTTGTTGCCATATATTTAATTTTAAATTCATTCTCAGAAGTAAGTGAGTATGCCATCTTTACATTCAGATTGCCGGGAAAACCGTTGTCTCCATCGGGCGAAAGGTATGATAAATGAATTTCGTTATTACTGACACTATCCACATTCCAAACAACAACATCAAAACCTGAGGTTCCCCCATGCAAGCAATTTGTTCCGCTATTTTGTGGAAGTTGGTATTTAACTCTATCAAGTTCGAATTGTCCATTTGCAATACGATTGGCGTACCTGCCCAATACCGACCCTAAGAATCTACTATTCGGATTATTTATATATTCCTCTATATTATTATACCCGAGTACAATATCTTCATATTTATTGTTCCTATCAGGAGTCCAGAGAGAGACTATCCTTCCCCCCAGATTGGTTACCTGCATTATAATACCATTGCCCGAATCAAGAGTATAAATACCCACTTGTTTATTATTGACTGTTGCCGAAAAGTCTTTTTCTGCAAGTAGTCTAATATCTGTATTTTCGATAGGCTTATTCTTACACCCCATCAGACACAACGCCGAGAATCCAATGTATAAAAGTTGATGTATTTTCATTTTAATCAATACTAAATATTTAATGCCAAGTTTTTAAATTATAACTAATGCCAATCAGTAGTTGAATAGTCAGTAATAAACGCTCTTTTAAGTTATTTATAAGCTACGCACAATCGAAGATTGTTTGTGTTCCTTTTGCCCAAAGCCGCAAAAGGAACCAAAAAGTCTTTTGCCGTCCACTTCTGGGCGATCCGTTAATTGCTTGCAGTCTGAATAAAATAAGCCGTCCTGTCGGACTCTTTGTATTTTATTCTTAACGACTGCTTCACAGAACGGATCCTCGCCTGCGAAGTAAATGACGGCTTTGCTTACGCCCGTCAGGCTCTCCGACATTGCCGGTTGCCCGGGGTACCCGATGTGGGAAAAAAGCGTAAAAAACAAAAAGAAATCAATCAAGAAAGTGTTTTTTTGTTTTCGCTTTCGAGCACGTATCGGGTCGTGCAAAGAGGCACAGTCTTGATTTTTTGTTTCGTTTTGCATCAAGGCAAAATGAAAGACAAACCTAATAGGGTGCGTCAGTAAAAAAAGAGCGTTTATTACTGACTATTCAACTACTGATTCGCATAACTAACTATAATTAAAACACTTGTCAAATCAATAAAAAAGGTCTGAGCCCTTAATAATTTTTCTGTGTTTTGGAATCAATTTCTAAAACCTGCACTTTCTGAGGTTCGATATCTGCTTTGCCTTCTCCATCCACCTGATCAGCGTTCTGAACAAAGATGTGCAATAGCCCTTTATTTCTCCACAACTCGGTATCGAAGCTAGGTTCCCATGACCCCACCGAAAAATCAGTAAGATCATGAATTTTCCAGTTATTACTATTGATGTCTTTACAAACCGCAATAGACACTTTTTCACCTCGCTCTTCATCTCTAAATAATAAGAATAAATTTGTGCCTTTACCTTTCGAATCGACTATCAACTGAGGTCGGGAAATAGGTATACGTTTTGTTCCTGCCCCTTTCAGCGAGAAAGGTGTAGTTCGGAAATTGAGATTCATCACTTTCCATTCCGTACCATCGTTATAAACGATATGATATTGAGGAATATCTGAGTTCGGTTCCCTCCAATAAGTAGCAATATAAGGGCGACTTTTGCTGTCAGATGTCATTGACGTCTGATTGATCAGCTCGCTATTCTGAGGAATAAAGGTTACATATTCTGACGTTTCGGCAACAATGGGCAGTGTATATTTCTGATTTTGTGAATTGAGCCATGTTATACCTCCATCCAATGATTTAGCATAACAGAGATCGTGATTCGTTGCTACATCGGGAGTCTCACGCCATACCCACGAAATATGTATAATACCTTTATCATCTATGCACGATTGAGCATAGGCATTGCGTTTACCTTCTCCATCAATCAGATTTTTTTGCAGTTGACTCCATGTTTTAGATTTCACATCGTATCGATTAAGTACCAGATTACCCTTTCCCGATTGACCGTCACGATATATAAAAATCAAGTCGCCATTTGGCATTTTATAAAATTCGGGGTAGGTTACATTTGTTTCCGATTCGCCTGTCATAGGTTGCTTTTCACCTAATTCCAATGACAGAGGTTCTATGCTTTTTGCATAACGCAAAGAGTGTCCGTGATGATCCCACGATACATGCAAATAACCATCTCCATCAACCATGATGCTTATTATATTATGGGCATCATTAACATTGCCCGTATATTGTGTCTTATGTATATCCCATTCACTTTTAGGCAATTTCCTTTTTCCTAAGATAAGAAATCCATCATTATCATAATACGCTATAAATTGGATGCCTTTGTATGTCACTAACGAATTCTTTCGGAATACGGTAACATTCACCGAATTATTTGCCCATCCATCGCCAACAGGTATTAATTGCTGTGCATAGATAAACTGAGGCAATAATAAAGAAATAAGTATAATAAGATTTTTCATAATGATTGAAGTTAATAAAGGTATTAAAAAAGATCTGAGACCTTCATTTATCAAAGATATCTAAAGTCCAGTTATCTAACCACTTTAATACAGGCATATTATTTTCAAATTGAATAGGTAGCCATACATATCTGCCATCGATGGGGTTCTTAGGTGTCCATCGGTCAGCCATAAAAATAAAAGCATCCTTCTTTCCCTCAACAGGCAGTATATATGTACTTTGTGAGTGAAATGTCAATTCAGAGTCTTTTCCAACACATGGATTCGGATATAATTTCCATGGTCCCCAAATATTATCTGCAACAAGCAAGCGAGCTGCATTGGGAGCCCATCCCGTACATCCTGAGGTAATCATGAAATAACGTCCATTCTTCTTGAAAATTGCAGGAGCTTCATTATGACCTGCAGGTTCCACTCGTGTATATTTTCCGGTGTGACTTAAATAATCATCCGATAATTCGGCAATCTGTAATGTAAGATTTTCTTCCGATGAATATATGTGATATGCTTTACCATCGTCATCTTCATAAACAGTCATATCACGAGACATCTGCCCTCCTTGAAAATCACGACGAACAAATAATCCGTCTTTTACTGCAGCAGTCCATTCATCAGTCCACCATTTTGGGAAATGATCAGGTGACACTTTCTTGTTTTTCTGTTTATCAGACATATTAACAGGATAATATCCGGCATTAGGGCGGTATGATTTTATAAATTTAAAAGGACCTGTCGGCTTATCGCTTGTTGCAATTCCAACATGGGCTTTTTCGTATCCCTTACCTTTCAATTCGAGATGAAAGAACATTACAAACTGTTTAGTCTTTTCATTATAAACAACTTTAGGTCGCTCTATAATGCAACCTTTGGTTATGGGACTGTTTTCGTCATTTTCAATAACGGAAAGAGCCACCCCTTCGTTCGTCCAATTATAAAGATCATCCGAAGAGTAGCACATGACACCTACTAAAGCATTATTACTTTTTTCTCCTTTATTTTCCCCAAACCAATAGTATTTACTATTGTGATAGAGTATTCCCCCTCCATGAGCATTGATATGTACGCCATCTGTGTCTGTCCATATTTTACCGGGTTCGAAAGCTTTGTGTTTTTTTATGTCTGAACTCTTATTCAGCGATTTTAATTCAAAAATCATCTGATTTATATTGGTAGTCCGAAGTACTTTTTGTATATCTTCGACCTTTATAGATAAGCGTTGTGTGTCATTAGGTAAATTTTCGATATTACCTGTATAAGTATTTCCCCTAAATAAGGTTTGTGTATCTCCTCCAAATTTAAAGACTGACTGGGCATCGTCTTCTGCATAAAATATATTGTTGTAAAACCGGGTATTATCAGCCCACTTTTTACCCCAATCATCCATTTTCAAGATGGATCTATCAATTTCCGCACTTTCTTTTTTTCTGACAACAATGAGGTTGCCGTAAAATTGCGTATTAGTTACAGGCCCTGTAATATGAATGACGGGCGAAAACCATCCTGCCTGTTTAGTCGGATAGGCACGCAATCCATCGTTTATACTTACATTGTATCGGATGATTGTATTATCTGTACCGATATTCCAGTTTTTACCCAATGAGTCACCATCGTTGCATACAAGAAGAAAACCTCCTGCATTGTCATGACTGTAGTTATATTGTATAATTGTATTTCTGCAATTGTAATCCGAGTCAAACCCTTGTCCGTCCCATTTTGCATTATGCCCACTTACTTCATTGTATTGTATTATTGTGTTATCGCAGCTCCAAGGCCAGATACCTGCGGCTGCTTCATCGGGTGAAAGAATATCAGGACAATCTTTCATCACATTGTATTCGATAACAGCACCATCGCAACCAATAGGAACTATACCATCACCGGAAACACCTTCCAACAAATTGCCTTTTATGAGTACTCCTAAACTTGGATACCAATTGTCACGACCTGAGTATCCTCCCGAATATATTCCGTTACGACCGCAATCTTTCACATGGCAATCAAGAATTTTTAAATCAATGAATCGGGTTTTTATGCGGTCTCCCTTGTTTTCCCAATAGATGCCGCCTCCCGAACCATCTTTCTTTATCAGGCTTCCGTTCACATTTTTTACTGTCAGATTTTGAACTGTAATCTGATGTCTGTCTCCACTGTTTTCAGCTAAAATTAAAACCCCTACTCTACGGTTCTTTCTTTCACTTCCTGTATTCGTTATTTCTAAATCTCGAACAATGCAATAAGCCGAGTTTTCAATAAGCAAAGTATATTGCTTTTCCCCTGCCCCATTTATTTGAGGTTTATTGCCTTCTCCATACGCTCCCACTATAATCAAGTGTTGATTTGTACCTTCGATCTTCAACTCCAATTGCCCCGAAAAAATAGAGTTTCTTTTGAACAAGATAGTATCGCCGGGTATAAATTTACTAGAGTTTACTTTACCTAAACTCTTCCAAGCCAAAGCCAAACTCTTTCCCGAATTACTATCGTTTCCCGATTGGGAATCTATATAATAAGTTGTGGAAAATATAAATGGTATATGAAGGCTAAATAAAATGTACAGAAGTATTGATCTTAACTTTATCATCTTGATTATTTTTTCATATAATTTTAAACCAGAAAGACAATTATATCTCTTAACTGCCTTTCTGATTTTATAATATATCTTTTTTTCGAATCAGAAATTAATATCTGATTACCATCCTGCGTTTTGGTCTAAAACAGCATCGGTATTAGAGTCTATTGCGGTTTGCGGTATTGGGAAAAGACCCCAATCTTTTATTCCTGTATTTGAAGGATAGTCTTTCACATAATACGCATACTTGTTTACCTGTTCTTTAGCTATTGTTCCACCCATACGGAGTAGTGTACACCAGCGTCTCTCTTCCATAAATAGTTCACGTACACGTTCATCAAGGATCAGTTGGATATTGATATCAGCACTTACAACCTCATATTCACACTGAGCTCGTCTACGCAAAGCATTGATGTCCTCAGCCGCCTTTCCATTATCTCCCAGACGAAAATACGCCTCGGCTCTCAGCAGATAGGTTTCCGATAAACGACAGGCATATTCATCGCGATACATATTAGATCTGTTACCTCCATCTGCTAAATCTTCGTATCCCCAATCATCTAAAGGCGAGAATTTTGTCCAGACAGGATAATAACGATCCAATGTCGAGGCTTCGAGCATCGAAAGAAGAACAGGTTTGCCATACATACTATGACCGGGATCGGTACATTTGAAATCGCGACGAATATTTACTTCCGAATTACGCATATCTTTTGCAAATTTATTTGCCCAGACTACAGTTGTTACATAGTTTGTGGGAGCAACACTCGATACTGCACGTCCACCGACATAGGCCGAAACGTCTCCATCCCATGGGGAAATTTTACCTTCCTGATATTCAGGTTTCCAATTGACATTACGTAACACCGGTCCAAATTCACGGGGATATGCCAATACCTGATTTCCTCCAAATTTTTTATATACCTGATAATCGTTTTGCAGTGTCCACAAAGCTTCTTTATTACCTTCCGAATAATCAAGATTGTTCCGTTGAAACAAATCAAAGAATACATCTCCATTAGGTACATAAGCAGCAACGCCATTCAGTGGCACTCCCCCTTCTGCAATAGCTCTTCCTCCAAAACGTTCTGTCATAAGCGAATGAAGTCCCATTGCTTTTGATGCGTAATCAATCGACTTATCCAATAAATTTTTATCATTATTTAAAGTAGTTGCTAAAGCCAGATATGCTTCCGCAAGGTAATGATAAGTCGCTCCTTTTGCTACGCGCCCTGCTTCCGTCGGATAATCGGGCATTCCTTCTAAAGCATCTTCAAAATCCTGAATAGCAAATCGGTATGTGTCTTCTCTTGATGAGCGTACAAAATCAAATTTGGGTGTTGTATATACTTTATCCACTAAAGGTACTCCGCCAAACATTTCTCCTAATGACAGATAGGCAAAGCCTCTGAAAAATTTAGCCTGAGACATTGCATACAAACGGTCGGTTTCTTTATTCCACGATATAGACGTTAACTCCGTACCATAAATCGTTGTGTTGGCATATGCTGCCAATTGATAAAAAGCATCGTATACAGATCTTACCTCTCCGTAATCCGAAGACCATTTCGTATAATTAGAATATCCGTTTCCGGCAGATCTCCATTGTGGGCTATCCAAGAGGTCGGTTCCTAAACCTTTCATAAAATAGGTGTTTTGAAACCAATATCTAATATGTAAATACAGATTGGTAACATTAGCTTCTACCTGCGAACTTGTATTGAACGCATTCTCAATAGTATATATTGTTTCAGGATCTTCTTTTAGAAAATCGCTATCATTACAACTTGTTATTCCAAGCAATAATGAACAGAAGGTTGTGATTAATATTTTAATTCTTTTCATGTCTTCTAATTATTAGAATGTTAGATTAATACCAAATGAATATGTTCTTGCTAACGGATAACCATAGCTATAGCCTGTACCTAATGTTTGAGCTGTTTCGGGATCTCCTCCGTCCCATTTGCTGAATGTGAATACATTTTTAGCAGCACCATATACCTTAAGGCTGTTTATTTTCATTTTCTTCACCCATGGCTGGCGAAAAGTGTATGAAAGGCTTAAATCCTGAAGTCTAACAAAGGTTCTGCTCTGAAGGGGCCTGTATCGACTATCCGTATAATTAATCCGTGGATATTCGTTATTTCTATTCTCGGCAGTCCACCAAGCATGGTTGAATGTATTATCTCCCACAACATCACTGGCTGTTGCAAATGCGTAATAGTTAACCTCTTGGAAATAGCCACCACCTCCAAATATTCCGGTGAATAGCATATACAGTTCAAAATCTTTGTATCTGAGAGTGTTACCAAGGCTCATACGGAAATTTTCTTTTTTGTAGCCCAATATACTGCGATCGGTGGCCGAGATTTTGCCATCTTCACTTTCGTCGGTATTCGCAAATTTCGCATCTCCGGGTTTAGCGTTATTTGCAGCGATATATTCGGTATCATCTTCCTGTACTATACCGATAATTTTGTAACCATAAATGGCTCCGAGTGATTTTCCTAAAAATAAACTGTTGGTGATATCGTCTTTTCCATCCCCGTAAAGCTCTACTAGCTTATTCCTGTTCAAAAAGTAAATAAGTGTTGTATTCCACTCCAAGTCTTTTGTCTTGATATTTGTAGTGTTCAGAGTAGCTTCAATACCCCAGTTATTTACCCGTCCCATTGTTGCCAGCATGGAGGTAACACCATTACCCATGACAGGAATGAGGCGACTAAAAATCTGATCTTCGGTTTTAGACTTATAAGCGTCTACATCAACATTAATACGATTGTTTAATAAGGATATTTCGAAACCTCCATTTACAGCAGTAGTTGTTTCCCACGCTAAAGAGGTATTACCTATACTTGATAAACGCTGTCCCCACGATACACTTGAATTGTTTCCGAAAGGATAGCTATAACCCGCTTTTTGCCCGAGGGCAATTTCAGAAAGTGTTTTGTAAGAATCTAAACCTTGATTACCGTTTTTACCCCAGGAAGCTTTTAGCTTAAGATAATTGATCGTTGCATTTTTCTTGAGAAACGATTCATTCGAAGCAGTCCAACCGATACCTATCGCTGGAAAACTACCCCACTTTTTATCAACTCCAAACACCGAAGCTCCATCTCTGCGTACTGAGGCTGTCACAAAATATTTACTATCGTAGTTATAATTAAGTCGTCCCAGATATCCAATATTATTTTTCTTGTAAGATCCAATTTCATTCACATTGGTTGTAGTGGCAAAGGCAAGTCCGTTATAACCAAGATTGGTATTACCTAAAGCCGCAAAATCTTTTGCCGACATTTTTTTAGATCTGTATTGGTACGAATCGCGCGTATATACATATGTAAGGTCGATAAGGTGCTTTCCTATAGATTTAGTATAATTAACAATATTATCCATTACCCAGCTTGTATTTCTTTGACGTGTACTATATCCGTTTGCACTCGAAAGAAAAGCTGCCGTATTAGTAGGGAGATAGCGGTCTGCTTCATTAGCATAATCGGTTACTTCCTTTACATAGTTGCCTTCGTGTGTGAAGTAATCTCTTTCTATATATTGATTGGAATAAGCATAATTGAATCTATAACTTAATCCATCTATCCAAGGACATTTAACTAAAGCAAAACCTTCCGTTCTGTATGTCTGGAATGTATCGTGGTCGTCAATTGTATTACTGTTCATATTCCACAAAGGATTTACTCTGTATATACCTTCTCCTACAGGATACTTTTCAGGTAAGCCGCTTCCATCATTTCTGTACACACTACCATAAGGGCTTAAACGTATTGCCTGATAAATATCATAATTTGTTGCCCCTGAATAATTATTAAAACTATAAGTAGCCGCGGTACCTATTTTTAACCAGTTAGTTATATCTGTCTCTACCCTCGCAACAAACGCCTGACGACTATAATCATCTCCTATAAGTACTCCTTTTTGATCGTCATGAGTTAGTGAAAGAAAATAATTAGTCTTATCGGTAGCTCCCGAAATCGACAGGTTATAATTTTGCAGCATACCTGTCCGGCTCACCTCATCCATCCAATCCGTAGTACGACCTGCTAAATAATTATCGCGCTCAAAATACTTCATCCATGTTAAAGGATCGGCATCTTCTGCAAGCCCACTTAAAAGGTTTACTTTTTTTATGTAATTTTCGGCACTTAAGAGGTCGGGCCTGTTCACCATTTCAGAAAAAGCCAAAGAAGAATGGAGTGAAATAACCGGTTTTCCTAACTTTCCTCTTTTGGTATTTATCATTACTACTCCATTGGCCGCGCGCGTACCATAAGCGGCAATTGTAGTAGCATCTTTAAGCACCTGCATAGTCTCTATAACAGACGGGTCAATATCGCGCATTGCGCCCATAAATATTACACCGTCTAAAACAATAAGGGGACTATTATTTCCATTTACGGATCTTTGCCCTCTGATTTGTAGGTCGGGAGATTGTCCTGCACCTTGCTGTTGACCTACAGTCAAGCCTGGAACTGTACCTCTTAGTGCATCCAGTGCATTAGGCGAAGGGATGAGTGATAAGGGAGAATTTTCCATCTTTACCTGCGTAAAAGATCCGGTAAAATTCTTTCGTGTAGTAGTTCCGTATCCTATCACTACAACGTCTTCTAGGAGTTGGCTGTCTTCTTTAAGCAGAATGTTTAAAGGTGTTCGATTTGTAATAGGAATCTCTTGTTTTACGAAACCTATATATGTAATAACCAGAGTAGAGCCAACAGGTGCAGCAATTGAAAACTTACCATCGATATCGGTAAGTATTCCTGTTGTTGTTCCTTTTACAATAACCGAGACTCCAACAAGAGGCTCTTTGTTGGCAGCATCGGATATTTGCCCCGAAATAGAATTCTGCTGCCCTTGTGCATTTAAGGGTACAGATAAGAGAATAGCCAAGAGCATCAGACATAAGAAAAAGACTCTTGAAGCATTCGATGCGGGAGTCTCGTCCTTGCATTTTAAAGAGGTTAATTTTTTCATGATATTAAAAAGTAAAGGATGAATATTAAGTAACTGCTAAAATTGACATTTAGGTTAAGAATGCATATTGACGTTATATATTAGTTGCCCGATAAGTAAAAATGGCTCCTAGATATATTAGAGTAAAAAGGCTAATTTGTAAAGTGATTTCATTAAGTTATTTAAGGTTTATTTTTCTCAAAACTATGCATTTGATATTGTAACGACAGGTGAAATTCAGATCAAAGGAGTTGAATAATAATTCAACTCCTTCTTTTTATATTTATTAAAATCCGATTGCATGATCTCTCGGAAAATCTTCTCCCGACCATGCTTTCTGTGCTGTCCATTCTTTGGCTGGGGTTGTCCAGAACGAGTGATTGGCAGGCAATCCCAATGGCAAAAAAGTAAGAGACGTAAGATATAAGCTTCCATTATTAGTGTACCAGTCGGCAAGTTTAGGTTGATGACCTGCAAAGCCCAATTGAAGGAATCCTTTTTCATTGAAGTTTCCTTTTACTTCAAACATTCTTTTCATTACACTTGTCAAAGCATTTCGAACCTGGCCTTCGCTTAATTCTTCGGGCAATTGTTGCTTCAATGACAATAGGGCCAAAGGCTGGAAAACTCCCATACGGTAAGTCATCGATCTTCCAAACACAGGAAATGTAGCTTCGGGTGATATAAATCTTTCGAGAATAATTCCATATCGTTGCATACGTTTACGGGCTATATCCAAAGTCTCGGGTTTTACCATCCTTTTTTTGGCTACAAGTACTTCCAATACTTCTACATACATAGGTTGTATCACATAGCTGTTGTAATAATCGAATGCAAAATGCTCTCCATCGGCATACCATCCGTCACCTACATACCATTCTTCGATTTTGCGGATAGCACTGTGAATACGATACGCATCGTATTGCTCATCAATTGACATGAGAAATGTTTCGATCATTGCCGAAAACAGTAACCAATTGGTATAGGGAGGATCTACCCAACGCAGTTTCTGAAACTCCTCAACATACCGCTTTTTCGTCACCTCATCCAATGGATCCCACAATTGTTTGGGAGCTCTCAAAAAACTATTGGCAACATAAGCAGCATCTACAAGTGCCTGCCCCTCTTTATCCCATTGTAAATAATCGGGACTATCAGGATCTACTGCATGAGCATAACTTTTTAAAGCCCATTCAGTTAATTGTTTTCTTTGTTTACCTTCGGATGTATTATCTTCTGGCAGATTCAGCCAAGGAGCCAAACCGGCCATCAATCGACCAAAGGCTTCCATATAGGTAACTCTGGTACGGCGACCATCCCAAGTAGGGCTTACTTCCACCTGCATATTTTTCACAAGTTCGCCTCGGCTCATATTACTTAATACAGGCTCCGAAATTTTATAAAGCAAGTTTGCCCAATAAGTACGATCGGAGTCTTTTTCTGCTGCTTTTACCTGATAAGAGCAGTAAGTACACACTAAGAGTATTAAAATAAAGGTTCTTTTCATGGTAATTAGGTTTTGAGAGTTCTGTTAGATATTTAGGTATTGTCTTTTATTTCTTATCTACATATTTCGCCATTTCAGAGGCTGCCAGAAGAAATGCTCCGACACCGAAATCGGCAGTAGAGTTTACATCAACTACTTGCCCTGCTATGGCTTTCTCTCCAATAGGCTGTACATAGCCTACTCTGCCATCGGGTTGAAGTGCCGTTTCAGCCAAATACTTCCAACTATTTTTCACAACAGGAGCATAAGTTGCTTCATCAAGAATTTTATTATTTATACCCCATAAGAAACCATATGTAAAGAAAGCAGTACCACTGGTTTCGGGTCCCGGTGCATGCTGAGGATCAAGCATAGACCGTGTCCACGACCCATCCGTTTGTTGGCTGGCAGCAATTGCTTCTGCCATTTCTTTGTAAATCTTTATGTATTCGGCTCTATGTGCATTTGTTTCAGGTAAATCCTCTAACACTTTAGGCAGAGCAGCAAAAACCCACCCATTGCCTCTCGCCCAAAAATCTTTCAAACCATTATCTGTTTTATGCTTAGGGTAAATGTATTTAGCATCTCTATAAAATAATTTGCTTTCCGAATCATACATCAGATCACGAGCGAATGAAAAGTATTCATATAATTTATCCAAGTACAATTCATTATTGGTAACCTTATAAAGCTTTGTCATTACGGGCATTGCCATATACAAGCCGTCTGCCCACCACCAATAATCGTTATTGGGAGTCGACATCTGATATTCCATTACTTGTTTGGCTCTGGCTATTTTCTTTTCATCGGGATTCAAGTTGTACAAATCAATATATACTTGAAAACAAGTCTGAAAATCACCAAACAGAACGTACTCGTCACTCTCACCATAACTGTATTTCCATTTTGTACTATCATCCGATTGAGCGCCCATCCATAAGTTATGTTCAGCCCATGCTTCAGAATAGGCTTTATAATCGTCTATATTGGTAACCCCATAAGCTGCCATATTACCGGTATGATAAGCTGCCCGATGCCAAAACGAATTTTCGTGATTAGGGTGAGTTACTTGCCAGTTTCCGTTTACTTTTTTGATGATCTCAATAACTTTTGTTTTCGACGGAAATTCTGATTCCGGCTGTTGATTAGTTTTACTCGCACACCCCATACAGGAGAAACCAATGAAAGGGATCAGGAATAAAAGAATTGTCTTTATTTTTTTCATACTACCTATTTATTAAGGTCACAGACCTTTTTTATTACTAATATTAGAAAAGCTATAACCGAACAAATATTTTAATATGCGATTATCTTTTTACTGATGGCAAAGATGTGAAAGACGCTAATAACAGATAGTATACGAATAATTCAAAAGAGGAGTATAATTAATTCAAAGATGTAAATCTGGAATATTTATAAACGAAAGCCCCACCATTTGATCTAGTGAGGCTTTTGTGAGGATAGAATTACTCGGGGCAGTAATTTTTATTTTATAATACTAATCGTATAGCTATACTGATACTCTTTATCTCTGAAACGATATTCATCAAGAGGTTTTGCTCCCCATGAATTCAGTCCCGCAACACCACGCTGGAAGAGGTCTACACAAAGAACAACTTCTTCTCGAGGTAAAATGTCTGAAGCATGTTGCTGCTTTTTAGTCATTCCCGGATCAAGATCTTCGGGGCGATTATTTGTTGCACTCACCGATAAAGGTTGTGCTCCCTTCACTTGAATACCATTGCCCGATTTGTCTTTCAAAGTCAACCAGCGAACATCGGTTTTATTGCCTCCTTCTTGTGGGCGGATATATGGGTGATACTGATCTTCTACAGCACCATTCCAAACACCGATAAATGTATCCGCATTTCTGTCCACATAATTCTCCCATGGACCACGTCCGTACCAAGTAAAATCATTATACTCTTTAGGAAGGCTCATAAGCATACCGAAACGCATCATTTCGGGAAGCTCATCCGACAATGCTTTGTAACGTGCATTTGTTGTTAAGCTACCGTCTGTATTCACTGTATATGTAATATCGACTGTGGCTTCAATACCTCTAAGTTTCGCCTGATAATTAAAGGAAATTGCTCCTGCATTTTCCTGATAATTTTTATATGTATAGATAACGTTATTTCCGGCAGCATCCCATACACGCAGTGCATATTGTTCCCATGACCCGAAATCATTGTCAATAGGAGCACGCCAGAAGTTCAAACGAGGAAGTTCGCGGAATACTCTTTTTCCGTCATTCTGTACTGAAAGAAGCGTTTTTCCATCTTTAGTCGAGAATTCATAACTAAGCGATCCCGATTTTACTGTTATTTTATCATCGCCTTTCTCAATGTTCAGAGTACCCGAATAGTTGGTAGGGATAAAATATTTATTAGTATCAAAAGCAAATTCTTCTTTAGCCACTTCAAATCCCGCAGGAATAAATGGAGTTTCCTCTTTATTGTATGCAAATACCTGCAAATAATACTCTACTCCGGCTTCGGGGGTAATCGTCGGAATATTCAGTTTCACATCTTTTTTTGTATCGGCAGGAACTATTACATCAAAATTACCTTCGGTCGATACTTTGCCATTCTTAAGAAGTACCCATTTATAAGTATAGTTTTGATTGGTAAGATCTGTAAATTTAAAATCATTAATTACAGTGATCACACCATTGTTCAGATCTTTTGCTTTAAACAAAATATTTTGATATACCTTCTTTACAATATGTGTATGAGGCAGATAATTCTGATCGGGACTAATAACACCATCTATACAGAAGTTACCGTCATTCATTTTATTGTATCCTTTCAGGTCGCCGCCATAAGCCCAATAAGGACGTCCTTGCTCATCCTGAGTTTTGTATCCATGATTGTACCACTCCCAGATGAAACCTCCCTGCATATTTTTACTGGTACGCATCAAATCCCAATACTCTTGAAAGTTACCCATACTATTACCCATAGCGTGAGCATATTCACACATAATATAAGGGCGACCCAAATCTTTGGCTGCATCTCTTTTCATTGATTCCCAAGAAGGGTACATAGGACAAATTATATCAGTGTTAGGGTCTCTCTGATATGCCTGCTCATACTGAACGGGGCGGCTCTTGTCTCTTTCCTTTGCCCACTTATACATATCGAAGAAGGCTTTACCATTACTGGCTTCATTTCCTAACGACCAGAAAATAACGGACGGATGGTTTTTATCTCTTTCAACTGCACGAATAATTCTATCCATATGTGCATTCTTCCATTCGGGGAAGTTAGATACATTATCAGGACCATATCCTAAACCATGAGATTCCAGATTAGCCTCATCCACTAAGTAGATACCATACTGATCGCATAGCTCGTACCAAAGAGGCGGTTGAGGATAGTGAGATGTACGAACTGCATTAATATTAAGTTCTTTCATTAACTGAATATTACGCATCATCACTTCACGAGTTACAACTTGTCCCGTCTGGGTATTGAATTCATGCAGATTCACACCTTTGAAATAAACCTTTTTACCATTCACAAATACTTGTCCATCCGTAATTTCGATTTTTCGGAATCCTATTTTATTGGAAGTAGACTCTATAACTTTGCCTTTGTTATCTTTCAGAGTTATCAGTAAAGTATATAAATTAGGAGTTTCAGCAGTCCATTTAAGAGGAGAGGATACTGTTCCTGTCACCGTAATTTCATATACGTTATCAGCAGGAATATTCGCTTTTTTAGTATTGTTGAATACCTTTTTGCCATTCTTATCGAGTATGGCTACTTCAATAATTTGATCTGCAACCGAATTGGTATAGTTTTTCAATACAAGATCAAGACTGAATAATCCGTTCTTATACGATTTATCCAAATCGGCATGAGCAAAAAAGTCAAGAATACGGGTCTGGTCTGTAGAATACAGATATACACTTCTGTTAATACCGCCTAGACGCCACATATCCTGATCTTCGAGATACGAACCATCACTAAACTTATGAACTTCGCAAGCCAGCGTATTCTTTCCTTTGCGAATGTATTTGGTTATATCAAATTCGGCAGGGCTCTTTGCATTTTCAGTATAACCTACTTTCTCGCCATTTATCCATACGTACATAGAATTTGTTCCTCCTTCGAAATGGATAAACACCTTACGCCCATCCCAGTTTTCGGGAATATTGAATTCTCTGCGATATGCTCCTGACGGAGAATCTTCTCTATCGATATGAGGTGGTTTAGCTTTAAAACCAAAACCTACATTTACATACATGGGAATACCATATCCATTAAACTCCCAATTAGCGGGAACTTTCATATCTGCCCATTTCGAGACATCGTAATTTTCTTTATAAAAATTAGCAGGTACTTCACTTATTTTGGGTACCCAATAGAATTTCCACACACCATCAAGCGACTGATAGTAAGGCGAAGTCTGGTACTCATTTTTCAGAGCCGAAGCTTCATCCGCAAACGGAAGGGATGTTACTCTTGTGTTTTCCTTATTTACGGCAAATACCTCCGGATTCTCCCAGTCAGGTATACTATTCTGGGCAAACAGATTGCCACAGACTACCGCAAATAAAAGCAGATAAATGTTTTTTTTCATGGTTTAATAATTTATTAGTATATAAAATTTATATGTATTCTGATGATTAAGGTTTGCGTCACCGATTTTTTCGGCTTTAGATAACAAAAATAACACCTTAGTTTAATATTAAGGTAGACAAATCAGTCACAAGGAGTATAGAAAATCATTAAAATAAGGCTTTTATTCTATAAAGGTCTATTTTTTTAGATTATCTACATATCTTTTCATGATATTAATTTCTAATAATAATATATTTGCATGATATTATAGACTTCAAGACTATGACTAATACCTTTACCCATGCAAATATTACAGAATATCTAAGTTTTAACAATTTAGATTTGGCTATGTCTGCTGAAATATTAGAGAGAGAGAGAGAGAGAGAGAGAGAGAGAGAGAGAGAGAGAGAGAGAGAGAGCTGTAAAACAACCTGTTACCTATCCAAACAGTTTTCTTTCTTATTTAAGGAAAAATTTCCGAATAAAACAAGCCCCTTACACTATTTATTTCATCATATACACGTATCTATCAGATATGTGCATACTTCTATTTGCCGATACAGATGCTTTTCTCAATAGCCAGAGATTATCTCCTGAAAACTATCTGCCATCACAGTTAGCTATTAATCAATATTCCGTATAAAAAATGCGCAGAAATTCCGTTCGATTGAAACCCCGATGCCATAACAAACCAAATCTAAAATACCAAAGTTAAATGCTTACCTTAAATAAATATCTCTTTTTAATTCTTACATATTTTCTATTTGAAACTACCCTTGGTATATGTTCAAATCCTATTTCGATTAATCCTATTCCTGTAATAGCTCAATTTCCTTCAAATTCGGTACAACGGATTTTTCAGGATAAAGACGGTTATATGTGGTTTGGTACATTAGACGGCTTATGTCGGTATGATGCATATAGACTGCTCACGTTCAGATCGAATCTCAATAATCCGAACTTACTTACCAATAACGAAATTACATGTATCTCGGAAGATAAAAACAACAATCTTTGGGTGGGAACCAGAGAAGGTCTCAATATCTTAAACAGGGAAACCTTTAAGATTACACACTTAGCTGATCCCAATATCAGGAGACAGCACATAAGATCTATCTTAACCGCCAGCGATGGCACCATATGGGTTGGTCTCGGTAACGGTATTTACAGATACGATTCTGATTATAATATACTGAAAGTCTACCCTACAGGTACAAAAGAGAGTTCTTTACCTAATAATGGAATAAACTCTATCAGCGAAGATTCCGATGGAAATATATGGGTATTATTGTGGAGAGGCGGGCTGCACAAATACAATAAAACCGATGATACATTTATTCATTTCCCTTCTATTGGCACAATTGATAATCCTTTCAGAATATTTCAGGATAATCACAAACAATATTGGATTTGCACATGGGGTGATGGGATTTTCAGGTTCGATCCTAATAAAATTGGTCAGAATATGTATTCCAGTCTGGAAATATACAATAAAGAACGCCAACAGCCCGAAGATACTTTTTTCAGTATTGTACAAGACAACTCGAACGGGTATATATGGGCAATGTCTTTCTCGGGGCTATACGCTTTAGAATATTCTAACGACGGCTCAGTCAAACAAGCTGATATATCCTATCTTTTCAAAGAGACCAATAATATATTCAGTGAAATAATTAAAGACAGAAGCGGCAATCTTTGGATAGGTGCATTCAGTGAAGGAGCACTGACTATCAACTTTAATAAACCGGAGATCCAAAACTATCCTTTAAAAGCTATTACCAATAAGGTTAGAGTAGTACCCAATATTACATGTATTTATGAGGATAAAGACGGAGTAATGTGGATGAACCAAAATCGATTGGGACTTAATCTTTATTATCCTCAGAAGGGAGATGTAAAACTAGCCGCTGATCTTCCTGCATTACGAAATATTCAAGGACTTAGAAATGCTGCTGCCATTAAAGGATTCAGCTTTACCGATAATGTTTGGGTAGGCTTAGAGAATGAACCGGTTATATATGTACTAAACAGAAAAGAGGAATCTATTTCAATAGTCGACCAAATAGATCTTACTCTATATCAATCCAATCCCGGTACCCCCCG
Source organism: Indolivaga alginatilytica (assembly GCF_003201355.1). Lineage (GTDB taxonomy): Bacteria > Bacteroidota > Bacteroidia > Bacteroidales > Dysgonomonadaceae > Dysgonomonas_A > Dysgonomonas_A alginatilytica. The sequence continues at coordinate 33,739 of NZ_QICL01000030.1, forward strand.
CATATTTTTTGAAGACAGAAACAGAAATATCTGGGTTGTTACTACAAGCGGTATATTTATAAAACCATATAATCAGGCGGAACTAAAACATATAAGCAGTTCGCTAGGAGCTATTACAGCTATAACAGAAGATAAAGACGGCTCTATATGGGTAAGCAGCGAAAACAGTGGTATCTACGAAATCACCTCTGACAGTAGAGATAATTTCAATAAATGGAATATAAAAAACTATACCGAAAAAACAGATAATCTGATTAGTGACAATATTCAATCCCTATCTGCTGATAATCAAAATAAAATATGGATTGGGACAAAAGAAGGAAATATAGTACTATACGATAAGACTTTGAAAGTGTTTCAGGACTATACCGAATCTTGCGGTATGTTCGGAGAAGCTATATTAGATATTGTAACAGACAGTTTCAACCGCATCTGGATATCAACCAATAAACGAATAACTGAATATAATCCCGAAAATGGAGCTTCAAGAGATTATACCGTTTCAGACGGTTTACTCGTCAACTCATTCTTAAAGGGATCATATTTTAAGAACAGCTCAAACAAGATATATTTTGGAGGTAACCGGGGAATCAGTTCTTTTACCTCTTCTGAAAAACTTTCGGGTAATCCCAAACCCTCTAAAGTCTTGATTACGGATGTTAAAATTCAGAACCAATCTATACTTCAAGGATTCTCCGGCTCGCAGTTTAATACCATATCTCAAACTCTGACGATTTATCCTGATGACCGAAATATAGAGATTGATTTTTCGTCTCTTAACTACACATTTCCGGGAAAGATACAATATGCCTATAAACTCGAGGGTGTAGACGATGATTGGGTATATACGAGCAGCAATCGCCAGTTTGCTACATATAACCAACTGGCTAAAGGTTCTTATACATTTTATGTAAAAGCGACTGATGAAAACAGATTGTGGAGCAGTGAGGTAACCCAATTCAGAATACAAAAGCTGCCTGCTTTTTATGAAACATGGTGGGCATACCTCATTTATAGCACACTGTTTCTCATATGCCTTTATTCGGCTTTACGTATCGTTCAGAATCGTTTGAAATTACGTAATGAACTCAAAATAGCTCAGATAGAGAAAGAAAAATCAGAAGAACTGACTCAAACCAAGTTACGCTACTTCACCAACATTTCGCACGATTTTTTAACGCCATTAACTATTATATCTTGCTTGATTGATGATATAGAAAGCTCTTCAAAAAAGCAACTTCCTCAATATGGGATTATGAGATCGAATGTAAACCGCTTGAAACGGCTGCTTCAACAAGTACTCGACTTCAGAAAAGTGGAAAGTGGAAATATGAAACTTAAAATAACGCATGGTGAGATAGTTGCATTCATTCAGGATGTTTGCTATACACATTTTTCTCCTTTGATTCAGAAAAAGAAGATCAATTTTACATTTGCGGCTGAATCGAAGCAAATACAGGCCTATTTTGATGCAGATAAAATAGATAAGGTTGTATTTAATCTACTCTCAAATGCATGTAAGTATACTCCGCAAGGTGGCGATATAAAAGTACATCTTCAATCTTATGAGAAAAAAAATCATACATATTTAACAATCAAGATAGGTGATAGTGGTGTGGGAATTGCACCCGAAGATTTAAGTAGTGTTTTCACACGATTCTACTATAATAGTAAAACGGATGCCAGCGAAACCAACGGTATAGGTCTTTCACTCACAAAAGATTTAATTGAATTGCATCATGGAATTATCTCTGCGGAAAGTAAATTGAATATAGGGACAACCTTTATCATAACAATCCCAATCGATAAAGAGAGTTTTATGGATTCGGAATTGGTAAAATCTCCTCAAATTCTTATTAATGAAGAAAATACTACTCAATCCTCTATGGAGGAGGAAGAATGGGCAGATACGTATCCTAAAAATGAAAAAGGAAATGTAAATCTTCTGCTTGTAGAGGATAATGAAGACCTGCTTCACACCATGCAGAAAATATTATCGGGTCGCTATAATGTTCTTTCCTCATCAAATGGAGCAGAGGCAATGGAAATCTTAAAAACGGCAAGCATAGACATAATTATCAGTGATGTTATGATGCCCGAAATGGATGGTTTGGAACTTTGCAGAACATTAAAAAGTAATATCGAGACAAGTCATATTTCAATTATATTACTGACCGCAAAAAACAGTGCTGACGACCGAATAGAATGCTACAATGCAGGTGCTGACGGGTACATATCCAAACCATTCGATCTAAAGGTACTGGAAGCCAGAATAAATAATTTTATAAGCAATAAAAAAGATAAGCAGCAGGAATTTAAATCGAACGTAGAAATAAATATCTCAACACTCGAATATCCTTCTCTGGACGAACAGTTTTTAAATAATGCCATCGAAATTATTGAGAAGTATCTCGCAGAAACAGAGTTCGATATCAACACCTTTGCAGAACATCTGAATATGTCGAAGTCGTCTTTATATCGCAAGATAAAGACCATGACGGGCCTATCGCCTATCGAGTTTATCCGAAATATCCGTTTGAAACATGCCTGCCAAATGTTGAAAGATAAATCGATCTCTATATCAGAAGTGGCTTATTCTGTCGGATTCTCTGATCCCAAGTACTTTACATCGTGTTTCAAAACCGAATTTAATATTACACCAAGTGAATATCAAAAGGGATAGAAAAGTTGATAAATAAACAAGTAGTCAGTGCTATTCCTTTACAAATAGAAAGCCTCCTTTAAATAAAAGAGGCTTTCGTTATTAATATTACTGAGGCAAAATATTTCCTTACTGCTTAAACCTTATTTTCTTACCCCAAATGGATTTACCATCCTTGGTTAGGCCAGAAAAAAGAATGGTACGGGTCTGATTTTCCCAATCCTGTCCAACAAAAACCGAAATATCAGAAATCGTTTTATCATCTACAATTAAAACCAATCGTCCGTCATTGCTGAGTTGCCATTTACCTTTAAACTCTCCCGAGAGAGACATATCTTCATTAAATTGAACAACTTTAGAGACATTTTTATTCTTATCATCTAAGTGCATATCCTCAACTTGTACTTGTCCGGCAACTAATACTTTATCGTTATTATTGAGGTCTTCGATGAAGAGGACTTCCCAGTGTCCTATTAGATCAGGCTCTTTTACTTCTTGTCGGGTTGTGTTTGTATATCTTTCGGGCGATACCACAGGCCATCCCTCATTTGTCCAGAATATCTCACGAACATGTAAATCCATCATATGATTTTTGGGAGCAGGACGTCCCTGATGCGCCATGAAGTATTTTCCTTGCCCATCATCAAAAACGCTGCAATGGGCCACTCCTGCCCATCCCGGATGGTTCATAAACCGATAAGGGTAGGTTAAAATGGGCAAATTATCTTCTTCCTCTCGCATATCTTTACCATTCAGATCGATAAAAGGCCCTTCGGGTGAATCAGACCTGCCTACTCTCACATTGTAAGTGGTTACCAAAGGATCGTATGAAACGAACAAATACCATTTTTTGAATTGCGGATTATAGATAATTTCAGGGGCCTCTATGTTGTTTCGCTTTCCGTCATAGCGTCTGGCTATTAAATGCCCTTGATCCCCCTCTATCAAAGGCAATCCTGTTTCGGGATTCAGTTCTACACAGTGCAGTCCTCCGAAATAAGATCCGTAATGCATCCATTGTTTCCCCGTGTTTATATCTTCTGCAATACTAGGGTCTATAGCATTCATCACATCTCCTTTTTTTGTTTTCACGACACAGCCTTTGAGTATCCAAGTACCTTCGGGCGAGTCCGCTTCTGCCAATCCGATATAAGAAGTCTGCATGCCAAATGCAGACACACTATAATAGAGCCTGTATTTTCCCTTATACTCAAGGATATAAGGAGCCCAAATATTAGAGGCTCCTCTCCCATCGCTATTAACCAGTACCCATTTTTTCGCTTCCTCGGGTATTTTATCAAACGCCCAACCGACAAACTCCCAGTTGACCAAGTCTTTCGATTTTCTGATCTGAATATAACCAAAGGGCAATTTGTTTTCAATAATTGTAGTACTGTCTTCCCGATAAATAGCATCAGTGGAATACATATAATATGTATCACCGAATAATTTACACGAAGGGTCATGAATATTATATGTTCCCCACTTCTTATAATCTGTCATAGAGCTGACATTTCTGTAATCGTCCTCCCATGGATTTGGATTGTCTGAGATATCAAATACCTTATCATGTTTTCCACAACAACATAAGACCGTTATAATTATAATACACAAATACCCAATTATTTTCATCCGCATTCAGTATTTATAATTGAATTTTATACAGACTAAAAGATTGTGCTTTAGCTATAATCTGTAAAGTATTACCCTCTAATTTAGCGGTAGTTTTTTGAGGAATAATATTAGTTGGTGTTTGTAGAGAATTAACAATTTTCAAATCATTTGCTTTAAGCTCAAAGCATTCTCCCAATGAGAGGGTCGCTTGTTTTTTCAATCCTTCCACATTTATTTTTATATCCTTAGAGTCAGTTCCTGTATTAGCAACTTTCACGATATAACAGTTCTCGTCTTTATCGTATACTGCCGATGCATACAGATCATCTTCTCCCGAAATTGAAGTATTGTTTCTGGTAAGAGGCATCACATTAGTTCCCTTATTTTGTGCATAAAGCTGTTGCACATAATAATTAGGTGTCTTTACGGATGACAGGTTATCAAACCAGATCATATCGGGTTTCCATTGCCATGCGTCTACGTGAGCCAATAATGGAGCGTAAGTACACATATGCACAATATCTGCATTGCGTTCCAATCCTGTCATGAAAGCTGCTTCGTAAAGTGCCGACTCAAAATTATTATCACGATTGGGCACATGACATGCATATTCTCCGGCAAATACCGCAGGACCTTTTCTATCATAATTATCGTATCGCTTGGCACTGTTCAAAAACCATTTTGGGTCTTTGTAATAATGTTCGTCTACGAGGTCAACTTTCAGCCTTTTCATTTCCGGCCATAAGTATTCAAATTTATCTCCGTCTGCCGAAGGACCCGAACTTCCTATAATTTTAATATCGGGATATTTTGCCCTGATCGCTTTTACAAATGGTTCGAGACGTACAACATATTCATCTCCCCACTGTTCGTTTCCAATACCTATATATTTAAGATTGAAAGGTGCAGGGTGTCCCATCTCTGCACGGACTTTTCCCCATGTCGAAGTGGGCGATCCATTGGCAAATTCTATTAAATCCAAAGCATCCTGAATGTATGAGCCTAAATCTTTTACAGGAACATGGCATTCTTCTTTTTCATTCTGATATTGACATGCCAGTCCGCAACTTAATACGGGTAGCGGCTCTGCTCCCATATCTTCCGACAAAAGGAAATATTCATAAAACCCTAACCCATAGCTTTGATAGTAATCGGGAAAGAAACGATGAGGAAAAGTATAGTGCCATCTGTTCTCATTTACAGGCCTGTTCTCCACTGCTCCGATCGTTTTTTTCCAATCATAACGGGTGTCAAGGTCTGTTCCTTCTACGATACATCCACCCGGAAAACGGAATACTCCCGGTTTGATATCTGATAGAGCCTGTGCCAAATCGGCTCTCAATCCGTTTTCACGTCCTTTCCATGTGTTTACAGGAAAAAGAGAAACATGCTCTAAAGCAACGGAGCCTTTAGAGTCTAAGAATATGCGCAAACGCCCTTTAGCTTCTGTAGCTTTAGGTGTCAGACTGATTTCATATTTTTTCCAATCGCCCGCATTAATTACCAGTTGTTGAGTAACAAGAATATCATTCTTCTCATCCAGGAGATCTATCCGTATTTTTTGAGGCTCGTTTGAATTTACTGTTTTTGCCCATACTGAAAAGCGGTATGCTTCGTTTTGTTTAAAACCCATACCTCTGAATCCTTCATTTTCGATACCTGTCCGTTTGTGTGGATGTCCCGGATCAGATAACACCACATAGGTAGGATTTTGATCGAATAGAGGATTATCTTTTCTTACTTCCACTTTTCCGAATGTATTCCATCCCATTAAGTTTTGAGGAAAATCAAAAGAACGATTTTTCACTAATTCGGCATATAAGCCTCCGTCTGCTGCAAAGTTTATGTCTTCAAAGAAGAGTCCGTACATAGTGGATTGAATAGGTGCTCCCACCTTTTTAGTATCCAATACAAAGTCGTATGCTTGTTGCTGAGAATATCCCGACATGGAAAGACTCAGTAAACATGCCATACCTAAAGCTTTATATGTATTTTTCATATTCCTTATAAAATTAAAATTTATTTACTTATACGAATCAGTAGTTAAATTGTCTCTAATAAATGATTTTTTTTGACTGACGCACCTCTATCGAGGTTTGTCTTTCATTTTGCCTTGATGCAAAACGAAACAAAAAATCAAGACTGTGCCTCTTTGCACGACCCGATTCGTGCTTGAAAGCGAAAACAAAAAAATACATTTGAGTCTGATTTCCTTTTGTTTTTTACACTTTCTTCTCACATCGGGTACCCCGTGCAACCAGCAAGGTCGGGAGCCTAACGGGCGTAAGAAAAGCCGACATAAACTTCAAAGGTGAGGTATCCATCCGTTGCTGGCAAAAATTGCACGTAGCTTATAAATAACTTAAAAGAGCGTTTATTACTGATAATTCAACTACAGATTCCCATTACTTGTTATTTTATATAATCCACAACTATGCGGAGATAGTGTACGCGAAAACGATCCTGTAAACGCACCTAACTTTTCACCACTCCACACATCTTCAACAGAGGAACCATTTTTTATCCCGACGTCTGCAAATGATACACCAACGGTATCCGATTTTCCATCCTGAATATTGAATAATGCCAAGTAAATATCCCCCGTTTTAGGATTGCGTGATGTAATAGCTAGTTTGCCATCTTTTTGATATACCTGACGAACGTCTGTACTTTCACGATGCATTTTCAAGACCTCTTCATTTGTCAGTAACGACAATGTGAATGCGTCATTACTCGGCATATCACCTCCAAACATTAACGGTGATCGTAAGATGGTGAAAAATGTCATCAATGAATATTGTTCATCTTTTGTTAAGCGAGTCATACGGTCTTCGCCTCGTTCGCCACGCACCGATATTCTGCCTAAAGGAATCATATCGCAATCGGGCCAAGTTCCGGGTGATATATACGAGTACCAACCCTGAGCCACTTGCATCAAATGAGTTAAGTGTCCCCATGTATCCCATACATCATCAACCATACGCCACATATTAGCATTCTCTTTTACATGATCTCCTTTATTAACCGGAGTTTCGCCGGGAGATGTACTCAGAACCATAGGACGCCCGGTCTGGTCGATAGCTTTGCGGATTAGCTCTATTTCTGCCTGATGGTAAGGACGTGATAAATCGTCAATTTTGATAAAATCAACTCCCCACGAAGCATACAAATCCATTATCGAATTGTAATATTCCTGTGCTCCGGGTTTCTTAGCTACAATGGTATAATTATCACGTAACCATTCACATTGTAATTCGGTAGAATATATCTGATCGGCAGTTATACCATTCGTTCCTTTAATCGGCATTTTCTTGGCTACAGCCTCTTTAGGCACACCTCGCATTATATGTATTCCAAATTTTAATCCTTGTGAATGAATATAATCTGCCAGTTTCTTAAAACCTTCTCCGTCGGCTGCCGACGGAAAACGGTTAACGGCAGGTTGGTAACGACCATATTCGTCTAATACATAAATAGGATCGGTTTGATTATAACCTCCGGCTTTATCGTTCTTTACAAACCACCGGATATCAACCACAATGTATTCCCACCCGTATTTTTTGAGATTCTTTGCCATATAATCCGAATTGGCTTTTACCTCATGTTCTTCAACTGTAGGACCATAGCAATCCCAACTATTCCACCCCATCGGAGGAGTCGGGGCCCATTCCTTAAAATCGCCTTTTCCCTTATCTTCAGATTTTGTCGATCCAAATACGTTACTACCGATTAAAGAGACTGCGATAAATAAGATTCCGATTGTTTTTTTCATTATTATATATGATTAAGATTAGATGCAAATCAAGGTCTCAGACCATTTTAATATTTTGGATGTAAATTACTGGTATTCATCAATTCTACCTTGCTTTATTCAGCACAATTACAAAGCCACCGTTCGGTTGTATCTGAACATTCAGTTTTCCATTATCGAGAGTTATATCTTGTTGAATGAACTCCCTGCTTGTTTTGCCGTCTGTAATCATCTTACCCGATTTGGGAGCATCAAGCCTTGTCAAATCAAGCTCCAGATTTTTAACTGTGGTTTCCGCATTAATACCACCAACATACCATGTATCACCTGATTTACGTGCTATCACAGTATATTTAGCAGGATATCCGTCAATAAATTTGATATCATCCCAAGCATGAGGGATCTGTTTCATATATTCCTGAACAAAAACGGGTTGCTTTGCCATACTTTCGGGTACTTCTACAAAATGTTGTATTCCCGATTGAAAAAGAACAGTTAATGCAATCTCAAATCCATTTGTAGTTATACGTTTAATACCGGGTATTTCTCCGAAACAAACAGGTGTAAAATCCATAGGTCCTACCACATTACGGGCAAAAGGTAACATGGCTGAGTGTATCGGCTGTAAATCTGCCGTTTTCTGATCGAATGTTATAAATTCGAAGCCTTTAACAGCTTCCATTGTCAACAGATTAGGATATGTACGGCTCCATCCCCGTGGTAATGTGGTTCCATGAAAATTAAGTACCAGTTTATATTTGGCAGCATCTTCCATTATATCATAATACAGCTTTATGGATGCCTGCCCGTCTCCGGGGAAGAAATCTATTTTCATCCCTTTTACTCCCATCTGGCTGATTCGTTTAAATTCAATATCACGGATAGAAGCATCTATCATTCTGTCTTTAGGTGTCTGATAAGTTTCATTCCAATTACCTGCAGAATTGTACCATAAAAGAATATCCACATTTTTTGTAGCTGCATAATCTACCAATTCTTTCATGCGGTCATATCCTATCTCTTTATCCCATAAAGCATCTATAAGAAGATAAGGCCAGCTCATTTTACTGGCATAATCAATATATATTTTCTGACGGTCGTAATTACAGGAAGGGTCTTTTTCAACTCCCCAACTCCATGCAGCAGGACCTGTTTTTATGAAAGAAAGATCCTCTATAGCCGATGGCACTGCAACATCTGTCACTAATGACGATTCTACAATATTAGCCAGTGTACCTGTCATTATCACTCGCCAAGGGCTTTCCAACGGTAATTTACCTTTAGGTTTAGCGGAGTCATCCGGATTAGGAGTTTCTCCCTGTTGAGGAAAACGAATACTATATTCCTCATTGGGTGCGTTTTGCTCCAGACGAGTACCGCAATATTCGGGAGTCAATCCTGATTCTGTTATCAATACCCAATATCCATTGGTTGAAAACAGTGCAGGAAAAGACCATCCCGATTCAGAGGGGGCAGTAGTTCCAACAGGAATATCCAATAAATAATGGTCTTCGTAACTCGGACATGTTTTGGCCCAACAATCTTTTACCATTGCATGAGGATGCATCCATGCCCGAGCGGTAGAATCGAGCTTAAAAGATGTACACTCTTTATCTATTATCTTTTCATCATCATCTGTTTTTTTAGGAAAACGGTATTTGAAAGCTACTCCCCTATCCGATAGCTGAAAAATAACATCCATAATCTGACCTTTTTCACTCATTACCGTAAAAATTGTACGATTGGCCTTATAGGTATTAGTCTGGCGTTTTTCTCCCGGCGTTTGATAGGTTTCTGTAATCAACTCAGGATTGCTGATCGTTTTTAATACCAATCCTTTTGAAAAATTACCATCTTCACGAATCAATCCTAATTTGGAGATATCCAATACAGACTTTCCATTATAATTTACCTGATACCTCATCTCTCCGGCGTCAGTAATAGACACTTCGGCTGTCACTTTCTTATCAGGACTGCTTAAGATAAAGTTTCTTTTCTCCGTACAACTTAATAAACTAACCAGTATACAAAAAAACAGTAATAAAGCTTTCATCCTTTTATTATTATGTTATTGATTAAGGTAAACTCAATCCCGAGGATTTCGCTTACCTTAAGATTGTTATGACTCCAGATCAGATCATTAATACTTAATGGTTCAGTTCTACAGTGATTAATGATTTTGCCGGCATTTTTAAAGTTAATGTTCCGTTTTTATAGATCGCACCTTTATAATCTTCCAGATGCACTACATCAGGATTCTCGAATGTATTATGGCTATCCGTATTAGTAGCTGTTATTATATTTACATTGTTTAGTTTGCCATCTTTCAAGCCTCTGATATTACAATCGATATCTATTGCATTAGTCGGATCGATGTTTACAAACGAAATATGTACTTTTCCATCTTTGTCTTTGGATGCAGATACCGATACAGCATCTAATTTTTTGTTCAGTCTGCTATAAGTGCCACATTTTACCACAGTAGGTAACATAGTTGCATCTTGATGCACTTTATACATATCGAATACATGATAGGTTGGAGTAAGTAACATTTTATCACCCTCCGTTAAAAACAATGCTTAAAGTACATTTACCAATTGAGCAATATTTGCCATTTTTACTCTATCGGCATGCTTATGGAAAATATTGAGAACAACTCCTGCCAAGATAGCATCCCTCAACGTGTTTTGTTGAAAAAGAAATCCCGGATTTGTATTTTTTTCGACATTGTACCATGCTCCCCATTCATCAACAATCAAGCCTATTCTTTTTGCAGGATCATGCAAGTCCATTATTGCTTAGTGGCGTGTTATAAGATTATCCATGCCTTAACCATGTGCCAGCAGCGAGAAATAATCGTCTTCCGAAAAGCCTGTTGCATCCCCTTTATCTTCCCATCTTCGGGTAAAAGCATAGTTGTGGAGAGAAACACCTTTCATCATACCATGAGGTATATTTTTCATCATAGTAGTCATCCAATGATAATCGTCAACATTCGGACCACCTGCTATTCTGTATAACTGATTATCCCCATAATTACGGGTATAGGTAGCATAACGTCTGTAGTTCTCGGCATATCCCTCAGCAGTCATATGTCCGCCACAACCCCAGTTTTCGTTACCCACACCCCAGAACTGAACTTTCCAAGGTTTCTCACGACCGTTCTTTTTCCGAAGGTTAGCCATAGGGCTTTCTCCATCAAAAGAGATATATTCAACCCACTTCGACATTTCTTCTACCGTACCGCTACCCATATTTCCACAGATATAGGGTTCTGTACCTAATGCTTCGCAAAGATTAAGGAATTCGTGTGTGCCGAAACTATTATCCTCTACCACCCCACCCCAATGAGTATTAACCATCTTGGGTCTGCTTTCTCTGGCTCCGATACCATCCATCCAATGATATTCATCAGCAAAACAGCCTCCGGGCCATCTCAGATTGGGTATTTTTATATGCTTCAAGGCATCTATAATATCTTTTCGTACTCCGTTAACATTGGGTATCGACGAATTTTCGCCTACCCAAAGACCGTCGTAAATACAACGACCGAGGTGCTCCGAAAAATGCCCGTAGATATGTTTATCTATCGTATATTGCCCTAAGTCGGCATTGACAACTACTTCTGCTTTCTGCTGCGAGAAGGCTGCAATAGAAATAAGGAAAAAGGAAAAAATGAATCGTGTTTTTCTCATGTTATGTTATTTTTGATCAGTTTCGAGATACTCCCTCCGATGTCATTTGTATTCTCTTCATCGTTCCATCGGCATTATAATATAATCTGTCGATACATACCGAGCGGCGAAAGCTTCCTCCCTGAGTAGGGATAGCTCCATTGTGGTAAATGAAATACCATTTATCTTTAAATTCGATAATAGACTGATGATTGGTATTCGAATTTCCTGCAATCTCGTTCAATATACCTTTGTATTCCCAAGGACCTTCTATACTTCGGCTCATAGAATATCCTATCTTTTCGGGGAAAAATTGTGCATAAGACAAATAATACCAGTCATTGTATTTATGTATCCATGGAGCTTCAGTAAAATCAGGAAGGTGAACAGGAACAATAGGTCCGTCCAGTTCTATCATGTTTTCTTTAAGCTTGGCGTAGTAGCATTGTGTATTTCCCCAAAAAAGATAGGCTTGCCCGTTATCATCGATCCATACCGTAGGATCTATATCTTCCCATGATATTTTGGTATATTCCGTAGTCATATCATTGGTTATGATTGCCGATCCCCTGGCATCGACAAACGGCCCCAAAGGATTATCGGCAACAGCTACACCAATCGATTTGCCATGTATCGAACCGTGTTGAACTGTTACATACCAATAGAATTTGCCATTCCGTTCAATAACCTGCGAAGCCCAGGCTTCGCCTTTTGCCCATTTAAAGTCAGTAGGTTTAAGGGGTACAGGGTGTTCTGTCCAATTGACCATGTCATCGGATGAGAATACAAGCCACTCATTTATTACATACCTGTTTTCGGGAGGGGGACATTCATCGTGCCCGGCATAAATATATACTTTGTCTTTATAAACCAATGCAGCAGGGTCAGCTGTATATTTATGTTTAAATACAGGATTGCTATCCGCCCTGAATGTGGTATCCTGAATCGCTCCCGACAAGTTGTGAGCAATTAATAACAGTAAAACGGATAATGATTTTAAGGTTTTCATTTTCTTAGTACTTATTAGCACACTCTTATAAATAAGAAATGTTTACTTCCGGTAGAAGCATTATTATATTGAGGTTAAGTTATTACAAAAAAAGTAATTTATTAGGGAACCGAGGTGGACATTTAGACTTTAAAGGTGGACATTTTCATCTTTAAGTGTAAAAAATACATTCTTTTTCATTACCTTTTCGCCGAATACTTAATTTTAAGTCCTCATAAGATCTATTACCATGAAATATGCGATTACCATTGTAACCTGCTTTATTTTCAATTTGCTGAATTTAAGTACGCATAGTGCCGAAAATACTATTGCATCCGGATATATATTCAATTCGATAACGATTGAGCAGGGCTTGCCTGTTAACTTTATTGATGACATGTATAAAGACAGTAAAGGTTTCCTTTGGATATCGACGCAAGGAGGAGGATTGTCACGTTATGACGGCTACGAATTTGTCCGCTTTAATGTAGACAGCTACCCTGTCGCCCTGAAAAGTAACTTTATACGAAAATCATGCGAGGACAATTTCAACAGGCTCTGGGTTGCCTCCGATTGCGGTATTGATCTCATCGACCTTAAAACCATGCAGGCAAGTAATGTTTCATATAAAGGAAATTCAGTACATCATTTATTTGAAGAACCGATAGCTTCCGTATTTAAGGACAGTACCGGTAATATCTGGATTTTAAGTGATGATAAAATATATAAGATCGTTTTTAATCATAGCGGCTTTATTGATCATCTATACACCCTAACGAATGATTCCAATAGTCAAGACTTTTCTTTTACCGCTTTAAGCGAAATTAATAATGAAATATGGGCCGCACATAAAGGAATTATCTACAAACTGGCTGTCAGCAACGCCGGGCAATTGGAATTACGGCCTATATCAGATATTCTAAATTTCGGAGCAGACCGCAATATATCGGTAATACTGAAAAAAGAAGAAGTGATCTGGATCGGTTCGGATATCGGATTGTATAAATTCAATTTAAATAATAAAGAGCTGAAATTATACAGTCACAGCGAATCGAATCCATTTTCCCTTTCTCAAAATATGGTAACGGATCTTGCTGTAACCGATGAAGGTGTATTGGCTGTCGGTACATTGAGAGGTTTAAACTTCTATCACCCTTCAACAGATCAGTTTGAGTGGATTTCCCATAGTAAAGATGCCACTTCTCTAAATAGCGATTTTATTAATTGCATAACATCAGACGGTAATAATCTTTGGGTAGGTACGGAAGCCGGAGGAATCAATAAAATGACTTTACGCCGCTTGGCAATCAGCAACTACAGCCATAATAAAAGAGATAAAAGCAGTATATCTGCAAATCCGGTGAATGCTATTTATGAAGACCACAAGGGCGACTTATGGGTTGGCACAGTAGAAGGAGGGCTTAACCGGAAGCCGAGGAATGAGAACTTTTTTATTCATTATACATACGAAGAGGGGTTGTTAAACCACAACTCGGTAAGTGCACTTACTGAAGATAGAAACGGTAATCTTTGGATAGGAACATGGGGAGGGGGACTAAATATTCTGAATCTCAACAAGCTGCCCAATGCCAACTTCAAACATTTTATTCCACGAGTGAATAATAACAATCAGGTCTACATATCGGCTCTTGTTTATGACTCTATCAATAATGGAGTTTGGATAGGTTCGTCTACTGATATCGCTTTTTTTGATATACAATCCAACCAAATAGTAGATCCCTTCTCTTCTCAATTGTCAAAAAACAAAAGAAATGTTCTCGGAACACTCATCGATGATAAATCGAACCTATGGATAGGAACATCAGACGGCATAATCTTAATAGATCTCAAAACGTTTAATTCCACAAATCCGAAATGCTCTTCCAAATATCTGGAACTAAAAGAAGAAAGTTTAAATAAACTATTCTTAAAAAATATAACATGTATTTATCAAAGCCGTGATAAAACTGTCTGGATAGGCAGCAAAGGTTACGGCTTCTGTTCTCTTAAATACAAAGAAGGAAAATATGTATGTGAAGTATATACAACAGCGAATGGATTATCCAATAATATGGCATTGGGTGTTCTCGAAGATGAATTGGGTCTGATATGGATCAGTACAGGATACGGATTGTCATGTTATAACCCTCAAAACAACCGCATCGTAAACTATACTAAAAGTGACGGCTTGATCGAACATCAGTTTTATTGGAATGCCAGCTATAAATCTCCTACAAACAAAAATCTTTATTTCGGAAATATAAGTGGATTATCCGAATTAAAAAACGGGTCGCAATACTTAGAGTCTAAACAAAAAAAGGTCATATTTACGAAACTGCAAATATTAAATAAATCGATATGGTCTGGTAATGGCAACTATATTGACCAAGACATCTCGTATGCTAACAAACTCCATTTACATGAACAGGATAAATCTTTTTCAATCGAATTCTCGGCACTGGATTATGACAATCCTACTACAGTATCTTACTCTTATCGATTGGCAGGCTTCGACGATAAATGGATTGATGTACCTGCCGACCGTCGTTTTGCGAGTTATACCAATTTACAACCCGGGACTTATACTTTTCAGGTAAGATGTATGTCGAGGGCCTCGGCATTAGCAGGCGACATTACTGAGCTTGAAATAGAGGTTCGTCCCTTTTTCTATAAAACCGGATGGTTCATCGGATTGGTTCTTTTCCTCCTTGTATTCCTGTTTATTCAATTCTACAGATGGCGAATCAATATGCTGAAAAAACAAAAAGAGGTGCTTCATAAAAAGGTAGTAGAAAGAACTCAAAAGCTGGAAGATCAAGCGATAGAACTAAAATCACAGAATAATATATTAGTTGAGCAAAACGAAAAAATTTCGGAACAAAGGCTGCAATTGATAAAAATGTCGAATAAGGTACAGGAAGCATTAGATGATAAAATGAATTTCTTTACCAATATAACCCATGAGTTCCGCACCCCTATCACCTTGATTACAGGGCCTATAGAACGGGCATTAAAATTGAGCTCCAACCCTCAGGTTATAGAACAATTACAATTTGTTGAGCATAATTCGAAACATCTGCTGTCATTGGTCAATCAGTTGATGGATGTCCAAAAGATAGAGTCGGAACAGCTAAGTATTAAACTTGTCAGCGATAATTTTTTAAACTTCTTAAACGAGATACTTATTCCTTTCGAAGTATTTGCCAATGAACGGGGTATTCGTCTAGAGAAAATATACAGATTAAACTCTCCACGCATACTATTTGATGAAGAGGCAATGCATAAAGTTGTCACCAACTTACTTAGTAATGCCATCAAATTTACTCCTGACAACGGTATTATAAAACTGTATGTTGCCTCACTGAAAAAAGCAGGAACAAATCAATTATATATATGTGTGAACGATAGTGGTATCGGATTGAAAGAAGATGATCTTCTAAGGATTTTCGATCGGTTTTACCAGTCGAAAGAACATATAAAATACCCCATTGCCGGACAAAGTGGAACAGGAATAGGTCTTTATCTCTGCCAAAGTATAGTCAGTTTATTGAAAGGAACTATATATGCGAAGAACAATCATAAAAAAGGTGCTTCTTTCAGGGTATTATTACCTATTGAACAAGTAGAAACGGTTGACGAAACAGAAAACAATTACAATTATCCGACAGTAAAAGAAACAGAAAAAATCGAATTAGAAACAACCAATAACCCATGCAATAAACTAACTATTCTGGTTGTAGAAGATAATGCTGATATGCGGGAATATATCCGATCTATCTTATCCGATTATTATAAAGTATTGGAAGCGGAAAACGGAATGGAAGCTCTAAACACATTAAAAAAGCAGTCCGTACATTTTATCATAAGTGATCTGATGATGCCTGTGATGGATGGTCTCGAATTATCGGAAAAGGTAAAAGCCGACTTGACAATATCTCATATCCCGTTTTTAATGCTGACAGCTAAAACCTCGAAAGAAACACAGATAAGCAGTTATAAACTTGGTGTGGATGAATATCTGCTAAAACCCTTTGACGAAGATATATTATTGACCCGCATTGGCAATATACTTGAAACAAAGAAAACATATCAACGAAAGTTCAGTGTGTTCATGAATATTGAAGAGCTGAATATTGCAGAGGAATCTAATGATGAGAAGTTTCTCAACAAAGCAATTGAGATAATAAAAGCAAACTATAAAAATCCATATTATGAAGTAACTGATTTTATAGAGTCGATGGGAGTAAGCAAAAGTTTAATGAATAAAAAGATACAAACTATTACGGGGCAATCAGCCGGACAATTTATCCGCAATTATCGACTGAACCTTGCACGGGAATTAATTTTGAAAAACTATATCAATAAAAACAAAAGTATTGCAGACATTGCCTATGAAGTGGGATTTAATGATCCTAAATATTTTACACGTTGCTTCACCAAACACTTCGGAATGCCTCCAAGTAATCTATTTAAAGACGGTTGACTTCAAATCTGCCTAAGGCTGGGAGTTATTTATCCCCCCTTTGGAGAGATTAAGAGGGATTCTACTTGCCAAAGAAAGGAAAAGAAAAGACCTATGGTTTTAATTGTTATTTTTACACTCAATAAATTTCAATATATTTGCATTCTTTAATTCAATGCATAATTTAGACACTAAATATGACTCCACTATTTTATAAAGAACAAGAAAAGTTTTACGTTTCTGTTGATTGCCTTATTCTCGGATTTAAAAATGATAAATTATATCTATTGATATCGAAACGTAAATTTGAACCATTAAAAGGACAAGACTCTCTGATGGGCGGATTCGTTCGGGCGGAAGAAAGTCTCTCGGAGACTGTTTCGAGAGTTGTATTTGAATACACAGGCATTCAGGATGTTTTCATGGAACAAGTAGGTGCATATGGCGAAATTGGGCGCGATACGGGAGAACGTGTTGTCTCCTTAGCCTATTATGCTTTGATAGATATACAATATTTTGATGAACAACTATGCAAAGTTCATGATGCACGCTGGCAGGAACTCGACAAGGTAGGAGATCTCATATTTGACCACAACCAGATATTGAACGATACTATCGAAATTCTCAGAAACAAAGCTGCAACTAAACCTCTTGGATTTAATCTTCTGCCTGAAAAATTCACATTACCTCAATTGCAAAGTTTATATGAAGCAATTTATCAGACTCCTTTAGATAAAAGAAATTTCAGAAAGAAGATTCTGGAAATGGATATTCTCGAAAAACAAGAGGATAAAGATAAATCAAGCTCAAAAAGAGGTGCCTTTTATTATAAGTTTAATAAAGAAAAGTACGATCTTCTACTACAAAAGGGATACTTTTTTTCTCTCTGAAAAAAAATAAGTTATGATAAGATAATGTCTTATAGCTGATTACTACTAGTAGTATCTGCTGTAAGACATTTTTTATTGCGAATATGTTTTATAACACATAGAAAATAAGTGTTACTAATTACACTTATTCGTAATATTGCAAGTGTAGTTAAAACACTTATTTTGCATTTTAACCTTGTAACAGCATGTTAGAAACATTAAAGAAGAAAGTTTTCGAGGCTAACCTTAATCTAGTAAAGCACGGATTGGTAATATTTACCTGGGGAAATGTCAGTGCAATAGACCGAGACTCTCAATTGGTAGTAATAAAACCATCAGGCGTATCATACGATACAATGACAGCAGAAGATATGGTTGTTGTTGATTTGGATGGAAATATTGTAGAAGGAAAATTAAAACCATCTTCCGATACAGCTACACACCTTGTTCTGTACAAAGCATTTCCTGCAATCGGAGGAGTAGTTCATACCCACTCTACATATGCTACGGCTTGGGCACAGGCAGGTTGTGACATTCCAAATATAGGAACTACTCATGCCGACTATTTCAAAGATGAAATACCCTGTACCCGACAAATGACAGCCGATGAAATAGAGGGCAAATATGAATTGGAAACAGGCAATGTAATCGTAGAACGGTTCAAAGATTTGAATGCAGAATACACACCGGGAGTCTTAGTAAATAATCACGGACCATTTTCATGGGGTAAAGATGCAGATAGTGCAGTACATAATGCGGTTGTACTGGAACAGGTAGCCAAAATGGCATCTATATCATTCGCTGTAAATCCCAAATTGACGATGAATGATGATCTTATCAAAAAACATTTTTTCAGAAAACACGGACCCGATGCTTATTACGGTCAGTAAGTTTTCTCTTGTAATTCGCAACTACTATAAATATTAATCAAGAAATTTATATATCATGGAATTTAAAGATTTAGAAGTTTGGTTTGTAACCGGAGCACAATTATTGTATGGTGGAGATGCTGTTGTAGCAGTTAATGCACACTCTACCGAAATGGTAAAAGGTTTGAACGAATCGGGTAGACTACCTGTAAAAGTCGTTTATAAAGGTACTGCCAATTCGTCGGCAGAAATTTCAGCAATCATGCGTGAAGCCAATGGCAACACAAAATGCGTCGGTATGATTACCTGGATGCACACATTCTCTCCTGCTAAAATGTGGATACATGGCTTAATGGACTATAAAAAACCATTACTTCACTTTCATACTCAATTCAACAAAGAAATTCCATGGGATGAGATTGATATGGATTTCATGAACCTGAACCAATCGGCTCACGGAGATCGTGAATTCGGTCATATTACCAGCCGTCTACGCAAACCCCGCAAAGTAGTGGTCGGTTACTGGAAAGATGAAGATACTCAAACCAAAATCGCTTCGTGGATGCGTGTTTGTGCCGGTTGGGCAGACTCTCAAGATATGCTTATCATCCGTTTTGGCGACAACATGAATAACGTTGCTGTAACTGACGGAGATAAAGTAGAAGCCGAAATACGTTTAGGCTATCACGTTGACAATGCTCCTATTGCAACATTAGTACCCTATGTACAAGCTGTAACCGATGCTGAAATTGATGCTCTGGTTAGTGAATATGAAAAGAAATATGATTTTGCTGCTGACTGTAAAAAAGGAGCAGACAAACATCAATTTGTACGCGACGCAGCAGCTCAGGAAATAGGGCTTCGCCGCTTCCTTCAGGATAAAGGAGCTAAAGCGTTTACTACCAGCTTCAACGAACTGGAAGGTATGAAACAATTGATGGGATTTGCATCTCAACGCTTGATGAGCGAAGGTTACGGATTCGGAGCCGAAGGCGACTGGAAATCAGCAGCACTTGTTCGTACCATGTGGGTAATGGGACAAGGCTTACCCGGCGGACAATCATTCCTCGAAGATTACACATTGAATTTCGACGGGGAAAACAGTACTATCCTCCAATCACATATGTTGGAAATCAATCCCGATATTACAGGTACAAAACCTCGTATCGAAGTTCATTTTCTAGGAATAGGCGATGCAGGCATATGTGCCCGTCTCGTATTCCAGGCACATAAAGGCGAAGGTGTTGCCGCCACAATAGTAGATATGGGTAACCGTTTCCGCATGATAGTCAATGAAGTTGAATTAAAAGAAACCAAAGCACTCCCCAAACTTCCGGTTGCCTGTGCATTATGGAAACCGATGCCAAACTTCGAAATAGGTGCAGGAGCATGGATTCTGGCAGGAGGAACTCACCATTCGAGCTTCTCGTTCTCGGTTACAACCGAAATGCTGGAAGACTATGCGGAAATTGCAGATATCGAAATGCTAATCATCGACAAGGATACTACTATCCGTCAATTCCGTCAGGATTTACGTAATAATGAAGTTTATTATATGCTTAACAAAGCATTAAGATAATAAAGTAGGATAAAGTATCAGAGGAAACATTCTTCTGGTACTTTTTTCGTTTTTAACTTAAACATATACTCATGAAATATACAATTGGACTGGATTACGGATCAGACTCCTGCAGAGCTGTTATCATAGATGCCGAAACAGGCAAAGAAATAGCTTCGTCCGTAAAATACTACAAGCGTTGGGCAGCAGGCAAATACTGTGACCCTCACAAAAATCAATACAGGCAACATCCCCTCGATTATATCGAAAGCCTCGAAGAATCAGTAAAAGAAGCTTTAAGCAAATCACCCAAAGGTACAGCCGAAAATGTTGTAGGAATCTCATTCGATACAACAGGCTCGACTCCTGCACTTATCGATAAGGACGGACAGGTTTTGTCTTTAAGACCTGAGTTTGCCGAAAATCCGAATGCGATGTTCGTTCTTTGGAAAGATCATACAGCAATAAAGGAAGCGGCAAAAATCAATGAAGTTGCCAAAAGATGGCCTATAGATTATACTGCTTACGAAGGTGGTATATATTCGAGTGAATGGGTTTGGGCAAAAATGGCACATGTACTTAAGGTTGATGAGACAATCCGTGATACAGCTTATTGCTGGATCGAGCATTGCGATTGGATGTCGGCTTTGATTACAAATACAACAAAACCATCTGATATTATAAGAAGCCGTTGTGCGGCAGGGCATAAAGCAATGTGGCTGAAAGAATGGGACGGATTACCAACCGATGACTTTCTGACCGAAGTGGAGCCTCTGCTTAAAGGCTATAGAGACAGACTATTTAAGGATACATATACAAGCGATGTTAAAGTAGGTAATCTTACTCAGGAATGGGCAGACAGACTGGGTCTTACCACAACTGTAGCTGTCGGAGTCGGTGCATTCGATTGTCATATGGGAGCTGTAGGTGCCGAAATAGGTCCTAAAACCTTTGTTCGTGTAATCGGTACATCTACTTGCGATATAATGATCGTACCCTACGAAGATATGCACGGAAAACTTATTCCCGGAATTTGCGGCCAGGTTGACGGTTCGGTAGTTCCCGGAATGATCGGTTTGGAAGCAGGACAATCGGGCTTCGGTGATATTTATGCGTGGTTTAAATCGGTTTTAGCTTGGCCAATAGACAATCTGATTAAAGAATCGTCTTTGATCGATCAGGCTACAAAAGATAAACTAATTGCAGAGGCTTTAGATAAAATGATTCCTGCATTATCGAAAGAAGCAGCAAAAATACCTGTATCCGAAAGTGGAGTTCTTGCTATTGACTGGATGAACGGACGCAGAACTCCCGATGCTAATCAATTGGTAAAAGGTACAATCACAGGCTTAAATCTGGCAAGTGATGCCCCGATCATTTTTAAAGCATTGGTAGAAGCAACAGCATTCGGATCGAAAGCCATTGTTGATCGTTTCCTTGAAAACGGCATCGAAATAGAAAGTGTAATAGGAATCGGAGGTATTTCTTTGAAATCGCCCCTTGTTATGCAAACCTTAGCGGATGTATTGGGTATGCCTATAAAAGTTGCTAAGTCGGAGCAAGCTTGTGCTTTTGGCGCAGCTATGTTTGCGGCAGTTGCAGCGGGTGTACATCCTACAATAAAGGAAGCACAAGCTGCCATGGGACAAGGATTCGCTTTTGAATATCAGCCGAACATGGATAATCACCGTATTTATATGTCGGTATACGAAAAATACCAAAAGCTTGGTAAATTTACAGAAACAGAGTTATTCTCTTAAGCTTATCAGAGCTTTTTATTGCTATAGTGTAGGGGTGAACCTATGTGTTCACCTATAGAGGACAAACACATAGGTCTACCCCTACAAATAAAAATACAATAATAAATATTTTACATCACTTAAATGATCTTATACATATGAATTGGAATTCACATGAATTTATCTGGCTCGACTGGGTGATTATCTTTGTCGGGATATTAGCCGTATCATGGGCCGTTTGGCGTTCGGTACAAAAAGATAAACGTTTACAAAAAGGAGCCAATAGCGAAGACTACCTATTCGGTAAAGGCGAGCCATGGTATATCATTGGTGCCGCTATCTTTGCTGCAAACATCGGATCGGAGCACCTTGTAGGGCTTGCCGGAACAGGTGCAAAAGCAGGGGTGGGTATGGCACACTGGGAAATGCAAGGTTGGATGATACTCCTCTTAGGTTGGCTCTTTGTGCCTTTTTATCAACTGATGAACAATAAGATGGGGAAAATCATCACAATGCCCGACTTCCTCAAAAATCGTTATACGCCCGCTACCGGTTCGTGGCTGTCTATTATCACTCTTATAGCATACGTGCTGACCAAAGTGAGCGTAACTGCGTTTACCGGCGGTATTTTTATGGAGAGTCTTCTTGGCTTACCTTTCTGGTACGGGGCAATCGGCTTGATAGTCTTAACGGGTATATTTACTGTTTTCGGAGGGATGAAAGGTGTGATGACACTTTCGGCAATTCAAACGCCTATACTTATCATCGGTTCATTTCTGGTGCTTTTCCTAGGATTGTCCGCACTCGGATACGGAAGTATTGCTGACGGCTGGACTGCAATGATTGACTATTCTAAAACGCTGAACGTAGGAGCAGACGGAGTTGCACACGGCACAAACCACATGTTCCATTTCAATACGGGTGATCCGCTGTATGACGACTATCCCGGTTTTTGGGTATTTATAGGAGCATCAATTATCGGCTTTTGGTATTGGTGTACCGACCAACATATCGTTCAGCGTGTCCTTGGGCAACGCAAAGGAGAAGCTAACGACGTAGTGATGAAACGTGCACGCAGGGGTACTATCGCTGCCGGCTATTTTAAATTGTTGCCTGTATTTATGTTCTTGTTACCGGGTATGGTAGCTGCTGCATTGGCGGCTCGCCCCGACAGTGGCTTCACATTGGAAGACCCTGATACAGCCTTCGGCTCAATGGTTAAGTTTGTACTGCCTGCCGGCGTGAAAGGTATTGTTACCATCGGCTTTATATCTGCATTGGTTGCTTCTCTGGCAGCATTCTTTAACTCGTGCGCTACATTGTTTACAGAAGATTTTTATAAGCCGAAGTTCAAAGAGAAGAGCGAAGCCACTTACGTTCTGGTAGGTCGCATTGCAACAGTTGTTGTAGTGATACTTGGTATTGTATGGATACCTATCATGATGAGTCTGGGAAGCCTTTATGACTATCTGCAAGGTATTCAATCGCTGCTTGCTCCTGCCATGGTAGCAGTATTCGCACTTGGTATATTTTCCAAAAGAATTACACCCAAATCCGGAGAAGTAGGTATGATAGTCGGTTTCGTTATCGGTATGTTACGCTTGCTAACCAACATCTTTACAAATACAGGTAAAGACCTAATGACAGGTTGGTACTGGGAATGTACAACTTGGTTTTGGCAAACCAACTGGCTTATTTTTGAAGTATGGTTGCTTGTCTTCATCATATTGCTGATGGTAGTAGTGTCGTTTTTCACTCCAAAACCAACTGCTAAACAAATAGACGCTATCACTTTCACTGACGACTACAAGAAGCTCATCGGAAAGAGTTGGGACAAGTGGGATGTTATTGCATCACTTGGGGTTGTCGCTCTTTGCGGATTATTCTATTGGTATTTCTGGTAAGCAGATATATTCATAAAAGACAATATATATTTATTTAGTTATTTTGTATTTCCTGATTATTCTCACTGTTATTTATAAGCAATTAAACGACAGTGAGAATTTTCTATCTTTAAAGTCTCATACTTTTTTTACTTTAGTATTCAATAAACCACCATTATTTATACATATATGAAAAAGATATTTTATTTAGGAATAGCACTTTGCTTATTTTCTTGTGGAAATAAGCAAGCTAAACCGGAACAAACTGCAGAATCAGGAATTACATTGATGGCTGATTCGGCATTTACAAAAACAGTAGACGGTAAGGAAATTAAACTTTACACCTTAGAATCAGGAAATGGCATAACCATGCAGGTTTCTAATTTCGGAGGAAGAGTTATCTCTCTTTGGACTCCCGACAAAGATGGCAAATACGAAGATATTGTTTTTGGACATGATAATATTGATAAGTATTTGGATTATGAAGGAGAACGCTGTCTTGGTCCTGTTGTAGGACGATATGCTAATCGTATAGCCAAAGGACAATTTACTCTCGATGGTAAAAAACACCAATTGCCTTTAAATAATAATGGACAAACCCTTCATGGAGGCCCTAACGGTTTCGACATGAAAGTATGGAATGTGGATAACATAAGCAAAAATCAAATACAGTTGTCTTATACTTCTCCCGATGGTGAAGAAGGATTTCCCGGAACAGTGAACGTAAAAATGATATACACACTTACTCCCGAAAATGAATTCAAGATTACTTACAGTGCTACAACTGATAAACCTACACACGTAAACCTATCGCATCATTCATTCTTCAATCTTAAGGGTGCAGGTAATGGAACCATCACCGATCATCTGTTAACGATAAATGCAAGCGGTATAACTCCAGTGGATACGGTTTTGATTCCAACAGGAAAAATTACTTCGGTTGAAGGAACACCTTTCGATTTCAGAACAGCTACAGCTATCGGAGCTAGAATAAATGCTGACGATGAACAACTCAAGAATGGTTTAGGTTATGATCATAACTGGGTAGTAGATCGTAAAACAGAAAAAGACGTAGAGTTTATAGCAAGTCTGTATGAACCTACAAATGGCAGGGTAATGGAAGTATGGTCGGATCAACCCGGAATACAGTTTTATAGTGGCAACTTTCTGGATGGAAAAGTAACAGGTAAATACGGCAAAGCTCATAACTACAGAGAAGCTGTGGCTTTAGAGACTCAAAAGTACCCTGATACACCTAATCAACCTCAATTCCCATCGACGCGATTAAATCCGGGAGAAGAATACACCCAAACTTGTATCTATAAATTTTCGACAAAGAAATAAAAGGTGTAAGACCTTTCTATTGCCAAAGCAATAGAAAGTTTATTGATAATTATAATTTTTCAAAGTGACATTAAATACTTTCGTTTACTTTAAATATAAGAATGAAAACCGAAAAAGAGAAAATGTTTGCCGGAGAACCTTATTGGGCACATAGCTAAGAGATGACAGCTATACGTTCCGAAGTGAAAAAATTACTCCACAAACTAAATGTAACCGAATATCATACCGATAAGTTCCATGACGTAATGCGAGAACTGTTTCCTAATTCGGCAAAGAATTTTTATACTGAACCTCCTTTCTATTGCGATTATGGGGATCATATCTATGCAGGAGATAAAGTCTTTATCAATTTTGGAGCAGTTATTCTGGATGGTGCGAAGGTTACTATTGGCGATGGTACGCTTATAGCTCCCGGTGTACATATTTATACAGCTCAACATCCTCTGGATGCCAATGAGCGTGATGTATGGGAAGACTGTAAACCTGTAACAATCGGCAAACGCTGCTGGATTGGCGGACATTCGACTATTTGCCCCGGTGTAACTATTGGCGACAGATGCGTTACAGGAGCAGGTTCGGTAGTTACAAAAGATATTCCCTCGGATTCTCTGGCTGTAGGTAATCCTGCCCGAGTCATTCGGAAACTCAATAAGGACGAAGATTTATCTAAAATAAAAATTCCCTGATTTCATTTACACAATGGAGAGAAGATGAATATTTAAGGTAAATTCTTTATAAATTTAACGCTCATAAGCCTGCAATGTATAGCAGACTTTATGAGCGTTTATATATTATATGAGGTTTATCCGAAAAAAGGGAATAATGGCTGAAGTGTGTAAAACTTATTTTTTCAATAAAATAGTATTTTCAATAAATAATGCGAATCAGTATTTAAAAAATTAGATAAATAAATGCGATTGCAATTTTACCCATCGTATGTACTAGTAGTCCGGATGTTGATCTGACTTTCTG
>NZ_QICL01000031.1 GCF_003201355.1 Indolivaga alginatilytica
GGTGGTGTGGGTTCGTTCCTTATTAATAAGGGTTCGGGTGTATTGTTTGATCATGCAGGGGAGACTCAGATGGTCTTTATGGGATTCAAAGGTGAGGAGGCCGGCTATTTTATTATCTTCTCGATTTGTGCCGTGGCGTATCTGATCGGATGGACGGTTATGAAATCGCTTGTACCCAAATATAGTCCGATTACGGATCTGTGAAAAAAAAGAAAAAATATAACTAACCATAGAAATCTCTATAAATGAAAAAAATAAATAAAACAACAGTAGATAAAAAAGAACTTCCTGTAAAAATCCTTCAATTTGGTGAAGGCAATTTCCTTAGAGCTTTTGTAGATTGGATGATCCACAAAGCTAATGAAGCAGGAGTTATGAATCATGGAGTTGTAGCAGTACAACCTATTGCAGGCGGAGAATTTGTTGCTAACATATTCAACGAGCAAGATTCGATGTACCATGTTTATCTGGAAGGAATCAAAGACAAAAAACCTGTCAAAGAAGTTACTTTGGTAAAAAGTATTAACGAAGTCTTGAATCCTTATTCTCAATATGCAGAATACGAAAAATTATTCTTGAGTGATGAGTTGGAAATGATTATTTCGAACACTACCGAAGCAGGAATTCGTTACGAAGAAGGTGATGATTTAAATGCAACACCTCCTAAATCGTTCCCTGCGAAGATGACTGCTTTATTACATAAACGTTACAAGAAATTTAACGGGGATGCAAATAAAGGCTTACTAATCATTTGTTGTGAATTGATCGAAGATAACGGATCGACTCTTCGTGAATATATATTGAAGCACGCTGAATACAATAAGTTAGAAGAAAGCTTCATCAACTGGATCAATACTGCTTGCCACTTCTATGATACATTGGTAGACCGTATTGTTCCCGGATTCCCCAAAGAAAATATCAACGAGATAAAAGAGGAACTAGGATTTGATGATAACCTAGTTGTAAAAGGTGAATATTTCCATGTATGGGCTATCGGTGGTGATTCTATAATCAAAGAGAAATTGCCTTTAGACAAAGCCGGATTGAATGTTCTTTTCATGGATGATATAAAAGATTTCCGCGCAAAGAAAGTTCGTATTCTGAACGGTTCGCATACAGCCATGGTTCCTGTTGCTTTGCAATTGGGATGCCAAACGGTTATGGATGCTTTTAATACACCTGAGGTTGAAAAATATATCAATCAGATGGTAGCTACTGAAGTACTTCCTGCAATTGACGAGGATCCGGAAGAATTGAAAGCTTTTGCAGCTAAAATATTGGAACGTTTCTATAATCCTTATCTGAAACATTATCTGAAAGATATTTCACTGAACTCTATTTCTAAATGGGAGACTCGTGATTATCCAACGGTATATGATAATTATAAGAAGTTAGGAAAATCACCTAGATTGACTACTTTTTCATTTGCTGCACTTTTAGTATTGTATAGTGGAAAATCGGAAGTGAGTTTTACTCCAAATGATACTCCTGAATTTATCGAGTTTATAAAATCTACCTACAAAGAGTATGACATAAACGGATGGGTATCAGGAATACTACAAAACAAAACAATGTGGAAAGAAAACTTCACAGAGATACCCGAATTTGGAGAAGAAGTTTCTGAAGACGTGAAGCTTATACTAGACAAAGGTATGCTTAAAGCTCTAAAAAGTATTATAGACTGATAATTTTTGATAGAATTATAAATACTTGAAACATAGAAGGGTAATTTTTTGTTATCCTTCTATGCTTTACCAACTAAAAACTAGCCTGAGCCATGAATAATGATTGCTTGTACTGTACCAAAAATCAGACTCAAAAAGATCTGATGATCGAAATATGTGAACTTAGTGTTTCAACCGTATTTCTATTTAAAGAACAAACATATAAAGGACGATGCATTGTAGCATATAAAGGTCATGCTACTGAATTATATGAACTAAAAGGGCAAGAACTTCTTTCGTTTATGCAAGATGTAAACTTAGTTGCCAGAACTATAAAAGACCTGTTTAATCCTGCTAAAATAAATTACGGGGCCTATTCTGACAAATTGCCTCATTTACATATACATCTTGCTCCTAAATATGTGGATGGAGCAGATTACGGATCGATATTTGCAATGAATCCACAGAAGGTATATATGTCTGATGCAGAATATACTGAAATGATCAACTTAATAAAAGCCAGATTAAAATCATGAATAAATATCTAAAAATAAACCCAAACGACAACGTTTGTGTTGCGATAGAAAACCTCAATGAAGGCGATGTTCTATCAGTTGATGGGGTTAATATCACAATCAAAAACCCGATAGAAACAGGGCATAAATTTGCCATCAAAAATATAAATACAAACGAAAATGTCGTGAAGTATGGGTACCCGATCGGACATGCAATTGTAGACATTAAGACAGGAGAACATGTGCATACTCACAATGTAAAAACCAATTTGCATGACAACTTACAATATTCGTATGCACCTGTACATCCTAAACTGAATATCCCCAAAAGTGACCTTACAATAAATGGCTACTTGCGTTACAATGGAGAAATGGGTATTCGTAACGAATTGTGGATTGTACCAACCGTAGGTTGTGTAAACGGACAAGCTCAGGCAATTATAGAACGTGTAAAAAAAGAACTAGACGTTTCTCATATTGATGATATACGTGTATATACACATAATTATGGTTGCTCTCAATTAGGTGATGACCATACAAATACTCAAAAAGCTTTAGCAGCTTTAGCTAAACACCCCAATGCAGGTGGTGTATTAGTACTAAGTCTTGGATGTGAGAACAATCAGCAAGCAGATTTCAAAGTAGCCATGGGCGAATGGGATCACGAACGTGTAAAATTCCTTATCTCTCAACAAGTACAAGATGAAATAGCAACCGGCTTCGAAATGATGAGCGAGTTGGTTGAAAGAATGAGAAAAGATAAACGTGAACAGCTTCCATTATCAAAACTAAAAGTTGGTTTGAAATGCGGTGGTAGTGATGGTTTTTCTGGTATTACAGCCAATCCTCTGGTGGGACAATTATCTGACTGGTTAATTGCTCAGGGAGGTACAAGTATTCTGACCGAAGTTCCTGAAATGTTTGGTGCTGAAACAATATTAATGAACAGAGCCCAAACTGAAAAGGTATTTAATGATACTGTTTTACTGGTAAATAACTTCAAAAACTATTTCCGTAAATTCGATCAGGAAATATACGAGAACCCATCTCCGGGAAACAAAGCAGGTGGTATAACCACACTTGAAGATAAATCGTTAGGTTGTACTCAAAAGGGAGGAAATTCGGAGGTTGTAGATGTTTTAGACTATGCTCAACCTGTAACTAAACATGGTTTGAACTTATTAAATGCTCCGGGTAATGATCTGGTTGCAGCATCGGCATTAGCGATGTCGGGTTGTCAGATCGTACTATTTACAACGGGTAGAGGAACTCCATTCGGATCTTTTGTTCCGACTATGAAGATTTCTACCAACTCGAAGTTGTACAATTTTAAAACAAACTGGATAGACTTTAATGCAGGTACTTTGCTTGAAGGTAAAAGCATGGAAACTGTACTTAAAGAGTTTATCGATTTCATTATCCAAACATGTGACGGAAAACATCTGAAACATGAAGAAACAGGATTCAAAGAAATAGCAATATTCAAAACTGGAGTTACTTTATAATCTTCTTAGCACTCTCTTATTTATATTAGATTAAAAGAAAAAGCATCTGTGAATAATTCGCAGATGCTTTTTTTAGTACTATTTTCAAATTAAATATTATAAATATTCGAAATCAGATTTCGGAATATTTTTATATTCGTCCTTATCCCATATTCTTTTCCAAATCTCAAAGTATAATTTTTCATACTCTAAAGCTTTATCTTTATGATTTATAGGATTATTTAAATTTATAAAGTCTAAAATAACTTTTTTACAAGTACCCTTTTCACGCAACTCAATAGAAGTCTCAAAACTTGGGCTTATCATTGTAATTTCACCATTACTCTTCCAATCAATCGCAAACTCTGGTGGAAAACCATGAAAATTAGTGACTTTAAATAGGCTATCAATAGATTCTTTTTCATTATCACTTAGAAGAACCTTATAGATCTTAAACCCATTTTTATAAAGTCTTGTGAATGATCCTGTTTTCGAATTATACTGATCGCTCCCACCATCATGTATTTCGAAATAGGAACTATTAGATACAGCATCAGCTTTACTATTCGATGTTTGTCTGTTATTACTACACCCAATTAATACAAAGCAAAACAATATGTACAGATATTTCATTATTATCTAATTTAAGAGTTATATTAATTAGAGAATAATATATCCTTTTTTCCATACATACTTTTTTTATTTTGTTACACTTGGCAAAATAAAGAAAAATGTACTTCCCATACCCTGAGCCGTTTCTACATCAATAGAACCGCCTTGTGTTTCGATAAATTCTTTACTGATTGCCAGCCCTAATCCTGTTCCCGATTTAGAACTGCCCGGAACTTGAAAATACCTCTCGAATATCTTCTTCTTGTACCGACCATCAATACCTTTTCCCGTATCTTTTACTGAAAAGAGAACTCCGTTGGGATGCTTTCTCAGCGAAATAATTACTTCACTCTTTTCGATTGAATATCGGATTGCATTCGTCAAAAAATTAGTCATAACCCATGCTGTTTTCTCAGCATCAGCATTGACAAAAGGAATATCCTCTTCAATATCCGGTTTAAGTATAACTTGCTTTTGATCGGCTTGAATTTTGGTTGTATCAATTGCATACTGTAAAATGATACGTGGATCGGTAGCTTGTATATTCAATTGAATATTTCCCGTTTCAACTTGAGACATATTCAGTAATTCGCCTGTGATCTTAAGGAGTCGTGAACTATCATCTTTGATACTATCTACCAATTGCTTTTGTTCATCGTTTAGCTTACCAGTTTCGAGATGTTCCAACAATTGTGTACTCATTTTTATAGAGGAAATAGGAGTTTTCAACTCATGCGATATAGTAGCTATAAAATTAGTTTTAGCTGAATCTAACTCTTTGAAAGGTGTTATGTTTTTCAGCAGGATTACATAGCCAATCAATTCGCTTCTCTCCTCCCCTGTTGGCGTAACTTCTATATTGATTATCTCTTTTTCGAAATAAGATTCTTTATTATCTGAATAGATTTTCAAAGGTACTTTCTTATCCGTTTCTTTCAACGGTTTTATAATGTCTACAATAAGAGTGCGTATTAAATCGTTACTGACAGCAATATCAACAACTGATTTATTTAAAATTTCAGTTCTTGTTAAACCTGTAATTTTCAGTGCCTCATCATTTACAAATAAGATAACTTTGTTTTCATCAAGTCCGATAACAGGATCGTGCATATTATTGATGAGGGTTTCCACCCGTTTCTTTTCCTTGAGGATTTTCTCCAGTCGGCTACTCGAATATTCTTCGAGTTTTTCAGCCATCGTATTAAACGATTTAGCTAAATCACCATATTCGTTATGACTCTCAAAATGTACCCGTTGACTATAATTCTGATTGGCAATCTGCCTGATACTTTCGGTTAGTTCACGTATCGGTTTTGCAATGTTATTGGGTAGCTTTATCAATAATCCGAAGGCTATAAGAAAACATAGAGCACCTGTTACAACAATCCAAACAATAGCTGTTTCGGCAGTATTATTGGCTATTTCGCTTTTCTGTTCAATAGCTCCCATGTTCAACTCCATCAACTTAGCAATATCTGTGCGGATATATCCCTGTATCGTATCATTAGCCATATCGGCTTTAAGTTTCTCAAAACTCCCGGCAATATCTAAGGTCACATTACTTTCATTCCTTTCGGTCATGTTATGCAATTGCTTTTCCAAGTTACTATCAAACTTAGCGACCGCTTTCGGGTTATCCTTCATCTCATCTAAAGCCAATAGCATATTACGCGAATATTCCATCGTATTATAGTTGGCTGTCAATATATTATTCGTGTCTCTTTTCAACTCATTAATATACCACATGCTCACCCCTGCCAAGAGGATGATAAGGCAAAAAAGGAGTCCAACCCCGAATGTCAATTTCGTTTTTATTTTCATGATAAGATAATTAAATCAATTTCCTCTGCCTTTAACGTTTTCAATAATTCATTCATTGGTCTGGTTTGTAATATCATACGAAACCAATGCAAATGAGGCATCCCGATACATACAGTCGAAATATTCATTTTTATAGCTTGTTCCACAATAGCTTTTGGTATACTTGTGTGTTTTACTTGTATAACCTGTCCACCTAATTCGACAGCTAATTTAAAACTATTAATCAACTTTCGCTGACTATCCAACGCTATTTTATCGAGACTCTCCTGAGGTCGCTGCACATACAAAACATACCACTCACCATTATAATAGCCTGCCTGACGTGCTGTTTTTCTGATTATATTATTCGCTTTCTTACCATTGCTGCCAATGCATGCCATAAATGTCATATGCTTGCCGGGCGTTGCATTTGGTGCTTCGCTATCGGCTTTACGCACAACATGACTAGCTACTTCCTTAAGAGCCAACTCTCTTAATCGGAGAATATGCTCGCTCTTGAAAAAATTATCTAAGGCTGAACGTATTTTATCGGTGGGATATATTTTACCTTCCTTTAAACGGGAGATCAAGTCTTCTGCCGTAAGGTCGATATTTACAACCTCATCCGCCATCATTATTATACGATCGGGAATACGTTCTGCAACCTCAATTCCTGTGATTCTTTTGACCTCTTCATTTAGGCTTTCGATGTGCTGAACATTCACGGCACTTATTACATTGATACCTGCTTCAAGAATCTCTAATACATCCTGCCAGCGTTTTTCATTTTTGCTGCCTTCGATATTTGTATGAGCTAACTCGTCAATAATAACAACTTCGGGGTGAAGATTCAATATTGTTTGTACATCAAGTTCTTCAAGCTCTTTTCCTTTATAGAAAATTTTCCTTCGGGCAATTATCGGTAATCCTTCCAACTGAGCTGCCGTTTCTTTTCTACCATGCGTTTCAATATAGCCGATCTTAATATCTATACCACTTTCTTGTAGAATGTGTGCCTCCTGAAGCATACGATAGGTTTTGCCTACACCGGCTATCATACCGATGTAGACTTTAAATTTTCCTTGTTTTGATTTCTTTATCAGATTCAGGAAATGCTGAACATTATTTTCTCTTTCATCTACCATATACAAACTTATCTAAATGTATCAAGAGCTATATTTAATTTCAATACATTAATCTTTTCTGTTCCAAATAATCCTAACAATGGTTTTTCGATTTGTTCATCAACCAGTTTTTGCACATCTGTTTCAGATAGTCCACGTACTTTAGCAATACGCTTCACCTGAATATGGGCAGCTTGCACCGAAATATTTGGATCGAGTCCACTTGCACTTGCAGTTATTAAATCAACAGGAATTTCATTTTTTTGAATGCTGGGATTATTTATTAGAAAAGTATCAATCCGAGCTTTTACAGTTTCAAGATATTCACTATTTGAAGGAGCTTTGTTGCTTCCCCCCGATCCTGCTGCATTGTAATTTACGGCAGAAGGACGTGACTGAAAATACTTATCACTTGTAAATGATTGCCCGATATTACTATAGTATGTATTGCCTGCATACTCTATAATTTCGCCTTTTCCGCTATTAGGAGCAAGCTGTGCAATGCCCCATACGCAAACAGGATAAACAACTGCGAAAAGTATAATTGTGGCTACCGTTAATCGGATAGCCGATATAATATCTTTTTTCATTTTATTTTTTATACTTGAAGATTAAACTTAGAAAAACAGTGAGACTAGCATATCTATAAGCTTTATTCCGATAAAAGGAACAATTATACCGCCCAGTCCATATATAAACAAATTTCGTCGCAATAAAGCCGATGCACCAATCGGTTTATAAGATACACCTTTCAATGCTAAGGGAATAAGTATGGGTATAATTATCGCATTAAAGATTACTGCCGACAGGATAGCACTCTCCGGACTATGCAATTTCATTACATTCAAGCCTTGCAATGCAGGAATAGACGCTATGAACAATGCAGGGATTATGGCAAAATATTTAGCCACATCGTTTGCAATACTGAAAGTAGTAAGTGTACCTCTCGTCATTAATAGTTGCTTCCCGATTTCCACTACTTCGATCAGTTTAGTCGGATCATTATCTAAATCGACCATATTTCCTGCTTCTTTGGCTGCCTCGGTTCCGCTATTCATGGCAACGCCTACATCTGCCTGAGCCAAAGCGGGAGCATCATTAGTTCCATCGCCCATCATAGCCACTAAACGTCCTTCGGCTTGCTCTTTTTTGATATAGTTCATCTTATCTTCGGGCTTTGCTTCAGCAATAAAATCGTCCACACCTGCTGCTTCAGCAATATACTTTGCAGTCAATGGATTATCTCCTGTAACCATCACTGTTTTTATACCCATCTTACGTAAACGCTCAAAACGCTCGCGTATAGCAGGTTTAATAATATCCTGAAGTTCAATTACTCCGACTACTTTTTCATCTACTGAAACAACCAATGGAGTTCCTCCTTTGTTAGATATAAATTTCACTTTTTCATCTATTTCACTTGGAAATGTATTTCCTGCTTTCTCCACCAGATTTCGTATTGAGTCAGATGCTCCTTTACGAATGCGTGTATCACCTACATCAACACCCGAACATCGGGTTTCGGCTGTAAATTTTATAAACCTGAATTGTGAAGAGGAGATATCATAATCAGACAATCTAACATTTGCCAATTCAATAATTGATTTACCTTCGGGTGTTTCATCTGAGATAGAGCTTAGTATTGCTGCGTTCTTAAATTGATTTTCATTTACATTCAATGCCGGATAAAAGGAGGTCGCTTTACGATTTCCAATGGTAATAGTCCCCGTTTTGTCTAACAAGAGGACATCTATATCTCCTGCTGTTTCTACAGCCTTGCCACTTTTGGTAATTACATTTGCTCTTAATGCCCTATCCATTCCTGCAATACCTATGGCTGATAATAAACCTCCGATAGTAGTGGGAATTAAACATACAAACAACGAAATAAATGCTGCTATGGTGATAGGTGTATTTGCGTAATCGGCAAATGGTTTTAATGTTACGCACACGATAATAAAGACAAGCGTAAAGCCTGCCAGTAATATAGTTAAAGCTATTTCATTGGGTGTTTTTTGTCGGCTCGCACCTTCTACCAAAGCAATCATTTTATCGAGAAAGCTTTCTCCGGGTTGAGTAGTCACTATCACTTTTATTCTGTCGGACAATACTTTTGTGCCTCCTGTAACGCTGCTTTTATCGCCTCCCGATTCTCGGATAACGGGTGCAGATTCTCCCGTAATGGCACTTTCATCAATAGTTGCTAAGCCTTCTATTATTTCGCCGTCGGCAGGTATTATATCGCCTGCTTCGCAAAAGAATACTTGTCCTTTATTTAACGATGACGATTGCACTATTGACCACTCTCCTCGATCATCTAATAATTTAGCAGGAGTTTCTTCTCTTGTTTTACGAAGATTGTCCGCCTGAGCTTTCCCTCTGGCTTCGGCAATAGCCTCAGCAAAATTGGCAAACAAAAGAGTCAGAAAAAGGACTACAAAAACAACAATATTATACCCTAAATTGCCTTGTGAAGTATTACCAAACAGGGTACTAAGGCAAACAAATAACATGATAACTGTTCCGATCCACACGGTAAACATAACCGGATTACGGAAAAGATCTTTAGGATTGAGCTTTATAAATGAATGTTTCAATGCATCTTTCAATAAAGCTTTTTGAAACAGTGAGGGATTATTTGATTTCATTTCGTATGTATATAATTAGTACAATGAAAAATGTTCGGCAATGGGTCCCAAAGTCAAAGCAGGGAAAAAAGCCAGAGCCGCGATGATGGCTATTACAGCAAATACCATAAGTCCGAAAGTCGAAGTATCGGTCTTTAGCGTTCCTGCACCTTCGGGAATATATTTTTTACTCGCTAATAATCCGGCAATAGCTACTGGTCCTATAATCGGGAGGAAACGAGATAACAGTAATACTATACCTGTACTGATATTCCACCAAGGTGTATTATCTCCCAGACCTTCGAATCCGCTACCATTATTGGCTGCTGAAGAGGTATATTCATAAAGCATCTCGCTAAAACCATGAAATCCCGGATTGTTCAATGTTGAAGCTGTAAATTGAGAAAATGCAGTTGCTAAAGCAGTTGCTGTAAGAATAAGGAAAGGATGCAGCAAAGCTATAATCATGGCGATCTTCATTTCCCGAGCCTCGATCTTTTTCCCTAGAAATTCAGGAGTACGTCCGACCATCAATCCACTGATAAACACTGCCAGAATAATGAATATAAAGAAATTGAGTAGACCGACTCCACATCCTCCATAAAAGGCATTGACCATCATTGCCAGCAGTTGATTCATTCCCGATAGAGGCATCGTACTGTCGTGCATCGCATTTACAGATCCTGTGGAGATAACCGTAGTTACAATACTCCAAAATCCTGAGGAAGCTGCACCGAAGCGAACTTCTTTCCCCTCCATTGCTCCCAATGAATTATCTACCCCCATGGATGTTATAGCCGGATTTCCATTCTGTTCTAAAAGGATATTAGGAGTAACTAACAGGAGAAAACCGATAGTCATAACTCCGAAGATCATCCACGATAGTTTTTTACGTCTTATAAAATATCCAAAGGCAAAGATCATTGATAGTGGAATAATTAACTGTCCGATCATCTGCACCATAAAAGTCAAATAGTTGGGGTTTTCAAACGGATGAGCCGAATTACTTCCAAAAAATCCACCGCCATTCGTACCCACATGCTTAATAGCAATAAAGGCAGCAGCAGGGCCTCTTGATACATCAACTGTATGCCCATCTTGTAGAGTTGTCATAGTATCCTTTCCTTCAAAAGTCATTGGTGTACCGTTAAATACTAAAATCAATGCCAGTATAAAAGATACAGGCAATAGTATTCTGAGGCACGATTTCACCAAAAAATTATAGAAGTTACCCAACTGATCGGTACTCTTTTCTCTGAATGCCTTGAATAGGATAGCAGCGGCAGCCATTCCTGTCCCTGCACTTACAAATTGCAGAAACATAAGCCAGATCTGGCTAAAGTAGCTAACTCCCGTTTCGCCTGAATAATGTTGTAAATCGCAATTCACAAGAAACGAAATAGATGTATTAAAAGCCAAGTCGGGCGACATATTCGGGTTTCCATCGGGATTAAGCGGCAGCCATTGTTGAGTCATCAATAAAGCCATACTAATAAGAAACCAAACTAAGTTGATTGTCAACAAGGCTGATAAGTGCTGTTTCCACGTCATCTCCTTTAAGGGATTTATTCCTCCTATTTTGAAAATGATTCTTTCTATTGGATTAAAGAGCGGATCGAGCCAAGTTTTACTTCCTTCATAGACTTTTGAAATATATTTCCCAAAAGGTATGGCTAGTGCCACTGCGATTAAGAATGTTGTTATTATACCAAGTATTTCAGTGTTCATTTTTTATTCTTTTAGGTCTGAGACCTTTTTGTTATTTTGATTGACATTAAAACTTTTCGGGGTGTAGCAATACATACACCATATAACCTAAAACTACAATTGCGATAACGAATAAGTATAACATAACTTTAAATTTTATTGAACCATTTAATTGATTTATAGAAAAGGGCAAAACAAGCCATTGCCACCATTATTAGAATTACAACCTGCATTTTCTTCTTTTTAAATTCAACATCCATAATATCACATGAGTATATATGCCAATCTTGTGCCAACAAAGATGATATAGAATCAAGTTGCTGAATAGTTGACTTTTACATATTTCCCTAAAAATGAGGATATAAAAAAAGCCTATCAAAATGATAGGCTCCTTCTCAAAACGAGAATTACAGGATTGTATTTATAGTTTATATTCTTCTACTTTTCGATACAAAGTAGCAATACTTATTTCTAATAATCGGGCAGCCTCGGCTTTATTCCCTTTTGTATAATTCAATACTTTTCGGATATGTGCCTTTTCTATATTCGTCATCGATAAAGATGAAGTGGCATTATCCGAGATATTAGATTGCTGCAATTCAAAAGGAAGACAGTCGACAGTCAACACATCCTCATCAGCTAAAATAATACTACGTTCTATAATATTTCGGAGTTCACGAATATTGCCTTTCCATGTATTCTGCTCCAATGTTTTAATATATTCGGGAGATAGAAGTTTTATTCGCTTATTCATTTTTGCAGCAAAAACGGGAGCAAAATCATTTACAAACAACTTAATATCCTCTACTCTATCTCTTAGTGAGGGAAGTGCTATTTGGAACACAGATAGACGATAATACAAATCGCTCCGAAATTGACCGTTCTCTATTTCTTTATCCAGTTCTCTATTGGTAGCAGCTATTATCCTCACATCAACCTTTGTGGGTTTAGTCTCTCCTATCTTGATAAACTCTTTAGTTTCGAGAACTCTCAATATTTTAGCTTGCAAATCCAGCGGCATTTCGCCAATCTCATCCAAAAAGATAGTTCCGAAATTAGCTTCTTCAAACAATCCTTTTTTATCTTTTAGTGCTCCTGTAAATGCACCTGCTTTATGCCCAAATAATTCACTCTCCAATAAATCTTTACTGAAAGCAGAGCAATTAATGGCTACAAACGATTTATTCCTTCTGTTTCCTCCATAATGAATAGCTTGTGCAAAAACTTCTTTACCTGTACCTGTTTCACCTGTCAATAAAACAGTTGTATCGGTAGCGGCTACTTTACGGCTCATATCAATGACACTCAATATCACTTTGGATGTACCTATAATATTGTCGAACGAATATTTCTGTTCTACTTTTTGTTCAAGCTGAGTGACTCGTTTCGACAATTCTGTTTTTTCAAGTGCCCGATACAACAGTGGAATAATACGGTTATTATCATCACCTTTAGTTATATAATCGAATGCTCCGTTCTTTATAGCTTGTACTCCATCGGGAATATTACCATAAGCAGTCAAGAGAATTACTTCCGTAAGGGGTTGTATCTTTTTTATTTGTTGAATAAGTTCCACACCATTGGCATCGGGCAACTTCACATCACAAATAATGGCATCAAAATCTTGCTGCTCTATCTTTTTTAAAGCGGTTGTTGCATCTTCTGCTTGAAAAACCTGAAATTTTTCCAGCTCTATGATTCGAGCCATCAGTTTGCGAAGCTTCTCTTCATCATCTATCAATAGTATTTTTTTCACTATATAAAGAGTAATTGATTCGGATGTAAAAATACGTTTTTTTTACGTCTTATAGCGATTCTCTTCTTCCTTGTATAAAGTGAGGAATCTATCTCAAAATCAGTCTCAAAAAAGAGAACAATAAAATTTAAACAGGCTCTTAAATAATCGGATTATTTTATCTATATGTAAACTAGTCACTTGTAGGGGAATATTGCATACACCCGACTCATAAAAGGTCATTTAGTAAACAGCTGTGCGCAATACGTCCCTATAACGAAAAAGTAACAACAATGGAGAGAAAATAAAGCCCGTGAAAAAGTGTTACTTTTGTTACTTTTGTAACCTTTTCAATTACTTATTATTGATATCCAGATAATTACACAACATAAAAAAGTAACACTTTGCAGTCACATTCGTCACCTTATTGATTACTTATTGAAACTTTTGTAACAAACGTCACCTTATTAGAAGTTTGAGGTGCTTATCCTTTTAAAGAAATCACACTGCATGAATAATATAATTAGTTTATTAAATTTGTATCTCTTGACAATATCAACTATAAGTAATCTTTTAATACATACAACTATGAAAAGCGCTCACAAGTCTTACGTCCTATTATTAGTCATGTGTTTTATCTGCTCAAGCATTACAACTCTCGCACAAAAGCCCTTTACAGTGCAGTCACCAAACGGCAAGCTCAAAGTGAATGTATCAGTAGGTAATATTATTGAATACTCTTTGGAACATGATGGTGATTTAATGTTGAAAAACTCACCCATATCAATGGTTCTTACCGATGGAACATCTTTCGGAGTGAATTCAAAGCTGTCAGGCTCATCAACAAAAACAGTCAACCAGACAATAGCTGCTTCAATTTATAAGAAGAAAGAAATAACTGATAATTATAACGAATTGAACCTGAAATTTAAGGAAGGGTTCAATATTATATTCAGAGCATATAACGATGGTATCGCATATCGTTTCGTTTCGAATTTGAAAAAGCCATTCGAGGTAAAAGAAGAACAAGCTATTTTCAACTTTCCTAAAGATGAAAAAGCATATATTCCATATGTACAGAGAATTAAAGAACCTCTCGAAAAACAGTTTTACAATTCGTTTGAAAACACTTACCAACACATCAATATATCTCAATGGGACAAAAAACGTCTCGCTTTTCTACCCTTGGTTGTAGAAGCACCCAAAGGCAAAAAAATATGTATCACCGAAGCCGATCTAACAAGTTATCCGGGGATGTACCTATATAACAGTGACGGTTCAAATAACCTTACAGGTGTATTCGCCCCC
Organism: Indolivaga alginatilytica; assembly: GCF_003201355.1. Lineage (GTDB taxonomy): Bacteria > Bacteroidota > Bacteroidia > Bacteroidales > Dysgonomonadaceae > Dysgonomonas_A > Dysgonomonas_A alginatilytica. The sequence continues at coordinate 14,577 of NZ_QICL01000031.1, forward strand.
TACCCTAAAGAAATTAAACAAGGCGGGCACAATATGTTACAAGGCGAAGTACAATCGCAAGAACCATATATAGCTAAGTGTAATGGAGCAAACAACTTTCCATGGCGTACTCTTATCGTTTCTGAAAACGACCACGATTTAGCTGACAACGATATGGTATATAAGCTTGCAACACCTAATAAAGTGACAGATATATCGTGGATAAAACCCGGTAAAGTAGCTTGGGATTGGTGGAATGATTGGAATTTATTTAATGTCGACTTCAAATCAGGTATTAACAATGAAACGTATAAATATTACATTGATTTTGCTTCGGATCATGGTATTGAATATGTAATACTAGATGAAGGATGGGCTGTTAATTTACAAGCCGACTTATATCAAGTAGTACCCGCAATAGATTTAAAGGAATTAGTAGATCATGCCAATAAAAAAAATGTAGGACTAATACTATGGGCAGGGTATTATGCCTTTAATAAAGATATTGAAGGTATTTGCAAACATTATTCTGAAATGGGAATCAAAGGTTTTAAAGTTGACTTTATGGATAGAGATGATCAGCCTATGGTTGATTTTCATTATCGTGCTGCTGAAATTGCAGCAAAACATCATATGTTGCTCGATTATCATGGGACTTATAAACCAACAGGATTGCAGAGAACATTCCCTAATGTTATCAACTTCGAAGGAGTACATGGTTTAGAGCAAATGAAGTGGTCTCCCGAAAGTGTCGATCAAGTGACTTATGACGTAACCGTACCATTTATCAGAATGGTAGCCGGTCCGATGGACTATACTCAGGGAGCGATGCGCAATGCAAGTAAAGGGAACTACCGTCCGGTTAACAGTGAACCGATGAGCCAAGGAACACGATGCCGTCAGTTAGCGGAATACATAATATTTGAATCTCCATTAAATATGCTATGTGATAATCCATCTAATTATATGCTGGAAAAGGAATGTACTGAGTTTATTGCCAATGTGCCGACTATATGGGATAATACAATAGCTTTGAACGGAAAAATAGGTGAATATATTACTATTGCACGCAAGAAGGATAATATCTGGTATGTAGGCTCCTTAACCAATTGGGATGCCAGAGCTCTCGACATTGATCTTTCGTTTTTAGGTGAAGGTAATTATAAGGCTGAAGTCTTTAAAGATGGTATTAATGCCAACAGATCGGGACACGATTATAAGAAAGAAATAATTGACATACCTGCAAATAGAAAACTTCAACTACCAATGGCATCAGCTGGCGGCTATGTTATGAAAATTTACAAATAATGGAAAGGTAATAAGACCAATATGATTTCAAAAAAGGGTTTTTCGTTTTGGATGACCCTTTTTTGGTTTCACCAGCATAATTACATGTAAACAATAGATTATAAGATCATTACATAAACAGAGTATATCCTCAAAGAAACAGAAACCATAAATTGCTGAAAATTAAACATATAAATATCTTCTAAAAATTACATCAATTTTTAGAATGATGACTATCTGCATTTTAATAGAGAACCTATTTATCAGCAAAATTAGGTTCGTTTATTTATTTTATATATTTTTATGCTAAAATATCTATAATTGCTTTGTAGATATATTTATTCTTTCGGTTGAATACATGACAGAACATAGCTCAACCTTCGGCTTTAACACATACGATACGGATAGACGAAAATAATATTAGACACAAAGACTAAACTAGACAATAGGATTATAGATCCATGTATTATCCACTTTAACACAAAAAAATTATGAAGAAATGTTATTTTTGTGCGTTAATATTCCTCCTATCGTTGGCAGGAAAAGCGCAAGTACAGAATGACGGCTCGCCCTACCCCCACAAAACGGGACGAGACACGCAGCCACTAACATTAAAGGTCAGTTCTCAAACTTCAGCCAAGGGAAATCCGGTTAGTCCTTACATTACAGATGTGAAAAACTATGGAATTGTCCGTATTGGAGAATACTATTGGGTAAACAGGAACTTCTCTAATACCAAAGCAACCCAATGGCAGTTGGGAGGAGACTGGAATAACTGGTGGGAAGAAGTTGCACAGTATCTCCCTACACAACCTCAATTGGACAAATATTTAGGTCATATGGGATTGCCTAAAGATAAATTCCAGATAACCGATATGGGAGCTTGGAATCACAATGACTTCAATGAGAACTATGGTGCATATTACCATGCTCAGAGTATATTTGGAAACTGGGTCGGACAATTTATACAACCGATGGAGGCAGCTTTTGCAGCTTCGGTAAACAATGTAAAAGACTCCAGATGGGGACTTCCTACAGTAGACGATTTTAAACAATTATTCGGAATGATCGAACCCGATGTGATCGCGGTTAACGAAATACACGTTCGTCATCAATTAGGGCCTTTAGCAAAAGATAATCCGGAAGCAAAAACCAAAACCTGGTTAACTAATAAGTTGGCGTATAATATGGGTCCCAGTGATGGCGACAAAGTATACTGGTTTGAAGGTACTACCAACAGATATGGTTTCAACCTAATGCCAAATGGAGGCAGAGCCAATGGGACTACATGGTATCAATTACACGACAGACCGGGATGGCAATAAAAGATTCCCGTATTACTCACTAATTATCAGTAGTTTGCCTAGAAGAGAAGAGTCAAAGGGTAACGATATAGAAAGGAGCGAAGCACTTTAGTCTGCATTGAATTGCTTCCTATTCAAATAACTCAATCACAAAACAAATATAAGTGATATTGCGATAATCACACATTTTTTTTCACACAAATATCACCTTGGCGTAGTTTTTTCTCCACCTTATCCCCTTAATATCGTTTCGCAGAAACGGGTCATGGTCAAAAAAACCTTTACCTTTGATTTCAAATTACTGACTATTATTCAAAAAAAACAATTAACCCCAAAATCCAAACCTATGGCCACCCTTACCTTTTTCCTGCGTCGTTCCACCAAAGGCGGCGAACATGCCGGCAGCCTCTGCCTTCGCATCACCCACGAACGTAGATCCCGGAGTCTGACCACCCCCTTTAAGCTCTACCCGAACGAATGGGACAATAAAACCCGCCGTATCAAACACCCCGATTCCAAATCCCCTCGTATCAAACACCTGCAACAAGCCGAAGAACACATGAAGCTCGCCTGCAACACCCTTCAGGACATCATAGACACCTTCGAAGAACAAGGACGCTATACCATCGAAGACATCACAGGCAATTACCGCCTTGCCCACGACAGTGACAAACTGCTCTGCTATGTCGAAAAACAAGCCCTGAGCCTGATTCGCTCCGAGCAGGAACGCACCGCCCGAGCCTACCGCACCGTAGCCCGAGGACTTGTCGCCTTCAACAAAGGAAAAGACATCCCCCTGAAACACATCAACAACTGCCTGATCAAAGACTTCGAAAAAGACATGAAACAAAAAGGCAAAACACCCAATACGATTTCCTTTTATATGCGTAACTTGAGAGCCATCTACAACAAAGCCATCGCCGACAAGCACATCCAAGCCAAGGTAAAGAATCCCTTCAAGGAAGTTTATACCGCTATTCAAAAGACTCAAAAAAGAGCCTTGAGTATGGATGAGATTCAACGACTGAACGCACTGGATCTTACCGCTATGCCCCAAGGCGAATCACAGACAACAACATCCGATCAATTAAAAACAATACAAACAAACGCAGGACTAGACCAAGCCAAACGCCTGTTCTTTTTCAGCTTCCATGCCCGGGGGATGAGCTTTGTCGATCTGGCTTACCTGCGCAAAGAAAACATCCGCTCAGGTACTATCAGCTACTACCGCAAAAAGACAGGCGGACTGATCAGGCTCAAAGTAACCGCTCCCATGCAGGAAATCATCGACAGCTTCTCCCCGGAAGTCATCGGCTCCCCGTATGTCTTTCCCATTATCAAAGACCAGAACAAATCCCACCGCCTGCAATACGAAAGCGGCTTACGTTTACAAAACAGCCGGTTGAAGAAACTCTCGGCATTAGCCAAACTCGAGAGTGTGAGTCCGGTACTCTCCACCCACGTCGCCCGACACAGCTGGGCAACCCTCGCCAAGCGGGAGAACCTGCCCCTGTGGGTCATCAGCGAAGGACTCGGACACAGCAGTGAAAAGATGACCTATACCTACCTCGCCTCCCTCGACCAGAATGTTGTCGACCATGCCAGCGACCTGATCACGGGTATAGTCACCGGATCGCCCTGTTTTCATACAGCCTCCTAAAAAGAGCAGTATACAAACCACATACTCTCACACTTAACCTTTAGTGATCAATTATTTATCTGTCGGATATCCTACGGACAATACTTTTATTGGCTATAATCGGAGGTATATTATCCGAACATAGCATCATAAGGCATAGAATACACCTCAAACTCTTTAAAATTGTTAAAAATAGCGGAAAAATAAACAGGTAGTTAAAATTTGTGTATATTTAGATCGTGCAAGATTAATTCTCTGTAATTCTGTCACTTGACAAGTGTCAGAGCTTCCTGTTTTAACACATAATAACGGTGCAAAAATAAGTCAAATAATTACCGAAGCCTTTATTCGTAATTACCTATATTTTCAGGATTATTCCCTTTTTTCCTGTTCAGCCGTATTTCTTTGGGCAATATGCCGAACTCCTGTTTACAAAAATCACTGAACCTTCCCTGTGAACTGAACCCGTATTGCTGGCTTATTTCATGCATGCTTTTCTCTGTAGTATTGATATCGTGGTAGATAAGATGTGCCTTGCGTTCTTTCATCCATTGATAAGGCGGACGGTTGAATACCCTGTTGAAGCGTTTGATAAATCCTGAATAGCTGTAATTAAGCATGGATGCCAGCTCACGGGCATTTTTAGCCTTTAGGTAATAGCTGTTTACCTGACGGGAGAATGCCATATCACCTGTGAGTTGCAGGTAGAAGAAATCCAGCAGATCCTCTTTCGTATAAAAGGCTCTTAGTAAAAGAAAGAGTTCTTCGATCTTAAGTTTGAGAAAGCGGGCACACAGCAATTCTTTGTCCAGACAGAACGCCAGCTGTTCGAGATAGTTTTGCAATACATCGTTTATACCCAGATAACTTAATGTATAGCTGTAATTTGGCGGACAAGCCTCCAGTAGCTTCTCCAGCGAGAAGCAATCGCACAAGGCTACAGGCTCTGCCAGTCGGATAACCAGTATCCGGCAGGCTTCATGTACCCTTGCCGTAAAGGTATAATTGGCAGGAATCATCAGGGCTTTGCCTTCATCGATCAGCCTGTCCTGATACTCACCGAATGAAAATTCCATACTTCCCTCGAGCACAAAGAGCAGTTTATCTTCTTTGGATGTTAAGCCGGATTGTTCTCCGGCAGTTAAAAAGAGTACCTCCATCAGGGCGTCTTTAGCCGGTTGGTAGTTGATACAAGCGATGTGTTCATGTGCGTACAAAAGTTTCATAGTTTGGATATAATTAGTTTAAAATAAATGTGTTAACCGGATGTTTGTGCAGAATTTCCTTCAAAACAGCAGACCAAAAATAAGATAAATAGTTTTAAATAAGCATTTTACAAATAAGCAAAGCTTTCCAAAAAGCTCTTTTTCTTACAGGCATGTTTTCCTAAAAGCTGACCATTCGTTAATCCGACTCTCTACATACGGATTTAACAAACTGACTGTTAAATAAATACGTTCTAATCAATTGAACATCTGACACTTGTCAAGTGACAGAAGACCAAAATACACAAAAGAACGGAGAAAAACAAAGACGCAATTGTGCTCATGAGACAACGAAATAAGGACTAAAAAGGAATAAATAAAATAAATGCTAGCTGTAACTGTCTTTGAATGTTATTCTGCTTGTCATACAAACAAGTAACCTGTAAGCAAACAAGTGATCTAAAACGTAAACTATGTATAAAATAGAACTTCATGACCCCGCACTTGTACACAAGGGCGAACGCCTGTACATCGGTATGGATATCTCAATACTATGCAGATACATTGCTGACAACCAATCTATCGTTCTGACCCCCGTACTGGCAGACAACGAGCATAGCCGGGAACTGCCTTTGGTCATTATCAACGGCAGACAACGTCACCGCTGTTTCAGTCATATGTTTGGTTATTTCAGGGATTACCGGATTTATAAGGCGATACGGGCAATTAACCATTCGCCGCTGTGGTGTTCGTACCGCCTGGACATACCTTATCAGGACTGGATGTGTAAAGCTAAACTATCCCTTGTTGCCAATTAAGCCAATTAAACTAACAATTACCTATATACAATGTACAAACAAATACTGCTGACTCTTTTGATTGCTTTTAGCCTCCATGCTTCGTCGCAGAAAGTAGCCTATAAGACCAACCTGCTGTATCTGGCAACCACCACACCCAATCTGGCTATGGAATTTTCCCTGAGCAGGAAGCTGACGGCGGATATTGCCGGCGGTTACAACCCGTGGGACTTTTCGGGAAACACGTCTCTTCGTCACTGGCTGGTACAGCCCGAACTGCGTTACTGGCCGTGCCAGTCCTTCGAAGGGCATTTCTTCGGCTTGCACGGTATTTACGGTAAATTCAACGTGGGCGAACTCTCCTTTATCCATTCGATGAATGATTATATCTATAAAGGCAGTATGTACGGAGGAGGTATCTCCTACGGCTACCATTTCCCCTTAAAAGGCAAGTGGAGTCTGGAACTGACCGCCGGTGTAGGCTATGTACATCTCGACTATGATAAATACACCTGCCGGGGATGCCTCGAATTACAGGGTAGTTACAAACGAAATTACATCGGACCCACCAAAGCGGGGGTGTCGATTATTTATATGATTAATTAAATAGTTACGAGTTACAAGTTACGAGTTACAAGAGGAAACAAGTAAACGGATTGACGAGTAAACAAGTAGACGAGTGAAAACAGTTACATGTTACGAGTTACAAGTTACGAGAAAAATAACTGATAACTGTTGACTGTTGACTGATAACTGATAACTGAAAAGACTGCTAACTGAAAAAAAGAAAAGATGAAATCTAAACTATATATACTGCTAACACTAACCATTCTTCATTGTGTGTCTTTACAGGCACAGCAAAAGGCACAGATCAGCCTTGACAGCCATACTGTCAGCCGTCAGGGCGACAAGCTGAACATGGCCTTTACTATACAGGCTAAAAACATACAGCTGCACAGCGACCAGTCGCTGCGTCTGGAACTCTCACTCGAAGATGCCGACAAGTACCTTGTGCTGCCCTGTGTGATCTACACAGGCAATAAACGCTACAAATACGATCGCCGGGGTGAACTGCTCTCCGGTCAGCCTCAGTTTGAAAAAGGAACGGTTTATAAAACCATCCGGGGAATAGATAAGAGCACCGCCTATGTAGTGGATTATACCTTAAGTATTCTTTACGAGGCTTGGATGGATCATGCCTCTATCCATGCCGTGCAGCTATTTCACGATTGCTGTAATGAATCACCGTTAAGCACACAGGTACTTATTGCCGATATTAATATGACACCGGCAGTACCTCTTCAAACAGCTGTTACGCCACCTGCACCCAGAGCTATCGTTGTTTGGAATCCCGACCCTGCTATTTATCGAAAGATGGCAAGTATGCTCACAGCCCCAAGCGAAGCTGTTAAAGAACGCAGTTCAGCTATCGAAGTGCAGATCGATTATCCGCAAGGAATATACAAGGTATTACCGTCATTCGGTAAAAACACACAGCAACTGGCAAAGGTGCATACTTTTATGGGATCGGTAATGGATAACGAACTGATTACACTTAATCATATGCTGATTACCGGTTATGCCTCTCCCGAAGGAACCTACCAATCGAATGAGATACTGGCTAGAAACCGTTCCATCGGCTTTAAGCAATATATGATCGGTCGTTACAAGCTAAACGATTTCCCGATCGATACCGAGTCGGTAGCCGAAGACTGGGAAGGATTGATTTGTTTGCTGAACGAGAAAAACCCGGATTATACAGCCGATGTTTTAGCGGTGATCTATAGCTACAGCATCTTCGATGGACGAGAAAAGACGCTGATGGAGCTTCAGGGAGGTGTTCCTTACAGGGATATGCTTAAGAACTTGTTTCCTCTCTTGCGTCGTATCGAACTCGAAGCCTCTTACAGTGTTTCGCCTATCTCGGACGAGAAAGCACGTGAACTGGTTTATACCCGTCCCAACTTATTAAGTCTGGAAGAGATATATCGTGTAGCTAACGATTACACACCCGGTACACCCGATTACAAAAAAGTATACGAGATAGCGGCTAAGACCTATCCCAACGATGCGATTGCTAACAACAATGCGGCTGCTGCCTGTCTGATAAGCGGTGATGCTAAAGGGGCTTTGCCTTACCTGAACAAGTTGGGCAATAACCGTATAGGGCATATCAACAAGGGAGTGTATTATTATATGTTAGGTGATATGCAGCAGGCGGAACAGTATCTGCGTATGGCTCTCGAATCGGAAGATACACGCAAGCAAGCTGAAACTAACTTGCTGTTACTTAATATCAGGAGTAACTAAATGATAGGAACATACATATATAACAGACACACTAGCCATCTTAAGTCCCCCTTCGGGGGATTCAGGGGGCTGTTGTTTCTGCTTCTTATCTTTTTCTCCTCCTGCGATATCGACCGTCAGACAGAGGTCTGCGAATATAACGCACGCATTATATACCGTTACAACCGGGAGAATACCACTTTTGAGAATGTATTGCCGATGTATATACAGTCGTTAGATGAATATATTTTTGATGAACACGATGTGCTGTATGCCATTAACAGACTACCCGGTATCTCGTGTTTCGGAAAATACGTATCCGAAATTAATTTGCCTCCCGGTAAATACACTGTTATCACATGGGGTAATAAGGCAGAGCCAAGTAAGGTAAACAAAGAACAGGTAGGTGTCACCACCAAACAGGAGATGATGCTTTATCTCGATAATCCTTATGTGGGAACGAAAAGCACGGATGCGATGCAAAGCGACTCCGAACGGCTTTATTACGGCTACCGTACGTTTACAATCGAAAAATACGGGGTCAGTAAGATAAATGTCGATATGACTCACGCACACTGTGTATTAGACATTACCGTCAGGTGGGCAAAGATGGCAGAAGCTCCTACCGCTACCGCAGGGTATTACATGCAGCTCAAAGAGATAGCCTGTGACTACAGTTTCATGCCCGGGTTTGTTTTTCAGGGCGGAGATGCCAACTTGCACAGCCCGGCATACGATACCTATCCTGCCGGCAGCAGCGAAAGTATTTGCTACATGTCCCGGATATATTCCGCCGATAATTTGATCAGCCACTACACCCTCGGGGATATGAATACCGAGACCCGTTCGTTGCAAAGCAGGTTCATTACCTACCGTTACAGCGACAGCTCACACCAGTTGCTAAGCATATACCTGGGCGGTACACGCATTATGAAAGAAATAGACTTGGCGGTGTTTTTCAATGCAATGAGTATTGTATTGGATACCAACCGACGACAGGAGTTCGATCTGCTCCTGATCATCGACGGCGATAACGTAACCGTCTCACTGGTAAAAATCGATGACTGGGACGAAGGAGGATATTTATGAAACAGTTAACAGTGATCAGTTAGTAATGAACAGTAAACAATAAAAGAGTAAAGAATAATCATTATAAATATTAAACAGCAATTTTTTAATAAACTTTTTTTTAAACTAAATTTTTAACAATGAAAAAGTATTTCAATTTTATGTTATTTACCGTTGCCGCCCTTTTGTTTACGGGTTGTAGCAACGAAGAGGATGTTACCGTAGGCGGTAATACCGACCAGCCGGGTAAAATTACCTTTACCTTGCCTGCGGCAAACGGATCGGTAACTTATGCCGCACCTATTGCCAACACCAATGAAACTGTACTGAAAGACCTCTACATCTGTATGTTTAACGGTGGTGTGTTGGAGTATATTTACCGTACCGACCGTACAGGAGACATTACGGGATTTACAACCGGATCGGCGACATCCCGTACTGCCACTATCGATGTAACCGGAAAAACAGGAGCCAGAACTTTCTACTTCGTGGGTAACGGTATCGGTAAGGCTCAGGAAATGGAAGCCGCAGGTGCATTGGTGGTAGGAACCACTACCGAAGCTGCTTTTAAGAATCTTATTTCCGACAAACAAACAGCTCTTATCAAGCCTTCTGCTACGGATGGTCTTTTGATGTCGGCTTCTACCACTGTGGCAGAAGTGAAAACTGCAACTGTTGCTGAGAAAACAGTGAATCTAAAACGCCGTGTGGCTCGTTTCGATGTGGATAACACAGCGGCAACTACCAATTTCACGATCACCAATATCGTGGTATCGAATGCCAACCTGAGAGGCTACCTTATTTCGGGTGGTGCAGGCAAAACGATCGAGACAGGCGGTTTACCCGTAATCCCTTTCACCGGGTTAACAAATGCAAACCTGGGTGCTACCGAAAGCGTATTCTACCTGTATCCAACTACCCTAGAAAGCAATAAAACAGTGATTTCGATCGAAGGAAAACTCAGTGGAGTAACAAAAATATACACAGTACCCGTTCCTGCTTCCACTCCTATTCTGGCTAACAGCCGTTATACGCTGAAAGCCCAAAAAGTAGATGTAACGAATATTGAGTGGACTTTGGTTATCAATCCATGGGATGAAGGTACAACGGTAGAAGTAGGCCCCGGAACTGATGCTATGACCGTATCGGCATTGGCTGCTACCGGTACAGGTGCCGGTGTTATCGATGCTGCTACTAGCACATATGACATCTCGGAAGCAACTACTGCCAGTACATTTACCTTCGAAGTAAATTCAATGAGCGGTACAACAGCTGCCATTACTTACCAGTATAGTGACGGTACTTCGTTACCGGGTCTTGCCATTGATGCTCCTGCTGCTACACTTACTTATGCAGGTGCTTCGTATGTACAAAAATACAGTGTAACAGTTCCTGTACAAACAGTTAAAGTTCCTGTAAAAGCGATTATTACCCTTACAAACGCAGCCAACAAAGATTTTACGAAAGTAATAACTATTACCAGCGTACCTAAATACAACGGTACAGCTTACAAGCCTGTTTTGTTTGGCGGTAAATATTGGGCTCCTGTTAATGTAGATGCAACAGAAATTGATGCAACTGTATTAAATCAAGCTTCTATGGGTAAGGTATATCAGTGGGGACGCAGCAACATCGGTTGGGTAACAAAAGCTACTGCTGCCGCTTTTGGCGATGAGCAGGCAGGTCCTGTTTCTTTTGTTGATGCAACTACGGGCGGACAATATGCTGCTAAGTTTATCACTAATGCTGGTACTTTACTCGATTGGTTGAAATCGGATGATGCAGATTTTGCTACTCGCAATGGATTATGGACTGCTGCTATTAACAATAGCCCATGCCCTGCCGGATGGAGAGTGCCAACTTCTGCTGAATTGTTATTAATCAAAGCAGCCTATACTAATGATTCTCAGTTCGATAAAATTACTCACTGTTTGGCTATTCCGGGTGATGTAGCAGGCGAAACCCTTTACTTACCAGCAGCAGGTCGTCGTAACAATGGAACTGGGATTTCCAACAATCAGGGAACGTATGGCCATTACTGGTCGTCTACAGTTAACGGTAACTTCGCAAACAGGCTAGATTTCACCGCCATAAGCAGTGATGTAAATGCATACTATCGTGCCTATGGCTTGTCTATCCGCTGTATCCAAAAATAATAAGTAAATAGTACTATACTCCAAAGCAGGTGGGTGATTACCACTCACCTGCTTTTTTTAATATAATAAAAAATAAAAGGGCAACTGTTCGCCCTGCAGCAAGGCAAAAATACAGGAGCTGCCATGTCAGCAATCATGTTACCCAAAAAGGAAACCACTAAAAAGGAAATAAAACGTACCACAAGGTACTCACCATAAAACAGTTCACTTATTCCAGCTAAACGCAATATACAATACAATGTTTAAATTAATACTATACGGTTTGCTTTGTACTGTTTTGTATTCCTGTAACAAGGCAGACGAAGCAAACATAAACCTACCCACAGCCACTTACCAAACCGCTTATCTGCAAGTAGGTATCGATGAAGCATTCACCTATGCGACCATTGAAGGAAGCACTGCCGAAAACGAAATCAGATCCGTAGCCTTTTTTGTAGTCACGGCAAAAGGCGAGTTCAGCAAATACCTGAGTACGGAACCCTTAAACTCCGAACGTGGATTATCGACCGCCCTCTCGGGATCGCCCGGTAATTACAAGGTTTCGGTAACCATAAAATCAAGTGATTTTTCGGGTACTACCGATATTTATGTAATCGCTAATTACGCCCAAAACGGATTAGCCGACAAGTTGTTGGAAATCAATAGCCTGAACGATCTGCAAAAACTGCAAAGCATTGCCCTGACCGAAAATGGCACAAACCTCCAATGCCCCTTGCTGATGTATGCCAAACAGAGTTTAGCACTGACAGCAGAAGGCACAACAAAGACCACCATCAACCTCAAACGCATGGCTGCACGTGTGGATGTGACCGATCATATTAACGATGTTACTAAATTCAAACTGATTTCGGTACAAGTATTCAATCCCAAAACCCGGACTTACCTTCTGCCTTCGGAGGATAACCCCTTAGCCGATATTACCTCTGTACCACGGTTAAACAAACTATCATATATAAAAACCGATAAGACAATAAACCTTTATATCTACGAAACAGTAGAAGCGGAAAGTAATTTGCTGCCGGTTCTGACGATTCAGGTCGTTTACGAGTTCAACGGAATTGGGCAGATACAGAACTTTCCATTTAAGGGCATAGACGGTAAGGCGATTCGTATAGAACGTAACAAGGTGTATACGATCCATTTTTCGTTGGACGACAACAAGAATCTTAGTTTCTCACCCCTCGTAGTTGATGACTTTGACAAGGGCGAAATAGAAATATGATGCAAGGTAAAAAACAATATAACCCAAAAGCCAGGCAATGAATAAAAAGCTAGCATACCTCATGCAACTGCTTACCGATAAAGGTTACGCCACAGAGTATGACAGAGCAAACAAGCAATTGCTATGTTATGGCGAAGATACTTACGGCATGTTATTTCATGTTTTTAAAATAGAGTCAGAGGCACTCGAAATCACGTCGATACACAGCACCTATTTAGTAGACGATTTCTTGACAGAAGCCCGGGAGATAATAAGAGAGACCAATCGGGACATCCCTCTGGGACAGTTTCACCTGAATGAAACAGGTCATATCACCTTTTATGCCCGCTACAAATGGGACAAGGAAAACAACCTGTCTGTGGAGGAAGTATGCGAAGACGTATTTCGTGCAGGATCTTTATGCCGTCAGGCACTCTTTGAGAATATGCTTTGCCAAAAGGAATGATTAAACATATAAAGAAGTACCGGATCGTCAGATTCGGCGCATTTGTAGTTTTGTAAAATTTTTGTAAAGAAAGTCCCGGTGGGCAGTGATGCCCGCCGCTCTTCGCCCCGCCTCTCCAAACGGGGAGGACAACGGGGTCATTTGAATGAATGAATGAAAAGTAAAATAGTAAGAAAAAGTAGTTGATGTCACATTTTTCAATTTAAAGGAAATAAAATTTCGGGTAAAGGAGCTACATAGTTTGTGTCGTTATATATTATAAGATTTGTAATAAAGCAGGCGGCATCAAGGTAGTGATTATATGGATGCCCCGATAGTCTCCCCAACCCTTCTTATTGTCGTGAAGGGGGAAGGGGGAAACTAAAAAGGTAAAGACAACAAAAGATAAAACAAATGACAATAATAGATAGATATACATTCATAAATACCCTCTTTCGGGGCTTTGCCAATTCCTCTCTTTTGGGGAGGCTAGGAGGGGCTATTTTGTTGCTATTCTTATTATTCTCCTGTATCAATGACGAGGAATGTATATCCATAGCCCCCCGCCATATCCTTATAGTCTATATGGGAGGTGACAACAACCTCTCAGGCGAAACCGATCAGAAGATCGAAGCCATCCGCTCAGGGTGGAAAGCTTCGGACGGCGATAAACTGCTGATCTATCAGGATGGCGCAGGAACTGCACCGACCTTAACTGAAATAGTCAACCGCAAGGGACAAAATACATTGAATATACTCAAAACCTACTCCGAAGAAAACTCTGCCGACCCGCAAGTTTTCGCTCGTGTAATTGCCGAAGTACAGGCATTATACCCCCTTTCAAGTAACGGTAGGACTTACGGCTTACTCCTATTCTCTCACGCTTCCGGCTGGCTGCCAAAAGGAGCATTAACACAACCCCGATCCACCACCAGATCCATTATAATAGACGGCAGCGATGAAATGAACCTTATCGATTTTGCCAATGCCATACCCGATAACACCTTTGAATACATCGTTTTCGAAGCCTGCTTTATGGCAGGGATCGAAGTAGCTTACGAACTCAAAGACAAAACCAATTATATACTGGCATCGAGTGCCGAGATTGTCTCTCCGGGGTTTACTGAAAGTTATCCACAGACTATCAATAACCTGTTTGAAGATACGCCCAACCTGACACAATTTGCTAAAGGCTCTTTCGATTACTTTAATAACAACACAGGTTGGCAACACTCGGCTACTTTCTCGGTCATCAAGACCTCGGAGTTGGATAATCTGGCTGCCTTTGTCAAAAGCAACTGTGATTTTGATAAAGAAATAACAATAAACGATATACAGCATTTCGACCGTTACAGCTACCGCCTGTTCTTCGACTTTGAGGATTATTACTCTCGCCTGTTGGAAAACGACACGCAAAAAGCTGAACTGTCGGCATTGGTAGAAAAGGCTGTAATATGGAAAGCGGCAACAACGGCTTTTATGATCGGCTACAACGGCTTTGAAATAAACAAATATTCGGGATTGACAAGCTATATACCACAGGAGAGGTTTCCTTTTCTGAACGGAGAGTATAATAAACTAAAATGGAGCGAATAAGAGAGAAAGAGAGAGCAAAAAAACTTGGCGTCTTGGCGTCCTTTGCTTTAAAAAACAACTAGCGGTTTAATGAAAAACTTATAATACGATCAAACATGGAACTTACAAAGACAAAGAAACGATTAGCTTATGTGGCGGCATTTCTGATTATGCTTTCATCGCATTACCTGATAAAGGAAAGCCCCATAACACTATCCGCCAACTTACAGTCGGTTACAGCAGGCAATCAGGAACAATTCTCCCTGTGCATGGATCAGATAACCGGGGCAGAGTATTACCGCCTGAACTGTCCAGTATGCCGAAAGCTGATAGACGCTCTGAGTGTTAACACCACCCTTAACCGATAACAATAAGAATGAGACATAACGTAAACCTCCCCTCCGTATTAGTCTGGATCATCTATCCGGTAGCCTTTACCCTTTTCGTCATTTTTTGTTTTATGACCTGTAACAGCAAACCATTGGGTAGCAACCAAACGAAAACCCCTGTCCAAAAAAGCACACCCTCGTTTGTTATGATATCCATCCCCGATAGCCTCAAACAGCCTAAAGACAGGGCTGAATATCTCGTAATCCATTATTGGGATAACTTTAACTTTTCGGATACAAGCTATACGCATCTGCCCGAAGTTACCGAACAGGCATTTGCCAACTATATAGAGATATTACCCCATACCCAAAAAGAAACAGCCGAATCCTCCATAAAAGTATTACTAGGCAAAGCCAAAGAAGAACAAACAGGAACGATGTATCCTTACTTCTGTGATCTGTTCAAAAAATACCTGTATGAACCGAACTCTCCTCTGCGTAACGATGAGTTTTATATACCCGTTGTCCGATACATTATCGAAGACAGAACAAGCGATGAAGCGAAAAAAGAACGTGCCAAATTCCAATTGGCGATGATGCTGAAAAACCGCATCGGAGAACAGGCAGCCGATTTTAGTTACACACTCGCATCGGGAAAAACAGGGACACTTCATCAACTCAATAGTGACAATACCCTGCTTTTATTCTACAATCCCGATTGCCATGCCTGCGAAGAAACAATTGCAGGAATAAAAGCATCACCCGTACTGGACGAACTCATACAAAGCAAAACACTTACGGTACTCTCTTTCTATCCTGATGCGGATATCACAATCTGGAAAAAGCACCTGAGCGATATTCCAACAAATTGGATCAACGGCTATGACAAAGAGCTGGCGGTACAGAACAAACGTTTGTATGACCTTAAAGCCATTCCTTCGCTTTACCTGCTGGACAGCGATAAGAAAGTGATTCTAAAAGATACGGAACTAGCACGCATTGAAGAATACTTAAAAACAAAGAATAAATAAGCAATAAATAATGTGGAACATAGCTAAAAGGAAAAACAACTCTACGATGGTAGAATATAGCTGTTTTTCAGCCGGTGTAGTTATCGAGGGCAATTTACACGGCAATGACAATATACGCATCGACGGAACAATAACAGGCAATATCAACTGTTCGGCAAAGATTGTCGTAGGACAAAAGGGAATCGTTACAGGCGATATAGCCTGTGCAGAGATAGAAGTATCGGGAAGTCTGACGGGTAATGTGCAGGTCACAGAATTACTGTTTTTACATGCAGGTTCCACCTACAGAGGCGATGCCCTGATTAATCGGATTCAGATAGAACCGGGAGCTGTTTTTTTCGGCACTTGCAAGATGCCACTATCTCAATCTGCCCGGATTGGTGACGAACCCAAGCATCATCTGATGAATATATTAATCCCAAATAAAGACCATTAAAAATCAAACAGATACTCTATGAACAAATATAATTTACTTCCAATCAAAGCACTGATCGTAATAATAGCTCTCGGCATTGCAGTGACAGTAATGACCGTATTAACGATTCTTTGCCTTACAGCAACAACTGCTTTTGGTTAGAGCAGGTCTTCGCCGCTTTGAATACAGTTTAGTAGCGGTTTACAGCCCATAGAAAAAATAAAGCAACACAATAAATACATCCAGACCAATCTATCCGATACTATCCATACCATTTGTTATGAATCTCTTTTACTAACAGATGTATACCAAAAACACACCGCTTGTTTAGACCATCAGGTACAGGCAGTAACAGCTAGTTTATTGAAAGCCATGCAGGGCATTATTCATCAGCAAGAAATGCCCGTGTGTGTTATTGGTCCATTATACATTAATACAAATTGTTATGAGAAGATTAATTCAAACACAGTTCTTCAGGTTGTTGGAAACAAGTTCACAAAAGCCTGCCTCAGAAAACAACTTAGACCATGCCCTGAATCAGTTTGCGGGAGAAATGGTATCACTCAGCCAGGCCGAGTCCGATTTCAGCCTGCTCCTGCGTATCTATGCTTTTACCCGAGCCAGACTCAACTCCCTGCTGGAACAGACACTTGTCTGGGGAACGGAAAAAAAATCCTGCCGTCTGTTTTCTCAAAGAAGCGTTGTTGCTGATTGAATCCGAACAGGACTTGCTGCACCGCCGTATGGAATATCCCGCAGCTTTTATCCGGGAGCTTTCCCCGATATGTCCGTCCGAGTTATTTCTGATTCCTAAACTCAAAGAGTTCGGGGTAATGGGCATTACCGAGATTACCTGCGGACTACATTATCTGGAGGCTGTAACCGGTAAAAACGGTAATCCTACACATCTGAATCATTTGGCTAGTCATTTTGAGCAGGGATTAAACTTCAGTTTCGGGGATATCTACGACAGGCAGGATGCTCTTTTCAGACGCAAAGCCTGTAACCTGACCAAAGGACTGGATGCTATGCGGGCGGCTATTATCAGGGAGAGCCGCAGGAGAAACAACAGCTAATGAGAGTCAAAGAAAAGAAAATGAAAAAAGATGCAACTGTAATTATCTAACAACAAATACATTATACTTATTATTTAGAGGAGCCGTTAACGGCTCCTCTATTTTCATTACTCTATTCTGCTGTACTTTGTTTGATCAACAATGCATTGGAGATAATAACAAGAGTATTATAATCCTTTAAAATGAAGCAATATGTATATAGGAGAAGATAAATTTAATAATTGGATGCAGAGACTCACCTCCAAATTGGACGAACTGGGCAGGGATTTGAAAACATTGGTCAATACCCATAATATTTTAGACGATAATGAGAAGATACTGGATAATCAGGACTTGGCGTTCCTGCTGAAAGTGTCGTATCGCAGTTTGCAGCGTTACAGGGATAAGGGTATTCTGCCATTCTTCAAGGTAGAAGGACGGGTATATTACAGGGCAACCGATATCCGAGTGTTTGTAAAGCATTACAGCAGTTCTGCAACAGTCAGGTGGGTTGAGCCTATATCTGAAGATAAAGTATAAAGCCGCCTCCAACCAACACTAATTTTTTCCCTTAACGAATGTCCTCTCAAAAAACAATGGAGGACTTTGATAAGGGAAAGAATTTCATTAAGAATAAAAATATGGAGCTATTTGTTGATCTAAATTAACAATAAAACTCATCTTACTAGCAAACAGACAATGGTATTCCCAAATGCTTATATACCAAAATTATAATCGAATAGGCACGGTAAAGCTCCTCGATATTAGGATACTTCTGCAAGTAAGTGTATGGGCAATGATAGCTATATGCTCTCCTACGGTAATTATATTGTGTTAGTTCGAAATGATAAATAACTCCATCCATTACCTGTGTCTGCATATGTCCCCAGTCCTCTAATACGGCAGTAGTATCAGCTTTAAATATTTTCATTTTGTCTTTAATATCTTCCTGATCCGGTAAAGTAAGAACCTGATTTTTATCTAACTTACTCCATAAATTATCGAGTCCATTATTATCAACATCTTCGGCAACCCAAGAAGAATTGTGATTTTTCCTAAATAAGTGGGCTTCCCATATTTTATTATTTAACCGCATAACAAAAAGAGAAGAACTGTTTGTTAATGTCGGAAGGGTATATAATCGGAATTCAAGTTCATTATTTTGAGGTATCTTAAAATTCTTATTTATTTCTTTTTCCAGTTTTTCGTCATTTATAGGATGAGAGCCAGACTCATTTCTGAAGTTGATTTGAGCAGAACTTTTAATAGCAAATAGCATTATGATTATTAAGATCGTTAAGATACGTTTCATTATATCATCCTTATTTTGGTTATTTTTATGTTGATTCTTCAAAATTAAAAGAAATAATTGCAAACGACGTATTTGTAAATATATAATATCACATTGTGTTAATCAGATTGTAAAGAAAAGAACACAACACAACTCTACATCCCTCTCCCTCTTTTCTTTCGCTGCCTGATTTTCTCCTCTTTTTCTTTTTCACCAGCAAACTTCTCAGCTTCCCAATCCGTTCCATGCTGCTCAAAAGCGAGCAGGCTTAAACCATCGGAATCAGCGTCTGGTTGAACTCCAACGGATTCAACAGAGTTGCTGAGACGATTCGTTTCAATGGAAAGTTTATCAACCACCGTTTGCTGAATGTTCCTTTGAGAAGGATTATTCAGCAGGTCATTAAATACATTCGCCGAAAACTCCTTACCCAAGCGGGAACCGTTAAGTATGGTTTGATTTTGATAGTCGATAAAGGTCACACCATAGATACGCCCCTGTTCATTCTTACGGAATACACAACCGATACCCGATTGCAATAACGACTTTCTAAAATCATCCATACAACGGGATCGCTTCATTGCTTCGGAAATAATCGGTTTTAACCGTTCTTTGACTTTAACCTTTTCAATAGCTGATTTAGATAGTTCAAAATGCTTTTGTAACGCATCATATCCAACATCCTTGCCGAATTTTGATGATTTAATGGGAACACCGACTTTGTTTTTATGCTCATCAATTGCCGAATAGATTAAGCCATTATAAGGTTTACCATTATGTTCTCCCTTAACTTCTTCTGTTGTTACATGAAACATTTCCAATAAAGTACAATATTCTCCCAATGACTGAAAGCGATAATTTGCCATCACTGATTTAGTGATATTACCCACTTGATGTTTAATATCGCCTGCCTGATAGTCTATTTTCCTGGTAGGTGCTTCATTTTCCCGTTTTCCTTTCTTTAAAGGAATAAGCTTAAACTCCTGTTCCAATTCTTTGCAAATCTTCATCGAACGCCTGACCTCGTAACTGTCATTAATCTTTTTGCCTGTTTCGTCAATCCGTAATGAAACGATATGCAGATGTTGTCTTTGGATATCCGAGTGCTTGAAAACAACATAAGGCTGATTACCATAGCCAAGCTTTTGCATATAGCTTCGGGCAATCTCAGCTAGTTGTTCGTCTGATAGCTTATCCTTTGGATCGGGATTCAGCGAAGCATGAAACACTACGTTCTCTGTCTTCCTATTATTTGACAGATAGGAATAAAACGAATCCATGCAATCCCGAATGGAGAATTTACCATCTGCCGAATCGAACATCTTTTGTCTGTAGATTACATCCGCTTGCTTGTCTTCTACTTTGATTTTATTGTAGTTTAAAACTCCGAAAACAGACTTTCCGGTACTTATTTTGGCAAGCATTGTTCTTTGAGTTTGGTGGCTAATTCTTCGATCTCTAACTTGGATTGAATAAATTCAAGTGTCGATTTCTCTACTATCTTTAGCATATAACGAGCCTTATCTTCCCCTAAATTCCGAACCAATGTTGTAAATAGTTGGTTGTAGTTATTCTTTATGGCTCGGAATTGGGCAAAGAATTGTGTCAATAACATGACAAAATCAATTGTACTTTTATTAATCTGAATGATTTTTAGTTGATTGTTTAGTACACGATCTACAACAAATGATGATTTGGATTTCATTTTGGATTGCTTGTACATCTCTAAGAATTTCTCATTCTCACTATCATTTAGACGAAACATATATCTATATTTTAGACAATGGTCTTTCTTTGGGCGACCTCGCCCCCTTTTCTGTTCCTCTTGGGTCTTCTTAGGCAGTATTGCCCCTTTAACAACAGGTTTCCTGTTCATACATCAATTGGTTAAATAGGTTCGACTTGGGAGAACCGCCCTCCAACTTAAGGTTGGAGCAAGAAAGGTTTTGGCAGATGAAAATGGAATTTTCTGCTGCCGGGAACACTTCTTGCTATTGTCGATTGACAATAAAATCCGCTCGTTAGGGCGGACTATACTAGCAAGCGGAACGGTTGCTTATTTACTTCGGGAATAACTTCCGAAACAGCTCACTGTTTCCATTATACTTTTTCGGGTTTTACGATTCTCTTTTTCAAAAGTAGACAATGGCTGTGAGCTGATAGCCATTGCTTTGGTAGACACGATATGTCAGTTCCGGACATAGGATGACACGGGAGTTGGAAACGGTATAAGTAATTGATATTCTGTTTTTATTTGCAGGTAATTAAGCGAGTGAGCCGGTACAAGAGTTGATGTTTTGTTTTTTACCTATGTGTTTTGGTGAGTTGCTTGGTACTTATATAAGCGTATATATAAACTTATATGTAAGCGTCTACGCAAGCTTTCGCTTATGTACCAAAGTTGTAAACCTGGTAAGTTGGTATCAACTTGTTTTAGTTAGTACAAAGCAACATAAGCACAAAACAATCTATGTATTCATTAGTATCAATATACATTTCTAGTAGAGTCGTTTGGTAAGTTGGTATCAACCTGCTTAAGCACGTACAAAACAATCTATGTATTCAAGTATCAATATATATTTCTAACAGAGTAAACGCTTATCAATAAACCCAAACAGGTACATAAGCATGTACCGATGTATTTACATAAAAACCAAAATAGTTTCAGTATGAAAAAGAACCCATTATTCGTAGCCTTCTCCACCCAAAAAGGAGGAATCGGCAAAACTACATTGACCGTATTGTTTTCGAGTTATCTCCATTATGTCAAGGGATATAATGTTGCCGTTATTGACAGTGACTTCCCCCAGCACAGTGTCGTGAAAATGAGAGCCAGAGAAATCGACCAAGTGATGAATGATCCCTATTACAACAAGATGGCAGAAGAACAATTTACCCGATTGGATAAGCCTGCCTTTGCGATTGTGGAAGCAAAAGCAGAAGAAGCCATTGCTGTTGCCGAAGAATTGATCAACCGTACATCGGATGAATTTGATTTTATCTTATTCGATCTGCCCGGAACATTGAATGGCGAAGGCATTGTCAATACCCTTGCTTCGGTCGATTACATTTTTGCACCCATCAGTGCCGATAGGATGGTTCTGGAAAGTACCCTGCAATTTGCCATCCTGATAAATGATATTATCATCAAGCCCAAAGCAGGCAATGTAAAAGGGATGTATCTGATCTGGAATCTGGTAGACGGGCGGGAGAAAACCAAGCTGTACCTTGCATACGAGAATGCAATCAAGGATTTGGAATTACATGTGCTAAACAATGTGCTGCCCGACAGCAAACGCTTCCGTCACGAGATGGAGGAGGAACACAAGCCGGTATTTCGTTCGACACTCTTTCCGATCGATAAACGATTGCTTAGTGGGAGCAACTTCGATTTATTGTCCGAAGAGATTATTCAACTCATAAATCAAAACAAGCATGAGTGAGCAGGATAAAACAAAAGCGAAGAGCCGTCAGATAGAGATACCCAATCAGAAT
This sequence comes from Indolivaga alginatilytica, assembly GCF_003201355.1. Taxonomy (GTDB): domain Bacteria; phylum Bacteroidota; class Bacteroidia; order Bacteroidales; family Dysgonomonadaceae; genus Dysgonomonas_A; species Dysgonomonas_A alginatilytica. Next base: position 37,138 of record NZ_QICL01000031.1, read on the forward strand.
ACCCTGCTTTCAACTATCAGTCAGGTTCATAAAGCAGGAGATCTTTCGCAGAGTATAGTATCTAAGGAACCGGAACAAATTGAACCCGAAAAGGCAGAAAATAATCTAACTACTGACCATCAACCAAAAAAAGAGTTAGAAGAATCTCCAATTGCCGAAAGTAAGCCTGTAAGCCTTCATCAAAAACGAAAGAGAGGCAATCAACCGGATGAGTCGTATTATAAGAGTACGTTTCTCACTAAAAGCGAATCGGGTTCCCGAAAGAATGTTTATATCAATCAGGAGCTGCACAAGACGGTTTCAAATATTGCGAGTGCGGCAAGAATAATAGATGGTAAGATTGTTACTGTCGGGGGATATATAGATAATGTTCTTGCCGAACATTTTGAAGCCAATAGGGAGGAGATTAATGCTTTATACCGTATCGGGAAGAATGACCTGGTTAAATAATATTCAAAATTTAAGACTAAAACTAAAACTAAAATGGAAATAGATATAGATGCAGAGAAAATAAAAATGGCAGTATTGGCTGTAGCCTGTCTGTATATGGCAGGCTTGAATTTGTGGATACTTTTCAAAGATTGGTTTAATGAGTGGTATAGAAAGAAAAAAGATAGAAAAGTAGCACGGAGAAACAGCGTAGAGTTAGATGAGCGGGGTATTCCGAGCTTTGTGGGTAAATCAAAAACAGATACACGACTTTTGGCTTCTTTGAAAAACAAGCAACAGCAGATAGAAGAGAATAAACCAATACAAGCTATTCCTATGGAACCAACGCTTGGTAGAAAAGAGCCGGAACCGGTAACTAAATCAACGAATGATCTGCCGGTTAGTTCAGAGGAGGAATTCATCTTGTGTTCAGGTTATGACAAAAGCGATGCTGAATTGGCAGGCAATCAATCTTTCATGATTGATGAGTTTGAGTTGATGGCTAAATCTTTACAAGGTAAACCAATAACTAAGGGAGAAGAACAACAGGTGGCGGGAATAATAATCAGAGCTAAGGGTACTGATTTATATGAACAGATGGTCAGTCAGATCGATGGAGCTAAACAGCGGGCGTTAATTGTACTGAAAGAGTATGAGGCTGAAGAGTCTATAAGCGGTGGCTCTAAAAATGGGGGTTTTGATTTGAGTAGGTATGTTTAGGAATAATGGTGAAATATATCTCACGAATAGGAGTGCTAGTCGGATCATTAATTCAATAAATAGCTGTATATCAATTATTTATACAGCTATTTGTTTTAAGATCATGAAACTATTGAAATCAATATCTGATTCAGCTAATCAAAAATTACGGCTCAGTGATAAACTCTACAAATTCCTTACAAAAGGCATCATTAGCTACTAGCTTTCTCAAAACCATTTCAAAATTTCTTAGTTCACGCTCCTCCAATAATTTTTGTTCGGTAGATTTACCAATATGACCAACCCTTAAGTACATATCAATTGCTTTATCTATCCCATTGAGTGTTGTTGGCATATCACTAAGGATTAAGCTGTCATAATGACTATCAATTGAAACATATAATGGATATTGTCGATGCTTTGTCTCTATTTGTAATTGTTCAAATGAATTCTTTTTATGGTAGATTGTAGCTTTTTTCTTCAAATCAGAATCAAGGTCTTTGGGTAATACTATTTTAAGTTTAGCATTAGTGTAATTTTTTCCATTTACAGACATCTCATATCCACTACCAATACTATCACACACTAGTTGTATGAAATTATAAAAATAGCCTATCGCTAAAACCGTGGATGGCAACATCCCCAAGAATCCAAGTTCTATTTTTTCTTGTATTTCTAATTTTAATTTTGATAAAGTTTTAATTAAAGAATCATCATCAATAATTAAAGAATCGTCTACATCTTTAGTACAATTAAAATCCGCAATAGTAATTCCCAATAAATCCGAAGGGAGCTTTACTGATTGATCTTTAATTACATATGCTTTATCACGCCCCAATCGACCTAAAAATAGACCATATTCAAATATGACATTATCTCTTGCCGTGGCAAAATCTTGTTTGCGAGAGATTGTATGATCATCTTGCGTAAAAACCATGAAGCCAAAATCAAATAGGCTTGCTTCTTTCATTAATGTTTCAAGAAAATTTTCATTATATTTGAAAATATTGTCAGTCCAAAGGAAACATTCATACTCATCACTAAAGAAATCTTTAATTTTTTCAGCAACATTTAATCCTTCCTTAGAGGATCCTATAAAAATTCGTGGTTTCATGCTATTATTTTAAAATGTATTAAATCTTTTATTATTTGATCAAGTTCATAACTTAGTTTTTTAAATTCACCCAATTTACCAGGTTTTCCATTGAAAATATATTCACGTCCATCAACTGAAACTATACTATTAGCGTAATATGGATCTGAACTTATTTTGGTGAAATTATTGTATAAAACTATTGCTAATTCCAAATATGTAGAGTTTTTATATTCATCTATGGAGATATTGTAACAAATTGCATTTATATCAAAACTACTAAATTCTATTTCTTGATCAGAGTCTGCTTTTAATGTTTTTAGGAACCGTATCATCTTTTTTAAGCGCCCTTGTGTTTCTGTACTCCTTTCATTGATTCTATTGATGCTAATGAATGGATAATCTGAAGATTCTCTAGTATTGGTGGATTTATTGTAAATCTGCACACCTCTATTGTCACCCTTATCGTTTATTATTGATCGCACATCATCATACCAAGAGGCAGTGACAATATCTACATCTCGGTGTAAATCAAGATTTCTAATTTTGATAGATTTAGGTTTAGATATGTCGCATTTGGTATATTTCCGAATCAAAATATCTTCACTTTTCAATCTGATATCTCTCAAATCCTGGAGACAATTACCTTGATATGGTGTTAAATTTAACTCCCTGTTTAGTTTCTCGATTTGTGTCCTATAGAAATTTTGTTTCTCAGTTTCCGAATCAAGAATTTTATCTACATTATAACGATCCCAACTGTAAAATTTTTCAGAAATTGTCAATAAATCAATGTCACTATATCCTTTAATATGTGTTCTTGTCATAACAGAGCCTTGATACCTATAAGTGACATTTGTTAGCTCTTTCTGTAAATGAGTTTTAACACGTTCCCCTGCTTCTATCGTTTTTTGTGTATAACTTTGGTCAACTTCATTCATTGCAATCTTTATATACTTAAGTATATCTTGTTTATCATCTGCAAATGCACTGAACATTTTCCTTTCTACTAACAAATCTTGATCAGGGTTCTGACGTGATAAGGTTTTAGACAATAGTGTACTGTAGTTTCTCATGTTGTATCTTTTTTTAATATTTAAAAAAATAAAAGCAAAATTAATGCCAATAGGAAACAAAATATTACACCTGACAAATTGTTTTTATTTAAATGCAACAAGCTGACATAATGTCATTTATATAGAAAATAACTCTAAGCTTAAAAAGATAATCAAATTATTTTTATTAAATTTTATTAAATTTAGCAATAATCACAGCAGTCATAATCATCAATGACTACTATCAGTTTCTCCTATAAATTATTAATCAGATTAAAGCTATGCTAACAGGATAAGCGGCTATAATGCCGCTTATCATTTATAATAGATGGGAACTAAATCATATGACATCTTATCATCTCTTGTTCCGGGCTTTATAATGCTATTGTCTTATTTGCCATTTTTCGGATATCAATATGATAAGGATTATGTAATTGGTTATACAGCAATTGCATTTGGCTTAGGTTATCTCTTAAATACCCTAGGTAGTTGGCTGGAAAATTTCTTCTTCTTTACATGGGGAGGAGTTCCATCTTCCAATCTCTTAGAAGGAAAAGGTATTAAGAGAGTAAAAGTTTACAACCATGAGTCAATAAAAAGTAGCTTGAAGAAATAAACTTCTAATCAAGCTGCTTGTAATAAAGAATAATTTAATATTGCAATGAGACATGTATTTACATCCAAGGATCATAGAGCGGAGGATTTTAGTAATAGCTATGCTTTCTCCAGAACTATGCTAACTTGTGCTATTATTAGTTCTATTGTCATCATTATAACCTATTATGATGACTGGAGAGCATACCTGGCTATTCCTGTTGTCATAATATTTTGGTATTGGGCTAAACAAAGAGGATATTACTTTGCTAAAGAGATTTTGCAAATTTATTCTAAAATAGAAAATGTCAAATAATAATCTAGAATAAGACCTTGTTTTATTAGATAAAAAGCGAACAAATCCTGTTCACTTTTAATGATATAATTATAATCAAACCTCTTCTAATTCAATGATATATTATCAAAATCATACCGAAACACAATAGCCGACTTGCTTTCCTTTTGTCTACAAATTCTATCCATTACCCATTTTCTAAAAATCTCCGCATTCCTAGACTTAATACGATAAGCCAAAGCAATAATTGCATCTAGGTTGTAGTAAACTGCTTGCCGTTCTGTATAATTACTAGAGTTGACTGCGTATCTGTAAGTATAAGAAACTTCATCTTCCCGCAAGACACCCGATTTGAAGATAGCCCGAAGGTTATTGTTAATCGTTTGAGTATGGACACCAAATAAGAATGCAATTTCATAATGTGTGAGCCACACTGTCCCGTTTATCGGTTTGAAAATAACTTCTGTGTTATTGTTCTCATCTGTACTGATATATAATTTGCCTGTTTCCATGATGTTGATTTTTAGATTGGTTGATTACTACTGTTAATTTCTTTCTCAGGATACCTCCTGTTTCTCCTGCCGGGTTTGTATACCTTTTATCCGTTTACGCTAAGGTATATTTTCCTTCGATCCGTTCTGCCAGCTTTGTCATATCCTCATTAATTTTGGTACGGGTCGCTTCCGCATAAATCTGGGTAGTCTTGATCGACAGATGCCCCATCATTCGGCTAACGGTTTCTATCGGCACTCCCCCTGAAAGGCAAATTTCAGTTCCGAACGAGTGCCTACTCATGTGGTAGCAAAGCCGTTTATTGATTCCGCCAGCTTTTGCCAACTCCTTCAAATGTCCGTTAACACTGGTGGAAGACCGTATCTTGAAAATCTTGCCATCATTACCGGAAAACTTCGTATCCTTATACTTGTCGATAATTTTCTTGGGGATATCCAATAAGGGAATATATGAAGTTGCTCCTGTTTTCTGCCTATTCAAGATAATCCATAGGCTACCGTCTGCCTGTTGTTGAATATCCGTATATTGCAAATTCTTTAAATCAATATAAGAAATGCCCGTAAAGACCGAAAACAGGAACATATCCCGGACGAAGTTCTGAGCAGGGCTTTTTATTTCTAATTTCATCAGGCGGTCTATCTCGTCATGACAAAGCCACCGAGGATTAGATATTATCTTTTCAGGGGTATAGTCGAAGAAAGGGTCGTTTCGCAACAATCCCTTGTTAAATGCACGCATTGCCACAGTACGGAACGGTTTCATAGTTGACTTTGCTGTTCTCAAAGACAGCCGTGCATCTATTTTTAGGTAATAATCATATTCTTCGATCATTGCCCCATTAACCATACCGAAAGGAATGTCGTGAGAATCGTATTTATGCTTCAAAAAGCCCTTGAAGTGTCTGTATGCAGCAGGATAAATAGCATAAGAACTGGCAACTATTCTGATTCCGATACTTTTCCGTTTTTCTTCAATCAGTTCAGGGAACTCCTGCATAACTGTATTTTGAACCGTTCCGATACCCCTAAGTGCATTTTTGAGCAATTCAGCGGTTACAAAACCTTGATTCTCTACCATATTCCGATAATACTGTTCTAATTCAGATTTTAAGGTTTCTATCTGCTTGTTGATAGTGAAAACTTCATCGAGCTTGCCGACAGCCATTCCTTTGGCGGCATCCCATTGTTTTGGCTCAATATCCATTCCGATACTGAAAGCCTTGCTCTCTGCGTCCACACTGATACGCCCCATTATCGGACATTTGCCCGATTTCTTTTTCTTACTCGTATTGAGATAGAATAAGATGCTAAATGTGCTTCTATTGTATTTCATAATTGTGTATAGTTGATTCTTGTTATTCTACCGGTTACTTGTCGGATAATCAAATTTATCCGTAAGGCGTATAGATAATTGTTTCATATCGTTGCCGATTTTCTCGTTATTGACCCGGGCGTAGCGTTGAGTAGTCCGTATATCCCTGTGCCCGAGCATCTTGCTAACACTCTCTATGGGAACTCCCTGAGAGAGGCATATTTGCGAAGCAAAGCTATGACGGCTTTGATGGTAGGTCACGTTCTTGTCTATCTTACAATGTGTGGCTATTGTTTTCAAGGTATTGCCTATGGTTGTTTGCGTAGGTATGCAGAATAGGTAATCTCCCTCTGCACACCCTCTGTATTTTTCTATTATCTGTATGGGAATATCCAGCAGTTTAACGTTAAATGGAACGCCTGTTTTCTGCCGTGATGAACAAATCCACAGGCTACCGTCTTTTTCCGTGATGATTTCTTTGCATGTAAGTTTTTTAAGGTCGGCATATGAGATACCGGTGAACGAGGAAAACACGAACATATCACGAATGAAGCAGAGCTTTGAGCAAGGAAGAGGTGTTGAAATAAACCGTTCCAACTCTTCTTTTGTGAGCGAGCGTGTTTTTATCTCAGGTTTTTCCGGTTTAAATCCCCCAAAAGGTGGACGGTTGATTAAATTCCTGTTCAGGGCTATGCGTGCGACTTTTTGCAGATAGATAATATCTGTAATTGCCGAACCCGCCATTAATCCGCATTCCACCCGCAAATAGAAATCAAAGGCTTCAATGAAAGGCAAATCCAGTCGGCAAAGGGATATGTCTCGGATTTTATACTTCCCCCGAATAAAGGATTTGAGATGTTTATACGTTTTCTGATAATTTTGATAGGTTGATGCGGAACGGTCTATACCAATCCTCGTTTGGAACTCCCGCATCATTTCCTCAAACAAAACAAGCAGGGTTTTCTGTGTGGATGCGATTCCTTGATAAGCGTTCTTAACGTCAATAGCCGTTACCGTTCCGGTGCGCTCTAAAATATCTTTGTAGTGAGAATGTATCAGGAGATTAATTTTGTTAATCTCCCTGTTGAGTTCAACGGCAACACGGCTTTTGCCGACTGCCCGTCCTGATTTGACATGCCAAAGGTGTTCAGTAACAGATAATTTGGAACTGAACTGGGCGATACTATTCCCGATAATGATTTTCCCGATAATCGGATATGCTACATTCTCTCCGGCATTGTTTTTCTCAAGCCTACTTTCTCTTTTCAGGTAAAAAGATACCTTTAATTTGTTGTTCATAAAACTCACATTTTTAAGTTGATAAAATTACTCCTTATATGAGTTATTTGAATAATGTAAACAGCAGACAAACAGTGCTATACTCTACCAATAAAGGTCACCCGATTGCCCTGTTTTGCTCCGTCAAAAATGGGTAACGGTATAGAGACGGAATGTTTGCTTTTTTATGCCAAATTTGGCATTTTAGCTACTCGGCACTCAAAGACAGAAACGGACACTCATTCTGATTATTAGTTTGTTACCCTATTTTTCCTTCCTTTGCTTTTTCTATTGTCAGTTTGAAAAGAGCGATGCTGAATTAGCAGGTAATCAATCTTTCATGTTTGATGAGTTTGAGTTGATGACTAAATCTCTGCAAGGTAAATCAATAACTAAGGGAGAAGAACATCAAGTGGCGGAAATAATAATCAGAGCTCAGGGTACTGATTTGTATGAACAGATGGTTAATCAGATTGATGGGGCTAAACAACGGGCTTTAATTGTACTGAAAGGGTATGAGACTGAAGAGTCTATAAACAGTGGATCTATAAATGGGGGTTTTGATTTGAGTAAGTATGTTTAGGTATAATGGTGAAAATATTTTACGAATAGGAGTGTTAGTCGGATGCTATCTGTTGGCATCCGATGTTTGCTAGAGGCGAGGAATAGTGAGAAGATTGCTTATGTTAAAATTGCAGGAGGAATATTGTATAAGGAAAGTGATGTGATGGTGTTGCTAGAGGGAAACTTCTAAAAATTAGGACATTCTATCATGTAAAATATATTTGTATATCTGTTTTTTATATAACTTTACATTCTATCTAATATTATTATTGTAATCAATGGGAAAAACTGTAGAATTAGAAATCATTGAGTGGGTAAAATCACTATCATATTGGGAAAAATATATTGCATCATACATACTGAACAATATTGATATAACAAATGAAATCTTGCAAAAATCTTACATCTTTTTTAAAGAAGATGCAGGACTTATAGAGAATCATAATTTGGAACGACAAGATATAATATTTAAAGGTGGTATTGTTAATAATGAAGAATCTAATTCTCTTCTCAAAGAGGTACATAGTATAAAGAATGTAAATGCTTTAAAAGAGGACCAAGTAATACCTATAGGGGAAAAACTAACATTAATCTATGGTGAAAATGGTGTTGGTAAATCAGGATACATAAGATTGCTAAACAATGTTTTCAAATCAAGAGGAGATAAGAGTATCGTACCTAATATTTATTCTCCAAATCAATCTAAACCACCTTGTTGCACTTTTAAATTCATGAAAGATTCCAACATCTATGAGATTTCATACCCCGAGAGCGAAAATTCACCAGAATTTAATCTGTATTCCGTTTTTGATTCATCTACAGCTCATGCTCATTTAACACAAGAAGATGAGCTTACCTTTATTCCAAATTCGTTTTTGTTTTTTGATAAATTTATTAATAATCTACAGCATATTTTATATTTACTCTCATCTGAGATATCAAGTAAACAGAAACCGAATCCATTTAGAATATATTTTGAGAAAGAAACTTCCACAAAAACTATTATTGATGAGCTTTCTGCCAACTCTAAGATTTTAGAAATAAAGAAATTATCAGAAATTTCAGAAGAAGAAAAATCGAAGAATGAAATAGATGTTAAAGAACTAAAGACATTAAACTCTACAGATATTCAGAAGAAGGCAAATGAGATAAGTAAGATAAAATCACTCCTCGTTGATTTAAATTTAAAAATAGAACAATCAAATTTACTATTCACAAAAGAACAGATTGAATCTTTACAGTTAAGAATCAGTAACCATGGACAAAATATAGAGCTTTCTAAAATAGAAGGCATTGACCAGTTTAAGACTGATAAATTCAAATCAATTGGGAGTAATGAATGGAAAAACTTTATAAAATCAGCGGAAATATACGCTAAATTGCAAAATCTAGATATAAGTAATATTCCAATTCAAATTGATTATTGCTTATTTTGTCAACAACGATTAGACGAAAGTGCAAAAAAAACGATAGAATCATATTGGTCTTTTTTGTCAAGTAAAGTCGAAAACGAATTGAAAATCAGCAGCAAAGACATAAAAGATTTAGTAAACTTATATGAACAAATAGATTTCGATTTAATAAAGAAGGGAACAATATTAGAGGAATGGCTAAAAGAGAACTATGAAGATTTGCTATCAAATATAGAATCTAATCTATCTTTACAGAAAAACTATTGTGTCAAAATTTTAGCTTCACTTAAAAATATAGAATGGAATACGGAAATAACTACTTTTCAAATAGATAAGAAATTTATTGGAGATTTAAATAAAATACTTTCTGATGAATTATTGAAATTAGATATTGAGAAAATAAGTGAAAGGAAAAAACAACTTGACAAATCAAACAATGAATATTTAGATAGATGTAGACTAGCTCCATTAATTGATCAAATTGAGGAATGGATAAATGTTTGTAAATGGATTAAGAAAGCAGAAAATAAGCAGTTTACGACAAGAAAAGTAACATCTAAACAGAAGGATCTTTTCACTAAATATGTTACAGAGGATTATGTTAAAACATTTAATGAGGAATGCACCCTTTTAAATGCAAATTTTAAAGTTGAAATTCAACAACGAGGAAGTAAAGGAACAACACTAAAAAAACTTTCTCTGAAAGGGGAAACTCCAGCAAAAATATTAAGTGAAGGAGAACAAAGAGCAATCGCTTTTGCTGATTTTCTCTCAGAAGTTCAAATGGGAGGCAATGTTAAAGGTCTCTTTTTTGACGATCCGGTTAATTCTTTAGATCATAAGAGAAAGTATATAATTGCACAACGTATTGTTGAAGAATCTAAAAATAAACAAGTAATTATATTTACTCATGACATCTCTTTTTTTATGTCTTTACAGTCTATTGCTATTGAGAATAATGTAGAGTGTACTTATACAACAATAAGAAAAATACTTAATATCCCAGGCATTATTATTTCCGAACTTCCATGGCCGGCAATGAATGTTAAAGAACGTATATCTAAATTGAAGCAGAAGTTACAAAACCTTAGTCCTGTTGAAAATTCGGATAATGTCGATGAATATTACTTTCAAGCAAAATCTTGGTGTGGCTTATTGAGAGAAAGTTGGGAAAGAAGTGTCGAAGAAAAGCTGTTTAATGATGCCATCCAACGTTTCAATCCTGCTATCCAAACTCAAAGATTAAAAAAAGCACCATTCACCGTTGCATTATATAGTGATATAGAAAAAGGTATGGGAGAATGTTCTAATTGGGTTCACGATCAAGCAAGAGCTTTAAATCAAGATGCACCAAATACAAAAGAATTAAAGACCTATTTAGATCTCTTCGAAACTTTTGTTAAACAATTCAATTAGCCATATTATTTCGAGTGACATTATGATAAGAAAAATAGGATTATATTTTTTGTCTCTATGGTTATTGTTTTTATTAATTATTATAATCACAGTTGATATTCCTATTTACTGGGGAGAAGATAGTCAGTTTATAGGAATAAATTATCTGTTCTCTCGCAATATAGTTCCTTTTATATGCATTATAGCACTTATTATTGGCGCTTTTTCGTTTTACGACTTCAATCATAAATTAAAAGGGACTCCTGAATTGGCATTTAAAATTACAGAAATAGAAAATATTGATTATGAACATCTGACGTTTCTTACAACATACATTATTCCTTTAGTTTGTTTTAATTTTGACAGTGTTAGATATGAATTAGTGCTACTTATTGTATTGATAATAATAGGGATAATATATATTCGTACAAATTTATATTATGCAAATCCAACTTTAGCTATTTTAGGATTTAGGATATATAAAGTTACTGGAGATTTTGTTAGAATAGGAACAAGAAATAATATTGTTTTGATAACAAGAGATAAACTAGATAAATCTGACAGAGTAAAGTATATAAAATTAGACCCGAACATTTTTTATGCAAAAAAAATAAAATCATGAATAGAGAAGACTTAATACAGCATTTAGGTTTTGTGTCTCAGCCTGAAATTGAAATACAAATTATAATATATGCTATTTTAAAAGAAGAGGAGTTTCCTCGAAAGTTAGATATTAAAGAAACAGATCTACCTAGTTTAGCTGATATGTTTTTAAAGAGTATAAAGAAAAAGATTATAGAAAATGATACATTTTCAATACTTGCTTTATCAACTGCTGATGAACGAACGAACTGTTATTATGAATATGATCTAGATTTACCTGTAGAACTACAAAATCTAGAGAGCGTTATTGGAAATGATGATATCTCTATTTTTAGTTTCAACAATCATAACATTCAAGATATTGACTCCTTAATAATTGTAATCTCACAAGGAGACCAACAGATATCTCTATTTAAAAAATTATCGACTGTTGAAATAATAGGACCAAGTGGTTATTTAGTGTGGAAATCTAATCAAAGGCTTGAAAAATTTGAAGATAGTTTGCTTCGAATCAGTCCAAATTTTCAAGCCATACTTGTTAATAATACAGTAGTAATATTAGATTTGAAATTTATAGAGAGAAGTTTTGGCTTTATTGATGTTATCAAAAGAGAAGCTTTACTTGGACTTAATGCTATAAGAGACATTAATATTATTTCAAACTTAAATACTTTAGAAGAATTAGTTGATGATATTACTTTCGCAAGAAAGCTTACAAAAATAGCACGGAATTCTCCTGTGATCCAGAAAAGTATACCAAATACTGTTATTATAACTTTTACCGAGACACATCCAGCACTTAAAGGTAAAATCAGGTATAATGATACGAAAACTCAAATAAACTTACATACAAAAACAGCGAAAAACCTATTTGTAAAGTTATTAAATGATGATTTTCTTACATCAGAATTAACAAGTTCATATTATGATTCTTTAGCAAAAGATAATATTGATCTTATTGAAGAGGAAATAAATTAGTACGATATTATTAAGTAAGAGGGTTTAAATATTGAGGTCTATGAGTATAGTGCTACAAGCTATGAGTCAAAAGGCGAGCAAATTCTGCTCGCTTTTTTAGTGAAAACCAAAACCTCTTCTAATTCAATGATATATTATCAAAATCATACCGAAACACCACAACTGACTGGCTTTCCTGCTGCCTGCAAATCCTTTCTATCAGCCATTCTCTAAAAACCTCCGCATTCCTAGACTTAATACGATAAGCCAAAGCAATAATTGCATCTAGGTTGTAGTAAACAGTTTGCCGTTCTCTATATGTACCAGAGTTGGCTGTGTATCTGTGAGTATAAGAAACTTCATCCTCCCGCAAGACACCCGATTTTAAAACTGCCCGAAGGTTATTGTTAATCGTTTGAGTATAGACACCAAATAAGGATGCTATTTCATAATGTGTGAGCCACACTGTCTCATTTATCGGTTTGAAAATAACTTCTGTGTTATTATTCTCATCTGTACTGATATATAATTTGCCTGTTTCCATAATTTTGATTTTTAGATTGGTTGATTATTACTGTTAATTTCTTTCTCAGGATACCTCCTGTTTCTTCTGCCGGGTTTATATATCTTTTTATCAGTTTCGGCTAAGGTGTATTTTCCTCCGATATGTTCTGCCAGATTGGTCATATCCTCATTAATCTTTGTTCTTGTGACCTCCGCATAGATTTGGGTCGTTTTTATTGAGAGATGCCCCATCATCTGACTAAGGCTTTCAATGGGTACTCCCTGTGTCAGGCAAACGGTTGTTGCAAATGTAAATCGGCTCATATGGAAAGTAAGCCGTTTGTCAATCTTAGCTGCTTTAGCCAGTCGTTTGAGTTGCCAGTTCATATTCACATGAGTTTGCAGTTGGAAAACTTTTCCATCCGTTCCTGCAAATTCGGTGTTTTGGTATTTGTTTAGGATTTGAATGGGTATATCCAGTAATGGTATGTAAGAAGCTGTTCCTGTTTTCTGCCTGTTCAGGGTTACCCATAAACTGCCGTCTTCCTGTTGTTGGATATTACTGTGCTTCAGATTTCTTAAATCGATACCGGTAATACCTGTGAATGCACAAAAGATAAACATATCCAGGGTAAAGTTCCATGTATCATGTTTGGTCTGTATCTGCATCAAACGTTGTATTTCATCATTGGTAAGCCACGGACGTTTGGGGATGATCCTTTCAGGGATAAAATCAAAGAAAGGGTCTTGGCGGATCAAGCCTTTGTTGAAGGCTCGCTTTATGGTGGTTCGAAGCGGAATCATATTTGCTTTTACTGTTCTGGGTGTCATCTTCAGATCGATTCTCAGGTAATAGGCATAGGCTTCGATAAATGCAATATTGACCTGACCGAAAGGAATATCTTCTATACTATACTTTTCAACTAGAAATTTTTTCAGATGTTTATAAGCATTCGGATAGACAACATAGGTCGATTCGGTTATCTTGACACCGACACTCTTTCGTTTTTCTTCCACCAGTTCCCCATATTCCTGCATCAGACTGGTATTCTTTGTTCCGATACCTTTGAGTGCATTTTTCAGGGCTTCGGCTGTTACATAGCCGTTTTCTTCTACCATGTGTTTGTAATGATCCGCTAATGTTGTTTTCAGTTCGTCTATCTGACGGTTGATATAAGCAGGTTCGTTGGTGGTATCAGTTTTCTTCATTGGTTTCAGGATAGCTAATCCGTCTTTGGTATCCCAACATTCGGGTAGAATATCCAAGCCTGTGCTGAAAGCTGTATTTTTACCGTCTATACTGATACGCCCCACTATTGGACACTTACCTGACTTCTTTGTTTTACTTGTATTCAGATAGAATAATATGCTGAATGTGCTTCTGTTATTTTTATCTTGGTGTGTATGCTGTATATGTTGCATCTGTTGCATGGCTATATATGTTGAATTTATAGATTTATGAATTGCTTAATTAATTTATTGATCAATTAAGTAACAGTAAATATTTATTTTTACATTTTATAACTATCTCTCGCTATTATACTTACCAAAGTAATAAATAGGTTTGAGATCTTAATCTATTGATTGTTATTCAAAAGAATCTAATTTATGATTTATTCAGATTTGTAATTTATTCCGGAAAGTTGAATTTGCCTACAAGACGGTTTGATAGTTGCTTCATATCGCTTCCTATCTTCTCATTATTGACACGGGCGTACCGTTGGGTGGTCTGAATATTGCGATGCCCCATCATTCGGCTGACACTTTCTATGGGTACTCCCTGAGAGAGGCAAAGTTGGCTTGCAAATGTATGACGGGCAACATGGTAGCTTATTTTAGTTGCTATACCACAGTGTTTTGCGACTGCTTTTAGAGCATCGGTGATGCGTCTATGAGATAATACAACAAAGACAGGGTCATCTTTACCTGTTCCGCTTATACCTTTGTATTTCTCTATAATCCGAATCGGTATATCCAGTAACTTTACATTGAATGTAATATCTGTCTTTTGCCTGCTCTTGAATATCCACAGGCTACCATCTTCTTCCTGAATAATATCTTTCCAGACAAATCCTTTGAGATCGGCATACGATAAGCCTGTGAATGCTGCAAATACAAATAAGTCCCGAATGAAAGACTGACTGGATGATTCTATAGGAGTAGACATTAATCGTTCAAATTCTTCGGCTGAAAGCGATCTGATTTGGAATTCGGGTTTTTCGATTTTGTATCCATAGAAAGGAGGGTGTGTGATCAGGTTACGATGTAAAGCAATACGCACAGCTTTCTGTAACAAGGCGACTATCGAAACAATGGATTCAGATTTCAGTTTACGCTCTACCCGCAGGTTAAAGTCATAGGCTTCGATAAAGGGCAGGTCTAATTGAGAAAGAGGGATATCTTCAACATTATACTTTTCTTTCAGAAAACGTTTTAGGTTTTTATAGGCTGTTATGTATTTGAAGTAAGTTGAAGGGGCACGATCGATACCAATTCGTGAGTGAAATTCCTGCATCATCTCTTCAAACAGCACAAGCAGAGTTTTCTGTGCGGTGGCTATTCCTTGAAACGCATTTTTGACCTGTAGGGCTGTTACTTCTCCTGTACGGTCTAAGATATCTTTGTAATGGGAATGAATGGAGAGGTTGATTTTGTTTATCTCCCGATTTAACTCAACAGCAATTTTACTTTTGCCGATTGCTCGTCCTGATTTTACATTCCAGAGATTTTCAGAAACAGATAATTTTGAACCAAATTGGGCGATACTGTTACCGATAATAATCTTCCCGACGATGGGATAGATTCTGGAGGAATCTACATGGGTCTTACTTAAACTTTGTTCTCTTTTGAGGTAGAAAGATACCTTTAATTCTTGTTTCATTTTGGCTCACATTTTAAGTTTTTAAATTACTTTTTCTGTGAGTTATTTGAATGGAGCAACAGGCAGACAATTAATGCTTTAATCAGTCAAATGGCGACGCCGGTTTGCTGTGTTTTGCTTCGTCTAAAATGGGTAACGTTTTAGAAACGGAACGTCTGCTGTATTCTGCTTAAATGCTTGTTTTTGACCTTAGACAGTAGATGACAGAGAAAGACGCTTCTCTCTGATTGCCATTTGGTTACCGCTTATTTCTATTCCTTGCTCTTGAGGGTCTAGGTTGGGATGGCAGTTGGATAGAGGAGACTTCTCTCAATTATTCTATGTTTCTAAGTTTGCTGCTAAACAAGCAAACGGAGAAGGAGCTAGTATAGATCTGCATGACTTTATTACATTCTATCCTAAAAATCCAGGAGAAAATGTGGCAGGTGATATTCCTTACAGCTACGGAACTTGGTATGGCGTGAGATATTGTAAAAGACTAACTCCCCAAGAATTAGGATATTAAGTATACTATATTCCGGGAAAACATGACAAAAACTTGCCCGACTATGATGAGCCATTAGTATACATTGCTAGGAAAAATTCAGATGGAACTATTCCGGCACCTAAACCTACATCGTGATAAAATATTCCGCCGCCAATCCCCATATAATTGAGAGTGCTGTATGATATACTCGCATAAGGCATCCAAACTTGCTCTTTTCCGGTTGTTATTACTTTTTGAATAGGGGTGAAGTTGTAAGCAAACTTTGATAATTTGTTATTCTGCACGCCTATTTCGTATGAAAGCTGCCCATTTTCGTTATCAAAAAGCGTATTTGCGTACTTCCTTTCCAAATTCCAATCTTCTACTGTTGCATCCTTCGATTTCGCAGTATCGATTTCCGAGGTTTCTATACCTGTTGAATCTTTCTTGTAAACAGGAATATATTTAATGTCTCCCGGCACATTAACAATGTAGGGAATAGGAATATAGGCTGTATCGGTTATCGTTTCACCCTTTACATACTTTACGTCAATATCTGGGACGATTATTGATTTACAGATAAAAAATACGGAAATACTACCAACCAGTAAACCAATGAATAAACCGATCATCAGATAGCTAATATTGAATCTTATTTGGGTTGTATTCATAATTTTTTAAAACTTTAAATTGTTTGTTTTCTATACATATCAGATTTTCGTGTATAGAAAAATAGAAATATCTATACACGAAAAAAAATTTCATCTCATTATCCTGTTTTGCAAATCAAAACCTGCGATCACATCACCCATTATAGCCTCTACACCGTTTTCCATTCTCGACATTGCAGCAACTATTTTAATATAGTTAGCACCGCTATGTTCTGTCAGAATAGAATCCTTGGAAACCCCCGACCACTTAACCACTGAATCAATATAATTCTGTGTATTGTTTTCGCTAGGAGGTGCCCACGATCTAATTACCTTTTCAATCGTATTTAAGCCCTTTTTTCGGTAAGTATCTAATACTGCAAACATGGCTCTATAACCGTAAGCCATAGATGTAAATTGTTTGAAACTCTTATCTTTAGATGGGATAATTTCACCTTGGAATTTATCTCCGTTTATTCGGATATTTCCCGGATTACAATTTCTTAAACCTCTACTCATTTTCTTTTTCCTCCTTTTCTTTTAATAATTCGGTTATTCCTTTCAATATGTCGTCTTTGTGCTCTAGTAAAACGGCTATTTCCTTGATGCTCTTATTCATTTTTCGCCTATCCTTATCCTGTGCTTTTTCTAATACCGATTTCCATTCTATGAATATCAGAAAGGCACTTGCTAATAGGGTAAAATAGGGTAATGGTGCAATAAAAGAGGCTAGTACATCAAACATGAAGGCAAAGCATAGTAATCCGTAAT
>NZ_QICL01000032.1 GCF_003201355.1 Indolivaga alginatilytica
TTCAAATATGGACTCGATTATATTTTTGAATACCTTTACAAGGCTTATTACAAGCAGAATATAGACCCGTGTAAATTTTTGTCATGTACTGAGCACTTTTGTTACTTTTGTTACCTTCTAATATCGCTTAACACTCATAACCAGCAATTTAAGCAAACAAGGTAAATTATATATTTTGTCACCTTTTTGTAGCCCTTTGTCACCTTTATGTCTACTTTTTGTAACTAATGCAAATCGGAAGTTGGAGTATGTAAAAGGCTCATTTAAGTTATTTATACTATGCACAATCAAAGATTGCTTGTGTTCCTTTTGCCCAAAGCCGCAAAAGGAACCAAAAAGTCTTTGCCGACCACTTACGGTGGTGATCCGTTAACAACTTGCCGTCGGAATAAAATAAGCCGTCCTGTCGGACTCTTTGTATTTTATTCTTACCGACAGCTTCGTTGAACGGATACCTCACCCCCGAAGTAAATGTCGGCTTTGCTTACGCTCGTCAAGCTCTCCGACCTTGGCGGTTGCATGGGGTACCCGATGTGGGAGGAAAGCGTAAAAAACAAAAAGAAATCAAAGTCAAAAGTATTTTTTTGTTTTCGCTTTCAAACACTTATCGGGTCGTGTAAAGAGGCACAGTCTTGATCTTTTGTTTCGTTTTGCATCAAGGCAAAATGAAAGACAAACCTCGATAGAGGTGTGTCAGTAAAAAAAGAGCGTTTTTCACTAACAACTCAACTACTGATTGGCATTGTTTATATATAGATAAAGTATTTCATGCAGAGGTATATAATTACAAGCCCGATAATAAGATAGGTGAAATTTTTTAACCCCTACATACCATATCTGATAAACTCAAGGGAACTTAGGAAACTTCTTAAAATCGGGTTTACGTTTTTCTAAGAAAGCATGCTTACCTTCCTGAGCTTCGTCTGTCAGATAATAAAGAAGTGTTGCATTTCCGGCAAGTTCCTGTATACCTGCCTGACCATCAAGTTCGGCATTTAATCCCATTTTTATCATTCGCAAAGCCATCGGACTGTGTTGCATCATCTCTTGTGCCCATTTTACAGTCTCATCCTCCAGTTGGTCGAAAGGAACCACTGTATTTACCAGACCCATTTCCAAAGCTTCTTTAGCTGAATACTGACGGCAAAGGAACCATATTTCACGCGCCTTTTTTTGCCCCACAATACGAGCCAGATAAGAAGATCCGAATCCAGCATCGAAACTGCCTACCTTAGGACCTGTTTGTCCAAAAATAGCATTGTCGGAAGCAATTGATATATCGCAAATCACTTGTAAAACGTGTCCGCCACCGATAGCAAAGCCGTTTACCATAGCGATAACAGGTTTAGGCATCGAACGGATTTGTTTCTGTACTTCAAGAACTTGTAAGCGTGGTACACCATCTTTTCCGATGTATCCGCCTTTACCTTTTACGTTCTGGTCTCCACCTGCACAAAATGCTTTGTCGCCTGCACCTGTAAGAACTACTACATAAATCTCTTGATTCTCATGACAGATACGTAAGGCATCACTTATCTCCATAGTGGTAGTAGGAGTGAATGCGTTACGATAGCGTGGACGGTTGATGGTAATTCGACCTATCCCTTCAAAATAATCAAATAGAATATCTTCGTATTCTTTGATGGTTTCCCATTGTCTTGTTGTTGACATATATTTTTTGTTTTTAGTTTTATGATGCATTTTATTTGTAGGGGCGAACCTATGTGTCTGTCTCTACTTGTAACTCTTAACTTAATTACTTGTAACTTTTATTCTATGATAATATTCCTGAAAAGCCTTTTTGCTAATCTCCATATTTGTAGATATTTCCAATAAAACCGATTGGTCGGTTTTGGTTTCTGTGAATGCTTTTAGATTATTCTCGAGTTCTTCCCGACTCTCTGCCGATAAATAGTTTAATCCTGCTGCTAAAGCCCAGTTTCTTGCTTGTATATTATGCTCTGCCGATACATATTCCTTTAAAGAAGGTGCTTGATTTAATCCCGGAAGCAGATGAAAAATACCACCACCACCGTTATTGATTAAAAGTATTCGCAGATTTTTGATATGTTGTATATTCCACAAAGCGTTCAGCCCGTAAAAGAAACTAAGATCACCTATAATTAAATAAACAGGCTCTTTATGAACGGATGCAAATCCGACAACAGAGGGTAGAGTACTTTCTATACCATTGACACCTCTATTGCAATATACTTTAATCGATTTATCCAGTTGAAATAACTGTACATTCCTTACTGTAGAACTATTGGCAAGATGGAGAGCCGAGTTTTTTGGTAATGCCTTTAAGAAATCTCCTGTAGCCGATATATCTGAAAAAGGTATATCGTCTGTTGGTTCGGGTATTTGTTGAGAAGCATTCTTCCATAAATCGAAGAATGGCTTTTTTTTATTATCCGATATATCAGCCAATAAGTTAGAAAAGAAATCAAGAGCGTCTGTTTCTACTAAATCAGTCAATGATTGAAATAAGTCTACCACTTTGCCCGACTCCGTCAGATGCCAATGACTCCTAGGTTTATGTTGTCTGATAAAGTGTTTCAATCGTTTTGAAACTATATGTCCACCGAGTGTGATAACCAGATCAGGTGAGAAATTTTCTTTCTGATCTTCGGATATTGCATATAATAATGCGTCGAAATTACTTATAAATAAAGGTGAAACGCTATTCGATAGATTTTCGGTAAAGATTATGCAGTCGGATTTTGTTGCTAAGCTTTCAAGTAATCTGGTTAGTTCAGGACTTTGAAACAGTTGCCCTACAACAATTAAGCGTTTAGGCAATTTGTTCCATTTATCAATAAAAGGAATTATATCAACTGACTTTCGAGGTCTTGCGTAGTCTATCTTTCTCACTTCGGGAAGAGACTCTTCCGAATAATCAAAAAGAGGTTCGTATAAAGGTATATTTATATGTACAGGACCCGAAGCATCGGCTGTGCATGCTATCAATGCTTCATTGATTAAGCGATTGCAATACCATTCGTCTGTTTCGTTATTAATTTCGGGCAATTGAACCGATTTTTTCGATAACGAACCGAATACACCAGTCTGAGGTAAAGTCTGTCCGTCCATTTGTCCGATCCATTCGGGTGAGCGGTCGGCAGAAACCACTATTAAGGGTAATTGTTGATAATACGCCTCACTTACTGCCGGAGCATAGTTTAGTAGTGCAGAGCCCGATGTACAGCAAATAGCAACCGGTTGTTGCAAGGCTTGTATTATTCCTAAAGCATAAAATGCAGCATTTCGCTCGTCCACAATCGTATGGCACTCAAAAAATGCATCCTGAGAAAAGGTTTGCATCAAGGGAGCATTACGCGATCCGGGCGAAAGTGCAATCTGTTTTACGCCATAAGCTTTGAGTAAAGCCACTGTTTGTAATACATTTTTCTTTACTGAGAACATATGCTGTGCTATTCGTTTATTATTGACAATATGGTCTGTAACTTATATTCCGTTTCTTTCCATTCGGATATAAGTTCTGATGAAGGAAGTATTCCTCCTCCTGCAAATAATCTCAGGTTATCTTTGAATATCTGCATACATCTCAAATTTACGAATAAATCTGTTTTGTTATCTACATCCAGATATCCTAAAAAACCGGAGTAATATTTTCGGTCATATCCTTCGTTTTCGATAATAAAATCAAATGCCTCTTTCTTCGGAAAACCGCAAACCGCAGGACTTGGATGAAGCAGGTTTAATAAGTTTCCTATTTTGGAAGAATCATCTATGTGAAAAGTAAATTCACTTTTGAGATGAGCAAGGTTTCCCGACCGAATAGTCTTGGGTTCGCTATAGGTTGATTTGATATCGGCTTTTAGCAATTGTTCCTGCATATATTCAATAACAATTTGCTGTTCGAGACGGTTTTTATTATCCCAAATCACGTTATTATTTATATCAGATGTTTTCTTTGTACCTGCTAATGCATCCGTTGTCCAATTTCCATTTTGTCCCGAAACAAGTATTTCGGGAGAGCATCCAAGCCAAGTTCCCGATTCGGGACTATTACATAGGAAGATAAAATTATCGGGATATTTATTGCATGCATTTTGAAAAGACAGCCCCGCAGAGAATTGCTCATTCCGGCTAATTTCGAATGTGCGGGAAAGTACCAGCTTCTTAAATGCTCCATCAACTAATGCTTCGTGAAACTTAGTATACCCTTTTTGATAATGATCGAATGTAGTCGCTTTTGATTCCTTGTAAAATATAGAAGATTGCGTATTCGTGAAGGATGATTTATATAAAAAATCGAAAATTATGCCTTCCCCTGTTAATACAATATCGGGTTGAATTAATACTATCGGGGTTTCTCTCGATAGTTGAAAAGGGGCAATAACAAACCCTTTTCTGTTATTCAAATCTGACAGACTATCAAAGGTTTCCGACTGGTCGGAGGTCTGTAATACTAAACATATCTCACGTTCGCCCGGTAAACGATAGAGCGAGAAACTAATATTCTTATCGATCAGTAAATCAAAAAAACGATATTTTATATGTTCTCTAAATTCCATGATTAAAAATTAAAACTAAGGTCTCAGACCTTTTTGCTGCTTTGGTAGCAAATGATAAATACAACTTGTTATAATCTAAAAGGATATTTTTTAAGTAACATTAAATATTTAATGCGATGTTTTATCATCATAACAGTCTATGGCTATTATACTTGGAAAGAAAATAGAAAGGTCTGAGACCTTAAATACTTTCATTTACTTATCCTTTGGATTAGTACGATCCGTAAAAACATGCTAAATTAGAGTTTATTCTACTGAAAGTTGTATTTTTTTGCTTAATAAATTATTCCTAAAGATAAATGAGTGCTTAATGTAGGGAAAAGGCGCCGATATTATTATTCTGATTTATGGTAAAATATCGGGAATATAAAAACATGCTATTGATAAATTTATTTTCCTATTTTTGTAATAGAGTAAACTTTATAATTAAAACAATGGAAGCAATTACGGTTAAAGGAAATAATCACGGAGCAAATGTAAGACGCTGGCGAGAATGGAGAAATGTAAAACAGGATGTTCTGGCTGATAGTATAGGCGTATCACAAGCTACACTGTCGAGTTATGAGAAGAAAGACAAACTGGATCAGGAGATCTTGGTGAAAATAGCCAAAGCCTTAGATATTCCTGTGGAAGCTATTACTGAGATAGGAGAAGGCTCTTCTATTAGCATTGTTAATGCTTATGATAATTCTGGTTCTATAAATTATTCTCCAACTTTCAATCCGATTGATAAAATCATTGAACTTTACGATAAACTTCTGGAAACCGAAAGAGAAAAAGTAAAATTGCTTGAAGAAATATTGAATGGGAGAAAGTGAATTTTCAGAATTTCATTGCTTCATAATTACAACTTAGCAAAACCATCCACTACACTTAATAGAAAAAAGCACCTGTTATTAATAATTGCAAGTGCTTTTTTTGATTCTCGAATAGTGTATGATTTATTGGTCTTTAATATGTTTCTCAATAATCTTTTCACAAGCCAATACGATCAGATCATAAGCATAATCAAAATCTTTCTCTTCACCATGAAAAGGATCAGGGATATCCTGACTGATGGAAGGATCAACCTCGCTCATTAATAACTTCAATTTATGATGCCTGTTTTTCGGAGCCATTTCTTGCATAAAATCAAGTATATCCTGCGACATGGCATAAATAATATCAAAATTTTCAAAATCTTCTATAGTTAATAGTCTGCATTTATGGTCGCTAATATCTATATGATGCTTTTCAGCTGTATAAATTGCACGCGAATCAGGAGCTTTGCCAATGTGAAATGCTTTAATAGCAGCACTATCGAGCTCCCAATCGAGTCCATTATTTGTTGATAATTCTCTTAAGACTCCTTCCGCTAGAGGTGAGCGGCAGATATTCCCTTTACACACCATTAATATCTTCATTCCTATGTTTTTAATCTTATTACATTGTAGAGTATCTAAAATCATAGTAAATGTAACATTTTTTTGTATAAGCCGGATAATTGACTAATTTAGATGTACTAATTTAAAACTTTATTTAAATTAGTGTGTTTGGTATTATTAAGACAATTTTATTGAGAAATAGATGGAAATTATTTTAGTTGGCAGTCAGGATGACACCCAAAGGCTGTCGTCGATTATAGACGAAGAGTTGTATTTAAAAGGTTTGCAGATAAATTTTGAAAGTATTTTGTCACAAAATTTTTGTCCGAATACCAATCAGGTTTTTATCCTTGCAGCCCGAAAGGTATCTTTTCAAGCAGCCGTAAATGCCTTGGCATATATAAAAACACATAAACCTTCGGCTTATATTATCTTACTTGCGGAAGATAAAGATATGGAACTAATGAGTGCCGCGTTGGAGTATGGAGTAAATAATTTCTGGGTGCTTACTGTAATCAGCGAAAGTATCAGAGATAAGCTTTTAGATCAGCTTAGAATACTCGATCAGCAGAAAAAAACAAAAAGAATACTCGCTATCGGAGCACATCCCGATGATGTGGAAATTGGCTGTGGAGGAACGATGCTTAAACATATTTCAAAAAATGATGAGGTGTTGATCCTGACTTTAACCAGAGGTGCCATAGGAGGTGATACAGAGAAGCGTTTTCTGGAAGCAAAAGCTGCGTGTGAATTCTTACATGCCCGTTTAATAATCAGTAATCTGGAAGACACATCTGTTTCAGATGGGCCTAAAACCATTCGGGTTATAGAAGAAGTTATTCATAGTTTCCAACCGGATATTATTTATACTCACAGTATAAACGACAACCATCAGGATCATAGGAATGCACATTTGGCAACTATAATAGCTGCCCGGAAGATAGATGAAATATATGCGTATCAGGCACCCTCTACCAATATAAATTTTCATCCTCAGAAATTTGAATCTATTGACAATTTTGTGGATATGAAATTACAGCTTATCGCTTTTCATGAAACCCAGAAAAGCAAAGCTGTTTATTTGAAAGACGACATAATCAAAGCTACTGCCATCTATTGGGGGCGCTATGCAAATTATAAATCGATAGAACCTTTTGAAATTATCAGATCGTAAGTAAGTAATTTAAAATATGGCTGTGAAAATATTAATTACAGGCGCCGGAGGCCCTGCTGCAATTTGTGCTTATAAGGCTTTAAAAGATAAAGGTTACGACTTTTTTATGGCCGATATGGATCCATTGGCAACAGGTCTTTATTTTGTAGAACCGGCTAAAAGATTTGTTATTCCGGGAGGTGTAAAACCTGAATTTAACCAAGCTATTTTGAGGTTATGTGAGGAGCAACAGATAGATATACTTATTCCTACAGTCGATGTGGAATTGATTCCTTTGATGAGAATAAAAGGGGCGTTTGATGCAATAGGCTGTCGCATGGTCAGTTGTAGTGAAGACGTGTTGTACACGATTTTGGATAAGCTCAGACTGATGGAAAAGTGCAGCGGAATAGTTCTCTTACCTGAGTTTCAGTCGTTGGAAGAGTATTTGATAAATCCACAAATCAGCTCAAAGAAACTTGTATTCAAACCTCGTAGTGGCAGCGGTTCGAGAGGAATCATTATTACCTCTTCTCCTGAAAGGAATGTTTTGGAGAAACTCAAGATGGAAAATTATATGGTTCAGGAGTTCATTGGAGGTACGGAATATAGCATCGATCTAATGCTTAATGAAGATGGATCGGTAGCGGCGGCAGTGGTTAGGGAGCGCCTCAAAATAGATTCGGGAGTGGTTATTGCCTCCAGAACTATCAAAAATAAACGAATACAGGATTATTGTATAAAGATAGCTCAAGCCGTAGGTGTTACCTATGGGGTTAACATTCAGGTAATCGTGGATGATTCGGGAAATCCTTATTTACTCGAAATCAACCCGAGATTTTCGGGAGGATTGAGTTTAGTCGTAGAAAGTGGCCCCAATATTCCCGCTATGTGTGTTGAACACGCCCTTTCGGGTAAACCAATACCTTATGTCGATTATAAAGAGTTGGCGATGGTTCGTTATTACGAGGAAATATATATGTCCGGTTCAGAGCTTATCAAGCATAACAAAGTATCCTCTACGGAAGAGGCATAAGTATGAAAACAACAAACCCGGAAGCCTCTTCAGGCCTAATGTAAATTATAGATATGATTACAGCTGTAAAAATTATTTTAACTATTTTCGTACTGTTGGGTGCACTTCCGTTATTTGCGTCTTTGTATCAGTTTATTTTGGTTATTTTTCATTCAAAACTTAATCATTATAAATTGGCAAAACCTATTACGCCTGCCGTAGCGGTGGTGATTCCTTGTTGGAATGAGGCAGGTGTAATAGGAAATACGATAGAACATCTATTGTCTATGGACTATCCGCATGAGTCTTTAAAACTTTATATAGTAGATGATGCAAGTACGGACAACACTTTTGAAATAGTGGGAGAAAAATGTAAATTATATCCTGATAATATACGTTATATAAAGCGGGAAAAAGGTGGTGAAGGCAAGGCTCATACGCTCAATGCAGGAATTAAAGTAATATTGGAAGAGGATTGGGCCGAAGCTATTTTAATAATAGATGCGGATATTCTTTTTGAGGAAACTACTCTAAGGAAAATGACCCGCCATCTTGCAGATCCGAAGGTAGGGGCTGTGATGGCCTATATAAAAGAAGGATCGACATCTAATACTCTGGTTCATAAATTTGTGGCATTTGAATACATTTGTGCACAAGCTGCCAGCCGGCGGGCACAGAATGTATTAGGGGTTACTGCCTGTCTGGCAGGAGGAGCACAGTTGTTAACAAAAGAGAACTTGATAGCTATTGGAGGACGAATAGATACTTCATCTCTGGCCGAAGATACTTTTACTACCTTCAGGACTCAGCTGACAGGGCGAAAAACAATTTTTGACCCTTATGCTATTGTTTGGGCAGAAGAACCCAATTGTTTGGTGGCACTATGGAAGCAGAGGCTGAGGTGGGCAAGAGGTAATCTTCATGTGACCAAAGCTTTTAAACATATATGGCTAAATAAGGAAGTTGGAAACTTGGGTTCTTTTGGCTTTTCTTTCATTTGGTTTACAATTATGCTCATGCCTATATTAATGATATTATCATCTATAGGGCTTACGGGCTTGTTCTTTCTGGATTTCCCTTATTCATGGTTAATATTTAAACAGTTTTGGATATTAAACACTTTTACGGATTTATTTATTATTTTAACCTGTAATTTTTTAGATCCGAAAACGGCAAAACGAACACGACTTGAGGGACTTTTATTTCCGGGTATAATATCCTTGTGCCTGATTATCCTTTCCGTCTATCCTAATCTTCTGGATAGATTACTGGATATAGCGGTTCTTAATTCCAGTGGAAATTATTCTTATTTCGGACTTGATATGAAATCATTCATCGTAGTTTTATTCCTTTATTTATGGGTTTCTTTGTGTATGATTGTGTCTTATCTGGCATATTATACCGAGAAAAAAGGTTGTCCATTTTTTATTTCACGTTCCTTGTTACTCATTGGTGGTTACGGACCTTTTCTTTGTGCTATCACATTTGCTTCTTACATAAAAGAAATAACCAACTCGGATATGAAATGGGATAAAACCCATAAAACAGGGAATTTAAAAACAAACGGTTGATTAAAATGAAAAAAGAAGAACAAAATAGGACAGACGATGATACTAAAAAAGAATTGGCGAGGGAAAGGAAAATATCTTACTATCAGATTCTTTCAATTATAATTCTTTTAATTCTCGGTATTTTATTAGCTGTTTTTTCAGATGATACTGCCTATATAGCAGTATGGATAAGGAAATTGTTTGGCAAGCAGTAACAGTAGAGCTTGTATGAAAAATATATAGGGGTGTATACAATACACCCCTATATATTTTTCATAAAAATACCGGTTATTTCAACTTGTAAGTAAAGCCTAAGCTTACTATATGTAAATTCCAACTATCGACCTTGTCATTCTTGTTGAAATGATTATAGGTGTAGTTAACTCCTAAATACATGTCTTTAGAAATAGGGAATGAGGTATTGAAATTAAACCCGTAGTATTTCTGGTATTGCTTGAGCGTTGTTACAGCCGGAAGGTTTCCAAACTCAGGGATCACGTTGTTGTCACCCATTAGTAAGTTAAGAGCTATAACTGAATCCTCATTGGAATAGTATCTGTATCCCAGAATGAAATCGTTATTAGATATGCCATTGTTAAGATATGTCCATTTAGCAAGGAATAAACTTTTATGCAAGGCATAACTCGCTCCCGTATTTATCATCCAGATATCTTTCTGTCCTGAAAGGGATATATATTTAACCCCGTTTTCGATCTCTAGTTGTTTTATCCCTATGTAATAGTTTGAAAAGGCAGCAGTAAGATTAGGATACCATTTCGTATTCGAGAACGAAAAGGCTGCGTACTGATATGTTTTCTTTTTTTTGGGGGTATAATAAAACTCATTGGCTGATTGCCATCCCGTTTTAGTACTATTGTATGCCATCTGAAGGTTACTGATAAGCGTGTATTGTGCCTTCTTTAGTTTTATGCCTGCCGAAGATTGATTGAGGCTTGTTATGCCGGAGAAGTCTGTATACTGTTGCTGTGCATTAATATATAGATGCGTACTGTCAACTGTTCTTGTTGCAAGATCTTTTCCAATCAAGGACTGTGCTTGAGCTTTAAGGGTTTGATGTGAAGAAAAACAAAACACCTGAACCAATAATAACAGTAGTATGTAGAAGTTTCTCATGTTAGAACTCATTTTGCTTAAAGGATTCTTTCTTAAACCAAAACAGCAATATCTCTACGTTATAATCGTAGTTATTGATTTCTGTTTTTAGCCAGTCAGGTTACTTTGTCTTTTTTATATTTTCTCTATACTCTTTGATTAGAATTTCACTTTGAGAGATACTTTCTTCCAAATTTAAAATAGCTTCATTGATAAGTAGGTAGTCTGTGTTGTTTTTTACTTTCTCATCAATAAGTTCTATTTTTGCCGAGATAGCCGATAGTCCTACCATGCTGAAAGATGAAATGAAATTACTGAAAAAATCAACTTTCGAAGCTATACTTTCTTCTTTACCGCTACTTAGAAAACTCGTAATTTTAGGAAAAGTCTGTTCTAGCATCAAACTCATCATTTTATCTACCATTTCATTATCTGAGCCTCCGTATAATTCTATTAAATCTTTTTCGTTAATACTGATATATTCCATACAAATTGAGATGAGTAAAAATATAAATACCACTACTTCAAAGATATAAATTTATCTTATTACTTGCGTTGTTTATAAGAAATTATTACAATAAAGTCTTATCGGTATACTTTTAATATAAAAAGCAAAGAGTTGATGTGTATATGATCAAAACAAAAAAAGACTTACAAATAATTGTAAGTCTTTTTTGTGGTCCCACCTGGGCTTGAACCAGGGACCCCCTGATTATGAGTCAGATTTTAGCCATTTCATTCTGTTTCAGAATTATTCATTAATGATTGGTATACAGATATTTAAAAACATCTAAAATGTTAATGAACATTAACCGTGGTGCAAGTTATCATTATATTTTGTACACTTGTGGTGCAAATTTTGGTGCAAATTAATTTGCACCACGAGCTATAAAAAACTTCAATTGACAATGCCATGAGTACCTTTTATTCAAAACAACCGACAGCAACATTATTCTTTGACACTCGCAGAATTTTAAAGGATGGGCGGTGTCCTGTTAAACTCGTAATTTATTACAATAAGCAAAAGAAAAGATATAATACGGATTTTTCTCTCTCCTCCGAAGATTGGGATAGGCTAAATTCTGTTCAATTGAAAGATAAAGTATTGAAGAAGTTGAAAACGGATATGGAGGCTTTAAGGGTTAAAGCAACGAAAACTGTAGAATTGTTAGGCGACACGTTTTCTTTTGAAACTTTTGAGATACTGTTCTACGATAAGCAAATAAAACAAAGGGCAGACAAACAGGATGTTTATAGCAGCTTTGAAGTATACATTGGAAAACTGGAAGATGAAAAACGAATTGGCACAGCCAGATCCTATATTGATGCTTTAAAATCGTTACGCTCCTTTTCGCCTAAACTGGAATTTAATAATGTAACCGTAGATTTTCTCAATTCTTATGAACGGCATATGCTAGAGAATGGAAGATCGGTTACAACTATTGGAATTTATCTGCGATCATTAAGAGCTATCATAAACATAGCTAAAGCCGATAAAATAATCAGCGAAGATCAATACCCCTTCGGTATGAAAAGCCATCGCAAATATGAAATTCCTAAAGCAAACAATATCAAAAAAGCATTAGAAGAATCTGCAATTACCAAAATAGTTAAGTACGAACCTTTAACAGAGGAAGAAGCCAAAGCTCGTGATTTATGGCTTTTCAGTTTCTATTGTAACGGAATGAATATGGCTGATATATTTGCTTTGAAATATGAAAATATAGATGGTAATTTTATTTATTTTCATCGTAAGAAAACTATCCGAACCCGAAAAATACAAGAACCTCTCGAAATATTTATATCCGAACCAGTAGCAGCTATAATTAAACGATGGGGAAATAAAGAACGTTTGAATAAAAATCATATATTTGATGTAATAAATAGTACTATGACCCCCGATGATATCTATCATACAACTCATATAACCATCCGTAGTATTAATGCTTATATGAAACGGATAGCTAAACGTTTGGGCATAGAAGCAAAAGTCACAACGTATGTAGCACGCCATTCGTGGGCGACAACACTTTTACGAAATGGGGTATCAACAGCATATATTTCAAAAGGATTCGGGCATGCTTCTTTTGCTACCACAGAGCAATATTTGGGAGGTTTTACGCAAGACCAGAAAAAAGATGTTGCAGAAATACTAACTAAACTCGCAAATGGATGAATTAGCAACATATCGAAAAATACTTTTAAGGAAGAAACTTTCTCGGCTGAACGACTATTTCAATCGGAATAATGAAAATGTAGCTGATAAAAACTTTCTTATTAGGTACGGTTGGAAAATAATTACATTTCTCATAAAAGGCTTTTTGGGCATCTGTCTGTATGGGGAATACCTTTCATGGAAATTTAACGACTTTGCTTTTGATGCTCATTACATGGATTTCCAAATACAGGCAAGAGGATTTACGGCTGATGAAGCGATTAAATTTTTGACCGAACAAGAAATAAAATTGAAAGAATACATATATAGGAATGTTATTACAAAGGAAAAGCAATCAAAAGCAGAGAAATCTTTAGACTACTTATTTACTAAATACAGAGCACAAAAAGAAGAAGAAACAGAAATACCCCATGTTTCAAGAAGACAACCCGAATGGATAACAAGAGTCTGGGAAAATCTATTAGCATATAAATGTGTTCTGTTTGAATATAAAAGTGATTTTGTTTTAATAATGATGGGAGCTACCCCAGTCAATAAACTTATTTGGAGTAAAGGGCTGATAAAATTGGTTCAATTTGTTGAGGAGGGGATTGAAATAGGTAAAATATATCGTCAGGGCTTTGATGGTAAAGATCAATTTATAATGGAATATATTACTTCCAACTTTCGTCCAAATCCCAATATACCGAATCAGAAACTAGAGCATTACACGAGTGAAAGAATAAAAACCGCACAAAATGAATTTCTCAAAATAAAGCCGAAAGATAGGATAAAAGAGTTTTTCGTTTTTGATTAGACCATAGAATTTAGATATACGCAACATCTGAATTTTAAAGAAATATTATCTCAACCAGAGGGTCGCCGATTAGAGTTTAAGGAACAATTGCCTAAAACCTCAGATTTAGCAAAAACAATAGTGGCATTTTCAAATGACGCAGGTGGCGAACTTTTCATAGGTATAAAAGATAATCCTCATGAAGTGGTTGGTTTGTCCGAAGATGATTTGACTTCCATCGAGGAGCAGATAAGTAATATTATTTATACCAAATGTTATCCGACAATAATTCCTGACATAACATTCTTATCCGAAGGAGACAAGCATCTGATACGAGTAACTATATACAGAGGAAATACCCCTCCTTATTATGTGAAGGATTTAGGGAAATTACACGGTACTTTTATACGTGTCGGCTCAACCAATCGTCAAGCGGATGAAAATATTATTGGCGAACTTGAAAGACGAAAACGAAATCTGTCTTTTGATAGTGAGATTGTACTTGATAAACCTTTGAGTGCACTTAAATATGACAGCTTCAAGCAAATATACAAGGATAAGACAAATGAAGATTTAGACCTCCAAGCTCTGAAAAAGCTAGAACTTATAAAAGACGTTGAAGGGGTATTATATCCAACTCAGGCACTTATATTATTTTCGGATGATAATCTACGTAATTCTTTATTCCATTTTGCCAAAATCGAATGTGCACGTTTTAAGGGCACTAAGTCCGAAACGTTTATAGATCAGAAAACTATAAACACAGACATTTCGATGCAAGCCGAAGAAGCCTACAATTTTGTTCTTCGCCATATCAATAAAGGGGCTACAGTTGAAGGCGTTTATACGATATCTCGTTGGGAATATCCGCTTAAAGCCATTAGAGAAGCTATACGAAATGCGGTCGTCCATCGTGATTATTCATTGACAGGGAAAGATATAAAAGTCGCCATCTATGACGATATGATTGAGATTACAAGCCCCGGACTACTTCCTCCATCTATTGACTATTCGGCAATGGAAAGCCGTCAGTCTGATGCAAAGAATAAAATAATAGCACCTGTTTTCAAACGTCTGGGCATTATTGACCAGTGGGGAAATGGGTTAAAGATGATTGCTGACGAATTGAAAGAATATCCCGATATAGAATTTAAGTGGAGAGAAACAGGATTATCGTTTCAGGTTCAGTTTATAAAAAAGGAGTTTATCAAACAGCAAGAGTTACAAAACAAATCATTATATGCGGAAATTCTATTAATACTTACAAACAAGACTTTATCGAGAAAGGAATTATCGGTAGAACTAGGACAGAAACAAGTTTCAGGACAGCTCAATAAAATAATCACAAAACTTATTGATGACAAACTTATTGAGCATACTATCCCTAATAACATAAATCATCCATCTCAAAAATTCCAAATAACAAAAAGAGGAAACACTTTCTTGAAAATTATAGATCAAGAAAAGAAATAATATATTATTTCTCGAATAAATGTCCCCCTATAATGGAAACTTTCTATTATAGGGGGGCTTTTTCTATTAATACTGAGCAAAACACGCAATTTTTCATGCTTCAAATTGTTTATTTTCGGTCGAAACTGAACAATAGTATTCTAAAATCAAATACTATGAATAATATAGGAAATACTACGCTATCTCAGAGTGTAATAATTCGCTGTATTTCATTGCATTACACATATAAATACTTCTAATTCCATAACTTTTTGATTATTAAGATATTTGCTCCATAGAAATTTTTTGTATCACCAAAATTATTTGCTTTATGGAAGAATTGTTTAATAAAAAATCGTTGGAACAGCTCATTAAGAAATGGGTAAGTGATGTTATTGATGAAAAGCTTATACCCAAAGTCTTTCCCTTTCTCAGAGAAAAAGAGAAAGAAGTAAATCCTAAGAAATTAGTCAAGCTGAAAGAAGCCAGTGAATTTACAGGTTTTGAGAAAAAGTACATCTACAACCTCGTAAATCAAAATGCTATTCCGTTTATACGAGTTCGTAAATCATTACGGTTCGACTTGGAGGAACTGGACGCATGGATGAGAGCAGGCAAACCCAAGATTGTCGATCTGGGATTAAGAAAGCTAAAGGAGGATACACAACAATGATTTTACAGTATCCGTTTTTCACTCGTCGGGAGGAGTGGTCTCCCCCCTAGCCGTTGGGCGCTCCCCGACCGATGAATTATTGTGGTGTCCCTTGAAAGGAAATACTCATTGCACTGACCTCAGTTAAAACATCCTGTTCAGTGTGCCGGGTTTCCTGAATCCTGATCCTTTGCCTCTGTCCGAACAGCAGCTATTCGGCTGTATATTTATCCTTTTCTGCTGATTCGGGCAGCAGCTATCCCCCTTAAAGACAGCTCATGGCAAGGTTATGGAAATGTATACATTTCCCACCTTGCTTTGGCTGTCGCCAAAGAGGAAAATTGCTCCCGATGGTCGGCAATTTTATTCGGAGGGTTTATCATGTGAGTATTTTTTTATTAAAAATTGAAGTAATTATTATGTATCAAAATAAATCTAAATCAAATGAATCTTCGGTCAGAAAAAAGACCAAAAAGAAAGTGCTGAGTGCCCGTTTTCTTGAAATAGAATATCAGGCATTAAAGAAAAGAGCCAAAGACGCAGGAGTGACTTTAAGCAAGTTTACACGTGTTGTTTTACTCTCTGGGAAGATTGTTCAGCGAATCAGCAAAAGCGATGCGGAAACGCTTCGTAAGCTCTCAGGGGAAGCCAATAACCTGAACCAACTGGCACGTGCCGCCAATAAGGACGGCTTTACGAATGTCGCTAAAGATCTGGTTAGTTTAAAAGCCGTAATCGTAAACATCATAAATCAACTGTCACATGATTGGAAAAGTTATGAAAAGAGCAGCTTTTAACGGATGTGTCCGTTATGTAATGAATAAAGAGGAAGCCAAGCTTATTGCTGTCGAGGGTGTATTGCTGGGTAGCATTGAAAGCATTGTACAGAGTTTCCATACGCAACGGTTGATGAAACCGAAAATAAAGCATCCTGTAGGTCATATTGCTTTGAGCTATTCGATAGAGGATAAAGACCGCTTAAGTGATGGAGTTATGGTAACACTGGCTAAAGAGTATATGGAAGGTATGAATATAAAAGATACCCAGTATATACTAGTCCGTCATTTTGACAATGGGATTCCCCATGTGCATTTAGTCTATAACCGTATTGACAATAACGGTAAAGTGATAAGCGATAAAAACGACCGTTACCGAAATGAAGCTGTATGTAAAAAACTAAAGGATAAATACGGCTTAACCTATGGTAAGGGCAAAGAGAAAGTCAAACAGCACCGATTGCGAGGGAAGGATAAAACCAAGTATCAGTTATATAGTGCTGTTAAAGGAGCTTTGGATAAGTCTGCCAACTGGAATGACTTTAACAGGCTGTTGAAAGAAAAAGGAATCGCTGTAAATCTCAAATACAAGGGACAGACGAGTGAAGTACAGGGCATATCTTTTACAACAGGTACTGTCAGCTTCAAAGGTTCTGATCTGGATCGCAGTTTCAGCTATTCCAAAATAGACAAACTCTTACAGGAAAGACAACTGAAACAGAAAGCAGAGCAAAGGCAAACAAACCAACCAAGTAGCAGACCGAGTAACGAGCAAACCACTCAGCGAACTATCCAACCATCTCAGGAAGCAGATAACAATAATGCTGCTTTATTGTCTAAGTCCGATTCATGGGGTACTGGCTTTATAGCACATGGGAATGATGCCGAGGAAGATGAGTTCGCCAGACGGATGAGGTATGAACAGGAGAAAATTAATAACAAAACTAATCGTAAAAAGGAAGGAGCAGATAAGTATGAAAACAGAAAATCAGGATTTGAATATGTTTATGGATGGTCTTGAAGGAATACTATCCGAAATAAGAGACGAGCTGTTAAAAATTAATCAGAAGAATAAGGATAGCCCCGAAGCATCTTTGAGCATCGATCTGCTGAATAGGATATCTGATACGATCGGGCAGGCTAAGAAAGCAATAGATGAAGAAGACTTGAAAAAGTTTATTAATGCTGTAATTAGTGTTACGACCCAATTGCAGGAAGAAGCCAATAAAGCATCTGCCGAGTTTCTGAATCAGAAAATAGCGGAACTCAAAGAGCTTGCAAAACAACCGACTATCATTGAAAGAAGATATTCGATTGATTTTAAATCAAGCAGGACTTTTACTGCTATTGTTCTTGTTTCACTCGCTTTATTGTGTTCTTTATTGTGTAATTATAATCAGTATCAAAGTAATAATGAGCTGACGGATGCTGATTGGAAATACCGTTTTGTGAAGATGAACGGTGGTATTTATACGGATGATGTGTTTCATCTGGAGCGTATGTTTGGTTCTCCCGACAGTGTAAAGAAAGTAAAGGGTTTGAAGGGTCAGATCCTTGATTATGAAATGAAGCTGAGGGAGCAGATCGAGAAGCAGGAGCTGATTGACAGGAATATGAGGGAGAATGAGAAACTGGATAGTGAGATTAAAATGCTTAAAGGGCAATGATTGACCAATTAAACCAAAGGCAGCAAAACTGCCTTTGGTTTAAGATGCTGTTCCAATTTTTATGGAGTTGGCATTTTATAAAAATAGAAGTGTGTCCCTTCATTCTCTTCTATTTTACAATAAATAGAGTCTTTCAATATCCAGCACTTTCTTCTGTAACTATAATATTTCGAGAACTGACGTAGAAAGATGATAAACAAGGTTTCATCTTTGGGTTCATAAAAATGGATAGATGCTGAATAGCAGTTATCTTCTTTGTCCATGATAAAGGTTAGGGAGGCATTTTCTTTGTCAAAACTGACTTCCACATAATCCAAGAGATTACCTTTTTCTGTATATCTTATAAGACATACAGGATAGTTGCTGTACTTCTCTTTTATTGCTAAGTGAGAGAGGGGAAGGGCTGAACATGCGTGTTCAATCAAGTATTTGAAATCATTCTTTTTCTGATTCATAAATATCCGCTTTTAAGCCTGATTAGTTAATCAAGCCGATATAAATACTAAAATGAATAGTTTATATCACTGCGGTCTTTATTTGTCAGTTCGTATGGAGTGATAAACCAACAATGGCAGGATGTTATTACAAAGATATGATTTTACTTGAAAAGTTAATTTCTATTTCTCTTTTTTCTATACCTTTATACTCTTAACTTTATAGTTATTAATAAGATTCCGATGAAAAAGTCTATATTACATTTACCGTCAACAAACCAAAGGGATTTGCATTATCTTGTAGAATCTATTTTAAGCCGTGTTAAGCAAACCGAAATGATAATTCTATTTGGTAGCTATGCCCGTAACGATTTTGTTGTATATGATGAAAAATATGAGTTTGGCAAAATACAGTTTTATGTAAGCGATTACGATATATTGGTTGTTACAAGCGGTATATCTGATGGTATTGCAGGTAAAGCACTGGATAATATAGAGGTTCAGTACTACAATCGGGCAAAAGATCCTGACAGGCAACCTCCTGTTCAATTTATTAATATTGATATGAAAAAATTGAGTAAGGAATTAACTGAAGGTCGCTATTTCTATACTCAGATAAAACAAGAAGGTGTAATCTTGTATGATAGTGAGAAGTTTAAGCTTCCTCGTAGACGTAAACTAAACTTTAAAGAGATACAGCAACAGGCACAAGAATATTTCGATGATAAGTTTACAAGAGCAAATAGCTTTTTACGTGATGCGAAATATGCTTACTCTTGTGAAGATTGTAAACAATCCTCATTTTATTTACATCAAGCCTGCGAAAACTATTTTTATACTATACGTTTGGTTTATACTCAGCAGAATAGCAAACAGCATAACTTAACCAAGTTACTAAACTCGGTAAAGAAATATTCTACTGATTTTGTAAAAGTATTTCCACAGGATACTCCAGAAGAAAAACGGCTATTTGAGCTTATCAAAGCTGCTTATGTAAATGGTCGCTACGATCCTGATTTTGTAGTTACAAAAGAGGATATTGATGTTCTTGTTCCGAAAGTGGAATTATTGAGAGATATTACTAAATGTATTTGTGAGGAGAGGATTGTGGAGTATGGGGAGATGATTTAGTGCTGGCACTTAATAGTTAATTAGGCAGAGTTTTGATTATCTAGATTCTTACACAATATTTGGGACACTGTTTGTTTAATCAGTTTTTAGCTATATTTGAAAACAGGATCCAAGTATAAAACCTGAACCCTGAGTTTTTCATTTACACAAATTAGTGGATAGTACCAGTTTCTTCCAAACTCAAACTTTAAATTCTCTAAATACATCTTTATTCAACTCTATAAGCTTTCCATTTTCAACTTTGAAAATTCTATCCATCTTCATTATTATCGATAATTTATGAGATAAAACGATTGTCGTTTTATTCTTCATAAACTCTACAAGCGATTCGTTTATGATTGATTCTAATTCGTTATCTAAAGCACTCGTAGCTTCATCTAAAATTAAGATTTTAGGATTCACTAATAAAGCTCGAGTTATGGCAATCCTCTGTCTCTGTCCACCTGAAAGTGTGACACCATTTTCTCCTACTAAAGAATTAAATCCATCTGGTAATTTCTGAATAAAATCATATGAATTAGATATTTTACTTGCTTTAATAATATCTGAATCAGTAGCATCAGGATTGCCGTATTTTATGTTGTCATTAATTGTCCCGGAGAATAATTTTATTTCTTGCGATACTACACCAAAGAGTCGCCTATAACTCGATAAAGGTATCTCATTTATATTTAGTCCATCGATAGTAATTTGTCCATTCGATAAATGATAAAATCTTAGTAATAATTGCAAAATAGTCGATTTTCCTCCACCGCTTTCCCCTATAATTCCTATTTTATCTCCTCTTCTTATTTCTAAATTCAAGCCATCCAGTACCACTGTAGATTCTCTGGAAGGATAATTAAAACAAACATCATTAAATTTTAGACTACCGTTAAAATCTGCCAACTCATCACCGATAGCTACTTGTGTTATATCTTCGGCAGGTTCATTTAATAATATATTGATGCGTTCTGTAGCTCCTATAGATTTCTGTATTGTGCCAAAAGCAATAGATATAGCTGAATAAGCACTTCCTATAAAAACAGCATTAACAATGAATTCGATTAATTTACCTGTTGTTATGGTAGCAGTTGCGACTAGTTCACTTGCGTACCAAATTATTATTATTATCCCTAATAGCAAAACAAATGAAGCAACACCTTCAATTGCAATTTTGGCTATTGATGTAGATATTGATTTTCTTAAAATATTATCAAGTGCTTTGGAGTATTTTTCTTCTTCTATATGTTCATTATTAAATGTCTTGATTGTTCTCACTAACTGTAAAGATTCTTGAAGAATTACATTGGCAGACGAATAATAATTAAGAGTTTCTCTTGACAGTTTTCTCACCTTCATGGCTAGTTTAAGTGAAAAGTATACAGCAGGAGGAAAAACAAGAATAAGTAAAAAAGTTAATTTGTAATTGATCGAAAATAAATTTACAAAACAAAATATAATAATAAAAGGCTGATAAATAACCGATGCAATTTGTTCAGAAAATATACTCTTTATCAATGCTATATCTGTATTAATTCGACTAAATAGATCCCCGACTAAATTTGTATCATAAAACTTTAGTGGTTGACGAATTAATTTTGAAAATACCTGATTCATAATTCTGAAAGTAGTTTTCTCTGCGAAAATAAAAAAAAGATAATTCTTTATCAGTTTAAAGATACTATTCAGAAGAAATGCTAAGAAGATAGCGAAAGATATGTATTTTAAATTAGAAAAAATACCCGTCGTGTTTTTTGTCGCTCCATCTATCAATTGACCAAACAGATAAGGCAAAGAAACCTGTGTTAAGCTTGTAAGTAATATAAATACGACTCCTAAAATAAAATAACGTTTAAAAGGAGAATAAGCATCTTTAAGAGCAAAAATGTTACTATTTTTAATTGTTTTGAATAAACTCATGATAAGATTTGATTTTTTTTATTCTGTATTTATTAAAAGGATGGGGAGAATTAATATAATACCCTAATTTAGTTTGAGAAATTGGATCATTTACTAATTCTATTTTTCTTAAAGCATTTATAAGGTCTGTACTCGAAAATGTTAAGGAAGAATATTTATCAGCTAAATACTCTTGTTGTCTTAAAATTGTATTGTATAAAAACTTGAAAAATAGCATAAGAAAATCAATAGACAACACAATAAAGACAAATCCTAAAAACAGATTAATACTATTTAATATACAAAATTTGACAACCAGGTACATAAATAAAAGCAAGAGTAAATTACTCAGCATTTTTATTAAGTAAATCATGCTATGTTTACCTATTTCATGCCCTATTTCATGCCCTATAATTGCTATTATTTCTTCTGTATTTAATGTGTTTATTGCTTTACTAGTAACTATTATGTTGTTTTTACCATTTTTCCCCGCTAAAAGGTGTGCATTTATTAACTCATTGTCATAGTATGAAATTACCCCTTCCATCAACATGTGAGGTGATAAATGATTTTCTATTTGACTTTTTAAAGGTTCTGGTAGAGGATATATATTATTATATTTCTTTAATTCATTTTTTCTGTTTTTTTTAATTTTCGAATAAACATCTACTATAATATACAGGATTGCGAATAGCAATAAGGTATACTCTGCACTTATTTTTTCTATTAAAAACAGACTAAATGATAGCCCTATTGATTTAAGTGTTATATCTAATAATAATTTCGTTAAACGAATTTTATTGGTTTGGCTTCGATTATTAATATTTATAATTAAAGGAATTATACTTAAAATCGTAAAGAACAAAAAGCAGATAACGAAGCCATAGACGTAATTAACTTCTCTATTGAGAAAAGGGATGAGTAATACTATATTTAAATATATATACTTAGCTATATCTGTTCGAAATTGAAGGTCTTTATTTGAGTTATATGAGCATATGTTTCTTGAAATAGTTAAATAAAGAATAGATATTATAAATGCAGCGATAATTAAACTATCCATAATATTAAAAAAAAGTGTTTTTGATCTTATTGTTTATTCTTAGGGATTCATCCTGAAACTCAAGGATAGTCAAGATACAATCAAAACTTATATTTAATATGGCAGTTATTTCATCTTTTGAAAACTGATCTTTAAGATAGTTTCCAAAATATCCATTTATATTTTGTTGAAGGCCTATATAGTTTGCACATGATACAACCGTATTATTAGAGTTTTGTCCAAGATATATTAATGATCGAAATACTAAATTTCCTAATAGTAGGTTATACTCTTTTTTGTACAACTGAAGCATAAGTGCCTCTAATAGATTCGTATTATACTTTTCTGAAAATGTAAATTCTTTATTTTTACCAAAATCTGTTCCTATGTTGATTAAGGATGTGTAGGTTTCGATATTTGATTTTAGTAAATCGTAATTCTTAAAACTTGAAATTAGATCAATGTTCTTCACCTTGTAAGATAAAAAGCAATAAGGGAAATCATACCTTTCTTCGCCAATATCACTTTTTAAATATAGTAACCATTCTTTTATAAAAAGACTGGTCGGGCTATTATTGTTATTAAGCATCATATATAATAATATATGAAACTTTGGTATTTGATTCAACTCTTCAAAAACAAGATTATCTACAATTTTTTCGGTCTCGGCAAGAAAGTCCTCGCCAATTATTTGGTCGGAATAGCTGAATGATTTTACTGAATTATATATTATAAGTCTATCTAAAATACTCAATTGATATTCGGTTATAATGGTCGACAACCATTTGTGATAATTATTTAATATTTTGTCCGTCTCCATTTTTTGATTTTATTAGAAATACTGTTGCTATCAGAGCAACCAATGTAACATGGTAATTTTGATTTACATAATCCTTTTGATTTACTCTATGGTTTATACCATGCTGTAGCCTTTTACTTCTTTTTGGTGCAGGAAAAGAACCATCTTTCCTTTGGCTTTTAAATAAGGTTTTACTGGCAATGTCACAAACTTCATTATTTATATTTAAATTGCATAAGTTTATAATATACTCTCCCAGTAGATCCATATCATTTGCTAATATATTCTTTAGGGTAAGTGTTAGTAGGCTATGCTCAATTTCATCATTATTATCTGTAAATATAGGCCGCTCTCCAAAATCACTTAAGTAAAATAAAGAATGAGTCAACGCATATTCTTCACTAATACTAAAATTTATCAAATCGAATTTTGAAGCTAATATGGATGTTTTCGATATATTTTGCATTTTAGCATAGTCTTTTCCATCTTTATTAAGATAGGACGATGCCAAATATAAATTATATTCTAAGTCCATCTTTCTAAAAGGAATTATCTCAGGCGTTATATCCCGAGCTGTTTTATAAGTTCTCTTTATAATAGATTCTAATTTTCGATTATTCTTATAGTTAAGGTAAAATATAATAGAACTTCCATTTATTCTAAAACAGTGGGGATCTATTTGTATTTGCTCATAATATCGAGGATTCAATAAGATTGGTTCTGTAAATTGGCTAATTAATTCAACAATCTCAAAATTCTCTATTGTAAAGTGCCTCCTATTGCGATATGCTAAAAATAAGAACAAATGCAACTCATTAAACATCTTGTTAGTATTGGGGTCATTAATAGCACCATTATCTAACGGACTAAAATACTTTAAACTTTCATAAATCCATTTTAATGCCAATCGCTGACTTTCAATTATATTCATAGTTATAATAATCATATAAGATTAATAAACAATAAGTGGAAAATACCTTTTCCACTTATTGTTGTTAAATTTAAGAATGCTAACTTTTGAATATTAGAAGTTAAAGCTAAAATATTCTCTAGATGAAACACTCTTAATTTGCTTACCACCAAACAAGAAGACCATGATCTTTGCTGATGAATGCTCCAATATCATCACAATCAGAGCAAGCTGTTTCAGACGTGAAGTTTTGTACTTCCTCTGTGAGGGGTGAAAATACTAATTTAGAATCTCCTTGGGTAAATTTTGCAAAGTTCTGCACGCGATTTGAAACCATAATTTTTTTCATTTTGTAAGTGTTATTAATTTAAGACATTCAAATAAATACATTTTAAATTAAAAAAACAGCATACTGTTAATTTTAATTTGATAAAATACATCGTATTACAATGTATTTGCTATATTTGTAAAAAAATAAGATTATGGAAAAAGATTATATCTCTAATTGGATTGTCCAATTCAAAAAATGCGTTCTACCCTTAATCATTTTAGATTTACTTATAGGGAAAGATTGTTATGGCTACTTGTTAATTGTGATGATTAAAGATCACACAGGATTTGATATATCTGAAGGAACAATTTATCCAATACTGAACAGACTCCATACAGAAGGTTTGATCGAATACAAATGGGTAGAACAAAAAACAGGAATCCCTCGAAAATATTATTCCCTGACAGCAGAAGGACAGAATACTCTGGACTTATTAAAGCAACATTGGAATAAAATAAACGCAACTTTCAAAATATAAAATTAATAAAGAAGATTATGAACAAAAGCAATTTTACATCAGAGCAATCCTACATCAATTATGCATCATATATTGAAAAAGTAAAAAGAATAATCTCAGTTTTACCTGATGAAGATGCATTGGAATTAATGAAAGAACTGGATTCACATATCTTTGAATCTTTGCATGCAGATACTTCAATAATAATTTCGGAAGAAGAGAGAATCAAGACTGTTTTGGATAAGCTGGGTAGCCCCGAGTCGTACTTAGCACCCTTAATTGCAGAGAAAAGATTAACTCATGCCATCAAAAAGTATAATTTGGTAGAAATTCTAAAAGCAATTTTTGGGATATTTAAGACTGGAGGACAATACTTTTTACTTTCAATCCTTTATTTATTCACTTTAGGATTTGGAATAGTTATTATTGCAAAGATCTTCTATCCTCAAAAAACCGGTTTCTTTGTTGAAGAAGGGCAGATAATCGGACTAGGTTTTTTCTCGAAGATTAATGCGCAAGCCACTGATTTATTAGGTTATTGGATAATCCCACTAATGATTATTCTAATTATAATCTTTTATCTGATAACCACATATTTGTTAAGAAAAATAGTATTAAGAAAGAGAAAATGAATTACCGGATATTCATTATACTACTACTATTAATAAACCCTTTTAAAACAAGTGTTTTTTCTCAGAATATAACAATAAGCGGTATTATTCTCGATGCTTATTCTATAGGATGCCAAGATGCCAATATTATTATTTCTGACAAAAATCAAACAATTATAGCTTATACCTTTAGCCAAGCAAATGGGTTTTATAGTCTTTCATTCCCTAATTCATCTAATTTAGAGTTAAGTGTCACTCATATTGGTTTTAAACGGGTAGTGGTTGATATTTCTGATTTTATCATAAAAGATGGTATTATAAATAAAGATTTTTCCTTAGAAGAAAGTCTTCAACTACCCGAAATTATCATAAAACCTGAAAATATTGAACCTGATACTGTCAGTTTTGACCTAAACAAATATAAATTAAAAGAAGATGATAATCTTGAAGCCATTCTTAAAAAAAACCCAAATTTTAATGTAGGTGATGATGGATCAATATTATATAAAGGGAAGAGTATTGACAGAATATTAGTAAATGGTAAAGACTTTTTCACCTATCAAAACAGTATTGCTCTGAGTAAAATAGAAAACAGAATGATTTCTCAGCTACAAGTTGTAAATAATTATCGGAATTCATTCTCCTTAGATGATGATGAACCTGAGGAAACGGTATTGAATATTAATTCAAAAGAAGAATTTAAAAATGTAATTACCGGGTCGTTAATTGCTGGCTATGGATTTAAAGATAAGTTCGACTTGCAAGGCTCTGCATTAAAAATTTCGTCCTTATATAATCTCTTCTTAATCAATAGTAATAATAATATTGGAAGACCAACAATCGAGCTAAGAGAAATCCAAAATTTATTTAGTAACAAACAACCTTTTTCTACATTCCAAATAGAATCTATAAATGAATTATTCCGCATGGAAGACCGGAAAAAGGATATGATTTCAACAACCAATCTGACAATAAGAAAGCAAACAGACAAAATAAAA
Organism: Indolivaga alginatilytica; assembly: GCF_003201355.1. GTDB lineage: Bacteria > Bacteroidota > Bacteroidia > Bacteroidales > Dysgonomonadaceae > Dysgonomonas_A > Dysgonomonas_A alginatilytica. Next base: position 26,829 of record NZ_QICL01000032.1, read on the forward strand.
ATAAATGGACTTTTTTACTACTTTAAGAATAATAGAGAGAATGATATCTTCTCTAAAAATACAGATGAAAATGGCGAAAGTCTTTTGATAAAAGATCAAGATATTTCTTATGAATCGAATTCATTTTTTTCTGATATCACGATTGATTATCTCCTAAAGAAGAATCAGATTCTAAGTTATGCTTCCAATTTGATCATTTTAAAGCCAACAACATCTTCTCATGTTGTAAACACAATAAAGGATACTCAATTAATACCGACTACTATTGAAACTTATTCAAAGGATATCAATGACAGCTATAATTTATTCAACAAGATAATTTATTCAAATAAAATAAACTCACACCTTTTCCTATTTCTTGGTGCTGATTCTTACTATGAAAAAACAAAACTTAAAAATTCAATAACTGAAGTCAACGACTCTTCAGATATATATATTCAAAGTTTTAAATATGAAAAAAAATATATAAACACAAATAATTCAATTCAATACAAAAAAAATAATGCTGTAAATATCTATTTAGAAGGAATTGCCATGTTATCCAATGAATCTCTTTTAGATCAGATACCTCATATTGATAATCAAAGAAATTCCTCTAAACTTAATTTAAATATTATTATATCAGGTCAAAAGGTGATGAATAAGATCAATTACAAATTGATTTTAGGTGCTGAAAAGCAATCTGTCAGCTTCGGTAAATTAAAAAATGACATCTATTTTATACCGTACAACTTAAATTTCAATTATGAAAACAGATTGAATAGATTGAATATTTCATTATATTCTTCACAGAACTTAAACCCTGTTGAAAGTGGAATAGAGTATCTCAATAATAATAACTTGATATTGGGCAATGAGAAATATCCCGTTAAATCTTATGTAAAACAAAGAGAAGAGATAGGTTATGTTTATAATAATTTTTTTATGGGTAAAAGATATGGTATCTCAATTAGCCATCAAAGATATAAGGATCAATTAACTGAGGTCTTTCTCGATATAGACCAATATGGTATTCGCAAATTTATCTTATCAGCTATACCCAAGACCGAAGAATATAAAATATCAGGAGAAGCTTCCAGGCTTATATTTAAATATGGAAGATATCCTATCAAAACAGATTTAGGACTTAGCTACAGATGGAACAGTGCTCCAATTTATTTTGCTGAAACATTATATAATATTACGAATAATCAAGTGAATGGGTTCATGAAATTTGAAAGCATAACTGACAAGATCATAAATTTTGAAACTTCGTTGGATCTCACATCATCGATAAATAGGGTGGGATCTGATAGTTTCAATGCGAAATATTTCAAAAGCCGCTTTACTATAAAACTAGATTATGGAAAAATCAGGTCTGAGGTCACATACATTCTCTTTAATGATTATATAATTGGTAAAACATATAACAGGCAAAACATTAATTTGAATATATCTTATAAATTAAAAAAAGCAACATTTTTAATTGAAGGAGAAAATGTAGATCAATTCTTCTCTATCTTTAATAACAAAGCATATAACACAAAATTTTCCATTCTGAACGGAATAAATCAGACGACGGTTTCAAATCAAGCTATAAACTATTTAATCTTTAAAATAAAATATAATTATTAATTAACATCAAACAAAATGAAAACAATTATTTATTCTTATCTGATTCTTCTTGTATTTTTATTAGGTGGCGAAGCTAGTGCCCAGTCAGAGAAAAAAGATATAATGAAAGTATCTTATATTTCAAATTCATTGTCTCCTAATATTTTATCTCTTTTAAAAGAGCAGATTCCGTCACCAAATGAGTATCAAGATGCTGTTAATAGAATTTTAAAGTATAAATTCTTCTATTCATTATATATTAATACTAAAACACATGAATCTGTTTATAAGATAGATTCTATACATGTGGAGAAAAAAGTAATGCCTATTGGCAACATTGAGTTTGTTTATACGGATCATTCAGGTATAATGACTGGCAAAGAAACCATCATGAATTCTACGCAGTTATTTAGTGGAGATATAAAAGCAATGGAGTGGATTATTACAGACCAGACAAAAGAAATTAATGGATATATATGTAAAAATGCAACAATTAAAAACCATACGGATATATCTGTATGGTTTACACCTGAAATCCCCATTAATAGAGGTCCTGGTTATTTTCAAGGCTTATTGGGCTTAGTTTTGGAAGGAAGTGATTTTTTTGGAAATGTGACAATTTCAGCTTTTGAATATCTTGATGATAACAACTTTTTTAGCGAATTAGTTGCGAAATATAGTGAAGAATCTAAGGGAAAAGCAATAACTATAAAAGAAGTTTTAGCTTCAAAAGCAAATATATTTAATACCATAAGAAACAAATCAAAATAAGAATATTGACTTTTTTCAACAAATGAAAACACCTGTCATTTACTATATGATGCAGGTGTTTTTACTTATATTCTTCTTTGAATGAATTTAGATGGTTTACCAATATCTTTTTTCGTTTTCTTATCTTTTATTTTTAAAATTTCAATTTTTGTAACTATTTTATCTTGAATATTCAACTGGAGGGAGCGGAATATTGAAATTCATTTCAATAGTTTTTGATAAATTATATTGAATACTACCAAAGCTGAGGTGCTTTAATTGTTACCTTGTTTTCAATATACATCAGCGTTAAATTACGAAACTTGTAAATTTTTAGAGGAATGAGGAGATCTGTGCAGTATTCTGTTGTATGGCGTGGCTCTGCCTTGTTCGCTTCTCGGGTATACTAGGACATCTAATCCGAGCAGGTGGGTATACAGTTGCTTTCTTGTTATAGTAACATATTGTGCGAACACGTGGGACATGAAATAAAAACGCTACTTATATATATAACGTTCTTATTTAAAAATAGTATCCAGTGTCGGATATACTGGAGCACTACCTTTTTTGAAACAGTATTTTTTTGTACTTTATCTTCAAAACACCTGTGGTGCAAATTTATGGTGCAAATAAAAAAACAGTTAAGCGAAATGTGCTTAACTGCTTGATTTTTAAGTGGTCCCACCTGGGCTTGAACCAGGGACCCCCTGATTATGAGTCAGATGCTCTAACCAACTGAGCTATAGGACCTGATTGAGACGTAGTCTCTAAATCGGATGCAATATTACTGCTTTTTGTTTATATATGCAAGTCTTGGCCAAAAAAAGCGTCATCAAAAATTAAGTAAAAAAGAAAACCTGCATGGTATATGCAGGTTTTCAGTATAATAAGACTAATTGGTGATTAGTTATTTTCTGGTCTTAGTTTTCTAACAACAGCACCGGTACGCCACATTTCGCTTTCACGAAGAGCTTCAAGTTCTTTTTCAAGACCTTCACGGTAATCTGGTTTTGAGTTTGTGTCGATAGAGCGTTGAGCTTCATTTCCACATGCTACTTCAGCATATAATTTTGCAAATACAGGTTTAGTTGCATCGTGGAAAGGTCCCATCCAGTCTAAAGCTCCACGTTGAGCAGTAGTTGAACAGTTTGCATACATCCAGTCCATACCCTTCTCTGCGAAAAGAGGCATTAAGGATTGTGTAAGCTCTTCTACAGTTTCGTTGAATGCTTCTGATGGAGTATGTCCATTCTCACGAAGAACTTCGTACTGAGCCAAAAGAATACCTTGAATAGCACCCATTAAAGTACCACGTTCACCTGTAAGGTCAGAATATACCTCACGTTTGAAATCTGTTTCAAATAAATATCCGGAACCTACACCAATACCAAGAGCGATTACACGTTCTTTAGCACGTCCTGTAGCATCTTGGAAGATAGCATAACTGGAATTCAATCCACGTCCTTCTAAGAACATGCGGCGAAGACTTGTTCCCGAACCTTTAGGAGCAACAAGGATTACATCAACATCTGCCGGAGGAATGATATTTGTACGTTCTTTGTATGTAATACCAAATCCGTGAGAGAAATATAATGCTTTACCTGCTGTCAAATAAGGTTTAAGGCGAGGCCATACTTCTATTTGAGCTGCATCTGATAAAAGATATTGAATGATAGTTCCTTTTTCAGCTGCTTCTTCGATATCGAAAAGAGTTTCACCCGGTACCCAACCATCAGCGATAGCTTTTTCCCAAGTTTTACCACCTTTGCGTTGACCGATGATTACATTGAAACCATTGTCACGAAGATTAAGTGCTTGACCGGGACCTTGAACTCCATAACCGATTACAGCGATTGTTTCGTTTTTTAATACTTCTCTTGCTTTTTCCAAAGGAAATTCTTCACGAGTAGCAACTTGCTCTACTACTCCTCCAAAATTCATTTCTGCCATTTTCTTTTTTTTGTTATATATGTAAATAGTATTATTAATTAATCTGATATATAAAGGTTTGCAATCTTATTGCCATGTGACTCTTGCTAAACAAATAGTTTTATCGTTATGCTTCATCTCCAGAACCGAAGTATCAAGCTCTGTTTCTTTTTTTAGAATATCGAGAGTAGTTCCATATTGTCCCTCTGCAAGATAATTCATCTCGAAGGTCTTTATTTCTTTTTCCTGAAACATTTCGATAGGGAATATATCTATGAAGTGCTCTATGTACTTCATACTATTCAGGTGTTTATTTATGTCAATGTCGCTGTACTTCACTGTAAAGGATGCTGCGGACTCTCCATCTTTTAGGAATGGTATTTTGACTGCACCCGGAATAGGACAAACTTTATCCGATTTTAGCTCCGTCATTCTTTCCAAATCCAAAATATTGGTTGGATGTCTTGTCTCAAGGTCAATCGACGCCCACATAGATCGGGCATAACCAATATAATTACCGTCCTGATCTTCGAAGGCGAAACATCTTTCAGAGAATAATTTATTGATGTCCGATACCCATGTGTGCAATTTTATAGATGTGTCATTGTTCGGATATTCGGATAATTCAATAGACATACGCATCAATACCCATGCCCGCTGTTGGCTACTCATAAAAGAGTATCCGAAATTTCGTTCCTCAGCATGGCGTGTTGCAGCTTGGAGCATAAATCCGCCCAACATTGGCAATGTTGCTTTCCCTCTGAAGTCACTCAGGTAAGCATCAATTGTATATGTATATATTCCTTCTTTGGATGTCATTTGCTTATTAAACTTCAAAGCGATGAATTCTTTCTCTCACGTTCTTGTAACATATCGCTTAACCGTTCAATTTTGGATTTGGTGATAGCAACCCGTCCTGAACGGATGAATTGAAGGACACCGATCAGTTCGCTTAACTCTTCAAACAAAGCTTGGGTTTCTGCATAATGTCCTGTTTTTTGGATAACAACACAATTCTCGTTGATCTCCAAAATCTGAGCATGAAATCTACGTATGAGAGCTTCCGCAGATCCTATTTTTATAAATTCGGGTGTAGAAAGTTTATACAAAGCAATTTCCTGATGTATAAGCTCATCGTCGGTATTGAAATATGATTTGAGAACGTCTACACGTTTGTCTATTTGCCTCACAACCTTTACAATATCTTCTCTGTTGGAATATACTGTAATTGTAAATTTATGAATGCCTTTTATTGCTGATGGAGATACCGAAAGTGTCTCGATATTTAATTGGCGACGGGTAAAAACACTGGTTACCTGACTTAACAGACCTACTGTGTTTTCTGAAAATATTGTAACGGTATATAATGTTTTATCTTCCATAATTTCAAATTAATTAAAATTTAAGCTCTAAGACCTTTTTATTATCCATCTGAATATATATAATCTTTAATTGTTATTTCTGACAATAAAGAACTGCAAAGTCATAGTATTTATACAAACAATCGACTTCTTTAAAACCTGCATTCCTTAACCATTGTAATTGAGTTGAAACAGGAGTCCTTTTATCAAGCTTTATCCTTTCGTAAGATGCATCTATTTCGTCTCTGGTTAAATCACTGGTTTCTACTTTTTCGCGCCATTCCTTGTCGTATAAGCGACTGAAATAATCACTTTCTCCTGCAACTTGTTCGGCATTGATAAATATACAATTTGGTTTCAGAAGTTTGAAAATAGTATTATATAATTCGACTTTAGCATTATCCTCCAGATGATGGATGGCTAATGAAGAGATTACAGCATCATATTGTTTTTCGCCCTTAAAAGTAGTAAAATCCGCTTGGATTATACTTATATTTTCGTTTGATGAAAATCTTTTACGAGCAATATCCAGCATCTTTTCAGATATATCAACGAGAGTGATTTTTGCATCAGGAAACTTTTGTAGAACAAACTGAGAGAATAATCCGGTGCCGGCACCTAAATCCAGAATTTCGGGAGAAGGTGTCGATACATTGAGATTATCAATTGCTACTCCATAAAAATCGGAAAAACATGGGATCAGAGACGGTCTCTGTCTGTCATAAAGCCGGGCAATCGAATTGAATTGTGATTCTACAGTCATTCTATTATTCGTTTCCTAATAATATGTTTGTCACACAAGTTCCGGAAGGAATCATCGGGTAAACCATTCCTTTTGCTTCTACCTGTACATCTAAAAGGTAAGAACCTTTATGATTTATCATTTCGGCAATAGCATCATCCAGCTCCTCGCGTTTGTCCACAATTCTTGATTTAATATTGTAGGCATTGGCAATCATACAAAAGTCAGGATTCTTCATCGTAGTTTCGGAATATCTTTCGCTAAAGAATAATTCCTGCCATTGGCGTACCATGCCCAGAAAATGGTTGTTCAGTATGATAATCTTTACATCCACATCATATTGCATGATTGTACCTAATTCCTGTATAGTCATTTGGATACCTCCATCACCTGCAAATAAGCATACCGTGCGGTTAGGGGCACCCATTTTGGCCCCAATGGCTGCCGGTAGACCGAATCCCATAGTACCAAGACCGCCCGATGTAACAACACTGCGCGATTGTTTATACTTAAAGTAACGAACAGCCATCATTTGGTGCTGACCTACATCTGTTACCAGTACCGCATCGTTATTAGTCGCTTCAGATACTTTGTGAATTACTTCACCCATTTTCAAACTTCCCGAAGTGGGGAATAGTTCTTCTTGGATAACTACATTGTATTCTCTGTCTGAGCAAGGTTTGAATTCAGCTAACCATTCGGAGTGAGTTGTAGTGTCCATCAATTTAGTCACTTCTGCAAGAGTGTCTTTTACATCACCCAATACACGAACTGTTGTTTTTACATTTTTGTCAATCTCAGCAGGATCTATATCGAAATGAATTACTTTTGCTTGCTTAGCATATGTTTTTAGATCGCCTGTTACGCGGTCGTCGAAACGCATCCCGATAGCTATAAGTACATCACATTCGTTTGTCTTTAGATTGGGCCCGATATTTCCATGCATTCCCAACATTCCCACATTAAGAGGATGATCTGTTGGAATAGCAGATAGTCCCAGTACGGTAAGAGCTGTAGGAATGCCCGATTTCTCCAGAAAAACTTTAAGCTCCTCTTCGGCAGATCCGAGTATTACACCTTGTCCTACTAATGCCAGAGGTTTTTTAGCTTTGCTGATTAATTCAGCGGCAGCTTTTATTTCTTCAGGATCTATTTCCGGTTTTGGAATATAGCTTCTTATAAAAGTTGCTTTTTTATATTCATATTTTATTTTTCCGAATTGGGCATCTTTAGTTATATCCAACAATACGGGACCCGGGCGACCCGACGATGCAATATAAAACGCTCGTGCTACTGCTGCAGGGATATCTTCCGCACACCTTATCTGGTGGGCCCATTTGGTTACAGGCTGCGAAATACCTACAACATCGGCTTCCTGAAAAGCATCACTACCCAGTAAGGTAGAAGCTACCTGTCCTGCAATAACCACCATAGGAGTACTATCCATCATAGCATCGGTTATACCTGTTATGGCATTTGTTGCACCGGGTCCTGAGGTAACAAATGCTACTCCAACTTTTCCCGATGTACGTGCATAACCTTGGGCAGCATGGGTTGCACCTTGTTCGTGACGAACCAATATGTGGCTTACCTTATCTTTATAATCATATATAGCATCAAATACGGGCATAATAGCTCCTCCGGGATATCCGAAGATAGTGTCTACGCCTTCATTTATCAATGATCGTATAAGAGCCTCACTTCCTGTAATTTCGTTATTCATATCTCTGTTGTTATTTTATTGCTATATTTCTCTTTCTTATACCAAGACTGTACAGAACAGCTCTTTTGTAATGTCTTATTTTTTTCCTTAACGGCATATCCCCCCATTTTATAGGAGTGTTTTTCCAAGGAGAAATGGCTTTGTACTTACGGTATTTTTTTGTCATCGGATGTATCGACTCCCTAAGCCAAGGTTTCATCGAACTGGTAAAATGGATAATTACCGGATATTTTAGAGCATCTGCTCGTTGTTCTTCATATTTACCAAAATCAGTGCTTTTGACGAAGACATGAAGATGTGCATTGTACCGAAGAGGAAGCAATAAAGCAGAGTCGTGTAACACTCCATTTATAATATCCTGATCTTTAAACCGCAAATTCTCGTGATTTGTCTGGGCATATTCAAAGCAACGATTCAATATGTTATTATCTCTCCAATATTTTAGATTTATAAGCAGTACTCCTGCATTAATGTAAGAATACTGATCTGAATATTTTAATTCTTCATAGGTGCGAGGCATGAAGGCCGGGAAATCTACAACACCACCTACGGAGTACCCTTCTATATCGATATTCCACATTTCTGAAAGGGTGCCCAATACCATCAAATCGCAATCCAGATATATTACCTTTTCAATCTGATCAGATAGAATATTGTGTAAAAACAGCCTGCTATAAGTCGATGCTGTTATGTATTCCAGTTCATCTTGTATAATATCAAATTTGTCCAGATATTTGTTTTCAATATCATAGAATAAGATTTCGGTTTCATATTTTTCAGCAATTCCTTTGAGGGTGCTTTTATTATCTTCACCTAAATCGGAGCCGATTATATGAATTCTTATCTCTGTATCCTTCTTATTTTCCAGTAACGATATTATTGTGATACCACAAGGCATGATATAGTTATTGTCCGGACAAAGTGCTATTTCAATCATAGGTCTTACCTCGTTTTAGTCTATCAGTCTAACTGCACCTAAATCAGCAGAGCTTACCATACTTGCGTATGCTCTTAAAGCTTTAGATACATTTCTTACGCGGTTAGGTCTGAACGCTTCATTTCCCTTGGCAAGTTCTTCTTGGCGGCGTTTTTCTAATTCATCATCCGATACTTTTACATTGATAGATCGGTTAGGGATATCTATTTCTATAATATCACCGTCTTTTATCAGACCAATTGCTCCGCCTGCTGCTGCTTCGGGTGATACGTGGCCTATCGAAAGCCCTGAAGTACCTCCTGAAAAACGACCATCGGTAATCAAAGCACATTCTTTTCCTAAATGTTTTGATTTTATATATGAAGTAGGATAGAGCATCTCTTGCATGCCGGGACCTCCTTTTGGGCCTTCGTATGTGATAACAACTACGTCTCCTGCTTTAACTTTGTCTCTTAAAATACCATCACAAGCATCATCCTGAGAATGGAATACTTTGGCAGTACCCGAAAATTTGAATATGCTTTCGTCAACACCTGCGGTTTTAACCACACAACCATCTAAAGCGATGTTTCCTTTCAGAATAGCCAAGCCGCCGTCTTTAGTATATGCATGCTCATAATCACGGATACATCCGTTTGCCCTGTCGCTATCAACTTCTTTATACATGTTTGTTTGCGACCCCATTACTAAATTGGGTTTGTTTCCGGGAGCTGATTTGTAGAGCTCAAGAGCCTCTGCCGTTGGGTTTGCCGATGTTATATCGTATTTTTCAATGGCTTGTTGAAGAGTAAGACCATCTACGCGAGGTAGAGAAGTGTCTATTAAACCGGCTTTTGCCAATTCTCCCATAATGCCCATAATACCTCCGGCTCTGTTTACATCCTGTATGTGATATTTGTCGGTGTTGGGTGCTACTTTACAAAGACATGGAGTCTTTCTCGAAAGTTGGTCTATATCGGTCATTGTGAAGTCTACTTCAGCTTCGTGAGCTATTGCCAGTAAGTGAAGTATTGTATTAGTAGAACCTCCCATGGCTATATCCAATGTCATTGAATTAAGGAAGGCCTGTTTTGTAGCTATTGTGCGAGGAAGTACAGTATCATCGCCATCACGATAATATTTGTAAGTGCTTTCAACAATCTTTTTGGCTGCATCCTGAAACAGTTTCAATCTGTTTGCATGGGTAGCAAGAATAGTTCCGTTTCCGGGTAGTGCTAATCCTATGGCTTCGTTTAGGCAGTTCATCGAATTTGCAGTAAACATTCCTGAGCACGATCCGCACGTTGGACAGGCTGCTCGTTCGATAGCTGATACTTCTTTATCCGAAACATTGCTGTCTGCGGCCTTTATCATAGCATCTATCAAGTCGAGATGTTTGTTGTCTAATTCTCCGGCTTCCATTGGACCACCCGATACAAATATCGTCGGGATATTCAATCGCATGGCTGCCATAAGCATTCCGGGAGTAATTTTATCGCAATTGCTTATACATACCATAGCATCTGCTTTGTGAGCATTTACCATGTATTCGATACTATCTGCAATCAAATCACGAGAGGGTAGTGAGTAAAGCATACCATCGTGTCCCATTGCAATACCATCGTCAATGGCTATTGTATTGAATTCGGCTGCAAAACAACCCAATGCTTCGATTTCCGCTTTTACTTGCTGACCTATATTATGTAAATGCATATGCCCGGGTACGAACTGAGTAAACGAGTTCACCACCGCAATGATTGGTTTACCCAACTGTTCCTCTTTCATACCGTTTGCTCTCCAAAGAGCTCTGGCTCCTGCCATTCTTCTGCCTTGTGTGCTGGTAGAACTTCTTAATTCTATTGCCATCTTGATAGTTTTTTGATAAAAAAAACCTTTCTCATCTAATGAGAAAGGTTTATATCTAGTGATTACATTTAGCTATTTTAGTACACGATTATCGTTATACATACCTTCCTCATTTACTCTGTCCGACGAGCAGAATATCAAGAATGAGGACATGTAAAATACAATTTGACATATATATTGATACTGTGTATTTCACAAAGATATAAATGTTTTTTTATAAACAAGCTATTTGGATAATATTTTATTCTTTGCTTTTAAAAATAGAGGTTTCTATTTACTCCAAAGCCTTACACCCAAACGAAGGACAGGAGAGAAGTCAATATTCGAAATATTGTATTTACGACCTTCAAAGTTTAAACTATGATCTTTTCTACAATAAATATGCAGAGCAGGTTGTATGTAAAAATACCGTCCGATGAAGAATTGATAGCCTAGGCCTCCTCCAAGGTCAATACTATGAATATCTTTTTCTATTTTGGTGCTTTTTTGTTCTATGCTGAATGTGTGGAATTCGGCAAAACCATAAAGTTCGAGATTTTTCCATACACTATAACCAAAGAAGATTCCCGGTGATGTTTTGTAAAAACGCTTGAATTCGGAAGAGTTGTTATTTATACCTGCCGTTTCTGCGTCGTAGGTTCCGCCGTTTATAACGCTTGCCCGTACTCTGAATTTTCCATATCGATATCCAACAGCGAAGTGATAACCTCCAGTGAAAAACATAGGTACAAGGCTTTCTATTTCAAAAGCTTGTTTTACGTCGTAGCTATGTGGCTTAGTTATTGGTGTTGATTGATCTTGCGAGAACAGTGTGGTAGGTAGTGCGAAAAATAAAAGAAGAGATAATAAATTAAGTTTCATTTTTATTCTGAATTTTACAGTTATTGTTTCTGCAAAGGTCAGAATAGAATGAAGATCAATTAATCCACATTTGTTACCTAATTAGTCTTTATTGAAAATTTCGCCCCGAATTCTACTCAGTGATTTGGCAACTATGCCTAAATAATTGGCAATATGATATTGAGGTATTCGTTGAAATATCTCAGGATGATTTTTAAGTAACTTCAGGTATCGCTCTTTTGCTGAGAGTGTTTGCAAATCAATATTATGTTCTACCATTTTTAAAAAGAAACGTTCTATGGCTATCCGTCCCAATCTCTCTAATGGTGGAATTTTATTATAAAGTTTTGTTAAGTCTTTATTTCTTAGAATGTATAAGTGAGATTCTTCTATAGTTTTGATATTCATTAGTGAAGGGCAATTGTTCAATCGGCTGTAGTTATCAGTTACCCAATCGCCTTCAAAGGCAAAATCGGTAGTCATCTGATCTCCATTTTCCAGATCCTTATAATAAATCAGCGCTCCACTACTTATGAAAGCAATAGAATCGGATACCTCTCCCTCTTTTAGCAGATAAGTGTCTTTAGTTAATACTTTGCTTTCCAATACTTCCAATATTAACTTCCATTGATCATCTTCTAGTGAGATAATCGAATTAATATATTCTTGTATATCAATGACTTTTTGCAAAATATTTTATTGAGTTTATTTGTGGTAACGAATATACTACAAATAAAAGCGGCTACTCAATAAGTAGCCGCTTTTATAAGAGATATCTTAAGATATTTATTAATCTTTGAATTTAGCTGTGATAAATTCACGATTCAAACGAGCGATATTGCTGATTGAAATGTTCTTAGGACATTCCACTTCACAAGCACCTGTATTGGTACAGTTACCGAAGCCTAATTCATCCATTTTAGCAACCATTGATTTTGCACGTTTTGCAGCCTCTACACGTCCTTGAGGTAATAAAGCAAGTTGACTTACTTTAGCCGAAAGGAATAGCATTGCCGATCCATTTTTACAAGCTGCCACACAAGCTCCGCAACCGATACATGATGCTGAGTCCATAGCCTCGTCTGCATCTTCTTTCGAAATTGGAATTGCATTAGCATCCTGTGCGCCACCTGCATTGATTGAAGTATATCCACCTGCCTGAATAATTTTATCAAAAGCAGTACGATCTACCATCAAATCGCGGATAACAGGAAATCCTGCTGAACGCCAAGGCTCGATTGTGATAGTTTCGCCATCTTTAAATTTACGCATGTGTAATTGACATGTGGTGATATCTTCGTCTGGTCCGTGAGGGTGTCCGTTAATATACAAACTACACATACCGCAGATTCCTTCGCGACAATCGTGATCGAATACGATTGGCTCTTGTCCTTGATTGATAAGTATTTCGTTTTGAATGTCTAACATTTCAAGAAAAGAAGTGTCTACCGATATTCCGTCCAATTTGTATGATTCAAAAGCTCCTCTTTCTTTAGGACCTCTTTGACGCCAAACCTTTAATGTTATATTTATTGTCTTATCCATTTTTATATAAGTTACAAGTTACGAGTTACGAGTTACAAGAACTGTATGCTGTAATCTTTTATTAGTAAATACTATAACTTTATTTATAAATCAAATAACTTCAATACGAGCTTTTAGAGATTTTATTAATGACGACGCCATCTTAATTATTTCACTTATTATATTTTGAACCGAATCAGCATTTTCTTTAGAAAGAAAACTCAGTTCGACGGATATAATAACCTGTGTTTCTAATTCGGAAGCAGAACCTAAAGTTATATACAAAAACTGTATCAGTTCTTTATGCGAATTTCGACCACAACCCTCTGCTATATTTGAGGGGATTGAAACTGCTGATCTTCTCATTTGTGAAATCAACCCGAATTGTTCAGATTGTGGAAATTGGCTTGTTAGCTCGTAAATCTTTTTTACTAAAACAATACCTTTTTGCCAAATGGTCAGATCACGATGATTCATCTCTAATTATTTTCTAAATTTACTAGTCAAAACTTGTTATCTTGTAACTCGTAACTAGTAACTCGTAACTGATTTTACGCTTTATAGTTACGTTGTTGTCTAACTACAAATTCGTAGTCAAGAGGTTCTTTAATTAACTCAGGTTCTTGATCTTCACCTGTAAACTTCCAACATGAAACGTAAGCGTATTCATCATCACGGCGAAGAGCTTCACCTTCCGGTGTTTGGTACTCTTCACGGAAGTGTCCACCACAAGATTCGTTTCTGCTCAATCCGTCAATTGCCATTAAATAGCCAATTTCAAGGAAGTCAGCTACACGAAGAGCTTTTTCTAATTCAACATTTAACGTACTAGCTTCACCCGGTATGCGTACATTGCTCCAGAATTCTTTTTTCACTTTCTTGATATCCTCAATAGCTTTTTCCAAAGATTCTTTAGTACGTCCCATTCCTACGAAATCCCACATAATAAGACCAAGTTCCTTATGTATAGAATCTACAGACCGAGTTCCTTTGATACTCATAAGCTTAGCGATCTTTTTATTTACATCGTCTTCTGCTTGTTGGAATTCAGGAAGTTCAGTGCTGAAACGAGGTACAGTAATCTGATCCGACAAATAGTTTTGAATAGTATATGGTAATACGAAATATCCATCAGCGAGACCTTGCATAAGAGCTGATGCTCCAAGGCGGTTAGCTCCGTGATCCGAGAAGTTAGCTTCTCCGATGAAGAAACATCCGGGGATTGAAGTCATCAATTCATAATCAACCCAAACACCACCCATAGTATAGTGGATAGCAGGATAAATCATCATAGGAGTTTCGTATGGATTGTCATCTACAATCTTGTCATACATTTGGAACAAATTACCATATTTAGCTTCTACAGTATCTTTACCTAAACGCTTGATAGCGTCAGAGAAGTCAAGGTACACAGCTAAACCGGTACCACCTACACCGAAACCTGCATCACATCTTTCTTTAGCAGCACGAGATGCAACGTCACGAGGTACAAGGTTACCAAACGCAGGATAGCGTCTTTCCAAATAGTAGTCACGATCTTCTTCTTTCAATTGAGTAGGTTTAAGTTTACCTGCTCTGATAGCTTCAGCATCTTCCTTTTTCTTAGGTACCCAGATACGTCCGTCATTACGAAGAGATTCTGACATCAAAGTTAATTTTGATTGGAATTCTCCGTGAACAGGAATACAAGTCGGGTGAATCTGCGCGAAACAAGGATTCGCAAAATAAGCTCCTTTTTTGTAGCATTGGATAGCAGCCGAACCGTTAGATCCCATTGCATTTGTAGAAAGGAAGAATGCGTTTCCGTATCCACCTGTTCCAACAACTACTGCGTGAGCCGAGAAACGTTCGATCTTACCTGTTACTAAGTTACGTGCGATAATACCACGAGCTTTGCCATCAATGATAACAAGGTCGAGCATTTCGTAACGTGTGTATAGTTTTACAGAACCTTTTTGTACCTGACGGCTCAGTGAAGAGTATGCGCCAAGTAAAAGTTGTTGCCCTGTTTGTCCTTTAGCGTAAAAAGTACGTGATACCTGAGATCCTCCGAATGAGCGGTTGTCTAGCAGACCTCCGTATTCGCGAGCAAAAGGTACACCTTGAGCCACACATTGGTCGATGATGTTATTCGACACTTCAGCCATACGATATACGTTTGCCTCACGTGCACGGTAGTCACCACCTTTGATTGTATCGTAGAATAAACGGTAAACGGAGTCACCGTCATTTTGATAATTTTTCGCCCCGTTAATACCACCTTGAGCAGCAATAGAGTGTGCACGGCGAGGAGAATCCTGAATACAGAAGTTAAGGACATTGAATCCCATTTCTCCAAGAGATGCAGCAGCAGAACCTCCTGCTAAACCTGTACCTACAACAATTACATCAAGACGACGCTTGTTAGCAGGATTCACCAGTTTTTGATGGTCTTTATAGTTTTTCCATTTATCAGCCAAAGGGCCGTCAGGAATTTTAGAATCTTTTTTTGGATCTAATATAGTAGCCATATCTGTTTTTTTTCTTTTAGCGGTTAAGGTCTCAGACCTTTTTATTTCTTTGGTAATTATAAAAGCTAAAACCTGTTATATTTTTAGATGTAAATACGTTTTTTTTACCTACTTACATACAAGAAGAACAAAGGAAATGCTTCGCCAGGAAGAAAATCGGTACTATAGCAAAGCCTACACAAATGATAGTTGCTACTGCATATCCGATAACTTTGAAACGAGGTAACCATATTCTGTTGTTGATACCTACTGACTGGAACATACTCCAGAAACCATGTGCAAGGTGAAACCAAAGTGCTGTGATACCGATAAGGTAGATAAGCACGTGCACAGGATTACTGAACAAATCGATGGCGATTACCGATCCGTGAGGTTCAGCGCCTTCTAAATGGAAAAGTTCGGAGAATTGCATTTTGTACCAGAAGTCGTAAAGGTGCAATACAAGGAAAGCAACAATTACCAGCCCTAATACCAGCATGTTTTTAGAGGACCATTCTACAGGAGAAAGGTTAGATGATGCGTATACGTCGCTACCACGTGCTTTTCTGTTCTGCAATGTTAGTACAACTGCATACAGAATATGTACGATAAACAAGGCAGCTAAACCCATAGAAGCTGCAATCGCATACCAGTTTGTTCCGAGAAGTTCACAAATCATGTCATAGGCTTCGACCGAAAAGATCAAAACTAAGTTCATGCTCATGTGGAATAGTAGGAACAAAATCAACGCACAGCCGGACAAAGCCATGATGAATTTGCGGCCAATAGAAGAATTAAGTAACCAACTCATAAGATTTAATAGTTTTTTAGTTATTTAATGGTTATTGATTAGACTCTTATAAATAAAAGTAATAGTGCATCTTTTTTATCAATGATCCGAAGTGCAAAAATAGAGTAAATAACCTAGTAAAGAAAGTAAAATGAGACTTTTTTGTGTGTGCTTGTGTGTTATCAGGGTTAATTATTTTTTCATCTATAATAGATGCGAAATGTAACAACATGGAAAATGGAGTTTGCTATTTACCATAATAGATAAATTTTGAACAATAAAAAAGCCGAACAAATGAATGTTCGGCTTTTTTATATGTAAGAAGTTGAAAAAAGACCAGCCTTATTTCACTTTATTTACAATAGCTGTGAATGCTTCCGGATGATTAAGGGCAAGGTCAGCTAGAACTTTGCGGTTAATCTCGATTCCTGCTTTGTGAAGAGCACCCATTAAACGAGAGTAAGACATTCCTTCTGCACGTGCAGCAGCGTTGATACGTTGTATCCAAAGTGCACGGAAGTTACGTTTTTTAGCACGACGGTCGCGGAATGCATATGTCAGACCTTTTTCCCAAGTATTTTTGGCAACTGTCCAAACATTTTTGCGGGCACCGTAGTAACCTCTTGTTAGTTTTAATACTTTTTTTCTGCGGTTGCGCGAGGCAACATGATTGACTGATCTTGGCATAATTGTAAGATGTTTTGAATGTTAGCGGTTCTCCTTTTATAATAAGAACTCTTTTGATGCGTACATTCGGTTAATAAACCTAATTGAAAATTTGCTTTAAAAAACGTTGAAATTATTTCAATCTAAGCATTTGCTTAACATTGTTCTCGTCAGACTTGTGAACAGTAGCTGAGTGAGTTAGATTTCTTTTGCGTTTTTTAGTTTTCTTAGTCAGGATGTGACTTTTGAAAGCATGTTTTCTTTTGATTTTTCCTGATCCGGTAAGGCTGAACCTTTTTTTGGCACCGGAATTAGTCTTCATTTTTGGCATCTTATTAAACTTAATTTAATTATTTAAAATAGCACCATTGTCTGGTGTTTTCCTCTATTCTCTTTTCTTTGAGATTACTCTGCTGCGGGTGTATCCTGAGTCTGAGTTTCTCCCTCGGGTTCAGCTGTTGCTTGCTCCTCGGTTTTAGGCTTTGCCTCTTTCACCTTATGTGGCTTATCTTCTACAGGCTTTGGTTTTGGCTGCACTTTTTTAGGAGATAGCATGATGATCATTTTCTTACCTTCTAATTGAGGTAGTTGATCCACTTTTGCATAATCTTCTAATTCAGTAGCGAAGCGTAGTAGTAAAACTTCTCCTTGTTCTTTAAATAAGATCGAACGACCTTTGAAAAACACGTAAGCTTTTACTTTACAACCTTCTTCCAAAAAAGATTTGGCATGTTTTAATTTAAAGTTGAAATCATGATCATCAGTTTGAGGACCAAAACGAATTTCTTTTACCACCACTTTAACTGTTTTTGCTTTTTGCTCTTTCAGTTTTTTCTTTTGTTGGTATAAGAACTTCTGATAATCAGTGATTCGACAAACAGGAGGATCTGCACTTGGAGAGATTTCGACTAAGTCTAAGCCTTTTTCATCGGCTATTTTCAAAGCTTCATGTGTTGAGTAAACTCCTTGCTCAATGTTTTCTCCAACCAGACGAACTTGAGGCACACGAATTTTTTCATTAATTCTGTGAAGTTCTTCTTTTTTGTTGTTATTTATTCTGTTGTTCCTCATTAAAAAAGATTATTTCCTTTCTGTTTTATTTCTTATTTTATCTTATCGATTATCTGTTTATTTAAGGTCTAAGACCTTTTTATTGCTTTGGTAACTATAACAACAATAGTAAGTTATAGTTTGAAATGTAGCAATAAATAATTAAAATTATTTGTAATTACCAGTGAATCAATGAATCAATGATTCCATGCATTCATCATTTTATCAACCTCTTCAGTAATTTGATCGGCAAAGGTAGTAAATTTCATTGAACCTTTATCACCTTCACCCTGTTTTCTTACTGAAACTTCTTCACTCTCTGCTTCTTTCTCTCCAACAATGAGTAAATATGGGATTCTTTTCAACTCGTTATCGCGAATTTTTCTACCGATTTTTTCGTTTCTGTCATCAACTTGCGAACGAATGTCTTTACTTTTCAAAAATGCAGATACTCTGTGTGCATAGTCGTTGAATTTTTCGCTGATCGCTAAAATCACTACCTGATCGGGTGTAAGCCAAAGAGGGAATTTTCCGGCAGTATGTTCTATAAGTACAGCAATGAAACGTTCCATAGAACCGAATGGTGCACGGTGAATCATTACAGGGCAGTGCTTTTGGTTATCAGCTCCGTTGTATTCAAGTCCGAAACGTTCGGGTAGATTGTAGTCTACCTGTATTGTTCCAAGCTGCCAGCGTCTGCCGATAGCATCCTTTACCATGAAGTCTAGTTTTGGCCCATAGAATGCAGCTTCTCCCAGTTCAACTCTTGCTGGTAAACCTTTTTCTTCGCAAGCTTCTATGATGGCGCGTTCTGCTTTTTCCCAGTTTTCGTCAGTCCCGATGTATTTTTCTC
The DNA here is from genome assembly GCF_003201355.1 of Indolivaga alginatilytica. Classification (GTDB taxonomy): domain Bacteria; phylum Bacteroidota; class Bacteroidia; order Bacteroidales; family Dysgonomonadaceae; genus Dysgonomonas_A; species Dysgonomonas_A alginatilytica. Next base: position 45,921 of record NZ_QICL01000032.1, read on the forward strand.
TATTATTTGGATCTCTCAATGAGATTTGAGCTTCGAAGTTCTCAAAATCCAGAGCCTTGAAAATGATAAAGATAATATCCACCACTTTCAAAAATTCAGCTTTAAGCTGATCGGGGGTACAGAAAATATGCGCATCGTCTTGAGTAAACCCTCTTACACGGGTCAAGCCATGAAGCTCTCCGCTTTGCTCGTAACGGTATACTGTACCAAATTCAGCTAGGCGAAGAGGTAAATCTTTGTATGAACGGGGTACTACTTTGTATATCTCACAATGGTGAGGGCAGTTCATCGGTTTCAGAAGAAACTCTTCTCCTTCTTCCGGAGTATTTATCGGTTGGAAAGAGTCTTTTCCGTATTTAGCGTAATGACCCGATGTTACATATAGCTGTTTGCTTCCGATATGCGGAGTCATAACCTGTTGGTAATCGAATTTCTTTTGTATTTGCTTTAAGAAATCTTCTAAACGCAGGCGTAACTGTGTGCCGCGAGGTAACCAAAGAGGTAGCCCTTTTCCTACATTTTCAGAGAATGCAAACAGTTCAAGTTCTTTTCCTATTTTTCTATGATCACGTTTTTTAGCTTCCTCCAATAATACCAGATATTCATCCAGCATTTTTTGTTTTGGAAAAGTGATTCCATATAGACGGGTCAATTGTTTTCTCTTTTCGTCACCACGCCAATATGCACCAGCTGCACTTAGTATTTTTACAGCTTTGATGTAAGAAGTATTAGGTAAGTGAGGACCACGACATAAGTCAGTGAACGATCCTTGTGTATATGTTGTGATAGTTCCGTCTTCCAAATCGTTGATAAGCTCTACTTTATAGCCTTCGTCACGATCGCCAAATAATCTTAGAGCATCGTTCTTAGAAATGCTTTTGCGAACTATTTCTTCTTTTTGGGCGATAAGATCCTTCATTTTCTTTTCGATAGCAGCAAACTCTGCATCTTTGACGGGAGTATCTCCAAAATCAATGTCGTAATAGAAACCATTCTCAATGGCAGGACCAATTCCGAATTTAGCATGAGGATACAATTCCTGTACAGCTTCGGCCATTAAGTGTGCTGAAGAATGCCAAAATGCGTGCTTTCCTTCCGTATCATCCCATTTCAAAAGACTTACCGTAGAATCTTCTTCTATCGGACGGGTTAAATCCCATGTTTGTCCGTTGACGCTGGATGCTAATACATCTTGAGCCAATCTTGAGCTAATACTTTCTGCAATCTGCATCGAAGTTGTTCCTTTGGGAAATTCCCTCACAGAACCATCAGGAAATGTAATTTTAATCATTAGTATACTTGTTTTATTTATCTCCATACAAGCGAAGATAATGTTTTATGATTTTAACTTGCAAAAGTAAACATTTTATAGATTCTACAATCGGTTATCGTAAAAAAGTAATTCCTCTGTTTAAATATGGGTGCTTATATTCTATAAAAGGAGGTGTTATTAGTTATGTTGATCAGTATTTGGATTGTCTGTAATAAACGCTCTTTTAAGTTATTTATACTACGCGCAATCACAGATTGCTTGTGTTCCTTTTGCCCAAATCCGCAAAAGGAACCAAAAAGTCTTTGCCGACCACTACGGTGGTGATCCGTTAGCAACTTGCCGTCGGAATAAAATAAGCCGTCCTGTCGGACTCTTTGTATTTTATTCTTTTCGACTGCTTCGTTGAACGGATGCCTCACCCCCGAAGTAAACGTCGGCTTTGCTTACGCCCGTCAGGCTTCCGACCTTGGCGGTTGCACGGGGCACCCGATGTGAGAGGAAAGCGCAAAAAACAAAAAGTAATCAAAGTCGAAAGTAGTTTTTTGTTTTCGCTTTCGGAGCACTTATCGGGTCGGGCAAAAGGCACAGTCTTGATCTTTTGTTTCGTTTTGCATCAAGGCAAAATGAAAGACAAACCCGATAAGGGTGCGGCAGGAAAAAAGTGTTTTGTATAATCCAAATACTGATTCGCATAAACAACTTACAACAACGAAAAAGGTAACAAGAAAAACAGCAGGCAAAAAAGTGTTACTTTTGCTCAGTACATGACAAAAAAAGAGCAATAAATCAGGTAATTTATTGATAATAAGTGATTTTTCATTTTGAAAAGACCTTGATTTTACGTATCTTAG
>NZ_QICL01000033.1 GCF_003201355.1 Indolivaga alginatilytica
CCCCTTGACTCAGGAGGGCTTTTTTAGTGAGAGTGCAACGGAGCGTTAAGAAAATGCCCTAATGAGCTATGGCTTTTCTTTAAAAGCCCGTTGGGGTAGCTGACGGGAATTACCGCTTGAAACCTCTGGAGGGTTTGCGTATCTGCTCTTCTTTTTGTACTTGCTGTTCTTTCTCTTTTAGCTTGGTTTTACAGAGCCACTCGTTTAGGTCTTTGTAGTTGGCATCATAGTCCGTTGACTTGTCTATGTGTATACAGTTGTGTGTACTACTATATCTGTTGATCTGTTGTGTTGCGTTTTTTCCTGCTTCGTCATTGTCAAGATAGGTATAGACTTTTTGATGGGATGTTATAAAATCGATGGCTTTGGACAGGTTGGATATGGAGTTTAACACGACAACGTCTACTTTTGAGTATTGGATATTTTTCATGGTCAGGTAAGAGAGGTAGTCCATAAAGCCTTCGAAGACTAAATAGGCTTCGGTATGGGTGTCGGCTTTTTTGTAGGTGGTTATATGCTTCGGAGATACTGAGGCTTTGAAAGTAGATTCGTTATTGGATTTATGGCTCAATTCATATCCTCCTTTGTCATTAGGAAATCCTACGGCGAAATAGTTCTTACCCTGTACTTGGTAGTGTATTTCCTTACAATAGAGCTGAGCCACCGCCAAATCAATATGGCGGGATTGGATATAGCCTATCAATGCCGGGTGTGAAATCGGTATTTCCTTTATTACCTGTATAGTTGCATCTTTCTGATCTTGTTTATCAGAACTACTTAAGATATCTTGCTGTTGAAAGGAAAAAGAATTGCTTTCCTTACTTAGATGGCTTAGTACTGCTGATATATTGGGTAGGTTATGTATTGCCATAACAAGGTCTAGGATATTACCTCCTTTACCTGATCCGTGATCGTACCAGACATTTAGTAGGCAGTCCACTTTAAAAGATGGCGTTTCTTCTTTTCGTAAGGGTGAGCTATACCAGTAGTTATTCCCTTGTATCTTCTTTGGTTCAATTCCCTGTGAATAAAGGTAATCTACTATCTTGATTGTTTTTGCTTGTATTGAGTTCATAAATAATTTTGTATTTGAGTGAATAATAGGATAATTGAATACTCTTTTTTCTTTCACCAGCAAAGAGTTTCCAGATGAAAGGACTAGGAAGTAGGTTAGTATGGTTTATTATATATATACCCAAACTAACCTAAACCTGTGTTTGAGATCAATAATAGAAGTTTGGATTGTAGCGATACTGTTTATCTTCGCCTTGAGTAACCATACGCTTATTGGTCAGAAACTGCTTCAGTTGTTTCGCCTTACTTACTCCGAAGGCATAACCTGCATCCGTATAGCATAACCGCAACCTGTCTATAAGCGAAGCATAGGAAAGACTTTCTCCGATAGAAAATACCGCTTCCAATGCTTCTCTGTGTTTTGCTTCCGATACTTCCTTATAATCGAATGCTTTCTTGTTCAGTGGTTGCTGCGGTTGGTCGTTTTCTATCAGTTCAGGCAAACTGTCTTCGTTGATGCGAAAAGCGAAAGGCTCAAAATCCCTGTCACGGATATACATAGAGGCAACAGAACTGATATCCTTGTCCATATCGTCTTTAGTGACTTGCAGAACGGTATGGATATGTATTTGCCGTTCATCCGTCCACTGCATCAGTTTGGTTATAAGGCTTGTCGATTCACTCGGACTGTTAATATCATAGACCAAATCCCGGATACCATCTATAATAACTAACCCCAGATGAGGGATATTATAAATAGCATATTCGATTATAGATAGTCGGGTTTTAGGGTCGCTGCCTCTTAGGCACAGGAATTCCAGTGCATCAGGTTGTTTCTCGGTCGATAAGTCAGCCAATGATAGAATCCGCTTTAATACCCTTTGACAGTGGAACGGGCTTTGTTCAGTATCCACATACAGGACTTTCCGCTTAGCATGGGGGAAATCGGAACGGTAATTCAATACCGTGCCATTTGTTAAAGCCGAAGCTACAATGGCACAGATATTGAATGTCTTTTTGCTCTTGGCTTTCCCTGTGGACGCACTGAAGTTACCCAGAGTACCGATGATTGAATCATCGACTCTAAGTACGACAGGCGGTTGCAAAAACTGATCTGTAACATACAAACGTGATTTTTGCCACAATTCGCAAACAGGGATTGCCTCATTGGCTTTTGACTGTTGCATTACCTCCGTACTCCGCTCTTGCGTCCTGCCAGTTCAATAGCCAGTTCCGAATCGACAATAATCTTTCTGCCGATTTGTGTAATGGCTTTATCTATCTTCCCGCTTTTCTTGATACGGCAAGCGGTGGGAATACTACACCCAAATAGTTTAGAGATACCCGGTATCCCATATACATACTTTTTGGATGTGTCAATTACAGGAGATACAGGAGCATCTTTTACTCCTTCACTTTTTAACAGGCATAACAGTTCTTCTCCTGTCATTTGCCAGATTGGCTTTTCTTTTAACTCATTAATATTCATAACACCTGAAATTTAGAAATTCATGCAATAGGATAGCCGGCCGGTCTATCGTCATGCGATGTCACGAAGTTAATATGAGTTTTTAGGGTAGGTCGGAAATCGTAGTCAAGTCGATTTTCAATAAATGATAATGAGTGATTTACGATAATAATCCCTGATACGAATCCGTAATCTGGTCGTAGTTGAAGTAGTACTTTTGTTAAAATTTGTAATCATAGAACATAACAGGGTATTGATCCAATAGAGGGGTACGTCTGCTTCTCTCAAAGTTCTGACCGATCCTGACAGTGTAACGAGCCTCAAAGAATATTTTGATTTTAGGGTCTTTGTTTGGAAGGAAATACCTGTTTTCTACTAAACCGACTAGAAACGTAACAAGGCTTTTTATATCGACTGTCCTATTATCGTGTTTGGAAATCCAATTCAGATTCTCATCTAAATATTTGTCGGCAATTAGCTTTTGTTCTAATTTTTGGAATCTGAGATACATTTCATCCGACCTGAAAATCATATCGGGTTCTATGATGGGTTTTACTGTTATCGGTGGCTTATTATTTTCTTCCAACTGTTCAGTAATCGGCTTTTCTTCTGGTTCTATATCAGGAGTAGGACTCTCAACCGTTTCTTGTTGTACGGGAAAGTAGCTGTTGATTATTGTCTGAAAGGTGGTGCTTAATTGGTGTATCTTGGCGAATAGATTCTCGGCATACTTGGATGTGTTACTATCAGCTTTTTTCTTCTTCTGATAAAGGATATTAAGTTTCTTTTGTTCTGCTTTGTATCGTTTATTCAGTTCTTCTTCCTCTTTGAATAATCGATCTGTAGCTGCTTGGTTTCCCTTCCAGCTTTCTGCTTCTAAATTACCTCTTAGCTCTTTTAGTTTTTGCCATACGCTATTTGTTTCTTGTAACTGTATTTTAATTTCATGTGGGAACGGATCGGGTCTTTCTGCACAGATATTTGATGTGTCCAATTTATTAAAGAAAGCATTGTTGTTGGTGTATGCTTCAATATTCCTGTCTATTTCTACTCTAAAGCTTTCTATAATCTGTAATTGTTTTTCTTTATCAGTTGTAAGGATAAAGTTTAGAATTGTTTTATCAAAGGTAAGGGTGTCTTTAAACCCGTTATAAAAATCTGTGATAAGACATTGATTATGAAAGTTCAATTTAGACTCATTTATTGTGTCCCAATATAAAGAGTTAACTAACCTGTATTGAGGTAACAGTTCTATCAATACGGATAAAGGTCTTTCAAGTTTTTCCATACCTTATTGTATTATGGGATTTTACTTAAATAGTTCATGTAATTTCCTTTGTAATAGCTTCTTGTCGGGTAGTTGTGTTTTGTACTCCGAAACCATTGTAGGGGATAAATAGCGGCTTAAAGAATATTCAACAACCTCATTATCTTTGCCTTTACATAATAGTATCCCTATGCTCGGATTTTCATTTTCCTTTTTCACATCTCTGTCTAATGCTTCTAAGTAGAAATTCAATTGTCCTAAATGTTCCGGTTTAAATTTCTCGGCTTTCAGCTCAAAGGCAACGAGGCATTGTAGCCCCCTATGATAAAAAAGCAAATCAATATAAAAATCGCTATTACCAACCTGAACCCTGTATTCATCTCCTATAAACAAAAAATCTTTTCCCAATTCGAGTATGAAATTTTTCATTTTGCTTATTAGCCCTTTTTGCAAATCTCCTTCATCGTGAGAGTCAGGCAAGCCTAAGAATTCAAAAACATAGTCGTCTTTAAGATTATTCCTAATATCAGGATATTCATTCTTTATCTTTTGGGGTATATTTGTATTACTTATCATTACCCGTTCAAATGTACTGCTGTCTATTTGGCGGTCTAATTCCTTTACCGTATATCTTTCTTTAATACAAAGCTGTAAGTAGAATTCTCTTTCTTCATCTGATTTTGCTCGGGAGATTAACGCTAAATGATGTGTCCAACTGACTTTTGTTAAAATAGTTTCTTTTATATTATCGAATTGTGTCATCGCCGATGACACAATTTTCACATCCTGATTTTCAGCGATTTGATTTTGTGTCATCGGCGATGTCACAAATGACATGGTACTATATGTTTCATAAAACTGTTTCATCCGATAAAGACCTCTCCGATTAAAGCCTTTTATTTCCGGGTGCTCTTTTTGTATAAAGGATGCTAACTCATCTACAGTTTTATCTCCCCAACTAGCATTGGTCAATTGTTTATTAATATACTTACCAACATTCCAATATAGATTAATCAATTCTGTATTTACAGCTATTAACGCATCGTTCCTAGATTGTTTAATCAACTGGATAATGTCGGAGAATTGTTTTTGCTTATCTAATTGCATATAGTTAAATTGGTTGGATTTGGGCAAGAGCCTCTTGCCCAAATTGTTCTTGTTTTACAAAAATAATCACAATTGGTCGAATTTACTCATTGCATTGGCTTTTATATCATCTGCAATATCTATATAAGGCTTCATCGCCTTATAATCACTATGTCCTGTCCATTTCATAACAACCTGTGCAGGAATACCCAATGATAAAGCATTACATATAAATGTCCTACGACCTGCATGGGTACTTAATAAAGCATATTTAGGAGTAACTTCATCAATTCGTCTGTTTCCTTTATAATAAGTTTCACGAACGGGTTCGTCTATTCCGGCTAGTTCTCCCAATTCTTTCAAATAATCGTTTACTTTTTGAGTTGTAATTACCGGCAGAACTTTGTTGTGCTCGAAGTGAACATCCTTGTACTTTTCAAGTATACCTTTGCTATGGTTATTTAATTCAATAATCAGACTATCTGCTGTTTTCACTGTTGTAACCTCAATATGATTTTCCTTTACATCCGTCCGTTTTAAGTTAAACACATCAGAATATCGAAGTCCGGTAAAACAGCAAAATAAAAATATATCGCGTACTCGCTCCAGATACTTCTTAGTTTCTGGAATAGGATATTCCCTCAGTTTAGAAAGTTCGTTCCATGTTAGGAAAATAACTTTCTTCTGGGTTGTTTTTAGTTTAGGTTTGAATGCATCAAAAGCATTGTTATTATTGTATTCTTTCTTTATAGACCATCGAAGAAACCATTTAACAAATTTAAGTTGTTTCTCTATTGAACTGTTTCTAAAGTCTTTTTTATTTCTAAGATAATTGACATAATCTGTTAATCGGGATTCATCCAGAGATTCAAATGTGAGTTCTGCATCAAATTGGATTAAATGATTTTTTACAGTCTTAAATTTTTTATATGTAGATTCAGTCCAGTTATTTTGTATTCCACATTCTTTTACAAATTCATCAAAAATTGAGAAGAAAGTAAAAGTTGGTATATCCTCTTTTGATCCTTCTTCATTTTGATTCTTCTTATATTTTTTATTAAAAGCATCTTTAATTTGTGTAGTTTCAGGGGTAATTTCTAAAACTTCAAACTCCTTACAGCATACTATGACATCACCCTCCTTATTTTTTGAATATGGACAAGATCAATTGATAATTTGAATAAATCAACATAAATATACTGTATGGAATAATCTCGAGGAAAAGCGGACTAATTCTACTCTAGAATGTTGAAATTGGAAAAGCAGGTTATTTATTCTTGCTACTTCCCTACTCTCTCTCTCTCTCTCTCTTCTTTCACAATTAAAACAGATTCTTATATTTAAATACGGATTCTTAGTGCACATTTTTCTCCTTAGTCGATATTTTTCCTGAAATATTGGTGGCAACCGATATAGTTTGTGGATAAAATAGTTTTACTGATTTTGTCTTTATAAAACATACCTCGCAAGTAATCCTTTTTCTCTTTCTTTTGTCTATCTACACGCAACACAATTCACTAACTACTTATCTAATAAGGAAATAAACAGTGTACATGTTTTAGGTGATGAGAGTTTAGGTAATTGTAAGTTCAGATGGCTTTAAAAAAAATCTCTTTTATTTTTGATATCTGAAATATTATCACTTATTTTGCTTATCTCATAAATGTATGAACATACATAGAATGTTTACTCATTATCTAAAACTATAAAATCATTACTAAAATAAATACTATGAAAAAACAAGCATTACTATTACTATTATTTATAGGATGCTGCTTAAATCTACTTGCAGGACCATACAACATTGCTCCCAAAGCAAAAATAAGTGCATCCTCAGAAAAAGATAGTAATTTCGCAGCAAATAAAGCGATTGATGGCATAATAAGTGTCGATAATCAAAACGAGTGGGTATCTTCAAGCAAACAAACTTCATGGGGTGCAATTGACTATCCCTGGATAAAATTAGAATGGGATGCCGCTCAGAGCATTAATAAAGTTATATTATATGACCGTCCGACTGCAGATAGCCATATAGCCGGAGGAACTTTACACTTTAGCGACGGAACAAGCATATTTGTAAACCAAATTCCTAATAACGGTCATGCAAAAGCAATAGATTTTCCAACAAAAAAAGTGGAGTGGATAAAGTTTGAAGTAACCGACGGAGATGGACTCAATCTGGGTTTGTCTGAAATCGAGGTCTACCCATCACCTGAGAACTATACAGATTATGTGTCGAAGGTAGATCCTTATGTAGAATCTGCACGTGGTCGCTATTTCTTCTTCATTACCGGCAATCAGCCTTTTGGGATGATTAGTGCAGCACCACTCACACGTAACAAGAACCAATACGGAGGCGGATATAATTACAATTCGCTCGAAGTACTGGGATTTCCACAAATACACTGCTGGATGTTATCGGGTATAAGCCTTATGCCTACAACAGGAGCTATTAACCCTACTTTGGGTGAACACAGGTGGAAATCACAATTCTCGCATGATGGTGAGATAGTACAACCCGGATATCACAGGTTATTTTTAGATGATTATGGAATATGGGTTGAACAAACAGCTACCGACAGAGTTAGTTTCTATAAACTTCGTTATACGAAAGATGCTGTTTCGAACTTACTACTTAATTTGGGTGGATATTTAGGTGAGACAACGATGAACGATTGCAGAGTAACAAAAGTAAGCAATACTGAAATCGAAGGATCTGTAAATACAACAGGACGTTTTTGGGGCGGCCCCGATAATGTAAGAATATTTTTTACCATGCGTTTTGATAAACCATTTGAGCAATTGAACGGATGGGATGACAAAGAAGTATCCTCTAATATCTCTACACATAAAGGCGTGAATGAAAAAACGGCAAGAAATGGAGGAGAGAGCTACTACGAAGCTCCAACATCGGGTGTAAGTGCTATTTACAATGTAAAAGCCGGAGACGAAATACAGGTAAAATTCTCAATATCATATACCAGCATCGAAAATGCTCGTCTTAATATGGAAAAAGATGGTAACCAATGGGACTTCGAAGCTGTAAAGAATGCTTCTCAAAAAGAATGGAACGAATGGTTAGGGCGAATTGATGTGAAAGGTGGCAGTAATGAGCAACAAATTAAATTCTACACAGATATTTGGCATACTTTACTTGGACGTCATAAACTGGACGACTATTCGGGTGATTATCCTGATTATACTCAAGGCAAAAGAGTCGGTAATGCAACAATTGGAGCACAGTTAAAAGTACGTACACTTCCTAAAAATGAAGATGGTTCTGTAAAGTTCCACATGTATAATTCAGATGCATTTTGGTTAACTCAATGGAATTTAAACATTCTTTGGGGGTTGGCATGGCCTGAAGTATTGGACGATTTTGCTGCATGCCTTGTTCAATATAACGATAATGGAGGACTGCTGCCTCGTGGTCCTAATGCAGGAGGTTATTCTTACATTATGACTAGTTGTCCTGCAACTAATCTTATTACCAGTGCTTATCAAAAAAACTTACTTACTAAGGTTGATACTGAAAAAGCTTACCAAGCTATGGTGAGTAATCACCGTCCGGGAGGAATGCTAGGTCCTGAAAAAGAAATTCAATACTACATCAACAATGGCTATTATCCTGGAAATGCAGGTATTACACTGGAAGCGGCATTCCAAGATTGGTCATTGGCTCAGATGGCCTACAAAATGAAAAAAAAGAAGGATGCTGAATATTATATGAAACGCTCGCAGGGATGGAGGAAATTGTATAATACTGATCTTGAACTGGTAATCCCTAAAGATGCCAAAGGGAAATGGTTGCACCACGATCCGTTAAGTAATCAAGGATGGATAGAAGCCAATGCATGGCAAGCCACATGGTCTGTTTCGCACGAAATACCTGAACTGGCAAAATTAATGGGTGGCTATGATGCTCTTTGCAAGAAACTAAATTATGCTTTTGAACAATCTGATAAAGATGACTTTGTTTTTGGATATGGAAGCGGATATGTGAGTTATGCAAATCAACCGGGATGTTCCAATGCCCACGTATTTAATCTGGCAAAACAGCCTTGGTTATCGCAGTATTGGGTAAGAAAGGTAGGAGCACAAGCTTATGGAGCTATAACTCCCGACAGAGGCTATGGAGGTCATGATGAAGATCAAGGGCAAATGGGTGGGGTGAGTGCATTAATGGCACTCGGAATATTCAGCCTGGATGGTACGGGTTCTCAAAATCCTGCTTACCAAATAACAAGTCCTGTTTTTGATGAAATAACAATTAAGCTAGATCCGAAATATTATTCCGGCAAAGAATTCAAAATAAAAACTCACAACAACTCGAAAGAAAACTGCTATATCCAGAAAGCAGAGCTCAATACTCAACCATTAAATAAGTATTGGTTTGGACATGACGTATTTGCAGCAGGTGGAAATCTGGAAATCTGGCTTGGAAATAAACCGAATAAGAGCTGGGGGGTAGAATAATAAAAAGATACATCAATCTAATACTATCATTTTTATTTTGTTAAGTCTGTGACGCTTATTTTAAAGTCAACAATTCGCGAACAACTTTTTCAACAAAAAGCAAAGCATCTGAAAAATCAGATGCTTTGCTTTTTGTTGAAATAACTTTTTATATTCGGATATTTTTCTCTTAATAACATTTTCTCTCGAATTCATTCCATTCAAATTCAATGGGTTCAGGGTATTTAAGGACTAACTCAACTTCGATTTTTTTTATAATATCTTCAAAACTTGAGTTATAGATCTCGACAAAATTATCCATTTTATCGACCCACAACTTTTTCATTTTTTCTATTCCGTAATTATTGATAAGGAACTGTACAATATAAGCAGATTGATTGTATCTTATTTTATCATGCTGTTTATCGAAATGATTGACAAGTTAGTCTGCATTTATAAGTTTCTCATTTTGTATAAAGTAAATATATTTTTCTTCAAAAGAAGAATAATCACATTCTGCATCAGGATCAGCATAGGTTGCTAATCCTTAATTTATATAGAGTTATCTTATCGTGTAGATACAAAAAAGAGTTCTGATTTAAAATCAGAACTCTTCATATTTAGAAGTTTCAGCTTTATTCTTTTGTCATATTAGTAATAGGCATCCAGAAAAAGCGAGGTTTATAAACAGATGCTTTTACCCAAACCTTTTCCATATCGTATGTATTGACGTTATAACACATTAATACTTTATCGTTTTTAATGTATTGAGGATGTACCATTGTATTATAAGTCATCATGCTGTCTGCTTCATAGTTTGGTTCATTCACCGTATAGATAAGCTTCTCATTGCCAAAGGGGCCTTGCGGTTTATCGGAAGTAAATGAGTATATATCTTTTACGTTTTTGAAACGATCCTGAGTTACCAGAATATATTTGTCATGTAGTTTTACTACGTTGAACTGTTCCGAAACCGCTTGAGTTACCCCTCCGATCTTTTGCGATTTTTTTGCATCGGTTTGCCAGTTAGTTCCATCCCAGAACTCAAAATTAGCCAGAGCTTTGTTATCCACTACACAACGTGCGACATGTACATCTGCTGCAAATGCTTTGTTATCCGAAAGCGTTCCATAGACATACACATATTTACCATCTTCTAAAACTGCATGCCCGTAATGTACACCATTCTCATTTGCTGCCGGAAAATTTGTCTTGGTTAATACCTTCAACGTTTTAGCATCCAATGTAAAATAATCACAACGCTCATATTCAAAGCCAAACGGTCCGTTTCCTTGTTTGTAAAACTTAGACATGAACAAGTATAATATTCCGTCTTTAACAAATCCATGCCCGGGCCAATACCATGTTGGACCTTTACCTGTTGAGTCTGCCTCTATGTATGATCTTGGTTCTTGAGGTGTTCCTTGAAAATAATTTTTTATTTCTTTATCATCAATAGTCGTAAAGACATTACCCATCATAAATGCCACCGGCTGTTGGCGCACATCATCTACCACATCTCCAAAAAACGAATCGCCCCACATAAACATCGATCTGCCGTCTTTCAAATCTATCGATATGGCTCCGTCGGCACCAGTGACTCCACCACCCAACGGCGGCAGTAATCTTTCACAAAACACAGAATCCATTTCAACTGTTGTATCAATAGCTACTTCTTGTTTGGGACTATTACAACCGACTAACAGGCTCAGTCCCATTGCAAATACAAATACTTGTTTCATAGTTACTTTATTTAGATTTATAAGTATTAAAAATAGACAATATCAGGATCATATACCCTATCGTCAGTTATGCCTTTCCAATTATCCGATCTGTAAGGTAAAACAGGTAAGCTATTTTTTCCATAAAGATTTAACTCTCCCGGATTTTTAGACCATGCATAACGTACCGCCTGAGGATTCTGAACCTTCTCTGAATAAACAGTAATCAGATTTCCATCCTTTTCAGCTATAGCCGGATAGAATTGCTCATCTGCTCCTGCAATAGAGAACCCCTTAATGAATTGTTGGTCATTCAGAATAATAAAATCGCTATCTAATTGAACACTTGCTTTACCTTCAGTAAACCCAACAGTCTTAATTCTCGGATATTCTTTCTCTTTTAGAACTCCATAACTATCGGCTAATGCAAGTTCAGCCAAGCGAAGACCTACATCTTGTTTGTTTTTGGGATGTATATCTTTTTCTTCTCCCAAATCGATAGCTGTTGCCATTTTTACATGAGGCAGTTTTGTTGCAAGGTCTTGCGATTCCCGAAGTTCAGACCAGTCGTTATTATTCCCTGAGGTATCGATAGAATCGTAATTAGCCAATTGCACAAAGTAAAATGGCATTTCGGGTATATTAAACTTCCTTCTCCAATCGGTAATCATTTCAGGAAAGAGATAACGATACTCATAACCTCTACCTGCGTTAGATTCACCCTGATACCAGATCACACCTCTGATCTTTACATTTTCGGCTAAGGGATTAATCATCGAATTATACAAAATTGCAGGATGCGAGAATGGGTTTACATTCACAATATGAGGTACAACGAAATTATCTTTCAAAGGTTCGTCTTTCCTGCAATACCACTGCCCGTTCAATATAGGGGTAGCCCAAAAAGGATGGAAGCTGAAACCGCCATTCCCTTCTACATTCAACACACGTACGACCAATACGTTGTCTTTCTTTTTTAATATATTTTGAGATACGTAGTAATCGCTCCAGTTTTTATCTCCAAAGACTTCTCCCACTGTTACACCATTTACCCAAGTGATATTATAATCTTTGATATAGCTCAAAAAAAGATGGAAATCTCCCTCTTTATAGTCATCGGGCAAATCGAAAGTGGTTTGAAACCAGACCACTCCATCAAACTTATCTAAACCTATATTTGCGTTCTCCCAATATCCTTCAGAGGGCTTGTATGGAGTCCAATCTGAAAAATCTGTCGATGGCAGATACCATTTTTCATCAAAGCCTTTTCCTGTCAGATAATATTCTTTGTCCCAAGTCTTTCTTAATTCTTTGAAATCGGCTTCTATCTGTTTGCGACTTTTATTGTGAGATGTAAACTCCTTATACTCTTTTTCGAACTGGGGGAATTTCTTAATGGCATCGACAGACATCCACGGCTCTAAGCCTGTTCCGCTCCAATCGGAACAAATAATACCAATCGGCACATCAACCTCTTTTCTTATATTCTTCGCAAAGAAATAAGCTGTAGCAGAACATTGCCGTAAATCATTACCCAGAGCTTGTTTCCAATGCCCTCCTTCTACCAAATCCTTTGCAGGAATCATATCGATACTGTTCGGGACAGAATAGAAACGCAAATCCGGGTCTTTGGCATTTTTGATTTCTTCGTCACACCATGGAAAATTTGCCATTTGAAATTCCATATTCGACTGACCGGAACATAGCCAGACATCACCTGCTACCACCTCTTTCAGTTGAACGCTATCTTCTCCCGAATAAACAGATATAGTATAATTTTTATTTAGAGCAAATTCGGGCAGTGTTATCAACCACGAAGAATCTTTTTCGATTTTTGTCTGGAAACCAGCTCCTTCGAAATTGATTTCTACATTGTTTCCGGGTATGCCCTTTCCATATATCTTAACGGGAGCATCCCGTTGCACAATCATATAATCTGAAAACAGGGGAGATAATCTCAGATTGGCAGCAGTTACGGATATCGAAATAAATATGATATAAACTGATAGTATGATTTTTTCTTTCATCTTATCTATACTGATTTTTACAATTCAGGTTTAAATCTGATGCCACTTATAGGAGACTTACAAACAAATTATTTATCTGCAAGTCTCATATTTTGACATCTTCCAGTCATTAATACCCTTCATTCTGAGTAAGAACTCCGTGCGAAAGTTCTCTGTCATACTGAGGTATCGGGAAAAGAAAATGAATACTCTTGGGGGTAGCTTCCGGTTTTGCTGTCTTTATTATATCTATAAACTCTTGCGGTGTACACATTCGGGTAAGATCAAACCAACGACGTCCTTCCATCGAAAACTCAAGACGGTATTCGTTTAACAAGGCTTTCTTAAACCCTGCATAGTCTGACGGCAGTGCATTTGAAGATAATCCTGCTCTGTCTCTTACTACTTTGACAGCAGCTAGAGCTTCGGCATTAGGAGCATGGTTTATCTCGTTCAATGCCTCGGCTTTTATCAAATACATTTCGGCTGTACGTATTGCAGGGAATATGGCATCAGAAGTATTTCCTTTTGGTTCAGCCTGACGATCCCAGTATTTAAAGAAATAAGGCTTTTTGAAGGTTTCGGTAGAGCCATCATCATATACAAAGCTTTTTCTAAGGGTTACATCTTTACGTTTGTCACTGTTAGAAAATGTACTGTACAAATTTTCGGTAGCCGATTCCCATCCTTGTGCATTGTCGGGACCTCCTTTACTTGTATCGAGCTTAGGCAACAGTCTTACCAGGAATTGACCGCCTTTCCAACCTGCACTCAAAGACCCGTTAAAATTTACGCCATAAATAATTTCAGAATTGAATCGGTTCGCAATCTTAAACAAATCGCCATACTCCGTTAACATAGGAAAGTGAGGAATAACCTCATCAGCTTTTTTAGCAGCTAACTGAAAATAGGTATTGTCTTTATGTAAAGCTCCATAAGTCAAATATACACGTGCAAGCAAAGCACTTGCTGATAAAGTATATGGATGCCCACCTCCCATTCTTCCGGCATAGGTAAGATCTTGTTCGGCAATTTTCAAATCAGCAATAATAAACTCATACACCTCATCCCTCGGCGATCTCGGGATATTTTCTTCCTCGCTGGTTTCAACGTCTTTTTTGTGAAGTGGCACATCTCCAAACATACGTACCAAATCGAAATACATCATCGCTCTGAAAAATCGTGCTTCTGCCAAAAGATGTTTTTTCAGATTTGCATCCATTTCGATCGGCGGAACTCTGTCCAGAACCACATTACAGGCTTTGATTGTTTGGTAGAAATCTCGCCATAAACGTTGCACAGGCAGATTATACTGATCGATTTGCATATTATCTACCGATTGATAATCGACACTCGCCAGATTGGTCGTAGCATTGTCTGCAAATAAATCCTGCAACACCCAATAATCGTTGTAAAATACTCCGCCATAATTGCTATCCCATAATCCGCCCGGAGCATATCCGATAATCAGAAAATCGTAGATGGCATTGGTTGCAGATATGGCATGCTGCTGAGTCTTGTAATAACTTTCGGTAGTGATATTACCTTTGGGTTCTTCATCGAGGAAACCCGAACAAGAACTTAATGTGCCTATCAATAAGGCTATTGTAAATAGTATCTTTTTCATAATTCTTTCCTATTAAGTAATTGAAAGTATTTAATGATAAATTCTTTATTTGTAGGGGCAGACCTATGTGTCTGTCCTCTGTGGGTGAACACATAGGTTCACCCCTACACCCTGTAATAAATAGCCCTGCAAGCTTAAAAATTAATTCTTGCTCCGAATTCGAATGATTTTGCCATCGGATAAGATCCGTAATCGGCTCCCATAGACAGGTTGTTGTTCGAGAAACGGCTTACTTCAGGGTCATATCCTGTATAGTTGGTCAATGTATATATATTCTGAACACTCACGTACACAGATAATCCTTCCATAAACAGTTTACGAGCCAATGGCTTAGAAAAATCATAAGTTAAAGCTACATTCTTAACACGCAGGTAAGAACCGTCTTCTACGTAATGATCAGAAAGTACATTTCCGTGAGATTTCATTGTCGCACGAGGATACTTATTAGTAGGATTATCAGGTGTCCAACGATTTAATACTGCCTTAGAATTGTTCTTGTATCCGTCTAAACTCTCTAATGCAAACTTATTGAAGTTGACTATTTCGTTTCCTACTACTCCCTGAAGAAATACAGAAAGATTTAATGCCGAATTATTAGGTAAATTGTATTTAAATGAATTCGTAAATCCAAAAGAAAAATCAGGGTTAGCATTGCCTAGTTCAAATAAATCATCTTCATTTAAAACATTGTCTGAAGTACGGTTTACATATTTACGATCGCCCACCTGTAAGGTTTTTCCGGGGAAAAATGGGATTTTACTTGGGTCTTCACCTTTTTGAACAATACCATCAGTTTTATATCCATAAATTGTACCGATAGGTTTACCTTTTGTTATTTTTGTCCAATAAGTAATACCCAAAATAGGATCTCCTACCAGATTTTCTTTAGAATTAGCTAAATCAGTTATTTTATTCCTATTGAATCCCAATGTAAAATCAGAAGTCCATGTAAAACGCTGATTGGTAACAGGAACAAGATTCAAGGTGAATTCATAACCACTATTCTCCATACTGCCTACATTTTTCATGCTCATATCATATCCACTATGTAATAGATCGGGCATGTAAAGCAATAGATCTTTTGTGTTTTTGTGGTAGTAATCGGCAGTGAATGCGATACGACCATCAAAGAAACCAATGTCAAATCCCAGATTCATTTGAGAAGTAGTCTCCCATTTCAGATCTTTATTTGCTCGTGTAAAAGGAACTTTTCCTTTTATAATCTGAGAGTTACCTATATATGCTTCTGTAGAATATAATAGTCCTTGAGAACTGTAAGGAGGTATACCCTCGTTACCTACAAGACCATAACTGGCTCTTACTTTCAAGTTATTTATAAGACTGATATCTTTCATGAATTTCTCTTCGGATGCTCTCCATGCAACAGCTGCCGATGGGAATGTTCCGAATTTATTATCTTTTCCGAATTTAGATGATCCGTCGATACGACCTGTTAATGTCAAAAGATACCTATTATCATAGTTATAATTGATACGAGCCAGATACGAAAGCATTTGCCATTGAGATATTCCTGATATTGCCAACTGTTTCAATGCTGCTGCACCTAAATCGTGAAACCCGAGTGTTCCATCTTCAAAATCGGCTACGGCAACATTCGAATATTCGGATGTGAATGCTTGCGCTGTCATCCCTGCCAGAACATTGAACGAATGTTTATCGAACGATTTCAGATAAGTGGCTGTATTTTCTGACACCCATGTATACCCGTCTCTGTTAGCTATACTTGCATATCCGTTATTAGACTCAGCTCTTTTCAGCTCTTTAGATGCAAAAGCCTGATCTTTAACATTAAAATAATCTATACCAAAGGTACTTTTAAGAATCAGATCTTTGAATGGTCTAACCTCCACATAGGCATTAGTCAGGAGTTTTAAAGATGTTGTTTTATTCATTGCTTCCAATGCATCTTGCACCGGATTTCCTACATTAGAGGTAGGCGAAGTATTGTTTTCGTAAGTAAATCTGCCGTTGCTGTCTCTTACAGGCAGAGCCGGATTCATTTCCAAAGCCCACGAAGTAACACTCGAAGCAAAAGCTCCTTCCGAATTAGTCACAACTCCGTTCGAACGGCTATAAGTCGTATTGGCATTCAATCCAACCTTTAGATACTTTCCTAATTTTTGTTCAAAGTTAAAACGCAATGTTCCTTTGTCATAATTCGATCCTAAGATAATACCGTCTTGCTTAAGTATATTTGCCGAAGTAAAGTAGGTATTGGTTTCACCTCCACCCGAGACAGAAACATCGTAGCTTTGCATAGGTGCTGTGCGGAATATCTCATCTTGCCAGTTTGTATTTTTCTTAGCCAGATTATTCAAATCCGCAAAAACAGGTCTGCGATCTACTCCGTCATTGTCCGCAGCCTCATTGGCCAGTTCTGCCAATTGTACGGAATTCAGCATATCCATTTTTTTACTCACTTGCTGCAACATATATCTCATGCTAAGAGCAACTTTGGCTTTTCCGCTTTTTCCTTGTTTAGTTGTGATCAAGATTACTCCATTTGCTCCACGTGCTCCATAAATGGAAGTTGCCGATGCGTCTTTAAGTACTTCCAGCGATTCTATATCATTGGGGTTGATACTTGTTAATGGATTCGAGGCAGGATTTTTCAGTCCCCCAGCACTAGTTGCATAGGGATCACTTATAATAGGGACACCATCAACTACATACAATGGTTCGTTGGTTCCATTGATGGAGCTTGTACCTCTGATACGGATTGAAGTAGCTCCTCCCGGTTGACCTGAAGTATTTAAAACTACTACACCAGCAGCTCTTCCTTGAAGCCCCTGATCTAAAGATGTGGTTGACGTGGTTGCCAATTCACTCGATTTAACGCTGGAGATAGAAGCCGTTAAGTCACTTCTTCTTTGTACTCCATAGCCTATAACTACAATTTCATCTACTTCATTAATGTCTTCTTCCATCACTATTTTAAGTGTTGCTGACGACGTTATTTTTTGTTCGATCGATTTATAGCCGATATAGGAAATCTGTAACGTTTTTCCTATCTGTGTGTTTATTCTGAAATTTCCATCTATATCACTCACAGTACCTTCTCTGGTATTCAATACCGATATAGAAGCTCCTATAATTGCCTCTCCGTCTGTATCAACTATAACTCCACTGATATTTATTGTTTTATCTTGCGCGACCAGAATTGTATTAGATGATAAGATGATAGCAAATAGTAAGAACAGAAATTTGATATTCTTTGATAATTGATTGTTTTTCATGTCTTTTCTGTTTTTAGATTAATATGTCCCCGGTTTACAAGCTTCTACTTTGTAACTGTTAGGATCTGACCCTCTGTAAGGTTTAAAATCAGCTGACTTAGGTTCAGCAATATATGTCTCTTGAATAGGTTCTTGGTTACTGAATCCCGGTAAGAAAGATAAGTCCTGACGGCTTTCCAAAACTAATTCTTCATCCTGTAGTCTAATTACTTTATATTTAGTAACGACTGCATTTGACGGACTAAAGATGTTATATTTAATCATGTAGATCGAATCTATTTTCTCGTCCGTACCAATCATTTTCCATCCGCAATATGAGTCAAGTGTTTCAAGAGCAGAAGTCGATAAAGTTGTTCCCCAATCCAGTTCCCAACTCCAATCCTCATTAAACCGATACACGTCATCCTTCATATAAGCTTCTGCGTATTCTTCTTTTTGGATAATTTGAGAGGCTAATTTCCAATCATATTTCTGTAAGCGATACAATTGGGTAATGTTCACACTAACGATTACATCGGAAGCGTCCAAACGAGCTCCATCAGCCCCTACCCCATAAAAAGAATAGACAACAACCCCTTTTTCATCTTCGGGAACTACCTCTTCTTTGAAAGTGTAAGGAAATTGCATTTCTGCAACATTTAAGGTTTTATGATACGTCTCAACCTTTTTTCCGCTGATTGATTTTTCTACGATTATTTTCTGAAAGCTTTCTTTGCGGCTGAGTGTTATATCAACGGAGAACTCTTCATTTACTTTTGCTGTAACCTTGGTTGTACTGAGATTAAGCATCTGTGTGTCTTGTTCATTATCATTATCGCATGAAACATTCAGTAAGATGAAACTGAAGCATGATAAGATGAACATACTTAATGTTTTAATTTTCATAGATTTATTATATTAAAGTTACTCTTTGTCCAACTGCTGCAATGCGAATGCATATGCACCATACATGACTGCCCGGTTGGTTCCTATTTGAGTTATAAGAACCCCTGCTTGTTTTTTGTTGTCATAGTTTATATACTCATCACTTTGAGGAACTTTCACTTTACATGATTTATTTTTTAGAAAATCCTCTTTTTCGGATGAGTCCATCAGATTATAAATATCCATTTCCATACGCGGGAATACGGCTCCATTCAACATGGATGTATTTTGTCTCAATTCTTTGATTATAGCAGGTAAAATGTATTTTGATGCACCTGTTAATCCTCCTCCTATAACTAAAAGACCATCTACCATAGTCAAAGCAGCGGCTAACGCATCGCCTGTCATCTCTCCTAATTCTTCGAAGCTGGCAATAGCTGCTTCTTTATTACCTTCTAACTGACCTTCTGCAATGTCGAAAATATCTTTAGGCGTTAGGTTCGAAGTATCTGTGCCTGTCAATTTGCCGTACACTCTTTTTATGGCTCTGATGCTTACACTCTCTTCGATAATCAGGTCGGTATATTTTTTATTTCTTAAACACCACAGATCGCCGCCGCAACCATTATCGCCAGCAAGTAATATGTTGTCAATTACTACTCCTGCTCCAAATCCTGTGCCCAATGTTATGCCCAACAGATTTGTATATCGTTTGGGATTGTTGACATCCGCCAGCCATTTATTAACCATAGGTAATGCACCGTATAAGGCTTCACCGTATGCAAACAAGTTCCCGTCATTGTTGATGTACACGGGTATACCGAATCTTTTTTGCAGAAACGGTCCCAGAGCCACACCGCCGCGAAAGGCTTTAAGATTAGGAAGGTCGCCTATAATCCCATTTTTATAATCGGCAGGACCCGGAAAAGCAAAACTGATTGCATGAGGATTTGTCGGCAAATAGCTTTTTATCTTGTCAAAACCTTCAGCTATCCTGTTCAGGCACTCATCCAGATTATCGGCAATAGCAGGCAAGGTCAAAGGCTCTACAATTTCATTATATCCTTGAACTGCTGAAAATACAAAGTTTGTACCTCCTGCATCGAGGGTCATTACTATGCGGTTGTCGTTATCATACATATCTTTACTTTTTAGAGAATTTGAGAGATAATAAAAGAATGTAAATCACGCAAAGCAGAAGCAAACCAAAACCGGCTGCCAAGCCCATATTTTTCGATAATAATCCGGCAATAGGTGTTATTATCGCACCACCTGCTACTCCCATTATCATGAGAGATGAAATTTCATTCGTTTGTTGAGGTTTATATTGAAGTGCAACAGAAAATATAATAGAGAATACGTTTGCACATGTAAACCCGATAAGGGCTACAGACAGAAATAGCAACCATTGCTCTACTGCAAAAAAGATTATCGCAAAAGCAACAATAGCAACAATCATATTGATTCTTAAAAAGACAGCAGGCTTACATTTCATTAAAATAAAAGAACCGAGAAATGCACCCAGTGTTCTTGCTGCAAAATACAAACTCGAACCTAAAGCAGCATCGTCTGTTGTCATACCTAAGCGTTGCATCAAAAGTTGAGGAGTATTTGTATTCATACAAACATCTATACCCACAATAAATACAATACCCAGAAATAGTTGTAATATCAGATTGTCTTTCAACAGGGTAAGAGTCGATCCGAAAGTGGTCTGATTATTCTCTCTTTCTTCATCCGCTTTGATCGGGGTGATGTACAGCCACATAAATGCAAGAAGCGAAACGGCTACAAAGACTACGAATATGAGACGCCAGTCGCCGTATTGTTTGGCTGCCACGCTTGCAATAATAGGCCCTACGAATGACGCTATTGCTTTTACAAACTGACCGAATGTGAGTGTACTTGCCAATTTTTCGCCACTGACAATACTTGCGACTAATGGATTGAGCGATACTTGTAATATTGTATTTCCTATCCCTAAAAGGGCGAATGCAATAATTACAGCGTAAAAATTATAGAATAAGTAAGGCAGTAATAATGATAACAACGATATAATTATTGCAATGAGAACTGTTTTCTTCCGGCCTATGCGGTTCATCAACATTCCTGTAGGGATAGAGAATATTGCAAACCAGAGGAAAACCATCATCGGGATGATACTTGCCGTGAGATCATCCAAAGAAAAGTCTTGCCTGATGTAATTGGTCGAAACCCCTACAACATCTACAATTCCCATTACAAAGAAGCTCAGCATAACAGGAATGAATACTTTTAAGCTATTGGATTTGTTATTCATAGTATTAGATTTTCTAGATTTCAAAAGCGTACGTTTGCTTTAATGGTAATGCATTCTTTTCCTTCGGATTTTCCATAAGGAGCAATAGAATACTTTCCGATTGACGCCGGAATAATAAACGTTTCAGCATAATGGACTACAAAGGGTTCAAATTTGTTATCCGGACTTTCAACAATTACTTCTTCGCCTTCCAATAAGTTAAGTACATTCACACTGTTGTTCGTATTATGTACTACTTTCGTGCAGAAACGGTGTCTGCGTGTTTCAATAAATTCATTGGGATGAAGACCTGTTTTTTCTTCTATCCAACCTTCGCCTTCTGCAACAACCGAGAAAGTATTGACCAGATTGGCATAAGTATAATCTGTATCTCTACTCCAATCGATAACTTCTTTACCTCTCTCTACATTTATTGGACGAGGTTTACCATCGAGCCCTAAGCGTTCCCAATCCCACAGTTTGAAAGTAAATAGATTAGGTGTAGAGCTTATCTCGAGGACTACGCCCTCCGAACCCGAACAGTGGATAGTTCCTCCGGGAATAAGGAAATGATCGTGTTTTTTTGCAGGTATTTTATTCACATATTTATCTGCATCAAATATAATTTCGCCACGCTCAGCCCTTTGCAGGTCATTAATCATTTCATCTTGATCGATACCGTTTTTCAAGCCTAAATATACTGTTGCACCTTCTTTAACATCAACCATATAATAGCTTTCGTCCTGAGTATAGAACATACCGAAACTATCGCGGATAAATTGCACTGTCGGATGCACTTGCAAACTGAGGTTTCCGCCACCAATAGTGTCAAGGAAATCGAATCGTATAGGAAATTCTTTTCCAAAACGTGATTCAACGGGTTCACCTAATAATTCACGGCTTTTCAGCAAAACCAAATTGATAGAAGGCATTTCGAATGAAGTACCATTCACATTCAGCAATAAGCTATTTTCTTCGGGGACACAATCAAAACACCATCCAAAATTGATTCGATCCTTATCTAAGCCACAAACTTCCTTCATCCATTGTCCACCCCATGGCGCAGGATCAAAGAAAGGTACAACACGGAAAGGCCTTTCTATTGTTCTTTGAATACCATCCAAGAAAGTAGCCTTGTCTATCATTTTAGGACTTCCCTGAATATGCGTATCTATCCAATAAGAGACTTTTTGGAAAAGGGAATCTTTGTGACGATCCAATATTTTCCAGTCATTGAAATAGCCTCTTTTATATTGTATAGAAACAGGCTCTTTGCGATCATCGATACCCAATGCCGATACTTCCTGGCAGCGAAAACGTTGGATTATTTCCCAGCGAGCCATATCTATATATATAATGCATGCCGATTCGGGCACAACCAATGAAGAACCGCTGCCGATAACAATAACTGGGGTTTTACTACCGATGATCTCCTGTTTTGCTTTTTCCAATTTCCCTTTATCGAAATAATCGATAATCGATAGGTTGGTTACATACCCGAAAAGAACATCTTCCGTCATAAAGCGTTCTGTCATCTTCGATACTTCCGATTCGGGTTTAAACATATCTCTTGTATTATATAAGAGAGCAGGAGCAACTTCGTTGATTTTAGAGAAGATCTCTTCCTCTATTACACCAGAGTATAGCTCTATGGCTATTGTGGGATAAGTTTTTATTAGCTCTTTTAAGTGGCACAGGATATCGTGCCATCCATTAATTAGTGTTCCATCCACCTTAGTCGATGGAAATTTTTCATAATTAGATTTTCTCATTTCTTAGTATATAAGTTTTACAATAGACAAATGTATGAACATTTAGAATATGTACAAATATATTAATTATTTTTATTATCAAATATGTTTTGTAATCTTTTTTTATTTATTAACTTTGAAGTCTAAAATCACAATACTATGAAACTGGAAATTAACCATAAAAGCACAATACCGCTTCATCAACAGGCTGAAGAGCTTCTCCGGAAAATGATAGAACAGGAAGACTATAAGAATGGTAAACTACTTCCTAATGAAGTTCAATTGTCCGAACAATTGAAAATTTCGAGAAATACATTAAGACAAGCTATTAATAAACTTGTTTTTGAAGGTTCACTTTCCCGCAAAAAAGGATATGGAACCAAAGTTGTACGCAAGGGAGTTGCGAGCGGCATAAAAAACTGGCTCAGCTTTTCACAAGAAATGAAGATGCTCGGCATAGAAGTTCGAAATTTTGAGTTGCACTTAAGTTATAAAAAGGCTACCGATGAAATAGCTAATTTCTTTGACATCACATCTAATGAGAGATGCCTTGCTTTAGAACGGGTGAGAGGAAATCAGGAGTATCCTTTTGTATATTTCGTATCTTACTTTAGTCCGGAGGTAGCACTTGACAGCGATTGCAATTTCAATCGTCCCTTATACGAGCTGCTTGAAAAAGACCTCAATATTATAGTAAAAACTTCGAAAGAGGAAATATCGGCATCATTGGCAAATGATTTTATTTCAGAAAAGCTTGATATCAAGTCGAGTGACCCCATACTTATCCGTAAACGATTTGTATACGATGTAAATGATATACCGATTGAATACAATGTAGGCTACTACAGGGCTGATAGCTTTACATATACTATTGAAGCCCAAAGATAAGTTTTACCTCAGACCGTTTTTTTAACTCTTACAAGGAAAAAAATGATTAACAACTTTATATAAATGTAGATACATAGAAGTAAAACATTACACATAACTTAAATAGAACTTCTACAGTACCTATATTCCTCCTCTAATATCGTTTTTCATTTTATTAGTGCTATCGGCAGTAAAGACTATATATATTTAGTCCCCTTTATTTTTGGTATAGTCTTTAGGAAGAATCTCAAATTGCTTATAAAAGCATTTTGTGAAATAGGAGGGTGAATTAAATCCAACCATATAACAGACTTCATTCACATGTGCTATATCTTCCTTAAGTAATCGGGCTGCTTTTTTCAAACGTTCGAGACGCAGGAATTCATTGGGACTAACTCCTACAATACCTTTAATCTTTCGGTAGAAGCTCGATCGGCTCATAAAAAAAGTATCTGCCATATCGTCAATACTAAAATTGGGATTACTCAGATTCGACTGAATTATTTCGTTTAATTTAGTTAGAAATTCTTCATCGGGTTTTGTTATGGCCATTGTATCTGCTGCCACAAATGGCGACTTAGTAAAAGCTTCCCGTACCTTTTCTCTATTCTGCAATAAGTTTGAAACACTGGCTAAAAGATATTCATTCGAAAATGGTTTTTCGATATAAGCATCTGCTCCGGTATCCATTGCTTCTATCTTCGATTGTAAATTTGTCTTGGCAGTAAGCAGTATAATAGGAACATGACTATAATTCAAATCCGATTTTATGGCTTTACATAACTCAAAGCCATCCATCTGCGGCATCATTATATCGCTAATTATCAGATTCACAGATACATTATCAAGAATTTCTAATGCTTTAACCCCATTTTCAGCAGTAAGAACATCATAATCATTTGATAATACCCGACTGACAAACAGTAGCATCTCCTGATTATCCTCAACAAGTAGTATTGATGGTTGATTGCTCTTTTCTTTATCAATCCGATTAAAGCTACTAATTGGCAAGTTATCCGCAATAGTTGAGTTCCCTGATATTTGAATAGTATTTTCTTGATAAACAGGAAGCGTCAGATAAAAACTATTTATATTCAATTGCTCATCCATATACAGATTACCATGATGCAACTCGGCTAATGAACGGGACAAAGCTAAACCGATACCCGTACCTACAGTTGCTTTTTGTGATTCATCTACATTATACCTTACAAATGGTTTAAAAATCTCATTCCTCATCTCCTTAGGTATAATAGGACCATCATTTACTATACTGATATGAAAGACATTGTCTTCACTATTACCAATCACCAGCGAAACATGAACATAAGTTTCTGAATATTTGATAGCATTGTTAAACAAATTGCTGAGTATTTTGGTGAATGCCTCTTTATCGACATGAGCAAAAAAATCATGCTGAGGCATATTCAGTTTAAAATCAAGCTCTTTTTGCTTTTCCAAGGGAATAAAACGTACTGATGTTTCTCTCAGGATTTCTGAAACATTGCATTCGATAAAATTCATGGTAATACCTTGTATCTCTGTCTTTCTGAAATCGAGAAGCTGGTTTGTAAGATTAAGCAGACGAGATGTATTCTTACTCATTATATCGAGATCGAGACTAGTCTCATCATCTACGTTTCCTTTCTTTATTATATTGTCAAGAGGTCCTTTTATAAGAGTTAATGGGGTACGTATCTCGTGTGCTACATTCGTAAAGAATTCAATCTTCGTATTATATAACTCCCTTTCTTTCTTTTGATTAAATAAGTTTAGCAAACGACGTTGTTTTCTTTCATTCCTTTTTTTGATATATCTTATAAATAAGAAAACAGACCCCACAATAATCAGCAAATAAAGCATATATGCCCAAACAGACAGATAAAACGGAGGTAGTATTTTTATATACAATTGGGTTTCTGCCTCATTCCATATACCATCGCTATTTGATCCGCGTACTTTAAATACATACTCACCATGCCCTATATTTGAATATGTAATCAATGAGCTTTCTGTTACAGGAAGCCAATCTTTATCGAAACCTTCGAGTTTATACATCAGCTTATTCATTTCGGGAGCCTGATAACTCATGGCTGCAATACGGAGAGAAAAGGAATTTTGCTTCGAGCTAAGTTCTATTGAATCCGAAAATGTTATACTTTTTGTCAATGGAGAATTAGAGCCTCCAACTTCTACTTTCTGATTGAACAATAAAAAATCAGTAATCACAACCGGCGGAATATATTTATTCTCGGAAAAGGAATTGGGATTAAAAGATATAAGCCCGTCAATACTTCCGAATAGGATCGTACCATCGTCTGACTTAAAGCCAGATTTATAATTAAACTGATTACTTAACAGCCCATTGGCTACTGTAAAAACCCGTATGGATTTATCTTCGGGATTGAATTTCACTAGTCCATTGTTAGTCGTTATCCAAAAGAAACCATTATCGTCTTCTACTATCTGAAAAACGACATCGTTAGGCATTCCATTGGACGAATTATATTGTACGAAGGTTTCTTTCTCTGCATCAAACCGGCAGAATCCTCGTCCTTGTGTTGTCAGCCATATCCGCTTTTTACTATCTTCAAAAATACTTAGAACCTTATTATAAGGCAGACTGTTTTCGGCTTTCTCGTTATGTGTGTAATGTGTCCACTTATTTTTATTTATATCGTATCTG
The DNA here is from genome assembly GCF_003201355.1 of Indolivaga alginatilytica. Classification (GTDB taxonomy): domain Bacteria; phylum Bacteroidota; class Bacteroidia; order Bacteroidales; family Dysgonomonadaceae; genus Dysgonomonas_A; species Dysgonomonas_A alginatilytica. The sequence goes on from NZ_QICL01000033.1 coordinate 26,348, forward strand.
AACGCTCCATTTACATAGGTCGCTAACCATAGATTTCCTTTCGAATCTTCTTTTATATCATAAACAAAGATATTTTTCAATTCGGGAATCTCTGTAAAGTCATTCGTAGCTTTGTTGTAACGCAGAAGGCCAAATAATGTACCTAAATATATATCACCTGTACGTGTTTTGCATATTGTAAATACACTGTTGTCATTCAACGAATTACTTTGATCTCCTTTTATATATGATTTTAGAATCTGCTTCTTCGAATCAATTACTTTTACTCCTTTCGAAAAAGTACCGACCCATAAATTGTCTCCGTCCATACATAAGCCATGCACATTGGTAAAGTCTTTACTGGGAGCGAAAAAATCAAAGGTATTTGTTTTTGTATTGAAATTATATAATCCATTATCTTCGGTTCCAATCCATAAAGAGCCATCCGTACTCTCACATATTTCTCTAACCCTACGCCCTTGCAGATCGGTGTTTCTACCCGTAGGATAATATTTCTTGAAATAGGTGTACTGTTTAGGCAGATAGTTAATACCATCAAAATAAGTTCCTATCCACAACCCATCTTCTCTATCTACAAAAAGGCTGTACACCGCATTGTCTGACAAGGAATAAGGATCATAAGCCGAACTGCGGAGATGAGTACTTTTATCAGTCTTAAAATTATAAATATAGATTCCCGATTCAGTCCCGATCCACAGTTCATTATCCTGATATGGAATAAAATCCCTGACAAATACAAACTCCCCCGACTTATCGGAGAGAGATAAATTTCTTATTTTATGAGTCGAAAGGTCGACCTCTTTCATTCCACTTTTTTCAGAGCCTACGTATAAACAATTATAAGGTCCAAGATAGGTTTTCGATATAACTTCGTCTTTAAAAAGTTCTCTCCCGTCCTCAGTTTTCAATGGGTTTAATGTCTTTAAGTTATCCTTAGAGAAAAACAAACCTCCTTCATAAAAAGATACCCATACCGTTCCCGTTTTATCAATATTAAAACTCCTTATATTACTTTTCTTCAATTGATAATTAGTGAAACTCTGCGTCTGCGAATTGTAGCAATATAAACCTTGCATTTCTGCAACAATCCAGATATTGCCTTCTTTGTCTCCTGTGATTATCGTTACTGTTTTTTCGACAACACTTCCATCAGTCGCTTTCAAGGTAAAAGGTCTGAAAATTTCTTCCTTTGGATAATAAATATAGATTCCGGCATCTGTACCCACCCATATATTACCCTCATTATCTTCGAATAAAGTTGTGACAAAACTATTCCCCAGACTATTTTTCTTTTGTGGCGTATACTTAAATATCTGGAAAGATTGCCCGTCAAACCGATTGAGACCATCTTTAGTTCCAAACCACATAAAGCCATTACGATCCTGTATAATCGTATTGACCGTATTTTGAGATAAGCCATGTGTAATATTCAGTCTTTTAAAATAGTAGTTATCCTTATTCTGAAAGGAATAAATTTTGATATAAAAAACTCCCAATAAAATAAGGATAAGGAGCACAACTGTTTTTTTCATATTAATACTAATCAGAAGTTGAGAGCCTCCCCAACCCTCCCACCTCACCCAACCTTCTCCTGCCGGAGAGGGAGAAATGAGAAAGAGAATTTTTCTCCCTGTAAAGGAGATTAAGAAAGCTACAGGTGACAAATCAGGTGACAAAAGTAACAGATAAATGACTAAAAAGTGTCACTTTTGAGTATTTCACAAACAACTATAAATCAAACGATAAGAATTAAAAAAGTGACAAAAGTGACAAAAGTAACACTTTTTTTACTGCTTTCTTTTCTCTTATTTTTTGTTGTTACTTTTTCGGACAAAGCAAAGTCGCTACTATTCTCTGTTGACCAATAACCGTTGCCTGATAACTCTTTATTGATAGATAAAATCTGCTACCTGCTTAAAGATATAAAATCAGCCGGACGAATCAGCCGGAATGTAAAATTATTCGGGAATATGATACCTCATAATTCCATTATATACGGGAAGACATCCTTCTGAAAACAAACCTACCTGAGCAGGAGTTGCAGAAGTTCTTAAACGACAGATTTCTTTTCCATCCACATAAATGAGTAATGAGTCTTTTAACTTTACACATCTCAGATTGTATGAATCTTTAAGTAGCTCCTTTACTCGTATCTTATACAAATAAGGGTTTTCATCTGTTGCCTCCTTATTGATAAAACGCAAAGCCTCAGCCTTTACCTTATCGAAAGTCATTTCATTATAAGCTGGATGTTCGGCTACTCCATTTTTTGCATTTGCGAACGAATGCCACTTTCCGTTTACTGAATATTCGGCTGAAACTTTATCAAACATATTATCTATAAAAAGATCGTCATTATTAAAAGCCTGCCTGCTTAACCGAATTGCATCTATCCACGTAGGTGTAGCAAATGAATATCCTTTCTCTATGAAATCGGTATATTTTATGTCGGCGTAGTGAGTCTGCCATTTATAAAGAGGATAATCATTTTCTGCTATTAGTTTACCTTTTGTCATAATAACTTCAACTAACTTTTTACGCTCATAATCGAACACTACTTTCACATAATTATCCTTATCAATAAAGATGGCATATACACCCATACTTCCAGAATCTGAAGAATTTGTTATTTGTGTGGAAAACTCATATTGAGAAAGGAAATCCCCTTTAAAAGCTTGAAAATTATCGTTCAACACTTCCAATCCTCTTTCCGTAACATTGTATTTACCTATTGCTTGCTCTCCTGATCGAGAATTTCCCCAACCACAGATATTTGTATCAGATTCGTCCCAGCCAATTGTATAGATTAAACCATCGAAAGACGATTTTCCTTTTTCCGAAAACAAACCAGGAACTCCTTTTTCTGATATAGTAGTTCTAAGAGCAGGCAACTCAGGTGCAGGAATTTCATCAATGCTTATTGAGAACACTCCGCTATTTCGTTGTACAGTAATAGTATGATATACACCAAACTTAAAATCGGCAGATAATGAATACGATTTTGTATCTATTGATCCATTTGTATTCATCTGGTAATACCAACTCTTATTAGATGAATCGAGTCCTATTTTCAGCCAATTATTCTGATCTTTATACCATGCAATTACACCTGCTTTACCGGTTGTATTTATGCCTGCTTCGAAATAATAATCTGCCGCCTCGAAACCCTTTTCTAATATTGCGGTTTGAGGCGTTTGTCCATTAGATGTAAATTCTCCATTCGCTACAACCCATTCGTTCCCCGAAAATATCCATTTATTTTCGGATAGCTTGTTGTCTTCAAAAGTATCACCATAAGTCGGTTTAACAGGTTCCGGAAAATAGCCTTCGGTATTTACACTCGTTATACCATCGGAATGCATGGTTTTATCGAAAAAATGTATTCGATTGACATATTGGCTACGAAGTTCTTTATTCTTATTTGCCATATAAATCAACCACCATTCAAAACCATTGGGTCCCCGTAATATATTAGGTTGTCCGGGTGAAAAAAGAATATCATCTGCTTTATCTAATTGCATATCAAAAAGCGAAGCATTTATATAACTATGCTTTCCTGCTTTGCTTTCAATAGCCAGACAGTTATCTCCATCTTTTAATGCTGCTTTTTCTTTTTCTGACAGATTAATTATGCGGTAATCTGCGCCCGACTTATTATATATAAGATTACCATTCAGATATACTTTTGTATCTCCATCGTGAGTTACACGTAATGCTAGATTTCCTATATCCGATTTGTTGGCTGTAAATATTTTTCTCAGATAGATTTCTTTATCATTCCATTCTGTTCCTTGTTTTCGGGCTGTTGATCCTTTTATATTCTCAGAAGCAAAACCACCTTTGCCTCTTTGCCATGAAGAATCATCAAAAGAAATAGCTTTCCAATCTTGTTGGGGTTGTGTGGTTGTATAAGAAAAAAGAGGATTATAGGTTTTACCGAATTGAAGCAAGTCTACATATTCTTCCTCTACATTTGTCTGATTAGATAATAGTAAAGGATACGAATATTTTGTCCCGTGATTAAATGTAGTCGGCGAATCGGCTTCAGCCACTCCCAACTGATAATTACCCCATTCGGTAGCTGTATGATTGGCATTGTACATCATATAATAACGATTCCTGTACTTCATCACCCAAGGACCTTCGGCAACACGATTATCCATCGTTTCCCATGTCTGAGGTAAGGATGCAAACTGATAAAGCGGATGACCACTAAATGTATATGGATCTTTCATCGGGCGAACCCAAATTGTATTACCATCCGTAAAACGAACCATATACATATAGAGTTTACCATCATCGTCTTTAAATACTTTCGGGTCTATTCTATTGTCCATCCAGGTACTTTTTACGGGTTCGGTATAAGGTCCCAGAATATTATCGGCATCAGCATGTGCAATGTGTACTATATGCTTATCTTTTCCCCAATAATTGACCGACCAATACATATGGAATTTACCGTTTAAATAAATCATATCATTGGCGTGAATCTGATCGTTTCCTGCTCCCGTTCCTGCTGTCCATTCATTATTCATATCCAGCACATGAACAGGCCCTGTCAATTTTATCAGATCGTCGGATATATAATAACTGCCATCGGTAAACACACCACCTATATAATATTTGCCATTGTACTTTATAACACCTGCATCGGCAACATGTGGCAAAACGGGATTCTGAATATTTTGTGAAAAAAGCGAACTCATCTCAATAAAAAACAAGAGAGTAATTAATAGTATGTATCGTATATATATTTCATATTTATTCATAACTCTGCTTTTTTTTAAGGTCAATAAACCTGATAACAGCCGGCTATCAGGTTCATTGAATCTTTATTGGAAAGGATTAAGGTCTAAGACCTCTTTATAATACTTAATAATTAGCGTTCTGCGTCAACTGACCTTCACTGTTATCGATCTCTATTTGAGGAATTGGTAATCTATTGTGTTTGCCTATCACAAAATTATTGAAATCTTCGTCGCGGCTTTTCAGTTCTGCCAGTCCTGCCTGATTATCAAGTAATCCCCAACGCTTAAGATCGGCCCATCTCCATCCTTCGAAACAAAGTTCCAGGGATCTTTCCATTTGCAGGCGCTTCATGAAGCTTTCTTTCGAATTAAGTGAACTTGCGTACATACTGTCTGCCAGTTTGGCAAGCCCTACTCTGTTTCTTATCTTATCTACATATACAGCTGCCTGAGTTGTACTGCCGCCTGTTTCTACAATACATTCGGCATAATTCAGCAGAATATCTGCATAACGCATTATACGATAGTTATTCGGTGAAAAATAGTTTTCTCTTTCACGTAATTCAGGTCTGCTGTATTTACGGATATAGCAAGAGTTACCCCATCCTAGTTCGTCCCACTGCGTAGTTGCATTTACCCAATAATACATCGGATCTCCATTCGGAAAATCCTTCATGTAATCACGATAAAGAATGCTATTGTATAAACGAAGGTCATTAGCTCCGTCCGTTCTTTTTTCTTTCAGAAACTCATCAACCAGCCATCTTCTGGCTTTTCCATCTGCCCAGCCAATATCTCCGGGTGCATAAAACTGGGTACGCTGAAATCCGGTTGCCATACTTGCATCATTTCCTGTTAAGCCTTTATTTTTATCGTCAAACTGAATTTCAAAGATGCCTTCTTTATTATTTTCATCCAAAGGAGTAAAGTTATTTACCCAATTATCTATCAAACCATACAGAGAGCCTTCTTTATTAATCAGCCATTCAAATTCGGTCTTTGCCTGATCATACTTTTTTTGTTGTAAATAAGCTTTACCAAGTAAAGCCTTTGCTGCACCCATTGTAGCTCTACCAAGATCGGCATCGCCCCATTTCTCAGGTAGAGGGTTTTCAGTTATTGCGGCTTTTAAGTCAATTTCTATCTGAGCCCAAATTTGTTCCTGAGTCGCATCTGAAGGTATATAATTTGCATCCGTAGGTTCCAGAACAAGTGTACCTTTTTCCCACAGAAGATTAATCTGAAAGTACCACAATGCTCTGAGGAAATGTGCCTGCCCCAGTATCTGTGCCTTTTTAGTAGCATCCATATCTATATTAGGTACGTATTTCAGGACTTGGTTACAACGGAAAATGGCCATATAGAAATGTTCCCAATGTACATTATTTCCATCAAAGAAATTATAATCGGTGTATGAGAACCGTGTCCAGTTGGCAAGTTCTATCCATGGTGAGCTGCTTAAACCTTCATCCGAAGTCAGGTCGTATCTGAACGAAAGCCAACGCATCCATGTACCTTCTTTATAAAAAGCACTATAACAGGCATTTATTCCGGCTTCGGCATCCGCAGCTGTTGTCCCAAAAGCTATTGTAGTGCCTTGATTTGGGTTATCTATATCCAAAAGGCTTGAGTCGCATGCTGTAAATCCCAGCATCGCTCCGATTAGCAGTATATATATTTTTTTCATCTTATTGTTAATTTTACTTTTTTTACTTAAAATGTAAGATCGAGACCAAACATAACCGACCCCATATTCGGGAATGCGAAACTATCGGTTCCTCTATCCCATACATCATTATTGATAAACTGAGGATCTAATCCGCTGTATTTAGTGAAGGTTATCAGGTTACTTCCTGTTGCATATACCCGAAGGGCTTCAATACCCAGATTTTTTATCAACTTCTTATCGAAAGTATATCCCATTTGAATATATTGTGAGCGGAAAAACGAACCGTTCTCCAAATATCTGTCGCTGGCATAGGTATTACGTGCATCCCCGTAAATAATCCGCGGTGTATTCGAGTTTGGATTTATTTGATAAGGCTCATCTCCTTTTTTGAAATTCAGGTAGTTCGAATTATCTGCAAAGTAAGTCCCCTGCCATTTAGTTACATTATATATATCATTTCCGAATTGACCATACCACATCATCGAGAAATCCCAATTTCTCCAATTACCGGTGAAAGTTAAAGCCAGTTGTACTTTTGCCCACGGATTACCTACTATCTGACGGTCATTGGCAGTGATAGCCGCATTGTCGTCGGTATCGACATAAATAACATCTCCAAGCTGAGGTCGTTTATCGCCGATAAGAATTGGTGTTCCGTTTGATGATACATAATTATCTATCTGTGCCTGTGTTTTAAAAATCCCTTCGGTTTTATACAAATAATACATCGATAAAGGTTCTCCTTCCTTTGATTTTGTCAGACCCGAGTAATTTACACCTCTGCCATAACCCAAATCTAATACCTTGTTATTAAGTGTCGTTAAATTAGTCACTATCCCATAGTTAAACTCTCCGATTTTGTCTCTCCAGTTCGCTGTAAACTCGAAGCCTTTATTTCTTAAGCTGGCAGCATTAGCCATAGGTGCGCCTTCCTGATTACCTGTTGAGATGGCAATAGGCATAGTGGTCAATATATCTCTGGATGTAGCATAATAGTATTCAACACTTGCTGTTAAGCGTTGATTCAGAAAAGCGGCATCAAACCCAACGTTTACGGTTTCTTTGGTTTCCCATTTCAAATCCGAATTGACTATTTTAACCTGAGCCGCTGCCGAAACTAATTTTCCTCCGATTACCGTTACCATACTTTGATTGATTGTCCCCAAATAATCCCAGTTTCCGATAGCAGCATTACCCAAACGACCCCAGTTTCCACGAAGTTTGAAATCTTCGATCCACGATACATTGAAAAATTTCTCCTGAGATATTCTCCAAGCTCCCGATATAGACGGAAAATTCCCCCAACGATTTTCTTTCGATAAACGAGATGTACCATCTCTACGCATTGTTCCTGTTAAATAATATTTATTGTCATAATTATAGTTGAATCTACCCAAATAGGAAATCATCGAATTTGCTCTGATACTGTTAAAGTTCTGTTGATTGCTTTGTCCGGCATCCAATACTGTTAAATAGCTTCCTCCCACCAATGGAAAGTTAAGACGCGAACCTCCTACAGTTTCCCATTTATAGGTTTGATAAGTAAGACCTGCCAATGCATCGATATGATGTTTTCCGAAATTTTTATTGAAGTTCACCGTATGTTCCAAAAGCCTGTTATATGTATTAGTTCTTTCTTTAAGACCTTCGGGGTTACGATGCTCCTGATTACGTTGCCAGTTACCTTCGCCCCTGAACCACGATTTTTCCCAGAAATAGTAATCGATACCGGCATTCAACTTATACGAAAGATAAGGAAGGGGTTTGAATTCTAACCAGACTGCACCATTGAGCCTGTGTTGAATTTCCCTTTGACGTTCGAGAGTTTCGCGGGCTATAGGATTTACAGCGAATGTATTTGCATTAGTGTCTCCATAACCAAATCCACCGGGATTATTTTCATCATAAACCGGAATGGTAGGAAGCAGTCTCATAACATCGTTATAAGGATTTGTTTGTAAAGGATCTTTGTCTGTAGCCGAGAATGCAAGGCTTTGTCCGAAAGAGAAAAGTCCTTTCTTTCCATCGGTATTTACCCTGAAGCTATATCTATCGAAATCATTTCCAAACGAAACCCCTTTGTGGTTGAAGTAACCTCCCGATACAAAATAACCGCCATGCTCTCCTCCTCCCGATAAGGATACATTATAATCCTGGATAACACCTGTTCTGAATACAGCATCCTGCCAGTTAGTATCATAGTTGGAATGTTGTTGCAGACCTTCATTCCAGCTTCCGTTAGCAATTCCTTCGGTATATGCCAAATCGTTATATTTCTTATAATTGGCTGCATCCATCAGGTCGTAGCGAGGAGTCCACTCCATGGTAGCTTTTGCATTCACGCTTACTTTCATCGGACCCGATCTTCCTTTCTTTGTAGTTACTATAATTACACCATTGGCTGCACGCGAACCATAAATAGCCGCCGAGGAAGCATCTTTCAATACCTGAATAGTTTCAATATCCGATGGATTAAAGTCTATTCCCGGATTCATGATCATACCATCTACAATCCAAAGCGGAGTGCGGTCGCTAAGCGTCCCTACCCCTCTGATCTCTATGGAAGCATCTTCTCCTGCTCTACCACTACTACGGACATTTACCCCCGTAGCCAGCCCTTGCATCTGAGTAGCAATAGTTCCGGCTGCACTTTTTCTCATTTCCTTAGTATCCACTACTGAAACAGCACCTGTGAGGTCTGCCTTTCGGATTGTTTGATATCCGATAACGACTACTTCATCCAAGTCTGCCGCATTTTCTTTGAGAGTAATATTGAGAGGCGCTCCATTGTAGACTACCTCCTGAGTAGTAAGACCTAGAAAAGAAAAGACTAACGTTTGTCCTCTTTCTCCCGATAGACCGAACTTACCATCCATGTCTGTAACGGTTCCGGTCGTGGTACCTTTAATTTTCACATATACGCCGATGAGTGGATTGCTTTCTACGTCTACCACCTTTCCGGTAATGTTTACATTCTGAGCACAAACGGCTAGTGTAAACATACTTAGCATAAGAATTAATAATTTTTTCATCATCTGATTAGATTTTATTAGATAAACAAAGGGTACTTACTGCCCAAATTATATGGGTAGCAAATCGTAATTAAAATAGAGATTAAGATTAAGGTCTATGACCTATTTGTTTCTTGGGTGTAGGGGCGAACCTATGTGTTCGCCCGCAGAGGACAGACACATAGGTCTGCTCCTACAAACTTACCTATCTAAAGAACTACATATTTCTTGGTTAACTTTTCGGGTACGTGCTTCATCTAATTTAATAACCTTGCGGTCATAGGTCATCAATCCGTTTACTTCACCTTCCACATCAGTAGTTTGAGTATAAACAGCTGCAGAAAATCCTGCTTTTATCAATTTTTTCAGAGTTTCGCCATACTTTACATATTCATCAGTAACTTCTTTCGAATTCTTGAATTGCACATATCCCCAATTTTTATCGGGCTGCCACAAGTGACCTTCGAGAGGAAGCCCAATACCACCATATTCACCTAACACCGTTGGTCTTTCGGCATCATATAAATAAAGTTCGGGTCCCGGATAATTATGTAAATCGAGCATATCGCCTGTGCGGTAGTGATTACCTCCACTTGCAGGATTTACCAAACGTGAAGGGTCATAATTTTTAGTCCATTCGGCAGTTTCAACTGTTTTGAACTGCCCCCAAGCCTCATTAAATGGAACCCATGTTACAATAGATGGGTATGAAACAAGATAGTCCATAATATCTTTCCATTCTTTGTAATAGTTCGCTTCTGATTCGCCTGAACGGATCAATTCACTTCCATTAAAATACTGACGGTTTTGCCATTGTGGCGATTTATCTCCATTAGGCATATCCTGCCAAACAAGTATCCCCAATCGGTCGCAATGGGTATACCAACGGGCAGGTTCTACTTTTACGTGTTTGCGGATCATATTAAACCCAAAGTCTTTTGTTTTTTGGATATCATATACCAAAGCCTCATCTGTTGGAGCGGTGTATAATCCGTCGGGCCACCAGCCTTGATCGAGTGGTCCAAATTGGAAGTAGTCTTTATTGTTCAACTGTATACGTACAATTCCGTGATCGTCTCTTTTGGTCGAAATCTTACGCATAGCGGCGTAACTATTCACCTTATCTACCAATTGCCCATTGGCATACAAATTAATTTCAAGATTGTATAAGAAAGGAGATTCGGGTGACCATAGTTGCATATCGGGAAGAGGAATATTCAATTGTTGCCCTACTGCTCCTTTCGCTTTTGCTACAATGGATGAGCCATTTTTCACTACGACTTCTACAATATCAGCTGATACCGTTTTTTCGGTAGCAACATCTATGGATAGTTTTTTAGTATCAATATTAGGAATCGTTTTTATTGAAGCTATATGTTGGGCATTAACCGGCTCTAACCAAACAGTTTGCCAAATGCCCGAAACGGGAGTGTACCAGATACCTTCGGGTTTGGAGTTTTGTTTGCCTACAGGTTGAAAACCCTCGGTTGTAGGATCCCATACTTTGACTACTAATTTTTGATTGCCTGATGTTAAGAAGGGAGTTATATCAAACGAGAAAGGAGTATAACCACCCGTGTGGGTTCCTATTTTAACATCATTGAGATATACTTCTGTTTTCCAATCTACTGCCCCAAAATGTAATAGAATCGTTTTGTTCTTCCAGTTCGAAGGAACAGTAAACGAACGTTTATACCAGAGTTCGTTATCTTTTCCGAGTTCTTTTTGAACTCCCGAAAGGCTCGATTCCACTGCAAACGGTACAAGTATTTTACCATCGTACTTTTGAGGCTCGTTTTGTCCATTGGGTAATATTGCATACTCCCACAAACCGTTGAGGTTTGTCCACTCCGAACGTTCCATTATAGGACGAGGATATTCAGGCAATACACTATTTACGTCAATGGTCTGTGCCCACTTCGTCTTTATTTTATCTCCCATCGGTTTCCACTGTGCAAACAGCCCGATGCAAGATATCATCATTGAGAATAATAAAAAGTTTCTTTTCATGGTTATTATATTTCTAGCGTATAAGGTTTATTTATTTATCGAAAACTTATAGATACATGTTTGTGTATATGTTTCTCTCGGATTTAAACGTGTTGTAGGGAAATTAGCATGATTAGGGCTATCGGGGAAATGTTGCGTTTCAAGAGCAAAAGCCTCTCTATATTTCAATGGCTTGCCGGTTTTCCCTGCAACTTTTCCGTCAAAAAAGTTACCGCTATAAAATTGCAATCCGGGTTGATCCGACCATACTTCCATCTTTCTGCCGCTTGAAGGCTCATAGATAGAAGCTACAAGTTCTACATCTTTAGCCGTTTTCCGGTCTATCACCCAATTGTGATCATAACCTGCACCGTTTTTCAGTTGCTCATTTTCGGCATTTATTCTTTCGCCAATAACAGTTGGTTTTCTAAAATCGAAGGGAGTACCCTCTACGCTTGCTATTTCTCCTGATGGAATTAATACACTATCAACAGGAGTTGTATTGCTTGCATTAATCGTTAAGATATGATCTGTAATAGTTCCGTTTCCTTCTCCTTTAAGATTGAAAAGGCCGTGATGAGACAGGTTGATTACAGTTGCTCTATCTGTAGTTGCAGCGTAAGTTATTTTAAATTCGTTTTCGGGTGTAAGCACATAAGTCAGACTTAATTTCATAGTTCCGGGAAAACCTTCTTCTCCGTTGGGCGAAACATACGACATCTGTATTTCGTTGTCAGTCACTTTATCCACATTCCACACAACCATATCGAGTCCTTTCAATCCTCCATGCAATGTTTGCCCATTGTTATTGATTGGTAGTTGATATGTGGTTCCATCTAATTCGAATTGCCCTTTTGCGATACGATTGGCATAACGTCCGACAACAGGTCCCAAGAAACGCTCTCCTTTGTTGTTAATATATCTGTCGATAGTTTCGTAACCGAGTACAACATCTTCGTATTTTCCGTTCTTATCGGGAACCCAAAGTGTAACCACTCTGGCTCCTAAGTTGGTAACCTGCATAGTTAATCCACTTGATGATTTCAAGGTATATAGGGCAACTGCCTTACCATCTACCTCTGTTTTAAAAGCTGATTCGCTCAATAAAGGAAGTTCTTGATTTGGTTGTTTATTACATGATAACAAACCAATTAAGAGACTTAAGTAAATAAATGTTTTCATGTTTTTCATTGTTGAATTTCAAATACAGGTTTTGATGCAGATAGAGAAGGACTTCCGCCTTCAATATAAGGCCAGTTATTACTATCCCATTTCACTTGATCAAGCAATAGCACCCTACCCTGCGGATTTTTCACATCCACACCATGATAAAATATCCAATCGTTGCCAGCCTGATCTTGTACTATTTCGGAACAGTGCCCATTGCCAACAAAACGGTTATTGCTATTGATTACTATGTTGTATCCATTATCGAGCATGCTTTTTCCATCCTTATCGACATAAGGTCCCATAAGAGATTCTGATCGTCCGACAACCAGTTTATAGGTACTGTTAACTCCCTCGCAACAAGTGCCGATGGATGCAAACAGGTAATAGTAGTTGCCTTTTTTATGTATGTAAGTACCCTCGAAAGCTGTTCCTGCAATGTGTTTCTTTTCCGCACCTTCTTTTAAGGTAAGTCCGTCATTGCTTAATTCTATGCCATAGATACCTCTGAAACTACCCCAAAACAGGTATTTTTTTCCGCCATCTTCGATATAGAAAGGGTCGATTGAATTTGTCACACCAATTTCATTACTTCTGAAAAGTTTACCTTTATCGGTAAAAGGTCCTGAAGGACTGTCGGCAACAGCGACTCCAATTCCGCAAGTTTCTTCACCTCCCCAAACCGACATGGAATAATACAGCACATATTTATCGTTTATATAATTAATATCAGGCGCCCAAAGGCCTCCTTTAGGTTCAAAATCGGGACGGCTATTGTCGGTGAAAACTGTTCCTACAAAACTCCAGCTGGTTAAATCTTTTGATTTATAGATGGGCATATTGCGTACATCTTCTGTTGCATACAGGTAGAAATACCCGTCATTTGCTTTAATAATGGTAGGATCGGGCAAACTTCTTGCTATCACCGGATTCGAATATGTAGCAGTTTCAGGTGCAGGAGCGGAATCATTATTATTCGCTGAACAAGCCGCTAAACTGACCAATGTAAACAGATATAAAAGAGTTTTTCTCATAACATTAGAATTTCTTTTTATTATTGAAATAATTTTCCACTCGATCGGGACTTAGCATTTGCCATAACGAAGCTACCGTCCAACCCGGTGCAAAGATATCATTGTAGAAGCCTTTTCCGTTTTTACCATAATCCCAATTGGTATGCTGTACAACTTCGGGATAATAGCCCACTTTAGCTATATCAAACATATGTCCTTTAACGGGCATTAATTGAAGCATTGAACTTTTGATAATGGATGAAAATTCGGCGAATCGAGGCTCATTACGTTCCTTTGCCAACCAATCAAGAACGGTTGCAAATTCAAAGATAAAGACATCAATATGGTTGTTTTCGACCGAAACATTTCCCCAACCTCTCGATTTGAAACCTACATCGCCCAACATTTGTCCTTGTGCAAAAGGCACATCCCACATGTAGTACCACGAAAGGCTGAAATAGGCAGCTTGTTTACTCAGGTCAATATAATGCTGTTGCTCTTTTCCTTTCGATACCATTGCCAGATAATACATGGCAGTAGAGGCATATAGTGATGCTTCCTTATCTTCACAATTAGCATCTAAGGTTGACGAAAAGTAGTCTGCTTTAGAAACCAGTTCTTCTTCAAGATAAAGAGCTGTCTTTTTTGCACTTTCCAAATATAATTTATTGTTAAAATAGGCATAAGCCATTGTTAACGGTAGAGTTGCCGATGGTGTACTGCCTCCCGATTCATCTACGATTTTGAAATCGTCTTCAAATTTACGAGGAAAACTTCCGTTTGCTTCCTGTAATTTGAGGAAATTATTCAGCAACGTTTTAATTTTAGCTTCCCATTCGGTATGTTTGCGACCTTTTCTTTTTTCGTATTCCAAATAATTTAACAAAGCAAAAGCTCCTTCCGATTGACGACGTATGCTGTATACTTTTGTCTCGTCATTATCATCATAATTCACAAATTCTCTAAAGAATCCCGAAGGGGTAAATCCATATTGCAGATAGCTATCAAATATCGAATTTGCTTTTTCAACCAAATCAGGTTTGTTATTTGCTTCTCCATATTCCAACGCATTGAATGCATTCAATAAAACACGACCCACAAAACCAACTTCTACCGAGCCTGTACTTTTGCAATCATCGGTACGCATATGTACTCCCGAGAAATATTTCAGATCGTACTTATCCACATAGCTTTCGTGAAAAAAGTTAGAAAGTATTTCTTTTGCATCGGCTGTCGATAAATGATCTTTTAATTCGTGAGGTTTTAAGGTATCATATGAGTAATTCCAAACAGAAGCCACAAATTTAGAAAAATCGGCTGCTTTACTCTTTTTGATCACCCAAACTAATTGGCGTGTTTCACCTTTTTCCAGTTTTTCGAAAGTCTGCACAGCAGGAGCCAGAGTTAGTTTACGGATATATGTTTTAGGTGCTTCACTATACGGAAAACCAAATACGAGAGATGATTTACCGCCTTGATTACGAAATCCTGTAAATCCTAAAGATGTTTTACCGGATAGAATAACTTCTCCTTGACTATGGCAAGCCAAACTTTCGTTCTTAAAATCATCTAAACGCAAAACTGTATAATAAGTTCCTGTTTTCTCGTTGAATATACCGGTTAGAGGTGTGCTTAAACGATCTTCTCTCACCTGCCAGCTATCGCTTGTATAAAACGATGGTGCTTCTTTAGGTGATCTTAAGTTGCGTCTATACCAAAATCCGGGCATATAGAATTGACAGTCATCGTGATTCATCGTTGTATTATAGCTTTCTTCGAAATTATAATACACCAAATCTGTTGCTTTGAGATTAATTATCAACTGTAAGACAGAATCATTCTCGATAATCTGTTCTTTTATCTCAACAGGTATATTTGCTGTTGAAGTCAGCATACCGTTTTTAGCTTTCAACGGATAAGCTATTGCCGGATTTCCGGGAGATTTTAAGGTTATTTGAGGTCTCAGGTTATCAGCCATATCGGCTGCATGATTCAATCCGATAGAGGAAATAAATAATGCAATCAGTAATAGTTTCTTTTTCATGTTCTGTATATCTTCTTTTATTGAGGTCTCAGACCTGTTATTATTTCGGTATCGGGCAGCCACATAAGTCTACCCTTACTTACCATTATTTAATTACTTTATTTAAGATGAGTTGCTACAATATTACCTCCTATTTTCATTATTGGTTTTTCATCATCCGAGAATGAAACGTCTGTAATATACATCAATCGTGGGTGTATATTGTTTTTGTCATGATGGGCATGAAATACCATGCGAAGTTTGCCTCCTTTATCCTTAAAGATGGCACTGTGACCAACCCCTACCAGATCATCAGGTTTCTGAAAAATAGGGTTCTTATCATATTTAGTCCATGGTCCCATTGGAGAAGAAGCGGTTGCATACCCCACTCCATAATTCTGACTTTGATAGTCATTTGCGGAATATATCATGTAGTAAATACCTTTATGCTTAACGATAAAAGAACCTTCGGTTACACGCCCTAAATCGTTTTCCCATGCTTCTGTAACATGAATACAGGGCTTCATTGTTTCTTTCTTCATCGTTTTCAGATCAGATTCCATTTCTGCAATCCAGATATTATTACCATCTGTGAAGCGTACAAAAGAGAGGTAAGCTTTACCATCATCATCTATGAAAAGTGAATTATCGATACACTTCTCATCTTCTATAATCGGCTTTTGAATGTCCTGACGAAATGGTCCTGTGGGAGAATCGGATGTAGCAACACTTATATGCTCATCAACCGAATAATACATGTAGAATTTTTTATTTTGTGGTATGTAGTACACTTCGGGCGCCCAAAACCAACGATCGCCCCACGAGTTATTTTTATGCAGTGCTAAAGTTGCTTGTTTTTCCCAACTTATAAGGTCGTCTGATGTATATACGAGGATACCGTTTTCATCATTAGTGCCATACGCATAATAGGTGTTATCGTACAACATTATAAATGGGTCGGCTAAAGCAACTGGCTGTTTTAAGGTATTATCAGGCTCTTCTTTTTGAGTTGTTGAACTCTTATCATTACAAGAGGTTATGAGCAGACTTACTAGAATAAGAATTGTGTTCTTAAATATTCTCATGATTTCAGGTTTATTTTTCCGGTTCGATTCATTTGGTTAATCAAACATATTAAAAAAATAAACTAAAAAACATAGTCCTTTCTATTCTGAATAGTATGTGCTATGCTTTGACATGATTGTGCTATTTTATCTACCAATAGAATATTGTATTGAGTGTCCGACCTTGAAATCAGACATGATTAGAATATAATTAAAATATTTAACCGTCTCGTTCGTCTTAGATAATAGAGGGGGACTTTCTAAGTTTCGTTAAAACAACATTAATAAAATTAATATAGTGATTACTCAAAAAACATTTCGACTGATATTACGTATATATATGTATAGAGTGAGTGTTGTATTCAAAAAACTCCATTCTGGCAAGGTCATCAGAAATGATACTAAGAAATACATAGGACATGGATTAGCAAATGAGAGGTACGAATTAAAAACCTTAGAACTCACATTCCCTTAAATATAAAATATGAAATTATGAATAAGATTATCGCTATTTTGACTAAAAAAGGGCTTTTAAGTAATGACATTCAAGAAGATGCAGATTTAAATATATTTAAATTGGAGGAAGACAAAGTTGTCGGATACGAAAAAGTAAAAATAGAAAATAAAGAACATAGCCATTTCTTTACATTATTAAGGAATAAGAAAATCAATCTATTATATATTGATACGTTGGCTAATGATTTACAACATTTAATTGAAAAATTTGGTATTACAATCAGATTCAAAGAAGAGTGTGATGATGACAAATTTTTAAATGCTTTTATATTCTCTTGATAGTGGAGTACACAAGACTTTATACCGATTAAAATATATAGGGGCGTATTGCGTACACCCCTATATGTTCTTATTCTTTAGAAATCCTGACTTGTCAAAGTCCAGTCATTATCAAAATATCCTGCAGCCTCCATACCTGTTAATCCATCTTTCAGCATATCTGCACGATATATCATCAGATCAGGAAAACCTGTGATACCCGATATGTAATTGTTAGGAGAGGTAGCAAGCATACCTGCATCACCTGTTCCGGCAACAACTCCCACAGAAGCAGTGTTACTGCCCGGATGAGGATAGATAAAATAAGTCCCAAGATCATCGCCACTAAAAGTTTTTCCGCCAATAGTAATTACACCTTTAGCCACTTGAATCGGACTATTCTTAAGTAATAAAGGCCATACACGGTTATTATCTTTATTTCCGTAAACGATTACATTACGATCCGGAAACTTAGCAATTGAATATTCTGTGTCGGGAATTACATCAATCGATCCGTTTCCTCTATAATAGAAAGTCTCGGCATCGAAACGAGCTTTATTTTGATACCATTCGTTTTCTTTTACTGTTCCTTTTGTCGGATATACAAACACTACATTATTATCGTAAGCATTCTTAAATCCGCCATAACGTCCCGAATATTTATGTTTTAAATTTACTTCATTTTTTATCTGCCATTTATCATTTTCAAGAGCCAAAATCGCTTTTCTATTGGAAGGAACAGGTAATGCTTGTCCTGAGATATTCACTGTAACCTGCTCGTTTCCTAACATCAATGAAGGAATATCAAGAACCAACATAGCTACATTATCTATTTTCAGAACATGAATCGTATCATTATTCAAGCGTACCTGCACATTACTCAAATCGAAAGGTTTGATTTGTTGTTCTACCTTTAACCAATAATCTGTCGGGGAAATTGCAGGAGATGCTGTATAAAAATCCATCTCTTTCACATCCTTAGCCTGTGGAATCGAATGGCGTGAGAAGAACTCAAAGATCGGATGCCAGTCTACACTGTGATCACCAAACCAATGCTCTCCTCCCGGATACTCGTAATAACAAAAATCGGGATGAAATTTACCCAATACCTCACGCATACGGCGGGCGTTAGATGGAGAGACAACGCTATCGGCATCTCCGTGAAAAATATATACACCCGATTGTTTCAGGTTTTTGGCTAATGAGATTACACGCCCTCCGTTACCCCCACGTTTGAAAGCATTGTAAGTCGAATTTTTATCGTGCATATCATCACCCCGTCCTCTGCCATAACTTGCAATATCAGGATAACCGGCAGATGGTGCAACTGCTGCGAATTTATCAGGGTAAGTGGTGCCTAAGAACCACGATCCATGCCCTCCCATAGAATGGCCGGTCAGATATATTTTTGATTCATCAGGCTTAAATATACGTTTAGCTTCTTCTAAGACCTCTAAGCCATCGATACGTCCCCATTCTTCCCAGTTAAATCCATATGGACGACGGTTAGTTGCTGCAATAATATCCGTCCAGTCTTTCGACTTGTATGCTCTGGCCTGATTGCGGGCTTCTACTCCTGCCCCGTGAACAGTCAATACCATTGCTTTTGTTTCCTCCGGATTTTTACGTATTGCAGGAGCAACACTATAATATTGTACACTTCCATCTATACGGCTTACAAAAGTACGCTCGTGATGAACCGATGGTAAAACCTGACGTACTTCAACGTTTGTCTGATCAATTACCTTTCCCGATTTATCAAGTAATTCGATCTTTACAATAACCTTTCCCTCGCTACCGCTATTGCCGATAGCAGGAATTTTATATCTCAGTTTTCTTACACTCAGAGCCATTATATCCTGAGTTTTATACTCTTCCTGCTTCCCATCGGGAAGTGTAGCCCGTATTGTTAATCCTTGCAATGGCTTTTCCTGTGCATTTATTACACGGATGGCAGCCCATTTAGAATTATCCTCGCCGATAATAATATCGGGAATAGTCATGTCACGTTTTGTAAACATGATTGCTTTTTCAGGTTTCACCAGTTTAGAAGTAACCTTACCAAAACGCCCGGGTGTATAAACGAATTCATTAAGACCTTTTTTCAGTTTTACAGGCGTCAGAGTATAGCCAAAATCGTAATGATCACCCTCGCGAGGCATCCCGTTCACATACGTACGTGTTCCACCCGTTGTCTCTAACAATGCGATTTGTTCTTTAGGAGATTCATATGATGTGTACAGGAAAGCTGAGCGCATTTCAGGACGCTTAAACAGACCTGCAGAATCGGCTTCCATGACAGCCCATGTCCATTGAGGAAGTAACTCCATTGATTTTTCACCCTTACTGCCGGCCAGCCATTTCAGATAAGCATCTTCTACCTGACTATCCATATTGGGATAAGAATACCCGATCACGGCTCCGGCTTTAGGTGTAATAAAATTACCTGTAGCATACATCCAGGCAATCATATCTTGTCCATTGAACAATGTTCCCGGATTTGTACCACCGGGTAGCAAAAAGCCGTTACGGAAATTGTAAAATACCTCACCCTCGTCTGTTTTTTCAATCTTTTCTTGTCCGAAGATTGTTACAATGTTTTGCGTCAAGATATCCTGCGTAGGAAGAATTGACAGAAGCAATAATCCTGCAATCTTTGCGCATAGATTTCGTTTTATCATAATCTTTATTTAAAAAAGTTTAAGGTCTCAGACCTATTCATTACTTTGGTAAGCATAACACCCCCTTTTAATCTCCCCTTAGGGGAAAGGCAGCAGGCTTTAAAGACTTACTGTTACTTAAATTATTGTAAAAATAATCATTTACTATATTTAACCTATTATTAAGATGATTAAACTTACTCCCTTTTTTTTGTATTCATGATATTTCGTACAGAACCATTTAAAATCTGACTGACATCATATCTATGCGAATCAGTAGTTGAACTTTTCCGCTGATTTGTTTAGTTAAAATGTTTATAATCAATAAAATAAGCGATTGACCATTTGCTCAATCTCTTGAAAATCATTAACTTAAAAGAATAATCCCCATTATTTTTCAGTTATGATTCCCAAGAAGAAAGAGCTTAAACTGATAAA
>NZ_QICL01000034.1 GCF_003201355.1 Indolivaga alginatilytica
TTCAAATATGGACTCGATTATATTTTTGAATACCTTTACAAGGCTTATTACAAGCAGAATATAGACCCGTGTAAATTTTTGTCATGTACTGAGCACTTTTGTTACTTTTGTTACCTTTCTAAACAGGAAAAACTGATATACAATATATTAACAAAAACGAAAAAGTAACATTCAGCAGTCACCTTTGTCACTTTATCGATTACTTTTGAGAGTTTTTGTAACGAATGTCACCTTATTAAGAATTCATGAGTATGCCCTATTCTATTTTCAGATATTTCTATGCTCTTAAAGGATATAAGGCGATCTAAAATCATTCTGTCACTTTGTCATATTTTATTTTTTTGTGTTTTTTGGCACAAGATTTGTTTATTCTCTAGTGTCGCAGCAAAAACGACAAATCAGACTAAAAAATAACAAATAAAATATATAATCAAGAAATGGGAAAAATAATAGGAATCGACTTAGGTACCACAAACTCTTGTGTTGCCGTATTAGAAGGTAACGAGCCAATCGTTATTGCAAACAACGAAGGAAAAAGAACTACACCTTCTATTGTTGCTTTTATTGAAGGTGGCGAACGCAAAGTGGGTGATCCTGCAAAGCGTCAGGCTATCACAAACCCTGAAAAAACAGTTTCGTCAATTAAAAGATTTATGGGTGAAACCTGGGATCAGGTTGCAAACGAAATCGGACGTGTACCCTATAAAGTAGTAAAAGGTGATAACAATACTCCACGTGTGGATATTGACGGTCGTCTTTACACTCCACAAGAAATATCGGCTATGATACTTCAAAAAATGAAGAAAACGGCTGAAGATTATTTAGGACAGGAAGTAACGGGAGCTGTTATTACAGTGCCTGCTTATTTCAACGACTCACAACGTCAAGCTACTAAAGAAGCAGGAGAAATCGCAGGTCTGAAAGTAGAGCGTATTGTGAATGAACCTACAGCAGCAGCGCTTGCTTATGGTTTGGACAAAAAACATCTGGATATGAAGATTGCAGTGTTCGACCTTGGTGGTGGTACATTCGATATTTCAATCCTTGAATTGGGTGACGGTGTTTTCGAAGTAAAATCTACAAATGGTGATACTCACCTGGGTGGAGATGACTTTGACCAAGTAATCATCGACTGGTTAGCAGAGGAATTCTTAAGAGAAGAAGGTCTGGATTTACGTAAAGACCCTATGGCTCTTCAACGTTTGAAAGAAGCTGCTGAGAAAGCTAAAATCGAGCTTTCAAGTGCCACTTCTACAGAGATCAATTTACCCTATATTATGCCTGTTAACGGAATGCCAAAACACTTGGTTAAAACATTAACACGTGCTAAATTCGAGCAACTGGCAGATGCATTGATACGTGCTTGTATCGAGCCTTGCCGTAACTCGCTGAGAGACGCAGGTCTTACTGCCGGAGATATTGATGAAGTTATTCTTGTAGGTGGATCGACTCGTATTCCTGCTATTCAGGCTGAGGTTGAGAAATTCTTTGGAAAGACTCCTTCCAAGGGTGTAAATCCTGATGAGGTGGTAGCAGTAGGTGCAGCTATTCAAGGTGCTGTATTAACCGGAGATATTAAAGATGTGTTGTTGCTTGATGTTACTCCACTTTCTTTAGGTATCGAAACTATGGGTGGTGTAATGACTAAACTGATCGAGTCTAACACAACAATACCGACCCGTAAGAGTGAAACATTCTCAACAGCGAGCGACAATCAACCATCGGTACAAATCAATGTATTGCAAGGTGAACGCCCAATGGCGAGAGACAATAAACAAATCGGTGTATTCAATTTGGATGGTCTGCCACCTGCACAACGTGGTGTACCTCAAATCGAAGTAACTTTTGATATTGATGCCAATGGTATTTTGAAAGTATCTGCAAAGGATAAAGCAACCGGAAAAGAGCAATCTATCCGTATCGAAGCTTCTTCGGGATTGAGCGATGCCGAGATCCAAAGAATGAAAGACGAAGCTGCTGCTAATGCAGAATCGGATCAAAAGGAAAAAGAAAGAATTGATAAGCTTAATCAAGCGGATTCTTTAATCTTCCAAACAGAAAAACAATTATCTGAACTGGGCGATAAGATTCCTGCTGATAAGAAAGCTCCGATCGAATCTGCTTTGAATAAAGTAAAAGACGCTCACAAAGCTCAGGACATTCCTGCACTTGATGCAGCAATGGAAGAATTGAATACTTTGTTCCAAGCATTAAGCCAGGAGATGTACAATGCTACCGGTGGAGCAGCAGATCCAAATCAACAAGCAAATCCAAATCAAGGAGGTTCACAGCAACCAAATAACGATGGTGATGTAACTGACGTTGATTTTGAAGAAGTGAAGTAAGGACGATTACAAACGATAATCAACATAAGAAAACCGCAGTAAGACATTGTTTTACTGCGGTTTGTTATTTTAAAATCATTGTATGTATGAATATAAGTTTGTGAATAATGAATATCGAATCAATCAATTATAAATCATCTATCCAAGACATAATACTATATTATTCACTTCTATTAAATATCATCACAGGACCTAATAGCCCCGAAGAAATTAACTTATCATCAGCATTCCACTGTTTACGAGCTGAAAAAACTTTACGCTTCGAAGGACGCTTTTTTCCTTTCAACAGCCATTCAGGCCATTCTTTCATAGTCCCTTCCTTATTATACCCGACATCATCTGCCAACTGCTCATCACCAATAAGACGGTTAGGCCACAAATTCACGACTTCTATTTCCAGTCTGTTTTCACCTGCTTTAGCAGCTTCAGTAATATCAAAACTATAGGGCGCACGCCAAGCAATACCCAGATCTTTTCCATTCAATTTTACACGGGCCATTATTTCGACCTTGCCCAAGTCCAATATTACCGGAAGCCGATCCCTGAGCATTTTATCATCAATGGTAATGATTTTTTCATATCGGGCTGTACCACTAAAGTATTTAATTTCTGGATCAGTGTGCTCACTCCACGAAACAAGTCTAGGTAATTCTACTTTTAAAGGAGTTCCCGATCCTTTTGGAAAATACAATACCCAATTATTATTTATGGCCGTCTCATTCTGCTGCTCTTGTTTTGGATTAAATAGAGGCAAACTCGCATCTGCCGAAGGTCGAAAAATAACAAACCAACTTTTTGCGGCATTAAACGGAATACGTAAGGTGGTTGTACCACCTACATTAGCACTGATATCTATTCTATATTTTTCACCTGTTTCCGCATCCCATAATTCCGCTTTTTTTCCATCTACACGAAAGGTACAGGTTGCCGTAAATTCTTTATCACTCGTATTTGCTAAAAAATAGCACTCTTCATTATCAATTGTTCTGTGTATATATTTTAACCAGTAATCAGCAGTGAAATCACGGGGAATTCCCATACGAAGCAAAGCTTCCTCAACAGTCATATCACTATAAACAGTTCCTTTTCCCAAGCGATTTTCTTTTGTTATATAATCGCCTGTTCCCCATAGTTCACCCACTAAAATCCCTAGTTTTTTTTCTTCCTCTCTATAATTAAGAAGCCCCGGTACAGATTTCGGGCGGTTACCCAGCACGACGGCTCCATTGCAAACCAGATTACGGATGTGTGTAAGCATTGCCACCGTCATTGTTTCCGAATCGGGTAACAGAAGAAGTTTATATGCGGGACGATTAGGAAAATATAATCCATTGTCATTCATTTCTACCTTCTTAAATGCGTCCTGTCCTATAACATCATAGTCGTATCCATCTAATGCTAATCCGGCAAAACGCTGCCAGGGTTCTTCCGACTGAAGAGCCAATACATCAGCATAAAATATACCTTTTTGTAACATATATTGGCAACGCGAAATATAGGTATGCCATGCTGTCGAAAACTCCCACCATGTATTAGTACGTTCGTATTTAGAACCCCACCTATTCATTTGGATGCCCGGGCCTTCGACATCAAAGTATTGTGAAGAAAAACGATGAAATACCAGACGGTTTACTCCACCACTGAAAGCTTCATCTACCAAAGGTTTCATTGTTGCAGGATGCCATTGCCAGCGCTCGCTACCCGAAGAAGTTAAAGCCTCGGCAGCTACAATAGTAGTTCCGTTCAAATGTGCAGCAGAGGCCATCGATTTGATGGTTGGATCAAAATTTGGGTGCCAGCCTACAGGTATCCAGAATTCGGCCATCGGTATATCTACGTATTGCACCACGTCCATATCATTGGCCGGAGTTGTATAACTTTCATAAGACAACTTTAATCCTTCTTTATGGGCTAATTGCTGAAATTCTTTCACATAGTTTTCCACAAAAAGCTCACTGATGGTTTGGCGTAAGTCATACATAAAACGTTCGGTTTCCTGCAGGGAATTGATTACACGCCCTGTTAATACAGGTAACCAAGGCAGGATATCGTATCCGCGACGTTCCTTAAATATTTGATCAAACCCCGGAGTCCAGTTCTGACCACCACCTTCCCAGCTATCAATATGAACGGTTGTAAAAGCCTCACTAACTGCATAGCTCTTCAATTTTTTCACCATTTCGTCGAAATGGAAACGAGTGGCTTCTTTACTTAACTTATCTGTTTCGGGACCAATCACTTTATATGTTACCGGACCTATGCTGCTTCCTGTCCACTGATGACCGAAACGAATAATTGTCCATTCGCCTGCGGGTACATCCCAACTCAAAGTTCCATCCTTTTGCATTTTCGCTGTCAGGTTAATGACCTTGTTTTGTTGAATAATAGCCTCTTTAGGAGCTGTTTCTTTTAAAGAAGCACTTTGAGTGCCTCTATACATCAGATAGCGAGGAAAACCGGGCCACTGTAACTCTTTATACGTAAAAGGGGCACAAGAGTAGCGAACGGGTCCCGCATTACCGGGATTCTGACTGCTTTTTAATGGAAAATCAGGGATAATATAACGTTTCTCTGCAACTGTATCTATAACCCCCACAGCAATGACAGCTATATCGCGATAGTCATCTCCCAGTCCGGGGCTCTTTAATTTCCCGTTCCACTGTTTTCCTCCATGGATATATGTTTCGCTGCTTACAACCCATTGCATAGCCAACTCAGGCTTCACCCACGGGCCACCGGTTCCCCAGTACCCCGCACCGTTATTACCTCCAATTTCCATACCCAATCGTTGTGCAGTAATGGCTGAGTGATGGAAAATTTCCTGCCAGTTCTTATCATTATATACTACAGGGCCATTGGGACTATCCTGATCTACATCAAGAGCAATTGCTCCATTTATACCTGCACGATGCATGGCTTCGAGATCTTTCTGAACCCCTTCCTTACTGATATTTCCATTCACCCACATCCAGTAAACCCACGGTTGTACCTCCTTTGGCGGATTCAGGAATAAGTCAGAACCCACCTGAGCTATACTTTCAACCGCAGGGCAACTACTTACAATTAATGCTAATGCTATATTCAGGGCTGTCCTTTTCATATTTGCAGATTTTTGTTAATAATAGGTTAGATAAGTAGCAGAAAAAAATGTTCTCGTATTTTATTTCAGAATCATAGCTCTCTGTTGCAGTTATGCTCACCTTTTTTTAACCTTATAATAATGTGCCGGGATAGTCGTTAATCAAAAAACATCAAGATAACCGATCCGACGGAAAGGTCAGATCGGCTATAACTTATTCCAATTCGAGCATTACTACCGATTTAGGAGGCAATTTCACAGATAAGTTTTGCTTATCCATCTTAACCCCTTTGAAATCGGACGGTTTTACTGTATTAGGTTTATCAAACGTATTATGATCATTTACCTGTGGCGAAGTCAATATTTGCCCCGAGACTTTACTAACTCTATGACCTTTAATATCGCATGAAACAATCTGTTCATTACTCAAATCAATATTTACAAGTGTAATATGCATTTTTCCGTCTGCATCTATTGAAGCCGAAGAGTTTACCGCATCCATTACTTTGCCATTGTTCTCACACTTATTGGAACTTAGTATCATAGGCAACATCGTTGCTTCCTGATGCACTTTGTAAAGATCAAAAACCCAATAAGTAGGAGTCAATACCATTTTCTCGTTGTCGGTGAGTATCATTGCCTGCAAAACGTTTACCATCTGTGCTATATTAGACATTTTCACGCGATCGCAATGCTGGTTGAATATATTCAGTGTAACACCTGCTATGATCGCATCACGCATTGTATTTTGCTGAAAGAGAAATCCCGGATTGGTTCCCGGTTCTACATTATACCATGCCCCCCATTCGTCAGGCATAAGGGCTATTTTTTTCTGTGGATCGTATTTATCCATAACAGCCGAATGTTTCTCTACCAATTCCTGCATAAAATAGGCTTTACCAATAGTTCTGTAATATTCGTTTTCATCAAATTGGGTTGCCGACCCTTTGTCTTTCCAATCATTAGGAACCACATAGTAATGCAACGATACTCCGTTCATTCTGTTGCCTGCTTTTTGCATCAGAGTCTCTGTCCAATTATAATCGTCAACATTGGGTCCTCCTGCTATTTTGAATAACTTATTCTCCCCATAATTACGGCAATAGGTTGAAAATCTGAGGTACAGGTCAGCATAATAATCAGCCTTCATATTTCCGCCACAACCCCAGTTTTCGTTTCCTACTCCCCAGAATTTTACTTTCCACGGTTTTTCCCTTCCATTTTGTTGACGTAATTTAGCCATAGGACTTTCACCGTCAAAAGTGATGTATTCTACCCATTTTGACATTTCTTCGACTGTTCCACTACCTACGTTTCCGCAGATATAGGGTTCACAATTCAATTGCTCGCATAAATCAAGAAACTCATGAGTACCGAAGCTGTTATCTTCAACAACACTCCCCCAGTGTGTGTTTACCATTTTAGGACGGTTTTCACGAGGGCCTATGCCATCCATCCAGTGGTATTCATCAGCAAAACAGCCTCCCGGCCAGCGCAAATTGGGAATGTTGATCCGTTTCAATGCTTCAACAACATCGTTGCGGATACCTCGTGTATTAGGGATCGATGAATTTTCACCAACCCATATACCACCATAAATACAGTGCCCCAGATGTTCGGAGAATTGTCCGTATATATGTTTACTGATGGTCTGCGTTCCCTGATCCGCATTAATAACCATCTTATTTTCCTGAGCCGATGTATTGCTCATAAACAGGCTCCACAGAGCGGCTGTAAATAGAATGTTTGATAATTTCATGATAATATGATTTTGATTATTTTACAATTCGTTGTTTCTCCTTATTCCTAAAAGCCGCTTCACCTTCAAAATTGAAAACTTTAAGGTTCGTAACTTCATAGCTTTCCAACGCATGAGAGAAATAATCGGGTTTGTTGTCTCCCCATCTGACAGAGCTATTTCGAATAGTGATGTTTGTAGCCTTGTCGAAATAAAATCCTGAGGTACTTCCTTTTACCATACCTTCCACTTCTGATGGGCGACGGTCGTAAATACCTCCATTATGTGATGTTGTTTTATTGACAAAGAGATCGACTTGGTCGAAATAAACATCCGATATCTTGTCGGCAGATTCGGCACTCACATAAATCCCGTTTTCACCCGAACATTTAATGTTACTGAATGTTATGTCCCTCACCTCACCTACACGACCTTCAGTTGCCCCTTTAGGAAATCTCCAGTTAGCATCTTTGTGGTTTATTTTTGCACGGCGGTAGGCTGTTATATAGATGGGCTCGGCTTTTCCCCACCATACATCCGAAAATAAAACGGACTGTATAATCATATTCGAAAAGATAACATGAGACACTATACCCTCGTCTCTGTTCTGAATCCCGATTCCACGATTACTTGCATTAATTATACAGTTGTTGAAAACCACATTGCGTATGGTATCCATGTTCTCGGAGCCTATCTTGATGGCGCACGATCGGGATGTCATGGTGCAGTTTGTAACCGTAATGTTTTCGCAACTGCCAAATTCTTCGTATTCGCGTCTGTTTTTTAAACATATGCAGTCATCACCCGATTCTATATAGCAATTGCTGATTCGCACATTTTTGCTGTGATCTAGATCGATGCCGTCACTGTTTCTTACTTTCAGGCTATTTAATAACGTTATGTCTGAAATACTAACATCATTACAACCGATCAGGTGAACAGTCCAATAAGCAGAATTGCGAATAGTAAGGTCTCTTATCCTTAGGTTTTTGCCCCCTACAATAGTTATCATGTGAGGGCGGGGATCGATCACATTAAAAGGTTTAAGTATATAACTGTCGTCAAGTTCTTCACCCATAAAAGATATACCGTTACCATCTATAATGCCGCCTCCGCAAATAGTCAGATTCTCAATATGTTCACCGCCGATCCAGATTGTACCTTCACCGGGATTCTCTCTGAACGCACTTTTTTTATATACTTTCTCATCGGGGTTTGCGAGTAATACAGCTCCCGTTTCGACCTGAAATTCAATATTCGATTTCAGGTCAAAAGGCCCTGCCATAAAGGTGTGCCCTGCGGGTATAATCACTTGCCCTCCTTTTGCAGCATGACAGGCGTTAATAGCCTTTTGTATAGCTTTTGCATCATCGGATGTACCATTGCCTACTGCACCATAATCTTTGATATTAAAAGTTTTTGATGCACCGTGAGTAACCATGGTAAATGATAGTGTAAATAATAAGGTATAAATAAATTTAGTCATTGTATTTCTATTATTTATTGCTGATATATCCTCTGTGTACGAATTCGCCGCTGATCTGATCGAATGACATTGCTTCGGTCTGATCGGGAGCCGGATTTGCTTTAATCTTATCTAAATACAGATTTTCGATCTTCTCGAAGTTAAAGGCTTTCTGCCATGTAGGTTCAGGTTTCTGCTCGTCCCATTTTACAGAACATTCATTTAAGGTCAGATTCTTTATATTCATAAAGTGAAAAGCATGTTTCGACCGCTTGTCAATGGCATTTTCGGGCTCCATGTAGAGGTTGACATTGTTGAATCGTATATCTTCCATAGCACTGTTATATCCTTCGAGCCGGACACCACTTTGGCTGCGTGCTGAGATATTGTCGAAACTTACATTTTTGATACTTCCTGTTTTCGATTGGGGTGTCCTGTTGGCTACAATCAACCAGATAGGATCGCCATTTCCCCACCAGAAACATCTTTTTCGCTCGGTCTTTATGATGATGTTCGAAAAATGGACATCGGAAACATTTCCTCCATCGCGTATTATCATATTTAAACCTCTGTTAGCTCCATTGATTACACAGTTTGATACGGTGATACGGCTAAAATCGGAATGCGATTCAGTACCTATTTTCAGAGCGGCAGATGATGAGCGGAGTATACAATTCGTGATTACAATATCTTCACAAGACATACTCTTACCTTCATTCTTGCTTGTTTTTAAACACAAGGCATCATCGCCTGTATCTATTATGCAATCCGATACTAATACCTGACTGCTTCCGTCTATATCCAGGCCATCAGAATTTACACCATTGTCGGAACTGGATGTAATATAAATTCCCCGAATAAATACCCTGCTGCACCATTGCACATGAAACGTCCAGAAGCCCGATTCAATCAGTTGAATATCTTCGACAGTCACATCATGGCAATTAGTCAGATTTATCAATCCCGGACTAGGGGCTACACGTCTGTATTTTGTCCTGTAATCTGCTCCGTATTTGGCTGCATTGGCTATTTCCCTGCCTGTGATAAGCTCGGTCGGATCGAATTCCGCTTCTCTCGTATATTGCTCTCTGACACCTTGACCGTGTAACCGCCCTTTACCCGATATTTTTATATTTTCGCAATCGAAAGCTGCAATCAGTACATTTACCGATTGGGCATCGGCTGCTCCGTGCTTCATGCTCTTACCTTCGTAGTCAGCTTTGTTTTGTGATGCATAAATAGTTGCACCTGTTTCCAGATTGAAGTTTACATTGCTTCTCAAAAACAAGGTTGCCGAAAGGTATTCGCCGGCAGGAACAACAACAGTTCCTCCTCCGTCTTTGGCGCAAGCGTCAATTGTTTGCTGAATGGCACTCGTTGAGACTATCGTTTTATTATTTTTCGCTCCATAATCCCTAATATTATAAATTTTCGCCGAAACTCCGCTTATCGATACCAGGATTGCAAATAGTATACTTATTCTTTTTTTCATCGTTTTTAAATTTAAGGTCACAGACCTTTTTATTACTTTGGCAAACACAACAGCAATAGTTTGTTATAATCAGAAAGGATATCATTAAATACTTTCATTTATTTAGAAGTCTTAAAGAAGGCAGTCGCTAATCTGATTTCCCCACGCTTTATTGGGGGTTGATCCCATTTCAAATTCTAATATTCCTCCATTGGTAATATCCGAATGTGAGAAATAATTCTTTGTATATTCTTTGCCATTCAGTTTTGCCGATTGGATGTATATGTTTGCCGATGAAGCGTTATGTGCTACGATCGTAAATTGCTTGCTATTTTCGAGACGGATGGTTGCTTTTTCGAAACTAGGACTGGCTATCATATAATACGGTGTTCCCGGGCAAACGGGATAAAAGCCTAAGGAGGCAAATACATACCATGCCGACATTTGACCCGCATCATCATTACCCGATAATCCTCCCGGATCATCTAAATATTCGGTATCCATGATATGCCTTACTTCTTCCTGAGTACGCCACGGCTGTCCGCCATAATTAAACATGAAAGGGATCTGATGACAAGGTTCGTTTCCGTGCCAATAAAGCTTTTCGGTAAACATCGAATCAAGTTTTGCCAGATATCTGTCTTTGCCTTTCATTTTATCAATAAGCCCCTGTACATCGTGTGGAACATACCATGTATAATGTGCCGGAGTGCCTTCGGTAATAAAAGAAGCAAATTCAAACGGATTAAAATCTTTAATAAATTCGCCCGACATATAACGCCCTCTTGCATATCCGCTAGAAGAGTCTATTACGTTCCGATAGTTTTTTGACCTTTGTTTCAAAACGGCAGCTTCTTCTTTATTACCTAATGCTTCAGCCCATTGTGAGAGGGCAAAGTCATCAAAAGCATATTCGAGTGTACGTGAGACTTGTTCTTTTTTGTGAAATGCATCTGGTACACTGTCTTCTAAAGGTATATATCCATATTTGAGATAAGAAAGCAGTGCCCTTCTTCCCATTCCATTTCTGTAATCGTCTATATTATCAGGGGTAAGAAATGCGTTCTTGATAGCTCCTTCGTATGCCGATTGAACATCGAAATTGCGGATTCCTTTTATATATGCATCCGATAAGGTTGCTACGCAATGATCGCCTATCATTGCCGCAGTATAGCTGTTCCAGCAAGGAAAAATAGGCATCCAACCCCCTTGCTGATATTTTAATGCCAATGACTGCATCATTTCTCCCGACTTTTGAGGTGCTATAATATTGAGAAGTGGATGCAAAGCACGGTATGTATCCCACATGCTGAAATCGTCGTAATAATTTCCGTTCTCTATTTTCAGAATGGGCTCGCCTTTCGAAAAAATTGGGTATGAGCCGTCCACATCGTTAAACGTGCGTGGTAGAAAAGAGGCTCTGTACAGTGCACTGTAAAACTTCCGCTTGTCGGTGATATTTGATGTTTCTACCTGAATGGCGGATAATGTTTCCTCCCATTTTTTTTCTAATTGGCTTTGTATTGATGCAAAATCCCAATCGGGAATTTCCGTATCGAGGTTTAAGCGTGCATTTTCCATACTTGTAAATGAAGACGCTGCTTTAACCAAAATCTGCTTATTGGCAGGTAAGCGGAATTTCACAAATGCTCCAATATTTTTTTTATCTGAAATTTGAGTTTGTTTCTCAGATATATTCTGATCCTCGAAAATACCGAAAGAAGAAATGGCACCATCGAAACGAACAATAAAATAGCCGTTAAAGCCTGCCTTCTCTCCCCATCCCTGATAGATGCGATGAACAGGATTATATCCTCTGATCTCTTTTTTTACAGTGTCTATTTCTATATACCCTTCGCCTCTGTCACTATTGGGATTGACAACTAAATAGGCGTTATCGTCAGCATAAGTAAATCGGAATATGGCAGACCGTGATGTACCGGTCATTTCAGCCTTGATATTGTATCGGTCGAGATCAACCGAATAGTAGGCTGGAGTGGCTATTTCCGAATCGTGGCTAAATTGTGATGCTCTTTCCCGTGGCAAGCAGATAAGCTTTCTTGATACAGGCATCAAAGTCATCGATCCGTAATCTTGTGTACACCCTCCTACGATCCAGTGCGAATTGCGGAATCCTTGCAAAAGCGTGTCTTTGTAATAATAAGGAGCAATACACTTTTGCTCTGTTTCCCTTGTTTGTGGGGTCCAGAAATTCATGCCGTTCGGCTCTAAAACAGCAGGCAGCGTTTGAGCATATTCTTCCGAACCCTTTCCAAATCGTCCGGCTTGCTTGGTTATAGATGCTGCTGTTCCCACACGGGTATCTATGTATTGCAGATATTTTGTGTCCGCTTTTTCACTGTTGTTTTTACAGCCTGTAAAGAAACATAGGCTTGCTGTAAGCAGTATTCCGATCATTTTGGGTTGTAAATCTATCATAGTATATGTTTGTTAATTTCGATCTGAAGATTAGGCTTTTCTTCAAAATTCATAAAGGATATCTTTAATTTGCTTTTCATGTTTTACATAACTTGACTAATATACACTTTATTAAGTGTTCGGCAAACAATTAATAATAGAGTTTATATTCAATAGATTGTTATATTTTCGGTTCATACTAATTTAAACACAGAGGTCACAAAGTTTCAGCACTGAGTATATCTATAATACCTTGGTTTTCTTTGTGTTTAGATCGCATTTATCCAATGACTATATATGCTTTTATTAAATATAAACTCTAGACTAAACAGTAAGAATGAATTTTTTGAGAACTATTCATATTAATTAGACACTAATTTATTTTTATTGCCCTCTATCTTGATTGTTTTTATTAAAAACTTATTCGTGCCTTCAAACTTTTTTTCCGGTTGACAGCCTCCGATAGATAGTTGAATATTTCCGGGAGACACGGTTTGTTCTCCTGAATCATTCCATCTGGAGATATCTTTAGGTGTCAGAACAAACTCTACTGATTGACTTTCACCTTTTTTCAGAGCTATCCTTTTGAATCCTTTTAAGGATCGGACGAGATTATGGTTGTCTTCTAAAAGGTGGCTTATGTAAAGCTGAATAACTTCTTCTCCGTCTCTCTGACCTGTATTCGTCACATTAACTTTTACGGAAATAGTGCCGGTGGTGGTTACTTTTTCAGGTACTTGCAGATTATCATAGGCAAAGGTTGTATAACTCAAGCCATGCCCAAAAGAGTAAAGCGATTCGCCTTTAAAATAGCGGTATGTTCTATCCTTCATCGAGTAATCGGTGAATGGGGGTAAATCTTTGTCATCTTTGTAAAATGTTACGGGTAATCGCCCTGAAGGGTTGTAGTCTCCGAATAGAACATCGGCTATAGCTGTACCTGCCGATTGTCCTCCATACCAAGCATTGAGTATGGCAGGCAAATTTTTATCCTCCCAATCAATAGCGATTGCACTACCCGTCATCATAACAAAAACAACTGGTTTCCCTGTCTTTTTAAGTTCTTTCAATAACATAGTCTGTATCTTGGGTAGTTTTATTGTTGTCCTGTCTCCATCCTGAAAGCCTTCACAATCGACACCATTCTGTTCTCCTTCGAGTTCCGGGGAGATGCCTCCTGCAAATATTATAACATCAGCATCTTTTACTCCCATAGCCAGACTATTCAGGGAAGGGTTCTCTATTCTCCCTAAATTAAAAAAGAGTTTTCCATGACGTCCCTTCATCACAGCTTCTATGACAATTTTATACTCTTTTCCTTTTTCGAAAGTCGAAGTGTAAAGACCATTGGGTTTAGTTTTACCCTCAAGTGCATCTATCTTTACTTCATTATTTATAATCAGTTTAATACGCTTGTCGGTATCGATATTCAGAGTTTGTACCTTGGTTTCTTTTGGTCTGAATAGGGTTGTATACCGAACGGAAAAAGAGGTCGATTTTATCCCCTTGGCTATTTCGGTTTCACCCATATAAGAAAGGTCTATGTCTTTTTGTAATTCGGAGAGAGCTGTACCACTAAAATCGAGATTATTATAGTATTCGGCATAATAACCGGTATTGCCATTATAGGTAAACTCATCCCTTCTATCCTCGCTGACAAAGGAGTCTATATCTATATAGTCTACCATCTTTTGATAATACACTTCTGTTTGTGGACTTACTTTCCGGCGAATACCCTCCAGCAGATTTACTATTTTACTCGGATATCCATGATAATTCCCCAAAAGCCCGATTTCAGTCGTAGCATTGGGTCCTACAACAGCTATCTTTCTCAAGTTCTTACGAAGAGGTAAAGTTTGGTTTTCATTTTTTAAGAGTACAATAGATTGTTGAGCCATTTTCAGTGCATGATCTTTGTGTTCCTGACGGTCTAATGCATCAATGGTGATGTTTGAGTATTTAACTTTATCCTGAGGGTCGAAAAAACCTAATCTGAAACGAATTGTAAAAAGCCTTTTGACAGCTTCGTCAATTTTTCGTTCTTCGATACGACCTTGTTTTACTGCTTCAACGAGGGTTTTGAAGGCAATATCACGAATGCAATCCAGATCGGTTCCGTGCATTACTGCGTCTACAGCAGCAGAAATAGTATCGGGATGTGTTTTATGATAGGTGTAAAAATCGTCTATTGCTCCACAGTCTGATGTTACATAACCCGTAAATTTCCACTTGTTGCGTAAGATGTCTATCATCAGTAAATCATTTCCGCAGCAAGGTCTTCCTGCATAGGCATTATATGCACACATAATTCCCGTCACTTTGGCATCTACTACAAGATCTTTAAATGAAGTAAGATAAGTATCCCACAGATCGTATGTGCTTACTTCCGTATTAAACTCATGGCGTAAAGATTCGGGACCACTGTGTACGGCATAATGCTTGGCACATGCCGAAGCTTTTAAGTAGTCAGGGTCATCGCCTTGCAATCCCCGAACAAAAGCTTTGCCCAATGTTCCTGTCAGATAAGGATCTTCTCCAAAAGTTTCATGTCCCCGCCCCCATCTGGGATCACGGAAAATATTTATATTGGGCGACCAGTATGTGAGTCCGTAATAACTTCCAAACTTTTTCTTGGCGGAAGTATCATTGTAAACAGCCCGTCCTTCTTCTGCTGTATAATCAGCCATTTTTAGTATCGAATTTTCATCCCATGTTGCCGCCATACCTATGGGCTGAGGATAGACGGTTACTTTATATTCCGCCAGTTTACCAACCCCGTGTAAGCACTCATTTTGCCAGTCATAGGGAGGTATGCCAAGTCTTTCAATGGCAGGTGTGGTACTTGCCATTTGTAAAACTTTTTCTTCAAGTGTTAACCTGCTTACCAAATCTTCGACACGCTGCTCTATGGGTAACGATGTATCCCTAAACAGATATTCTTCTTTTTTCGCACATGCCAGAAAAAAGAAAATAGCAACCAATGCCGGAATTATTTTATATACATTCATTTCCGTTCTATTGTTTTAGTAGTACAATTTGCTCTTTTTTTAAGGCTTAACTAGTGTTTCCTTCTAAAAAAGATATAAAGACATAAACTTTAACCTCGAATATCCAAAACATCAAAAACTCCATCTCACAAGAGCATATATGAGATGGAGTAAGTAATTATATATCAATAATCGTAACCGGGATTCTGATTAATAATATTTTGCAGATAACGTGTCCAGTTATAAGGTAACGGGCGATTTATATATTCGTCTTTAAAGGCATTATCTCCAAATACCTCCAGTGCTACTACTGCCCGTTCATTCATCTTTTTTGTTATTACTCTTTCTCTTAATTTACCTGTGCGTTTCAATTCGAGGAAGCGTCTTTCCTCACCAATTAATTCACGGGCACGTTCATCTAATATATTATCGATAGTGAGCGTGATAGCGGGGGCCGAACCTCCTGTTGCAGACCGGTTTCTGAGGTCTCGTAAATATTTCGATCCATCACCTGTACCTGCTTTCAACGATGCTTCCGCTGCAATCAGGTATACTTCACCTAAACGAAATTCAAAGTGATCCCTTGTTCCACGTTCGCCTCCATCGTTATATAGTGCTTTGCTGTCAAAGAATTTTTTTATTCCCGGATATGCATACCACATGGAAGAGCCGTTTTCTTTACCTCCTTTTAAGGATACATCATAATATTCGTCGAAGTTGACAACAAAATAATTTTTCGTTGCTTTTTCGGCAGCCGACATTGGTTCGTCCGGATAGGTAACGTAAACTAACAGGTCTCCAATATTAGCAGCTCCAAATACACCTGCACTTTGATCTTTTTTCTCATTCGCATAATATTCCCGCTGAAACGACTTGTCGAAACGACTGTCCCATGTTCGGTCAAATAAGCGATATACGGCACGTGTGGGTGCATAAGATCCCATAAAGCGTTGAGAATATTCTGCTTTTGCTCCCATTCCGGGTATAGGAAATACGTGAGGTTGAAACGCCGAATAGTCGGTATTTCCTCCCCAATTGGTAACCAGATCAGTGCTGTACTGTACGGAGAAAATTATCTCATCATTAATCTCGTTGCCTTCTTTAAATATATCAGCAAAATCGGGTAATAAGCGATATCCTTCATTTTCAATCACATCTACCGATAAATCGTAGGCTTTCTTTGCATCTCCGCTTTCGGCATATGATTTATAGGCACGGGTCAAATACAGTTTCGACAGTAGCATCTTGGAAGCTCCCCGTGTTACACGCCCAAATTCACTTTGGGAGTTTTTAGGTGCCAGAGAATTGTAACTATCTTCCAGGTCTTTTATAATGAAACTATAAATATCTTTTTCGGGGGTACGCTCGGCTGTGAGTTCAGGCGAAGTAATTTCGGCGGTAAGTAAGGGTACATCACTAAATTGTTCAACCAGATAATAATAGCACAATGCACGCAGATATTTAGCCTCTGCTGCCCGTTGGTCACGCAATTCTGTTGTGATGGCTGCCCTTTTGCCATATGCAATAACCGAATTAGCTCTCTGTATTAGATTGTAGGAGTCGGCAAAGAGAGAATACAGGTCTCCATTTTCAGAATTAAACGCAGCTTTGTAATACTCATTAAATCCTGTAAGGAATTTATTATCTTCCTTATATTCCACTCCTCGTCCGGGAGACGTATAAGCATCTGTACCTAATATAAACGGCGATTTATTGCGGGTAACGTATCGTACCGGTTCGTACATACCTTTAACCATGTATTCATATCCGTCTTTTGTTGCAAAAAATTTGCGTGCCTCCATTGTTCCTCCCGGTTTTTCTGTCAGGAAATCACTGCAAGAAGTCATCAGGAGAAAACTTACAACACATAAAGTCAATTGTTTAATATATATTTTTTTCATGATATTTTATCTTTAAAATGCAACATTGACACCTAACATATATGTGGATACCGAAACGCTACCATTATATGTGGATGTATTATCAAATTCGGGATCCAGTCCTGTGTAATTTGTAAATAGGAAAGGATTGATTGCACTGGCATACACTCTCAATTTCGACATATGGACATTTTTTATCCATTTTAGAGGTACATTATATCCTAAGGTAATATTCGATATACGGACAAAAGAACAGTCTCTGTACAATAGCAATTCTTTGTTACCTGCATTAGTTCCGGGACGGTAAAACTCATTGGATGGATTTTCGGGAGTCCAATAATTCACTTTTAATTGATTTATTTCGCCCAGATATTCGTTTGAAAGTTCTGCATGAAAACTACTGCGTTTCATTTCGCCTTGACGTGTGTATGCGAAAATTGCTAAATCTAAATCTTTATAAATGAATGTACTACCCACACTACCTGTCCAATCGGGAAAAGGAGTACCACGTATTATTTTATCATATTCGGGAGTCATCAGACCATCTCCATTCTGGTCTACTTCCTTTACAGCACCCGGTAAACGAGAGTACTTAGCGGCTTCTTTTTCTTCGCCTAATTGCCAGATTCCATTCCAGTCATAATCGTAATGAACCTGCACAGGTTTTCCGATAAATAAATTTTGATCGGGATAATCTTTATGGTTGCCGAATATTTCTAGAACCTGATTCTTATTTGTTGCGAAATTAAAGACCGTACTCCACGTAAAGTCTTTGGTTTGTATATTAACTGTGTTTAAAGATATTTCGAGTCCCGTATTACGGGTTTGTCCGATATTTACAGCCGAAACATCCGTAAAACCATTGGTTTGAGGTATCTTTTGTGCCAATATAAGATCTATGTTGTCCTTACTATAGAAATCAATAGTACCGCTTATACGAGAAGAGAAAAAGCTGTAATCGATTCCTAAATTGATCTCTTTACTTCTTTCCCAACCTAGCTTGTCGTTCGCAATACGATTTAAGTATTGTCCATTTGCGTTGGTGCCGCCAAAATCATACTGAGTATTCGAAACTCCCAGGATAGTAGAGTATGGGTCCACAACATTATTGCCCGATTCTCCATAACTGATTCTAATTTTCAGGTCATCAATATTTCTATACTCTTTCAAAAATCCTTCCTCCGAGATACGCCATGCTACGGCTGCGGATGGAAAAAATCCCCATTTATTGCCTTCGGCAAGTTTTGAAGAGCCATCGGCACGTCCTGTGAATGTAAATAGATATTTATCGTTGTACGTGTAGTTGACACGAGCCATAAATGATAATAACGATTGTTTGTTTTCGGACGATGAACGGCTTTCCACTGCTCCTGCTGAACCGATATTATGCCATTTCGAATTATATGGAAGGTCTTTAACAGCAATGAAAGCACTTTCATGCCCCGATTTGTACATACTTGTACCTACCATTGCATTGATGTTGTGTACTTTTTTAAACAGCTTGGTGTAATTAACTGTATTATCCCATGTAAAAGAATAGCCATTATTATTAGTCAAATTAGCTTTAGGTAATTTAGTTCCTGCACCGGTTTTTGTATAAGTGTCGGCAGAATAACCAAACCGGTCGCTATATACATTGGGGGCAAAAGCTGTACGAGCGTTTAAGCCATCCAGTATTTTGTAGTCCAGAAAGAAATTGGTAAACAAATTTAATTGGCGATAATTTGTGTTTTCGTTTCGGGCATCAAACAAAGGGTTCGTAAATCTTTCAGGACGGTATGCCTGAACAAAGAATTGTTCATTACCGTTTTCATCATAAGGTGAGGCTGTTGGTCGTAATCTGAAAGCAGATCTTACGGCTTCCGACGAACCTCTGTCTATATCCGCAAAGCGTCCGTAAGCCGATAGGCCAACAGTTACATTACCTTCTTTAACTTCTACTCCTACTTTGGCATTGTAGCGTCTAAGGCGTTCTCCTTCTACACTTCCTGTCTGATTTACATATCCGATCGAGAATACATGGTTTTCTTTTTCAGTACCTCCTGTACCACTCAGTGTATGCATGGTTTGCATTCCGTTTTGCAACGTGTAATCACGCCAATCGGTAAAATTGCCTTTTTCGGCATTGTCTTTTTCAAAACCCACCAAAGGATTATGCCACGACCCTCCGGCAATTGCTTCTTTGGCATATGCAACAAATTCTTCTCCATTAAACATTCTCGGCAAATTAGTGGGAGTTGTGAAACCAACAGTTCCGTCATAAGTTATTATATTACGACCTACCTTTCCCGATTTGGTTGTGACGATAATAACCCCGTTTGCTCCACGAGATCCATAAATAGCGGCGGCCGAAACATCTTTCAGGACGTCAATCTTTTCGATATCACTGGGATTAAGAGCATTTAAGTCTCCTCCGATAACACCATCCACAATAACAAGGGGATTGGAAGATTTCTGGATAGAGTTTACACCTCTTATTATTATCTTAAAATCGGTACCGAGCTTGCCATCTCCTTGCGTAACATTTACTCCTGCCATTTGACCTCTCATTGCCCCCAAAGTAGAAGGTTCTCCTGTTGCCTTAATTGTTTGGTTGTCTATTGATTTGACTGATCCTGTCAAATCGCGTTTTTTCATTGTCCCGTAACCTACTACTACAATTTCATCCAGATTCTGCGAGTCATCCAATAAAACGACTTCCATCGACTTTCTATTGCCTGCAGGAATTTCTTGTGTAATAGAACCTAGAAAACGGAATACGAGAATACTGTTATCGGAAGCTTCGAGAGAAAATTTCCCGTCTGCATCAGTGAGTGTACCTTTGGTTGTTCCTTTTATAAGGACACTTACACCGGGCATGGTCTCTCCTTTAGAATCTTTTACAACGCCTGTTATCATCGGTACCTGTTGACTTGATTCAGTATTCCTTGCAGATGTGTCATACTGATCTTCCGACACAAGAGCATTTCCGCTCAACGGAAAAGCGAAGAGTATGAATACAACGTTGCCCAAAACCCATTTTAGGGACAACCTTTTTTTACTTAAATTTTGTTTTTTCATGAAACATAGGTTAACGTGGATTAATATTATAAATAAGGAAAAACGAACGGTGTTTGTTATGCCACAATGATTTAATTGAGCTGGTTATACTCTTTTCTTTCTTATCTGTGGTCTTTTAAGTAATTCAAATGGTTTTGTGTGTATTTCAAAGCTATAACCATCCATAACTGTTATACGTTAGAATCAATAAAATAATTAGTACTGGAAGTTGTTGATAATGTTATTTTTCTAGTAAAATCAATTTTATAAGGATGTTCTGTTTTTTAAGCTCTTATCTCATATTTTATTTTAAATATATTTTGACAAATATAGAACCGCATATTTCTTTATTATTATCTTTCCTGACTTTAGTATATTACTATTTGATATAAGCAGATTATTATACAGTTTTACTGTTTCTATAATTTGGCATAGTTAAAGAGTGAAAGTTCTTATGAACTAAAAATTATCCATTTGTGGAGATTTGGACTTATAGATATGTGTAAATCTATAGCATATAGAATAAGAAGCATGTAAAACACCTATTCCTGAATGAACAGAATATAGATTGAGGAGTTGACATTAATACTGTTTTCACATAGAAATTAAAACCAATATTTTATACTGATTTTATATTTTGATACTAATATTATCAAATTAAATAAAATATAATAAAATTAAAATAAAATCATCAAATCAAAAAAAAATACCATAATAGGTAACTTGATTGAACAGTGTCAAATTTATATCCTTAGAAAATATCGAGAAGCTATTTTTATAAAAAAAGTAATGCAAAGCTTTGCATTACTTTTTACAGATTGAAATTTTCTTGTATCTGATAAATCGATACTTTTGATCTTAAATAAAGCCCTGATCCAATAAAAATAGAAAATATTATTGGATAATTAATGTTACTATTACTACATACCCAACTTTGAATTTTTAGGTATTAATCGAAAAAACTATGAAAAACATTTGCCTTATTATCAGCCTTTTTCTAAGTGTATACATCATTGCCCAAGAACAACGCTTCAAAGGATATCCTTCACTTAATAATAATATGAATCTCGAAGCTGATTTTGCTCA
Organism: Indolivaga alginatilytica; assembly: GCF_003201355.1. Classification (GTDB taxonomy): domain Bacteria; phylum Bacteroidota; class Bacteroidia; order Bacteroidales; family Dysgonomonadaceae; genus Dysgonomonas_A; species Dysgonomonas_A alginatilytica. The sequence goes on from NZ_QICL01000034.1 coordinate 21,509, forward strand.
TCCGCCTAAAGGATATGGAAATGTCCCGTTTTATTGGTGGAATGGCGATTCTCTCAATCGGGAAAGATTAGCTGCTCAGTTAGACATTCTACGCAACGCTCCGATTGACGGTTTTGCAGTGAGCTATATTCACTCTAACCCCAAAGTGGATAAAGAATTAAATAAAAATGGATATGGGCGTTTTGGCAGAACAGATCCCGGAAGACCCGAAGTTTTTACGGATAAATGGTGGGATATCTGGAATTGGTTTTCGGGGCAATGCGCCAGCTATGGAATAGGATTGGGATTGGATGATTATACTCTCGGCTGGGTAGGAAACGGGTATTGGACTGACGAAATAGTAAAGGAAAAATCATTTCAAGATTACCAGGGAAAACTAAAAATCGAGACCATCAGTGTAAAAAGAGGTGAGACAATAAGAGTGCTATTAACTGATAATCTATTACAGATCGTAGCATTTCCGGAAGCAAAAACATTGAAGTCGAATGTCCGAAACAAAGAACTCGTATGGCAAGCTCCGACAGATAAAGATTGTAAAGTATATATAATTCGTACCGGTTCGGCTTATGAATTGCACCCCGATTATGGAAAAAGGGTAGTAGAAACCTATTTCGAGAACTTTACCCGCCATTTGGATGAGAAGGCTCAAAAAGGAATGAATTATTTTTTTCAGGACGAACTCGATTACCCTCTTACAATGCTTTCATGGTCTGAAGATTTGCCACAGGAATTTCAAAAAAGAAAAGGGTACGATATACTTCCTTATCTTCCGGCATTGGTCGATGATATTGGTGATATAACCCCTAAAATACGATTGGATTATGCTGAGGTATTGACTCAACTGGCAGAAGAAAGATATTTTAAACCGATATTTGATTGGCACGAGAAGCGAGGCTTAATTTATGGATGCGACAATAACGGGAGAGGACTTGAACCCATCGAGTATGTTGATTATTTCAGAATGACGAGCTGGTTTACAGCTCCGGGGAATGACGCTCCTGCACGTGGGTCTAGTTTTCCGCAAACTAAAGTATCCAGCTCTATCAGTCATTTATATAAGCGTCCCCGTACTTGGCTCGAAGCATTTCACAGCATGGGTTGGGATAGTAATGGTGAATGGCTCACCAAACAGCTTGATCATCATCTCTTAGCCGGAGGTAACCTTGTTTGTATGCACGGGCTATATTATTCTACTCATGGAGGATGGTGGGAATGGGCTCCACCTTGTTTCCATTTTAGAATGCCTTATTGGCCTCATATGAAAAAATGGTTGGAATATTCCGAGCGGCTTAGCTTTCTGTTAAGTCAGGGAACTCATGTGTGCGATATTGCCGTAATGTATCCGACCGAAACCTTACAGGCTTATCCGAATGCAGATACCAAAGGAATGTGGGATTTAGTAGATAGTCTTAGTATCAGAGGACTCGATTATGACTTTATAGATTATCAATCATTACAAAAAGCAGATATTCAAGACAGTCAATTATCAGTATCAGGCGAAAAGTATAAGATTCTGATATTAGCCGATATGAAAGCCCTGCATCATAATACATTACTAAAAGTTCTCGATTTTCATCGCAAAGGAGGAATTGTAGTTGCTACAGGAGCATTACCCGTTGCAACCTCCAAATCAGGAGCTAATGATCCCGAAATTAAAAAGATTCTTGATGAAATATTTAACACATCATCCTTAGAAAGGAGGCAGAGCTTTTTTGAACCAGATATGAATAAACTCCTTTCTATGATTCCGAAACTGATCGTTCGGGATTTTATCCCTCAAAACGGTAAAGGACGGGTGCTTCATCGCAGAATCGGCGAAAAAGATGTTTATATGGTGGCTGATGTAGCTAAAGATTCAGAAATATTTTTCCGTTCCAAGGGAAAAGTTGAACGTTGGATTGGCGAAAGCGGTGCAATTGTAGAGCAACCGATTTTGCGTCAGACCGAAGACGGAACTTGGGTACGTTTCGACGGAGAAGAAAATAATTCACGTTTAATAGTCTTCTCTCCCGGATCACCTGTTTATGAGAATGTTTCAAACAATAAGATTCAGAAAAAAACAGTTCAATCCATAGAAGGGAATTGGGATATTGATATAATACCTACCATGCAGAACAAATGGGGAGATTATCGTTTGCCTGCATCTGATGCATATATTGGGGCAGAAGCTCGTGACTTCTCCTATAAATTGGTTTCTTCTCAGTCAATCGGTACGTCAGCACCTCTTTTCGATGCTACTTCTCCGAAGGGAGTTTATGGCTATGCCCCATATATGGAAACTCAAACGCTGCCTGCAACGTTAAATCTTAATGAATACCTTTCTTCGGAAGATAATCTGATAAAAGGGAATTGGAAACCCTATTGTTTTTCTTGGCAATACGGTGTTTTTGACAGTCCCGGCAGTCAGGGTTATCACGGATTGAAAGGAAAAGTAGATAATCGTTTTATCATTCTCGATCAGGGAGGACACCAACTGTTCAGAACTTATGCTTATGCTGATAAAAAGGGTTGGTATAAAATAGAACAAGAAGGTACTGCTCCTGATTTTATATCTATTGGCAACAAGCCTGTAAATGATAAACGAATATACTTAAGTGAGGGTTGGCATCCATTGGTAATTGCCTACGCCAACACACCCAAAGAAGAATATAATCTGGAAGACAAAAAAAGCTATAGTTGGGACGATCGTAAACGAAGTGCCTTGGTCTTATATCCCGAAGAATACCCTGCCTTGTCAACAACTTCGCCTTATGATCATATAATTTCCACAAAATGGTATAATACAGGGTATTTGCCTTTCGACCCTTACGCAGGGACTAACGGTAATTGGTATTACCAATTTGAGACAGCTCCCGGAACTAAAGAATTAGTGATGACTATAAAAGGCACTCTCACTCAATTGTGGATTGATGAAAAAGAATCAGATAGAAATCAAATACAAAAAATGGGGCAGGACGGAATTTATCGGATTAAATTGAATAAAAAGAATTCGGGTATAAGTACTGTTACCCTCTTGGCAAAACCCGATAGAGGATTTATAGGACCTGCATTATTCTCTAAACCTGTTGAGTTGACTTGTGAAAACGGACAAATGCCTCTTGGAGACTGGTCTCAGTTTGGTGCTTTAAAATACTATTCGGGAGGAATGCTATACAAGAAAAAAATAGTAATAACAGAGGATCTGTATAGAAAAAATGCAATCCTTAATTTAGGAGGAGTTGATGCAACATGCGAAGTGAAAATAAACGGAAAAGAAGCCGGAGTATTGATTAGTCCACCTTATCAGCTTGATATAACCAACCTTGTAAAAAAAGGAGAAAACGTTATAGAAGTATTAATTTATAGTACACTATCCAATCATTACCAAGATATACCATCTGCGTATAGAGGAGTGCCTCGTGCCGGATTACTTGGACCTGTTGCGTTGGAATGGTTATACTTGCCAAAGTAATAAAAAGGTTTTAGACCTTGATGTCAGACCCTTTTATTGCTTTGAAATGGGGGCGAATATTATGAAACAGACCCTTCGGTTTGCAAAAAACGCCCCTGTGTAACCTCTCTGTATTTAATCGGTGAAACTCCTGTTTTCTTTTTGAATGTTATACAAAAATAGTAAGGTGTTTCGAATCCGACTTCAAAAGCAATCTCTTGACTAGTCATAGATGAATTGGTCAGTAGCTCTTTACTTTTTTGTATACGTATTTCTTGTATATAATTTGCAGGAGAAAAACCTGTATATTGTTTAAATAACTTTCGAAACCAAGAATAACTTAAACCCACATTAATGGCTATATCTTCAATATTTATTTTTTCATTATACTGCTCTCCCATTAATATCTTCGCCTTATTGATCTGATTCAGGACTTTAAGGTCTTTAAAAACAAGTTGTTTATTTTCGGCATATACATAACCTAACAAGAGATTCACTATACCGGATAACATCTGCTGAAATCCAGCTCCTTGATATTTTGCTACTTTTACTGCCAATTGATACAAATGAATAATGTCATCATTGATACCTACATTTAAAACGGGGTTACTTTTTTTGAAAAAGCCTGAATTTACTTTGTTAGTTATGTCAAGGCCCTCAAATCCAATCCAGAACTCATACCAACCGGTAGCTTTAGATGGCTTGTAATTATGCCATTCTCCCGGAAATAACAAAATAAAACTTCCTGCTTCAATAGAAACTTTTTTTTTGCTTGATGATACAAATTCACCTTTCCCATCAGCAATGTATATTAGTTGGTATTCGTTTAGTATTCGCCCCTTTTCTGTAGAGAATATATATCTGGTCGGGTGCTTTTTTGATGGATATGGAGTGTTGATTCCAATTCTTTGGTAACCAACAGTATTAATAACAACTCCCCAATCTATATCCTGTTCATTCGATAATAAATATTTTACATGTTCTGCACTTTTCATATTAGTAGGTATATAAAGGTTTATAAGTCCGAATCTACACAAAGAGATGATTTTTTGTGGAAGTGTTTCCACTCCTTAATCATATACAATTATACAAATAATAATAAAACGATACAATCATTTTTTATATCAAATAATAATATGCTAAAGTCAGGAAAGATAATAGTAAAGAAATATCTGGTTCTATATTTACCAAATACTTATTAAATCTAAAAACTATGAAAAATGCGTTTAAGGTAGGGGTATTTGGTTGTGGATTGGAAGCATATTGGCTACAATTTGATGGTCTGCTTAATTCATTAATACAATACCAAAACGATGTCTGTAATAAAATATTATCTAGATCCGGAGTTGAGGTTGTAAATGCTGGCATGATTGATAATCCTCAGAAAGCAATTGATGCTGCATCAATTTTTCAAAAAGAAGAGATTCAACTCGCTTTTATTTTTATTACAACATATTGTCTTTCGTCGACTATACTTCCTATTGCTCAGCGAATCAACTGCCCTGTGATAATTTTGAATCTTCAACCGAAAGCAGCTATTGATTATGAATATATAAATAGTCTTAAAGACAGAGGCGAAATGACCGGTTATTGGTTACAAAATTGTCAGGCTTGTTCGGTTCCTGAAATCGCAAATGTCTTTAACAGAAGTGGTATTCGTTTCGAATTGGTGACAGGGTATTTTGATGATGATGTTGCATGGACTGAAATTGATGATTGGGTTCTTTCAGCGAAAGTTAGATATGCGATGAAAAATAACCGTCTTGGAATTTTGGGGCACTATTATAATGGAATGATTGATGTATATACCGATCTGGCTCAACAATCTGCTGTATTTGGCACCCACATAGAGCTTTTAGAAATGTGTGAACTTAAAAAGTATAGGGATAAGGTAACCGAACCGGAAGTTAATGCAAAAATAAAAGAATTTTATAATGTGTTTGATGTTTCGGATGATTCCGAGCCTTATGAAATCAGAAGAGCGGCTCAAACATCGGTCGCTATGGATAAATTGATAAAAGCTCATGATCTGGGATCATTGGCTTATTATTATGAAGGAGAAAGTGGAAGTGAATATGAAAATATCGTGACATCAATCATTGCCGGAAATACGTTGTTGACGGGCAGAAATATTCCTGTTGCCGGAGAGTGTGAGGTGAAAAATGTTCAGGCAATGAAAATCTTATCGGAATTTGGAGCCGGTGGCTCTTTTTCGGAGTTCTATGCAATGGACTTCAATGACGATATTGTAATGCTGGGGCATGATGGTCCTGCTCATTTTGCTATTGCTGAGGGACGTGTCGGGTTGGTTCCTGTTCCGGTATATCACGGAAAACCGGGGAAGGGCTTATCTATTCAGATGTCAGTAAAGCATGGCGATGTAACTCTTTTATCAGTCTGTGAGAATAGAGACGGAGTGTTTTTATTAATTGCAGAAGGGCAGTCGGTTGAAGGTCCGACATTAAATATTGGCAATACAAATAGTCGTTATCGTTTCAGTTGCGGTGCTCGTGAGTTTATAAATTCATGGAGCAAGGTAGGTCCTTCGCATCACACTGCAATTGGAGTAGGTCATGTAGCTTCAAAAATTCAAAAACTAGCTTATCTATTAAATATTCCTGCTGTAAAGGTGGGTTAAACGGGTAAGTTCTATATATACTTTTCGAATATCAAAAATTAATATGAGTGGCAACCTTAAAAAATGATATAATGACCAAATCTAATTTATGTTTTTTATTCCTTTCTTGTCTTCTCGCTATTTCGTGCACATCTCAATTATCAGCACAAGAGAAGACTTTGAAACTGTGGTATGACGAACCTGCACAGGAATGGGTGGAAGCCTTACCTGTTGGAAACGGTCGTTTAGGAGCTATGGTATTTGGAGGTACCGATAAAGAACTTATACAGTTAAATGAAGAAAGTTTATGGTCGGGAGGCCCTGTCGATCTGAATCCTAACCCGGAGGCAAAAAAATACCTGCAACCAATAAGAGATGCTCTTTTTGAAGAAGATTATGAGACAGCACAAAAGCTTTCTCATAAGATGCAAGGATATTATACCCAATCATATGCTCCATTGGGAGACCTGCATATAAAACAACTTTATGATGGTGCAGTTACCAACTATTACCGTGATCTGGATTTGAATACGGCAATTGCAACAACCCGATTTTCTGTTGGAAACGTAGAATACTTACGTGAGGTTTTTAGTTCTGCTCCCGATCAGATTATTGTTGTACGGTTAAGTTCGAATAAAAAAGGTATGTTAAACTTCGACGCTGATTTAAGTAGTCAGCTCAGATCGGATTTGAGTACCTATGGCAACAATAAATTAATTTTAGATGGTCGTGCTCCCGCACATGCAGACCCTTCTTATTTTAAAGAGAATAAGGAACCTGTAATATATAATGACAAAAACGGAATGCGTTTTCGCTTGATATGTCAGGTGAAGACCAAAGATGGTAAAACAACTGTCGATGAAAAGGGGATTCATATATCGAATGCAACCGAAGCTATTCTTTTTCTTTCTGCTGCAACAAGTTTCAACGGTTTTGACAAGAATCCTGTCGCAGAGGGAAAGAACGAAAAAGACATAGCCGAAAAATTTATGAACGAAGCATTCCGTAAAAAATATGACGTTATAAAATCAGATCATATAAAAGATTACAAATCGTATTTTGATCGGGTAGCATTCAATCTCGAAAAAGGGAAATCAACAGCGATGCAAATGACAACAACTGCTCGTTTAGAGAAATACCTTCACGGAGAACAGGATTTGTACCTTGAGGAACTTTATTTTCAGTATAACCGCTACTTACTTATCTCCTGTTCGCGTCCGGGAGGAATAGCGGCTAACCTTCAGGGAATATGGAACAACGAACTCAGACCGCCTTGGAGTTCTAATTTTACGACCAATATAAATGCCCAAATGAATTATTGGCCTTCCGAAGTAGCCAATCTGGGAGAAATGCACGAACCGTTTTTGAATCAAATAAAAAATATGTCGGTCAATGGCAGTCAAACAGCCCGTAATTTTTATGATGCAAAAGGCTGGTGCCTTCATCATAACTCCGATATATGGGCACAAACCAATCCCGTTGGAAATCTGGGAAAAGGTGCTCCTGTGTGGGCTAATTGGATGATGGGCGGTCAGTGGGTATCACAACATCTGTTTGAACATTACAGGTATAGCGGCGATTTGGAATACCTTCGCAATTATGCTTATCCTATCATGAAAGGGGCTGCCGAATTTTCTATCGACTGGCTGATTGAAAATAAAGATGGCTATCTTATAACCGCACCATCAACCTCTCCTGAAAACACTTTCATCGACAATAAAGGCAAACGCGGTTCGGTAGCAGTGGCTATGACCTGTGATATGGTTCTTATATGGGATTTATTTACGAATCTGATCGAAGCATCCGAAGTCTTGGGAATCGATTCCGAATTCAGACAAACACTTGTAGAAAAGCGAGCTAAACTCTATCCTTTACAGATAGGATCTAAAGGGCAACTGCTCGAATGGTACAAAGACTTTGAGGATGCCGAATATAACCACCGGCATATTTCACATTTGATAGGTTTATATCCTGGTCGTCAAATCTCACCTTTAACAACACCTAAACTGGCAGATGCCTCTCGCAGATCATTGGAAATAAGAGGTGACGATGGCACGGGTTGGGCACTGGGTTGGAAAATAAATACATGGGCACGCCTTCTGGATGGAGATCATGCCTATATATTACTTCGTAATTTGTTACGTGTAACGGGCAATAGGAATACAGAATATAATAAAGGTGGAGGCAGTTACCGTAATCTTTTCTGTGCACATCCACCTTTTCAGATCGACGGTAATTTTGGAGGATTAGCCGGTATGTGCGAGATGTTACTTCAAAGCCATTTGGGTGAAATACATTTATTACCTGCTTTGCCTTCGGCTTGGTCGGAGGGAGATATTAAAGGTTTAAAGGCTAGAAATGGATTTGAGATAGATATGGACTGGGATAATGGTATGCTCAGTAAAGCATACATACAATCTCAACTTGGAAAAGATTGCATCCTGCGAACAGACGTTCCTATAGAAATTGCTAACACACAATTTTCGACTGAAGGAAAGGTGGTAAACGGTAAAAAATATTTCATCACAACTTTTCCAACGTCAAAAGGTAAACAATATATGTTAAAAGTAAGGTCATGATAAAGTATCGATCCATGATTCTAAGAAATCTAATACTTTCTGTTTTGCTGTTGATATCCATCTTCGCATTTGCAGAAGAAGAGCCTCAATGGAAAGCTCGTTGGATGAGTATCGACGAATGTCAGAGCGAACCTAATACCTGGCTCAACTTCCGCAAAACGGTGAATCTTACGACCGTTCCGCAAAGTGTTAAGGCATACATTGCAGCAGACAGCAAATATTGGTTGTGGATCAATGGAGAACAGGTGGTTTTTGAAGGTAGCCTCAAAAGAGGTCCGTCGCCAACTGATACTTATTACGATGAGGTCGATTTAGCTTCGTATCTGAAACCCGGTAAGAACCTTATTTCAATTCGGTTATGGTATTTCGGTAAACAGGGATTTTCTCATAATAGTAGCGGAAAAGCAGGTTTGTTATTCGACTGTCAGGCTCCGGGTATCGAAATTTTGAGTGGCGATAATTGGGAAGCGTGTATAGATGATGCCTTTGGGACGTGTGACGAACCGAATCCTAATTATCGGTTATCCGAGTCGAATATTTTGTATGATGCACGCAAAGATAAAGGGCGATGGCAGCTTTCGGATGGTCAGGTAAAAGGGATGCAGGGAACAACCGAGCAGGGAGAAGCGGGAGTTGCTCCTTGGGGAAAGCTAGTGAGGCGACCTATCCCTTTGTGGAAAGATTACGGCTTGAAAGAGTATGTTTCGGTAGAACGCAGAGGTGATACACTCATTTGCAAATTACCTTACAATGCACAAATTACGCCATACTTTAAGATCAAAGCAAAAGAGGGAGTGAAAATCAATCTGTTTACCGATCATTATCACATCTACAATGGTAATGTACCTAATATCAGAGCCAAATATATTACCCGGGAGGGGGTACAGGAATATGAAAATCCGGGATGGATAAACGGACATAATATGTATTACATTATTCCCAAAGAGGTGGAAGTATTGCAATTACAATATCGGGAAACCGGATACGATTGCAATTTTTCAGGAAAATTTGAATGCTCCGATGATTTTTTGAACCAATTATGGATTAAAGCTCAACGAACATTGTATGTCACTATACGTGATACTTATATGGATTGCCCTGAAAGAGAACGTTGCCAATGGACAGGTGATGCCGTGAACGAATCGGGAGAAACATTCTATGCTCTTTCTCCGTCGAGCCATGCCTTAACAAAGAAATGGTTATTGGAATTAGCCGGATGGCAAAAAAAAGACAGTGTACTCTATGCTCCTGTACCGGCAGGAAACTGGCGAAAAGAATTGCCTAGTCAGGTGCTTGCCTCGGTAGGATACTACGGATTGTGGAATTATTATCTCCATACAAACGATAAGCAGACATTAAAAGATGTTTATCCGGTGTTTGCTAAATATCTATCCTTATACAGCATGACAAAAGACAACGTTTTAGAACCTCGGTTCGGTGGCTGGTATTGGGGCGATTGGGGCGATAACTGCGATATGGACTTACTGACAAATGCGTGGTATTATTTGGCTATCAAAGGAATGTATCTGGTGGCAGAAGAACTTGGTTTTGAATCAGACTCAAATGACTACAAGGAAAAAATGCTAAACATCAGAAAATCATTTAATGAATATTTCTGGAATGGCAGTGAATACCGCACACCATCTTATAAAAAGAAAACCGATGATCGTGGGCAAGCTTTAGCGGTTGTTGCAGGCTTGGCAGACAAAGAAAAATACCCTGCACTGCTGAAAGTGTTTCAAAACGAACAACACGCAAGCCCGTATATGGAAAAGTATGTTTTCGAAGCAATGATGATAATGGGATATGACAAAGAAGCTCTAGCACGCCATAAATCGAGATTTTCGGAGATGGTATACTGGTCGGGGTTAACTACTCTTTTCGAACACTTCCATATGGGAAGCGGAGGTTTTAAAGGAGGTTCGGTAAATCACGCATGGAGCGGTGGCGGGCTAACCATTTCATCGCAATACATAACGGGAATAGAACCTCTTGAAGCCGGATATAAAACATTTAAAGTAATGCCTCGAACTACCGGACTCTCCCATGCAAAGGCGGTTGTACCTTCGGTAAAAGGTGAGATAACGGCTGAGTTTACAGATGCAATCAAGACTTTCAGCTTACAAACAAATGTACCAAAAGGAACGGCTGCAATTCTTGGTGTACCCATTAAAGGCATAAAACAAATAGAGATCAATAAAAAAGTCGTTTGGAAAAATGGAAAGTATATTCCTAATGATCTGGCAAGCGAATGGAAGAATGTATACAACGAGCATATTTGTTTTTTAGTTAGAAACGGGAAATATAAAATAATCGCACATAAATAAGCATTGAGTCCTTAAATCTTTTCTATTACTTGAAAATTGACAAAGACATGAAAAATTATAGAATCTGTATATACTATCTATTCGCTATAGCTCTGTTTTTTTCTTGCAATAAAACAGCCGAAAATCAACCAAAGGAGCTAGAAAAACTAGCCCCCGGAGTATGGATGCTAAAATATGGTACTCCCGAAAAAATCGATTTATTAAGTGAACTGGGCATCAATCCTAAATTCGATGCTATAAAAGCAATGGGCGAAGCCGAACTGCCCATTGACAGATCAGAAATAAAAATAGAGGTGATAGACGGTAAAACATATCTGAGGTTTCCACTCGATGAGAATGAGAAAATTTGGGGGCTCGGGCTTAACTTTAAGACTGTTGAACAGAGAGGGCGGGTGATGCAACTTCATGTCGACCATTATGGTGGCAGAGATAATGGGCGGACACATGCCCCTGTTCCATTTTTTGTTTCGAGCAAAGGATACGGAGCATTAATAAACAGTGCCCGATATATTGATGTATGGGTAGGTACAGGTGTACGTAAAGACAGTCAAAACCCGCCTGTTGCACGGGATAGAAATACCGACAAAGAATGGAGTTCGCAACCGTATTCCGATAATTTGGAGTTTTTGATTCCGGCAGAAGGGGTCGAAGTGATACTTTTTTCGGGTTCATCAACACTTGATGTTGTAAGACGTTACAATCTGTACAACGGAGGAGGCTGTCTCCCTCCTAAATGGGGGCTTGGTTTCTGGCATCGTGTTCCAACTCTTTATACTGACCGGGATATACTGAACGAAGTTGCCGAATTTGAGAAACAAAAATTTCCACTCAGTGTTGTCGGGCTGGAACCCGGATGGATGACCCGCTCTTACCCTTGCACCTACGAATGGGATAGCACACGATTTCCGAATCCGGCTCAATTGGTAAAGCAATTGGCAGATAACCATATAAAAACGAATTTATGGATTAACCCATACATATCGCCTGATGGAGAATTGTATAAAAAATTATTACCCTACTCGGGAAGCCATACCGTGTGGTGTGGAATAGTACCGGATTATACAATGACCGAAGTTCAGCAGATTCTGAAAGAACATTTCATTAAGCATCAACTGTCGATAGGTGTCAGTGGCTACAAAATGGATGAAAACGATGGGTATGATCAATGGTTATGGCCCGATGTTGCAACATTTCCTTCGGGAGTTCCGGCAGAAAGTATGCGTCAGCTATATGGTTCTATAATGCAAAAATTCACTACCGATATGTATCGGAAAGAGAATCTTCGTACGTTCGGATTAGTTCGTTCGGCAAATGCAGGAACATCGTCTTTCCCATACGTTCTTTATAATGATTATTACGAACATCGTGACTTTATTACTGCTCTCATAAACAGTTCTTTTATAGGTGTATTGTGGACACCCGAAGTCCGAGCCTCCAAATCATCGGAGGAATGGGTCAGAAGGATGCAAACAGTTTGTTTTTCGCCATTGGCAATGTTAAATGCATGGGCTGATGGGACTAAGCCTTGGTCGTTTCCCGATGTAGCCAAAGAGGTAAACGAAATAGCTTTGCTACGCATGCAATTAATACCATATCTCTATACTGCCTTTGCCGATTATACGTTTTTGGGTACGCCTCCGATACGGGCAATGAATCTCGAAGAGGGCTATACCGCATATGATGCCATTTCGCAAAAAGCATTTGACGGAACAGATAACCCCTACAATACCGCTTTGAAAAAAGAAGTAAAAGACCAGTTTATGTTCGGTGAATACCTACTTGTGGCTCCGCTGTTTGCCGGAGAAAAAACACGGCAGGTTATATTACCTCAGGGACGATGGTACGACTTTTATACAGGAGAATTTGCCGGACAGGGTGAGGTGATAAGTGTATCTCCCGGAATAGGGCGAATACCTGTATATGTAAAAGACGGGGGTATTGTGCCTATGTTTCCACCCATTACTAAAATTACCGGAGAGAAATTACCTGTCGAAATAAGGCATTATGGAGTGAAAAATGGCACTTATAATCTCTATGATGACGATGGTGAGACCTATAACTATGAAAAAGGGGAATACACCCGAATAAAAATTGATGTCACGATTGACAAGGATCAGAAAAAAACAGGTAAAGTAGATCTTCCTGAGGGATCGCAGACTTGGTCTTTTTCGGAATTCAGTTTCAAATACATGGCTAAGTAATCTACTTAAAATCTAATACTATAAAAGTCCAATACTCTGTAATTAGGTCGGTTGTGAGTAAAATGGAGGTGGTATTTTGAGAAGCTTTTATAAATCGTTATTTGAGGTGAAATTATATTCGCCTCCGTGTTTGTTTTAATCTTTTTATTAACTTTTAAACTAATTTCTATGAAAAAGAATTTCATTAAAAGGTTTAGCACTACTTTGTTAATGTTATTGGCTATACCAATTTGGATGATGTCTCAGAATATTTCTATAAGCGGAAATGTTAAGGATTTGAAAGGGGAGGTTTTGCCGGGTGTCAGTGTTCTGGAAGAAGGAACAACAAATGGGATCATGACTGATAATCAGGGTAATTTCAGTATAAATGTTTCTTCAAATGCGACTCTTCAATTTTTTTATCTGGGCTATAATACTCAAAGAGTAGCCGTGGCAGGAAAGCAACAATTGAACATAGTTATGTCGGAAGACACAAAATTACTTGAAGAAGTGGTGGTTGTCAGCTATGGTACTCAGAAGAAGCGGGATGTAACAGGTTCTATCTCTCAAGTCAATGGATCTAATCTGAAAGACCTTCCTGTAGGACAGATAGGTCAAAAACTGCAAGGACAAGTAGCAGGAGTACAAATAAACCAATATACGGGTAAACCGGGCGAAAGCCCTGCGTTCCGTATACGGGGAGCCGCATCCGTAAATGGAGGTAATTCTCCTCTTTTTGTTGTGGATGGAATGGTTTACAATTCGGGACTTAATAATATTAATCCCGATGATATCGAATCTTTCTCAGTTTTGAAAGATGCAGCGGCAACCTCACTTTACGGATCGAGAGCTGCTAATGGCGTTATCCTTATCACTACTAAGAGAGCTAAAGCCGGGCAATTGAAAGTTGATCTCAATGCATTCTATGGTATTCAGTCACTTAACGGTTTAAAAAGGCTTGACATGATGGATGCACGAGAGTTTGCACAATATCAAAAGGAGACCTACGAAGACAGAGCTATCTATGAGTCTTATAAAGATGGTGTGCCCGAAGTTTATCAAAATCCTGAGAAGTATGGAAAAGGAACCGATTGGTATGACCTCCTGACCCGCACGGCTGCAATACAGAGCTACAACCTCTCAGTTGCAGGTGGTAACGATAAAATATCGTCAATTGTAATTTTGGGATACCACAAACAAGAAGGCGTTGTTCTGAATACCGAATTTGAGCGTTTCACACTTAGGGCAAATAATGAATTCAAGGTGAACGATAAAGTCAAACTGGGACTGAATATAGCTCCGACATTCAAAATAAATAAAAATCATGGTACTGACGGAGGATGGAATATTCTCAATTCAGCCATTTTGATGTCTCCGATTCTTAGCCCATACAATGAGGATGGAGAATTGAATGTGGGCATGAGTGCTCCCAATATGTTCAATCAGCCGAACTGGCTCAGGGTGATTAAGGAGAGAACAAATGAGCATAAAAGCACAGCCATATTAAGTAATATGTTTGCAGAGATAGATATTTGGAAGGGCATTAAATATAAATTTCAGGCAGGTATAGATATCGGTAATGCGACTCACCGGACTTTTACCCCTTCGACTTCGGGAGGAGGTATGTTTGTTGCACCGCCTCAAAAAGCTACGGCAGATTACAATACCGATAATTATTACGATTGGAACATAGAGAATATGCTTTCTTATAATAATACTTTTGGAGATCATTCTATAGAAGGGCTTTTGGGTTACAGTGCTCAGAAATATCAAGCGGAATTTGGTCGGTTGAGTGGTACTGATTTCCCCGACGATAAGATTACATGGATACAGGGAGCATCTACCAAGAACGGTAACAGTTATAAAGAAGCATGGGCTGTAGCCTCGTTTATTTCTCGTTTAAACTATCGGTATAAAGATCGTTATCTCATGCAGGCAACTTTTCGCAGGGATGGTTCTTCGCGTTTTGGATTTGATAATAGATATGCCAACTTTCCTTCGGTTTCGGGAGGATGGATCGCTTCGGAAGAAGATTTTATGAAACCGCTGCATAAAACAATGAATTCATTGAAATTAAGAGCTAGTTACGGGCTTACAGGGAATTACAACATAGGAAATTACACCTATATAGCCGGTATTCAAACTGTCGATTACGTGTTCAATGAAACTCTTGCATCGGGGAAAGCATTGAGTGGGTTGGGTAATAGCCAATTGACATGGGAAGAGACAAAGCAGTTTAATGTTGGTATAGATTTAGGCTTTTTCAACGACCGCCTGTTTATGATGTATGACTATTATAGTAAACGCACGGATGGAATGCTTTACCGGATAGACATTCCGGCTGCATCAGGTTTCTGGGATATTCAGTCGAATGTAGGCGATTTTAAATCATGGGGACATGAGTTTACTTTACAATCACGCAATATGGTCGGTGATTTTGAGTGGAGCACAAATCTTAACTTATCGTTCAACAAAAATGAAGTAATGGCTCTGGGAACTAACAATACTCCAATTAACGGATATAATAACCAAGGAAGTGTAAATAGGCTACAGGTTGGTCAGCCAATCGGTGTTTTTATGGGGTATGTTTATGATGGGGTTTATATGACTCAGAAAGAGCTGGATTCTCAACCCAAGCATGCTTCGTCAGAGATCGGAACGGTAAGAATGAAAGACCTGAATGATGATAAGATCATAGATGAAAAGGACAGAACTATTATTGGAGACCCAAATCCTGATTTCATCTTTGGTATAACAAACGATTTCTCGTATAAAAACTTCGATCTGTCAATTCTCCTAACCGGTCAGGTCGGAGGTAATATTATGGATGGAAATCAGGAATATACGGAGAATCTGGACGGATGCTTTAATGTACTTCGTAATGTAAAGAACCGTTGGCGATCGCCTGAAAACCCCGGTAATGGAAGTGTACCCAGAACAAAATTAGGAACAACAGCTTTGTACAGATATACCAATAGCAGTTGGGTGTACGATGCTACTTATTTGTCGGTGAGAAATATCACATTAGGATACAACATTCCTTTAAAAAGTAACGCATATTTATCGAAAATCAGATTATACCTCACAGCACAAAACCTTAAAACCTTTTCTAAGTATCCGGGAATGAACCCCGAAGTGAGCGAAAACGGTATGAACTGGAACGGACTAGGCATAGATAAAACGACATATCCGATTCCTCGTACATTTAGTCTGGGTTGTAATATTACATTTTAATGAACTAGAATTTTAATACGAATTATTATGAAAACATATATAAATACGTTACTTGTAGCGGCTACTGTTCTTTTTTTAGGCGGATGTTCAGATGAATTTCTCAATATACCTCCCGAGCACTATCTAAGTAAATCTACATTTTATAAAACGGAATCGGACTTTACCCAAGCTGTGACCGGAGTTTACGAAAAAACAAGAGGTCTGGTCAGAACCGAGGGATATGTTTTAGGCGAAATGCGTTCCGACAATACGCATTACATATTGAATACTACAGATCGAGGAAATCAATTTACAGAAAGAGAAGACGTTGCCGATTTTATTAATAACAATCAAAATCGTTTCAGCAACGAAATGTACTACGCCTGTTATTCGGGAATTTCGAGGGCTAATACGATCTTAAATCAAATAAAAAATAAAGATTTCTCCGAAGAATTTACAACCAGTACAATTGGTCAGACTAAATTCCTGAGAGCTTTATTTTATTTTCAATTGGTACGCACATTCGGTGAAATCCCTCTTTATCAGGACGAAGTTACAGATGCGAATAATGCTTTTGTCCCACTTTCGCCGGTAAATACAATATATAGTTTCATAATCGATGATGTGAAGGATGCTATTGTAAAGTTAAAAGATCCGACTTTTCCACAAAGTGGTAGAGCAACCAGAGGGAGTGCAAAAATGCTATATGCCAAGATACTGATGACGAAACCTGACAGAGATTATAAGGAAGCTAAAAAACAACTCGAAGAAATTATGAAGTTAGGTTATAAACTCGAAGATAATTATTCGGATGTATTTGAAACAACAAATAAAAATAATAAAGAGTCGCTATTTGAAATACAGTTTATGATGGGCGATAATCATGGGCAACAAAGCGATTGGTTATATTCTTTTATACCCAGAACCGTAGAGGCTTCTTTGATAACGGGAGTAAGTGGTTCGTCAACATTAAATACCGGAGGGTGGAATACTCCGACTCAGGATTTAATTGAATCATATGATCCGACAGACCGGAGGTTGCAATTTTCAATTATGGTTGCGGCCGGACATAACAATACAGAAGGTAATTTCGTCATTGATGCAGTATTACCGGTAAACAATCCTGCTATTTCAAACTATCGACTGTCTTATCCTTTTATAAATAAATACCGCCATGCTCACAGTAAGATATTCAATACTAACGACAACTGGCCTATATTTCGCTATTCCGATGTTTTGCTTTCATTAGCTGAGTGCAATCTGGTAGAAGGTGGCGACGCATTGACTTTGGTTAACGATGTAAGAGCAAGAGCCGGACTCAAAGCTTTGCCGAAAGTAGATGCTGATATAATAGCTCTGGAGCGTAGGCATGAATTTGCCTTTGAAAATCAGAGATGGTACGATTTGGTAAGAACAGGAAAAGCAATTGAAGTAATGAGTGCTTATGGAATAAAAATAAAGTTGTTATATCCTTATCTGCAAGCAAGAACGTATAATATTACTCAAGAGATGCTCACGTTTCCTATTCCTTATCGTGAAACACAGATAAACCCAAATCTTTAACAATTTAACCACTAAGGTCTCAGACCTTTTTATTGCTTTGGCAAGTAAATCAACTATAGTCAGTTATAACTTTAAAATATCGCATTAAATATTTTGTATTACCTATAAGAAATTAAACATGAAAAAAACACTCGCAATCGCATTTATTTTAATTGCAGGTATCACCAAACTTTCAGCCCAAAGTGAAAATTATAAGTTGAATTGGGACGAACTGTCTCAAAAATATAATTATAATGCTGAACCCGATTGGATGAAAGATGCCAAATTTGGTATCTACTTTCATTGGGGAGTTTATTCTGTTCCCGCTTTTTCGTACGAATGGTATCCGAGGCATATGTTTATGCCAAGCCGTAAAGAGTATAAGTTTCATAAAGAAAAATACGGCGACCCTAGAGAATTCGGATATGATAAATTAGTCCCCCTATTTAAGGCTGAGAAATTCGATGCTGTTGATCTTGTAGAAACTTTTCAAAGAGCCGGAGCCAAATTTGCAGGACATGTGGCGATCCATCATGATGGGTTTGCAATGTGGGACAGTAAAATAACCCCTTGGAATGCCATGTTGATGGGGCCCAAAAGGGACATTCTTGGTGAAATGTCGGCTGAAATAAAAAAACGCAACATGAAGTTGGTAACAACATTTCATCATGAAAGGAGTCTTCAACTTTATCGGGATAATAAAAATCAAGACCCCGGTTTCTGGGATATGTACAACAGCCATTTTCCTTGGATTGAAGGTATGCCAACCACATCCGACAATCCAATGTTACGCTTACTTTATGGGAATGTAACGCCTGAAGAATTTTATGATCCCATCTGGTTTGGAGAATTAAAAGAAGTGATTGATAATTACAGTCCCGATCTTATTTATTTTGATTCGTGGCTCGAAAACATTCCTGAGAAATATCTTTATAAATATGTAGAATATTATATAAGCGAAGGAAAGAAAAAAGGAAAACAAGTGGTAACCAGCCGTAAACAAAAAGATTTACCATTGAATGTAAGTATTGAAGACCTTGAAAAATCGAGAAAACAAGTGATTGAGCCTCATATGTGGCTTACTGATGAAACAATTACTACCGATAGCTGGAGTTATACTGATGATATGGTTCTGAAAACAGCTCCCACTATAATCAATGTTTTGATTGATGTCGTAAGTAAAAACGGTGTGCTTATGCTTAATGTATCACCCCGTGCGGATGGGGTATTGCCTATCGAACAGAAAGAAATATTGTATAAAATCGGAGATTGGTTAGATATAAACGGAGAAGCTATTTATGGAACGAGACCATGGTATATCTTCGGTGAAGGTCCTACAACTCAGCCGGAGGGGGATTTTGAAAATCACAAGAAATTTCTGGAAGTCAAATATTCATGGAAAGATGTGAGATATACTCAAAAAGCGAATGCTATATATGCCACTCTGTTGGGAACACCGCAGAATGGTACTAATATAACTTTCAAAAGTTTTGCGAAAGCGTCTATGCCTAAGAATATAAGCGTTAAAAACGTATCGGTTTTTGGAAGTAATGAGAAAATTTCATGGCAACAAAATTCTGATGGTCTAAGAGTCACAGTACCCAGAATGAGTAATAGTAATGAAACAGCTATGGTATTTAAAGTAGAATATTAAGATAAACGTACCACAGGTAGGTAAATCATTTTTAGTATCTTTAAATTAAATAATTGAAAATAATTAATGGTGTGACTGTATGGGCAGGGCTCTGCTCTGCCCATAAAACAATAAAGCTTAGCAGTGTGGTGGAGTAAACCCCCGCCCCTATACAATATGCGGCATAATATAGTTAGTATTACTTAATATTGTACTGTGCTTACAATATCCTAAAATAGATCATCATGAAAATATCAGGTTCTTTATTTTATTGCTTCCTATTATTTCTAATTCCTTTCAATAGTTTTGCGGTGGAGGCAATTTCCTTGAAATGTAACAATACCACAAACCCTTTGGGGATTGAGTCTGCCGATCCTGTCTTTTCGTGGAATATGTCTACCAAAATACATAACAGTAAACAGACTGCTTATCGGATTATAATAGCTGATAATATTGTCGATATTGAAAAGAATAAAGGGAATATATGGGATTCGCAAAGAATTTCAGGCGAACAATCTTTAAATATTCCTTATGCGGGAAAGATGAAGTTGTTAGCCGGCAAAAAATATTATTGGAAAGTAAAGATATGGGACAACCATGAAAAAACGTCTGTGTGGTCTCCCTCGGCTATATTCAGAATGGGTTTATTCACAAAAGACGACTGGAGCAATGCACAATGGATAGCCATGGATAGCCTTCCTCAAAAAGACCGTATAGTTCCCGGATTTCAACTGGCAGGGCATAAAGGAAAGCTGGTTCCCTTGGATGATCGTTTCAGCCGTATGCCATTTCTACGCAAAACATTTGAAATCAGAAAAAAGATAAGCTCGGCTACTGTATTTATCAGTGGACTCGGGCATTTTGAATTGAGCGTAAACGGCAAAAAAGCAGGCGATCATTTTCTCGATCCGGGTTGGACTAATTATGATAAAAGCTCTCTTTATATAACTTTCGATGTAACCGATCAGATAAGGGAAGGCGAAAATGTGTTAGCTGTCAGATTGGGAAATGGTTTTTTGAATATTCCACGTGATTCGACACGCTACCGCAAATTATTAACAACATTTGCATTACCCAAGATGATTTGCAAAGCGTTAATTGAGTATACAGACGGTTCATCACAAACCGTCATAAGTGATGGTGACTGGAAAGTAACACAAGGAGCAGTCACTTTTTCCAGTATTTATGGTGGAGAAGATTATGATGCGACTTTAGTACAGCTAGGATGGGACTGCCCCGGCTTCGATGACTCATCGTGGAAAAAGCCTGTGATAATACCGGCTGTAGGCAAGTTGAAACCGCAACTCTCACCTTCCCTCAAAGTGAATCGGGTATTGCCTTCTGTGAGTATAACCGAATCTACGCCGGGCTTCTTTATATACGATTTCGGACAAAATGCCTCCGCCATACCCCTGTTAAAAGTCTCGGGCAAAGCCGGATCAAAAGTTATACTACGTCCCGGAGAATATCTGAGATCGAATAATAATGAAGTTAATCAAGACAATAGCGGTAAGCCATTTTGGTTTTCTTATATTTTATCCGGAGATAGCATTCAGATATGGAGCCCGTCTTTCACTTATTACGGATTCAGGTATTTACAGGTCGAAGGTGCAGTTCCGTCAGGTTATCCAAACCCTAAAAACCTTCCGGTTATCGAGTCGTTGCAATCTCTGCATACAAGTAACTCATCATCTGTAGCAGGTACTTTTAATTGTTCGAATACATTATTTAACAACATTTATTCGCTCATCGACTGGTCGATCCGCAGTAATATGGCGAGTGTCTTGACCGATTGCCCACACAGGGAAAAACTGGGATGGCTCGAAGTTGCACATCTTATGAGCAGTTCCATTGCATACTGCTATGATATAAAGCAGATGTATCTTAAAATAATAGAGGACATGAAGGATTCGCAGCGTGATAACGGACTAATACCAAGCACTTCGCCCGAATACGCCGTTTTCGGTGGAGATTTCTCCGACTCACCCGAATGGGGAAGTGCAGGAGTGATACTTCCCTGGTTTATTTATAAATGGTATGGCGATATTAGTGTATTAAACGACAGTTATCAGCTAATGTCCAATTATACCGATTACCTAACGGGTCGTGCCGAAAATCACATCCTTTCTCATGGATTGGGCGATTGGTATGATCTGGGTCCCAATCACCCCGGATGGAGCCAGCTTACCAGTCGCGGTCTGACTCCTACTGCGGTGTATTATTACGACATTCAGGTTATGGCTCAGGTTTCGGCCCTATTAGGTAAAAATGATGATGCACGAGAGTACAAAGAGCTTGCCGCAAAAGTAAAAGAGGCTTTCAATGCTAAGTTCTTTGACAAGGAAAAAGGCTATTACGATACAGGAAGTCAAACGGCAAACGCAATGCCAATTTATATGGGGCTTTGCGATCCTGAAAATGAAGAAACTGTATCTAAAAGAATTGTAGAAGATATCAGGTCTCATGGTAACAGTATTACTTCGGGAGATATCGGCTTTAGTTATTTGTTGCGGGTGTTGGAAAAAGAAAATGCTTCTAATGTTATTTTCGATATGAACAACCAGACTGACAAACCGGGTTATGGCTATCAATTGAGAAAAGGAGCGACTTCGCTGACCGAATCGTGGGAGGCCATCCAAACAGCTTCGCACAACCATTGTATGTTGGGACACCTGATGGAATGGTTCTATAGTGGTTTGGGAGGTATAAAGCCATCCGGCGAAGCAACTGCCTTTAAACATTTTACCTTACGTCCCGAAATAGTAGGCGATATAACGGAAGTGAATTGTACTTTCGAGTCTCCTTACGGACTTATAGGCAGTAAATGGAGAATAATCGGCAATATGTTCGAATACGATGTGATTGTACCGGCTAATACATCAGCCGAGATTCATATTCCGACACTTAATAATGAAAAGATTAGTGTTAACGGGAAACATATTGGAAAAAAAGAGGAAAGTGTTTCTTTTGTTGGAACTAAAAATAATCGTACTGTATTATCTGTAAAATCAGGTAAATACCTTATCAAGTGTCCATTTAAACAATAATTCGCTACAATGGTACTTTAAATATTTGATAATCGATAATTACCCTATTTATTACTTCCTTTTTACTTGCTGAGTCTTGGAGATAAATATGTTTATAGTTATTCATATAATCTCCAAGACTTTACCAATAAGAGTAAATCTGCTATATTATCAGAAGCTTATACCTGAAAATCAAATTGTGTTTTTAGTAGGGGGTACTCTCTGATTGTTTTTTACAGATGATTCCCTTACTGCCAGATATGTTGGTATAATTATTTGCTGCGGCTTTTCTCTTTTTTTTATTTGTTTAAGCAGCAAATGACACACTGTTTGACCCATTTTATGGGTTTGATGTGTAATTGCAGTCAGTGGAGGGTCTACATAATTGGAATGCATTTCATCTGTATAACCTATTAGAGATATATCGTCAGGAATACGTAATCTATGCTCTTTGATTGCTTTCATTGCTCCAAAGGCAATACTATCGGTCATAGCCAGAATAGCATCGGGAGGATTAGATAAGGACAGAAGTTTACATGCTCCTTCATATCCTTCACTATAGCCCATATATTTACAAAAAACCAAATCCTTATCAATTGGAATTCGGTATTCCCTGAGAGCTTGAAGATAACCGTGCTTTCTTTGACGTACTATTTCTATGTGATTGGCTCCTCCAATAAACGCAACACGTTTAGACCCTGTATTTAACAAATGCAATGTTGCTAGTCTTGCAGATTCGATATTGTCGGCTATTACTGATGAAAATACATCAGGGAGGCATATCCTATCGAAAAAGACCAATGGGATGTTCAAATCTTCAAGAGATGTAAAATGCAAATAATCGGTAGTCTCTTGAGATAAGCAGGCAATAATACCTTCAACTCTAACATTTACTAAATCTTCTATACACTGAATCTCCGCTTTATACGAATCGTAGGAAGAAGTTATAATTACAGAATATCCGTTTTGCCGGGCTATATTATCTATTCCGGTAATAATCGATGAGTAAAAATGAGTGACAATATCAGGTATAAGAATACCAATGATACGGGGAGTATTTTTAAGTAAACTCATAGCAAAAGGATTGGGGCGGTAGTTCCATTCTTTGGCCAAAGCTTTAACACGCAGCCTTACCTCTCCACTAATCTCAGGACTATCTTTCAATGCCCTTGAAACAGTAGAAATAGAAATACCAAGCTCACATGCCAAGTCTTTTAATGATATGTGTTTTCCTTCTTTCATCAGGTTATTAATGAGGTTGATACAAATATAGATGTTTAGCTTAAATATTCGAAGTAGTATATAAGAAAAGATATGCAAAGGTTTGCATATCTTTTCCTTACAGGTTTAGCATTATAATTTCAGCTTATCTCTATTTTTGATGAAAATATTGAATACTATGGAATACAGAGAACTTGGAAAAACGGGAATGAAGATATCGAATCTGAGTTTCGGTGCTTCTTCACTTGGTGGTGTTTTTCATCACATACTGGAGTCGGAAGGGATAGAATCCGTATTTACAGCTATAGAAAACGGCA
>NZ_QICL01000035.1 GCF_003201355.1 Indolivaga alginatilytica
CGAAGCAACAAGGTAGCTGTATGTTTAGGATTTCAGGATTTCAGCCAGTTGAACCGTGACTATGGCGATAAGGAAAGCAAGGTCGTAATGAATACAGTCGGCAATATCTTTTCGGGACAGGTGGTAGGAGAGACAGCCAAGACCTTATCCGACCGCTTCGGCAAAGTTTTGCAGAAACGCCAGTCGATGACCATTAATAAG
Source organism: Indolivaga alginatilytica (assembly GCF_003201355.1). Lineage (GTDB taxonomy): Bacteria > Bacteroidota > Bacteroidia > Bacteroidales > Dysgonomonadaceae > Dysgonomonas_A > Dysgonomonas_A alginatilytica. Next base: position 202 of record NZ_QICL01000035.1, read on the forward strand.
CAGGATAAATCCACTTCGATCAGTACCCAATTAGATAGCCTGATTCCTGCCAGTAAGATCAGTAATCTCACTCAGGGCTTGTTTGTGGGTGCAGTGTCCGATAACTTCGATGAACGGATTGAGCAGAAGATATTCCATGCCGAGATTGTAGTGGACAATGAAAAAGTAGCTGCCGAGGTGAAAGCGTATCAACCGATTCCCATTCTTACCGACTTTATAGATGAAAATGCGATGAACGATCAGATTGAAGAGAACTACAGGCAGATAAAACTCGATACACAACAAATTGTGATAGATGAGATGATACGGATTAAAGGAGATCCGTTATTGAAACATCTGATTAAGGACTGTTAAAGAATAGAAAATAATAGTTTTCTTAGAGTCTGTTTAAATTTATCTCATTCAAATTTTTAGGATTATTTTCAGGCTAATTTATTCATTTGAGAAGCGATAATAGCGAGCTATTAGAGCTGAGCAAAGGGGTAAATTAGACAAAAAGAGACTAAAAATGAATGAAGAAACACAAATAATAGCTCTTAAGAAAATATTCGTGAAAAATTTAAACAGACTCTTAAAATGTCAGATATATTCTGAAGTGTTATTTATCCGGATACTCTCTCCCTACTGACTTTGTAAGTTAGGAGAGAAACGAATTTATTTAAAGAAAGGAATAGCCCCCAAGGCAATCGATATCAGTCCTAATCCGGCTCCAATATAAAAAGCCAGCCATGCTATATTAAAAGAGATTTTTGCATTGTCAAATCCAAACTCATTATGAGCTTTCTCTTCAATATATTTAATGTTTGCCAGTGCATTTTCTATATTAAAAGCAATTTTGGATAATTGGGATTCTTCTTCCGAATCATTTCCTAAACCGGATTTACATAAGGTATTGTACTTTGACTTATTTAAGGAATTATAATAAAGTTCTTCGCCTCTAACTTTACAGCAGAAATCACTAAAAGCTTCATGCGAATCTGTAGCTAGTTTATATCTTTTATTTGATTCTTTTTTTCTGGAAAGTAATCCTGCATAAGCATTCTGTATTTGACTTAAATAAGCTACGAATTTCTTTTCGTAATTTCTTAAATAATGAATTAAGGCTTCATTATTTAAAGCTTTAATGTCTGGTCTTATCTTATTTGTATATGCAGCAAGGTGCGTATCTTCATCTTCTCCATGATGTTCATGGGTATGATAGAATTCCTTGACTATATGATAAATTGCAAAAGGAAAATCGTCCCCAATAAGAGCTCGGTTTTCCTTTTTATCTTCAATATCATATTCATAAAGAAAAAGACCATTATTGCTATAATCTATTCTTTTAAGCAGAATCGAATGGGAATCTGGAGAGTCTGATTTGATAATTATATTTTCGTCTTGATCTAAATCAACAGATATGTTGTGTGGTATATTGTCAATATCTGAAATATTAACATTCTTTATTATTGTAACATCGGGCTTACGCAAAGGTTTTTTATGGAATACTGTTGGTATCCATAAAACGCAGTAGTATTTCATAAATGAATCAGAATCTTAAAACATAATGACAGAAGTAGCCTTTTATTTTTTGGACAAGAGTAGGCTCTCCATAAATTGATTTAAAAAATGAATTCGCAGATGGTACTGCTTTCCATGTTGCTTGTGTATCGGCGGTTATACCTCTTTTGATAAAACCAACCAATTCAAATTCACGAACAACATCAGATCCTAATTCATTGATAAGAGTATCTATTGAGCCACTTTTCCGATTGCAGATATACCCCAATGCTTCCTGTTGATTCTTTTTGTTTTTTTCTGACATGACTTTAGTATTGTTTCCCTCAAATAAAGCGTAGACTTAATAATTAGGAATATTACTATTATTAAAACCGATTGAACTTCATGTACTCAATTTGTCGTACTAATTGATTCTATATCACAAATATAAGAAATAATCTGACAACTTGTATTTTTATAGTTAAATTTAGTTAATATAAACGATAGATTATCCAATGTATTGAAATGCAATAGATAGATAAAGGTAGAATTATTTATTGGTATTAAAATACCTTTTTTTAGTTTAGAATGAATTTAAATTAGTTTGATCATGAATTTATATTTCATACTTCTTTGCACAGTGTAAGGTCTATCTTTGTTGTACATCTGAATAACAACAAAGGGAGTACAACTCCTATACACTCCCTTTGTCGTTTTATATTGACTATAATCTATTATATTACATTCAGCCAAGCATCCTTACCCGTGTTACCGATACCACAACCGCCCAGTCAAGCACTTCCTCATAAGGCATATCATACGGCATAAACCCTTCCTTCTCATTATAGGAAACACAGGTAATATACCCCTCTTGCGACGACGGAATTACTTTTTGGATAATACAGCCTTGCAAGGTTATCAGCACATATATTTCTCCCCAACGCAGGTGTGAGCGGCTTTGCCTAAGTTTACAGGCGATAATATCCCCGTTATAAATACTTAAGTCGGGATGATCAGGGTCGATCATGTTACGTCCGGCTTGTCGGAACGAAAAATCATAATCACGTATAAAAGGCAAAGCTATCTTATCCTTTTTAAAAGCATTGAGAGCCAGAGCAAAACCATTCTTAGTCAGCGGCACAGCCTGCAAAGTATCAAAAAACGGAAGAACTTCCAATGGCTTTATTTGGTAAGAGGGGTTATCTTCAGCGACTACAGATAGCGGGTTACTGATGGGTTTATCATATAATTTATACATCGAACCCTTTCCCGTAACAAACCATTCTGCGTTGATAATCTTTACCGAACTGATAATCTTATCCGCCACCTCAAAAGAAGGGCTGCTCTGCCGTTTGCCCACAATATGGGCAATTACCGAAGGAGACACACCTACGGCAGTCGAGAAAGCCCTGTCATTGCCTTCAAACAATTCCTCTATTATTCTTTTTATACGCTGATTTATAGACATTCTAAAAAAACTTAGGAGTACACGAAAAATAATTGCATATTTATTTGCATTCATTTACAACTGTAACTACATTTGCAAATGTAAATAATTATATAATCTTGTAAAGGTAACTGTTTTTTTTTGAGTCTGTTTAAAATTTACTCATTCAAATTATCAGGGCTAATTTCAGGCTATTTTTTCATTTATGAAACAATAATAGCGGGCTGTTAGAGTCGGGCAAAGGGAAAAATTAGACAAAAAAGATGGAAGAAACGCAGAAAAGAGCTCTGAAGAAAGTATTCGCGAAAATTTTTAACAGACTCAGAGTTGCGGAAAACATTAAAAATATTAAAAAAATGATATATATTTGTCAACATTTTATTAGGAAGAACATTATGTTCACAAAAGTCTCGCAACGAAAACTGTCAATTTTCAAAACCATCGGGACAACAGATTTAAAATTCATTCTATACATAAAAGTATGGCGTGGAGTTACCTGTTTTGATGGTTAGGTATGACAGTGCCTCGTTACGGAACAGTGTGGCTTCCACGCTTTTTTGATTCCGGGGTAACAAATCGTTATGACTGTAGGTTATTATTGCTTCAGTGTAAAATACATACAAATAACCAACAGGAAAGAAACCCTATATTCTAATTGTACAAAAGAGTAATTATTGCCTGCTATTATGGAACATGTTAAACAAATAATCTTATGAAACAGTCTATCAGAGATGAAATAGTACTAATCGAAGCATTACATCGGGGAAGCCAGAGATCCTTCGAACAGCTTTACGCTAACTATACTGATTTTGTTTATAAAAGTATTGACCGGATTATTCGTTCCAAAGATGATGCATACGAACTGACAAACGATATCTTTATGAAAGTCTGGCATAACCGGGATAAGATCGACAGTAGTCAGCCCATGAAAAATTATCTCCTTTTGCTGGCACAACGTGAAGCGTATAATTTTCTGAATAGTAAATCCGCAGGAAAAACCAATGCCAATATTCGTATGGATGATTATCTGACCGAGCTTTCGGAATTTATCGACTTGACGGATAGCGAAAATACCCTGTATGCAAAAGAACTGGCTATGACCATCCGCTTAGTCGTAGACCGTATGCCTGCACAACGAAGAATTATTTTCGAACAAAGCCGGTATGAAGGGCTGTCAAATATGCAAATAGCTCTCAATATGGACTTAAGCATTAAGACAATTGAAACGCATATCAGTGCCGCTCTAAGGGATCTCAAAAGAGTTGTCCTTGCATTTTGCATTCTATACAGCTCGGCTCATTTCTTAAAAGCAGCCAGTGATATAAGGGACTTTAATAATCAACCGTCAATAAATATTATTCAGGCTTTTGAAGGGAAAGAAGAGGAAAAACCATCCTGATTATGTTAAATAAATGTTAAATAAAGATTTTAACTAAGGGTTAAGCCAAAAAATCTTGTGAGTATATGTAGAGGGTAATTCTTCGAACAACGAAAAATAAAAAGAGTTTACAAAAAAGGATTCAATACGACAAATAAATGCAACTAAGAAAAAAGCAAGTACTGACAACTACTTTTTCGGAAATCAGATCGTTTTCCGTAACAAGCTTTATTGCATTTAATAAATTCATTGCTGGTTACTCAACACGCACACTAACACTATAAATAAAGTACCGGGTAAAATGAAAAAAGAACAAACAGACATACTAAGGAACAGCCCGGGTTATAAAATAATCTATAACCTGCTTAAAGAATATATGGATTATCCGCATTCCGTTGAATTGGAAGCTCAGATTCAAAACTGGCTCATTAATGACGAGCACCACGAAGTAAAAAATTTGGCGTTGAATGACCTTCTTCTGGAAATAGAATTTACGAAAAAAAACGTGAGTGAATTAAACGGTAAGCAGAAAGAAAATCTGGAATTACTTAAACGAAACCTAAACTTTGAATCGAATAAGGAAGATTATCTGGAATTACTCATTCAGGAACAAGGCACTAAGAGAACAAAGCGAATCCGTTTACGCAATTATTTGTTCAGGGCGGCTGCTGTTTTATTACCGATCATTGCATTTGCAGGTTGGTACTTAAGCATACAAAATAATCTCGATTCCGTAACCCTTGCTCAGACCGAACAAATCGAGCAGGTAGGATCTCTTGAGATCTCCACTCCTAAGGGGCAGTTCAAGGAGCAGGAACTGTCCGATGGTAGCCATGTCGTACTCAATGCCGGTAGTAAGCTCACTTACAGCAATAACAAACAGGCTGGATCCCGCAAAGTAACACTGGTAGGAGAAGCCTATTTTTCGGTATCAAAAGTAGAAGAAAAGACTTTTGTCGTGCAGACAGAATATCTCAATGTAAAAGTATTGGGAACCAAATTCGACGTAAAAGCATATCCCGAAGAGAATAAAACAGTAGTAACGCTCAACGAAGGTAAAATAGAAGTAGAAACAATAAACAAGGAGATTTTCAATATCGAGCCCGGACAACAACTCGTGTACGACAAAAATACCGGAGAGGTAAAGATAAAATCCGTAGCCGCCGCCGAATCCTCTGCCTGGAAAGACGGACACCTGTATTTCGAAGATGCGACTATCAACGAGATTATCCGCGAACTGGAACGTACAGACGGAGTCAGCTTTGTCTTTGAGACTCCACTGCCCGACAAAGAACACTATTCGCTGAAATTTACAGGTAATGAAAGCCTGAACCAAAAGATGAGTGTCCTCAAAGACTTAATAGGTGGATTCTCGTATACAATAGAAAATAATAAAGTAATAATAGTACAGGATAAATAATCGAATTAAAAAAGAGACATAAAAAAAACCGGAGGACTAGACTTGAGACCCTTTCCACCCGGTTTTATATAGTCAATAATTAAAACATGGATTGTATTCATTAAAGATGATCCAATGTTTTAAAAACAAAATATTAACAATGCAAAGTTATAAAAAAAATCAAAATCCCCAAATTTTATGGAGCTGTAAAAGCGGCAGGATATTCCTGTGCTTGCTACTGCTTTCCTTATCGATAGTCACGGTATCTGCACAGAAACAGACTATTACATTTGAGGATACCAAGCTAACCATCGGTAAAGTCTTTCAAACAATTGAGCAACAGACAGACTTCAATATCGCCTACAACCGCAGTAAACTCAATGTTTCGAAAGAGATACAACTGAGCAAAAAAACAGCACCGCTCAACGAAATACTGCTTGAGTCGCTTGCAGGTACAGACCACACCTACAAGATAAACGGCAAACATATTGTCATCACCGCAAAAAGCGGAAAAGACAAACTCCTAACCCAGACCCTCAGAGGAACAGTGTTGGACGACGAAACAGGCAAGCCCGTTGCCTTGGCCGACGTAGCCGTAGCCGGAAAAACCGACCTGAAGACAAAAACCGATGAGCAAGGGCATTTTTCCATCGAAAATATTCCACTCGGTTCACAAACTGTCGCTATTACGGTCGATGGTTACAAATCCCGTGAACGGGGAGCAGAGCTTACCGCAAGCAAACCTGCCGATATGCAGATTATGCTCAAAGCAACAGAAGCAGCCGAACCCGCAACCCGCATCGAAGAAGCGATGCCGGTTACAACCGACAACGATGCCCAACAGGAAATCCCTGCGGACACCATCCGTCAGGAGATAATCCCTGTCATCCGAACAATAGAACCCGAAATGCTTCCGCTAAAAAAGCATCCCGTTTTTGCACAAAAAACCAATCTCCTATACTGGGCTACAACCACAATCAATTTTGGAGCAGAAGTGTACCTTGCCAAAAAATGGACAGCCGAAGCCTCAATAGGATACAACCCGTGGGAACTGTCGGGCAGAAGCTCCTTGCGTCACTGGCTCGTACAACCTGAGCTTCGTTACTGGACGTGCCAATCTTTCGAAGGACACTTCTTCGGCTTGCATGGGCTATACGGCAAATTCAATGTAGGAGATATACCGCTCATAAACGCACTCAAAGACTATACCTACAGAGGCAATATGTACGGAGCAGGATTATCCTACGGCTATCATTTCCCACTCAAAGGCAAATGGGGACTGGAACTCACATTAGGACTCGGATACGTGCACCTCGACTATGACAAATACTCCTGTAAGGACTGTCTCGAATTAGAAGGTAGCTACAAGCGAAACTATTGGGGGCCCACCAAAGCAGGTATATCACTCATCTACCTACTCGAATAAAAAGAACGACAACCCGTAACCCGTACCCGTAACTTGTAACTTGTAACTTGTAACTAATTTTAACATCCCTCTCGTGGGGTAAGGGGCATCCTAAATTAAAAAAGATATGATTTTGAATAAATTGAACATACATACAGTCGTTTTACTGGTGCTTTTCGCACTGCTTTCGGGCAATGTGCAGGCACAGCAAAAGGCACACATCAGCCTGAACAATCAGACTATTGCCAGACAAGGCGACAGCCTGCGGATTGCCCTGACTATACAGGCGAAAAACGTACAACTCAATAGCGACCAGTCGTTGCGTCTCGAACTCACACTCGAAGATGCCGACAAATGCCTTGTACTGCCCTGTATGATCTATACCGGCAACAGACGCTACAAATACGATCGCCGCAACGAACTGCTGGCAGGTAAACCCATGTTTGCGAAAGGATCGGTATACAAAACCATCCGACCGATTGATAAGAACACCGCCTATGTTGTCGATTATACCCTGACCATCCCTTACCAAACGTGGATGGATCACGCCTCTATCAATGCCGTACAACTCTTTCACGACTGTTGCAACGAATCGGCTATCGCCTCGCAGGTATTAGTGACAGATGTAAACATATCGCCACGCAAACCGATAGAACCGCCAAAAACCGTGTGGACACCCGACCCCAAGGTATATACCCAAATGGTCAGTTTCCTGACACCACCTGTCGAAGAAGTAAAGAACCGTGTAGCCACCGTATCGGCAAGGCTCAACTATCCCGTGAACGTTTACAAGGTATTGCCCGATTTCAAGAATAACCCTGTCGAACTGCAAAAAGTCGATTCGCTTATGCAGACGATCATCGGAACCGACATTATCACACTCGGAGCCATGCGTATCACCGGCTATGCCTCACCCGAAGGAACTTACAAATCGAACGAGCTATTGGCACAAAGACGCTCCAAAGGATTCGCCGATTATATAAAAACAAAATACCGACTGGGCAAGTTGCCTGTCCATACCGACTGGATAGCCGAAGACTGGGACGGACTCGTAGACCTCGTAAACGACCGTGAAATGTCGTACAAACAAGAAGTCCTCGATCTCATAGCCGGAACCGATATATTCGATGCACGAGAAAGGAAACTGATGATGATCGGTGGAGGAAACCCGTACAAAGAAATGAAAGCCGAACTGTTTCCACTACTACGCCGTATCGAACTGCGTGTCGATTACATTGTAGAGAAGCTATCCGACAGCCGTGCCAAAGAACTCTTGTACACACGCCCCGAATTACTTTCGTTGGACGAAATGTACCATGTGGCACTCTATTACGCTATTGGCAGCGAGCAGTACCGCGAAGTCTATGAAATTGCAGCGAAGCAATATCCCAACGACCTCATCGCCAACAACAATGCCGCAGCAGCACTCTTGCTGCAAGGCAACACAAAAGAAGCCGCTGCTTATCTCGACAAAATAAAGAATAACCCTCTGGGATTGATAAACAAAGGAGTAAGTGCCTATATACAGGGCGACTTCGAACAGGCGAAACACCTCTTCGAACAGGCGAAACTAAACGGATACAAAGAAGGAGACGTAAACCTATTTCTGATACAGCCCCACCTAGCCTCCCCCAAGGGGAGGAACTAGCAAGCCACGGTAACAGTCAACAGTTTTTCTACTCGTAACTTGTAACTGCCCACTAGGGCGAAGTAACTTGTAACTAAACAGCGTGTCTGCCCAAAATAAAAAAAGAACGATAAACAGGATAATGATTAAATATATACTAAATAGAAAGCCCCTCCCAACCTCCCCTAAAGGGAGGAGATTGGCAAGCCCTGATAAGCAATCATCGTGGCTTTGCTCAAAGTCCCCCTTGGGGGGATTGAGGGGGCTGGGAGGCTGGGTAGGGCTGCTTTTGCTTCTCCTCTTTACCTCCTGCGACATAGACGGCGACATAGAAGTTTGCGAATACAACACCCGCATTATCTATCGTTACAACAGGGAAAATACAAGCACCGACAATATACTGCCGATGTATGTACAAACCCTCGATGAATACATCTTCGATGAGCAGGGAGTACTGGTAATGATAAACCGCCTGCCCGGCACATCGTGTTTTGGCGAATACGTATCCGAAACCAACCTGCCCGAGGGCAAGTACTCGGTTATCACATGGGGTAACAAGGCGGAACCGAGCAAGGTAAACAAAGAGCAGATAGGCGTAACCACCAAACAGGAAATGATGCTTTACCTCGACAATGCCCATACAGCCCTTAAAAGTGCAGCAGCCGTACAAAGCAACGCCGAACGCCTCTATTACGGATACCGTACATTCACCATCGAAAAATACGGAGTAAGCAAGATAAATGTAGATATGACCCACGCACACTGCGTACTGAATATAACCGTAAAGTGGAAAAATGCAGCCGAAGCACCCGAAAATACAGGCGATTTTCACCTTATGCTCAGGGATATTGCACCGCAGGAAGCATTTGTACCCGAATATACATTCCGTGGCAATACGCTGATGAACTACACACCCGATGTAGACACCTATCAAAAAAGCCCTGCCACCGTGCGGCACAACATACCGTTTGTAGATGCTCCCTGTAGCTATATGCTCGACCACCGCACCGTTGCGACGATGAGTTACGAACAGGTGCTCAACGGCGAGTTTATCACCTACCGTCACCGTGACCTTTCGCAACCCTTGCTCAGCCTCTATGCAGGAAGCAACCGGCTGATGAAAGAGATAGACCTCCAACGCTTCTTTCAGGATATGGGCATACAACTCGATACTAACCTTCGCCAAGAATTCGCAATAGAAATAGTGATTGACGGCGATAAGGTTATGGTAGGATTGGTAAATATTGACGACTGGGAAGAGGGAGGCATCTTGTAGAGGCAGTCAACAGATAACAGATAACAACAGGTAGCAGTAGGGGCAGCGGCTCTGCCCTGCCCAAAACAAAAATGATTTTATTAACTAAATAACTAAACGTGAATCGAATTAAAAAACAAACAACTAAACAAGTATTAAGCAACAATTTTAAAACAAAAAAAATGAAGAAGTATTTTAATTTTACACTACTGACATTCGCAATTCTACTATTCACAGGATGTAGCAGCGAAGAAGAGATCGCCGACAATGGCGGTGTCCCAAGCCTCAAAGGTACACTTACCTTTGTGCTGCCTATGGCTAAAGGAGCAACAACCTATGCTATAGCAACCACCAATGAGAACAAACTGGATATTCCCGGTATGAAAATTTACATGTTCAGCGATGCTGCCGATCCTGTATTGGAGAAAGTATATAGCGGTGCTGATATAGTAAGCGGATCGAATGGAACAAACGCAACTGCATCTATTACAGTTCCCGAAGGAGTAAGCGGTAACAAAACATTTTATTTCGCAGGCAACACCGCCACCGTACAAGGTACGGCAACCAACCAACTTGGTACAACTGCTGAGGGTATGTTATTATCGGTATTCTCTAAATTGATAACTGACAACCAACTTGCACCGGCTCATCTGTCGTCTGCCAACGGACTGTTACTTACAGGTAAAAGTGCAACTATCAACGTAGCAAGTACAGCAAGTGCTAATGTAAGCCTAAAACGCCGTGTAGCACGTTTCGATGTGGATAATACAACTTCTGCCTCGAACGTAACAATCAAAGAAATATTGATCTACAATGCTAACCTTGCAGGCTATGTCTTTGAAAACCCCACTCCTGACATTGCTGCAAATTTAACAAAAGGCGATTTAACTAAAATCACATATACAGGACAAACAAATGCCAATACAGGAATAACCGAGAGCGTATTCTACCTGTATCCTACCGTAGTAGGTTCAACTACAACAATCATACAGTTGGTAACTGATGTAAAAGGAACAGAAAAGATTTTTACAGTAAAAGCGGCAGATATTTTGCCAAACAAACGCTATTTTATTAAAGCAAAAGAGAATAACGGTATTGAGTTCGTATTGGAAGTGGCTGACTGGGAAAGTGCTGGTGATTTAGAAACAGAAGTACAAGGTGCTGTAGGTTTCTCTAACGTTGCGTCATCTGATCTTACGGGATGGAATGCAAATACTTATATGTTTGACGCTACCAACAATGGAACAACAATTACATTAGACGTAGCAACGCCAAGTTCAAAAGGGGCGGAATTTGAAATAGTAAATACGCTGGGAAGCTTTCCGGGCATAACAACAGAAACGACATCGACTCCTGCATTAACATATGCAGCTTCTTACAAACAGGGAGTGAAAATTACTATACCTAAATATGAAGGAACAGATGATTTGACTGTTGAAATTCGTATCAAGGACAAGGCAAATCCTAAATTGTATGCTACAGTAGTGGTGTATTCAGATAAAACGGGGACGTATTATCCGGGAACAACTCTTAAACCAGTTGTAGTGGCTGGTGTAACTTGGGCTCCGGTAAATGTGGGGGCAACAACTGATGATGCTACAGTATTGAATTTGGCTTCAACTGGTTATTATTATCAGTGGGGAAGAAATTCTTTTAAAGGAGCATCTTCAAATTTAACAAATACAATAGCTGGACCTTTAGGTTATGATGAAGCAAATAATTCAACTCAATTTATTTCACGAGCAGATAATATCAATGGTGACTGGTTAAAGAAAGATGATTCAAAATATACTGATAGAGCTAGCTTATGGACTACTGGAGCAACATCTCCATGTCCTGCTGGATGGTCAGTACCAACAGTTTCACAATTAGATTTATTGAATAAATCTGCACTTGTTTCTATTACAGGAAATACAGAAAAGAAACGCAATGAAATAAAAGATAAAACTACTAATGCCATAATTTATCTTCCTTTTGGTGGAGCAATTATGCCTAATGGAGGAGCTACATGGCTAGGTACAGGTGCTATGCTTTGGTCATCAACACCTGCGATAACTGCTTCAAAAACTAATGGTCAGATGTTACTTTCTGGTGGAGCAACACCTAAGATAATAGAAACTCCAGTTTCATACGGAGCTCCTATCCGTTGTGTAAAAAACTAATTTATACTTGTAATACACTATCATATCAAACAGGTGGGTGCTTTCCACTCACCTGTTTTTTTCAACAAATACAATAGGGTATTATTCGCCCTGCCGCAAGGCAAAAGTGATAAAAGGGTAGCCCCCGGGCGACTTTTTGAGCAAGCCACGATAGGCTATTAAAATAGGAAATAAAATGTACTGCAAGGTACTCAATATATAGCAGCCCCCTGAATCCCCCAAGGGGGACTTAAGAGCAAAGACAACAAATTAATTGAAGGAAAAAATGACAACAAAAAATAGAACCACATTAAGAGATACCCTCTTTCGTGGCATTGCCAAGTTCCTCCCTTTTGGGGAGGCTAGGTGGGGCTGGGTGTTATTACTGTTGCTCCTCGTCTCATGCAGCCACGATGACGATAATGCCGTTATTCCCCCTGCCGGGACAGCAAAAACCACGCAGTTGCAACTCTCTTTCGGTGGAGCATCTACATACACCACGCCTGCCACCGAGAACGAAAAGAAACTGGGATCTATCGCCATCTTTGTACAAGTAGGTACTAGTGAGACGTTCAGTTCGCACTTCACAACCAAAGATCAATTGATTAATAACATCTTCACAATCGATATACAAGCGGATAACCTGTCGGCAGCCGCTCAAATTATTGTAATAGCCAACTACAAAGAAAACGGCATATCAGACAGTCAGCTTTCGCTAACGCATACCCTTGACGACCTCCAAAGTTTCCAAACCCCTGCCATTGCCAACAATGGATCGATGCCGGGTTATCCACTAAACGAACGCCCCCTACTGATGTATTACACCCAGAGTTTCGAGAATCTGCAAACCTACATCGAAACCAATGGCAAAATAACCGTCAACCTCAAACGCATGGCTGCACGGGTGGATGTGATAGACAATACAGAAACAAATACCGGACTATTCGGGTTGTATTCGGCACAGGTAATCAATCCCAAATCGGCGACCTATCTTTTGCCCAACAATACAACAACGAATATAGCAGCAATAATGCCCCTCGTAGATTTTCTGCCCGTAACCACAGTTACCCCAACCGCAACCGACAAGAGAATAACGCTCTACACCTACGAATGTGGCGAAAGCCATTTGCCCACGGTACAGGTGGTTTACCAACTGATAAGCACAGGCGAAAAATTCATGAGAGATTTTCCAATCACAACTAAAGAGAGTGTCCCGGTCGCTTCCATCAAGCGTAACAGCTATTACGAAGTGTATTCCACACCACCCTCTGTTCTTATTCTTGATCCTGGAGATTGGGATGAGGAAGACGAAGAGTGGGTAGCAATTCCATAACATCCCTGAGCAGCGGCTCAGAACAACAAAGAAGAACAGATAGCAGATAATTGTTGACTGATAACTGATAACTGATAACTGTTGACTGTTGACTGATAACTGTTGACTGCTAACTGAAATAATATACAATGAGGCACTGTCAGCCTACCCTTTTTCATAAAAGGAGGCTTTGTCCTTCGGCTTCCTCTTTTACATTTTTTGTGGGAGCCGATTAGGAGAAGAATAGCAGCCCCCTGAATCCCCCAGTAGCCCCCTGAATCCCCCAAGGGGGACTTTGAGCAAAGCCACGATAATGAGTGTATAATAGAAAAGAAATATGACAACAAACGATAGTAATAAAAGAAAACAACAGCTACCTATATCGCCCAGTAGCCCCCTCAATCCCCCCAAGGGGGACTTAAGAGCAAAGCCACGAAAACAGGGCATCGCCAATCCCTCCCCCTCGGGGAGGCTAGGAGGGGCTCATTCTTCCCCTTCGGGGAGGTCAGGTGGGGCTGAGAGGCTAGGAGGGGCTGCTTACACCGATATAATAACAACCTATCTCAATAATAACAATATCCCTTTCTGCCGTCAGGGAGTGAATAAACCCCTCTGTATCCTGTTCGAAATAGGCACTGCCACTATCTATTGCCTTTTCGACATCACAGAAAAAATGATTATGAACTGGTCGCTACTCTCGTGGGCAGTACCCGAGTCACGAAAAGCCGCAATCACGAACCTGCTTACAGGCATAAATTCGGGTCTGAAAGACGGGATGTTCTGCGTGGATGAGCAGACAGGATGCGTTGCCTTTAGCCGCACCTATATGCCACCGCAGGACAAAGCCCCTGACCGTCAGTCGATCGAAAACTTTTGTCGCGACGTACTCGAGGCGATGCCCCTCTATCACGATAAGATATGGAATATCGCTTTCGGCAGTAAGAATATGCGCTACAAGGCAAACGTAGCAAGGTAAAGGTACGGATTAATTAAACTTATATAAAGAATGTGCCAGGTCAGTAGACTCGGCAGATGTGTAGTTTTGTAAAGTTTGTGTTAAAGGAGATTGGTGAGCAGTGATGCACGCCAGTCTTTACCCCACCTCCCCAATCGGGGAGGATATAGGGGTCACTAATACAGCCCCCTGAATCCCCCGAAGGAGGACTTAAGAGCAAAGACAACAAATTAATTGAAAGAAGTAAAGACAACAAAAGATAAAATAGTGACAACAATAAATAGATACACATTCATAAAGATCCTCTCTCGTGGCATCGCCAAGTTCCTCCCCTTTGGGGAGGCTAGGAGGGGCTACTCTCAAGGCTTTGCCAGGTTCCTCCCCTTTGGGGAGGTCGGGAGAGGTGCAGCTAAAGTAATAAAAAGGTCTGCGACCTTATATACGCAATTTCAGGTGACAGAATTGTGTAATTCTATATAATTTGTAATAAAAACAGGCGGTATCAAGGTAGTGATTATATGGATGCCTCCGATAGTCTCCCCAACCCTTTCTGTAGTCGTGAAAGGGAAGGGGAAAACTTAAGGTTGCAGACCTTTTTATTGCTTTGGCTGGGCATAATAACTAGAGATAGTTATTGCTGATAAAACATCGCATTAAATAGTTAGCATTAATTGAAGGAAAGTAAAGACAACAAAAGATAAAACAAATGACAACAATAAATAGATCTACATTCATAAAGATCCTCTCTCGTGGCATCGCCAAGTTCCTCCCTTTTGGGGAGGCTAGGTGGGGCTCCCTTTTGCTATTACTCTTACTCTTCTCCTGTACCAACGAAGTAGAGTTAGATCTGCCTGTTTCCCCCCGTAATGTCCTACTTGTCTATATGGGAGGCGATAATAATCTCTCGGACGAAACCGATCAGAAGATCGAAGCCATACGCTCAGGCTGGAAAGCATCGGACGGCGATAAGCTACTGATTTATCAGGATGCCGCAGGAACTGCACCGACCCTAACCGAAATTGTCAACCGCAACGGACAAAATACATTGAATATACTCAAAACCTACCCCGAAGAAAACTCCGCCGATCCCGAAGTTTTCGCCCGTGTGATTAGCGAAGTACACGGTTTATACCCCCTTTCGGGAGGCAGGAAGGCTAGTCTTTTAGTATTCTCCCATGCTTCCGGCTGGCTTCCCAAAGGAGCCTTACTAAGTCCCCGATCGACCACCCGATCCATTATCATAGACGGTAGCGATGAAATGAATCTCACCGATTTTGCCACTGCCATACCCGATAACACTTTCGACTACATCGTTTTCGAAGCCTGTTTTATGGCAGGGATCGAAGTCGCTTATGAACTCAAAGACAAAACCAATTATATACTGGCATCGAGTGCGGAGATTGTTTCGCCGGGGTTTACTGAAAGTTATCCGCAGACTATTAATAACCTGTTTGAAAATACGCCCAATCTGACACAATTTGCTCAATCCTCTTTCGATTACTTTAGTAATAATACAGGCTATGAACAATCGGCAACCTTTTCGATTATTAAGACCTCGGAGTTGGATAATCTGGCAGACTTTGTAAAAAATAACTGCGATTTTAATAAAGAAATTAGCCTAAACGACATACAACATTTCGACCGTTACAGTTACCGCTTGTTCTTCGATTTTGAGGATTATTATTCCAGCCTCTTGGAAAACGACACGCAGAAAACCGAACTATCGGCATTGATAGAAAAGGCGGTAATCTGGAAAGCGGCAACACCCTCTTTTATGATCGGATACAACGGCTTTATCATCAATAAACATTCGGGATTGACAAGCTATATCCCGCAGGAAAGGTTTGCGTATCTGAACAATGAATATCAAAAACTCAAATGGAGCGACTCTATAATCAACTAACATGGCATAACATGAAGAATCTATTCCGATTATTATTTGGTAAGCGAAAGCCCATTGTTTTAGAGTTAGAGCGTTATTTCCCCGAATCACATAAACGTTCGGGACAGCCGACCCACTTCGGCTCGAAGATACTATCGGGAGCCAAGTCGAAGATACATGCCCTGCGTCTGAATCACGACCAATGGAATCAGCTAAATGGCAATTCGGGTAAAGCACCCCTGCGTATTGTATATCGCAGCCTGCGTGATATGAAGATATCGACTACCCTGATTCACGAATGCAAAAAGATGGGGTTGCAACAGGCAGTAATACCGCATTGCGAAGAACATCTCATACTGGTAGACGGTAAAGAAATCCCTATCGAGGATTTTGTACGTCACGAAGGACTTTGTGAAGACGACTTCCGGGAGTGGTACAAAAACGATGGCGGCAAACAGGCGGTAGTGATTCACTTCACCGATTTCAGGTATTAGACTCAACATACTTCATTGATTAATTTCCTAACAGTTACTAAGAAAACAGATAAAAAACACGGCGATAAAAAAATGCCAATACGATGAAACGAATAACCGTATCTATACTCAAAAACACACTGCTATGGCTGGCGTTGCTGCCACCGGGAATTGTCAGTGCCCAGCAGAGCCTGCACCAAGAGGACTGCGGACAGATACATTTCCGTGTAAATCAGGCAACTATCGATAGCAGCTATTTGAGTAACAATGCTCAGATCGTACAGATGCGGCAACTATTCACTAAATTGCTGTCGGAACAAAATGTTACCGTCGACAGCATCTGCATTGCCTCTACGACCTCCCCCGAGGGCAGCCCCTCATTCAATACCTTACTGGCAAAAAGACGCATCGCTTTCTTAAAGCGGTTTATCATGGAGGAGTTCCCTGTTATAGACCCCTCACTGATACGCACCGCTACGGCTGTGGAACAATGGACGAGCCTTCGTGAGCTGGCAGCAGCCGATCCCGGTCTTCCCTTTCGTGAAGAGGTACTCGCCATTGTAAGTTCTACAGACAGCGATACCGAAAAAAGCCGCCGCCTCAAAGCACTCGACAACGGGCGTGTCTACATTTATATTGCCCGCTATATGCTTCCGCCTCTCAGAAGTATGAACCGCTGTAAGGTTTACTACCGCATCAATACCATACCCTCGGACACAGTTGCAGACAACGGTCTTGCACATACGCCACCTATCGAAAATATCGCCCCGAAAGATACACTCCCCGACAGGCATCCGGTCGAAGAATTTATGCCGTCGCCGCTTACCCTAAACACCGATCGTATGTTTCTGGTGAAATCAAACCTCGCCTACCTCTCAGCCGCTGTAGCCAATATAGGCATCGAATACCCGCTGGCAAAACACTGGTCGCTGGACTTACCCGTAATCTATAGCCCTTATACCATCTCCCGCAATTACAAGCTCAGGTTGCTTGCCTTTCAACCGGAAATCCGCTACTGGAAAGACCGGGCATTAAAAGGGCATTATCTGGGAATGCATCTGCATACCGCCTGGTTCAATGTGGCTACCGACAGTAAAAACCGCTATCAGGACAGGGACGGAAATACTCCTTTATGGGGGGCGGGACTTGCCTACGGATACAGCCTGCCGCTAAAAGGCAACTGGGGGATAGACTTTGGCATCGGTGCCGGCTATACCCGTATTGTTTATGATACATTCGTCAATGAACCGAACGGACAAAAATATGCCACCGATACCCGCAATTACTGGGGCATCACCCGTGTAGGCATCACCCTGACTTACCGCATAAACCTTAAAACCGGCGAGCAATGAAAACAACAGATACGCTTATCGCCTTTCTTATGGTATGCTGCCTGCTTGTCTTAGGAGGTTGCGACACGGTACACGAATTTCCCGATACGCTCCCCGCGGCAGAACAAACCGTAGAGATCCGGTTTTGCTTCAAAGACAAGGCTCCTTTGGACGAATACAAGACCATCAGTTACCGTCAATTGAAATCCACCGCTCAGGCGGAAAGCTACCAATCACGCTTTGTGGTTGAAGTCTATGATAACGGGCAGTGTCTGGTGCATAAGCAACTCTTTACCGATGTCGATTATGACGAGGGTATCTCCCTGCAACTGCGACTGGCTACAGGTAAGGATTACCGGATAGTGACATGGGTGGATAAGGTGGCTTCGGGCAGCAGTACCGATATGCACTACCAGACAGCTTCGCTCAATAGCATAGAATTGAATTGGGATTTCCATCAGGCTTGTGCCGATCACAAAGAGGCTTTTGCAGGCACGTTGGATGTAAGCCTTGGTACAGCTTCCGACGGAAAAGCGGTAGTGACACATACGGTCGATCTGTATCGCCCCCATGCTAAGTTCAGGATTGTCACCACCGATCTGGACGCATACAACCTGACGGGGCATAAACCACCCCAAAAAGTGAAGCTTATCTACTTGCAGGACTTACCGTCTTTATATCATTTCACATCTTCGTCTGTGACTACCAGCAGTTCGGAAGTCGAGGTATGGGGTACGGTCTGTGAGTTCACCGAAAATACGTGTACACTGGCTTTCGACTGGATATTTTGCCCCGGCAAGGGGATAACCCTTCCGGTGGTATTCGAGGTGTATGACGCAGACCAAAAACTCATTCTGCGTTCGCCTCAGATAGACATTCCACTGATGTGCAACAAGCTGACAACGGTCAGAGACCGCTTTCTGACGACCAGATTCAGTGACGGCATCGGTATAGACGACAATTTCGAAGGAGAAATTAGTATAGAATTATAAGTATTCATCATTAAATTTTAGGTGTAACTATGAAAAAAAAGAGTTTTCTGATACTGGCGTCCCTGGCGGCACTCTGGTCGTGTAACAATGAAGATGCCCTTGAAAATGCGGCGGGAGGAAATCAGGTAGTCCGGGTATCTGTCGCCGCACAGCTTCCCCCGTCGTCCGCTGTAGGGACGTATGCCCTGAATGCGGGCAGTCAGAACAGCGGCATAGACAATGTAGACCCGAATACATACATGCTGCGTTATCAACTCGAGATTAGAGATGTAACCGATGGGGACAAAGTCATTTATAAAGAAAAGTTGGTACAAGGCATCGCTGCCGGAACCAAACAAACGAGCTTTACAGCCGACCTGATCAAAGGCAAAGAATACAGGTTTGTTCTATGGGCGGATATTACCTTAAAAACAGCTCCCCAAGCCGATCATTTCTATAAGACTAGCGATGCAGTTTTGGGTCTGGGCAATATCGAGCTGGATGCGGACAAATTCACTGTGAACGATGAAGCCAAAGACGCTTTCTTTGTATCGGAGCTGAAAACAGTCAGCGGTACCTCTATCGGTCTGACGCTGCAACGCCCGCTGGGTAAAATACGCTTTATCGCCACAGATTATAAACTAGTTAGTGCCAAAGACAAACCCTCCGTAATCAGTTTGTCGGGTGCCAGGTATTACTCAACCAATACCACTGTTTATACCAGATTCAATGCCGTAACCGGCGATGTGGACAAAACAGCGGCATTAGCCACGGCTGCTAAAACGAAGGCGGTTATAAATACGGCAGTAGCCAACAGTGACGGTACACTGACTATGTTCTGGGATTATGCCTTTGCACCCAAAGCAGAGCAAGTACGTCTGGGCTTTACTGTCGACTATACCCTGTCTGCAAAATGTTCGAAAAGCTATACGCAAGATGCAATTCTTATCGAACGCAATAAACTGACTACCGTCAGAGGAAGTGTATTTTCGGTAAGCCAGAAGATCGATGTAACTATCGACGATGATTTTACAGGAGCACTGACTGCCGATAATCAGAAAATACATATCGGACAAACCCCTTATGCCGATATTGCCACAGCCATGACTGCTGCACAGGCAGGAGAAACTATTGAATTGTTGGAAGGAGTATATGCCGAAGACGTTACGCTAAAAGCCGGTGTATCAATTCAGGGAGCAGGCAAACTGTCGGTAATTACCGGATACATAAAAGCTGCGTCTAACTCGACACTCAAAGATTTTACAAGCAGCTATATGGGTAAAACGCTTTCTACGGGAACATCGACCCGCACAGCCCTTGCTGTTTCAGGTACGGGAGTAACAGTAGATAATGTTATTTTTGAGATACCTGCTACCGGGCATAGTTTTACAGGAGGAACCAAACCGGAAGCCATTGTTACTACAACAGGCGGTTTTATCTTCAAAAACTCGGTTATCAGCGAACCCTACTGGAAAGGCATTTACCTGAATACAGGTCAGAATGTACAGATACTAAACAACCGTTTTAATAATATCAATCCTTTCAGCACGGATGTATTCGACGCTTCGATGACAGTAACAGGCAACACGTTTATACGCAGTGGCTTTTACGATACACGTATGCCGCACATCACTGCTCCGACAGCATTGACCAATGATGTTGCCAATTGGCCTGCCGGATTAAAGGAACTGGTAGGACAAATCAAGGAAAGCAATACCTGGACCGAAAGCGGTTCAAGTACCGGTATCGGTGCATCTGCCGGTCATTACAGCAAAGCGGTTAAGATTAACTCGTTTTATGTAGGCAAACCGGGGCTTGATCCCGCCGGATGGATCTTTAAATAAATGAAATCAAACCTCTTTTAAAAACATCCCCTGCGGTAGTTACCCCTCCCGCAGGATTTGTTCCAACAACAGATAGAATATACATCCGCAAACAAAAAAACCTCTCAATACTCTAAAAATAAACTGAATATGAATACACAACCTTCGGTAAAAAAGAAGTGGCTGGCATATCTGGCGGTGTTTCTGATTATGCTTAGCTTTCATCACCTGATGGGAGAAAACCGTTCGGGCAGACAATATACAGCCGATGCAAACCATAGCGGGCAATTCACACTGTGTATGGATTACCTGACCGATGCCGAATATTACCGGCTGAACTGTCCTGTATGCAGAGCATTGATAGAATCGTTGTCTGCTCATAAAACGCTTAACCTGTAAATCGAATAACGATGAGACATAACATAAACCTCCCCTCCGTACTGGTCTGGATAATCTATCCCCTAGGCTTTACCATCTTCGTCATTTTTTGCTTTATGACCTGCAACAGCAAACCTTTGGGTAGCGAAAATGCGGAACCACCTGTCCAAAAAGATACATCCTCCCTGGTCATGACATTCATGCCGGATAACTTCAAACAGCCTGTCGAAAGAACAGCTTACCGGAGTTATAAGACAATGCCGGATATTAATTGTTCGTCCCGGGTAGATCATATTCCCGCCGAACGCTTTCGGGTAGCCAATTATTTCTCCCCCGGGCAGAAATTAGGGGTTGTGGATACCGAATGTTTAATCAGTCTTTAAAATTTACCCTCCAATGGATATGTACACTCTATTCCGCAGATTGATCAAAAGCTTAGCATTCATGTGTGTATGCCTGCCCGGTTTGCTGTCTGCACAAACAGCATCCATAAAAGGAGCTGCACAAACCCCTGCTTCCGTGATGGGACGGCAAGTGAACAGGGTTGCCGATCCATTGAGTAAAAATACGGTATGGTTTGACAACTACACAATCAAGAATCTGCCTGCCGATCAACAAAAAGAGGGAGACATCGCCCATATCGTGGTATTCCATTTCAGGGTAAACAGTATTTTGTTAGAACCCGATTATATGGATAATGCCCGATCGATGGAACTTCTGGATCGGATCTTTTCCGATTCGACTATCTTCAGCAACAACAAACCGGCGGTTATCATCGGTTCGGCATCGCCCGAAGGTTATACCGATCTGAATGAGAAACTTGCTATAGGACGATCCTTAGCGACCAAAAAATACATCATGGACACGCATCCCCATATCGATCGTGACAGAATAGCCACATACGCCGTGGACGAAGACTGGCAGGGCTTTCGAAAGATCGTAATGGCTGACATCTATATGCCCGCCCGCAACCAAGCCATCGAGATACTGGATCGTGAGATAAGCGGCAAACAAAAACTGGATGCCCTGCAAAAGCTAAATGGAGGCACGACATACCGCTATATACAAACCAATATATTTCCCTATTTAAGAGGAGGTGTAAGTTGTACCTTCTATACACCGGATACGCCAAAAAACGAAGCAGCAACACCGCTATGCCCTCCTGTTGAATACCGGGATCGTGTGGTTGAGATTGTACGGACAGACACCATCTATATAGACCAAAGCACACGATTATTGCCTGTGAAATCACCGGCACAAAACACTACGTTGAACAACAAGAAACCCTACTATCTGGCAATCAAAACCAATGTACTCTACGGTTTGGCATTACTGCCCAATCTGGCAATAGAGCTATCGTTGGGTAAACGCTGGTCTGTTGAAGTCGAAGGCATGGAATCGTGGTGGAATACCAAGAATGACAAACGCTATAATCACCGCATACAAACCGCAGGACTCGAAGTGCGTAAATGGCTCGGAAGCCACGACCGAACACCGCTTAACGGTCATTTTCTGGGCGTTTACGGCATGGGAGGCACTTACGATGTAAAGTACCAAAAAGAGAAGGGGGAGCTGAGCAACTGGAGTTACTCGGCAGGTATCAGCTATGGATATGCGATGCCCATCGCACGCAGGTTTAATCTTGAATTTGCCATCGGTATCGGTTATGTGGCAGGCGAGTACAAGAACTACACATACGATTTCGAACGCAGTTGCTATTCGCGCGTCGATGCCTTTAACCGATCCTATTTGGGACTTACCAAAGCGAAAATATCCTTGGTCTGGCTCATTGGCAGTGGTGTAAACAAACAAAAAGAAAATAAGAGATGAGCAAGATATATTTCGTTTTCGTCATAGCTCTGCTTATGATTTCATGTGAGAACAAAGACCTGTGCCCGACCTGCCGGAATATCGATGATCAGCCCCTGCGATTGGTTATTAACTGGCGTGTCGGTCAGGTGAAGCCGGTGCAGGGGATGCGGGCGAATCTATTTTCACTCAACGATATGCCGTCCTATGGCATCGACCAGGTGAGCTGCGATGGAGACATCCTTTATCTGCCGCTACAATCGAAAGTTAAAACCTTTTGCTACAGCTATCAGGGCAATAATATCTATTTCCGCAACGAAACGGACATCAATCAGCTGGAGGCATACACCTCGCAGACCACCCGTGCAACATACAGCAAATCTTTTCCCGACGAAAAAACATATGCCGAGCCTTTAGGCCCCTTTTATGCAGGCACGAACGAAAGCTTCGAGGTTACCCCAAGTACGGTACCCTTGGTATTGAATGTATGGGTGGAGAACCTGATCAAAACATACACCTTTGAAGTGCGAAACGTAAAAGGAACCCGCTTTATCTCATCTACCCGGGGAGCAATAGCAGGGATGTCCAACTCTATCTTTTTAGAGACAATGGCTTTATCGCCATCGGTATCGACACTGCTGTTCAATGCGACCGCCAATACGAGCGAGAATAAAATAGAAGGGTCTTTTCAGACCTTTGGTCATCAATCGTTCGCTTCAAACATCTTTACCATAGAGATACTTTACCCTTCAGCCACGGGCGGTATTTTGCAGAAGAGCTGGGATGTGAGTAGTCAGGTGAATATACCGGGCAATTACCACATTATTATAGACGATGCCGATATCGACATCCCCGACGGAGGGAGTAGCGGCAGCACCGATTCGGGATTTGAGGTCGATGTGAATGAATGGGAGAACGAAACTGTAATACTCAATTGAGCATACAATAACAAAATCACTTTTGAATACAACAACAAAATTAAACAAAAACAGATTTATGATGAAAAAAATGATGACTCTGGCAGCGATGGCTGCTCTCGTACTAACCGGTTGCTCGAATGATACCGAAGGTATCTCCGAAACAGCCAACCCGGCAAAGCTGATAGCGTTCCGCACGGTAAGTGACAAGACCGAAACCTATGCTACACCGATGGACATTAATAACATGTCGAGTTTTACCATGAACGCATCCTATGAGGATTTAGTCACATCTACTTCGGGATTCAATTTCATGAACTACACCTCCGTTACCAAGACCAAAGAGGGTTCTACTGCATGGGCTTACGCCCCTCAGAAATACTACCCGATGGATGGGTCTTTCGTATACTTCTATGCATACAGTCCTGCGGGTTCGGTCAATGCTGAGAGTATGGTTGCCAGCGGATCGCCGGCTGGAATTAGTGCGACTCTTAAATATATTGTGCCTCTAAGATACTCAACCTCGGGAAAAAATCCGGAAGATTTTTTGGTTGCATCTACAAAGCAAAATGGAGGAGCGGTTGTTTTGAGTTTTCAACATGCCTTATCTATGGCGACATTTAAGGCTAGAAATACAAGTACAGCAGCTACATTTATTGTAAAAAGTATTCAACTGATTCATTTAGAGAATACAGGTACACTTGATTTAGAGCCAACAGGCCCGGCAGCTACAACACAAACATGGACAAATAATACAACTCTTGACAAGACCTACCAAGTATCCCTCCCCGAGGCCGGTGTTCCGTTGATCCCCAATCCGGCACAACCGATACTCAATCTGACATCTGAAAACGAAGGCTTGATGATTATGCCACAAACGCTGGGTACTTATGCCGGAGGTACTGGCATCATTGATAGTGGATCAGGCCAGCCTAATGACATAAACACAAAGACATACATAAAAGTAAGTTACAATGTTGTTGATGCTGATTTTAAATCAACAGTTGCCATTAAATATCTCCCGATGCCAACCGGTTTTACATTTGTACAAGGGAAAAAATATCAATTCGTTCTTTCGTTTGGAAACGAGATAGGTAATCCTGTTAGTTTTTCTGTAAATATGACGACTTGGAGTGCAATTACTGACACAACTATTAATTAATTCCCTAAAATCATACAGGTCGGGCGGGGTTGATCCCCTTCCCGATCACAAGTAATGCGAACCGAATATAGAAACAAAAGTATGGATGATTGTACAAGGCAATATTCGGAAGAATGAATCTTAACCGATAAAAAAAATAGGATGAAACATCATGTACATATTCCCGAAGTACGCTTGTGGTTGATTTTTTCGCTTATTCTGACCATTCTGCTCACTTTTTGCTTTATGACGTGCAGCAGCAATAAGGAAAAAACAGACGACAAAAGTACGCGGGAAATAATAGTACCTAATGCTAATCAGTAGAAGAGCCTGTCTAAATTTTATTGCTTTTTTTAAAAAGGCTATTTTGAGATAGATTTTTTACTAATGACTAGTCGATTCAGCGGGCTGAATCAAGAGGTGTAAGTGAAAAAGATGCTCAAAGGAGCTTTAAAAAGCAGCAAAGAACAATGGTCGTGTCCTATAAAAAATATTTCGGTAAAATTTAAACAGGCTCTTAGTCTGTATAATAATCAAAACCTGCCGGAACCGGCTAAATAGATAATTAACATGGTTTATTTACTTACTTATATGAAAAAAATAAAGTGCTCCGTTTCTACGCTGCGGGTTGTTTATTCGGCGGTATTCCTGACAGGAATGATTCTTTTTTTTACCACCTGTAAGAATGCGGAGAACAAGCAAAACGCAGCACGACAGCAGACAACTCAAACAGGGACACCCGACAAGAAAACCGGCTTTATAATGCCGGCAATACCCGACAGCCTGAAACAGCCAAAAGACCGTGCGGAGTATTTGGTCATGCATTACTGGGATAACTTCAACTTTTCAGATACAAGCTATACACATCTGCCCGAAGTGACCGAACAGGCTTTTGCCAACTATATAGAGATATTACCGCATACCCAAAAACAGATTGCCGAGTCGTCAATAGAAGCATTGCTCAACAGAGCCAAAGAAGAACAAACAGGAACGATGTACCCTTACTTCTGTGGACTGTTCAAAAAATACCTGTATGAACCGAACTCTCCTTTACGCAACGATGAGTTTTATATACCCGTTGTGCGATACATTATCGAAGACAGAACAAGCGATGAAGCGGAAAAGGAGCGTGCTAAATTCCAACTGGCAATGATGCTCAAAAACCGTATCACAGAACAGGCAGCCGATTTCAGTTATATACTCTTATCGGGAAAAACAGGGACATTGCATCAACTCAAGAGTGACTACACTCTGCTCTTATTTTACAATCCCGATTGCCATGCCTGTGAAGAAACAATTGCAGGGATAAAAGCATCGCCCGTACTTAGCCAACTGATACAAGACAAAACCCTTACAATGCTCTCTTTCTATCCTGATGCCGATATCACAATCTGGAAAAAGCACCTGAGCGACATCCCCAAAGATTGGATCAACGGCTATGACAGGGAGTTGGCGGTACAGAACAAACGTTTGTACGACCTTAAAGCCATCCCTTCGCTTTACTTGCTCGACAGGGATAAGAAAGTGATCTTAAAAGATACCGAACTCACACTGATTGAAGAATACCTGAAAACAAGGAAATAATGTGGAAAAAAAATAGACAGCAGCAGAAAAATAATCCGACCAGCGGCAATCACAGTTGTTTTTCAGCGGGTGTGATTATCGAGGGTGATCTGCACGGTAATGACAATATACGCATCGACGGAACAATAACCGGGAATATCAACTGTTCGGGAAAAATAGTGGTCGGGCAAACGGGAATCGTTACCGGAGATATAACCTGTGCGGAGATAGAAGTGGCTGGAAGCCTGACGGGCAATGTACAGGCAGAGGAACTGCTGTCACTGCACGCCGGATCTTCTTACAGGGGCGATGCTCTGGTTAATCGGATACAGATAGAACAGGGAGCCTCTTTTTTCGGCACTTGTACGATGGCTCAATCCCGATCTGCCCGGATCGGTGACGAACCGGGTCACCATCTGATGAATATATTAATCCCCAATAAAAAGATAATTAAAGAGCAAACAGCAACAATATGAACAGGTATAACTTCTTTTCAATCAAAGCAACCGGTTATGAATTTCAACTGTGCCATTAAATACTTTCAGTTACTTAAAAGGCACACAACTAAACAAACAAATAAAAAGCAGACCAAACTAAACAACTAAGATCAAATTGAATAGGAATAAATACTGAGCCCATGAATTAACGTGTCGCCTGATAGCAATGTTCATCCCAAATGACAGCTTTCAGGCGGCATAATTAAAATCTCATAAAAACAGTATTTATGAAACAATTTGTGAAATCACTTCAACAGGAAGTGCAGGCTACACTTTGCCGTATCGAAAAAAAAGAGGGTTGCCAATTGAAGAAAACACAGGAAGGAATCGGGTGTCTGGAAGAATCCTTCGTGCGGTTAAAAACATTTATCCGAGCTTACAGCTTTGAAGACGAATCGCAGGAAATCCTGTTCTTCAAAGAATATAAGCCCGGGCTGACTTGTCATCTGATCTTTTACCGCAAGAAGTACAGCATCGAACTCAGCCGTCCTACCGGAAGTCATGCCGGGCAGATCGCCTATCTGGAGAAGGAGCTATCCCGCATCCGTGACTACTTCGACAAGACGGCAGGTTTCTACCGTTATTACCGTTCGGGCGGAACCCACCTGGATCACCTTTATTTCTTACGCTGTAAACCCTGTATCGGGATGCACTTGGAATCATTTTACGACGAGCGTGACCCGTCGTTTTCGACTATTGCAGACTTTCAGGTAGCCAAGATACAGGCGAATGAACTCTTGGAAGATTACCTCAAGGTAAAGATAAGAAGCATCGAACAGGGAACAACCTCGGACAGCTATCCGCCCTTGCCGGCAGTGAGACTGAGCTGGACCGCATCCAAAAGAGACCTGATGGAAATAATCTACGCAAAACACTTCCTTGAGGCATTCAATCACGGAAAAGCGGGGGTCAAAGAAATTACCCGTTATTTCGAGCTTGTCTTTAATGTTGATCTGTCTTCTACCGCTCAAAGGGCATGGTATGACCTGACCATTCGGGAAAATCCGACCGCTTTTCTGGATAAGATGCGCGAGATTATACGGCAACGCATGGAGGATGAAGACCGGAAGAATAACCGGAATAAACCTAAAGATGATGATGACGATGATGATAACATCTGAATCTTGGGGTAGATAAGACTATATATGGCGTGAATAGCAACTTCCTTTCTGATATCAATCATAACTTATAAGATCGAATAGTTGCTTTCACGCCATTCTAATCCTACATAAGAAACATTTAATACGATATTCCTAACTTATAATTTATGATTTACAACATATAAGCTGTAAATCGTTTATCTGTCAATTCTTCTACTTTCTGTATTTCTCAAGTCGTCTGCTCGTTTACACGTAACTTGTAACTCTACATCAAAGGCTCAGTCAAAGAATTTCTAAAAGCACATCGTCTTTTTCTTTTATTACTCCTAAATTATTGTTTTAGAATTACATACATTTTATTTAAAGAAACACGCACTCAACTGAGTACACACCTAGAGCCAAATCCGGACCTTTGATTTCAGAAAAAGAAACTGAAAATCAGCTGTATGGACATAGAAGATAACAAATTCGAAAAAAGCATTACCATGATACTCGAATTACTCGGTGAGTTGCGTAAACTACTCAAAGCCAGGAACCGTTTGAACGGAGAGAACATATACGACAATCAGGATTTATGCATGATGCTTAAAATAAGCAAGCGGAGTCTCCAGCGGCTTCGTAGCCTCGGGGCATTGCCCTATATGCAAATCGGACAGAAAACCTTCTATCTCGAGTCCGATGTGCTTAACTATATACAAGCTCAGATAGACAATAAGAAAACACGGGGAGAGAGCGATTCCTAAATAAACCCGTGAAGATATAACTCTTTTTAAAACGAGAGATTCTTAACTCCTCTCTTTGCTTTGAACAGATAAATTCCAACCGTTTTTTGAAAATAAATTCAGATGCCTTCTTTTTTATGGTATTTAAAGAATATACATTTATCATATGCCAATGATAGGATAATTATATAGTTATTATCGTCAATCTTATGTGCATTCTGAAGTTCCAATTCGTTTATGTTTTGTATCTGAAAGGTATCCTGATTGCAAACTAGTTCATAATCGTGAATATATTTAAGATCTACTCCGATATTCCCTCTGCCCCTTCCTCCCTCAATACCTATAAAATCTTTGCTTATTTCGTTCAATGAGACTCCATCCGGTATTTTTGTAATGGGATCTGCCTCGGGTGTAATATAGACTGGTATATCAACTAATATTGGCTCTCTGTTTTTTGTAAAACTTTCTATATTTAGTGCAATGCCTATTTTATCGAATATCAGGAAACAATCATCGCATGTACTATTATTATAATAAGATTCTTTAGAAAAGTGACCATGTGTGGTATGAAAGTAGCTGTCTTTTTTGCTGTTTTTAATTAGGTTAGTCAAATAAATCTCGTAAATAGAATCTATTCTATGATCATAATTGATTAATGCTCTCTCAAATTTGAGAATTTCAGCATCTGATTTTCCAAAATCTTTTTCTAAGGGCTTTTTGATGGATTCGATAGCAAATGGTGGCAAATATTTCTTTATAAGTTGTGAAATAAATTCACTATCATTCTTTTTTATCGAAGTCCCATCAAACTCACTATAGGCAGATTGGTAGAAATCTTTTCGGTCAATTCCATAAAATATACCTTTGTTAATTCCATTGTCAAAATCGAACCGGTAAAAATTGACTCTGGAATTATCATTATCGGATTCTTTATCATAATTGTCTAGATTATAATATATGTATTCCCCATGAATATTTTTACCTTTCTTTAATGCATAGCTTATATTATCATAAGTATAATCATCTGCATCCTTAATGTTTTTGAATGCATTTTTCTTTATTACTTCCCCACGATCATTGTAATATATATATTCTTTTTGATCATCTTTATTGTAGATATATGTCTCATAAATCCACTTGCCATCCATTGCAATCGGCGTTAATATAGGTATCTGTCTAGCCGAGTCACCGCCCATATATGCATCCGTATACATGTATCCAAAATCCATGTATTCACCTGACAAATAAGTGTCACTTTCCAGATCTAACAATTCAATCGTAAAATCTAAGCTGTCTTTTTGTTGAGTCGTTTTCCGATCTGCTTCAACTTTAAATTGATTGATACAACTATTGAGTGGGATTCCGAATGAGATGGATAATAGGAAGAAAAGAGTACGAGATATAACTGGCATAAAATAGTTGTGTTTCTTAAAAAATCTAATTGTAAAACTTTTTATAAAAGATAATAGAAAAATAGAGATGGCTTTCCGATAATCCATAGGATAAATTCTTATTTTCTATTTTTTTTTGACTAAATTTTCATTAAGTTGCTGTCTTTAAGTTTTTACAAGATTATTGTCTGAAAACAATCATATAACTTGTAACTACTTATTATACAAATATAGAGCTTTTTTAACAAGAAAGTTAAGAAACTGCTCAAGTTTTAGGGGCTGTTTAAATTTTACACATACTAATTTTCAGGGCTAATTTATTCTTTTAAGAAGCGATAATATTCGTTTATTGGTACTGAACAAAGGAAGAAATTAGACAAAAGAGGCGAAAGATAAATGAAAAAATAAAGAGATAGTTCTTAACAAAAGAGCCGGGAAAAATTTAAACAGGCTCTAAATACTTTGTAAATGACGGGATCTTTCTAATTTGTTGATTAGCCATTGCTAAACCAACACTTTCTTATTATTTTAACAGACTTAAATGAATCAAGCCCACTTTGTATGCTGAATAAATTACTTGGAAGAAAGAATAAACCCGAACGAATGTATTTCCCCGGTCAAAAAAGAGAAACTGTCTTTACAAAACTATTTCGTAAAGTCAAAGCATTAGCTGAGTCATTCAGCAGAAGATATAAATTAACTAAATCTGTACATATTTATATTTCCGGTCAAAAAGAACAATTAATTATTGCTCCTCAATATGTAGACAAGTCCGGTCTTATTATTGAACAGGAAGAATGCTTTGTTTATGAATATCCTGTCAATAGTACTAAATTGGGCGAAGAACTATTCAGATGTATAAATCTGTTCTACTATAAAGATGAAAATATAAGAATAGAAAAGGATTCAGACTGGCCTGCTTTTAAACATAGCAAGTGTAAAACGATGAAAGCATTTATGAATGAATATATCCTTATCTCTGTAAGTTCCACGAATGACGGTAATATTATTTTGAAAATGGAAGGTCATCCTTATAAGGATAGTCTGTTAACAATTAATTCTACTATATCCTGTTATCTGGGCGGAACACTTTCTAAAAAGAGAGCAGATGAATTAGGGAACAGAATTTTCTTAGTTTATGAAGCCTGTCTAAGTAAACAGTTCAGTTAATTCATTGCTAAACAATGATTATTTCAAAACAATCGGGGGCATATAAGAACCATTATGCGAAAGGACGATTTTAGAAATTGCCGTTGTCGCGAGAAATATTTACTACATTTACAGGAATTTATTTTATGTCTGTTTAAGATGAAACCAACAAGTAATAAACGAACAACACTTCTATTGATCGTATTTTCAATAATGCTTTCAAGCCAGATCTATTCACAAGCCGGTGATAAAAGATACACCCATTTTGTTTCAGTTTTCAATGCGGAATTGAAAAAATATAATATCGGGGATATAAAAAAACATTATGATAAAGGTTATTTCAGAACAACCTCTGAAAGTGAATATTTAGATAAAGATGTTGAAGTCGGGCTGACGACATTATTTGAACGATGCGGCAATAAAGACGACAGCTCCATAAAAGAAGAAATTAAAATTTACTTTGAACAGCTGAAGCAATTGAAAAATGAACGCAAATCATTGAATGAGGAAATATTGAATTTTGATTCAACGAAAGAAAAGCTGAAAATAAGGATGTATCCCGACCTCTTAAAGAATACCTATAGTAAGAACGACGCTATTATAAAAACAAAGAATCCCGGAATAATCGAAGTTGTTGTCATCGATTTACCCACAGGAATCGGAAGTTTAGAAGCTAAATATTTAAAGCATTGGGGCATTTCCA
Source organism: Indolivaga alginatilytica (assembly GCF_003201355.1). Taxonomy (GTDB): domain Bacteria; phylum Bacteroidota; class Bacteroidia; order Bacteroidales; family Dysgonomonadaceae; genus Dysgonomonas_A; species Dysgonomonas_A alginatilytica. The sequence continues at coordinate 32,450 of NZ_QICL01000035.1, forward strand.
TAGACTCTGTTTACACTATATCTAAAGAAAATACGTTGAAACAGATCAGAGCCCGTTTTGTAGAAATGCAGCCAACGCAGAATGGTATAATCTTTAACCTGTTTGCCGATGACGATGATTTATTTGTTACCTCCTGTATTTTAGACTTAGGCAGATTTAATATTCCTAAAGGTAAATATGGAAGCTTTGTGTCCATCCCCAACAGTGCAATGGTCATTGTAATTGCATTAGATGATAAAGAAGCTATCGAAAACAGTGCTGCTGATTTGATAGGAGCAGCAGACTCTATGTATGGAATTGAAGAGATGAAACCAATCTCCAATAATCTTTTTTGGTACAACGGAAAAGAACTTAAGGTTATTGAAAAAAACTATAAACAAAGAAAATTAATATATCCGACAGAACTCAAGGATTTAATCAGATAAGCAATCCGACATCAGTTAATTAGTTGTAATCAATTAAATACAAACCAATTGAAATTTTTCAGCAAAAAACCCACATTAAAATCAATTGATATTGACTCTCTTTTAAAGACTGACAACAATACCAATATTATCATGGTAATCGATGAATACCTGAACAAGTATTGTTCATCGAGAATTTGGAGAGGGAAATTAACAATGGCGGATTTAACCAATTCTATTTTAATTCAAGCGGCGATTTCAGCTTAGAAACAGTTGATGCCTTATTAGCTATCGGAGCCTCAAAAACTGCTTTAATTGTCAAGAAAGCTAACTCACAATTTCCTGATACGAATATACTTAAAGACAGAGGACAAAGGCAGGAGATTTTATTGCAAATAGAGGATAATGCTCAACCGGTGTGGGATGAGTGTGACACAGAATTTTATAAGTATCAAGAACATATTAGTGATCTACTGGTAAAATACATAGAAGAAAACAAAGAAAAATTCAGATAGTTAAGATAAAATATAAATATCCACACCTGAATACGATTATTCCAGATTTTTTTCAGGCAAATGATATGCAAGATACCATATTCACTATTTAGGTGCGTGGTGTCTTGGATCTTCTAGCCATTTGATAGTTATTTCGATAGAGGCATAAAGATCCTGCGCCGGTATTTATTTATAGGATAGAAGATCATATACTGGAAGAATCCTATTAAATCATTTTGATTGCTATTCTTGTCTCCACAATAATAATCATCTCATAATAATTCATCTATTTCGTCAGTGTATTCTTGGGGAGCATCTCTATTGTATTTAATGGTTTCATCTGATTTAATTTTCGTATAATCAATAATTCCCATGGATGCCAATTAAAGACGAACAATATTGCTGGAAATAATCTACTTAACTTTATTATTGTGTGCATAAAAGAATTCAACCGGACGCAAAATATGCAAAGTTTATATTATAAAATTAACTATCTTAGTAAGATGTTTTTTATTTTTAAAATTTGATCTATATAGATGAAAGAAAAGATTATTGAAACAACCGCATGGTTAATAAAAAAATTGCACAAACTGCATTTCAGCCTCACATATAAAGATGTTGGTGAAGTTGGTTATTCATCTTTATCTCCAATCGATAATTATTCAATAGAAAACGACGAAACACAGATAGACACAACAGTTGATGATAATCAAATTATAAAAAGTGATGATTATTTAAAAGCTTTATTATGGGCATTAAAGAATAGAAGAACAGAAAATATCAAGAATATTGCACTTACAGGTCCCTACGGATCGGGAAAAAGCAGTATTTTGAGAACATTCCAAAAGCATTATAGAGGTGAGGATTTAAAGTTTTTGGAGATCTCATTAGCTACTTTTAAAGAAGAAAATCCAAAGATTGATGTAAATGGCGATAAAATTGAACCTGATAAAGGCCAATTATTACGATTAATAGAAACAAGCATATTGGAACAAATATTTTATCATGAAGATGATAATAAAGTTCCTGATTCTCGTTTTAAAAAGATTAGAAGTTATAGTAAAAAACAATTGTTTGGTAATGCAACTTGTCTATTACTATTTATCATAGCAGTTTTAAATTATTTTTTTCCTTATTTGACTCAAAGCATATTTAAAGATAATCCTTTTAGTGGAAATGTTTGTAATTGGCTGCATTATGGTGGAATAGTCATTATAATAATAGGTATTTTCTTTATTATTTATAAATCTATTCGATTGATTAACTCTGTAACACTTAATAAATTAAATATTCAAAATGCAGAGATTGGTTTTGGGGATAATAATTCAAATAAATCCATTCTTAATCACCACATTGATGAAATTTTATACTTTTTCAGTGTCAGACCTTATAATGTGGTAATTATCGAAGACCTTGACCGTTTTAGAGAAACAGAAATATTTACAAAACTAAGAGAGGTAAATCTATTATTAAATAGTTCAGAAAGAACCAAAAGAAAAGATATTGTATTTATTTATGCTGTAAGAGATGAAATGTTTACAGATAAAGAAAGAGCTAAATTTTTCGATTTCATTATCCCTATAATACCAATTATAAACTCGTCCAATTCAGGTGAAATATTACGTAGTAAAAAAATAAAATATAGCTATGATATATCAGATCGTTTCATAGAAGATATATCTTTCTATATTGATGATATGCGTTTATTGAATAATATATGTAATGAATTTTATCTTTATAAACAGAAACTAAATGAAAGTTTAAACCAAGATAAGTTATTTGCAATTATCACATATAAGAATATGTATCCAAACGATTTTGTTCAATTAAGCTGCAATGAAGGAGACTTATATGGCACATTGCACTCCAAAAGAACTTACATAAAGCAAGAAGCCGATAAGATTGATAAACAAATAAAGGAATATAAAGCTGAAATATCAAGTTTGGAAAATTTATTTATAAAAAATGTTTCTGATCTTAGAAAATTATACATTTTACTTCTCATACAGAAATTAGATCGATATAAAATTTTTATTGTAAATGAAGAAGAAATTACTGTTGATAAATTATCTCAAGATGAAAACTTTGCCTATTTCATTAAAAATGAATTAAAGTATCAATCATGGAATTATAGTAGTTATTATGGTTGGCAATCTGTAAACTCTGAAATATCTATATCTTTTTCTGAAATTGAACGTGAATTTGATGCAAATAAGACATACTCACAAAGAGAAATAGAAATAAAAGAATACAATCAAGGAAAAACAAATTTATTAAAGAACAAGATAAAAGAATCAGAGAAGGAAAAGTTAAAAACACGAAGCCTTAAAATAGAGGAACTACTAAAATTGAATTTAAGTATTGAATTAAATATTAGTGGGGATTTAAATAAGAATTTCATATACACATTATTAAAAAATGGTTACATAACCGAAGATTATATAGATTACATATCTCTATTTCATGAAGGAAGTATAACACGCACAGACCATCAGTATATTATTAGTCTTAGGAATGGTATAAAGTTAGAAGCTGACTATGCATTAAATAAACTTGATAAATTGGTGGAAAAACTCAATCCATTGGATTTTGAGACCGAATATATATTAAATTATAATCTCGTTGATTTCCTTTTATATAGTTCTTCTTCATATACAAATCAACTTCAAGCAGTATTTAATAAACTGAAAGATGAATCAAGTGCTTCTATTGAATTTATAAATGGTTTTATTGAAACTTCTGAAAATCTTGAAGTCTTTGTTAAGATCCTATGTAACTGTTGGGTTAATATATGGGCATATATTAACAATGAATTATCTTATTCTGATCAAGATAACCTGAAATATCTTAAATTGATTCTTGAGTATGCTGAACTATCTTCTATAAAAGAGATCGCAAAACAATCTAATCTTGAACAAACAATTTTAGGGAAGAAAGATTTTCTTTCTATTATACAGAATGAAGATAAGCTAATACAAATCATTCAAGAATTAGATATACTTTTTACAGATATTGATTTTCAGAATTCACCTGATTCATTATTAGAGTTTATATATGAAAATGACTATTATCAAATAGATACCTCAATAATTGTGCCTATAATCAAAAAGTTTGGAAAGTTTGATCAAGTAGCTTTTGATACTAGTAATTATACCGCCATATTAAAATCAGAATGTCCTTACCTTATTGAGTTTATTGAAAGTAATATTGAGTTATACATTGATGATATATATTTAGAGATTGAGACAAATGTAAAAGAGGAAGAAAATTCATATTTGAAGTTACTTAATAATAAAGAAATAAGTCTTGATGATAAAATCATATTAATACACAAGATTAACACCAAAATTACAACTTTAAGTAATGTAAAAGATAAAACTTTCTATCCTACACTTTTTTCTGAAAACAAAGTCATTCCAAAATGGCAAAATCTTTTGTTATATTATAATATTGATGAAAAAATAACTGATCAAATGATTGTTTTCTTGAATAATCACGACAATGCAAATGAGTTGTCAACTGTTAAAATGGAAACCAAAGTTAATGATAAAGATATCTATGGAAAGATGTGTCGAAATATCATCTTATGTGATGATATAAATAATGAAAATTTCGATTTAATATTAATATCTGTCCCTTGGTGGTATGATAATATAGATATAAGTAATCTTTCTATCCACAAAGTAACTTCATTAATTAAGAGAGTTAAAATTAGACCTACTTTAGATGGCTATAAGTTGATTAAAGAATATTCAAATGAATTAGTTATCCTTTTGATTGAAGAACGAAAAAATTTAATTCTTGAAATTGTTGGTCAAATAGAATGGGATAGTAATGATCTTAATTTAATATTGAAATCAAATAGAATAACCAATTCTGAGAAGAAGACATTTTTAAACAACTGTGCTGATGGAACAATTGCAGATAACAAAGAGAATCTGAATTTAATCAATCAAATAATGTTGGATGATCTGAACTTTGTTGTTAATAATAACCTTATCAAGATGATGATTTTAGAAAAACGAAATTCAATAGTTAATAGAATCCGATTATTTAATCAATATTCTTCATTGATCACATCTCTTGATGATCTTATCGATAGTTTATCAGGTAATTATTTAGAAATACCGAATAAAAGCAAGAGGGCAATATTGGATGATACACAATACAATAGACGTTTCTTAGATATATTGAAGAATCGGAATTATATAGCGAGTTATTCTGATAAAAAAGGAGATTTAAGGGTGTATCATAGTAAAAAGAATGATTAAGGAATGAATTGCTTCTTAGAAAATATAATAGTTGATTTGAATATTTCTTTATTTCAAATACTAACTTTAGTAATTGCTTCCATCACAGCAATTGTAGGGTTATTCACTTATAGGAAAAATACAAAATGGAAAAAGGCTGAGTATGTAGCAAGTTTAGTCAATAAAATGAAGGATAACAGAAACTTTGTTAGAGCTACATTAATGCTTGATTGGTCAAAAACAACCATACCTGTTTATCCAAATGAATTTGAAGATACTAATATAAAATCATTTGATTTTGAAAGTTATATGCTAATAAATGCACTAAACAAACCAATTTTAGAATTTGACGAAAAAGAAGCTTTGATTCGTTTAATTTTTGATGAATTATTTGAATGCTTTGAAACAATAAATACACATATTGATAAGAAATTATACACAACAAAAGATATTGATACATATATAATCTATTGGATAAATAAATTAGCAAATAAAAAAGAATGGGAACATAATCCTGAAGTGAAAATTGCAATTGATACTTTCTTAAACCAATACAATTATAAAGGGGTTATAAAATTATGTAATAAACTTTTAAATAAAAAGTGAATTCCTCAAATAGTATAGTGAATAGATTAAGATATCATCATTAGGTAATTATCAACTAATAAATAAAAAACAAGGTCATGTATAGAGAACAATATTTAAGGGAGGGAAATTGGATTGAAGTCCAAATGGTAGATTCAAATATTAAAAAGCACTATGGAATTGTGAAAGAGGTGGGGGGAAATAATAGCTATTTAAAAGTAAAGTTGATAGAAAGCGATGAAATAATTAGGATATTACCTGACATTGTGAATGCTCCAACAAAACTTATTCCTTTTACAAAAGAAATATTGCTTAAAAATCCATCAATTTTTATTCCATTTATTAATAGCGATATAGTATTTTATTCAGACAATGATATACGTAACAGTAATTCATTGGATATTAATATTTCGAATAATAGAGATATCAAAATATTATATAAAAATGAAGGATGCATTGATAAATGGATGTTTTTAAGAATTGAAAGTCAGCAATTAAGACCTTTTACTTTTGTACATGAACTCCAAAACTTATATTTTGAGTTAACGAATAATGAGTTAAAAATACTTTTATGAATGATGCAATGATAACAGCAATTTTCACACTCTTAGGTGTAATAATTGGGGGAATAATTTCTACTGTTGTATCTTTTTATACAACAAAAAAAATAATTAAAGCTGAATTGAAGAAGCAGAGGATTATCTTACTTTCTCAAAAAAAGGAAAAGCTCGAAAATGAATTGATTAAAATTTATGTTAATGATTCAGAGTATACCAACGAAAATAATATTCGAAAATCTTTTAATATATTATCTATGAACTCTCATTATTTTGACCAATATTCATTTAGTTTAATTAAAAATGAATATTGGGATTTATTATATATAATGTCCAATGACAACATAGAAAAAGCTATGAATGGTGACTATTCTGCGGTCCTTCCCAATGACGAATCTTTTATTATCCAATGTGCTGAATTCATAAATAAAAATAGAAATATATTTTCTGTTGAAATAATAAATACTACAAAAGAAATAAATAAAAGTTTGACAGTGTGAATCAAAATAAAGCGTACCACATATCCCATATTACTACATTCTAGTTCAAATCTGGCAATTAGTAATTGCACGTTAATTAATCTGTTAATTATTACGTTTTATACTATTCTTGATCTACCAAAAACTGTCCCTCTTCGTTTAATTTTTCTTCCACCTCTTTTCCTCCGGCAAAATTCTCTCTTTCATAATTCCTTATCCTAATCTAGATCAAACAGCACAGCCAAGCGTAATACGTAAACAAGAAAATGTTAACTGTTGACTACTCACTGTTTACTTAATTATACTTACCAAAGGAACGTTTAAAGCAGAGAGAGTCAGGTTTACTGAACTATGGCGAATCGCGATAAACGACTAATACAATTGAATAAAAAGAGCGACCTTAATTGTTGATAAATCCCTTCACTAAATTGATAGTGTAGGGATTTTTTTATGATAACTAGCGAAAAACACCCGATTAACAATGTTGCCAACTGCCAACCGCTAACTGTTAACTGTTAACTGATTTTCACCCTACCAAACCGACGCCAAACACTGCCACCGGATAGTAAATCAAACCACAAATAATCAATTAGTTATACATTAGCCCCCGAGCGTTTTTTTGTGCATAATACGCTCTCCTTTATGGACGGCTATATAAATAACGGAGGCTGCTATTTATAGTCTCTGTAATAACAAAACGGTCTTCCGAATGGATGACTTTGTAAATAAAAGAGGCTGTGCCTCCACTAATTATCTCCAAAATTATTTTCTTATGAATGACAAACAAAAAGACCTTAAAAACCAAGATGTTCTGCTGGTCACAGAAAAAGGCAGCAACAAACTAAAAGTTGTCAGCGGTATCAACGAAGACGGAACGCCCAAAACCGTTGATCCAAAAACAAAGAATGAACCCGAGTTTCTCAAAATCGACAAACACGCCGATGTGCTGGAGAATTTCATGTCGAATTTCCTGCGTCAATGCAAAGATCCCACCCACTTTCAGTTCTTCAAAATCCCATTTGAACAATTGGAAAAGATTGTTCCGGTCTTGCAGGAAATGCTCAAAAACCCCGAAGAACCCTCCAACAAAGAAATCTTGGATAACCACCGGGTGCTCCCCGAAGCATTCTCCAAAAAAGAATATCAGGCGGTAGACGAATCCCGTATCGACTGGAAACAGTTTGAACAACTGGGAGTAACCAAAGAAATGCTCGAACAAACCAAGAGCATGGACAAACTGCTCAACTGGCAAAAGACCCCGGTCTTATTACCAATCAAAGCCGAGATAGGCGAAACAGTTATCCGCACCGATGCCCGGTTATCGTTTCGGGAAACACCCGAAGGCAAACTCTCTCTTGTTGTCCATGCCCTGCGAAAAGAACCCCAACTCGAGGGACTTGTATACGGAGCCCGGCTATCTGAAGACGACAAGCAAAATCTGCGTCAGACAGGCAATGCAGGACGATTAGTCGAAGTCGAACCCGTCAAAGACCACAAGATGATGGCATTTGTCTCAGTAGACAAACTGACCAATGAGTTGATAGCCGTTCGGGCCGATAAAATTAAAATACCCAATGAGATAAAAGGTGTAACGCTGAACGAAGCTCAGAAAACAGACCTGTCGCAGGGAAAAGCAACCTATATAGAAGGTATGACCTCTAAGAACGGCAAGGAGTTCAACGCCACCGTACAGATCAATGCCGACAAACGGGGCTTGGAATTCAAATTCGACAATGGCAATAAATTAGAAAAATCGCAAAACCAAAACCAACAACAGGATCAATCCGAAGGAACAAAATTCCGTATCCCGACTAAACTGTTAGGAGCAGAACTCTCTCCACAGCAACAAACTCAATTGAAAGCCGGACAAACCATCTATGTAACAGGGATGACCGACAAAGCCGGAGAGAAATTCAATGCCTATATCAAAGTCAATACCGAAAAAGGCAAACTCGATTTCTTCAAATGGAATCCCGACAAAGCACAGAAGCAGGGAGCAGAAGTCACGCCCGATAATACCGCCAAGACACAGGTAGCGGTCAATTCCGAAGGCAAAACAGACGAAGCCACCAAGAATCTGACAGAGCCTATCAAGCAAGGACAGACCGCACCGAACGAAAAACAAGAACAAAAGAAAGAGGAGCAAAAGAAAGAGGTCAAAAAATCCAAAGGAATGAAAATGTAAGGGCTCTCTATCGCTTCAAAAACGGTCTCCCTAAGGGATGACTATGTAAATAAAAGAGGCTGTGCCTCCACTAATTATCCACAATTACAAGTAAACAAAAATGAAGAATATAAATAACAACAGAGGCATTTCAGCTCCTTCTCCTTTGGAGAAGGTTGGGATGAGGTGCATCATCGCAGAAAAACCTTCGGTAGCCCGCGAAATCGCCGCCATTGTCGGAGCCACAAACAAACAGTCCGGATACATGCAAGGCAACGGTTACCTTGTGACATGGGCATTCGGACACCTGATTCAACTGGGTATGCCCGAACACTACGGGCTGACAGGGTTCAATAAAGAACGATTACCCATTATCCCCGATACCTTTATCTTAAAACCCCGGCAAGTCAGATCCGCAGATGGCTATAAAGACGATCCGGGAGCACTCCGGCAACTGGAAATCATCCGGTCGGTCTTTGATAAGTGTGACAGGATCATTGTCGCTACCGATGCAGGGCGTGAGGGCGAACTTATATTCCGCTACATCTATCAGTATCTCGGATGTACCAAACCATTCGACAGGCTATGGATAAGTTCTCTAACCGAAAAAGCCATTGCAGACGGCTTACAGAACCTCAAAAACGGCAAAGACTACGATACCCTGTATCAGGCAGCCAAAGCACGCAGCCAAGCCGACTGGCTCGTCGGTATCAATGCCAGTCAGGCAATCAGCATTGCCGCCGGACAAGGCGTATTCTCACTCGGACGGGTGCAGACTCCGACCCTGGCAATGGTTTGCAGCCGTTATCTGGAACATAAGGGCTTTGTACCTGTTCCATTCTGGGATATTCGGCTGGATACATCCTTCGGCAAAACAACATTTTCGGCTGTCACCAAAGAACGTATCTCGTCACGCCAGCAAGCAAAAGACTTGTTTGATAAACAGAAGCAACAACGCATCGTTTGTGTCGAATCAGTCGAACAAAAAGAAGCCGTACAGGAAGCACCTTTGCTCTACGACCTGACTACACTTCAAAAAGAAGCGAATAACAAATACGGATTCTCAGCCGACAAGACCCTGTCTACCGCTCAAAAGCTCTATGAGTCCAAACACATCACCTATCCCCGGACAGGCAGCCGCTATATTTCGGATGATGTCTTTGAGCAGATACCCGCATTGATTCAAAAACTCGGAGACTATCCGTTTTTTGCCCTCTATGCAAAAAAAATGGCAGAAGAACACCTGAACACCCGTTCGGTAGATACCTTAAAAGTAACCGACCACCACGCCCTGTTAATCACCGATTGCCTGCCCCAAACCTTGAACTACGATGAACGCAAGATATACGACCTGATAGCCGGACGGATGCTCGAAGCCTTTTCAGGGGC
>NZ_QICL01000036.1 GCF_003201355.1 Indolivaga alginatilytica
CAGAAAGTCAGATCAACATCCGGACTACTAGTACATACGATGGGTAAAATTGCAATCGCATTTATTTATCTAATTTTTTAAATACTGATTCGCATGATTATTAAACCAAGACTCTTTATCCGGTTCCTGTTTGTTTTGCCAATTATTAACCGAAAAGGAGTTTCAATAAGTTCTCCGATCTGTATTCATTCTAAGTACCTCCCAACATTTATATGGAATAGCCTGTTAAAATACTGCATGGACTTGGACTGAAACCTTAATTCAATTGCAACTTCACTTACCATTTGTCCTGACGATACATTATTCATGGATTACTTTTTTAAATATATTTTCGTGAACATACCTGATTTTTCGTTTTGCTACCCAAAGAGGAACAATGAATAATTTACGACCTTACTTTTAGACCTAAAATTAAAAGTAATGGAACAAAATAAATCTTCCTCAACTCCTTTAAGCCGAATCACAGTAATAGATGCATTAAGAGGATTCGCATTGTTGGGTGTTATACTTATGCACATGTCACAACACTTTGGTATCTTTTCCTTCCCTATGGAGCCAAGGGAAACGTTACTCTCTCAATTTGATGACACAATTCAGTGGCTTACTCAAAATGTAATCATGGGGAAGTTTATTAACATCTTTGCCTTTTTATTCGGTTTGAGTTTCTTTATACAAATGGATAGAGCAACAAAAAAAGGAATTGATTTTCGTAAACGTTTTTTGTGGCGTATGGCTATCCTTTTTTTCATAGGCATAATCGGAAATTGTTTCTTTACAGGCGATATACTATCCATATATGCCGTATTCGGAGTAATAATGGTTTTTCTTTTCCGCTTCAAAAGTTGGATGCTGATGATTATTGTTGCCCTTTTGTTATTGGGACTTCCCCGCATATTAATAACAAGCTATGACCGAATTGTAAAAACGGAACAAACAGAAACCGTGCTTCGTGATTCTGCACCCCGATCTACCAGTTCACAGATGGAAAAACCTTCTTTCTTCAAATCGGCAAAGAATAATCTGACCATAGGATTGGAAAGAAAGCTTAATTATCAATTCGGGATGTATGGACGTGCGTACATTACACTGGCACTCTTTATTTTGGGATTAGTTATAGGTCGTAAACGCTTTTTTGAAGAAGTATATTTACACAAGAGAAGGAATATGATTCTTTTAGCAGGATTTATTCTTGCTGCCATAGCAATAAACTATATTGTAGGCTTGCTTCCTGAACCACCATCAACACGGGCGATTTTAATGGGGCTGGACAGCAGCGATATTAGTCCTTCCGTGTTCATAGTTATGGCTTTGAAAGATATCCATACTGTATTGTTCTCCGCAGCTTTAGTGGTGGGTTTTATTATACTTTACCAAATAAACGGCATTGGAAAATGTCTGAATGTGATGACCCCTTACGGACGTATGGGATTATCAAACTATGTAATGCAAAGTGTATTGGGGGCAATTATATTTTCTGCATGGGCATTCGGTTCAATTTTTGGAAGTTGGGGAGCAACAGAAGTCTTTCTATTGGGATTGGCAATATATACAGTACAGCTCATAATCAGTAAATATTGGCTGAAATACTATTTATATGGTCCGCTAGAATGGTTTTGGCGTTCGGCTACTTATTTAAAACTACAACCATTTAGAAAAAGATCATAATTTCATAGATACAATTTGCATATCACTTTTTAGTCATAGAGAAAATAAAAGTCTTATTTTTACAACAAAACACTATGAAATGAATATTTTAGATAAATACTCTACATATAAACTGTTATGGATTAGCCTGATCAGTGCTGTTTTTATTATCTATCCTAATATAACATGGATACCGTGGGAATTGAGCCTTGTGGAAGAAACCCGACGAACACATTATCTTTTATTATTTGGTTTTCGCTATGTGTTCTATACCTCTTTTATTTTTTTATTGATAAAAATAAATTTACAGAAAATAAAAACGCTTTCCTTCCAAAAACGTTTCGGATATAACGCCTTGATTAGTATTGGTGCTTATGCTGTTTATGGCGGAACAGCTTTTTTGATAGACTTAAAGGTCAGGCATTTTGGTAGTCTGGTGCTATTTCAATTCTTTATAGTGTGTATTCTAGCCACACTGATGGGCTATATTTATTTACTATATATTGAACAGCGAAAAAAGGAACAGGAAATAGAACTGCTAAAGATTGAAAATCTGCAAAGCCGTTACGATGCCCTGACAAATCAGATTAATCCACATTTCTTCTTCAATTCCTTAAATGGCTTGACTGCTCTGATCCGAAAGAAAAATGATGAGATTACACTTACTTATGTCAATAAGCTTTCGGACGTATTTCGCTATATCCTGCAAAGCGATAAAAAAGGACTAGTAACAATCGAAGAAGAACTCGAATTTGTAAATGCATTCCGCTATATGATGGAGGTGCGTTTTGCCAATAAATTGGAATATACTATAGATGTAGATAAGGACATACTGTCAAGCAAATTGCCTGTGCTATCGATCCTTCCCGTTCTTGACAATATAGTTGTTCACAATATGATAGACAGCGATCATAAAATGGTAGTTTCCATTTATCTTAATGATGATAAAGAACTGGTCATATCCAACCCTATATACCCTAAACTATCATCCCCTGTAACGAATGGTACGGGACTGAAAAACTTGGAAAATCGTTTTTCATTATTAATGAATAAGCAAATCAGAGTTGAAAACAATGGAAGTATATTCCGTGTTTATTTACCGTTAAAATAATCAGGTATGAAAGTATTGATAGTTGAAGATGAGACGGCTGCTTATGAAAGTTTGGTAGAAATACTCAAGGAGATTGATCCGTCCATAGAAGTATTGGGAAATACCGAGAGTGTCAGGCAAACAGTTGATTGGCTACAAAAAAATCCCGATCCAGACCTCATTCTGATGGATATTCACTTATCCGATGGCTCGGCATTCCTGATTTTTGAACATATCGCAGTAGAAGTACCCATTATTTTCACAACTGCTTATGATGAATATGCCATAGAAGCATTTAAAGTGAATAGTATAGACTATTTGCTTAAGCCTATAAAATCGGAGGAATTAGAACGTGCATTGCATAAATTCAGGAAATGGACGCAGACCGAAATCATTCAATACCTGTCCAGATTGGCACAACTAACTCCAACAACCAGGTACAAAGACAAATTTTTGATTCCGATAAAAGATAAATTACTGCCTGTCGATTTACGGGAGGTGTCGTATTTCTATACAACCGATAAGAATACACATATTTACTTAAAAGACGGCACTTCGTATTCTTACACTAAAACACTGGAGCAAATTTACACATCTTTAAATCCCGCAGATTTTTATCGGGCTAATAAGCAATATATCATTGCCCGCAATAGTGTAAAGAATATAACCATCTGGTTCGATAGCCGCTTGCTTATTACGCTTGACACAGACGTCCCCGAACGTATCTACATCAGTAAAAATAAAGCCGCCGAATTTAAAGAATGGATAGTATAAGTGGCTCAATATGTGGTTGAATAAAAATACCTTTATTATCTGATTCGTGATAATCGTTTCATTTTCGCTTTAGTCAGTTCTTAAATACAAGTCTTACATAATTATTGAATATTTGTAAAAGCAAAAGGCTTTTTATAAAATCATTCATTATGATAAGATATAATATGAAACTTACAGCGATCTTGGCTATGTTCATTCCTTTTAGTTTATCAGGATTCAGCCAACAACACAAAAATGACCCGAACAAACTACTTATACTCCAATCCCAAGGCAGCTTTACCGTCGGAGGCACAGTGATTCAGAACCCCGGTAATTACGATGCAACCAAGTTTGACAACTGGAAACCCTACCCCGAAGGGCAAACCTATCATGGCGACCACGCCTACGTCTTCTATCAAATACCTGACAAATCCCGCCCGTTACCTCTCGTATTTCTTCACGGTGCGGGTTCGTCATCGAAAGTGTGGGAAACGACACCCGATGGACGGGATGGCTTTCAGAACATATTCCTCCGAAGAAGATTCAGCACTTATCTCGTAGACCAACCCCGAAGAGGAAAAGCTGGACGAAGCACTCTTGCTGCGTCCATTGATCCGACTGCCGATGAGCAGATGTGGTATGAAATATTCCGCATCGGTGTGTGGCCGAATTTTAACAAGGGTGTGCAATTCCCGCAGGATGCCGAGAGCCTGAACCAATTTTTCCGTCAAATGACACCCAATACAGGACCTTTTGATACCGAAATAATCACTAACAGCATGTCTGCACTTTTTGATAAAATAGGTTCCGGCATCCTAGTTACTCATTCACAAGGAGGTTTACCCGGATGGCTAACAGGAATTAAAAGCGATAAAGTAAAAGCTATCGTAGCTTATGAACCGGGAACATATCCGTTCCCAAAAGGCGAACTACCCGAACCCATAAGCGGACTTACAGGTGTATTAAAAGGAGTAGAAGTTTCGATGGATGACTTTATGAAACTTACCAGAATACCTATTGTCATGTATTTTGGCGATTATATTCCTGATGCACCTGATGCAGTAACCAATGATCTGGGAGCCGAAAACTGGCGTACCCGTTTAGCTTTGGGACGGCTCTTTGTCGAAACTATGAATCGTCATGGCGGAGATGCCACTTTAGTAGAACTGCCAAAGATCGGTATTTATGGTAATACACATTTTCTGATGTCTGATCTTAATAATATCGAAATAGCAGATCAGCTTTCGAAGTGGTTAAAGGAAAAAGGACTGGATTGAAAAAATAAAAGTGTATGGGAATCACAAAATTCAATAATATAACTCGTCTAAGCAACATGATACTATCATTATTATTGATACTGTCTCTTACGAATTGTGCGGAAAGTGACCCTGCCAATGCAAATAAACCCAATCAGGAAGTAGTAGACGAAACAGGTAGCGGGAACGAAGATGAAGAAAATAACGGTAATATGGGAACACACCTGACGACGAATAATTATGTCCGTGATATTGTAAACCATCCTGCATTTGAAGGATTCGGTGATTTGCTTTTAACACGTGACAATAATTCGTCTTACTACGATACACCTCTTTCTAATATAGGTTCACTGATGCCATATCACAGCAATGTCCGTCCCGATGTGGTATTAGGTGCGTTAAACCATCTGATAGATGAAGTTAAGGATAACAAAACGGTATTTTATGATATCTATACCGAACAACAGAAGCAACAAGACCCTGCTAAAAGGAATACAGGAATATTCTTTTACAGAGGAAATCCAAACGCACCTTTTGCGGTGGTTTGTCCCGGCGGTGGCTTTTCGTATGTCGGTTCACTGCATGAAGGCTTTCCTCTTGCTCAGGTTATCAGCGAAAAAGGATATAACGCCTTTGTAATACGATATCGTATTGGGGGCGAACAGATTGCCTCAGAAGACCTTGCAGCAGCCCTGTCATTTATCTTCCGTAATGCAAGTTCACTCGAAGTAAGTACAGAGAATTACTCGCTTTGGGGCGGTTCGGCAGGCGGAAGGATGGTCGGTAATATCGCTATGTACGGAGCATCCTACTTTGGTTATAATGTACCTAAACCGGGCACGGCAGTTATCATATATACAGGTCAGACCAGTTACTCGGCAGACTTTCCACCCACTTTCCTTGCGGTAAGTGCCAACGACGGTATAGCATCCCCATCCGTTATGGAACAACGCTCACAAAATCTGCGTAGTGCAGGTGTAGATGTTGAGTTTCACAAATACCAATCGTCCGGTCATGGCTTTGGCGTAGGAACAGGAACCGATGCCCAAGGGTGGATGGACCATGCTGTCCGCTTCTGGGAAAAATACATTACTAAGTGAATATAAATATAAAATCATAACAGCATACACCCATGAAAAACGTATTAGTCATCTCAGCCAGTCCCCGCAAAGGAGGCAATTCAGATACCCTCTGCAACCAGTTCATTAGTGGGGCACAAGAAGCAGGGCATGAGATCGAAAAGATAAACCTTCGGGATAAAGACATGAATTACTGCCGTGCCTGCTATTACTGCAAAAACCATGACGGAAAGTGCGTGATAAAAGACGACATACCCGAAATTATCGACAAGATAATTGCCGCAGACGTAGTCGTACTTTCCACCCCTGTCTATTTCTACTGTATGAACGCACAGCTTAAAACAGTAATCGACCGCTCGGTTATGAAATGGACGAAAATCGCAAACAAAGACTTCTACCTGATTGCAACCGCAGCAGAAGAGGAAGACCACGCAATGGAAGGTACAATAAAGTCATTCAGAGGATTCCTCGAATGCCTGACCGATGTGAGGGAAGCAGGATTGATACTAGGAAAAGG
The DNA here is from genome assembly GCF_003201355.1 of Indolivaga alginatilytica. GTDB lineage: Bacteria > Bacteroidota > Bacteroidia > Bacteroidales > Dysgonomonadaceae > Dysgonomonas_A > Dysgonomonas_A alginatilytica. Next base: position 6,340 of record NZ_QICL01000036.1, read on the forward strand.
CGTTTATAATGCGGGCGAAATAGCCGGAAATCTGGCAGTTGCCCTAGCCTACGAAACAGGCAAAAACATATAACGGAATAAGATTATTAATCATAAAACAAAAAACATGAAAAACTTACTTTTAGCCCTGTTAATGCTGTTGGTAGTATTTCCAATATCGGCATGTGCAGATAAAAACGATAACCCTCTGACAGAAGAAGAGGAACAGGAAACTCCCGAGGTAACAGACCGAAAAATTCTTATAGTCTATTTCAGTTGGGGAGGTAGTACAAAGCAGGTAGCTGAAAATATAGCCAATCATACAGGAGGTACACTTTTTAGAATAGAAACCGTAACTCCTTATCCCACCGAATATATACCCTGTACCGAAGTGGCAAGAGCAGAACGGGATAATGGTATTCGCCCCGAATTAAAAACAATTGTGGATAACCTCGACCAATATGATACGATTTTCGTTGGTTGTCCTGTATGGTGGCACACTGCTCCTATGGCTGTCTGGTCGTTTTTAGAGAGTGATAATTATGATTTCTCTGGGAAAACAATCATACCATTCTGTACCTATGAAGCAACATTCAGAGATGAAACTCTGGCTAATATAGTGGAGCTTACTCCCGATTCCAAACATTTAAAAGGTTTTGGCACAACGAATAAAAATGCCGATGTAGAGTCTTGGTTAAAAGAGATTAGTATAATAAGCAACAAATAATCAGAATGGAAAATATGAAAAATTATCTCTTTGTGATAGCACTACTGCTATTTGGAAACATTAGTATTGCAAATGCACAAAATATGAAATCCAATGTGCCTGTGCTAAAACTGAATAATGGTATCGAGATGCCTCAATTCGGTCTTGGTACTTTCACTGCATCAAAAGATGCCTGTAAGGATGCTTGCCTTGTTGCATTAAAAAACGGTTATCGCCATATCGACACCGCCCATGCTTACGGAAACGAATCCGGAGTAGGCGAAGCACTTAATGAGAGCGGCATTCCCCGTGAAGAGATATGGATTACGAGCAAACTTTGGCCATCCGAATACGGAGAAGGCATAACAATGGAAGCCATAGATAAAATGCTGGCCCGGCTGCAAACAACTTATATCGACCTGCTGTATGTTCATCAACCTGTCGGAGATTTTGTAGGTGCTTGGAAAGATATGGAGAAAGCTGTGGTGGCAGGAAAAGTACGTGCATTGGGTATCAGTAATTTTGATGCTAATGATGAAGTATTCCATGCCATAGTAGATAATATGAAGATAAAGCCTGCTGTGTTGCAGATAGAATGTCATCCTTATGCTCAACGTAATGATATTCGAGAAAAAGTGAAACCCTATGGCATAGCCATAGAATGTTGGTATCCGTTAGGACATGGAGATAAAGGTCTGCTCTCTGACCCTGTGATTGCTAAAATTGCCGAAGCGCACAATAAATCAATTGTACAAATAATCCTTCGTTGGCATATACAAGAAGGGCTATCTGTGATTCCCGGAGCAACTAACCCCGATTATATTAAACAGAATATCAGCATCTTCGACTTTGCTTTAAGCGAAGATGAAATGGCGGCAATGCGTTCATTGAACAAAGACAAACGCTTCTTTAATATGACTCTTGAACAAAAACAAGGATTTGTTAATTTTAAGATGAATGATTAATCTAATAATGGTTAGTAGTTGGTTTATAGGAAATTAATTAAAATAATCATATCATGAAGAAAGTAGTATTAAACGGCAACATGAAAGTATTAGTTCTGATACTGGGTTTATTAATGATGAGTGTACATTGTTTGTTCGCACAAACAGAAAAGTATGATGAAAGTACAAAACAGGAGCTCACTAGCCTCTCCAAACAAAAATGGCAGTGGATGGCAGATCGTAATGTAGATTCACTAAATGTCCTTTTCCATCAAGAGGCAGTATTTGTCCATATGGGAGGTACGATGACTAAAGAACAAGAATTAAATACCATTAAAAGCGGTGGTATTCATTATAAGCATACAGAAATAAAAGAAACATCGGTTCGCTTTGTTGGTAACACAGCTATCATTTTAGACAGGATTCGCCTGACGGCTGTTGTCGGTGGCAATGAGGTTGTCAATCCCTTTATGGTTACGGAAGTGTATGTGCCGATAGATGGTAAATGGAAACTTGGTTCTCTGTCGTTTACCAGATTACTTGGCGACTAAGTGGTATGAAAATAAATATAGCTATTGCATCAAGAATAACTTTAATAAAACCGATGAAAAATAAATTTTTAATTTCAGCTATTACTTTTATAGCTATACTGTTTGCTTCATGTGGAAACCAGCAAGCAAAAGAAGAAACAGCAAGCACCCCAAATACTTTTGTATCAAAGAAGGGACCTAAATCAGTATTGATTATTTCATCAAGTCCCAGACGAGGCGGTAATTCGGAAACTCTTTGTTTGCAGCTTATGAAAGGTGCTGAAGAATCTAAACACAAGGTGGAAATGCTGAACCTTAACGATTATGATATTAAGTTTTTTGCAAAAACGGAGTATGAAAGAGGAGAACGAAACGATGACGATGATGCTATCCAAATCATAAAGAAAATGGCAGCAGCAGATGTGATTGTCCTTTCTTCACCTGTCTATTTTTATTCGATGACCGCTCAGATGAAAGCCTTGATCGACCGTGTGTATAACTACGAAAAAGATTTGCAGAATAAAGAGTTCTACTATATCGTCACTTGTACCGATAAGGAAAAAGAGGCACTCGACGGCACAATTATGGGATTTCGGGGATTTGTCCGTTGTCTTTACAATGGTCAGGAACGAGGCATAGTTTATGGAAACGGAGCACGGGAACGGGGTACTATCGACGAAAAGCCTGCCATGAAGGAGGCGTATGAGATGGGCAAAAATATCTAGCAAATAAAATAATTATGTTACGAAAGATCAGAGTTATTCTCGCCGGTTTCTTTTTCATTTTAATCACAGTGTTATTCCTCGATTTTACAGGAACGGTTCATGCATGGTTTGGATGGATGGCTAAGATACAGTTTGTTCCGGCTTTATTGGCTTTCAATGTCGGGGTTGTAGTGATATTGATAGCATTAACTTTACTTTTCGGACGTATTTACTGTTCTGTCATATGTCCTCTAGGCGTATTTCAGGATACTATATCATGGATAGCTTCAAAACAAAAGAAAAATCGTTTTTCTTATTCTCCGGCTCTTTCGTGGCTACGCTATGGAATACTTATACTCTTTACAATTGCTTTAATACTGGGGGTCAGTTCAGTGTTTACAATTCTCGAACCTTATAGCACTTATGGGCGTGTAGCATCGAATCTGTTTGTTCCTGTCTACCAATGGGGAAATAATCTATTAGCTTATCTAGCAGAAAGAGCAGATAGCTATGCCTTTTATTCGGTAGATGTATGGGTCAAAAGTGCATTAACATTAACGATAGCGGCTGTAACCTTTGTCGTTCTAGCTATCCTTGCCTGGCGTAACGGACGTACATATTGCAATACGATTTGTCCTGTGGGCACGGTGCTGGGCTTTATGTCGAGGTTTTCTTTTTTCAAACCCGCTTTCATTGAGGATAAATGTAACGGATGCGGATTGTGTGCCCGAAATTGTAAGGCTGCGTGTATCAATGTCAAAGAACATACAATAGATTACAGCCGTTGTGTAACCTGTATGAATTGCATCGAAAAATGCAAAAGCAGTGCGATGGTGTATGCTCCACGAAAAATGGGATCAAAGAAACAAGATGCAACACAAATTGCCGAAGGCAATGATTCGTCCCGCCGTAATTTCCTTTCAGTTACAGCCTTGGTTGCTTTAACATCTGCACTTAAAGCACAGGAGAAAGCAGTTGACGGTGGATTAGCTGTGATAGAAGATAAAAAAATACCTAAGCGTGCTACTCCAATTGTTCCACCCGGTTCAGTAAGCAGTCGCAATATGGAGCGTCATTGTACAGCTTGCGGGCTGTGTGTATCTGTTTGTCCGAATCATATCTTACGTCCCTCCGATAAGTTGGCAACATTCATGCAACCCGAAATGTCTTTTGAACGAGGTTATTGCCGTCCCGAATGTACAAGATGTTCGGAAGTGTGCCCGACTGCTGCCATAAAGCGGATTAAGATTGATGAAAAATCATCTATCCAAATAGGACACGCTGTATGGATTAAAGAAAACTGTGTGGTTATGCGTGACAAAGTAAAATGTACGAATTGTGAGCGTCATTGTCCGACAGGGGCAATACAGCTAATCCCTCTCTCCGATAATCCCGACTCGCTTAAAATTCCGGCTGTGAATACTGAGCGGTGCATTGGTTGCGGAGCCTGCGAAAACCTCTGCCCGGCACGTCCATTTAGTGCTATTTATGTAGAGGGTCACGAAAGACATAAAATAATTTAAGGTCTCAGACCTTTTTATTGCCTTGGCAAGTATAACAACCAAAGAATGTTATGGTGATAAAACATCGCATTAAATATTTAACGTTACTTAAAAGATAGTCTATATGAAAGAAATAATAAGAATGCTTCATAAGGATAATTATTCCTGTGTGATTGTAAACAAAGGAGATATTCGTGCATTTTCACAACGAGGGGTTGCAGATTTATTCTATCTGCTAAAAAATGATCCTGACTTTTTGAAAGATGCGTCTATCGCCGATAAAGTGGTGGGAAAGGCAGCCGCAGCATTGATGATTCTCGGAGGTATTCAAGAATTGTATACGGATGTTATCAGCTTATCGGCATTGAAGATACTGCATGATGCTAATATCAAAGTAGATTTTGACCAGATTGTGCCCTATATTCAAAACCGGGATAAATCAGACTGGTGTCCGATGGAAAGAATCTCTTATAACGAAGAATCAGTTGAGGCTATTTTGCCTTTGATAGAAGCATTCATTGAAAAAATGAAAAACAATCATTTAACTGCTTAATATGGAAACAACTGCTTTAAAACTTTATTCATTCGATTACCGAAATGTAAAAACCTATTTAGCGGCATCGCTTTTTGTCATCGGGAACATAGCCTTACCACAACTTTGCCATTTGCTACAACAAGGTGGTATGGTGTGGTTGCCAATCTATTTTTTTACACTTATTGCGGCTTATAAATACGGTTGGAAAGTCGGATTGTTGACGGCGGTTCTCTCTCCGTTGGTAAATTTTCTATTATTCGCAATGCCTTCGGCTGAAGTACTGCCTGCCATTTTGATAAAATCGGTATTACTGGCGGTAGCTGCGGGATTTGCCGCAGGATATTTTAAACGTATCTCTATTCCTATTCTCATTGTGGTAGTTCTCTTTTATCAAATCATCGGCACATTGGGAGAATGGTTGTTAACAGGGAGCTTTTATCTGGCTGTACAGGATTTCAGGATGGGTATACCCGGAATGCTATTACAGATTATCGGAGGTTATTTATTTGTTAAACATCTAATACGAAATTAATATGACAAAGTTATTATTTATCGGTGGTGTCGGGATGCCCGAAATATTATTTATTGCTCTTATCGTTTTATTGTTATTTGGCGGAAAGAAAATTCCCGAACTGATGAAAGGCATCGGAAAAGGTATACGGGGTTTCAAAGACGGAATAAATGGAATTGAAACGGGTATTTCTAAAGAAGAAAATGCTGAACTAATAAAAAAGCATGACGAAAAATAGTGAGCAACAAGCCTGTCAATTATGGTAAACAAATCACAGACATTTTGGGAGCATCTGGATGAACTGCGGGCTTCTCTTATAAGAATAGCAATGGCAACGATTGTATTTGGCATAGCAGCATTTTTATTTAAGGAAGAACTGTTTACAATTGTTCTTGCTCCCAAGAATGATAATTTTATCACTTACAGAGTCTTACAGTATATAGGCAATTACTTTTTTCCATCAGCAGTAACATTGGGTGCTTTTTCTGTGAAATTAATTAATACAGGTCTGGCTGAACAGTTTATTATACATATGAAAGTGGCTATGTATACAGGTTTTCTTTGTGCATCGCCCTATATATTGTATTTGCTATTCAGGTTTGTTTCCCCTGCATTGTATGCAAATGAAAAGAAATACACTTTACGCATGGTCGGGGGAGGATACCTTTTATTTATTATAGGTACATTGATGAGTTATTTACTGATTTTTCCTTTGACATTTCGTTTCTTAGGTACTTATCAGGTAAGTGATGATGTGGAAAATATGATTACGCTTCAATCGTATATCGATACGTTGATGATGCTAAGCCTGATGATGGGGATCGTTTTTGAGATGCCGATACTTTGTTGGTTGTTTGCCAAATTCGGGTTTCTGTCTGCGTCTTTTATGAGGCATTACCGCCGATACGCCATTGTAATTATACTTGTAATTGCTGCTGTAATAACTCCTACGGCGGATATTTTTACGCTTATCTTAGTTACATTACCCATGTACTTGCTCTATGAAATAAGTATTTTAATTGTTCATCGGACAATAAATAAGTCTTTAATTGTTACTAACGGCTATGAATGAAAAAGATAAAATAGAAATAGGTCGCAGAGACTTTCTCAAAGTGCTGGGCATTGGTGCGGCAGTATCTACGGCAGCCTTTTATGGATGCGATCCCAAGACGCAATCTCGTGGCGGAACCAATATAGGTGATGTCCCCACAGATAAAATGACATACCGTGTTAATCCTCATACCAAAGATAAAGTATCATTACTCGGTTATGGCTGTATGCGATGGCCTATGAAGCCGTCTGAAAATGGAGGCGAAGAGGTGATAGATCAGGACGCGGTAAACGATTTGGTAGATTATGCCATAGCACATGGCGTAAATTACTTTGACACTGCTCCGCCTTATGTCAGGGGGCTTTCGGAGGCTGCGACAGGTATTGCCCTTAAACGCCACCCAAGAGATAAATTCTTTATTGCTACAAAACTTTCCACCCATCGGGAAGATCCGCAATTAAGGACTTTTGAGGGGTCAAAGGCTTTGTATCGTAAATCAATGGAAAACCTTCAGGTAGATTATATCGATTATTACTTGCTGCACGCTATTGGCTTGGGAGGAATGAAAGCTGTAATGGAACGCTTTTATGATAATGGAATGTTGGATTTTCTGATAAAGGAACGGGAAGCAGGACGAATCCGCAATCTGGGATGGTCGTTTCATGGAGATATAGAAACTTTTGACTTTCTGTTATCTCAACAAGATGAAGGTAAAGTAAGATGGGATTTTGCTCAGATACAGTTAAACTATGTGGACTGGCTGCACGCATCGGGATGGAATACTAATGCCGAATATTTACTGGGGGAATTGGAAAAACGGAATATTCCTGCTGTTGTCATGGAGCCTTTACTCGGAGGGCGGCTGGCAAGTATGAATAATTATCTGATGGGACGGCTTAAGCAACAACGCCCCGACGAAAGCATTGCCTCCTGGGCATTCCGCTTTGCTGGCTCCTTTCCCAATGTACTTACTGTATTGAGTGGTATGACCTACATGGAACATTTGCAGGATAATATCCGCACTTATGCCCCGCTCGATCCTTGTACTAAGGAGGAATTTGAATTGCTGGAAGATACAGCTCAGATTATCCTGAAATATCCGTCAGTACCCTGTACTGCTTGTCAGTATTGTATGCCATGTCCATATGGTATCGACATTCCGGGAGTTTTTGCACACTACAATAAATGTATCAACGAAGGTAATGTTCCTGCCAGTTCGAAGGATAAAAATTATCGTAAAGCAAGACGGGCATTTTTGGTGGGGTATGACCGAGATGTTCCACGTTTGCGGCAGGCAAGCCATTGTATCGATTGTAACCAATGCGTTCAACATTGCCCGCAGAGCATTGAGATTCCCCAGCAAATGCAACGCATCGATCAGTTTGTGGAACAACTGAAACAAAATCTCGTTTTCTAAAACAGAAGGTTTAACGAGAATTTATTTAATAAGAAGAGAATATTGAATTATGAAAAGAGTAATATTAAGTGCACTGATATTGATACTAGGATTTATTGTCGGTATAAATGCACAGAATAAACAGAACATTATGTTAAGTAAAAAACAAGAAAAAATAATTACTATCTCCGCTTTCACAGCCAAAGGAGAACTTGATAAATTGCAAATAGAACTAAATGCGGGACTTGATGCCGGATTAACAGTCAATGAAATAAAAGAAGTATTGGTTCAGATTTACGCCTATGCCGGATTTCCGAGAAGTCTCCGAGGATTACAAACCTTTATGACGGTTCTCGATCAACGCAAAGCGAAAGGCATAAACGATAATTGGGGACGTGACGCATCCCCCATAACTGATACACGCGATAAATACGAACGTGGTAAAGACATTCTCTCTCAACTTACAGGAGAAAAGGTAGAAGGACGACCAACAACAGGCTATGCAGCATTCAGTCCCGAAATAGAAACCTTTCTGAAAGAACATCTTTTTGCCGATATATTCGAACGTGACGTTTTGACTTATGCTGAAAGGGAAATGGTTACAGTATCAGTACTTACAAGCATCGGAGGAGTGGAACCAATGCTTCGCTCACACATGAACCTGTCATTGAATGTAGGGATAACTCCAGAACAATTAAGTCAATTAATAAATATAATAGAAATGAATGTAGGTAAAAAAGAAGCAGATGATGCCAAATCTGTATTGAATGAAGTATTACAAAGCAAAGGTTTAACTACTTCTGAAATGGTAAACGGAGTAAAAATAGAGAAAGTTTCTTTCTCAAACAGATTCCTTATTAATGTAGTAGGTAACTTATACTTTCCTCCAAATTATGATGCAAGCAAGAAATATGCTGCTATCGTTGTAGGACATCCCTTTGGAGGTGTAAAAGAACAAACATCAGGTTTGCATGCACAAAAAATGGCAGAATTGGGGTATGTAACCCTTGCTTTCGATGCTTCTCATTATGGCGAAAGCGGTGGATATCCCCGTTATATAGAATCGCCTGAAACACGTGTGGAAGACTTCAGTGCAGCAGTAGACTTTTTAAGTAACCATCAAAATGTAGATGCAGAGGCTATCGGAGTAATCGGTATTTGTGGCGGTGGCGGTTATTCGGTTAGTGCAGCACAAATCGACCTCAGAATAAAAGCACTTGCAACAATCAGTATGTACGATATGGGACGTGCCCGCAGGCAGGGATTAGGCGATGGTATCACATACGAGCAACGCATGAAAACTCTGGACGAAATAGGAGAGCAGCGTACACGAGAATTCAGAGGCGAACCTAGAAAAGATATAGCTGCAATTCCTACCGTTCTTAGCGAAAACGATACCGAAAACACACGTGAGTTTTTCGATTATTACCGTACATCAAGAGGGCAGCATCCGAACTCTACCACAAGCTACTCTTTTACGAGTCTTGCACCGATGATGAATTTCTTTCCGTTTGTACAGATTGAAACAATCTCACCCCGACCACTTCTCTTTATCATTGGCGAACGAGCCGTGTCGGCTTATTTTAGCGAAGATGCTTATAATAAAGCAGTAGAACCGAAAGAGCTGTTTGTTGTTCCCGGAGCATCACATGTAGACCTGTATGACAGACCTGAGTATATGGCTGCATCATTGCCAAAGCTTGATTCATTTTTCAAACAATATCTTAAATAACAATTATGAAAAAAATTAGCATAGTATTACTAACTAGCATAGTATTCGTATTTGCATCATGCTGCAATAATCAAAAAAATAATGATGGAATGGAAACAGCAAATAACAAAGAAACAATTCTGATTTTTCCAAAAGGAGAGGTAATCAATAACGATTATTTCAGTGGAAAGGCATGGCTAAAAATGCTGGTTACCGACAAAGACAATTTCGATGCAACAGTCGGGAACGTGATATTCGAGCCTGGGGTCAGGAACAACTGGCATTCCCATCCCGGAGGTCAGATTCTACTTTGTACAAGAGGAACAGGTTACTATCAGGAAAAGGGAAAACCTATCCAATTATTGGAAAAAGGTGATGTAATAGAGATTCTTCCCGATATCGTTCATTGGCATGGTGCAACACCCGATAGCGAATTTGAGCATATAGCAATCGGTACACAATCTAGCAAAGGCTCCGTTGTATGGTTAGAACCTGTAACGGATGAAGAATATAACAGTTATAAGAAATAAACATTAACCTAAAACATAGGCATCAGGGTCTATATATCTTGCCAACCTTTAACTTATCTCCGGAGAGATCTACTTCAAAGAGATGTGGTATGCGACGATATTTTCCATTTATATCTTTATGACTATGGACAGACATTAGCCATTTCCCTTCAAAAGTTTGGAATAGCATACCATGCCCAAAATTCGGAGGGGTAATGGGGTCTTTTTCATGTATCCAGGGTCCGTCTAAAGTACCACTTTCAGAATATGCCACTCCCTGAGTATATACATCATATATCCAGCTTGTCCAGATCATCCCTAGCCGTCCTATGCCGGTCGTGAATAAATAAGGACCGTCAGTTACCATATTGGGCTTTATATTTCCGCTTTTATCCTTCTCCCTGCTCCAAGGAGAATCGCTTGATTTGAACAATAATTTTCCTTCGCCGACAGAACCGCTCAAATCGGGTTTCAGTTCGATTTTTTCCATAGTACCATCCCATGTCTGCAACCATTCATAACAATAAATCATATAAGGTAGTCCATCCTTATCTATCCAGAATGTGCCATCCAAAGTGGGTTTGTTTTCGGGTAGATAAACCGGATCTTTCATAGGAACATAGGGACCGTCAGGGTTATTGCTTACCAAAATGTGACATGCCCGGCGTTCAATATCATTTCCTCTGAAAGAGTCTATTTTGACTGCCGGATTGGTAAAAGTGGCAAAATAGAAATATTTATCCTGATACTTGTGGAGCTCCGCAGCCCATATCATAGGTTTGTGTCCCATCCAAGATGTAGTGTCTATTTGAACAACATTATACGGACCTGTCCAGTATTTTAAATCCTTACTTTTCCAAAGCTTACCGCCTGTTCCAGTCATGTAATACGTATTTGTACGGGTATCGGCAAGAATTGCAGGATCACTCAAAGCTATAGAATCGAGAGGTACTCCCTGTTGTTTATCCTCGGAGTGTAACTGCCTGTTTGCGGACGATAGAGCAGAAAAAATGAAGCAAGCGACGACTATTAAATATACTTTCATGCGGCAATACTATTAATTAAAAATTTAAGAATCTAAGAATTTTCTTTTAATATGTTTCTATCTCAATCTGAGAATCTTCCAATCCTTCGGCAGAGACGGTTAATGTTATCTTTCCTCTTTCTTCCTGCGGTTGAACAATGGCTATTGCCTTTCCTCTGAAAGTATCAGGTGCTAACGAGCGGAAGCTTTTCATATCATCGTAAGCCGCATTTCCGGAAGCTACGACAGAGCCATTTCCCTGACATCTTATACTAACCGGCAAATTAGCATCAGGAATTACTTCGCCATCTTTGTCAATAATCTCTATTTTAACATATGCGAGGTCATTCTTATCTGCTTTTATCTTGCTGCGATCGGCAATCAAACGAATTGAAGCGGGCAATCCCGTAGTTTTTAATACAGTACTAGCTGTTTCTTTATTTTTGTTTACATTTATAGCTTTCAAAATACCCGGAGTATACACTACGTCAAATGTCGCTGTATAGTTTTCTATGTCTGTTTCTTTTTCTCCGATTAACTTATCATTGAGGTATAACCTTACTTTAGGTGAACGACTATATACATTCACTCTCACTGTCTGTCCTTCCAGACCTTCCCAATTCCAGCTTAGAAGTTCGTCAGTCCATCCCCAGCCATTTATAATTTCCTTTTTGCCGCGAGCTACAGGAGGGCGAACAGCCATTGATATTTCACGTTCACGCCATAGTATATCGCGATAATAGGATTGCGGTTTTTTGTCGCCACAAAAATCGATATCGCCACACCATGCATTATACCACGGCCAACCCATAAACTGAGGGTTTTGTTCACCTTCTGATAGTTCTAAAGCATGTCCCAATCCTGCTTCCCCGATATAGTCCATCGCCGTCCAGACAAAATCGCCGATAATATATGGATGCTTTTCTACCAGATTCCAATTCTGTGCTGCTTCTTTAGGGAAAGATTCACTACCATAAATAATACGATTTGGATATGCAGTGTGGTCGTTTTCATATGCTGTCCACATATAGTTATATCCGGATACATCGACATTTCTGAACGCTCTTTCTGAATCTATGTTCCATTTAAAATTACGTCTGTCCCAGAAATCATTTGCACCTACAGTTGTATAGCGGCTTGTATCATATTTCTTAATCGTAGCAACCAGTCTTTTGGCTATCTCTTCTCCGATGGAGTCTGCACGCTGTTCTATTTCATTTCCAATGCTCCACATGATAATCGAAGGATGATTCCTATCTCTGCGGACTGAGCCTTCGAGATCTTTATCGCTCCATTCGTCAAAGAATTGATGATAATCCTGGTCTCTTTTGGGTTGCTGCCACTGGTCGAAAGTTTCATGAATAACCAGCATACCCAATCTGTCACATGCATCCAGAAAGTATTCCGAAACCTGATTATGAGCACATCTTACGGCATTATATCCATTCGCTTTCAACAATTCCACCTTTTTTTCTTCGGCTCTGTTTATTGCGGCGGCTCCCAACAAGCCGTTATCATGATGTACGCATCCTCCTTTTAATTTAAGCGATTTTCCATTTAATAGAAATCCTTTTTCTGCTGAAAAAGCGATTGTGCGTACTCCGAAAGGAATGGATATTTTATCATATTCCTTTCCGTTTTCAGAAACAGATATTTCTGCCGTATATAATACAGGATTGTTAACCGACCATACCTCCGGATTTTTCAGCGGAAATGAATTCGATATCGGTATTCCGTTAGACAATGCAACGTTCTGTGATGTAGAAAAAATTTCTTTTCCCGCAGGTGAAATAATTCTGATATTTAATTCTCCTGAACCGCTTTCTTGTATTTGATTATGTATGGTTGTTGAAAATTTGACAATCGCATCCTTACCTTTTAATTCCGATGCATTGATGAATGTATCCCACTCATCCAGATGGAGTTTATTTGTCTTTATCAGCCAAACATGGCGATAGATACCCGACCCTGAATACCATCGGCTGTTTTGTCCGGCATTAACTACCTTCACAGCTATAGTATTTGCAACGCCGGGAGCATTGCAGTATTCGGTTATATCTATTTTATAGGATGTGTATCCGTAAGGATTAAAATATACCTTCTTTCCGTTTACCCATATTTCCGACTGATTGTATACTCCTTCAAAATAAAGCGTGATTAATTTATCGGAATCTTGTCTTTCAATCGTAAATTCTTTTCGGTACCATCCTTCTCCACCGAGCGTTTGTCCCGTATCGGCACCGCCTGCTCCACTTTCATTAAGTTGGGAAAAAGGACCGGTGGTAATACCATCTTTTTGTATGGGAACAGGTTCTACACTCCAATCATGAGGGAGGTCAATTACCCGCCATTTGTTGTCATTATATAAAGGCTGTTCGGCATTAGCGACACTGCCCCGATGAAACTTCCAATCTTTATTAAAAGAGACCTTTCGTTCAGATGCGGACATAGCCATATTTGCCCACATAATAAATAGAATAATAAGACTTGAAGATAATAGCTTTCGTGCTTTGCTCATGATAATATAGATTGGTCAATAGCAACAAAGGAAGAAAGATTCTTTTAATCCATAATAAAAAGAGCATAATGTTTTTACTTAAATTATATTCTGAACCACATGGACTTTTTGACGAAGTTGAATTCGTTAATGGAATTAATTTTGTCTATGGTAAAAAGGACAGTAACAACCCCAAAGAATCAATTAATAGCATTGGCAAATCAACTTTTTTAGATCTTTTAGACTTCTGTTTATTAGCTTCATACCAAAAGTCGCACAACCCTAGATTATTTGCAGCTAAAGATATCTTATCTGGTTATGACATTGTACTAGAGTTTAGAATAGATGATATTCGATATATAATAAAGAGGTGTGTTGATGATATCAAAAGAGTCAAATTTGGAACAGTTGGAAATATAGAAGTATACGATATTGATGTATTAAAGAAGCATCTAGGACAATTAATATTCAATCAAGATGATTATTCGGGAAAGTTCTTCCCTAAATGGTATAGAAGCCTTATAAATTTTTATCTGAAAATTCAAAAATTTAAAAAAGATCAATTTAATGATCCTATTAAATATATGAAAGATGTGAATGAAGTTGAAACAAATATATACCAACTCTATCTTTTGGGACTGAATAATACATTGTCTTATAAAAACTTTGATGTTAGGTCGCACCTTAACAAGTTGAAACCAGCAATCAAGCAAATCGAAAAGTTACTTGAAGAGAAATATGATCTACCAAGCCTAGCAGAGACTAATAAAAATATAAATAAACTCAAGTACGAAATAAAGAAGTTAGAGAATGCGATTGATTCCTTTAAACTAAAGGATGAGTATGAAGATGTCGAAAATGAAGCTAATAAGCTAACTCAAACCATCAAAGATAAATGGTTTCAGAACTTCGCAGATAAAAAGAAGGTAGATGCTTATGAAGAAAGTTATACAATACCAGAAAGCATTAGTGTTACTAAAATTAATAATATCTATACAGAATTATCCCAAGAGTTTGCTTCTACTGTAAAACAAGTTCTAAAAGAAGCTATTGATTTTCGAAAAAAACTATCGCAGAATAGAAAACGTTTTTTAGAGAAAGAAATCGCAGAGTTAAAGGAAAACATTAAAGAAAGGGAAAAAGAGATTTTTGAAATAGAAAAAAAGAGGGCAAAACTTTTCAGGTTCTTATCTGCTCAAGAAGCGATTAAAGATCTTACTGATGCCTTTAGTATAGTTACTGATAAAAAATCCCAATTAAGTGAACTTGAGTCTAATACGAAAATATTAAACGATTTGCAAACGGAAAAGAATCAAGTTGAAGCTGAACTGAAAACAATAGAAAACGATACTTTTGAGTACGTTAAGAGCCTTAATAAAGAAATAGAGAACTTGTATGAATTATTTACAGATGTTTATAATGAAATATATATTAATTTAAAGAATGAATCTGGTTTTTCGATTGATTATAATAAACGAAAAGATAAGCTTGTAGATATATCTATATCAATGCCTGATATGTATGGTAAAGGTAAGAACATTGGAAGAACCTTAGTTTATGATATATTTGTTCTATTAAATAGTTACAGATTTACAAACAACTTTCCTCATTTTTTAGTTCATGATGGAATTTTTGATGGCGTTGACAAGGCTCATTTTATTGCTGTTTATGAATATATTCAGAAGTTAGTCAATAGTGGTAAGGAGATTCAATACATTACTACAATTAATGAAGAGGGAACTCTATCGGATAAATTTGGTAATTCAGATAAAGTAACTCCTGAAAGAATAGAACAAGAAGCAATTCTAGTACTATCTCCAAAAAATAAATTATTTAGTACGGATTTCAAGAATATAGAATAGAACAAGAAGAAATAATCCAATCCGGAAAGTACAAATATTATTAGTATTGTCTCCCGTAGTATTCATGAAATATATCCTTTATTTCGCCAGCAAACCCATATCCACAAGGAGAAGCCCATTTTACACAATTCTCGGCATTGATTCTGAATTCTGTTAACAAGCTATGCTTTTGCATAAATTTCAATGCCCGAATAAAATTATTAACCATACCATCATAGAATCCTTCCCACATATCGCCATAATTATAGGTGTATTTGCATCCACATTCCACTAAATATATCATCAACTCAGCTTCAAGGATCGGAGATGGTTTTAATTTAGAGAAATCGGAAATGGCTTTTTTAGCAACAGACAATCTCGTGTTCGGCTCAGACATATTTAGGGAGTATTCTTTTTGAATGATTTTCTTATATTTCAAAAATTGCTCCTTTTCGTTTGGACTTGTATAGTAGTCTAGATATTCTTTGATTTCTTTCTTGGTATCATACATTTCGAGCATAAGCGAGATTATATCGGACTTATCCATCGAGTTGAGTAATTTTTTGAGTTGTAATTTCGACATGGGTACTTATTTTCTCAGTTTATTATAGTATCGGTTTCTTTGCTTAAACATTTTGTCGAAATAGTCTATTTTCGAGTCTCTGTAATCGAAAATAACAGGAGGCTTTTCCGAACGCTGTATTCTTCCAATATATTGAATAAGTTTACTTTCAAATGCGAATGGGTAAACAATAAATAAACATTCAAGAGAATTAATATCAATCCCTTCGCCAAAGAATTGACCTGTGGAAATAATAATCTTAAAGTGACCTTGCTGTATCTGTTCCAATTTACTTTTCCTGCTCCGCTCCGAATCTTCTCCTGAAATGGCGATTGTTTCGTATTTATCCTTTAAGTACAAATTGAGGATATTTACATGAACTGTCCGTTCAGTAAGGATTAGTATAGATTTGAAACGATGTATATTTTGTTGAACATCATCTAGTATAAGAGAATTCCGTTGAGTATCATAAACCAATATCTGCGAAATCATTTCATATTTATCCATTTTGTAATCGAATGGAGCGAATAAGTTTGTCTCTCGAACATTAATTTCGACTTTCGTGTTTTGCTCCGAAAGTTGCTCTAATTGGCTCATCTCGTAGAGTATGTTGCCGATATATACATAAATCAACTTTTCGTCATTATTCTTTCGTTTAGGTGTAGCTGTTAATCCATACAGATAATAACTGTTGAACTTGCAAATGACTTCCCGAAACGACTTTGCAGGAATATGATGACACTCGTCCACTAGTATCATCCCGAACTTTTCAGATAAGTGCTCTAAAGATTCTTCTCTTGTTAACGATTGAATCATTGCGACAGTAATTTCTTTCCCAATCTTATCTTTCTGATTACCTATTTGTCCGATTTTATCTTTGGGTATCCCAAGAAAATTCTGTATTCGGTCAATCCATTGGTCAAAAAGCTGTTTACGGTGTACCAATATTAAAGTCGGCTGTTGTTTACGAGCGATTAGCTCTAGTCCAATGACTGTTTTACCAGAGTTGGGCGGAGCAACAATAACACCAAAATCTTTGATGTCTGTTTTTTCTAAAACGTCTTCTTGTTGAGGTCTTAACTCGATTTTGGAAGTAATTCTAATCTCTTCTTGTTTAGAACGTTCATCTATAATCTTGACTGGAATATTTTCAGACTTACAAAATTGTATGAGGGTGGAGACGAAACCTCTGGGAATAATAATGCCATCAGATGTTTCTTCTATAACCTTGAAATACTTCTCGATATCATATGGGTTTTTCCCTAGCCGTTTCTTTACAAAAAAATCTGAATTTAGGAAGTTGAGGTTATCCCGAAGAAAAACAATTAATTTTTGATTTAATTGGACTCGCTTCAGATATACCTGCCCTCTTATTAATATTTCTAATTCGAAAGAACTACTCCCTGAATAAGAAGAGTGTATAGATTCTTTTATCACACCTGATAACTGAATAAATATACTTTCTATTTTTTGTTTCGATACTTTTTGTATTGATTTTATGAACTCCCATTGATTAGTATGGGGTAACAGTGTTTCCGTATCGAGAAAGCATGAATTACCTTTTGTGACGCAATTACCCTGTAATGGTAGAGCAATCAGATTCCCAATAGATTTGCCTGAATGTGTGTCTTGATTGGGGAAAAGTCTGTCGAAGCTAGGTTCTTTTTCAAATTTTGAAATAATATCAGCTTCACGTAACAAGTTGAACATGATCTTTCGACTTTGAAAAGCAGGAATATTTTCTTCGAAAAATAACCATAGATGTCCGCCATTACCTGATCGGGATCGTTCAATGACTGTTGGCAGTTCGTACTGTAGGCAAACTTTATGCAATCTCAATATGGCATCTTGCCAGTTATCTTCATCGAAATCGGCAGCTATAAAGAATGAAGTATTATCAGTCAATAACGGATATATACCAAGTGTAGCATTGCCTTTCAGATGTTCTGCTAATGCATCATCATTAAAAGGGAGAAACTCTTTCTTAGTATAGCTTGCAAATGTTCCGCCCGAAGCCTTGTGTTTGTTATAATCTGTCCAATCAACTTTGTAAGCAGGCATGTATCCGCTTCTCCCTTCCTTCTCCCACCGTACAGCATATACATCTTCCCTGCCTCGAAAAAGAGATTTGTATAATTCAATATTGGGAAGAGGGTCTTTCATGTATTCTTGGCAATTGATTATTACGAAGATAAATATCTTTGACTGAATAGATAAAATATGGGTCGGAAAGTATTGACTTTGTTCTCAAGAATATTATATCTGTCATGAGTTATTCAAAAGTCCAAATCTAAACAATTCACTGGAATCAAATGGAATCAAAACAGTTGCCAGATCGCCACTTATTCATCCTCTTTTCTCAATTCAAAGAATACTTTCTCCCGTTCTATTTCTTTAATCAATTCTTCTTCAGTCGGTAGGTAAAGCAAGTATTTAGACGCAAAAAGCTGTTTACTTTCAGCCAATACCGAATATTTTACAACCGTTTCTTCTTTTTCTGTGCAAAGAATCAATCCAATTGTAGGGTTATCCCCTTCTTGACGTTTCAAATCGTCAAACATACGGACATACATATCCATTTGCCCGATGTCCTGATGGGAAAGTTTTCCAATTTTCAAATCAATAATGACAAAGCACTTTAGTAGATAATTATAAAAAGTAAGATCAATGTAAAAGCTCGAAGTTTCGGTCACAATCCTTTGTTGTCGAGCCACAAATGCAAATCCTTTACCCAATTCCAAGATAAAATTTTGGAGGTTATCAATTAACGCTTGTTCAAGTTGGCGTTCGGTAAAAGCCGTATGTGGTAATATATTCAAAAACTCCATAACGAATGGGTCTTTCAAAAAGTTTTGAGGTGAATGCTTTTGAAGAAAATTTTCTTCGTTTATCTTTCCTCCCGAAGTTAAAAATCGTTTGTAATAAAACGAATTGATTTGACGCTCTAAAGTTTCGACAGACCACATCTGGCTGATCGTTTCTTCAATATAGAATTGTCGTTCAGATTTATCTTTTATCCTCATTAACAGTCGGTAATGTGACCAAGATAGCTCGGGTCTCAATTGGTCACATGGCATGTGACTTATTTCATTTTCTCTTTCTTCTTCCAATTGGTCACAGACCGTGTGACTTATTTGAAAAGCTAAATAAAATTGACGAAAATATTTCAAATTGGTAAGGCTATAGCCACTACCATATTCTGCCGTCAGCTTATCTGAAAGAGTCTTCAATACTTGTTCTCCATATATTGCGCGACTTGATCCGCGTTGTTCACCCTGAACGATTATCATACCGATATTCCAATACGTGGACACCATATTGTTATTGATAGTCCGAACAATATTTTGTTTAGCCGTATCAATTAATGCTTTTATATCTTTATAAAGGTGGTCAACCTTCATGGAATCAGTCTCCGATAAACTTTTATCGTTTTTCATATATACTTTATTTTAGACAAAAATAAAACTTTTCAGGCAGTTATACACCAATGAAGCTAATGAAAGAATAATACAAACAATCACTAAGGAGCACTATAAAAGAGAAAATAGCCTGAGCTTTACGATGGTAAGTATTATTTAAAACAACACCTTTGTTTATCGCAACGGAAATTACGGTAATCTCCGTTGCGATAATTAAAAAGAATTGCTTATGAAATTCTATAACAGAGAAAAAGGACTCGTACGGCTTTGCCGAAGTGAAACACAAAAAAGACAATATCAGCATTCCAAGCCTGAAAGAATAGTCTCAGAATTTATAAGCCCAATATAAAGATCCTACATTCAGTTTTTGGGGTTTGACAATAAATGATATGTAAGCAGAATTTCTGTTATTATTTTGCTTTTTTAGTTTAGAATCCTAACTTTGTAAGTATAGAATCTCATCAAAAGTATAATCGACAGCAAAACGTTGAAAATATTTCGTGGGGAAAATAGTGGGAATTACTTCCAAGTAAAGCGCTGATTTGTAGACAGAATAACGTTTCTGAAAAATATAAAGAATCCCAGCGGGATCACGAGATGCGACTGACTGTCAGAAATGGCAGTCAGTTTTTTTATTTTCTCTCTGTATCTCCCATTATCACTTAGGATTGTATTTACAAATTCGTTGATTTTCGTGGTTTGATATTGATTTTTCTGATATTGCAGTTTTTCGGGATCAACCGTAAAATTTGTGGACTAAGCATAAATATTAGTTAATCTAAATAAAAAGTATGGAATATTCTTTACCCCTCTCAGGGTTGCCCTGAACGCTTTAATCTTGGCGTTGAAGGATTCCGCCGAAGCATTAGTAGATCGGTTTGTGAAAAAGTTAAGTATTGTTCTGTAATGATTCGCGATGGTTCTTTCTACGGTTTTGAACTGCTCAAATCCGGCATCTTCCACTTTTTTAAACCAATGAGCCAGACGTGTAAAGGCTAGGCTTCTATCTTTAGTGGTGTGGTAAATATGCCTTAATCCCATTGTCAGTTTATAGGCATCTTCCAATTGCGGATAGTGCTTAAACAATACCTCTGCTCTGAATCGTTGATTAGGTGTCCATTTGTTCTCTGTTTTAAATAAAAGATAGCGGCTTCTTATAAGTAGCTGAGCTCTGGTATCGCCATTGTCGAAGATAGTTGGAGTATATGCTAACTTGCTTTGTTTAGCCTGTTCCCGTTCTTTGTTCTCTAAATCAAGAGCCTGCCATCGAAAGGCTATACGCATATCCTGAAGAGCTTCACCAGCCAGTTTTTGAACATGAAAGCGGTCTGTGACAATGGCAGCTTTTGGAAAGCTTTTACGAACAATCAATTCCATATTGGCAGCCATATCTAAAGTTACTTCCTGTACTTTATTACGAAGTCTTTCTTTTATCTGTTTGAGAACCCCGATAACATCTTCTGCTTTTGTACCCTTGACAATAGCAACTAATGCTCCTTTCCTGCCTTTTGCTGCTTTGTTGGTAACAATGGTATATAGTTCGTCATAAGTCAGGGCTGTTTCGTCTATACTTAAATGCGAGCCAATGTTTTGGGGAAACACGAGCCATTTATCAGCATGTTCACGCTCAGTCCACTGATGAAAGCCTGATAAATGACAACGATACCACTCTTCCAGTTTCTTTGCATTGATATTAAAGAACTTGCCTAAAGTAGAACAGCTTACAGGTTCTCTGTCAAGATAATGCTTTTAAAAAAGCAGCAAATTCTGCTGTTAAATGAGTACCGCCTGCGATTACAGACCAGTCACGCATATAGGGATTGCCTGATAGTTTATTCTGCCAGCGACGACGTACCCGAAGAATTAAACTCTTGCCTCGAAGAGGGAAATCATGAATATCGGTAGGGGGATAAAATCCTTTGGAGATAAACTGATTGTCTTTATTCTCTTCTGATGACAAAACTTTTTCATCTAAATGAAGGATAATGACTTTTTCTAACGTATCAACCTCAACTACTTCAAAGTAATTCAAAAACCCTTCGGGTAACAATAATTCATAACCTGTTTGCATAGAACAAAAATAAATCTTCCACAAATTTTCAGGTTGATCCAAAATATCTTGCTTTTTTTGCTAACGAATAATGTGTTAAGCCCCTGTTTTGCAGTATATTGCCCCTGTTTTGCCCACGATGTTTATAAAAGTATCAATTATTTTTACAAACAAAAATGTAAACAGTATGAAGGCAACTTTTAGAATGCTTTTCTTCCTGAGAAAAGACCGTCCGAACAGTATCGGGCAAGTTCCCATTCTTGGACGGATTACCATTAATGGACAAATGGTTCAGTTTAGCACCAAACTGGATGTCGATCCTGAAATATGGGATACCAAACTGGGTAAGGTAAAAGGCAGAGGTTCCGATGCGACAAATTTGAACAGGCTCTTGGACAACCTTCGTGCCAAGACAGATTCTATCTATACTCTGTCTTTATTCAGAATTGCAGAAATCAATAAAGAACAGCAAATAGTAAACATAATACCAGAAGATTGAACTAAAAATGCGATTATCGCTGATATGGATAAAATAATAAAGTAATCAATAACAAAAGCTAACAAACGTTTTTTTCTCATTTCTTTTTATGGTTTAAATGTATTATTTCGAGCCAACCCAATATAATTAAAATAAGTTGGCCTATTAAATTTTTAAATATTGAAAAATTTAATAAATATATAAAAGATAAAATAAGCGTAAGCAATATTAAAGTAAACATAAGTATGTAATAAATTCGATTATTAAACTTTATGAATGATGTTTTTTCTTTCAAAAGATATTTTTTCTTAAAGACAAGATACATATACTATAGGTTATATATATCAGAGATTCACTCGTATTCATAAACTCAAACGGTTTAATAAATAGTGATGAAATAAATACTCCAATACCGATAATAAATAATCCGATAGACACTAACAATAGTTCAAATCTATTTGTAAAAAAACGATTCATAATAATTTATTCGAAACAATATTATTCTTTGATACTCTTTATTAGCTCATTCACGCCTTCAGCTACTTTATTCCAGTTTATAGAAACTTCAGCTCCAAGAATCAATGAAGCACCAAGTGTTGATTCAATTTTTTGGGATGATTCCGCAACTCCTATGTCTGATTTTGTTTCTGATTGCCCCACTTTTGTAAATGAGCCATCATTGTTTTTTTTGAAAGTTTCTTTTGTTTCAGCTTTTGTTTCAATAAATACTAAACTTGCAGACATCTCGGTTGTTTTCTCTGTCAGTCCAATATTATTATCTTTAATTTCCTTACTTAAATTAAAGCCCATTTACCAACCTCTAATGATACGCTTTGTGTGGTTGTAGGATCAGCTAGATTGAATGCATTCTCACCTTCTGATATACCTCCTAAATCTTTGCTTATAATATTCACATTAGCTGAAACCCCAGTTTTATTTAAAGTTAATTCAACCCCAGCTTGGATTCCAATACTAACAGATGCCGAGACTGATTGCCTAAATTTATTAAGAGCTTCCCTCCAGTCTTTTCCATCGGGATCAATGTACTTCATCGGATTATTCCCCACATATACATATGACGACCAGCTATAATAATTTTCACTATGGGGATCCATGGTTGTAAACCTCCCAATGGCATTATCCAACTGTCTTGCACTATAATCATACCAGTTGAGTTCATGATCCCGATCCAGTTCTTTCCCATTGTACTTGTGAAGTTGAGCTCCTTCATTAGTACTTTCCGAAATGAATTATTTTAATTTCACATCATATATTTCATTTTGTATTATTCTAACTCCACTATTATCGGTATACTGATATTTTAACGTTGGTAATATTTTCAAAAGTAAGTTTGAAAAATTATTAATATCTCGAGTTATCATTTCTAATTTAGTCCCAGTTTCAATCATATATCCACCATCTAATCGAAATATTATTTCTAATTTGGAACTATATGGAAAAAGTATTATTAATGAATCTGATATATTTCTAATCTCCACAATAGCATCTAAATGTGGGGTATCTTCTGCATTTTCTCTACTAATGTGAACAATTTTCGTTTCATTACCTATTTTTACTGTTTTCTGAAAAGAATCTCCTCTTTTCACCTGAGATATTACAAGTTGAGTGACATTCATTTGGACTTGAGCATCAATAAAAGGCACGCATCCAATAAAAAAGATGACAAAGAATATAATTGATTTTATTTTTATTTTAGTAATATCGACCCTAGGTTGTATTACATTAGCATTTAAACCTGGGACTATGATATGCAGTCTATTTGCATAATCTCTAATACCACTTTGATAACTTGGAGATGTTTGCTCCCAAGTTGAATGACTTATTTGAGTACTAATCGCTCTATTATCAACAACTTGCCTTCCCGATATATTAGTTTTCTGTGACATTTCCATATATTTTCCAACTCCAAATTCCTTAAGATCGTTATAATGTTTCTCTTCGTGAATGAAAGAACTTTTTATCTCAGCAACATTATCCATAGTGCCTTCCGCGAAGATATTCCGTCTGTCAACTTCAATCTTTTTGCCAAGGATCTCATTGTTATGTGATTCAACCGTAAATTGCATTAAACCAGTACTGCTATTGGTAATTGATAGTTTAAGGTCTGTAGGATTATAGTGTTGATATACATTAAAAAAAACTTTATCACTAACTCCAGATTTAGACAATAAAGTGGAATTAACTTGCCCTTTTTGAGAAACTATCGTACCATCATTTGATTTATTTGTATCCCAAGCTGTTTGATTCATTATTCTAACCTTTTGGGATTCCGAATTGTCTGTTCCCAAATAATCTCCATTTTCACTAAAATAATCATCAATCCACATCCCTGTTGGATCAATATATCTCATTGGATTATTCGCAACATACACATAAGGACTTATTGAGTAATACTTTTCCGCCAGTGGATCCATGGTTGTAAACCTCCCAATGGAATTATCCAACTGTCTTGCACTATAATCATACCAGTTTAAGCCATGCGTTCTATCCAGTTCCTTTCCTTTATATTTAAAATTCTGCTCGCCCTGTGACTGAATAGTCCCCTCGAAAAAATTGTTCCGAAATAATAATGATGCTTCTGAATCACTTTATCGCCCGCATTAGCTACTATACGGTTGTTCACATCCATAAATAAGTCAAGCCAAATAAGTGTAAGATATAAAAAACACAAAAAAACAATCCAAAAAACGCAATAAATCCGACAATAAGATTTAATGTTAATTGGTGTCCTTTTTCATCATTATCCAGTTCTTTAAATTTTCCAGATAAATATTCGATTGTCTTATGTTTACCAATCAACTTATAAAATATATAACGAACTCTAACCCCAAGTAGATTTCGAATAAATTCTATTAAAATTAATTCAAAAATAAATTCCATATTTTTTCAATTAGATTCCTTTTTACTATCTTCTTTGTTATTGAATGCTTTACCCAATCCTTTAAATGATTTTATAATACCTCCCCTTGATATACTACCATTGACGAATCCTATGCCAGTATTAATGGCGGAAGCTCCCCAGAACCCCTGCTTAGGCTTAATATATCCTATACCTTCAGGTATCTTAGCACCTAAGGTTGTGGCTCCTTTGTTTGTTATATATCCTGAGAACATTGCTATTGTATTTAAAAGAGCTCCTGCTTCTTGGTGGTTTGTAGTTCCATCAATATTCGTAGCGGCTCCTCCACCAGTAAATTCATTTGTTTTATCAAAATATCCAAACGTAAGCTTTTGAGCTACAATGGCGATATCATTAACAGTATTATAAACAAGATTTATTGCGAAATTATCACTATTGGCTAAAGACTGAACTAAAGATATATTTCCTTGTTTGAGTGATTGCGGCTCACTAATACCTCCTAAACTATTTTGATCCCAAACCATTAGCGTTCCATCAGATAGATGGTTGACATATCTTTCTCCAATATTTGTCATTTTCATGGTCATAGCATTATCCCCTTCTCCAATAGTATGAGTAAATGAAGCATCATTTCCTTTTCTCCACATATAGGCTGTGCCATCTTCATTTTTATACCAATCCTTACCATCCGGATCGATCAATCTCATCGGATTATTAGCCACATACACATACGGACTAATACTATAATACTTTTCACTCATTGGATCCATTGTAGTAAACCTCCCAATGGCATTATCCAACTGTCTTGCACTATAATCATACCAGTTTAAGCCATGCGTTCTATCCAGTTCCTTGCCATTATATTTAAATTCCTGCTTGCCTTGTTCCGTAGTAGTGCCCTCGGCGAACACCATCCCAAAAGGATAATACTGATTACTCTGCACGGATTTTCCCGCAGCATCAGCCACTATCCGATTATTACCTAAATGGTCTTTGATATAAAAGTAGTAAGTATTTTTGAGATTATCATAATACCCGTTATCGGTCAGGGTCATTTTTAAAACACCGTCTTCATAAATCTTGTTTCCCACATAGTCGGTCATGCTTTTGGGTTTTAGCCCATCCTGTTCGGGAGTAGTTCCCAATAGAGGCATCATCAGTCCATTAGGGTCGTAGCGGTATACTACTTTTAACTTTGTTCTCGTGGCGGTATAGGTATAATAGTTCTTGGCTTTGACTTCGGTATTATTGATAACCATCTCGCGAGGTAGGTTCAGAACATTATAAGAGATACCGTCCAGTTGCGAAGTTCCCGATTTGGAGACAATCCCCTTATTCATCGCCCCGTTCAGATTGAAGGTGTATTCTGTCGTGGTTACCTTACTGTAATCTTTGAAATCAGAGTTACGTATATTATAAATCCTTAGATAATAACCCTCGGATGACATATCCGAGGGGACGAAGAAAACTTGAGATGCTAAGTTTTTTCTTAATTGGCTACATTGCTCATACGATATGCTCAACAAGCAGGATTAGACCTTTTAGATCGGCATAAATAATAATCGCACTAAACCACTCGAACTATATGCCAAAAACATTATCAGATCAAAAACTATAAAAATAACAAGCAAGGTAATGCTAAAATATAGCATTGCAATTTTCACATTACAACTTCTCTTTTCTTCAAGATTAGAGGGACTTACTTTCGTTCCAAATACTATATCTCCAAGTTTTCTCTCAGGATTAAGACAGCAGAATAGTATCTCAACTGGCCATAAAAAAGAGAATAAATTTCGACATATGAGCTTTAAGTTGGATGGTTCATTATTATGAATATCCAAAATTTGCAAATTACTAATCCGCTTACCTATACTCTTTCCAGACAAAATTAGATCCTTGCATATAAAAAAGGTAGATACAAATGCAACTGTAAATACTTGAAAATGCAAATTGTTTTTGAGATCAGTAAAAATCATTAATACAATAAAAGGTATAGCTACAATTTGGCTTGTAAATCCATCAATTATCATTGATGTAAGTCGTTTATATATAGTAGTTTTTTTCATTTTTCTTTTATATTTTTCAGATATAAATAATAAGAAATGCAAGCGATAGATCCAATGAAATTTTTTATTGAATACTCAAATTCTTTTAAGAATAACAAAACGATACTGCATACGATAAATATGAGTCCGATGACTAAAGAAAAGTACATCCGCAATTTTAATCCAATCATTTTTTATTAATTAAATTTCCTAAAGCTTCCCATACCTTATTTACATCTACCTTGACTTCAACACCAATTACTCCAGCCACTTTTGCTCCTAAATCAGGCACTCTAGTTGTATTTTCTGATGTTGATTTTGTTTCAACATATTCCCCTTTTCCATTCTTAGATGTTTCTATCGTTGTAGTATGTACTTGCTCAACAAGTACTGTTCCTATAGATCGTGTTTTTTCCGCTGTTGCTGTATTATTTCCTGTTTCTTTGACGCTTTTACTGAAGCCAACACCAAAAACACCAACACCAATTTCAAATTCTTGATTTATTTGAGGTGTTGACTTTCCAGGAACAAATTCTCCATTATCTGATCCTATAAAATCCATTGATCCTGCGTTAAGATTAACACCAACAGTTGAAGTTCCCGATTGCCACTCTGCTGCTACTTGCATACCTACAGAGAACATTATTTTTGTTGCGTTCCAAATATCTTTTCCAAATTGACCCCAATGTTTAGGATTTTTGGATCTCTGCCATCCGGATCAACTAACTTCATCGGATTATTCATTACATATACGTACGGACTCCAACCCAACGTAGCAAAGATGCTATGCTGAGCAGGGGTTAGTCTTCTTTTTCTTGATACTCTAACTCAGTATTATCAAATGATTTTACATTACTATCAGAGCTCTCAAATGATAATAATATAAATTTACCATTTCGATACCTACATGTCCAAGTGCAAAATCTATCATCTGCATACAAATCAAATACAATTCTTTTACCTTTCAAAACTTCGATTGGACTGTATGTAAAATCAAATTTTCGAGTTCGATCAGTCTTTGCGAAAACAGTTGTATCCAAATTTTCTCCTCTTACTAGAAAAGTATTCTCTTTATAATCAAATAATCCCAAATCATGGTTTGCTCCAACAACTTTCTTCCCTTCAGCCCAAATCACAACTAGATCGGGTTTTATGCTATCTATCCCAAACCACATGGTAAATAGTGTGCCATCTTTGAAGTATGTAACTTTTGATTTTACATCAATTATACTATCCAAAACATGAAATAAGTCCTCATTTACAACCTTCAGTTCTTTAATATTCAATATCTCCGATTTAGGTTTATATTGTCCATATGCATTCGTATATGAGATTAAAAATAGAATATATATAATTATTTTTCTCATGATTCAATGCGTTTTACCATGTTTTTCCTGGTTGTTTCCTACCTGATTTTGCTCCTGGATATGCCGGTTTTATGTAATCGGAATTCTTATTAAACGGAATAGGTGTATTAGGCAATGTATAAATGTTGAAGCTGGCTTTAGGGAATTTATCGCTGATGGCCTTTGCATTATTTACATCTGATTCAGAAGGAGTGGAGGTAGATGTTGGTCCTCCAGGATGGTTATGATCACTTTGTCGGATATTATATTCATATCCTAAAGCATAAGACCCTATACTTGAATGATTTTCCTTTTGCATGGTGCCTATGAGATTTTGATCAGATTTAGCTCCCCCTACTTGGACATGACCCCATTCAACTTTATTTGTTTCAGGATTAATCAGGAAATTAAATAAGTTAGATGCATTTTCATCTCCTTTCACTTCAAATATAGTAATTTTTTCGGGATTGATATTACCTTCTGCATCCTTGACATTTATTGTTTGTACTCTTTGGCTCTTAATCGTACCATACGCAAATGTCATTGAGGTTCCTTCCCCCTCTATCCTTTTTCCTTCATTATTAACTCTATAAAAAGCATCTTGACTTTTATCCTTTATACGATTTTTAATATTTCCCATTTCATCTATTTCCCAGACATCCATGCCCGTAGGATCAACCAATCTCATCGGATTATTAGCCACATACACATACGGACTAATATTATAGTAATTTTCACTATGAGGATCCATTGTTGTAAACCTCCCGTATGCATTATCCAACTGTCTGGCAGAATAATCATACCAGTTTAAGCCATGCGTTCTATCGAGTTCCTTGCCATTATATTTAAACTCCTGCTTGCCTTGTTCCGTAGTAGTTCCCTCGGCAAACGCCATCCCAAAAGGATAATACTGATTACTCTGCACGGATTTTCCCGAAGCATCAGCCACTATCCGATTATTACCTAAATGGTCTTTGATATAAAAGTAGTAAGTATTTTTGAGATTATCATAATACCCGTTGTCGGTCAGGGTCATTTTTAAAACACCATCCTCATAGATTTTATTTCCCACATAGTCGGTCATGCTTTTGGGTTTTAGCCCATCCTGTTCGGGTGTAGTTCCCAATAGAGGCATCATCAGCCCATTAGGGTCGTAGCGGTATACTACTTTTAACTTTGTTCCCGTGGCGGTATAGGTATAATAGTTCTTGGCTTTGACTTCGGTATTATTGATAACCATCTCGCGAGGCAGGTTCAGAACATTATAAGAGATACCGTCCAGTTGAGAAGTTCCCGATTTGGAGACAATTCCCTTATTCAAATCCTTAGTCATCGCCCCATTCTGATTGAAGGTATATTCCGCTGTAGTCACCTTACTGTAATCTTTGAAATCCGCCGAAGTGGCTAAGGCAACATTGGGTCCCGCATCGGTGATGTATTTCAACTGGTTACCCGTATAGCCGAAAGTCAGATCGTCGATTGTTCCGTAGTCAGCTCCGCCAATAAGCCCCTCACGCTTGATGGTTTCGATATTCCCTTGTTTATCATAGGTCATATTCTCTGCAAATTTCTCCTTAGAGAAATTGGGGTCAGGATTCGTATACGTTACATTTTTTATTCTCGAGAGTTTATCATAAGCAAAGGTATACTTTCGGGTTTTTGAAGCTTGTTTCCATTCCTGAGTGGAAATATTCCCGTTATAGGCATAGGTGAGGTTCTCTACAAAATGGGGGGTGGTGATGTTGTTTGTCCATAAATTCGAATTAGTACCCCTAGTATGAAATATGCGAAAGGAAAAGTGATTACCAAACTACCCGACAAGGATAAGGATTATGTTTTCGTGACTATGGATGTGATGATTAGGGATTAAAAAAATAAAAATAGTTATAAAAAAAACGACTACCCTAAAATTGAGTAGCCGTTATTATAATGAATTATGGGTTTGTGAAAAACCCCTTATCATTGATTGATTTTATCAGTTGTATATTTCCCTCCAAATATTGATATAGCCACATCGGGTTTTCTTGAACAAATGGATAATCTTGGTCCTTCTTTTTGATTATTAATTTATTCCCCGTTTTATAAATAAAATTATCTAAATATTTATCTTCCGGATTGCATAGAGTAGGGTATACTAATATATAAAAATCCCAATCCTTATATTTTAAATACCCATAGATTTTAGGACTTTCTCTCTGGTGAAGGGAGTATGCCTTTTTCTTAATCTCAAAAAGGTAATGATTGGGATAATCTTCAAGTATTTCAAAATACAAATCATCATCGCGTTTCATAAACGTAATATAAAAATATAACTCAAAATCTTTTCTTGAAAATTTAGTTGTGTTTTTTAATATAGAGTCTAATTGATTATTTACCAGTACAACTTGTTCTAATACAATCGTATCTTGATGTTTAAATTCTACCCTCAAAATAGAATCAGGAATGCTTTCATAAACATTAAAAGACGGTATTGTTAGTTCTTTTAATATTGTTTTAATGGAATCCTGAACATCTTTCGAATCCAATGTATTATTCCTATTAGATTCACATGCAACTATTTTTACTGTTACTAGTATAATAGCTAAAACCAAGATAATTCTATATTCATTCATGACTATTTCTTTTTACGAGGTGCTACGATTTCAATCACAGGCAATAATCCAGGCTCTGAATATTCGTCAAAAAAAGTATATTTACCATCATTTGGTGTATAATTATGCATCTTCGCATTAGGAAATCTTGATTGGAGAGTCTTTGCTAAATTTGCATCTCCGCCAGATACAATCGTGGAACCATTTGGATGGCTATGGTTGGCTTCTCTTATATTTGTACCCACTAGTCCCATTATTGAGTTCTGATTTGACATTTTATCGTTCTGCAAGAAAACTCTATTTATCACATAAGATTGTCCAACATCAGTATTACCACTATGACTTGTTGCTATATAATTTACATCAAGCCCATTTTGAGTTGTCTTTGTTTGCGACCACTCTACATCTGTATTCTTGGAGGCAAACTCAAACAGTGCTGTTGATTGTCTATCACCTACCGATGTATATATATCTATTGTTGAAGTTTCAATACTTCCATCTGATCTTCGACCCTGTACTCCAGTTACAGTTTCTTTTCCACCAATGACATATTTATCTACATTTATAGAATTCTTTGTATTAATATTTCCTTTGGCATTGGTTGCATATATTGTATGATTACTTGCTTCTGTTTCTTTTACAAAATGCATATTTCCGTCTCTATCTAAGCGGTAATCATGTCTCCCATCGGGATTAATCCTATCCATCTGGTTATTAGAGCAATACACATAAGGACTTAACCAAGGCTTCTTTTCCGCCAATGGATCTACAGTAGCAAACCTTGGAATATATTATTATCAATTTATATCATAATACCAATCAAGGGGCTATCGGATATAAACGATAATAGTCTGAAGTATCATGAATATCTATAGGTTTCATTTTCTTTACGATAAACTTTGAATTGTGAAATTCGCAAACTGAAGGCCAACATGAATCAATAAAGTCAAACTTATCTTTTCCTGGGGTGACATCGTAATTTTCCTCATAGACAATTCTTGTCTTATCTACAAAAAGGATTCTTCTTGTGTCGTCTTTTACATGTTCACCATTATATTTAAAACCGATAATTAAAGATATATCCTCAGGCATTGACCAAGATGGAAATACATACATCTTATCCCATTTAAAATCAACAAAATCATTAATGTCTATTATACAACTATCTATATTGGATCGGATGTTGAAATCTTGCTTTATTTGATCTACGACCTGTTTATTAATTGGCTTTTTGCAACAAAGAAATAAATTGCTTAATAATAAAATAAATAATATTTTTTTCATTTGAATTACCTTGTTAGTCCATTTTCATTTAATCCATCCAATCTTTCTTTAGCTCTAGTATACTGATCCTCGGTAAGCTTAGTTCTTTGTATTGTTACATTTCCATTCTCAAGTTGCGTGGCTGTCCACATCCCATCCTTTAAGAACGTCTTAAGAATCATCCCAGCTAATTCCACATTTGTTGCTGTTGGATTTTTCTTACCAATATCTCTTCCGATTATATTATTTGATAAATCTATAGCTTGATCTGCTGATTCAATATTTCGAAATGTCTGTACGCCTAATTTTGCTTGTGGATTATATTCATGAACATTACCCGCTTTTGTAGCAAAGTCTGTATTATACTCTTTTGTTATAATCGCTTGCCAAATTCCATGACGAAGTGCGTTGTTATAATTGCCTTCTCCAGGTACTCTTTCACCCATAGCTCTCGTTAAATTGATACCAAAATTCCCTGCTGTTGTTGATATATTACCACTTCCTTCTTTATATTCTCCTATTGACCAAGCAGAAATAGGGTTTCCAACAGCAAATATCGTTTGTTTTATGGAAGAAGGCATAGTTGCTTTATCATAAGTTCTACTGAAAGCTTCCCAACTAAGACTTATGGGAGTCGATGTTGTAAGAATACCTTGTTTGCCATCCGGATCAATAAACTTCATCGGATTGTTATAGCAATACACGTATGGACTCCAGTTGTAAAACTTCTCGCTCAGAGGATCTTGAGTCGGCGTCCTTCCAATTGCATTATCCACAAACCTTGCACTATAATCATACCAGTTCAGCTCATGATTGCGATCCAACTCTTTTCCATTGTATTTAAAAGGCTGCTTATCCAATTCCGCTTTATTACCATCGGCGAATGCCATGCCGAACGGATAATACTGAGTACTTTGCACGGAGGCTCCCGAAGCATTCGCCACTATACGGTTATTGCCCAAATGATCTTTGATGTAAAAGTAGTAAATTCCTGATTCTATATACCCATTATCGGTTAAAATCATTTTTAAAACACCGTCTTCATAAATCTTATTTCCCAGATAATCGGTAGTCGGTCCCTTCATTTTTCCATCCGTACCGGTACTTCCTAAAACAGGCTGTTCCTTTAGTGTGGGATCATTCAGGTGTTTTACTTGCAGTTTTACTCCTGTTGCCGTGTAGGTATAATAGTTTTTTGCACGGGCAGTGGCATGGCTGATAACCAGTTCACGGGGTAGGTTCAGACTGTTATAGGCTATTCCCTGTATTCCCTTATTCAAATCCTTAGTCATCGCCCCGTTTAGATTGAAAGCATATTCAGCCGTAGTCACCTTACTGTAATCTTTGAAGTCTGCCGAAGTAGATAAATTCACATTCGGACCTGCATCGGTGATGTATTTCAATTGGTTACCGGTCCCATCATAGTTGAGGGTCAGCTTGTCTATGATCTGGTCGTTTACTCCATCTGCTGTTACTCCGTATCTGGTCAGACTGGTTATATTACCCATTTTGTCATAGGTATAACTGGTTGAGAGATTTCCATCCCCTGTATATTTTGCTTCTTCAATCCTCGATAGTTTATCATAAGCAAAGGTATACTTTCTGGTTTTATATGCCTGTTTCCATTCCTGAGTGGAAATATTCCCATTGTAGGTATAGGTGAGGTTCTCTACAAAATGTGGGTTGGTAATGTTGTTTGTCCATGAACGGATGTTATAGGTATAGCTTGTTTTCAGGTTCGCCTGATTATTGGCGGTAGTGGCTTGTAATTGCCCCAGTTCGTTATAGGTGTTTTGGGCGAGTACAATTTCTGCTCCGGTATTCAGCTTGTGCTTAGTGGTGGTTAGCCGTCCTGCATGGTCATAAGCATATGTATATAATTCCGTTTGTTGGGTAGTTACATTATTTACCTTTGTACTGTGTACATGCATTTTTTTTGTAGGGCTTCCGGCAAAGGTATAGGCGATGTATTCGCTTTCAAGTCCATCCTGGTGGTTGGTGGATTTGCTTTGGATAACATTGCCTTTGTAATCGTAATACACGGCCGTATAAAGGTATTTGGGAGATGATGATCCGTCCAGAAGGGCGGTCATGCTTCCTGTCAGCAGGCCTTTGCTGTTGTCGTACTTGGTTCCGTATCCTGATTGGGTGGTGTAGCCCAGTGCTTTGTCTTTGATGTCTGTCAAACTCAGATAGTCGTAATTATCATAATAGTTGGCGGTTAAGACGGTGAATGTGCCCAGGGGCAGAGCTGTATTATCTACTTTCAGATTATAACCGTTGTATGTTCCTGAGGCGGAGTATTCGGCCTTGATCAGATTGCTGTCGAAGCGTCCTGTTGTAATAGTGGCATTGTTTACCGTTTTACAGGTTCCTGTCAGTACGATGCGTCCGAAGACATCGGGAATGGTAAAGAGCCATTCGCCTTTGAGGCGTTGTTCTCCGTCCTGTGTGAATATCAGGCGGTCGGCCTTGTCATAAACGTAATGAATCCAGTCTGCTCCGGGGAGTTTCTTGGCTATGCAACGGTTACGGGCGTCGTATTGATAGAGGTAGGCTAAGTTAACGCGAACCGAACTGCCTGCGATTAATTCGGATTCTTTAGCATTTATGGCGTCTGATGCCATAGGAGGAAAGACCGCTTTCAGGTTGCCGAAACTGTCATAAACATAATATGTGTCGTGTGCAGAGCCGTTCATCTGACGTGTAAGAATTACCTGACCTAGTTTGTCTTTAAATTCATAGGAAATGTTACCGTCTTCGTCTGTCATCTTGGTAACATAAAGTTGTGCGTTGGCATAATTTCCGGATTTACTGATTTCGACAGCGTTGCGGTTATCTCCTGATATATAGTTGACACAAGCCAAATCTCCGCTGGAGGTATTGGTTAGGTATTCTATGGTAACGGGATTCTTTGTCCATTTATCCCCCGGGCCGTATTGTTTTAATACCCTGTTTAATGGTGATGCTTCGTATTCGGGTTCGCTGAATGCGCGGCTGTCTTCGTATTCTGTATTGGACCGGTTGATGATGGCTGCAGGATTGCGGTATTCTCCTGTATTGACACCACTGTTTAAGGGTAGCCAGGTTTTGCTTTGCCTGCCAAAGGCATCGTATTCCTGTAAATGGAGCATGTCTTTTTTGCCTGGGGTTGCTCCTAGTTCAATGGTTTGTACGGGACGGCCTAATCCGTCGAAATATTGTATTTGGGTTAATACATCGACATCTCCTTCTATGGTACGGTCTACAGTAATGGTCTTATCTTTATAGCTTACCGATTGGGTTTGCCCCAATGGGGTAAGTGTTACTATATAGTTCTGATCGGCTGATATGTTTGTCTTGGTTTCGGCGACTGAGCAGGCGGCGGTATTGACACGAAAGGTCATACTGCTGGTGCTTGTGGCTTTAAAACTAAAGTCAGGTTGAAGAATAAAGCCTTTACAGGCTTCATTGATCGAAGTGGGAGGGGCTGATTTATATTCGATGATGTCTTTCTGGCTGTAAACGCTCAGAGAACTGCACAGGGCTAGAATATATAATAGTTTTTTTCTCATAGGTGTATCTTATTGCTTTTGTGCTTTGAGTTGGTCGACTTCTTTTTTAAGTTCTATGGTATATAGAGTGAGTTCCTCGATCTTTTGAAGGAGCTTATTTTGCATTTCCCCCAAACTCAGACCATCTTTCTCCACCTCTGAAGCAGAAGGGATTTCGGGGAGGTGATTATTGGTTTTTACAAATTGCTCCAGTTCGTCTAATGGCATTAGTTTGTATTCGGATTTAAATCATGCGAATCAGTATTTAAAAAATTAGATAAATAAATGCGATTGCAATTTTACCCATCGTATGTACTAGTAGTCCGGATGTTGATCTGACTTTCTG
>NZ_QICL01000037.1 GCF_003201355.1 Indolivaga alginatilytica
TTTATCAGTTTAAGCTCTTTCTTCTTGGGAATCATAACTGAAAAATAATGGGGATTATTCTTTTAAGTTAATGATTTTCAAGAGATTGAGCAAATGATCAATCGCTTATTTTATTGATTATAAACATTTTAACTAAACAAATCAGCGGAAAAGTTCAACTACTGATTCGCATGAATACATAATCGGCAAGAGGCACATTCAAATCTATGATGACTTCCTCGGCATGAATCTTTCCTTTAACCGTGAGTTTTTGATCCGGGTTAGTGGTACCAATACCTATATTACCTTCTGCATTAATAGCTAATCTGGGTTGGCCTCCGGTGAATAACTTGATTCCTCCCAGACCGCTTTGCCACAGTGTAGGACCTCCCGGATTCCATGAATCATAAACCCATTTCATAGCATAATAACCCATCTTTTTCTGATCATAATTAAAATTATCATTGTAGACGTATGTAATCTCGCCATTCGATAATTTGATATCTCCTCTTGCATCAATATTCTGAGTCACATTTAAATCTCCTTCTATAGATTGTGATCCTTTGTTGTGTAATATTTTCGCCCATATCCCTTCTCCACTAACATTTGTGCTACGAATGTACATTACAGGAGGTTGATTGTTTCTGTTTATTTCAAAAAGCATTTGTCCTCCCCAATGGTATGGTTTATCTCCTGTATTTTTATTGCCTGTATGTGCGATATTTATTCCCCAGTAATAATCGACATTTTTATTAGGCAGGTTGGGTGTTTGGGCTGTTATACTTTCATAGAATCCGGATAGCCTCATATTATCCCAGCTATTTGCAGGAACTGTATTCAGGCTTTGTGCTTCCACTAATAAAGAGGCTAGCAGGGGTATTATTGTTATTATATATTTCTTCATCATATTTAATCTTATTGGTTTTGATAGTGGTAATCATATGATTGAAGTAGTTTTTTTACATTACTTCCTTTTTCTTGTATATAGGTAGCTTTTAGGCGTCCGAAGGTATCGTACTCGTGATAAGTGGTAACTTCACGAGGATTAGTAGCTGTCAACATACCTACTAAAGGTTTGTAGGTGTAAGTCGTGATTAGGGCTGTTGGTATGGAAGTAGTCAGAGCCTTTATTTGTTGTAAATCAGCATCAGCAGGAACTGCTGCCTGAGCAACCCTGTCTATTAAGACCTGCGTTAGTTTTTGCACAACTTCGGCGTATGTTGCATTTTGAATTTCAGCTATAGGATATTGGCCACCGTATCCCCAAAGGTAGGTATAGGGAGATTTCGTTGTAGTCTCATATTGCAAAATATTATTGAAGTTATCATATATGGGAATTTTTAATTTTGTTATAGGCAAAGAGGTACTATATTGAATAACTATACTATCCATACAAGCCAAATCTCTATTATAGAACCATGGGTTGTTATTTTTATCTAATAATTTAATGCTATATTTATTAGTTTGTCTGTTTATGAGAATATTATCGGTCAATTCTTCTTTAATTATAAATTGATTTATTATATTTTTCTCGGTCATTTTCTGACTAACGGCATCTGTTAATTGCGATGGGTATTTATTATTCGTAATTCTTTTCTTTTTATCAATTGATGTTGATTCGGTCGTCTTTGTCGGGAGACAGCTTATAATATCATCATAAGTATATTCTGTCTTATTTTTTATGTAATTCTTAGTGTCGATATAAGTATATTTGACTATACTGTCGGGACGAGACCAAGTCGAATAATAGGAATAATTTACAGGTATGTACATGTCATCAAGGTAATATTCAGGGTCTACACCAGAACAACCTCCTTCCATATCAAGATACTTCAACAATTTAAACCCTGTACTTACTTTCTTAATCCTACTGTCATCTTTGTAAAAATAGTTTGTGTTCTGAACGAGTTTATTTTGAGTATCGTATACACTCTCTTCCAAAAGTTTGCCTCGTTCATCAGAGGCGGAAACCTTCGGGACATCAGTCCCATATTCAGGGTCATAAGCCTTTTTAAATCTATATTGTATAATTCCGTTATTTGTTTTGTCCAGCTTCTCGTTTCTTACTTGCACATATTCATAATTTACTC
This sequence comes from Indolivaga alginatilytica, assembly GCF_003201355.1. Taxonomy (GTDB): domain Bacteria; phylum Bacteroidota; class Bacteroidia; order Bacteroidales; family Dysgonomonadaceae; genus Dysgonomonas_A; species Dysgonomonas_A alginatilytica. Next base: position 2,070 of record NZ_QICL01000037.1, read on the forward strand.
CATTGGGATAAATACCTGTTATCGGTCTGTTATAATAATACTTATACTCTGTCAGTGTGGATTCACACATAGACCCAAAAATAGAAAGCATACGCTTTTGTGTCGACAATCTTATGGGTTCAGTACTAGTTAAATAACCGCTTGATTTTTTAGGATCTGCCGGATCTAGATATGAAAATACGCTTTTCTCGATTAATCGGCTATCGGAATCATAATTTTCTATTTCTTCTATTCTTAAACCAAAGTACAAATAATTCCGAGCCGGTATTTCTTCGGGAGGTGGTTGATATAAGTATTTGAACTCAATAAATGAAATAACATTTTTACAGTTGGTAGTTGCATAAATTAAATAAGTACGGCCTGCTATAAATGTTATATCCACCGTTTGATGATTAACACTCGCTGTACTCCTGTTACTATAATCCAGCAGTACATTGTTAGTAGTTTTATCTATTATCCCTACCCCTCCTCTATCATATTTTTGATGCATCGACTGATCTTCGATAAATTGCGAAGATACAGAGTATGTAACCTCAACAGTTTGAGAACGATCACATACGTATTCCGTAGATCCGTAAGGATGAGGGCCCGGGAGGTTTCTTAAATGGTCATCAGGGTCAAGTTCAAGTAATAATTCTTTGTCGAAATAACCTTGAACAGAAACAGTTCTTTTAGGCTCGTAGTTGCTACCGTCAATTGGCTGTCCTTCTCCATAGTGATGATTACCCCATTTATAAATTGTTTTTCCCCCTGTGGGATGTTTAATTCCTGTTAACACTCCTGCCTGTGTAAGACTGGGTGAAGCACTTTTGTCTGCTCCACCAATTACCAAACTTTTATTACCTGCCTCAATTTTCTGAGTGGCAATTGGGGTTAAGACGTTGTTTCCATTATAATAGCCGCAATAATCATAAGAAAAGCTTTCTTTCTTAGGCAGTAAATTTTCATTGTATTCAAATTCTGCCACTATTTTAATAGTATTATCTGCGATTTCACTAACTTTATTCAGAAATAAGCGATTGCTTTTATAAGAGTAGTCAAATTGAATTTTTTTCAAAGGTGTGTAAGTATTATTAGATGATAATACTTCAATAGTTATACTGCTTAATTTTTTCAAAGAGGATGGATAGACTATATCCTCTCGAGAGGTTAGTTCAAAAGATATTCTTCCTCCATTAAAATAGATATATTGGGGCTTTGAGCTTTTTACTATTTGTCCCATACCTGCCCTTGTTAGAGGAATTCTTGTAAGACTGTAACTGTTTCCAAGACCTTCTTGCCGCCTGATCAATTTAGCACCTTCATAATAACCTGTTTCGTTGCCGTTATATTCTCCATCATACTGATAGACATATCTAATTGTATGGTTATTTGCAGACCGTATTTCATTCAGATACCAAGCAGAAATATATGAAGGGTAATTATGTGCTGCTGTCAGTGGTTTTGTCGTTTCCTGTGTTCCACCAAATGTGAATACTGTACCATTTGCATCTGCTATAGCTGTAAAATCTTCCGATGAGCTTATTTTTATTGGTTTATAAGGGATTAAGGCTTCAACATCTTTCCCTATATATTTGCCATTCTCTAATCCTATGTTATAGTAATATTCGTCCGGCATAAAGGAATATTCTTGCCTGCCGGAAGATAATTCTTTTAAGTAATCATCATAGGGATTATCCAAATTTTTATTTATGTAATTTCTTATATCCAACGCGTTGGGTCTATCTGTCGATTCTAATTCATCGGGAAAGCCATTTACAACCCTTGTTAATTGTCCTCCATAGAACAAATCCCATCCTAATCCAACCCAGGTTGCTTCCTGAGACACTTTAATTCCTCCACTCTGATAATTCAATATTATTGGAATTCTTAGGTCTCCACTTCTTATTTCATAAAGAGGAATACTAATGTCTGGCTGACCATTAGAATTATCCATCTTATATTCTCCATATCTCCCTAATGAGGCTGTTGTTGGTTCAATTGGTTGTAAAGAACTTAGTTTTGGAAACCCGATAGTCGTAGATTGAGCAATAATCTGTAAATTAGAAATAATTAATACTGTAATTAATATATATATTCTCGTTTTTTTCATTTTTTAATAAACTTATCGCTAGTTATTTTCTCGTTAGTTTGAATTCTTAAGATATATGTGCCTTTGGAAAGGTTGGTACAATCTATATATTCACTATGCAATCCCCTGTCCTGTTTCCCGATAAGCTGGTTCTTGACCAATTTACCCTCCATAGAATATATCGTCATGGTTACTGCTGCCGGATTTTCCTGATAATACTCCACTGTAAGCTGCGATTCTACCGGATTGGGATAAAAATTATATGAAAGTTTGGGGTTAGTTTCAGGATTTGTTATCGGATTATCAATCTCCTTATTATGCTCTATATTCCATAGACTGTCTAAGACTGCCAGGTTTTCTTTGTCGTCATCCAGATACAGGTGTTCCTGAGGAGGAAAGAAGAAAGCTGTCTGATATTTCTGGATATTAGTTGTATCAGTGGTATTGGTTGCCAGAATAGTCTCAAATATGGGATAGCGGTATCCTTTGGAATACCATTTGTAGGTTTCCACGACCATCTCCAATGAGTCATTCATGGCAGGGTTGATACTTCTTATGATTTCAGAGATGGTTTGGATTGTCTTGATGCGTAATACATTACTCAGGGTATCTCCTGTAGGTAATATAATGGCTCCGTAAGCATCTGCTTGTGTTGTTATAATTCCTTTTGTATCGAAAGGAATTCTTCCGGAGTAGATTCCTTCGGATTGGTAATTACCTGTATTGATTTGCTTATAATTTGTAGGATAGGTTGTTGCCACTACGGGTTCGGTATAATGTAGCAGATTGGTCGAGTTTTCGTGACCGAGCAACAGGAGTTGATTACCTTTTAACTGATAGTAATACATGGTATTATGTTCCGTACCTATGATCAGTGAGTTTTCGGATATGTTTTTTGATTGTATGGTATCATAGCCCATTACATAAAATGACTTTTCTTGTAATATAGGGGAAGTGTATACAAGGGAATATTGGTCATTGACAGACTTTAGTCTGCCGAAGTCCCAGATGACATTTTCTCCTGAGCGTCCGGGATCCTTATATTCTACCTGTTGTTTGATGATTTCATCGCCCGAACGGAGCCCGTTGTGCTGTAAGTTGATCTGTCCGAATGAAAATAGGGGACAGATAATTAAAAGGAAAAAGTGTAGGAATTTCATATGGTTGTTGTTTGTTTTTATTGCGGGTGTTATTGTAAAAAGATAAACATATCAGATTCAAAAGTATCCGATAATAAATATTCATACTGTTATCCGTTATGTTTTGTAAATGCTATAAATAATCAGGAGGATATTACTATTGTTTTCGTATGAGTTTCTATACAAGTATTAAATTTAAACAAAAATATACATAATCTTCATTTTGACAACTTAAGGGAAATGGATTTTATAAAATATTGTATCATTATGGGATCAATAGGAAAAAGTAGATTTTTATTTAATTGAAATACAAGACTAAGGTAAAAGCTGTTTGATGTTCCTTCTTGAAATTTATTAAAATCGAGCTACCAGCTACCAGCCTTCAAATTCTTATAGAATTTATATATTTGTGAATATAAAACAGCTTGTAAACCCAAGCAAAATGCAGTATATAATTTATATTAAACGCAGCATTTCTGTAGACACCAATGGGATCAGCTCAGAGGCCGCGCAAAAGGTTAAAGCCGAATTTCCACCGCAACTAACCTTTATATTGAAGCTATCCGTTCTAAGATTTTTCAAACATTTTGATTATCTATAGAGGAGATCCTGATAGTCTGCTATGCGAAGATCTTGTCGCCTGCCAGTCAACGAGCCCCTGTTCCTGCCTGTGTAACATTATCTTTGTGGATCAAATGCCCTGCTTAAAAGATACTCTTCTATGCAAGCTTTTTAGAGGAAGAAAATTGTATAGCTGGCCGTATGATTGTTTCGATCTTATTACAGGATCTTTTCCATACAAATCCGAAATCAAATAATTAAAATTAGGTTTCCTTTTTCGATGATTCAGCAAAAAGGTGATTACCTATATTTCTGTTACTTTTTAGTTGAGTAAAACACTCTGGAAGTCAAACGCATGTGCAAAAGATAACAAAATCATAACGTGAAATAATGCATTTGTCTAAACAATCTAAATAATTTTGTGTTTATTAGACAAACAAGCTTATATGACTACAAAAACTAAAGAAAAAGAATTCTACAAGATAATTTATTTACTCGCTTTTGGTCGAGATTCTGGGTATTTTTACCAGAATGACAGTATTACGATATTCAATTCTTTAAAAGATGAGTTTTGGGGAGAAAGTTTGCGATATAGGATACAGCTTCTTTCCAAACTTCTTTATTATGATTCGTTGGCAGACCCCAAAATAAGTTTTGAATTAAGAACAAAATCACAAGAGCTTCTCGAGCATATTACTCACATTCAAGAATAAGCCCGACACCTTTGATGTTTTTTATAGATATTGCAGTGTCTTTAGCTAAATAGCGTCTCATTTTACTGATAAATACATCCAAGCTTCTAGACGTAAAGTAATCGCTTACACCCCAAAACTTAATTAATATATCCTCCCGAAGAACAACTTCGCCTTTGCTGTCACATAATAATATCAGTATTCGTGCTTCACGTGAGGTAAGGTTTTGTTTTATTGAATTATATTCAAGAAAATAAAGTTTCGGATCAAAAATATACTCTCCAATCTGATAGTTTTTTTTGGGGAGGGGAATCGTTTGACTGTGTTTTAATTGCATTATAGCCTTGATATGGGCATCCAATTCTTCCGGTAAGAAGGGCTTCTTAATATAAAGATTTACTCCGGCGTCATATCCGCCTGTAACATCTTTAGACGAGTTTTTCCCGGAAGCAAAAATAATAGGAATATCAGTATTAAACTTTCTGATCTCTTTTACCATCTCTAACCCGTTTAATACGGGCATGTCAATATCAGAGACAATTACGTCCGGGGTATAGTTTGCGAGTGCCTCTAAACCTTCTTCTCCATTTGAGGCAGTAATTACCTCATAATTACCAATAATTTCTTCGAGACTACTCTTTATAATATAGCCTAAATTTGTGTCATCTTCAATTAACAGAAGTCTTATCATTTTTTTTATTGGGTATTATTACTGCAAATTCACTATAAGAATTTAGCACACTATTTAGTTTAATATCTCCTTCATGAGCAGTCACAACTTGATAGACGAAATTTAGGCCTAATCCAAATCCACTGATATGCTTGCGCTTAGATAGATGAATTCGTTCAAATTTCTCAAAGATCCTTTTTTGGTCTTTTAGCGAGATGCCGATTCCATTATCTTTTATTTTTATCGTAGTATTCGATATATCTTTTGAGCAAATAATCGAAATCACAACATTACCTTTTGAATATTTTACAGCATTATCGATCAAATTATTGAAAGCCTCATACATATATCCTTCATCGGCATAAATTTCACTGACATCATTGTATTCTGTAATGATCTGTATACTCTCTTCTGAATCCAGCTTATATTTTTCCATTAAATTATCAAACATAAGTCTTATATCAATATTATCTTTCGATAGAGTTACTCTTTTTTCTTCAAATTGGGCTATAGTTAATATTTTATTAGTAAGACCTAGAAGATGTTCACTTTCATTCGATATTATATTATAATACTGTTCCTTCAGTAACTCTTTATCATTGAGTTTTCCTCCTTTCAAAGCATTTATACCCATCAGTATTGTCGTTATAGGGTTTTTCATATCATGAATCATTGCATGAGTAAAATCTTGTCTGATCTCGGCAATACGATCTTGTTTGGTAATAATCTTAATCTGAGAAAAAATACAATATATAATAATCAATCCTATTACCAGTGATGCAATAAGTAATAAAAGCATTTTTTGAAAAATAATTTTATACGGCGATTCAATGCTGACACGAACTAATTCTGACTTATCAAGACGGATAGGCATTGTCTTGATAAAAAACGGATTTAACAAATCCTCATGTATTCTATTGTAGACTTTTTTAATGGTTTGATCTTTATTATCTAATAATTCCAATGAATAATTAAGTACCCCCACATCTTTTACCAATTCGTTGTTAAAAATACTATCAAGTCTTTTAAAATCAAAAGGTATATTATGGGAGTATAAGAATTCATTAAAATATAGTGCATTTAAATATGAATCTAAATCGGGGCTTGCTCCTTCAACACTTTCTCCTGTTATATCTCGATCCTTATTATTTAATCGGTAATAAATTTCTTTCTCTATTGATTGTGAAAATGTCTTATCTAGTTTGTTTTGTAAATCGTCTCCCAAGACAGAATAGGTATTATACAACCATATAGCCTGTAATACAAATACGGCAATAAGTGCAACTCCTGTAAATAGTTTTATATGGTGGTTATTCATCTCTTAGTAGTTTTGTCAAATACAAATATAATAACATTCTGATAAGATTATATAATGTTTTGATAACATACTATCATTTTTATTACTCTTTTCTTTGTCATAGAAATTAAAAACCAACAATAAAGAATAATATGAGAACTAATATTTCAGAAAAATTCAAACGATTTAAGTTAGATAAAAACGCATTATCACATCTTAAAGGAGGAGGGCGTTGGGTACCTACAGAGAATGGAAAGTTAATTTGGGTTGACAAATAAGTTTCATCATTAACTATTTTATAACCTAAAGATAGCATTCCAATAACCATCTTTAAATAAAAACCAAACGACATTTGCATTATCAAAATAATCCAATCAAAGGAATGAGATGTCTAGATAATAAATAATAGAAATTATATTGATCAATTATAAATAAGTGGAAACCGAAAAACTTAGACAGAGTAGGTTATTAAAAAATCAAACAATTAAAATTATGAAAGTAAATCAATTATTCAACAGCAATGAAGCAGTAGTTCTTGAAGATGTTTTAGGAGGAGGAAAATTAACAGTTAAGGCTGGTAAAGGAGATTATTATATTGAGGTATCGTACGAGTTTTAATGATGGTGAGAATGAATCAGGTATTAAACAGTAATGAATTATTAGCCTTGACTGAAATAACAGGCGGAAAGAAATTAATCATTATTGCTGACTGCCATCCGGATTACCCAATAGAACTTTAATCAACGATTATGAAAACAAATCAATTATTTGACAGCAGCGAAGCGTTAGCTCTTGACAATGTTTTAGGAGGAGGAAAATTAACAGTTAAAGCTGGTAAAGGAGATGCTTATATAGAAGTGTCATATCAGTGGTAATTAATAAAAATAAAAAAAAAAAATGAAAACAAATCAATTATTCAACAGCAGTGAAGTAGTAGCTCTTGATAAAATCGTGGGCGGAAAAGGTATTGATATGCATCTACCTAAAAACTATATAGAAATTAGTTATACTTTTTACTTCTAAATCGATTTTATTATGGATCAGTTATTAAAAGAAGATTTAGAAAAAGTATTGGGAGGTAAAAAATTCGCACCCTGGCTTGTAGATGGAGGATTACTCCCACCTGTAGAGGCAGCTATGTAATAGCATCTATTCTACTCAACAAAACACGGTGCTAAACTTAAGACCGTGTTTTGTTAAAATTTCAAATTATTATTTATCAGAATTTATTATGAGAACAATTATACTACTAATATCCTTCATCTTAGGATTCATTTCTGTAAATGCCGAACAAGCAGCAGCAAATTATAATTTGTCCGGAGTGGTCTGTGATAAGTCAAAAACACCCATCGAATATGCATCAGTATCATTATGGAAAGATTTGGACGCATCAGCACCTCAGCTAATAACCGGGATTGTTTCGGATGAAAGTGGAAACTTCACCATTACTGGAGTAGAAGAAGGAGTATATCAGCTCAAAGTCAATTATGTAGGCTTTGGAGCATATATACAACAAGTAGAAATTGCTTCCTCAATAAATTTGGACCCTATATATTTGGAAGAGTCAAACACCCTTTCACAGGTAACAGTAAGTGCCTACAAACCCATTGTGAAGTCGGAGAAGGGAATTCTTACCCTCGATGTAGCAAATTCGGATTTAAAAAACCTGCCAACGATAATGGATGTTCTGGCTTTTGCGCCAAGCGTAGAGGTGATTGGAAATTCAGTATCCGTATTGGGGAGAGCGGGCAATCCTCAAATATTCATAAACAATAAAGAAGTAAGACAAATGTCTGAGGTTGAGCTTTTGCAGCCGGCCGATATTGAGTCGATCAGTGTAAACAGGAATCCTTCTGCAAGATACGAGGCCGACCTTCGTAGCGTGATATACATTAAAACAAGAAAAAGAAGTAATAATAGCTGGTCTTCACAAGTATATCATTCGTCTGTTTTAAACAGCAGATACAATCATGCACAGGGAGTAAATATCAATGCCAATACAGGAAAGTTCGATAATTATCTGATGTATAAATATTCGGATAAGCGGAATAAAGAAGAGAACGAATCATTCCAAGATGTTAATTTCGGAGATATCCAACAACTGAGTACATCAGTCGGGACTATGAAGGATGTAAACAGAGATCATTCACTCACTATTGGAACTACATATAATATCAATGAATCCAACAAATTAAGCATACAATACCACACCGACATCCAAAGGCAGGATGCTGATATCTGGGGTGATGAAGTAATTAAAAGTAAGGAAATAAGTAATCTATCCGTATTTCGTTTTGGCGAATCGGCAACCGACAACCATGATGTAAATTTAGATTATACTTTGAGTATAGACTCAATCAGCCAATTTACTGCATTTGCAAACTATATAAGTGACCGTAACTACACAGAACAAGATATACATACAACAGATATAGATGCCAATTCTACATCATATGACCATTTATACAGCAAGACCGATTTTGATATTTTTATTGCCAGAGCAGAATACAATCGACTACTGGGCGATGAATACGACTTTACTGCAGGTCTTCGCTATTCGGGAATAAGAAATAAAGGACAATCCTTACTACAGGATATTACAACTCAGGATCGAAAAATAGATGATAAGAGCCGCCTGTCTGATAATGTTTATGCTACCTATATGACATTGGCAAAACAATTTGGAGAATTACATGCCGAAGCCGGATTAAGATTCGAATACGACAGGTCTGACTATAAGATGAACGGCGAAAAAATGTTTGATAAAAATGACTATCATCTGTTTCCCTCCTTGTCTCTTAACTATCAGGTGAACTCCAATGTAAATCTGTCTTTGGATATGACAAGCAGAATCACACGGGTTCCATTTACAGATCTTGATCCGACCCTCAACTATATAAGTTCTATCGTATATCAGAGAGGAAACCCTAATACAGATCCTCATAAAGAGTATAATATAGAAGTAGGAGCACAAATAAAAAACAACTGGGCATTAGCTGCATCATATACTATTCACAAAGACCTGATCGGGCAAGCATTGATTATAGACGATCAATTTCCCGGAATGTTAATTCACACTCCAATTAATATCAAAGAAGCATCTACCCTAAAGTTAGATCTTGGTTATAATAATTCATGGGGATGGTACATGGTTAAAGCTAACGGATTATTTTCTTACACTGACAATAAAGTTCCCTCGCTTACAGGAGACATAAGAATGAACAACCCAATGCTACAAGGAGCTGTATCTAATATATTCAATGTAAAAAAGAAAGTCCGGTTAATCTTGAATTTCACTTATAGAAACAGATATGAGTATATTAACACCGAATATAGCCCGATCTATGCCTTGAGTACAGCCATTAATTTCAAAATGTTACAAAATCGCCTTGATGCTACAATTTTCGGTAACGATTTACTGAGAAAATCAGATCCTAGAACCAATTCTCAATATGGTTATGTCAGAAGTGGTCAAAATGTCAGGTTAGACAGCCGCATGGTGGGAATAACACTCCGATATAGCTTCAATGCTTTCAAGGATAAGTCGAAGTCGAACAAAGAAAGCTCAGAAGAACTTAACAGAATAGGACAATGAAAAAGTTTCCTGTAAGTATACAGCATGATGCTATGGATTGTGGAATTGCATGCATAAAGATGATAACCGATTATTATGGATGCTCCTACACTATACCACAACTAAAAGAGGTTTGTATTCCGAGCAGAGAAGGAGTAGCCTTGTCGAGTATTTCGGAAACCTTAGAGGAACTCGGCTTCAAATCTTTAGGTGGACGGTTGACATTGGATCGGCTCGTAGATAAAGTAGTCCTGCCATGTATTATCCACTGGAATCAGGAACATTTTGTGGTCCTCTATAAAATTAAAAAGACAAAAAAAGGCTTGCTTTTTTATATAGCTGATCCGGCTATGGGATTAGTCAAATATAACACGGAAGACTTTAAGAATGGCTGGGTAAGCACATCTACCAACAACGAAGAAAAAGGAATAATACTTGTTGTGGAAAAAAGCGTTGAACAGGTTTCCATGAAAAAAGAAGCGATATATAGGAAAGCCAGTATCGCTACCATATTCCCTTACTTTACCAAATTTAAAAAATATTTCGTTCAACTGTTTTTAGGGCTTGTTTTTGTTAGTTTCATTCAACTGTTATTCCCCTATTTAACACAGTCAATTGTAGATGTCGGAATAAAAGACCAGAATATTGAATTCATCTATCTTGTATTATTGGCACAGGTAGTACTCTTAATTAGCCGGACTTCAGTAGAGTTTATTCAGAATTGGATATTATTACATATAAGCACTCGGGTGAATATATCCATGCTATCCGATTTTATGATAAAATTGATGAGGTTGCCCATGTCATTCTTCGATACAAAACTTGTGGGCGACATTCTGCAAAGGATACAAGATCATAGCCGTGTTGAAAAATTCATAACAGTACAATCTCTGAATGTGGTTTATTCTGTTGGCAGTATGCTGATCTTTGGAATTGTATTGTACTTATTCAGCATCAAGATATTTATTGTGTTTTTTCTTGGGAGCCTTTTATATGCCGGTTGGTTATTGCTTTTTATAAACAAAAGAAAAATTCTGGATTATAAAAATTTCGAACAGTTAGCTATATACGACAATAAAACATACCAGCTTATAACAGGAATGCAGGAAATAAAACTGCAAAATAATACACAAAGAAAAAGATGGGAATGGGAAGACACTCAGGCAAATTTATTTGAAACTAAGGTTTCACTTCTCAAACAAAAGCAAATACAGGACGTTGGCAAATTCTTTATAAATGAAACGAAAAACGTGTTGATCACATTTCTTGCCGCGACAGCAGTCATTGAAGGAAGTATGACTTTGGGGGTGATGCTGGCAGTACAGTACATCATCGGTCAGTTGGTGACACCCGTCGAATCAATTGCGACATTCATTTATAATATCCAGGATGCAAAAATAAGTCTGGAAAGAATTGACGAGCTCAAGAGAAAAGACGATGAAAATGTGGGACGTGATATCTGCGCCAAGAATATAAAGAATAGTGATATTGTTGTTGAGAATGTAAACTTCTGCTACAATGGAACTTCTCAAGTGGTACTTAAAGATATTAACCTTATAATCCCATCCGGAAAAACAACTGCAATTGTAGGTGCCAGTGGAAGTGGAAAAACGACATTAATAAAATTGTTATTACAATATTATCCGGTAAAAGAAGGAAGTATAAAAGTAGATGGCAACGATATCAACAAAATGGATACAAATGTGTGGAGAGCCAACTGTGGAGCTGTTATGCAAGAAGGATATATTTTCTCGGACTCAATAGCTAAAAATATTGCAGTTTCCCAAGACGAAATAGATTGCAACAGGTTATTATATGCAGCAAAGGTGGCGAATATCCATGAATTTGTAGAAGAACTTCCTTCAAAGTACGATACAGTGGTAGGGCAAGATGGTCGAAGTTTGAGCCAAGGTCAAAAGCAACGTATACTGATAGCCCGGGCAGTTTATAAAAATCCAAACTATATATTTCTGGATGAAGCAACAAATGCCTTGGATGCAACCAACGAACGGTGTATAGTTGATAATCTGAGCGAATTTTATAAAGAGAAAACGGTATTAGTGGTGGCTCATCGTCTAAGCACGGTACAGAATGCAGACCAGATAGTGGTTCTGGATAAAGGGCAGATTGTAGAAATTGGTTCTCATAAGGAATTGATTACAATAAAAGGATACTACTACAACTTAATAAAGAATCAACTGGAACTCGGAAATTAATTCAGCATATGGAAAAAATAGAACTAAGAAGTGAAAAAGTAAGGAATATTATAGGGAAAATTCCTCCATACATAATACGATCAGGTATAACACTTATCATTATTCTCTCATTGTTAATACTAGTCAATTGTTCGTTTATCACGATACCGGTATTTGCCGATTGTGAAGTGATCATCGAAAAGCAAAATGAAAAACTGATCATCGAAAAGATCCGGATTAAAAACAATATCAATCTGAATGATAATATTAAGAAAGGCAGTCCATTGATTCTTTCTCTGAATGATAGGGATATCTGTCTACTGGCATTTGATTCGGATATTGCCGGGTATTTAATCTCTTCGGAAGGGATATATATATCAAACTTAAATATGCCTGTTCCTAATGCTTTAAAAGCCGGAGATACACACTTTTCTATAGAAAACAGTATTATACTCAAAGGCAAGATCGAGCTAAAAAGAATAAGTCTTTTATCAAGTTTTTTTAATCGAATTTAAAGAGGAAAATATGAAAACAATAAGATCCAGAGCACTAAACTCTTTTTTGTTAAGACCGCAAGATTATTGGGTGATAAATTCAGAACAAAACCAATATCTTTTTCTTTCCGAGTCTTTAAAATTTTTCAAAATTTCAGATTCTTCGATTTTAGAATATTTGAAAATCTGTGAGACTAAAAATGTAAAAGACACATTTCTGACAGAGGATGAGATTAGAAATATAGGCAGCATTTTGCAACAAAAGGATAATGCAGAAGAGATAGAAAGTAAGGATGAATTATCGCATAGCTTTTTAATACTCAATGTAACCAATGGGTGCAATCTCGCTTGTAAATATTGCTTTGCCAATATTGTAGGGAAAAATTATGACACCATGTCTTTTGAAACGGCAAAGGCTGCTATAGACAATATGCTCGGTCAGGGAACTCTATTTGAAGAATATACAATCTATTTCTTTGGAGGCGAACCAATGCTTAAACTAGGCTTAGTAAAACAAGTGGTAGAGTATGCCGAGACTAAAATTGTTGTCGAGTCAGGAAAGAAGGTCAAGTTCTTATTGAATACGAATGGTACTTTATTCACTCCAAATTCGATCGCTTTTTTAAAGAAATACAATTTCAGAGTTACTGTCAGCATCGATGGCCCGCTTGAACAGCACGATATAAACAGGGTATATAGAAATGGAAAAGGAAGCTTTAATAAAGTAATGGAAGGAGTACAGATGCTCAAAGACAATAAAATACCGTCGAACTTAAGAGCCACTTTCAATCCTCAAACATTAGACCTTTTTGAAACCTTTCAGTTTTTCGAAGATTTACACTTACCATATGCTTATTCTTTTACCATCAATAATGATTATAAATCGAATTCGGACGATACTTTTTTCAAAGAAGAAGATTATGAAATGATAGAATGGAGAATGAAGCAAGTAATGGATTCTTTTTCTGAGAAAATCAAAAATAATAAGCCCGTATATGCTACAGGAATAGCAAATAAACTAAATGCTATAAAATACAAAATGAAACGGAAACATGCTTGTGAAGCAGGAAGGAGAAGTATAACCGTGGATGAGAGCGGAAAATATTATGCCTGTCAGAATATGATTCCATACAAGCATACAGCATTGGGACATGTCGGTTACGAAATAGTTGAAGAACAAAGGCAGAAGTATATGTCGAAAAGTTTGAACGCAATCGAACAATGTCGGGATTGCCAGATAAGAAATCTATGTGGAGGAGGTTGTGAAGTGGAACGATTAAATTCAGATACTGCACTAAAACAACAAATGTGCCGGTTTTTCAAAATGGAGTGGAAAAATATATTATATACATATTCAAGATTACAAGAACAATAATTTAAAATTAAAACAATTTATGATTATGGAAGAAATCAATTTGAGCAAGATTCTGGGTGGTGCCAGAATCACAATCGCCAGAACAGAAATGGATGGACTATCTCATTCTTTACCGGAATTTTACTATTGATTAATAAATAAAAAACAAAAAATTATGAAAACAAGAAATGCAAGCCTGGCAGGGCTGGAACAAGTTAATTCGGCAGAAGTAAACGGTGGCAGAAAATATGACATGATTGTATGCTGTATAGACATTCCTCCGATGACAATGCAAGATCAAGCTTACAGTGTATTAATGTAAAATACAAAGTAAAAAATGGAAAAGATAAATACAGCTATACTCTACGGAGGGAAGAAAGCAAGTGAAAAGCAAGACTTTCTGGATGGTTTCCTGACTGTACAAGACGGGAGAGACAAAGTAATGTAATTACAATAATTTCACAGTAACAGATTAGTTTAAATATAAAAAAAATAGAATTATGGAAAAGATAAATACAAAAATCGTAACAGGAGGAAAAGGTCTACAATCAAAATTACCGGATAATGCTTGTCAGGTAGCAGATTGGTTTTGAACTAGATTACTCAGTAACTGAAAGTATTGATATACTTTATTTGTAGGGACAGACCTACGGGTCTGTCCTATTTAAGTGAACGCATAGGTTCACACCTACGTCAATCTAATAAAAGGTACTACCCTCAATTATTAAAATTAAAAATTACAAGAATGAAAAAATTAAAATTAGAAGAAATTAATCCAAAGGAGCTGATAGGAGGATTTAAAATCGATCTTATATATTGCCGTATGAATATTCCCCCTATGGACCAAATGATGTTGTTTTAAGCCCTCAGAGCCTTTTGTTGCTTTGGTCAGTATAACAAATGGAGGCTGTTATAATCATAAAATATAGCAATAAATATTTCATATTACTTAAAATACATAAATGATATAATTATGAAAACAAAAGATCAAACAAAAAGAGTTTTGGGCTTAGAGGAAATCAGCCAATCGGAAAATAGTGAAATTTACGGAGGTAAATCGCTGAGCGATAAACTTCGGGATCTGACAGTGTTTTGTTGTATAGATATACCTCCGATGGGCTGATAAATAGCAGTACCATGTGAGATATCTGAATATCATAACAACGAACTATAGTTTTTACATCTATAGTTCGTTGTTATGATATAAACTTATGTTGTAATGCTATTCTAAGACTGAAGATTTCCTTCATTTTGAGTTCTGTCGGAATTGTCTTTTTTGTCAAACTTTTCAACTAGAAATATTAGTAAACTGAAAATAATAATACTAAACATAACACTTGCATAGCCTATATTCTGTATTACTTCCCCGGTACGTATTTCCTGTTCAGTAACAGCGAGCTGTAAGGGCATCGAAGCCAATACCGCAGAAACCAAGCCTTTTGGGTTGAGGATACTCATTATCCTTCTGTCTCTCGGTGAATATCCTTTCCTGCAAAAAAGAGCGATAGAGGGTATCCGTACAATAAACATAAGTGATATAAAAAGGATTCCCATGACTATGTGCTCGGACTCGGATAGCCTTATACTCATGCCTATATATACAAAAAAGAATGTTTTAAAAATAAATGCTATTTCCGAATAAAAGTTTCTTTCATCTTCCATTAACAGCATCGGATTTTTACGTTTGATAAAATCTTTACCAAGAGATGATCGTTTTTCGAGGATATCCGACAGGTCGTTTATATTTCCCAAAATAAATCCGAATGACAATACTGCCATACCCCCATTGACACCTAATAGCTCGCAGAATCCATAAAGCATAAATGCCAGAGCAAAAGAGGTAAACATGCTGTTTTTAAGTTTGGTTACTACATAACGCCGTATATTCGTCCAAAAATAGCCGACAGCAAGACCTATAGAGGTGGCGAAGAGAAGTGAAATTGCCATATGTTTTATAGTATCGGAGATACTAAATGAACCGCTATCCATTGCATCAAGCAGCGCCAATGCTCCTATTAAACAGACAATGTCACTCAGTGCACATTCTAGGAAGACTACGTTTTCGGCTTTCTTTCCCAGTTTCAGTTGCCTCAGCATAGGTAATATAATAGGGGTAGAAATACTACCGACACAAGCTCCCAGAAATGCACTGGGTAACAACTCGAGTCCAAGGCCAAAATAACCTACTGCCATGCCCACTGCAACGGGAACCAGAAAGTTAAAGATTGTGAGTAAGCTTGCCGGTCCGATAGCTGTGCCTATGCCTTCGAATTTTAGGCGTGTTCCACTCTCATAGAGGATGACAATAAGGGTTATTGTGGTGAAAATCTTACCCAATCGCCCTAAATCTTCAGGGCTGACAAGGTTGAAAACAGGACCTATCAAAAGACCTACAAAAAGGAGGAAGAGCACATTAGGTACTCTTGTCTTTTCAAACAAAGCATTAAATATCAGCGAGAAAAATATCAGCGCACCCGTAAATATCAGTGCTATTTCCATAAGGTTTTCTATTTATTCTAAGATTAAACACCGATTTGTTATACAATGTTCATCAAGATATTACCTTATAAGAAGACTACTTAATGGTTTCGACTGATTATTGAACTGTCTCATCATTCTCAAAAGCACATAGAAAGGTTCAGGTCGATGCATTATTAGCATCCCGATATTCTTTGGGAGACATTTCATATTGCTTTGCAAACTCACGATAGAAGTATGATTTGTTAGTGAACCCCGATTTAAACATAATCTCGGATACAGTCAACCGTGTCGATTTAAGTAGCTTTGAAGCATGTGAAAGTCGTATTGTTCTAACAAACTCACTGGGAGTCTTATCTGTAAGCTCTTTTAGTTTCCGGTAAAGAGTAGCTTTGCTTATACCTAAGAAGTCGGCAATAGAGTTGGGATTAAGAGATTCATCATCCATACTGTTTTCTATAAATGAGATTATGTCCTCCAGAAACTTCTCACCTTCCTGATGCATGGTTATACCGTCTCGTACCACCTCCGACGAGATAGTTGAATTGAAGTATTCTTTTAAAGTTGCTTGTTTATTGATCAGATTCTCGATAGTCGACAATACATGACGTGGATGGAATGGTTTGCTGATATACAAATCGGCTCCGTGTTTGTACGCATTGATATGGTCTTCTATCGTGTTCTTTGCCGAAATACTGATAATGGGGATATGTGCCGTTTTAGGATTCGATTTCAAACGATCTATAAGCGTTATCCCATCCAGATTGGGCATCATAATGTCGCTGATAATAATATCAGGTCGGTTAAGTTCTATTTGATTCAGAGCATCTTCGCCGTCTACAGCCTCTTGGGTAGTATAATATGGTGTCAGAATATCTTTGAGCAACTCGGTTATGTTTCTTTCATCTTCAACAATAAGAATTGAGACCTTCTTGTTAGATTGTATATTCAACGAATAATTATTTTGAAGGACTGTCGAAGGCTCTTCGTTTACCACATTTGGTTTTTCCTTCAATAGAGGTGGAATAACCAAAGTAAATTGTACCGATTCACCCTGTTTACTGGATACTGTAATTTTACCTCCGAGCAATTCGGTTAATCCCTTTGTCAGATTTAAGCCAATGCCCGTACTTACTGCACTTTGCACTTTAGGAGTGTCGTCAAATATTTTGTACTTATTGAATATTTCAGACATCTGACTATCGGTAAGCCCTTTTCCTGAATTTCGGATGGTCATATTCAAGGTGTTTTCGTGTTCGGCATCCTGCCATACGTTTACATGAATATATCCGTTTCGGGGAGTATATTTAAAGGCATTGGAGAACAGATTGAAAAATACCTTCTCCAAGGAATCCCTGTCGGTATCGATTGTAGATGTATTATTTACCGTTACCTGATAGTCTATTTTGTTTTCCTGAGCCATCTCAATATAATTGTCGGAAACATAATCTGTCAGTAACTTTATATCGATAGTTTCGGGATGCAAGGGGGTATGTCCTGTTTTTGTTTTGCGAAACTCCATCAATTCATTAATGAGTTTTTGCATCCGTTCAGCGTTGTTTTTTATGATTTGAATATACCTCTTGGTATAGCTATCCAGTTTTACGCTTTCGAGCAAATGTTGTGCAGGACCATAGATAAGCGTTAGCGGAGTAAAGAATTCATGAGCTACATTCGTAAATAAATTCAGTTTTGATTCGTATACCTTTTGTTGATGTTCTTTCTCTATTTTTTTAAGAAATAATTCTCTGTTGAGCCTGATACGGTTCTTAATTACCGATTGAGTCACATACAAGGCTATAAGTGCCACTAAAATATAAAGTAATATAGCTATGGTACTAAGCCACCAAGGATGCGCTACATTTATTTGAAGTTCGTACATGTTTTTGCTCCATACCTTATCTCCATTAGTAGCCTTTACTTCCAATTTGTATTTCCCTGAAGGAAGTTTAGCAAAAACAATATTCGGATTATTTCCGTTATTAATCCAACCTTCGGTATAATTGGATAGGCGATAAGCGTATTCGCAATTTTCGTTGTTGATAAAGTCAGTTGCAATAAACGAGAATGTAACATAACGTTCTTCATAAGATAGTTGTAAAACCCCATCTTTGATTCTCTCATTGATATTCAGAGAGGTATTGTAGATTTTTAAACTGCTAAGACTTAATATAGGATCGAAATTACGTAATTGTATATTTTCGGGATTAAAATAGCTAAATCCGCTTACCCCGCCAAAATAGAGATTATTGTCTTTGTCTTTAAAATAAGCACCATCGGAAAATTCGTCATTCTGTAATCCGTCAATGAGAGTATAATTAGCAATCTTACCCGAAGACGAATCTATTCGCGAAATTCCCAGATTGGTACTCACCCAGATATTCCGGGAATTATCTTCCAGTATTCCATGAATCGTATTATTGCTTAATCCTTCGTTTTCAGTGTACTGAAATATCTGTTTCGGATTGTTTTCAGTTTCCAATCGATTCAATCCGTAGCTTGTGCCTATCCATAGATTATTATCGCTACTGTTTAGCAAACATAATATATCGTTATTGGTAAGAGAAATATCACTATGTGCGTCTTCGAAATTCTCAAAAGTACCATTTCTGGTATTTACCTTATTTAAGCCTGCACCTCTGGTTCCAAACCAAAGCTCGTTTTTATTACCCGAAGGGATAATAGTATAAATGACATCATTGTTTAATGATTTTCGTTGATCGGACGAAATATATTGTTCTAAGTCTTCCACAACATACTCATCATTTACTTTGTTAAGTTTGATTTTTATTAAACCATACCCCGAAGTTCCCAACCAAAGCAGTGAATCGTTATTAGAAAAGTAAATACTATAAATTGCTCTAAAGACTGGGAATCGTGTTGGTATATTTAATTTCTGTAAACGATTATTTTTTGCATGGAGGATATTAATACCTTCACCTTCTGTGCCGATAAATATATCATTTGCTTTGTTTCTTTTTATAGAATATACCGAATTGGAGATTAATCCATTACTGATATTCTTATAATCAGATATTTTGCCTGTTTGTCTGTTCAGGATTTTTATACCATCACCTTTAGTTCCGATCAATATATCATCATCCGAATTTTGACAGAAACTCCTCACAGGGTGGTTAGTCTTTACGGTATGAAAAGGAGAAGCATATTCATAAACCTGCAATATTCCCTGTCCATCGCTTCCTATCCACAGAATATCCTGATTGCCGAAATACATGGTAAATATCGGAACCCGATCAGACACACCCTCGACATCGGAAAGTTTGTCTTCTTTTTGGTCGTATTTGAGACATCCGCCTTCATAGAAACTTATATACAATATATTTTTATGATATATGGCTTGCGAAATAGCTTTGGAAAGATTGAAATCGAGGTGCTTTATAGTTGATAACGACTCATCCAATATCGATAGACCATTTGAGGAGGTCAGAATCAACTTGTTTTCCGAAAAAAAGATTCTGTCGGTAAACACATCGTTTTTTATCTCTTTACGATTGGTAAATGAAATACTATTATTACTCTTTTGATCGATCTGATATTGTTCGATCTTGCCGTTATTAAGCAGGAAATACCCGTTATCGTTATTATCAATCAGAAAATCCTTTACTTCCCCATCTATCTGAGTATCTATAGGTTTGAATTGTTGAGCCTGATCGTCAAAATAAAATAGACCTTGCTCCTTTACAAAACAAATTACTCCTTTTGACGAAGTTAAACCAAGCATAAACGATTTTTCTTGCTTAGGAACTTTATGATCCGAACCGAAGAAATAATTAGTGAAATTCTGAGTTTTTCTATCCCACCGATTAACCCCGTAATCGGTGGCAACCCATAGGTAATTGGTATTCTGCTCTGTTATCTGACGTATAATATTATTACTTATCGAATACTTATTGTTTTTATTGTATCGGAATGTTTTAATATCCCGTCCATTATAAGCATTCAGCCCATCCCATGTGCCAATCCATACAGTATGTTCCGAATCTTCGAAAATGCAGTTAACCGAATTATTTGATAATCCATTAATATTCGAGATGTATTTCACAACGTTTGACGAATATATATGCAGGGAGAAGGTTAGTAATAACACTCCGATAAAGAATTTTATAGAGAATATTTTTGATGAATATTTCATAGATATTATTCTGGTTTCTTTCCAAAAGTAGTCTTTACAAAACTACGAAAAATAACTGAAAACATGTTGTATAGCACCAGTATACTCTTTTGATAATATAGTACACCCTATCTGTAGGCGTTAGTTTTAGTTTTGCCCGAAACAAATTTTATTTATGAAATCTATCTTATTGAATTGTACAATCCTGCTTCTATTGATGATAAACACCAATACAGGTATTGCTCAAGAAACAACAGTTGACGAAAAATGGTGGAAAGAATCCGTTTTTTATCAAATATATATGCCCAGCTATGCGGATAGTAATGGTGATGGGTATGGTGATTTTAAGGGAATGACCGATAAGTTAGATTATTTACAATCGTTAGGAGTAAAAGGCATCTGGCTTACCCCGTTTCTTACTTCTCCCAAAGTAGATAACGGCTATGATATTGCCGATTATTACGAAGTAGACCCTACTTATGGCACTAAAGCCGATTTTGATACTTTTTTGTACGAAGCCCATCAAAGAGGGATTAAAGTAATCATAGATATGGTTCTCAATCATACCTCTACCGATTGCAAATGGTTTCAGGAGTCCAGAAAATCGAAAGACAATCCATACCGTGATTATTATATATGGAAAGACGAACCCAACAATTGGGAATCATTTTTCGGAGGTACAGCATGGCAAAAAGACAGTTTGACCGATCAATATTATTACCACAAGTTCGATGCAAGAATGGCTGATCTTAATTGGTCAAATCCGAAAGTGGTTGCGGAGGTTCAAAATATTCTTCGTTTTTGGCTTGATGCAGGTGTGGACGGATTTCGGTTAGATGTTATCAATTTTTTAACTACCGATGGAATTACAGTTGATAATCCTTTGAAAGACGGACAACAGGATCACATAAACGACATTAATCAGAAAGGTGTAAAAGGTGCTATGCGGATTATAAAGTCGACAGGAAGCGAATACGATAACCGCTTTATTGTAGGTGAGATAGGAAGCGATAAAATCGAGGTATTAAAGCAATACCAATCTCAGGATTTATTGGATGTGGTTTTCAATTTCAATTTTGGAAGTATTGCGGAATTTTCTGCCCAACGCATTTTTGATGAATTACAAAGCATGGAAGAAAACATGAGCAATTATCCGACTTTGTTTTTCGGTAGTCACGATATGCCCCGAATGTTGGATCGTCTGGCAGGTGGCGATCTGGATCGTGCTACAGCATTGGCTGCATTAATGCTTACCGCAAAGGGAGTACCATTTATTTATTACGGTGAAGAAATCGGGATGCGTAATATTATTGCTCAGAACTTCGATGAAATGGTCGATATTCAAGGCAGAACTCATTATCAATTGGCACTTAATGAAGGCAAAACTCCGGATGAGGCACTCGTTATAGGAAACGAGCATAATCGAGATAAATCACGCAGTCCTATGCATTGGAATGGAGATGTTTTTGCCGGATTCTCCAATGAAAAATCGTGGATTAAAATTAATCCGGATTATAAGACGATAAACGTAGAGGCATTTATATCTCAAGAAAATTCTATTCTCAATACCTATAAAAAGCTCATAGCACTTCGAAACAGTGAAAAGGTGTTGCAATATGGAGATTATGATAATCTCGAATATCAAGACGATCAAATTTCATTTACACGATCTTTCAAAGGTGATAGAATCACAGTCGTAATAAACTTTGGTTCGGAAAAAGACATAACCCTACCAATAGGTGCTACTGTATTAATGGGAAGCAAAGACCTCAAATCAAACAGCTTTATTATTTACCGGCATTAAGGTCTGAGATTTGATGAAAAACAGAGAAAATATGTTGTAAAGCACCTGTATACCCTTTTGATAATATAGTACACCTTATGCGAAAGCGTTCACTATAGCTTTGTTTCAAAGAATAACAAAATAAACTAACCACATAAAGAATAAAAGAAATGGATATTGCAAAAAGATTTACTCAGAACCCATTATTAAAACCGGCAGACCTTAAAGCCGGAATTAATGGAATGGAAATAACCTGTCTATTAAATCCGGGAGTTTTTAAATTCAACGGAAAGACATGGTTGTTGCTTCGTGTAGCGGAACGCCCTACACAAAAAGACGATGTTATCAGTTTTCCGGTATATAATAAAGAAGGTAAAATAGAAGTTGTTTCGTTTGGAAAAGATGATCCTAAATTGGATGCTTCCGATCCTCGTGTCATTAAATACGATGGAAAGAACTATTTGACTACCATGTCTTATTTACGTTTAGTATCGAGCGAAGACGGTATTCACTTTAAGGAAGAAGCAGAGTATCCTCCTATTTTCGGAGAAGGAGAATTAGAGGCTTTCGGCATTGAAGATTGCCGTGTAGCAACTACCGAAGACGGATTTTTCTTGACATTCACCGAAGTTTCTTCCGTTGCCGTAGGTGTAGGATTGATACATACTAAAGACTGGAAAAACTATACCCGTCATGGCATGATTTTCCCTCCGCATAACAAAGATTGTGCATTATTTGAAGAAAAGATAGGCGGTAAATATTTTGCATTACACCGTCCAAGTAGCCCCGAATTGGGAGGTAATTACATTTGGCTGTCCTCATCGCCCGACCGTTTACATTGGGGAGGTCACAAATGTATTGCAACCACTCGCGAAGGTATGTGGGATTGTGCCCGTGTAGGTGCAGGAGCTGCCCCGATCAAAACCTCAGAGGGTTGGTTGGAAATTTATCACGGAGCTGACTACAATCACCGTTATTGCTTGGGTGCTCTTTTATTGGATTTGAACGATCCGTCAAAAGTACTTGCCCGTAGCAAAGAACCTATTATGGAACCTATTGCAGAGTACGAACAAACCGGATTCTTTGGAAATGTAGTATTCACAAATGGTCATATAGTAGAAGGTGATACAATCAAGATGTATTACGGAGCTAGTGACGAAGTTATCTGTGGTGCTGAATTTTCAATTTCCGAGATATTAAAATCATTAAAGCAATAAATAGTTAACGGGTTAACAAGTAGACGAGTAAACAAGACTTGTCTACTCGTTAACTAGTCTACTTGTCAACTAAAAGAAAATGAATAAATTAAAATCAGAATATTTGTTTTTCAAGCAGCAGGAACCCAATATGCGTACCCTGCTGATGACAAATATGTTATATGCTCTTGTACTGCCTGTGGTAGAGATATTTATAGGTGCTTATATTATGCGTAATACAAGCGATCCTATATCTGTGGCTTTCTACCAATTGTTTATGTATGTGGGTATTGTGTTTACCTCTTGCCTCAATGGCTATTTGTTACGGATAGTTAATGTTAAGACTTTGTATGCAGCAGGTATACTTGTTAGTGGTCTATCTATGTATGCAATGATGACAATTAAATCCCTCGGATTTATGGAATTGGGTATTGCAGGCTTTTCGATGGGTGCGGCTGCCGGTTTCTTCTGGACAAACAGATACCTGTTGACATTGAATAATACGACTGACGATAACCGAAATTATTTCTTTGGATTAGAATCTTTCTTCTTTTCGATAGCCTCTATATCCGTACCGCTTATTATCGGTGCATTCCTAAGTCAGATTGATGGAGTAAGTGTTTTAGGTATAGCTTTTGATGTTAATTTGGCGTATCAGGTAGTAACAATGGCTGTAATCGGGTTAACTATTCTTGCAACAATCGTGTTGTGGAGAGGTAAATTCGTGAACCCTATCGAAAAAGACTTTATCTATTTCCGTTTCACCCTTCTATGGAGAAAGATGCTAGTGTTGTCTTCTCTTAAAGGAATGGTGCAGGGTTTCCTGGTAACAGCTCCTGCAATTCTGATTATGAAACTGGTGGGCAACGAAGGTTCACTTGGGCTTATACAGGGCTTAAGTGGTGCTTTAACAGCGGTTCTTGTATATATCCTCGGACGTGTGGCTCAACCCAAAGACAGGCTGAAAATATTTACAGCCGGATTGCTCCTCTTCTTTATAGGTACACTGTTTAATGGTGTTCTGTTCTCGGCAGTAGGAGTTATTGTTTTTGTGTTGTGTAAGGTTCTTTTCCAACCGTTGTTCGACTTGGCGTATTTCCCTATTATGATGAAAACAATTGATACTGTGTCTAAAATAGAAGGCAGAAATAAGTATGCCTATATCCTTAGCCACGAGTTTGGATTGTTTTTGGGGAGAGCATCGGGTTTAATCCTGTTTATTTTTCTGGCATATGGCGTATCTCAAGATTTCGCTCTTAAATATGCCCTTATAATAGTAGCCGCATTGCAGCTTATCTCTTATCCTCTGGCAAAGAATATTATTAAGCAAACTAATATGATTGATGAAAATGAAAAAAACTAAGTATCTATTAGGTCTATTTGTTTTGGCTTCGTTTATATCGTGTTCGAATACCAAAAGCGAATCATTCGGGACGAAGGTCGCACAGGTATCTATTGCACGTGTAGACTCTATGCCGAATATGCCTAGTCCATACAAAATTATCGATTGGGAAGCGAAAGCGAAGTCTTTCGACCGTTTCACTTTCGATTGGAATAATAAAAGTGAAGTAGGTAACCTCATCTGGTTAGACGACAGCCGACGCAATGTAGATCAAACTACATTCGGTTTATATACTGCATTGAAAGATGTACGTCAAGGAAAAGATGCCAATAACGGCGAATTTCATGAAAGTCTAAACTCTCTGGCTGCTCTTTTGGGAGCAGGACTTGTGGGTATTGACAAAACCAATCAGGATGGTTATAACTATGTGAAAATGATTCAGAACTATTTCAATACCGAAAACGGTTGGAATATTGTGATGAACAACACCAACCCCAAAGTAGCTATGTTGGGTGGCGGATATGGCAGAGATTGGTGGTATGATGTATTTCCGAATGCTTTATTCTATGCCGTTTCGGATGTATTCCCGAATGTGGAAGGAGCTGAACAAATTCAACGTACGGTTGCGGAACAGTTCGTAAAAGCAGACTCTATTTTGAATGGTAATTACGATTATTCATACTTTGATTATGCGCAGATGAAAGGTATGGTAAATCATATTCCATTGCAACAAGATGCAGCAGGAGGTCATGCCTATGTATTGCTTTGTGCATATCATAAGTTTGGCGATCCTCGTTATTTGAAGCATGCTAAAAGTGCTGTTGAAGCATTGGTAAATCAGAAAGAAAGTCGTTTTTACGAAATATTATTACCTCTCGGTGCCTATACTGCAGCTTATCTGAACGCAACGGAAGGAACAAACTACGATGTTAAGAAATTACTTGACTGGACATTCGATGGTTGTACAAACCCTGATGGACGTTATGGATGGGGTATCATTGTTGGCAAATGGGGCGATTATGAAGTAAATGGTCTGCAAGGTAGTATTACCGATGGCGGAGGTTATGCTTTCGGGATGAATAGTATCAAACCTGCGTGGCCTTTTGTGCCAATGGTCAAATACCAACCTCAATATGCAAAAGCAATCGGTAAATGGATGCTGAATAATGTAAATGCAAGCCGTTTGTTTTTTCCTCAGAATATTGACGATAAACACCAATGGGCTCCTGAATTGAAGAATCTGACCGACAACAATATTTCGTACGAAGGATTACGCAAGGCAGATGATTATGGCAAACCCGAACTCAAAGGTGTAGAGCCTGTGGCTATTGGTGATGGTCCGAAATGGGCAAAAGGCAATCCGACAGAAAGTATGTTCAGCGTATACAGTTCGTCTCCTATGGGTATTTTCGGTGCAATGGTGAGAGAAACCAATGTGGAAGGTATTTTACAATTGAATTGCAATGTAACGGATTTTTATGCCGAACGTCAATTCCCAACATACCTGTATTACAATCCTCATAACGAAGAAAAAACGGTGCGTTTCGAAACAAAGCAACCTGTTGACCTATTCGATATTGTTGCTAAAGAATATGTCTCGAAGAATATTTCATCGGCATCCGATTTTAAAATTGGTGGAAACGATGCCCGTGTTTTGGTCGTTCTTCCTGCCGGAACAAAATTGGCAGTAGCGAATGGTAAAATAATAGCAGATGGAAAATATACAATTTCATACCAATAAGGTTTGAATACCTTTTATTTATCTAGTATTAAAATGAATATATCACGATACTTAAACTAAATAAACCATGTTAAAAAAAGCATTATTCATCATGTTTTTATCGTTGACCAGTATTACCTTATTGGCTCAGCAGATAAAAACAATATCGGGAGTTGTTACAGATGCAGCTACCGGAGAAGCCCTCATTGGGGTTGCAATACAGGAACCCGGAACCTCCAACGGCACGGCAAGTGACTTGGATGGTAACTATACCCTGAATGTAAAAGGAGATCGTATATCGTTCTCTTATGTTGGTTACAAATCGCAAGTGCTGACAGTTCAAAACGCAAGTACCTTGAATGTGAAACTTCTTTCGGACTCCGAACTGGATGAAGTAATTGTAGTGGGTTACACATCTCAAAAGAAACGTGAGGTTTTGGGTTCTTTGACGAATGTAAAATCAAAGGAACTTACTCAATTGCCTGTTTCAAATACAACCGAAGCCTTACAAGGTCGGGTGGCAGGTGTACAGGTAACCAATACAAGTGGAGCACCCGGTTCGGGAGCTACTATACGGATCAGAGGAGCAGGATCTATCAACTCATCTAATGATCCCTTGTATATCATCGATGGAATTCCTGCCAGCAATGGTTTGAACTCGGTAATACCTACCGATATTGAGAGTATCTCGGTACTTAAAGATGCTTCGGCATCAGCTATATATGGTTCTCGTGCCAATAACGGGATTGTACTAATCACTACCAAGAAGGGTAAAAAAGGAAAAGCTAAAGTGTCGTATAACGGACAATTCGGTGCACAGGTTCATGGCAGTTTAACTGAAATGGCAAATACATCTCAATACATAAATATATACAATGCTGCTGCTAAAAACGACGGGAGGGAACTTCTTGAGGGAAAATGGCTGAGAGATGATTTTGCAAATGTAAATCATTTAGAAGAAGTTTTTCAAACCGCTTTAATGACTATACATGATGTGTCGGTAAGCGGTGCAAATGATAAGTTTAATTACTTAGCATCGGGTAGTTATTATAATCAGGAAGGGATTATTAAGAACAGTAAGTTTGAGAAATTTACAGGAAGTACTAATCTAGGTTATCAGGCAACCAAATGGCTGAAAATAGGTTTATCTGCAAATGCAGGAAAATCTACAACAGATATTGTTCCTAGTTCGGGTGACGGATATGGAAATAGTGAAGGTGGTAGTGTGGTAAGATATGCGTTTATGCGTAATCCGGCAATACCTGTGTATGACAAGAGCGGTAAGTTTGTAGATAAACCAAGCGAATATTTTGGACATCCGATGTATGATACTTTCTTCGGTGAAGGCTATAATCCTTTAGGAGTTGCTGAA
Organism: Indolivaga alginatilytica; assembly: GCF_003201355.1. Taxonomy (GTDB): domain Bacteria; phylum Bacteroidota; class Bacteroidia; order Bacteroidales; family Dysgonomonadaceae; genus Dysgonomonas_A; species Dysgonomonas_A alginatilytica. The sequence goes on from NZ_QICL01000037.1 coordinate 30,140, forward strand.
ATGGCAGATCGTAAACGAGATGAAACGATGGTATTAAGTAAACTAAATGTAGAAGTTAAGTTACCCTATAATACTATTTGGAATAACAATTTTGGTATAGATTATAAGAAGAGCGAACTGAGTGCCTATAATCGCACATGGGGTACAGGTGACCGTATAAATAATCCGAGCAGTAGATCTTTTAACAACAATGAAGAGCTGGGTTGGACTCTGAATTCGGTATTGAGCAATACTCATACATTCAATGAAGCACACCGTTTGACTTCAATGATCGGTACTGAAGCTATCCGTTATAACGGAACAAGTAAAGATGGAGGAACAAATAAAGATGGAGAGCTACAATATAGTGCGGATTATGCATCGTCATTGTTATCTTTCTTTGGCAAAGTAGATTATAATTATAATTATAAATATTATTTGTCAGCCTTAATACGCCATGATGGATCTTCTCGTTTTGCCGAAGGAAACAGATGGGGTACATTCTACGCCCTGTCGGCCGGATGGGATGTAAATGAAGAAGAGTTTTTCAAACCTCTTACTCCTGTTGTTAATTTGATGAAACTGAGAGCCGGATGGGGTGCGGTAGGTAATCAGGAGATAGGCTTATATGCCTTTGTTGACAAATTTATGCCTTATGCCAATTATCCTTTCGGAGGCAATCCCTCTTTAGGATATACTCAGACTCAATTAGGTAACACCGACTTGCAATGGGAAACCAGTAAGCAGTTAAATCTGGGCTTGGATATGGCATTTTTGGATGGTGAATATGGCTTTAGTGCCGATTATTACCACAAAGTAACCAAGGATTTGCTTATTAAGGCTCCACTTCCTCCGTCAATAGGAAATGCAGCTCCTTTTTGGATGAATAGCGGAGAGATATTGAACGAAGGTGTCGATCTCGAAGTATATATGAGAAAACAATATAAGAACGCAGGATTCTCTATCGCCCTGAATTGGGGATATTTGAAAAATGAGGTACTAAAAGTGAATGCTCCTATTTCAGGAGGACGTGTGGATACCGGTATCGATGCAAAGCTTATCGAAGAGGGTTATTCTCTAGGTTCATACTATTTATATGAAATGGATGGAATCTTTCAAAATGAATCGGAGATTGTAAGATCTGCTTATCAAGGAGCGAATATTCAACCCGGGGATGTAAAGTACAAAGATTTAAATGGAGATGGTGTAATTGATGAAAAAGACAGAAGACATATCGGCAGTTCTATTCCAAATCAAACGCTGGGATTAAACCTGCAAGGAAACCTGAGCAATTGGGATGTATCCATCTTCTTTCAAGGAGCATTCGGAAATGAAATATACAATCAGATCGGCCATGAGACCGAAGGATTCTACCGTGGTTTTAATGTAACAAAAGATTATTACGATAATTACTGGAGAGGCGAAGGTACATCTAATACACATCCGAGAGCTTCGTGGAATGCAAAATCGAATAATGTAATGGTTTCTTCTCGCTTTTTAGAGGATGCATCTTATCTAAGATTAAAGAATTTACAGGTCGGATATACTTTTGCTCTTAAATCCAAATTGATCAGTAATTTCAGAGTTTTTGGAAGTGCTACCAATTTATTGACATTCACAAAATACAGCGGACTCGATCCTGAAATGACAGTGAGTGCTAATGCTTCGGGTGAAGGCGATAGGTCAAACGGTATCGACTGGGGTACTTATCCGGTAGCTAAGACTTTTACATTGGGTGTAAATCTGACTTTTTAAGGTCTCAGATCTATTTATTATTAAAAAATAATCAGACATGAAAAAATATCTATTTATATTGTCATTAGCCGGAAGCCTTCTTTTCACATCATGTGAAAGCTTCTTAGATGAACAACTGGAAGGCGAATATACTTCCGAGAATATATTCAATACCGCCGATGAAGCCGATCTTGTATTGACAAGTGTTTATAATAACTTAAGTTTTACCACCTCATCGAATATGATATGGGTATTTGGTGATATTGCTTCGGATGATGCCGTAAAAGGCGGAAATCCGGGTGATCAGGCAGATATGACTTCTATCGATAACTTTGAAGTTAAATCATCTAATGGTATTTTATTTACTTATTGGAAATTTACCTATGAAGGTATAAGCCGTGCCAACAATCTTATTACAGGAGTCTACGGTTCGGGTATCGATGATGCTACAAAGCAACAAATGATAGCAGAGGCAAAGTTCCTCAGGGCATATTATTACTTCAATCTGGTAAATATTTGGGGGAAAGTTCCCTTGCGATTGACACCAACTACTACCTCCAATGTGAATTTAGGATTGAGTGAAGTGGCTGATGTATATGCCCAAATTGAGAAAGACCTGAAAGAAGCTGCCGCTGTTTTACCGGCGAGCTATGATGCAACCAAAGCCGGCAGGGTAACCAAAGGAGCGGTATTTGGATTATTGGCTAAAGCACAACTCTATCAAAAAAAATGGGACGAAAGTATTGCAACTATTGTGAATAACATTGAGCCTTTAGGTTATGATTTAGAGCCTAACTATGCTACCTTGTTTAAACTTGGAGCAGAGAATAGCAAAGAAGTGGTATTTGCAGTTCGTCATATGAGTAACAAATATCCGGGAGTAGGAAATTCATTGAACCAATGGTTTGCTCCTCTGGCGGAAAACGGATATTATACCAATGCACCTACTGCCAGCTATGTAGCTTCTTTTGATGAAACTACAATTGATGGAAAAACAGATCCCCGTTTAGATATTTCTATCGGTCGAGACGGTCACGATTGGGTAAACGGTGAGCCTTTCGATCCTACCTGGAGTACAACAGGTTATCTGATCAGAAAACACAATCAACCTGCATCGGAGGTTCCATGGGGAACTAAAGGCGATGGCGGACTGTCTTATATTTATATGCGTTATGCTGATATCTTGTTGATGAAAGCCGAAGCATATACCGAAAAAGGTGATATTTCGGAAGGTGTTAAATCTCTCGACAAAGTAAGAGCAAGAGCAGGGCTGGATAAAGTAAAAGCAGTCAGCCAAGCTCAAATGAGATCAGCTATTTATACGGAACGCCGCAGAGAATTCGGATTCGAATTTCATCGGTTCTTCGACTTGATGAGATGGGGGCAAGAAGTTGCAACAGCAGCTTTAGGACCTAATTTCAAGTGGGTATCTCCCCGTTATTATTTCCCTCTTCCGCAAAAGGAATTAGATTCTAATCATGGTATTAAATAACTTTAAAGAAACAGGTTATGAAACAGAATAAATTGTACAAAATTGGTGTATGGGCAATATCGTTACTGCTTATATTTCCACTATTAATAGGATGTAGCAGCGATGATAAAGAAGTTTTCGTGCTCGGAGACCCTACGGAGTTGAAAGCAGAACTGGCAGCGGCTCTCACTCTTTGGGAAACAGCTGCTCCTACAGACTTTGAACAAGTAAGCTTAGATGAGTTTAAGGAAACACTAACTACTATTCAAGGTGTATTATCACAAGGAGGTTTATCAAGTCAGGAAATAATAAATATGACTATTCATCTTAGGGAAGCCCAAAACAGATTTCTGCGTTCTAAACTTCTGGGGATTCCTGCTGAAGCACTTATTGCAGGTTGGGCTTTTGACGAAGGTGAAGGATCATCTCTTGTAAGTGATGGTATGAAAAAACTTACTGCCAACTTAACAGCCGGGCCATCGAAGATATTCCCGACATTAACGATGCCTGAATTTGTGGATGGAGTGAAGGGCAAAGCTATCCATTTTAAAAACGGTTCGCATTTGGAAATACCTAATTATGCTCCTGCTGATTTCTTAGGACAACAATTAAGTATTGCTGTTTGGTTGAAACCCGATGTTACAAAAGGCGGAAATTATGTTGCTTCGTTAAATTATTGGAACAACTGGAAATTCCAGATACAGGAACAAGGTAAAGCATTCTTTACTGTTCAGACTACTCAGGGATTTACTGATGCCGATAACGAATACGATCAATCGGTAGCACCCGGTAGATGGGCTCATGTAGTGGTTTCACTAGATCTTAGCAGTCAGAAATTATCGTTCTATGTAAACGGACGATTGACTAAAGAATGGACAAGTACCACCAAGCCGAATCTCGGAGGTGCACATATGCCTCCTTTTGCTTCACCGCTTAATAAACAATTACCTTTGATGATAGGTACTGCAACTACTTACGATGAAGCAGTAGCATCATGGACATGGTCAGGATGGGATACTCCAACATCATGGGATCATTTTGAAGGAGCAATGGATGAAATTAAATTTTACAATATTGCTTTAATTGAAGGACAAGTTAAAGCTCTTTATAACGAAGAGATAGCACCTGTGCAATGAGAAAGTGAAATATAATTAGAAAGCTGCCTTGTTTAAACAGGGCAGCTTTCTTTGTTTTTCGATATCTTGAAGTTAAAGAGTAATATAATTTTTAGTTTATCGATTTTAGGATAGAATTACTTTTAATTCTTTTGTATGTTTGTAAATCTTAACTATCTAAACCTTAACGATACTATGAGGAGAATTCAAAGTCTGTTTTTTTTACTATTGTTGGCATTCTTTTCTCAGGCACAGAATACATGTGATTGTCAAGAAAATTTGAAGTTATTAGATGAAATATTAAGTAATAATTATGCAGGTTATCAATATAAAAAAAAGACAAATGGAATTGTATTAGATAAATTGTATAATGAGTTATTAAAGGAAGCAAAAAAAGAAAGGTATCAAAATTACAATTGCGCTCGTTTACTTGATGCATATATAACAGCTTACGAAGACAAGCATACTAATATTGATTATTTAGGGTTAAGACATTCGATAGGGAAAATGTCCGAAAAAGAAAAAGCAGCGTTGTTTGGCATTGTTGCGGAAAATAAATATTTAGACAGTAAACAATTAAGCCGATATCTAGAAGAACTACAGAGGGGTATAGAAGGCGTCTATGTTAATAAAGAAGATACATGCATAGTTCTGGAAGATAGAAATATTTTACATGACTATATCGGAGTCCTTTGGAATACTCATCAGAAATACTGGAACAGAGGTGATGTGAAATTTGAATTGAAACAAAATTCAAAGAAACAATACGATTATTTTTACTACGATAAACATCATTCTTTAGAATCATTACGAGACATTGATATTAGTATAAATAATATAGCAGGCTGGCGAAAAATACATGTTAAGTCAGATAGTTTAATCCAAGAAGAAAACAGGTTTCCTGTATCTGCACAAAAACAGACAGATAGTACTTTGTACCTACCATTACAAACATTTGACAGATCTTATAAAGCAGTAATAGATAATTTTCTGGATAGTAATAAAGAAAAATTAGAAAAAACTCCTAATTTAATACTCGATTTAAGAGGAAATAAAGGGGGGGGCTGATGATACATTCAGTAACTTAATTCCGTATTTGTACACAAATCCCATTCTTATAAAGGGAGTAGAAATTTATTGTTCGCAAAATACGATCGAAAATTTTGAAGAATATCTAAAAAACACGAATAGCTCTTTCCTTGAAAAGTTAGTGGAACGGATGAAAAATAATAATAACAAATTTATTCTTTTACATGATTCTGAAGGATATACTATACAACTGGATACCGTACTTCAGTATCCCCGAAACATATATATTATTGTAGATAAGGAATGTGCAAGTAGTGCTGAGGAGTTTATACTCATTTCAAAACAAAGTTCAAAAGTAACAATACTGGGCGAAAATACCAGTGGATGCTTAGACTTCTCCAATGTGGTACGATTCGACCCCAAAGATGATAGTATTGGAAAATGGTGGGGAGTAAACTATGCGTCCACAATATCGAGGCGTTTGCCGAATGATCCGGTTGATGAAAAAGGAATTGCTCCTGACATATATCTATCTCCTGATAAGAATTGGCTAGATTAAGTATATAACTTTATAGACCAAAAATATCATTAGAGAACATTCCTCTTGAAAGACAGACTTGAATTAAAAAAAACATATTATATGAATGCTGATTTTACAGATATTACAAATGGAATTTACAGGACTATAGAGACCTGGGAACCAGTATTGACCGATTTACCTATTGACACAATTGGTGAACGTAAAAACAAGCAAAGCCGTACAGTTAAACAAATATTAGGTCATTTGGTTGATTCTGCATCAAATAATCATCAACGAATGGTAAGGCTCCAATACAATAGATATTTAGAGTTCCCCGATTATCGCCAGGATAATGACCTATGGATTGTAGTTCAGGATTATCAGCATGCAGACTGGATAAATCTGGTGCAATTGTGGAAATTTTATAACCTCCATATTATTCACGTAATAAAGTCTGTGGATAACACAAAATTGAATAATTATTGGAACGATTTCGAAGGAAGTAGAGTAAGTCTGAATGATATGATAAACGGTTATCTCTTTCATCTGAACTTTCATCTAAACGAAATAGAGGAATTAATAGAATAATCAGTTATTTATCTTTTCCATAATAACCATCGAAATACCTTCTGAATTTTCGTTGGAAACTTCTTTATAGCCAAGTTTGGTATATAAATATACAGTATTAGGGGTTTCTAATCCTGTAAACAGAATATACTTCTTACAGGTATTGACGTATTGCTCTATCTCATTCATTAAGGCTTTTCCAATTCCTTTGTTCTGATGTTGAGGATGGACAATTAACTTTCCGATACGGCAATTATTATTCTCGTCAAGCCGTCCTCTGACAGAGCCGACTATCGTATTGTTAATAGTGTATTTTAAAATTATGTTTTGTTCGGATTCACTGTGCATATCTTCATAACTCTGAAGCATTGGCGGTATATTCGGATTGTTTAACTGAATAGAGACAGGTTTAAAAGCTGCCTTTTGTAAAGTTAGGATTTCTTGTAAGTCGCCTTTGGTAGCTTTTTGTATATGGTTCTCACGATTTATATTTTCAATTTCTACAACATCGCTGCTTAATTTAATAATCTCTTGGGGCTTTATTTTGAGAGTATGAAACTTATTGCCCGTTCCCCCATAAATATAATCGAATGCTAGAAGCACTTTATCGAAAAGGCAAGGTAAGTCATGCCCGATTAGCGGAATCGAACCGACTTCATATCCTGTTACTTTTAGGACATCTGATTTTTCAGCTAATTTGATTTTAGAGAAGCCTAGATCTAGTGCAAGCTTTTTAAAGTCAATACGATTATATTGATTGCTAAGAATCATTGCATAGAAACCCTTTTCTGTTTTGACAATAAAAACAGGTGCAGCTTTACTACTATCGAAATACTCATCGGCATCTTCTGTTTTCAGAATAGGTTTGTCATGTTGAATTATTTCATAATCACATTCCGATTTTGTTAGTAATTCTGATAATTCTATTAGTGTAAGCATATATTTTTACATTCATTTTATTCAATTACAAAAAAAGTGCAATTTATTAAATGAATTTATATTTCGGAAATAAATCAACTAGGTTCAGATATTTTTTATAAGTTTGCAGTCATCACTGTTGGGGGTGTTCTTTCGTAGAAAGAGCTGAGATTAAACCCCGGAACCTGATATGTTGTAATTGACATCGTAGGGAAACGGTTGACTTTTTGAATAATCATCACCGATATATTATTTACAAAGCCGTTTCGTATTACACGAAGCGGCTTTTTTTATTGCAAAAAAAATGGATCAAAAGAGTTTTGATAAGTATGCAGAGAAATACGATGCATGGTTTATGGAAAATGAGCATGTATTATATTCGGAAGTCAGATTAGTAGCTCATTTTCTTAAAAATGCAGGGCGTATCTTGTCGGTAGGTTGCGGAAGCGGTCTCTTTGAAATGATTCTTGAAAAGGAGTTCGGCATTACGATAAAAGAAGGTATAGAGCCTTCTGTCGATATGTCCGAGATAGCAACGAAGAGAGGACTTTCAGTAAAAATAAGTACAGCCGAAGATGCCGAATGTGGAGTTGAGGTATATGATACCATTCTTTATAATGGTTGTCCCGGTTATATTTCAGATCTCGAGAAAGCTTTGACAAACAGTTATAAGGCTCTGCGTAAAGGCGGTAAAGTGATTCTGATAGATATACCTAAAGAAAGCTCTTACGGTTTACTGTATAATCTGGCGAAATCAGTCGGGAGATGGGATCATCCGTTATTGAAAGATGTTTTTCCTCGTAACCCTTATCCGATAGAACTGGTAGAAAAGGCGAATTGGAGAACAACGGCTGAAAAAATAACAAGCATGCAGAATGTCGGTTTTACTGATTTTGAGTATGCTCAAACATTAACCAAACATCCTATTTACTCGAATAATATGGTCGAAGAGCCTGTTTCGGGCTACGATTGTGGTGATTATGTAGCAATATGCGGATACAAAAAATAAATAAACTATGATTGATATTTCTAATTTAGTAAGGGATTTAAGTCTGGTCAGAGAAAAATCTCCCCTCATCCATAATATCACAAATTATGTGGTGATGAATAATACGGCAAATGCTCTTTTGTCTATCGGTGCATCACCTGTGATGGCACATTCTGTAGACGAAGTTGCCGAAATGACAAGCATCGCTTCCGCTCTTGTCCTTAATATCGGGACCTTGGATGCCGATTGGGTTAAAGCCATGCTTATTGCAGGTAAAACGGCACAAACAAAGAAGATACCTGTCATTTTTGATCCCGTCGGAGCAGGAGCAACTTCGTATCGGACAAAAGTATGTCAGCAAATATTAGAAGAATGCAAACCGTCGATAATCAGAGGGAATGCTTCCGAAATAATGGCTTTGGTAAACAGCAATGTAAAGACCAAAGGGGTAGACAGCACAAGTTCATCCGATTCAGCATTAGATTCGGCAAAAATATTGGCTCGTGAAACGGGTGCAGTAGTTGTTATCAGCGGACAGACTGATTATATCACCAACGGAGAAACAACCGAAACGGTATCAAATGGAAATACGCTGATGGCAAGAGTCACAGGAATGGGATGTACAGCTACGGCAATTGTTGCAGCGTTTGCCTCCATTAATACTGATATGCTGGAGGCAGCAACTCATGGAATGGCAATAATGGGTATTTCGGGAGAACTGGCTGCTGCTAAATCGCAGGGGAATGGCAGTATGCAGGTTCATTTTCTGGATGAATTATTCAATCTGAATGAAAGCACACTCCGAAATACATTGAAATTGTAATGAAATCATTTGACTTAAGTCTCTATCTGGTTACCGACCGATCGCTTTCTTTGGGGCGGACATTAGAATATATAGTCACCGAAGCCGCTAAAGGAGGAGTGACTATGGTGCAACTTCGGGAGAAAGATTGCTCTACTCTGGAGTTTTATCAGCAAGCCATGCTCTTAAAAGAATGCTTGCGCCCTTACAATATCCCTTTAATTATCAATGATCGTCTGGATATTGCTCTGGCTTGCGATGCCGAAGGATTGCATATCGGACAAAGTGATATGCCTTATGCAATTGCCCGAAAACTATTGGGTAAGGATAAAATTATCGGTTTGTCGGTAGAATGCCTGCAAGATGCAATTGATGCAAACGAACTGGATGTTGACTATATCGGCATATCTCCTGTATTCGGTACACCTACGAAAACCGATACCGCCCCTGCCCTAGGCTTGAATGGTATACGGGAGATCGTAAAAATCAGCAGGCATCCTGCTGTGGGTATCGGAGGAATCAACCGAACGAACGCAGCCAATATAATTTTGGCAGGTGCTGACGGTATTTCGGTAGTGTCGGCAATCACATCGGCAACCGATCCGAAAGAAGCGGCATTACAACTTAGAAGCATTATTAACCAAACAATCAAAAAAACAATAAACCAATGAAATGGAGTGAAGAGGCATGGAAGGCAATTGAGCCTGTCTATAAAAAGATACAGGAATTGCCATTTATAAAAGAACTGATGAATGGCACATTAGATAATAAAAAGTTTATATTCTATATTCAGCAGGATGCCATCTATTTAGCGGATTACGGCAAAGTGTTAACTGCTATTGCATCGAAGTTGAGTAATCCCAAACATATCGAAGCGTTTATTCATTTTGCAGGAGAAAGTGTTGCTGTTGAGAAAATATTACACGAATCGTTTGTGCATGAATTGGATAAAAAGGAGAAGATCGAAGCCTCGCCAAGTTGCCTGCTATATACTTCGTTTTTGATGAAGCAGTTGGCAAATGCACCTGTTGAAGTTGCTTTAGCAGCCGTTCTGCCTTGCTTCCGGATTTACAAAGAGGTGGGCGATTATATATTGGTTAATCAGACTAAAGGCGAAAATCCATATCAAAGCTGGATAAACACCTACGGAGGCGATGACTTTGCAGAGTCGGTAAAGACAGCAATTTCGATCTGTAATGAAGTTGCTGATGCTTGTACGTCGGCACAACGCAAGGCAATGACCGAAGCATTCGTGATGTGTTCCAAACTGGAATGGATGTTCTGGGATAGCGCCTATAAGCAGGAACAGTGGGAAATATAAGGTCTCAGACCAATTTATTGATTTTTTTGTAAAAAATAGTAAAAACGGATAATGAAAAAACAATATAAACGGGCACTGACTATTGCAGGCAGTGACCCGAGTGGCGGAGCAGGTATTCAAGCCGACTTAAAAACGTTCTCGGCATGCGGATGTTATGGCATGACGGTTATCACGGCGGTAGTAGATGAAAATACGATTGGAGTGACCGATGTACATCCTATTCCCGTTCCTTTTGTTTCGGGACAAATAAAATCGGTACTGGATGATATCGGAGCCGATGCTATCAAAATAGGAATGCTTCATTCTTCGGAATTGATTCGGGCGGTAAAAGAAACCCTTCTGAAATATAATATCACTAATATAGTTTTAGACCCTGTAATGGTGGCAACCTCAGGAGATAAACTCTTGCAGGATGAGGCTATAGAAACACTCAGGAATGAGTTGATACCTTATGTTCGTGTTATTACGCCAAATATTCCCGAAGCTGAAATTCTGATCGGGAAGAAAATAACAAGCCAGCAAGATTTACCCTTGATCGTTAAGGATTTGTCTTTCGACCGGTCGGTCTCTGTTTTGCTGAAAGCGGGTCATCTAACAGAAGATGAATTGGTTGATGTATTCTATAATGCAGAAACGGATGAAGTAATAGAACTCAGATCGAAACGCATACAAACACGTAATACGCATGGTACAGGCTGTACATTTTCATCTGCCGTAGCTGCATTTCTGGCTCATGGACTATCGCTGAACGATGCCATCAGAAAAGCAAAAGAGTATATGACTAAAGCAATTACAATCGGTGCAGAATATGAGATAGGTAAAGGACATGGTCCTGTACATCATTTCTTCGGTTTCTGGGAATAATGTCGGCATTTTCGCGATGTGATCTGGCAAATAAACACCTCCAATTAACCAAATTTTATATTTAGAGCCTGTTTAAATTTATGAGAGAAAAGATAATAAAGGGTTTCCGTAATTAATCGGAAGGATGTTTCTTTGAAGTGACTAAACTCATAAGAAAT
>NZ_QICL01000038.1 GCF_003201355.1 Indolivaga alginatilytica
CAGAAAGTCAGATCAACATCCGGACTACTAGTACATACGATGGGTAAAATTGCAATCGCATTTATTTATCTAATTTTTTAAATACTGATTCGCATAACTTATTAATCTGAATGATGATATATAAAAAAAGCTGATCGAATACTCGACCAGCCTTCATTATTATACTATATAGAGTATCCTATTTCCTATAAGCATGTAATTAAGTAATAAAAAGGTCTGAGACCTTATTTACCTGTAATCAGTTCAGTACTGCGTTTGATGAAATTGCTCAGGCTCTCTCCTTTCAACATATTGTTTGAAAGTAATGCCAAGTCAACCAATTGCTTGATAATAGGATTTTCTGATGCGTATTTGCTAACAGCTTCCACATCTTTACCATCCACATCAGTAATAATCTTTTTTACCAATGGGTGATTGGTATTTATAACCATTGTAAAGTTGTCGGGCATTTCTCCGTAGAACGACATGCCTGTTTGCATAGCAGCCATTTCTTTCATACGACGAGTGTACTCGTTTTGTGTAATCTGAATTGGTTGAATGTTTTCGTTCAATGGTTTATAATCAAAAGAGAATTCTACTTTCTCTATCTTAGGTAATTGAGATTTGAAAGTTTCATTCAACTCTTCTTTTTGCTTATCAGTTAAATCGGCATCAGCAATATCTTCTTTCTTGATCAGATTGTTAACAATATCACTATCAACACGAACAAAACGGCTCTTCTCGAATTTGCTTTCCAGCATTCCTGCTAAATGTACATCCAATTGCCCATCAAGTAAAAGAACATCGTAACCATGATCTTTTGCTGCATTAATATATGAGTACTGTTCCTCTCTATTATTTGTATATAGGTATATTAAAGTACCTTCTTTGTCTGTTTGATTTCCTGAAATAAGAGTTTTATATTCTTCGAATGTGAAGATATTGCCATCTGTATTCTTTAATAAACAGAATTTTTGAGCACGATCGTAGAATTTCTCATCAGTAAGCATGCCATATTCGATGAATATTTTAAGATCATCCCATTTTTCTTCGAACTGAGGACGGTCATTCTTGAATATATCCTCTAAACGATCAGCTACCTTTTTAGTAATGTGTGACGAAATTTTCTTCACATTGTGATCGCTTTGAAGATAAGATCTCGAAACATTCAGAGGAATGTCCGGAGAGTCGATAACCCCATGCATCAAGGTTAGGAATTCAGGAACGATACCTTCTACCGAATCAGTAATAAATACCTGATTAGAGTATAGCTGTATCTTGTTTTTATGAGGATCTACATTGCTCTTCAATTTAGGGAAATAAAGTACTCCTGTCAATTTGAATGGATAATCTACATTAAGATGTATCCAGAACAAGGGTTCATCAGTAAAAGGGTACAAGTCCTGATAAAATTTCTTGTAATCTTCGTCTTTTAAGTCTGCAGGCTTGCGGGTCCACAAAGGAGTTGTGTCATTAATGACATTATCTTCCTCAGTTTCTACCGATTTCCCATCCTTCCATTCTGTTTTTTTGCCGAATACAATCGATACAGGTAAGAAACGACAATACTTTTTAAGCAACTTGTCTATTTCACCTTGTTCAAGGAAATTCTTATTTTCGTCGTCTATATATAATATAATGTCTGTACCTCTTTCGGTTTTGTCAGCTTTGCTTAAAGTAAACTCAGGAGTACCATCGCAGCTCCATTTTACAGCTTCAGAACCCTCTTTATGAGAAAGAGTCACAATTTCAACTTGTTTAGAAACCATAAATGCTGAATAGAAACCTAGTCCGAAGTGTCCTATAATTGCATTGGCATCATTTTTATACTTATCCAAAAATTCGTTGGCTGAAGACAGAGCAATCTGATTGATGTATTTATTGATCTCATCTTCTGTCATACCTATACCTCGGTCGGAGATTGTAATAGTACCTTTTTCTTTGTCTAATGATACTCTTACTGCTGTGTCTCCCAATTCGCCTTTAAATTCACCTAAAGATGATAGGGTTTTAAGCTTTTGAGTAGCATCTACTGCGTTAGAAACTAGCTCTCTTAAAAAGATTTCGTGATCGCTGTACAGAAATTTCTTAATAATGGGGAATATATTGTCTGTGGTAACCCCAATATGACCTTTTCTTTCTTCCATGATGTTATATTTTGTATTTTGTTATGATTCTCTGGAAGGTTAAACCAAAAAGGGTGCCATACTCGAAAAGACTGTCATTTTGTCAAATGTTTATGATTAATTTCTATTCTTTAAATTTGTTGATAGATTAAGTTTATGCCTTATTTATGCATCTTTATCTTTATTGTGTCAGTGGTTATTTTGCTGTTATATAGGTGGTTGTGTTTTCATTATTCTTGTGCTTAACATTTGTTGAATGAAAAAAACTTTATTTTATTTTTAGAGATGCAAAAAGATCGTATATTTGTGGTGTAGGATTATCCAAATATTTTATGTATAATATAACGGATTGTTCTTTCTTTAACACTAGAAACATAAGGTTATGAAAAATGATGAAAACAACGCAAACGGCTTCGAAGGCAAACTAATTGCTCTTCAAAATAATATGATGAATTTTGCTTTGACTTTAACTACAAATAGAGAAGAAGCTAAGGATTTACTGCAAGAAACAACTCTTCGTGCTTTAGATAATAAAGAAAAGTATTATGAAAACGTAAACTTCAAAGGATGGGTGTTTACAATTATGCACAACATTTTTGTAAATAACTATAGAAGAATCGTTCGCACGCAAACAGTTGTAGATCAAACGGAAAATCTATATCATCTTAATTTGCCGCAAGATTCGGGATTTGATACCCCGGAAGGTGCATATACTATTGCAGAGATAACAAAATCAATTAATAGTTTCTCTGACGAATATAAAGTGCCGTTTACTATGCACGTTTCAGGTTATAAATACGAAGAAATCGCTCAAACTCTGACTCTACCCATCGGAACAGTGAAAAGTCGTATCTTCTTTGCTCGAAAGAGATTACAGGAAATGTTGAAAGATTATAAATTTCAAGACAGAGAATAAGTAGTTACAGGTAATTAGTTACAAATTTGTCTATAAAAAAATAGAAGGAGAGTCACATGTGAGTAATCAGTGTGACTCTTTTTAATCAGTATAAATATCGGCTGAATCAAATGAAAAAAAATATTGTATTGTCTCTCTTGTTAGTCTTTTCTTTAGCTGTAGTAGCTCAGGATAATCAGACAGGAGAAAATAAAATCGTTACTCTTACTTCTAAATCGTATGAGCAAGAAACTTTGAAAGGGCTTGTTCTGGTTGATTATTGGGCGGTCTGGTGTGGTCCATGTCGAAAGATGGAGCCAATTTTAAAACAAATTGCAGCCGAGACGGATGTGAAGGTTGGTAAGTTGAATGTTGATGATTATAAAGCTGTGGCAAGAGCCAAAGATGTATCCACTATCCCTACAATGATTATTTACAAGGATGGTAAAGAGGTACAGCGATTGGTCGGAGTATATGCAAAGGATGAATTACTTAAGGTTTTGAATAATTATAAGTGAAAATCGAATAAGGGATAGGTTGTATTTAATTAGTCTCTATAATTATGCTTGTTATTTCTCATTATTTAAAAGTATGTATTTGCTTTATTGCTAGATCCATTACTGGTTTTGATTGACAACAATGAATAATTGAGAAGAAATTACATGCAGTGGATACTACCAATATGTATTTTTCAATATAGTTTTACTGTAGTTAGATAAAATAAAAAGAGTCATATCGAATATTCAGCCGTGTATTATACGACTGAATAGTTTCGATATTTTCGTTAAAATACTTTTTTGCAATTTTATTATGAATTGTAAAGAGTGTTATTCTATGGAGGTAAAGTTACACCTTAATTGACTTAAGGCATAGTTCGGGAAGTCCTATTTCTGCAAAAAAGAGTTATGATAGCCGCAAAAAAGAGTCTTATGTGGTGTGTTTGGTGATTTTTTTGCTTTTTCAGACTGCCGGCTTGTAAAGTTTTTTCTTGAAGGATTGTTTTTGTTTTCTGGAAAGTAGGCGTCTTTCCTTGGTCTTTCTGTTTATTAGTGATTGCTGTATGACCTATTTGAATTCATTTCTTAGCTGTAGTGGTTTATGTAGGTCTGATTCTCTATAGAGGCGATCTGAGTTTTTATGTAAGGTGTGTATAGAAGATATTAAATATTAATTGTAATATTTGTAAGCTATTGGACAATCCATTGCTTGCGTAGGTTATTTGACGACAACAAATAATAGAAAAAGAACGACAAGCAATGGATGTTACCAATATCTTTTTTGTAAGTGTTAGTTGGTTTTTGTGTGTTTTACATATATTTCTGTTGGTTGTTGAAATATTCACTTAGCATAATCTTATAATTGGTGCTAATTGATAGTGCAAAATTAGTTTTTTACGGAATGAGTCTAGCCTGTAGAAGTCTCATCTTCGCAAAAAGTAGTTCTGATTGCCGCAAAAAAGCACTCATCTTGGCTTTTAGAGTCCAAAATGAGTAAATATGTTGAATGTGTAGATGCTTTACCTCTTATTAAGACCGGGAGTGAAACATATTAGGAAGTCTTATCATTTTTTGCCATTTCTCGGACTTCATTGGGAGTTAAATCATATTTTTGTTTGAAAAGACGATAGAAGGTACTCTTGTTCGAGAACCCGGCGAGCGTGTAAATTTTATCTATGGAAAGATTTATATCCTGACTGAGTAAACGTCGTGTATATTCCAAGCGAAAATCATTTATGTATTCCGTGAAGGTCATACCTTTGTTCTCTTGAATGGTCTGTGTGAGATATTGTCTGTTAGTGCCAAGTTCGAGAGCAAGAGTTTCACGTGTAAGATTCGGGTTTCTAAAACTCTCGCTTTTATATAAATGAGCTGCCGTTTTCTCGAAAAGAGAAGCTTCTTTCAGTTTCTCAGGATTAGAATCCTGTATCAGAGAGCTTAGGTTATGTATCTCATTCAGGTATTTATCCAAATCTTTGTGCTGGGTAAATATTTTTTTGTTCTTTTTCTTTAGTTTGTTCGAATTATACTTTATGGCGAATACTATAGCAAGGAGCAGAATACATACTGTAGTTAAAGATATTATTATAGTTCGTGTATTCTGTACCTCTAGTTCGTGCTTTTCTGCCTGATCCTTTAATTTTTCAACTTCATAAATTGTGCGTAATTCGTTAACTTGTCTGCTCGAATTGTCTTTAGCCATCGAATCAACAAATAAAAATACTTCATTCTTTAGGGTGAAGGCATTCTTGTAATCTCCTTTAGCAGCTAAAATATCGGCTTTTTTATCTCTTACAGTATTGTAGTTGAAATTATCTGATATTTCGGAATAATAATCTATTGCCTTATCTATATACTGCAGTGCCTGCTCGTAATTTTTAGTTTTCAAATAATATTCAGCATAGGCAATCTGTGTATAGTGATAGAATCTATCATGTATATAAGCCTTGTTCTCATTGTAATATATGGTAATATTTTCTATCATTTGCTTAGCTTCGGTTAGCCTGCCCAATTCGATCATGCTTTTGGCGGTGTTGACATCGGCTAGTAAAATGAAAAGGGTGTTATTCTTGTCTTCCGAATATCTATTTGCGTAATATCGGATCGAATCACAATATGCCAGAGATAACTCGTGGTTGTTTGCATTGTATGCGGCAGTTGTTAGTTCCCAGAAAAAGGTCGGTCCGTCTTTTCCATAGTTGGGGACGTACTTTCTTTTTAAGTCTAACATCTTCTGGAAAGCCTCCAGTGCTTGCTTGGGTTTCTCCAGAAACAGATAGATGCGTCCTAGTAGTTCGTAGGATAAGGATTCCCCTGATTTGTTATTGCTGTCTTGCGTATCTTGAAGTAACTTTAGGGTTTTATTCAGAGCGAGTTCCATATTTCCGGATTGAATATATGAATCAATGATATAAGCATCAGCTCCGATTTCGTTTTCTATATCGCCTGCTCTCTGATAATATTCTTTAGCTTTCTGAGCCATATATATAAAGCTGTCTTTTAATGCTATGTGTTGGTAATAGCCGCACAGGTGCATATATGCATGTCCCGTATACTGATTGTTTTTTTGTTTCAGGGCTTCTTCTTTTAGTATCATGGCATTTGCGAATGCCTCCGGCGTGTTGATAGTGGCGGTCGACATCTTTCGAAGAGATTTCAGCTTTTCTATCCCCGTTTCTTTAGATACTTCTTGTTGTGACTTGCTGTTCGTTGCAACAGATGCCTGAATAGATATAATAAGTAAAAAAATAAAAAGCACATGAGTTCTGATGAGGAATTTTTTCATTTCTTCAGTAGGGTAGTTGGGTTTAATAAAAAAAAACTGATTTTTTAATGTATACAGCTAGAGTATAGTATTAAGCAAATTATGATCTTTGATTTATGTCTTTTTGGAGGTTGACTTAGATTCTGTTGCTGTTGTTTTTTTTTCTAAAAGAACCTGTCTTTGTTCGTGTTGCAAAAGTAGCACTTTTGTAACGAATAAGTCTTTCGATAGTCTTCAAAAATTCCCGAAAATCCTCAAAAAATACTTGGGGGAGTTGTTAAATGTATTTGTTTTAGAGAGTCTCCTGAATATTATTGAATACGATTTTTAGCATAGAGCGCACTTGGTTGAGCCCGTCTTTGTCTATTCCTGCAAAAGCATATTGCATTGTCTCGTTGACAGCCTCATTGGCTTTCTCTTTGATACTTTTTCCTTTCTCTGTTAAGTATATTTGATTAGATCTGCGATCGGTCGGAGTTGATCGGCGTTCCGCTAATTCAAGCTTAGTCAGATTGTCTACCAATCGGGTCATGCTTGGCTTGTCTTTGAATGTTGCATCACAAAGCGTTTGTTGTGAAACACCATCCTGCCGCCATAAAAACGAAAGAACCGTCCACTGTTCGGGAGTTATATCCAGACCATGTTTTCTGAAATTGCGGTACATCTTTCGATTAATAGCCATCGAAACTTTTCCATTGATTATAGGAAAGATATACTCTAGTTCTATTAAGTCGCTATTTTCGTTCTCGTGATCCATCTTCTGACTTATTTCTCAATTAAATTACTTTTAAGGTTACAGACCTTTTTATTGCTTTGGCAAATATAACAAACAGAGACTATTGTGCTCACAAAGTGTAATAATTAATATTTTACATTACTTTGATGCCTGCAAAGGTATAATATCTTTAGCTTAGTTGAAATATTTAACTCCATATTTTGTTTTTAGAGCATATTATCTTACCTTTGCGGCTCGAAAAACTTTATTGTTTAACAAGTTTATATTAAATTATTTATGAATCATTACGAAACCGTTTTCATTTTGACTCCCGTTTTGTCTGATGTTCAGATGAAGGAAGCGGTAGAAAAATTCAAAGGCATTCTGACTGACGAAGGTGCTACGATTGTTAGTGAGGAGAATTGGGGGCTAAAAAAATTAGCTTATCCTATTCAAAAGAAATCTACAGGATTTTACGCATTTGTTGAGTTTGATGCAGACCCATCGGTTATTGCTAAGTTGGAACTACAATTTCGTCGTGACGAAAAAGTTATTCGTTTCTTAACTTTCCGTCAGGATAAGTATGCTCATCAGTACGCAGAAAAAAGAAGAAATCTTAGATCATCAACTAAAAAAGAAAATTAATCATGGCACAACAATCAGAAATCAGATATTTGACTCCTCCTTCAGTTGATGTCAAAAAGAAGAAATACTGTCGTTTCAAAAAGAATGGTATCAAGTATATCGATTACAAGGATCCTGAATTCTTGAAAAAATTCTTAAACGAGCAAGGTAAAATTTTACCTCGTCGTATTACCGGAACATCGTTGAAGTTTCAACGTCGTATAGCGCAAGCTGTTAAGAGATCTCGTCACTTGGCATTGCTTCCTTACGTAACCGATATGATGAAATAATTAAAAAAAGGAGGAAAAAGATATGCAAGTTATATTGAAAGAAGACGTTGCCAATCTTGGTTACAAAGATGATGTAGTAACTGTAAAAGATGGTTACGGACGTAACTACCTTTTGCCACAAGGAAAAGCTGTAATGGCTACAGAATCTGCTAAGAAAATGTTGGCTGAAAACTTGAAACAACGTGCTCATAAGCTAGAGAAAATCAAACAAGACGCTCAGGAAATTGCTGCGAAACTTGAAGGTGTTACTCTGTCTATCGGTGCAAAAACAAGTTCTACAGGAACAATCTTCGGATCTGTTTCTAATATCCAAATCGCTGAAGCTTTGGAAAAGAAAGGTTTTGCTGTTGACCGTAAGGTTATCGTTATAAAAGAAGCAGTAAAAGAAGTTGGTTCTTATAAAGCTCTACTTAAGCTTCACAAAGAAGTGTCTGTAGAAATTCCTTTCGAAGTAGTTTCTGAATAAGAAATTCCAGATATAATATAAGAAGAGGCTGCCTTTTATAGGGCAGCCTCTTTTGTGTTATAATAAGATTTGAGTTCACTGTATGAATTCAATAATGAGAGAGCATTGATCTACCATATTGGCGTTATTTGTAGCTGTTTCATTGGTGCGTACTGTAATGTTGTTTCCCGCTGTAAAGTTTAGTATCGATACAAAAGTGGGGCTTATTCCCCAGCCATTGCTATATCCTACAATGGTGCCATTCCATATCGAAACTCCATTTGCATATATGTGTGGTGCTACTAAATAGGGGTTGTTTCCTACTCTGTTTGTGCCCCAGTGTCCTGCGATGGTGACTCTGTATTTGCCAGTGTACGGAACTTGTATAGTTCCCGTCGACATATTTACACTTCCCTGTAGGGCACTGGAGATAGAACTGCTGCTGAAGTTGGTTAGTTGGCGGATCGTAGTGGTAGTTTGATATGCCACAGTCCAGGTGCCGGTTAAAATTGCGTACCAAGAGCCTATGACCGATGCCCAAGTGCCTACTCCGTTTGCATCGGAGACGAGCATCTTGCCTATCCCTTGCGTAGTATCCGCTATTTTTATAGCACCTCCTGCGGATTGGCTGGTAATATCTAATTTTGTAACAGGAGCGAGAGTTCCTATACCTACGTTTCCTTGGTTTGTTACAACTATATCATCAACAGCTTGAGCAGCTGTAATGCTGCCTGTAGATGGATTTGTAGTAGCCGAGGTCGAAGCTCCATCTATATGGAGTAGGGCTTTAGGGTTTTCTGTGTTGATTCCGATTTGAGCAATGCATATATTGCAGAATAGCAATATGATAAATGTAGATGTTAGTTTAGTCATGTTCTTTTTATTTTACAAATTCAATGAAGAGGGTTAAATTAGATACACCATTTGCGAAACCTGCAGTGTTTTCTATACTGTAAATGTCCAGTACATCATTTTGATTAAGGTATGTGAATGAGTAATAACTGACATAGGGAGAAAGTGATATGAGTGTTGATCCCAGTGAGTGTGGCGACCACATTGATGCTCCATTTTTCCTTACGTTATAATATCCGGCAATAAAATATCCGCTACCGCGATTCATTAAGGATATACCAAAGAGTGTAAGTCTATAAGTACCGGCATAAGGAACCGTTATACTTCCGTTGGTAATGTTTATGCTTCCGGTACCGGGTTTGGATATGGTTCCACCTGTGAAGTTGATCTTTCTAGTGCCTAGTGCGGTAGTATAAGCCAGATTTCCTCCTGTGAGGGAGGCATTCCAGCTCCCGATAATATTTATCCAAGTGGCTACTCCGGTTGAATTACTGGTGAGTACTTTTGTAATACCTTCACTGGTATCGGCTATTCGGATAGCTCCCGGTGTTGAGCTTATTATTTCGAGCTTCCTTTGAGGAGTTATGGTTCCTATGCCGATGTTTCCCTGCTCGTTCACTATGATATCGTCACTTGTGTTGAGGCTGCCGCTGGTATTGCTTTGCGTGTCAATGTGAAATATGCTTTGCGGGGTTCGGGTGTTTATCCCGACTTGGGCTTGTAATAGTCCGATGGAAAATGCTCCCATGATTAATAAAATGCTTTTTCTCATTACTTTTCTCATTAAAATTAGTGTGATTTAAAGATGAAAAGCAGTAACATGTAATCTCTACACGCTACTGCCGGACATAGTTGTGCTATGAATAAATTTCTCATAACTGCTGATTTCGAACGACAACAAGAAAAAAAATCCGCTACACGAGTAAATTTATAAGCAAAACTATAATTGTATTTATTAGGGAAATATTGTATATTTAAGTGCTTTCGGTTTTTGAGGAGCAGAAACAACAAAAGACGGAAAGTTCCGCCTAAGACATTTTTGTAATTAATATGTTTACTGGTTAGTTCTCTCTCTCTCTCTCTCTCTCTCTCTCTCTCTCTCTCTCTCTCTCTCTAACATTTCAGTATAATTAGCCAAATCTAAATGGTTAAAATTTAGATTGTTATTGTTTGATATGTTTGTTAAATTATACACCTGATCTTACTTAAAGAGTTATTTTACAGGAACAAATATAGGAAATGTTTTTGAAATCAAAGCTTTTCTCTGAAAAATGTGTTTCATGTGGTTCTCTTGCTGTTTTATTAGCTCATGCTTCTAAAGAATCAAAAAAGAAGTCGTACTTTTGTGATAACGAAAACATTTAAGGTTGTAGCCCTATTTGTTTTTTTTGTTAGAGGCAGATTTTTGTATCTGTGCGGAATAAAGTTTGTGAGAATAATAATTGGGTCTGTGACCTTAACAATAAATTAATTAGATGAATTTTGTTGAAGAATTAAGATGGCGTGGTATGATTCAGGAAATCATGCCGGGTACGGAAGAACAGCTACAAAAAGAATTAACCTCAGGCTATTTAGGGATCGATCCTACTGCCGATTCGTTGCATATCGGTCACCTTGTTGGGGTGATGATATTAAAGCATTTTCAGCGTGCGGGACATCGTCCTATTGCTCTGATTGGTGGTGCAACCGGTATGATTGGAGACCCGTCTATGAAATCACAAGAGAGAAATCTGTTGGACGAGAAAACTCTGCGTCACAATCAAGAAAGTATCAAAAAACAGTTGGCTAAATTTTTAGATTTCGAATCTGATAAGCCAAACAGAGCTTTGCTTGTTAATAATTATGACTGGATGAAAGACTTTACTTTTCTGGATTTCATTCGCGATATAGGTAAACATATTACGGTTAACTATATGATGGCGAAAGATTCTGTAAAGAAAAGATTGAGCGGAGAGTCGGCTGATGGAATGTCATTTACCGAATTTTCATATCAGTTATTACAAGGATACGATTTCTTACATTTATATAGTGAACTCGGATGTCGCATACAGATGGGAGGATCCGATCAGTGGGGTAATATCACTACCGGTACAGAGCTTATTCGTCGTAAAACAGGGGGAGAAGCCTTTGCACTCGTTTGTCCGTTGATAACTAAAGCAGATGGTACTAAGTTTGGTAAAACTGAGTCGGGTAATGTTTGGTTGGATCGTAGGTATACTTCACCTTATAAATTCTATCAGTTTTGGCTGAATGTTAGCGATGATGATGCAGCCAAATATATAAAGATATTTACAGCTTTATCGAAAGAGGAAATCGAAGCTTTGGTTCATGCTCAAAAAGAAGCTCCACATCTTCGTCCTTTGCAGAAAAAACTCGCAGAAGAGCTAACTGTAATGGTTCACTCGGTTGAGGATTATGAGGCTGCTGTAAGTGCATCAGGCATCTTGTTTGGAGGTTCTACGGCAGACACACTTAAAACTCTTGATGAAGAGACTTTATTGCAGGTTTTTGAAGGAGTTCCTCAGTTTGATGTAAGCAAGGTTGAATTAGAAGATGGTATCGCTGCTATTGACTTATTGACACAGGTTACGACAGTGTTTCCATCGAAAGGGGAGATGCGTAAAATGGTACAAGCCGGAGGTGTGATGATAAATAAAAATAAATTAGAAAATTCCGATGAAATTATTGATCATTCGTATCTGATTGATGGTAAATATATTTTGGCTCAAAAAGGCAAGAAAAACTACTATTTACTGATTGCAAAATGAAAAAAAAGTCGATGAGGTATTGCATATATCAAATTGATTATATACTTTTGTATCGCTTTTGAAAAGCAAATGTTTGTCTCATGGTGTAATGGTAGCACTGCAGTTTTTGGTACTGCCTGTCTAGGTTCGAATCCTGGTGAGACAACAAATATAGAAATTACCGTTGTATATCGATAAGATATGCAACGGTTTCTTTTTTGTCCATACATACAGCTTTTATGTGTTTGTTTATTCTAAGAATTTATTCGGAGGTAATATGCTTCATCATAGTATTATTCGTCTGAGTTATTATATCAATGATAAGGTGTTGTGTGTTTTCGTTTTATATTTACCTTATGAAGGTAAGGAAAGTAGTCGCTGTAATTGTTGTGTTATATAATCTATTGTCATGGATCTTTTTGTTAGATTTATATTTCAGGCTGCATCTAAACGAAAGTTTATCTCTAATAATAGTTTTATTTACATATCCGATTTCAATCGTTGGATTTGCAATTCTAGTTATAGGCTTTGATTCATCCTTCATGGTCATTATTTCTCAAATTATAATGCCAGCTATTATTCTGTGGGGAGCGGACAATGTAACTAAAATGATTAACAATAGAATGCAACGTTTTTAATTAATTTGCATCTTGATAATTTAACTATAAATTCAATTTTATCATGAAAAAGATTTTAACTTTAATTTTATGCTCATTAACTTTATTTGTAGTTCAATCCTGTTCAAATGATGATGACAATACTTTTGATCCGGAAATTGGAGCTAAAGAAGTTGCGGTCAATAGTCTCAATGCAACAATCTCATCTGTTTTGATTAAATCCGGTAAAGAGATAATCTTTGAATCTTCGGGTCTGGATAAAACGTATTATTCTCAAAAAATATCCAATCGAAAAGAGGTTTATATTGAAGTTACAGCAATTGTAGATACAAACGAGAGAGCCTTAGTTAATTTTGGAGAAGTAATAGGTGGCGATGCTATTGGTATAGTAAAACAAACGGAAAAAGAGCAGGCTGTAAAAGGTGAAAAGATTAAAGTATCCGGCACTATAACGTTTTTGCAATAAGTAATATTTTTTGCTGTAAGCGGGACTTTTTGCCTATGTATTTTTTAGTCAGAATATGTAGAATTATCCGTGTTGTAATTCATATGGTTAGGCCTAGTCGAATAATATCCCAAATAAATTTCTCACCCTCTGTTTTAACATTTTATTTTTATTTTAAGTATCTATTATAAAAACAATTAGAGACTATATTGTGTTATAATTACATGATAGATCAAAACAAGATAATTATGAAACTAGAAAAAGACAAAATCGAATTATTGGAAACTCTGAAAGGAGTAAAAAGATTAATGGATTCTGAAGATTATACGTATAGTTTTGATGACTTGTATGAACGTGTATCAGCAGTAATCGCGAAGTATGAATAACTAATTTGAAAGGAGCTTGTGTAATTACGGGCTTTTTTCTGTTGTGGGTAGTTTAAGTGATATATAATCTCTGTTTTGGCTATCTGATTAAAATTTTCTATTTATACTTAATAAAAAATAATATATAAAACATTATATAGCTTTAGGGCGTTTCTATTATACGTACGCGAGATAATTCAATGTTACGTAGAGAGGGAATTTATAATTAGAAAAGTTATAGTTTCCCTCTTGCCTATTTAGTCCGGTCTTTCTCTATCATTGTACATCTTTAACTTAATACTCAATTAATTAATCAGATTAATACTCTTCTGGCTTTATAATAGCTTACATTTACATTATCACCAAAAATTATAGTATTATGGCAAAAAAAGAAGGAAAAGAAGCTAAAAAGCCCAAGAAGGTCAAAGAAAAAGTAATTGCTGCTAATCCTCCGATGTCAAAAGAAGATAAAGCTAAAAAAAAGAGTAAATAATAAAGGGCGGGTTAACCGCCTTTTTCATTTCTTGGTCTGTTATCTTGGAATGTAACAATTGTTACATGTTTCTTATCCATTAAATATTTAAATTTGTACCTATTAATTAAATACATTTTTTATGGAACAATTACATGCACATGAAGTTCTTCACATGATGGAAGGAAACAGCTATACAGAATCTTCGTTGAAGGAGGCTATAATTCAGAAATTCGGAAAGGAACAGCGTTTTTATGCTTGTTCGGCAGAAAATATGGATTTAGATGAGCTTGTAGAATTTTTAAAGAATAAAGGCAAATTTATGGCTGCCGACAATGACGGCTTTACTGTAGATGTTACAAAAGTTTGTAATCACTAAGTATCTAACTTTTTTTAGTATAGAAAGATAAAAGCCTCGAAATCTAAAATTTCGAGGCTTTTATTTCAGTGGAATATATTTCTCAGAATTTTTCGTCTTTAGAAAAGGAGTAGGGGAAATCACTGTCTTGAATTCCTCTTTGATTATCGGGCGTTGGAGACATCTTATATTCTATAACAGCACCATTTTGTAATTGCTCGTGAGTTACGTAGTTCTTGCTGTAAGGTTGTCCATTTACAGTCATCGTAGATATGTATCTGTTATCTTTGTTGTTATTGCCTGCTTTTATTACAACTTGTTTTCCGTTTTCCAAATTGAGTTTTACACTTTTAAATAACGGTGAGCCAATAACATATTGGTCTGTTCCTGAGCATACTGTATAAAATCCTAAAGCAGAGAATACATACCATGCTGAGGTTTGTCCATTATCTTCGTCTCCGCAATATCCGTCAGGAGTCGCAAAATAAAGCTTATCCATAATTTCACGAGTCCAGAATTGAGCTTTCCAAGGTTCTCCCGAATAGTTGTACATATATACCATATGCTGTATTGGTTGGTTTCCATGTGCATATTGTCCCATGTTCATTATCTGCATTTCGCGTATTTCATGAATTACTGTTCCGTAATAGCTATCATCAAATAAAGGAGGCATTATAAATACAGAATCCATCATAATATTGAACTCTTTCTTGCCACCCATCAAATCTATTAATCCTTGAGGATCGTGAAATACCGACCACGTGTAATGCCAGCTATTTCCTTCGGTGAAAGCGTCTCCCCATTTCAAGGGATTGAATGGTGATTGGAAAGTGCCGTCTTCATTCTTTCCTCTCATCAATTTAGATGAATGGTCGAATAAGTTTTTATAATTCATTGCTCTTTTGGCAAACACTTGAAGTTCTTTTTCAGGACGATTCAGCGCTTTTCCTAATTTGTAGATAGTCCAGTCATTGTAAGCATACTCTAAAGTACGTGCAGCACTTTCTCTGATACCTACATTGTAAGGCACATAACCAAGTTTGTTGTAGAACTCGTGTCCTAAACGTCCGGTAGAACTTACATCAGGATGCACATTCTCAGTGCCATGTAGCAAACCTTTGTATAGAGTCTCGATGTCATAACCTCTTAAACCTTTCAGATAAGCATCAGCTACAACAGATGCAGAGTTGTTTCCAACCATACAGTCTCTATGTCCGGGGCTTGCCCATTCAGGTAAGAAACCACTTTCTTTATAAGTGTTTACAAGCCCTTCCTGCATTTGTGTATTGATAGAAGGATACATAAGGTTCAAGAATGGAAATAGGCATCGGAAAGTATCCCAAAACCCGGTATCGGTAAACATATATCCGGGTAATACTTTTCCGTTATATGGGCTATAGTGCATAGTTTTGCTTGCTGCATCTACTTCATGAAATTTTCGAGGGAATAGAACTGAACGATACAGACATGAATAAAAAGTACGAAGATTGTCAATATTATCATCTTCTACCTCTATTTTACCTAATACTTCGTTCCATGTGTTTTTACCATTAGCTTTCACTGTCTCGAAATCATTATTACCTAATTCTTTTAAATTAAGTTCGGCTTGCTCGGGACTAATGAATGAAGATGCTACTCGGGCGTGTACTTTTTCTCCTTTTTTAGTAGAGAAACCGATAATAGCTCCTGCATGATTTGCTTTAGATTCAGTTTGTTTTTCAAGAATCTTTTGGTCAGCTACGGCTGATACATATGTAAAAGGCTTGTCGAAAATAATGATAAAGTAATTCTTGAAATTATCAGGAACTCCTCCGCTATTTTTTGTAGTATATCCAATTATTTTATTCTCCTCTGGAAT
Organism: Indolivaga alginatilytica; assembly: GCF_003201355.1. Taxonomy (GTDB): domain Bacteria; phylum Bacteroidota; class Bacteroidia; order Bacteroidales; family Dysgonomonadaceae; genus Dysgonomonas_A; species Dysgonomonas_A alginatilytica. The sequence continues at coordinate 16,050 of NZ_QICL01000038.1, forward strand.
TACTTTAACGTAAGATCCATTATCAAAGGCATCTATGGTTACAAACGATTTATTATTCTCAGGGAATGTAAATCGAAACATAACAGCTCTTTCAGTTGGAGCCATTTCTGTTACCACATCATAGTCTGCAAGATAAACTCTGTAATAATAAGGGCTTGCAACTTCTGCTTTGTGAGAAAACCAACTTGCTCTTTCGTTCTCATCAAAAATAGCTTTACCTGTTGTTGGCATTATTGAGAACTGTCCATAATCGTTGATCCATGGACTCGGTTGGTGAGTTTGTTTGAAACCTCTGATTTTGTCTGCATCATAGCTGTATGACCATCCGTCCCCCATTTTTCCGGTTTGTGGCATCCAGAAATTCATACCCCAAGGCATAGCAATTGCAGGATAGGTGTTTCCGTTTGATAGTGAATGTTTTGATTGAGTTCCTACAAGAGGATTGACATAATCAACCGGGCTTTTTGTATCCGCTGCTTTTATGCTTAAAATACAAAACATACTGATAAACAAGTAAATACTTATTCTCTTCATGATTTATTATTTAGTTTGATTTTGTTTCATTTAATTCAGAATTAAGTAAAGTCTCCGACTTTTGTTATAAATAATTTCTATACTATATAATTGGTATAGAAGGTTTCGTGTCATTTAGATAGCAAATCTAAGTATAATTCCTCAAAAATTAAAAAAGCATTGACTATATAACCCTTTATTATCCTGTATCATTGAATAGTGTAATCTCCCCTTTTCTTGTTATTTTGGTAGATGGTTAAAAAATATTAAAGGTTCAGTTTTCTGTGAACAATTAATAATAAGTGAGTTATATGTTGCTGATTCAAATTTGTGCAAACGTTTGCATAACAAAAAGCTTGTTTTATTGTTATTGAATGATAAAATACAACTGCTACATCTCATATTTGTAATATGATTTAGGCTTGTTAAAAAAGTAAAACAGGTTTTATCCATGAAATTAATAACATATTAATGTTAATCTTAATAATTTGCACATGAAAGAAAAGGTAAGAAAAAGTTGTGTGTCAATGTTCCTCTTTTGCTTGATAGGAATATTGTCGTTATCAACAACGTATGCCCAAAGTGGTTCCGCAGGAATTATCAGCGGAAATGTAAAAGATTCACAGGGCGAAACTATTATTGGAGCGAGTGTCGTTGTAAAAGGATCGACAGTCGGAACGGTAACAGATTTTAATGGTAATTTTCAAGTGAATGCCTCGACAGGTAATACTCTTGTTATCTCTTACATAGGATACAAGCCACAGGAAATTGTTGTAGGAAATCAAAAAAACATCAGCATCGTTATGAAAGACGATACTGAATTGTTGAGTGAAGTAGTAGTAATTGGTTATGGTAGCGTGAAGAAAAATGATGCTACAGGATCGGTTGTCGCTATTAAAATCGATGAAAAAGAGCACGGATTTGCAACTACAGCTCAAGACCTGTTGATGGGTAAAATTGCCGGGGTTGCAGTTACAACAAGTGGAGGTCGTCCTGGTGATGGAGCCACTATCCGTATTCGTGGAGGTTCTTCATTAACAGCAACTAACGATCCGTTGATAATAATTGACGGAGTCTTTATGAGTAATGATCTTGTAGGATCTTCGAATCCCCTTAGTTTATTAAACCCGAATGATATTGAAACTTTTACGGTGTTGAAAGATGCATCGGCTACAGCGATCTACGGATCGAGAGCCTCAAACGGTGTTATCTTGGTAACAACAAAAAAAGGAGTTAGCGGCGGTAAATTAAAGGTGACCTATGATGGAAACTTCTCATTAAGCACAAGAAGAAACAGTGTTGATCTTTTGACTGCTAATGAGTTTCGTAATTTTGTTGATACTCGTTTTGCGAATGACGACAGACATAGCGTTGTTATGGCTATGATGGGACAGGCAAATACTAATTGGCAAGATGAAATATTTCAAACAGGTTTTAATACCGACCAAAACATAAGTATATATGGTTCGATCGGGAAAGCCGTTCCATTCCGCACTTCGGTAGGTTATACCAATGAAGAAGGTATACTTAGAACTTCAAGTATGGAGAGAGTTACTGCTAATATCTCTTTAACACCTTCTTTATTCGACGATCATTTGAAATTGAATATTAACGGTAAGGGAATGTTTTCTCATACTCGTTTTGCTGAAACAGGAGCTATCGGTTCTGCATTAAGCTTCGACCCGACACAGCCGGTTATGAATGGCAGTCAATGGGGAGGATTTTTTACTTGGACAGATACGGACGGAAATTTAGCTCCTATAGCCGGCAAAAATCCGGTAGCTATGTTGGAGATGCAAAATAACAGAGCTAATGTTCGTAATTTCATTGGTAATGTTCAGGCTGACTATAAACTGCATTTCTTTCCTGATTTGAGATTAAACTTAAATGTAGGTTTGGATATTGCTACAACCGGCGGTACCGATTTTAAAGATCCGTTCAATCCGACAGTTTACAGCCAGAATGATGAGCAAAGTGGTCAACGAAAGGATTTTACTAATTTCAGGAATAACCAGTTAATGGAGTTCTATGGACAATATATAAAAGATGTGGCATCTCTGAAGAGCAAGTTCGATGTAATGGGTGGTTACTCATGGCAGCATAATAAGAAAACAAGCGATGAAGACTTATGGTATGTTTCTAAAGTAGATAACTCTAATATAGCAGAGATGAATCCGGGTGAAGACTATTATAAATTTAAAGAATATTATCTGATATCTTTCTTTGGACGTTTTAACTACACATTCAACGATAAATATTTGTTGACAGCTACAGTTCGTAGAGATGGATCATCACGTTTTAATAAAGACAATCGTTGGAGTGTATTCCCTTCTGTTGCATTTGCTTGGAAAATGAAAGAAGAAACATTCCTGAAAGATGTTTCTGTATTAAGTGATCTTAAACTGCGTGTGGGATGGGGTAAAACCGGTCAGCAAGATTTAGGTGACGATTATTTCTATCCTTCGAGCCCTTCTTATATGATTGGTGGAGGTCAGGCTTATTATCCGTTAGGGTTAAACGAAAATGGTACGATTAACTGGGTGAAATCGATGCGACCAAACGGTTATAATCCGCTTTTGAAATGGGAAACTACTACTACATGGAACTTCGGTCTTGATTATGGATTCTTAAATAATCGTATCAATGGAGCCGTAGATGTATATTTCCGCGAAACAACAGACCTGTTGAATAAAGAAGCTCCGGTAGTAGCAGGAACAAGCCCGGCTGAATTATTGCCACAAAATATTGGAACAATGGAGAATAAAGGGATTGAATTTGCAATTAATGCCCGTCCGATTGTATCAAAAGAATTTGAATGGCAAGTAGGATTTAATGTTGCTTATAATAAAAGCGAGATCACAAAGCTGACTGCTACTCAGGATCCTGGTTTTAAAGGAATCACTACCGGATCTACCGGTGGAGATGGAGGCCTGAACGCTCAAATCTATGCTACCGGTTATGCTCCTAGAACATATTTTGTATATGAACAAGTATATGATAATAATGGAAAACCATTGGAAGGTGTGTATGTAGATAGAAACAAAGACGGTAAGGTAGATGAAAATGACTTATACTACTATAAGAAACCTGCTGCAGATGTACTTATGGGATTCAATTCAAAATGGCTATATAAGAATTGGGATTTAGGTTTTAATGGACGTATATCTTTAGGTAATTACGTTTATAATGCCAGCGAAGCAAATACTGCCGACGTTAGCTTAACGTCAATCTATGCAAATAGTGTTTTCCTAACAAACAGACCGGCACGGGCATTAGAAACTAATTTCTTATCGAAACAGGCTTTGTCTGATCACTATGTACAAAACGGCTCGTTCCTTAAAATAGATAATATCACTTTAGGGTATACATTTAATGGCTTGTTCAAAAGTGCAACATCTGCCCGTGTTTATGGAATAGTTCAGAACCCGATTGTTATAACTAAATATCGGGGGTTAGATCCTGAAGTATATGATGGTATGGACTACAATTTTTACCCAAGACCATTGATATTTATGTTAGGTTTAAATTTGAACTTTTAATAATTGAAGACTCATGAAAGATAAAATGATAAAAGGTAAGAAATTACTATATATACTATTTTCAATTGCTTTGGCAATACCATTCACCTCGTGTCTGGATGATTTGAACACAACACCTGAGGGACCTAATGTTTCACTTGATCCTTATGCTGATGCTTCAAATTATCCAATGTTGGTAGCAAAAGTATATTCGGGTTTTAGTAAACTAGGTATAACAGGGCCTGATGGAGATGGTGATATACCTTCTTCTCCCGATAAAGGAAAAACAACTTTTCTAAGAACATATTTCAATGTACAAGAGCTAACTTCGGATGAGGCTAAATGTGCATGGAGTGATACTGATGAGAAAAATTATTCTCAAACACTGCTTACTCCTGATAATTATATCGGTTACATGCTCTATCAACGTTGTATGCTAAATATTGTATTTGCAAATGAATTCTTGAGAAATACTCAAGTTCCAAGAGTAGAAGTGGCAAATTTAGATCGCTCAAGAGCCGAAGTACGTGTTCTGAGAGCAATGAACTATTACTTTTTGCTTGATATATATGGAAATCCGGGTTGGGTTACAGAAGAACATCCGGTAACTCGCTTGCCACAACAATTAGGACGAGAAGGTATGTTTAACTGGGTAGAGAGTGAATTGCTGGACATTGAGAAAAGTGGCTTGCTGTTAGACCAATCCGCCTCGACTTATGGACTGATAACTAATCAGGTTGTACAAACCGTTTTAGCTAAAATGTATATCAATGCTGAAGTTTATACAGGAAAACCTCGTTGGAATGATGCTTTGGCATATGCTAAAAAAGTGACTTCATATTCAAATTTACAATTGGAAGGTACATATCAGAATCTTTTTTGTGCAGATAATGACAGATCGAAAGAGATTATATTTACGCTGCCTTATGATAATAAGATGGCTACAGATTGGGGAGGAATCGTATTCGTAATGGCATCTTCAACAGGTGGTGATATGCTTAGCTTATTGGATTTCACTGCATCTTGGAGTGGAAACAGAGCAACTCAACAATTGACTAACCTGTTTGCAGGTAATGATAAACGAGCATTGTTTTTCAAAACAGATCGTGACCAGATTATGACCGACCTTAGTAACTTCAATAAAGGGTGGTCTGTTATGAAATTTACAAATAAAGGATGGGACGGGGTTCCTAATCCACTTGGTGCCGTACAATGGGTGGATACCGATTATCCTTTATTCAGATTAGCTGATGTTATACTTATACAAGCTGAGGCTGAACTAAGATTAGGTGATGCAAATGCTGTAAATTCATACAATAAAGTTCATGCTCATCCAAGAACCGGACTAAGTGCAGTAACATCTATTACATTGCAGGATATACTTAACGAAAGAGGACGCGAATTGTATTGGGAAGGACAAAGAAGAACAGACTTGATTCGTTTTGGCAAATTTACCAAAGGTTATAATTGGGCATGGAAAGGTGGAGCACAAAATGGGGTAGATATAGATGATAAATATAATCTTCTTCCTATTAGTACAAAGCACCTTACAGGTAACCCTGCTTTGGTACAAAATCCATTATACAAGTAAGATTAATTAATAGTAAGGTATAAATACAATATCTCAATAATTAAATATAATTATCTCTTGTACTTATACTTGCCAAAGTAACAAAAAGGTCTGAGACCTCAATAAAGAAAAAGCATTATGAAAATAAAAAATATATTATTCTTAATGGCCGTTATATTTGCTTTTGTCTCATGTAACGACGATACAGATCCGGTTCTACCTCAATACAAGGCTTCAGTATTGACCCATCCTACCGATGATACGCTTTATGAATTGAAGCAGGTGGATGCTGCAAATACTCTATTCTCACTGGATTGGAAAGCCTATAATCAAAAAGATCTTTTGGTAGGTGCTGTAACATACTGGATACAGGTTGATACGATAGGTAATAATTTTGCCAATGCGCAAACCCTAAAACAGGTTCCGGGAGTTAATGAAGATGCAGAATCAACAAACTATACAGCCTCATTAACTGTTGAAGAGGTAAACAAGGTACTTAATGGTTTACGTTTGCCAGTAGGTAGTATCTCGAATGTAGAGATTCGCGTAATCACTCGTGTTGGGAATATTTTGGTCGAAGCTTCGGCATCAAATATATTTCAAGCAAGATTTATTCCATACAAAGCTATAGATACCTCGTCATTGTATATGATAGGAGCTGACTTTGGAAATTGGGACTGGAGTTCATCAGGAGTTGTTGAAATGGTTCCAGTAAATGGTCTGGACGGTGTGTTCTGGTGCATCAATTATTTTACTAAGAGTAATGGGTTTAAATGGGCTCCTAAGAAAGCTTGGGGTGATGATTTTGCTGAATTAGCAAACAAATCAGGTTATACCGTAACTGATGGAAATGCCTTTGTACCGGCTGACGGACTATACATGGTTTATGTTGATTATCCGGGTGAAAAAATAACTATTGCACCGGCTAAAGTATATGGTATGGGTAACTGCTTCGGTGGTTGGGATGCTGATAAATTCCCATTTACTAATGATGGAAAGACTACATCGATAGTTACTACCGGTGAGGGAGAATTAAGAATGTATGCAGGATTACCTTCCGGAGTTACCGGTACTGACTGGTGGACAAGAGAATTTATCATTCTTAATGGAAAAATCGCTTATCGAGGTAAAGGCGATGATCAGGAGCGAGTGAAAGTACAAGCCGGTAAAACGGTTACTCTTGATTTTAAAGCAGGTACAGGAACTATTAAGTAAACAAAATACTATTTACTAAAAAGGCATGGAGGCTTTCCGTGCCTTTTTAGTATTTACTGACTATTTAATAACTAAATGTATTTAATGTCACATTCAAAAGTCATAACTAACAGTCGTTGTTATACATGGATTGATATGCGAATTTTGTTAAAAAAGAAGGAGTAAGTTTATTTGCTCCAACGATTATTTAACCTCAAGAACTGATTAAATAATAGCACCATGAAGAAATCTATCTATTTTATATTGTTCCTGTTTATTCCCTTATGGATACAGGCACAAATTATTACTACCAATCCGACCTTTCTTACAGATGATGTTGCCTCAGAAATCATTTTCGATGCATCTGAAACAGCACTCAATAATTATACAGGGAATGATGTGTATGCACATACAGGAGTTATTACGGATAAAAGTGCTTCTAGTTCCGATTGGAAGTATGCTCCTACCTGGCTCGATAATAGTGACAAATATAAATTAAGCGCACTCGGAAGTAATAAATGGAAATTGAGCATGCCTTCGGGTATTCGCTCTTACTATGGAGTTCCCGCAGGAGAGAAAATACTTAAGCTCGCTTTTGTATTTCGTAATGCTGACGGATCAAAAGAAGGAAAAGACAATGGCAAAGACATATTAGTTGATGTACACGAAAAGGGCTTAATAGTAAGTTTCGAAACACCTCTTGGAGATCAACTACTGGAAAAGAATACTTCTTTAGCCGTAAAAGCTAAAAGCTCTGAGATAACTACGCTTAAACTTTATCTAAACGATACACAATTAGCGAAATCCGACAATGTAACATCTATATCTTATACTCATAAATTTGATAAAGAAGGAACCTTTTGGTTAATAGCAGAGGCTGGTATTAGTCCATCGATAGTCAGAGATAGCATCTACGTAAATGTAAAGAAAGATCAGGTAAGTTTACCCCTTCCCTCCAATGTAAGAGCAGGAGTTAATTATATAGATGATAATACAGCAACAGTTGTATTATATGCACCCAATAAACAGAGTGCATATTTGATTGGAGATTTTAATGACTGGAAGATCGACAATAATTATATGCTTAACAAAGCAGGTGATTATTGGTGGATAACAGTCTCAAATTTAGAAAAGAATAAAGAATATGCATTTCAATACCTGATTGATGGAATGGTAAAGGTTGCAGATCCGTATACTGATAAAGTTCTCGATCCTTGGAATGATTCATATATCCCGACAACTGTATATCCTAATTTGAAAACATATCCAACAGGGAAAACAGAAGGTATAGTCTCTGTAATGCAAACGGGGCAAACTCCGTATACTTGGAAAACAAAAAACTTTACACCCGCAGAAAAAGAGAAACTGGTAATTTATGAACTTCTTATTCGTGATTTTACAAAAGAACATAGTTTTGAATCGACTATGCAAAAGCTTGACTATTTGCAATCACTAGGAATAAATGCAATTGAATTATTGCCTATCAACGAATTCGAACGAAACAGCAGTTGGGGATATAATCCATCGTTTTATTTTGCCGTAGATAAGTATTACGGAACAAAAGATGCCTTCAAAGCATTTGTTGATGAATGTCACAGTAGAGGTATGGCTGTAATTATAGATATGGTGTTGAACCATTCTTACGGTCAATCACCATTCGTGAAGATGTATTGGGATAATGCAAATAACCGTCCTTCGGCAGATAACCCTTGGTATAATGTAGAATCGCCAAATAGTGCTTATAGTTGGGGATATGACTTTAATCACGAGTCAGATCGAACCAAAGCTCTAGTTGATAGCATCAATAGTTATTGGATGAAAGAATATCAGGTAGACGGTTTTCGTTTCGACTTTACAAAAGGATTTACCAATACCAAAGGTGACGGATGGGCTTATGATCAGGCACGTATTGATATTTTGAAACGAATGACTTCTGAAATTTATAAACGCAATTCGGATGCAATTGTCATAATGGAACATCTGGCTGACAATTCAGAAGAAAAAGTACTTTCGGATGCCGATATTATGCTTTGGGGTAATATCAATAATAACTACTGTGAGGCAGTTATGGGGTATACCGAAAACAACAAATCCGATTTGTCATGGGCTTTATATTCGAAACGAGGTTGGACAAAATCTAACTTAGTTGCTTATATGGAAAGTCACGATGAAGAACGTATGGTGTTTAAAGCAAAAGCATATGGAAATTCATCGGGAACTTATAATATTAAGAACCAATCTACTGCTTTGGAACGTGCAGGATTGGCAGCGGCATTCTACCTGACTTTGCCCGGACCTAAAATGATCTGGCAATTTGGGGAGTTGGGATATGATTATTCGATTAATACATGTAGTGACGGTACAACCATTTCGAACGACTGTCGTGTATCGGAGAAGCCTATCAGATGGGATTATGCGGATGATAAGGAGCGCAAAGCTCTTTATACTACTTACTCGAAACTTATCAATCTAAAAACTGAGAATAAAGTATTTGAATCTGTAAACATAGAACATTCTCTGACGGGAAGTCAAAAATATGTAGTATGGAAAGGTACAGATATGAATGCCTTTGTTGTAGGTAATTTTGATGTAGTGAGTGCTACTGCCAATGTAACATTGCCACGTAGTGGTGACTGGTATGATGCCTTTACGGGTGCAATGGTAAGTATTCCGTCAACAAATTATTCGGTAACATTGAATCCCGGAGAATATAAGTTTTATCTGGATAAAGGTAGTATTGCTTCTATTGAAGAAGATATGTACGAGAATAATAAGTCCCTCATTATTCTTGATGATCGTATAGAATATACAGATGGTACTGCAAAAGCGATAACTATTTATGATTTGTCGGGCGTTGCCCTCTTGAATAAGACAAATACCGAATCTATCGTAACATCAACATTATCAAAAGGTATCTATATTGTGAAACTAAAACTGGCAGATAAGGTAGTCTCTCAAAAGTTTATCAAGAGATAAACAGACGGTTGCTTCATATAAATAAAAGGTTGCAAACGTTTGCAACCTTTTATTGTTAGTTAGACACTATTACTCAATGTAAATCAGAGTTAAATAAGCTTTTTTTGTACTACGATTAACTCACAATAATAAAAAGGTCTGAGACCTTGAGACCTCAAAATCAAAAATAATAGATATGTTTAAAAAATCCCTTTTACTTATTGGCTTGTGCTTCCTGTGCGGAATCATACAGGCTCAGGAGCTAAAGTCGCCGGATGGAAATCTGGTTCTTAATTTTCAATTGACTGACCAAGGCGTTCCTACTTATAAGCTTACCTATAAAACAAAAGATGTTATTAAGGAAAGTAAGTTAGGATTTGCTATTGCATCGGGTACAGAGCAACTCGACAAAAACTTTAAAGTTGCAGATGTTCAATACAGTTCAGAAGATACTGCTTGGGAGCCTATTTGGGGCGAGCAAAGAGAAATCCGTAACAACTATAATGAGATGTTTGTGAATCTGACTCAGGATAATCGAATGATTAATATAAGATTCAGACTCTTCAATGATGGTTTAGGGTTCAGATATGAATTTCCGAAACAAGAAAACCTATTCACTTTTGTCATAAAAGAAGAGTTGACAGAATTCAATATGGCAGGCGACAATAAAACTTTTTGGATTCCGGGAGACTATGATACCAATGAATATACCTATACTACAACAAAAATTACAGGTATAGCAGGAGCCATGAAAGAGGCAACTCATCACGTATTAGATCAGTTCCCAATCAAAACATTGGCAGTGCAAACTCCATTGATGATGAAATCTGATAATGGGTTGTATATCAATATTCACGAGGCTGCATTGGTAGATTATCCAGCTATGCAACTGAATGTAGATGATAAGAAATTGGCATTTAGCGCACATCTTGTACCAGATGTTTTCGGTAATAAAGGAGATATGAATACTCCTGCTCAAACACCTTGGCGTACAATTGTAGTGAGTGACGATGCACGTAATATTCTTTCTTCGAGGATGATTGTAAATTTAAATGAGCCTTGTACTTACGAAGATGTATCGTGGATTAAACCTACAAAATATATCGGCGTATGGTGGCAAATGTTTACAGGAAGAGGCTCTTGGGCATATTCTGATGAAACCAATATCAAATTGGGAGTAACCGATTTCGCTAAATTAACTCCTAATGGCAGACATGCAGCTAATACTGCAAACGTGAAAAAATATATTGACTTTGCAGCAGCAAACGGATTCGATCAGGTATTGGTTGAAGGATGGAATATTGGTTGGGAAGACTGGATTAATCCGGTAAGAGAATACTTATTTGACTTTGTAACTCCATATCCTGATTTTGATGTAAAGGAATTGCAACGTTATGCGGCATCTAAAGGTGTGAAAGTAATGATGCACCACGAAACCGGTGGCTCTGTTTCAAATTACGAGCGCCACCAAAAAGATGCATTTCAGTTTATGGCAGACAATGGTTATAATGCGGTAAAAACTGGTTATGTAAGCAGAATCAGACCTAAAGGAGAGCATCATGACGGGCAAGCGATGGTTAATCATTATATAAATACAGCTAAATTGGCTGCTAAATATAAAGTAATGGTAAACTCTCACGAAGCAGTACGTCCAACAGGATTGTATCGTACCTATCCTAACTGGTTGGCTCAAGAGTCGGCTCGTGGAACAGAATTTGAATCTATGGGTGGTTTACCTCCTGAGCATACAACCATTCTGCCATTTACACGTATGATGGGTGGACCTATGGATTATACTCCGGGTATATTCCAAACTGATTTTACTTATTACAGTGCTGACAATCATAATAGAGTACGCACCACATTGGTAAAACAATTGGCTTACTATGTAACTATGTACAGCCCATTGCAGATGGCTGCCGATTTACCCGAAAACTACGAACGTTTCCCTGATGCTTTCCAATTCATCAAAGACGTAGCTGTGGATTGGGATAATACATATATTCTAGAAGCTGAGCCTGGCGATTATGTAACTATTGCCCGTAAAGCTAAAGGTAAAAACGAATGGTTTATTGGTGGGGTAACAGACGAAAATGCTCGTGAGGCAGTTATCGACTTTAGTTTCTTACCGGCAGGAGCTAAATATACAGCTACTATTTATGCTGATGGAAAAGAAGCTGATTGGGAAAAGAACCCACAAAGTTATACGATCAAGAGTGTTCCGGTAACTCATAAAACAAAACTAAAGCAGAGACTTGCCCCGGGTGGAGGTATTGCTATTAGTGTAAAATAATCAATCTAGGAAATAGTTCTTTTTTTTCATGGTAAAAGAGGGAGTATATGTTTACGTATGCTTCCTCTTTTCTTAGTTTCAAGTCTGATTATAATGATCAAGAATATATTAATTAACATTTATATAGAACGAAATAGTGTATTGATAATGCTTTTACTCTATTTATTTTGAGTGGAAAAAGTTATCTTTACTTCAAATATCATGATAACTCTTTCTAATAATACGAATATGCAGAAAATACTACTGGTGCTAAGTCTTTGTCTTGTTATAGGGATAGCGAAGGCTCAGAAGATTACATCTCCCAATGGAAATGTTACTCTATCTTTTAAATTGGATGAAGCGGGAAAACCGACTTATAATCTTAACTTTAAGAATAGGGCTGTAATCAAGGACAGTAAAATGGGATTCTTGTTCAAAGGGGTGAAACCAATGAATGAAAATTTTACGATTGTTGATACTCAGTACAAAAACGATGACAATACATGGGCTCCTGTATGGGGTGAGAATAAAGAGATAAGAGACAATCATAAAGAAATGTTTGTTTCGCTTGTTCAAAAAGATTCGAAACGCAAAATAAATATTCGGTTTCGAGTATTTGACGATGGGGCAGGGTTCAGATACGAATTTCCGGTACAAGATCAATTGAGACACTTCATATTGCAGGACGAAACTACCGAATTTAATTTGTCAGGCGATCATAAAGCATTTTGGATTCCTGCCGATTATGATACGAACGAATTTCCGATTACCACTTCTAAACTATCCGAAATAGAAGGACTTATAGATGAGGTTCGTAAAGAGCCTTTGGCTGCAAAAGCACCTTCTCCTAATGTGGCAGTACAAACTCCGTTGATGCTAAAATCGAGTGATGGATTATATATTAATATTCATGAAGCAGCTTTGGTAAATTATCCGGCAATGTTTCTTAATGTAGAAGCTAGCTCTAAATTGAGTTCTCATTTAACACCAGATGTTAGAGGTAATAAAGCTTATTTGCAAACGGGTTATACTTCTCCTTGGAGAACAATTGTAGTGAGTGACGATGCTCGTGATATTCTTGCATCTAACCTAATTTTGAATTTGAACGAACCGTCTAAAATAGAAGATACTTCATGGATTAAGCCTACTAAATATATTGGTGTTTGGTGGGAATACTTTACAGGTGGAGGTTCTACATGGGCATATTCTAATACTGGTGATGTGATTATCGGTAAAACAGATTTCTCTAAAATAAAACCTAACGGAACACACGGAGCTAATACCGAGCATGTGAAGTATTATATAGACTTTGCAGCAAAAAATGGCTTTGATGCTGTTTTAGTTGAAGGTTGGAACGAAGGTTGGGAAGATAATGCAGCATTCGTAAAAGAAGAAATTTATAGCTTCACAAAAGCATATCCCGATTTTGATGTGAAAGAGTTACACCGTTATGCTGTAAGTAAAGGAGTGAAAATAATTATGCATCACGAAACCACTTCTTCGGTGGCTAGTTACGAACGCCAATTGGAAGATGCATTCAAGTTTATGGTTGACAATGGCTATGATGCTGTAAAGACGGGCTATGTAGGACCTATTATTCCTCGTAGCGAATATCACGATGGGCAATGGATGGTAAATCATTATATACGTGTTGTAAAAGCAGCCGCAGATCATAAGATTATGGTCAATTCGCATGAGGCAGTTCGTCCCACAGGGTTGAGCCGTACTTATCCCAACTGGATAGCTCAGGAATCGGCACGTGGAACCGAATTTGAGTCATTCAATGGCAATAAGCCCGAGCATACAACCATTCTACCTTTTACACGTTTGATGGGTGGTCCAATGGATTATACTCCCGGAATATTTCAAGGCGATTTGTCGGTGTATGGTTCTAATAAAGCAAAACTAAGTACTACATTGGTAAAGCAATTGGCTTTGTATGTAACTATGTATAGTCCATTACAGATGGCTGCCGATTTACCCGAAAATTACGAACGTTTTGCTGATGCTTTCCAATTCATGAAAGACGTAGCTGTGGATTGGGATAATACCTATATTCTCGAAGCAGAACCGGGTGATTATATTACTATTGCACGTAAAGCTAAAGGAAAGAGCGAATGGTACGTTGGAGGTATCACCGACGAAAACGCACGTGAAGCGATTATCGATTTCAGCTTCTTACCCGCAGGTGCTAAATACACAGCAACCATATATGCCGATGGAAAAGACGCTGATTGGATAAAAAATCCGCAGAGTTATGAGATCAAAACGATGACGGTTACTAACAAAACTAAATTAAAGCAACGCCTAGCTCCCAGTGGCGGTGTAGCCATTAGTATAAAATGAAGCACTCAATTTAATCTACTTCCATTTTGTTCATGTTAGGGGGACTCAGGGGGAGATAGTGGTAAGGTAAGCTATTCATCATAAACTCCATATGTTTGTTTGCTTGTGTGATCCATCTTCCCTGAATATTTTCTCCTCCAATCTCTCATTATTTATTATTCTTTGAAGATAAGTGCGGCTAAGATAGTGATCAATGATTTTCTTTTCTATAATATCTTCTTCATCTAAGTATTTATAAAAACGGGTTTTATACAACTCCCCTTTTGAATCGTATTCATTCTCTTCCAATGTACGATTAAGTTGGTCTTTTTGTATAATTGAAATTTTATTTTGTAAATCACTTATTATTCCAGCTATATAATGAAAATCAGAACCCGATTGTATCTGAGGTATTATTAAGTCATTAATAGTTGCCTTTTTTTCATCTGAATATTCAACAATAATGTTATAGTCCGAGTGACCTCCTTTATAATAATCTCTTGTTTTTTCTCTCTTTTCGATAAGACCAGTTTTATATATGCCCAAAGGAAATATAATTTTTATATGCTCTTTGTTTATTCCTTCAAAAGTGATCGTCAATTTAGGAGGTGTCAAATCTTGAGTGACTAAGTTATCTGAAATTCTTAAAAAACGATTGGAATTATATTCAATTGTCATACCTAATTTGTTTAAATAATTTATATTATTTTGTTTATGGTACTCACCATTGTTAGTACAGAGTTTATCTCTTTCTAACAGATTTTTTTATTTAAGTAATTCAAAAATACTCAATATTTTGATTTATTTCATGATTCTGGATGTTTAATATCAGTTTTTTTATGCCATCTGTTTTTTATGCTGCTGTTCAAGTGTTTTGTGATTTAAACTTTGATATAAGCGATTGTAATTGTAGAACTGTAAGTATTGATTGGATTGGTTAAGCCCAAAGTTCAGATACTGTTTGGTAAAACCCAATGCCCCTCCTCATTTTTTTGTCTGTTTCTCTTATCGTAGTTCACCCATAGGGTTTTATCGATCTTTGCATACGTTTGCAAACGTTTGCAGCCAAGTATTACCTTTTTGTATTTGCTTTATGTTAATATGACAAGGTAATATCTTTTCTTTGTATATAAGAAATAGAGAGGGTTTTTTGACTATTGTAAATTGTAATAATACTTATAAAATTAGTAAAAAGGTCTTAGACCTTAATCTTAAAATGAAAAGATATAAACCATGAGAAAATTAATTATTTTGATGTGTTTGTGTATTGTCAGTCATTGGGCAGTAGCGCAAGAGTTGAAATCTCCAAATGGAAATTTAACGATGAAGTTCTCGCTTCAAGGTAATGGTGTCCCTACTTATAGCTTAACTTATAAGGGTAAGGATATTATTAAACCTAGTAAGTTAGGGCTTGAACTGAAAGAGCAAAAGACACTTAACGATTTTGACGATTTTTCGGTTAAAGAAAAAACAGGAGAAGGAAACCTATACGACGGTTTTTCGATTGCTGATACTAAAACTGCGACTTTTGACGAAACATGGAAACCTGTATGGGGCGAAGTAAAAGAAATTCGTAATAACTACAACGAATTAGCTGTAACACTAAATCAAAAAGCAACAGATAGAACTATCATAGTACGCTTCCGTCTATTTAACGATGGACTGGGTTTCAGATATGAGTTTCCAGAGCAAAAGAACTTGACTTACTTTATCATAAAAGAAGAAAAGAGTCAATTTGCAATGGCAGGCGATCACACTGCTTATTGGATTCCGGGAGACTACGATACTCAAGAGTACGATTATACAACATCTAAACTTTCTGAAATCAGAGGCTTGATGGAAAAATCGGTAACGGCTAACGTTTCTCAAACATCATTCTCAAATACAGGGGTTCAAACATCATTGATGATGAAAACAGCTGATGGTCTGTATATCAACCTTCACGAAGCTGCATTGATAGACTATTCTTGTATGCACCTTAATTTGGATGACAAAAACATGATTTTCGAATCGTGGTTAACACCGGATGCAAATGGAGATAAAGGTTATATCCAAGCTCCTAGCCATTCACCTTGGCGTACAGTTATCGTAAGTGACGATGCTCGCGATATCCTAGCTTCACATCTTACTCTTAACTTGAATGAGCCTAGTAAAATTGAAGATACTTCATGGATCAAACCGGTTAAATACGTAGGCGTTTGGTGGGAAATGATTACAGGAAAAAGCACTTGGGCATATACTGACGAATTGCCAACTGTACAATTGGGTATAACTGACTATTCGAAAGTAAAACCTAATGGTAAACATGGTGCTACTACTGCCAATGTAAAGAAATATATTGATTTTGCTGCTAAGCATGGTTTTGACGGTGTTTTAGTAGAGGGATGGAATGAAGGCTGGGAAGACTGGTTTGGTAACTCTAAAGACTATGTATTTGACTTTGTAACTCCATATCCAGACTTTGATGTAGTGGGTATTCGCGAATATGCAAAAAGCAAAGGTGTAAAAATGATTATGCACCACGAAACATCTGCATCGGTTCGTAACTACGAACGTCATATCGATCAGGCTTACAAATTCATGAAAGACAATGGCTATGATGCTGTAAAAAGCGGATATGTAGGTAATATTCTTCCTCGTGGAGAAAATCACTACAACCAATGGATTGTAAACCATTATCAGTATGCAATTGAAAAAGCAGCAGATTATAAAATTATGGTAAATGCTCACGAAGCAGTTCGTCCAACAGGAGTATGTCGTACATGGCCTAACCTTATCGGAAACGAATCGGCTCGTGGTACAGAATATCAAGCATTTGGAGGTAACAAACCAAATCATACAACAGTACTTCCATTTACACGTCAGATTGGTGGTCCGATGGATTACACTCCAGGTATTTTCCAAATGGATGTAAGTGCATATAATCCGGATAATAAATCTCATGTAAATACTACTATTGCTAATCAATTGGCATTGTATGTAACTATGTACAGCCCATTGCAAATGGCAGCCGATTTTCCTGAAACTTATGAGAAATATATGGATGCTTTCCAATTTATCAAAGATGTAGCTTTGGATTGGGATGACAGCAAATATCTTGAAGCAGAACCGGGAGATCATGTAACAGTAGCTCGTAAAGCTAAAGGAACAAACAATTGGTTCGTGGGTAGCGTATGTGGCGAGAACGGATATACTTCTAATATCTCATTCGATTTCTTGGATGCCGATAAAGTATATGTAGCTACTATCTATGCAGATGCAAAAGATGCTCATTACAAAACAAATCCTCAAGCTTACGAAATCCGTAAAGTAGTTGTGACTAACAAGTCTAAACTATCTCAACATTTAGCTCCTGGAGGAGGTTTAGCAATCAGCGTAATTGAAGCTGATAAAGCTGCAATCAAAGGTTTGAAGAAACTGTAAGAAAAAGATAGATTTAAATATAAATATCCCCGAATAGGTAATGTCCTGTTCGGGGATATTCTTTGTGTGTAAATGAATTGTTAGTTTATTGAGGGGCTTATCTGGAAGTCTTTTTCACCGGATCATTTATAAATATCACCGATACAGCTCCTATAAGAAGTGAAACTCCCGAAACAAGGAACATGGCAAAAGGTCTGCTCCCTGCAACATTTTCGAAAAGGAAGTGTCCTAACAATCCCCCTGCTATCTGAGGAATTACAATAGTAATATTGAGAAGTCCCATATACAATCCCATTTTATTGGAAGGTACTACATTTGCCAGTATCGAAAAAGGCATAGTTAATATCATAGCCCAAGCAATACCAATGAGGAACATTGGTAATAAAAGTAAATATTGATCGTGAATAAAGAACATTGAGAGCATTCCTATACCTCCTAATACAAGAGAGAATGAATAGAAATTCTTTCTTCCGAACTTATCTGTAATTCTGGGTAGGAAAATAGAGAAAATAGCAGCTATAACGCTGTATACACCTGTTAAGATACCAAACCAATTTCCTGCATGATTATACTCTACCGAATGAGGGTCGCTTGTGTTCCATACAGTAACAGCAATTCCATCGGTGGCATATACCCATATGTAATAGAATGCAAACCATGAGAATAGTTGTACAATAGACAATTGAAGTATGGTGATTATTGTTTTCTTGTTGTCGGTAGATGTTGCGTTTTCTTCTTTGTTGGCAGATTCGCTTCTGTTGTATTCTTCAAACAATTGGGGTGGATATTCTTTTACACTGAAACATGTCCATAAATTGGTAAGTACAAGAAATCCTATGCCAATATAAAAGGAGACCGAAACGGAGTCGGCTACCCGACCTTCGTCCGCTTGATTGCTAAAACCGATGTAGGCAAGCAGAAAGGGTAGGCATGAACCTACAATAGCACCGAGATTAGAAACAATAGTCTGTACGGAATATCCCTGATTACTTTGTTTGCTGTTGACCATATCCCCAACTAACGATCGGTAAGGTTGCATGCTTACATTAAATGCGCTTTGCATGAGGAATAAAATGCTTACTCCGGCCAGTACGGGAGGCATAATACGTGATACGATGTACGAATTGGGCATGAGGAACATCATAATAGCCGAAACTACAAGCCCTATCAGTATATAAGGTATTCTTCGTCCCAGTCGAGTCCATGTTCTGTCGCTGAAGTAGCCGATGAGAGGTTGCATAAATAACCCGGCTAAGGGGGCGGCAAGCCATAAGAAAGCCAATTCGTTGGTATCTGCACCTAATGCTGATAATATACGGCTTGTGTTTGTCATTACAAGCGTAAAACAAATTTGTGTACCTAAAAAGCCGAAGTTTATATTCCAGATTTGCCCGTATCTGAGCGTAGGTTTATTTAGCATAAGGTCTTATATTTCTGTTCAGGTATTAAGGTCTCAGACCTTTTCTATTCCTTTGGCAAGTGTTACAACCAGAGGTTGTTATAGTGATTAAAAATATCACCAATTATTTTAAATTATTTAGAGCTATGCAGACTACTCTATTTTACCAGAGGTCGTGTGGTTTCTCTTATAACTAAACTGGTTTTCACTATTTTATTTTTCTTATCCGTACTATCGGGATTTTGTACCTTCTCTAAAATCAGATTCATAGCCTCTTCTCCTACTTTTTGAGGATGCTGATCTACGGTTGTAAGCATAGGATCGGTATCCTGAGAAATATTAGAGTTGGAGAAACCGCATATAGAGACTTCTTCGGGAACTTTAAGTTTTAATGTTTTTGCAGCTAGCAAAATTCCGGAGGCTGTGTAATCATTCATTGCCATAAAAGCATCAGGTCGGTTGTCCGATTGTAACAGTTCCATAGCTTTTTCGTAGCCGAGCTGTTTATTATCCGCAATTCTTATAATATCTTCATCTATGGGCATGTGATGTTTTCTTAATGCATCCAGGTAGCCATTTTTTCTATTCTTGGATATCTCGAGATGAGGAGCAGCACCAAAGAATGCAATATGTTTGCATCCCGTTTGGATCATATAATCAACGGCATGAAATGTACCCGAATAATCATCAACTACAACTTTACCGGAGTCTATTCCTGTGCAAATGCGGTCGAAGAAAACCACTGGTATATTATTATCAACCAGTTCTTGAAAATGATCGTATTTTATTGTTGTTTTTGATTGAGATATAAGCATTCCGCATACACGAGCTTCTATCAACGTCTGAACATTGCGTATTTCTTTTGTATACTCTTCCGACGATTGGCAAACAATTACATGATAGTCATGATCTTCGGCAATCGTTTCCATTCCCGATAATACAGATGAGAAGAAATGATTGGCAAGTTCGGGGACTATTACTCCTATAATATTGGAGTGACTGTTTCTAAGGCTCAAAGCCAAGGAGTTGGGCTTATATTTATGTTCGTTTGCATATTCTTGTACCACTCTCCGAGTTTCGAGGCTGATATCGGGATTGTTGTTTAGAGCTCTGGATACAGTCGATGCAGAAATATTCAGATTCTTGGCAATATCTTTAATCGTTATACGTCCTTTTTTCATTGTTTAGAAATAATTAACTATTGTAACGTTTTTATTACCATATTGTTTAGCCTTATTTGTTTTGTTTATGACACTTGCAAAATAATAAAGTCAATTGATGATTCATAAGAATCATTATGTAAGGAATAAAAGTAATCAAAAAATCAGCTTAGAGTAACTATTTCTTTCAGATATTAAGTAATGTGAAACATTTATTGCCATGTTTTATAATTATAACTGTCTCTGGTTATCACTTTTACCAAAGCAATAAAAAGGTCTTAGATCTTATTTTCTTAGAATCACTTTAAAATACTGTTTTTATATGAAGGCTATTTCTTCGTTCCTTTGCGAGCTTCTCTTTCCTTACTTTTAGGCTCAGATTTGGTTTTGGCTTTAGTCTTTGGTTTATTCGCAGCCATTTTTTGTTTTCCCACCCTCAATCCACTCGAAGGTTTGCCTTTACTTCTGGGTTTTGGTTTATCTTCTCCATTTTCAGAAGTTAGCGTAAATTTCTTTGGCTGATCTTTGTCTGTTTTGTTTGCAGTAGCTTTTTTTGCAGCCAGACTTCCTTTTCTATAATTGGTTCTTATATCATGCTCTTCAAGAGCTCTGTTAAAAGACTTGTTGCTGTTGGATGGCGTTTTTCCTGCGGGAGTTTTCTCAGAAGCTTCAAGCATGTCGAATAATCCTTCCATTTCCGAAGCAGTCAGGTTACGCCAGTTTCCCTGCCCTAACTTATCCAGTTTGATATTCATTATCTGAATACGCTCCAGTTTGAGTACATCATAATTAAAATATTCACACATACGTCTGATTTGTCTGTTAAGACCTTGTATAAGTGAGATTTTGAATGTATAAGGGTTGATCTTTTCTATCTCGCATCTGCGTGTCACTCTGTCTAAGATAGGTACACCTTGCGACATACGAGTGATGAAGTCAGACGTGATCGGGCGATTAACAGTGACAATGTAATCTTTCTTGTGATTATTTCCTGCACGCAATATCTTATTAACGATGTCTCCGTCGTTTGTCAGGAGGATTAATCCTTGCGAATCCTTATCCAACCTACCGATAGGAAATATACGTTGTTCGTGTCTTATAAATTCGATGATATTGTCTCTCTCCAACGGATTGGTAGAACTTACAACTCCAACAGGTTTGTTGAATGCAATATATACAGGCTCTACTTTATTCTCAATCAATTCTCCGTTCACCTTCACTTTCTGTCCCGGTAATACACGAGATCCGATAGTAGCTTTTTTACCATTTACTGTAACATTACCACTTTCTATATATTTGTCAGCTTCGCGTCTGGAGCAGAAGCCCGATGCACTGATGTATTTATTTAAACGATATTCCATTTTCTCTAAATCTAAAAGTAAGAACAAAAATAAGTATACTAAGGTCACAGACCTTTTTATTGCTTTTGTATGTGCAATAATGATAAAAAAAAGGTTTGAGAGCTAGCCAGATATCAATCTTCAATATTCTTTATTTCAGTACTCTCTATCTTTTTTTGAAAATGAAAGAATATAGAAGTTTATCAAGATGAAAAACACCCGTTCTTAATATAATTAAAGACGGATGTTCTGGTTTATTCGTTTATCTTAATCTAGCGGAGAAGAAGGGATTCGAACCCCCGATACAGTTGCCCGTATACTTGCTTTCCAAGCAAGCGCCATCGTCCACTCGGCCACCTCTCCTTAATTACGGCACAAAGATAAAAATATTTCTTGTATATAAGTAATGTAAAACGTTTATTGCTTTATTTTAGAGTCTGGTTAAATTTAACCGAACTGTTTTTCTTGTAAAATGCTGCCATTGTTCTTTGCTACTTTTTTAAGCTCTTTTGAGCATCTTTTTCACTTACTCCTCTTGATTCAGCCCGCTGAATCTACTAGTAATAAGTGTAAAATCTATCTCAAAATAAGTCTTAAAAAAAGAAAGCAATAAAATTTAAACAGACTCTTAAAAGTTATAACCAGCTATTTCAGTTGTGCTTACCAAAGCAATAAAAAGGTTTGAGACCTTACAATAGTCCGTTTAGTTTATCGAAAACAGTTTTTTTGCGTTTGCACTTGTTATTTCACCTGCCTGTTCGGGAGTAACATCGTATATCTCTGCTAATTTTGCTGCAATATGAATGGTGTATGAAGGTTCGTTTCGCTTTCCTCTGTATGGCACAGGAGGAAGGTAGGGTGCATCAGTTTCGATGATGAGGTGCGAAAGATCAGTTCCTGTCAACACTTGAGGTAACGTCGAATTTTTGTAAGTAACAGTACCGTTTATTCCCAGATAGAAATTGTCGAGAGCCAGTACCGCTTCCAATTCAGCCATTGAACCTCCGAAACTGTGGAAAGCTCCTCTAAGTTTAGATGCTCCGATATTCTTGATGCATTCTATTGATTCGCTAATTGCGTTTCTGCAATGAATCGATACGGGCAGATTCAATTCGATACTCCATCGCAGTTGTTCTTCAAAAGCTGCTCTTTGTTCTTTCTCTAAAGACTTATCCCAATAGAGGTCTATTCCTATTTCACCGACAGCAATATATTTATGGATAGAAAATTGTTCTTTGATTATCTTTAAATCAGATTCCCAATTTTCCGTTACACTTGTCGGGTGTAGCCCCATCATCGGTATGCAGTATTCTGGATATTTTTCTGCGAGATTATTAACCCGATCTATAGTTTCTACATCTACATTGGGCAATAAAATATTCGTTATACCTGCTTGTTTAGCTCTGTTTATGATATCTTCTATATCGTTATCAAAGCTTTCGTCATAGGTATGGGAGTGGGTATCTATTAGGGTCATTTTAATTGTTGAATGTTAAGAGTCACGAGTAAGCAGGCTTTTGGCTAGCTCTCTTAATTCCTTTTTCTTAGCATAATCTACACTAACTAGATCAAGATATGCAATTCCTTTTTCGTAATATGCGTGAATAATATCTGCAGATGTCTGTTTTAGATTCAGTTCGTCATAGATGGATGTTACAGCCTTAATCTTTTCAGTTTCATCGAAGTCTATCTTATTTATCCAATCGAGCAATTGATCTTTGCTGTCTTCGTGTTGAAGAGCTGTGATTTGTAAGAATGTCTTTTTATTACAAAGTATATCTCCGCCGATTCGCTTTCCGAATGTTGCGGGGTCTCCATATACATCGAGGAGATCATCCATTAATTGAAATGCTAATCCGATATTTATTCCGAAATCATAAAGCGATTCGGCGTCTTCTTGGCTCGATCCTGCTGCAAGGGCTCCGCATTTGAGTGCACAACCTAATAATACAGCAGTCTTTAGCCGTATCATTTCGAGGTATTCGGCTATGGATACATCAAGGCGTTTTTCGAATTCCATATCAAGCTGCTGACCGCAGCATATTTCGGTTGCTGTAGTCGAGAACAGAGATAAAACCTCAGGCAGATATTGTGGATCAGTTTTTGCTATTTCTTTATAAGATTCAATAAGCATGGCATCACCCGATAAAACGGCTGTATTATCGTCCCATTTAATATGCACGGTGGGTTTGCCTCTGCGTTTATCAGCTCTATCCATCAGGTCGTCATGTAATAGAGTGAAATTGTGGAAAATTTCGATACCTAAAGCTATAGGGATCGATTTTTCGATATCATCTTTATATAGGTTGTAAGCCATTACGGCTAATACGGGTCTAACGCGTTTGCCTCCAAGTTCGAGGATATAATCTATCGGGGCGAATAATGATTCGGGCTTACCCTCAAATTTAAGGGTATTTACTTCATTATTAATCTTTTTGAGTACGTCGGAGAATGTATACAGCATAATTATATATTTGATATTCAAAAGTACATAATTTCTACTGGAATTAAAAGTTGCTGAGATATATTTATCCCGAGAGTTTAAATGATGATAGCAACAATGCCTAGCAAAGAAGAAACTACAAGGACAAGAACTATTCCTAATATTATATTTTTTGTTGTCAGCTTTGGCGGAAGGTTAGGGTCATTTTCTTCAAAATTAACAACATCATCGCTGAGTTCCCCTACCAATATGGCTCGTTCTAAATCGGCAATGGTTAATTCGGTATGCTTATAATTCTTATGAGAAAGATCATTTTCCAGAGGGAAATAGTTGAGAAAGTTAAAAGTGGAAATATCCACATCGAACTTTTCGGAAAAGGCTTCGATGAAAGCTTTTGCATGTTCGCTCTCTATATTCAAGTCCCTAACAATAGAGGTGTTATCATATATCTTTTGATCGTACGATGAATATTTAAGAATGAGTTGTTCTAGATCCTTATTTCCCATTATAATGTTTATAAGTCAGGTTTATCTTTGTAAGATACAAATATATATAGAAAAAGATGAGTTTTTTGTTATTGAGATATTAAATTTTAGGTCATACATTTAACATCTTTTATTTACTAACTAATAATCAATTTATGAAAAAACTATTATTATGCGCAATGCTGCTTATCTGTAGCATGTTTCAACTAAGTGTATTTGCCCAAAATTATCATGAAGATGATAAGGAGGGGTTGCGTCAGTTTCTGAGGCAACAGTCAAGTGGTTCTGTTTATGATCGGTATAACTTCGAGGCTGCCGGCTTAAGTGCTTCAGATACTCTTCGTTGGTATGAATCTGAAGACTGGCTACAAGAACTAGCTGGGCCTCCTCATAATCGTATTGATATTTATTATGATGATGCTCTCCCAAGAAGGATTATTTCTCTTAGAGTGACCAGCCGATTTTCTGGTAAACTTGATTGTAGGAGGTTTAATAATTTGAAAGAGTTGGAGTTGTTGGGAGCTTCTTATTTGCCTTCTACCGTAGAGGTTGATTTATCTCAAAATCTCTCTCTGGAAGATTTACGTTTTTATTTTGCTCATCTTGTAAAGTTAGATTTGCCAAGTAATCCAAATTTAACTAAACTTCACTTGGCTGGTTCTTCGTTAAAAGAGTTGGATCTTTCAGGTTGTGTAAACTTGAAAGAACTTCGTCTTGAGAATAACGATTGTTTGGAAAATTTAAATGTTTCCAATAATATAAGAGTCTGTTTAAATTTTATTCAACAATAATTTTATAGATGCAATTTTGACCATTTCTTCGGCAGAGTCAAAAGTTGTTTCATAGTTTCGGCATAACCTTCTGTTATAATCAAACCATGCAAAAGTAGGCTCAATGACCCAACGCTTTTTAATTGGTCTAAACCCTTGATTCTTATATCC
>NZ_QICL01000039.1 GCF_003201355.1 Indolivaga alginatilytica
TTTATCAGTTTAAGCTCTTTCTTCTTGGGAATCATAACTGAAAAATAATGGGGATTATTCTTTTAAGTTAATGATTTTCAAGAGATTGAGCAAATAATCAATCGCTTATTTTATTGATTATAAACATTTTAACTAAACAAATCAGCGGAAAAGTTCAACTACTGATTCGCATAAGTTATTAAATTGTATCCTTTTATCTATAAATTAAAATAAGGTTTTACAAAATAAAGCACAAAACAGATGAGAATAAAAGATAGTTCAAAATGTGTTACTTTTGTTACCTTTGTTACTTTTTACAGCACAGACACTTGAAAAACAAGCTATTGAGAAACCGACAATAAAAGCAGGAAATGTTTACTTTGTAACCTGACAGTGGAAGTAAACGGATCAGGATTGCAACTATTGGAAGCAATGTGATTCTGAGGAAGCAACAAATACAAAGAGTTTGTTTCAAACATCGGCTCTCCTTAGTTTCTCAAAAAAGTAAAAAAATAACGAGTATATCTTAATCAATATAAAAATTAAGAAACAAGGAATTATACTGTACACATTTTACTAACTTTGTATTTATTAAAATAAACAAAAAAAGCAGATAGATAAAACATATGAAAAAAGGAATATTAGTTCTAATATTTATATTGTCTTTCTTTTCGGGAAAGCTACTGGCCGATGGACCCGTGTCCTGGAAAATGAGTATAGCAGATAAGGGCAATGGCGAAATAGAATTAGTAGCCAACGCAACTGTTGCCCCCGGGTGGCACTTGTACGACACACAAATTCCCGATGGAGGACCTTTCCCTACATCAATATCTATTGATGAAATAAAGGGAGCCGTAGCAGTGGGCACATTCCACGCAGTTAACTCTAAACTACATAAAGATTTTGACAAGGTCTTTGAAATGGAAATTGGTTATTTTGAAAAGTCAGCCACTTTTGTTCAGAAATTCAAAATAACCGACAAAAGTAAATTTGTATTAAAAGGAGATATCAGAGCACAGGCTTGTAATGACAGAGAATGTACGCCTCCTATTCCCATTGATTTTAGTTTTACTTCGGGCAGTTTACCTGCCAGTGTAACAGTATCAACTGATGCCAAAGAAGTTCAAGTAACTGTATCAACAGATACTATCGCAACAGTAAGCACCGACAGTATTTCGCAAGCTCAAACAACAGACTCTCAAAATAGTGATCTTTGGACTCCTGTTATTAAGGAGTTAAATGAGTTTGGCGCAAAAGGCAGTGTATCGGGCAGATCTTTACTCTATATTTTCGGTGCAGGATTTATCGGAGGACTTATTGCTCTTATGACTCCTTGCGTATGGCCAATGATACCCATGACTGTAAGCTTCTTCTTGAAAAGAAATAAGAAAAACAGAGGCAAGGCCATTAAAGATGCAATTATATACGGTCTATCTATTATAGTAATATATGTATTGCTAGGATTATTAGTTACCGCAATATTTGGAGCCAGCGCTTTGAATGACTTATCTACAAGTGCATTATTTAATCTCATATTCTTTGGGCTACTCGTATTCTTTGCAATATCGTTCCTTGGAGCATTCGAACTGGTACTACCCGCTTCGTGGACCAATAAGATAGATAGCAAAGCCGACTCCACAACGGGAATCATTAGCATATTCTTCATGGCATTTACACTAGCCTTAGTGTCATTCTCTTGTACCGGTCCTATTATCGGGACATTACTTGTTGATGCTGCCAGTTCGGGCGATGTTATAGCTCCTGCAATAGGTATGTTTGCATTTGCATTTGCATTATCCATACCATTTGCATTGTTTGCTATTTTCCCTTCTTTACTGGAAAGTATGCCTAAATCGGGTGGATGGCTCAATTCGGTTAAAGTAGTTTTAGGATTCCTTGAACTTGCTTTAGCTCTTAAATTCCTCTCGGTTGCAGACCTTGCTTACAAATGGGGTATTCTCGATCGTGAAGTATTCTTAGTATTATGGATTATCATTTTCGCATTGCTAGGTTTGTACTTGTTAGGCAAGCTGAAATTCGCACACGATAGTGATCTTAAGTATGTATCTGTACCCAGATTATTCATGGCGATTATATCACTGTCTTTTGCTCTTTATCTGGTACCGGGACTTTGGGGAGCACCCTTAAAATCGGTCAGTGCATTTACACCTCCATTGTTCACTCAAGATTTCAATCTGTATGACGGAGCCGTTCATGCCAAGTTTGACGATTATGAGGCCGGAATGGAATACGCAAAGATGAATAACAAACCTGTTATGATTGACTTCTCCGGATTCGGTTGTGTAAATTGCCGTAAGATGGAAGCATCGGTTTGGACAGATCCTCGTGTTAAACATTCTTTGGAAAACGACTATGTATTAATTACATTGATGGTGGATGACAAAGAAAAATTACCCGAAGTGATAGAGGTTGAAGAAAATGGTAAAACCACTAAACTGAAAACTATCGGCGACAAGTGGAGTTATCTACAAAGACATAAATTTGGAACCAATTCTCAACCATACTATGTATTGCTTGACAATGCAGGTAACCCCATCGGTCCATCTTATGCGTATGACGAAGATGTAGAGAAATACTTAAACTTCTTGAAAATAGGAGTTGATAATTATAAAAAGTAAAGTCATAAACCTTTTACAATAATTAAAATAGCAGATCTAGAATCTGCTATTTTCTTTCATAAACACTACGATGAATACAAGAGAGCAAAAAATGGAAGCTTTTGGACGTTTACTCCATATTATGGACGAGTTGCGTGTAAAATGCCCTTGGGATGTGAAACAGACAAACGAAAGTCTAAGGACAAACACAATAGAAGAAACCTACGAATTGTGCGAGGCAATCATAAGAGACGACAATCAGGAGATAAAAAAAGAACTGGGTGATGTACTTCTTCATATTGTTTTCTACTCGAAAATAGGTGAAGAGAAAGGTGAATTTGATGTTGCAGACGTATGTAATTCTCTTTGTGACAAGCTTATTTACCGCCATCCACACGTATTTGGCGACGATGCTGCAAAAACAGCAGGAGAGGTCGAACAATCGTGGGAACAATTGAAACTGAAAGAAAAAGGAGGTAACAAAACAGTGCTCGAAGGAGTTCCCGCCTCACTATCTTCAATAGCCAAAGCACACCGCATACAAGATAAGGCTCGCAATGCAGGTTTCGACTGGGAGCAAAAAGAAGATGTATGGATAAAGGTAAAAGAAGAAATTAACGAATTCGAAACCGAAATAAACTCTATGGATGCCCATAAAATGGAAGCCGAATTTGGAGACTTATTTTTCAGCCTCATAAATGCAGCTCGTCTATACAAAGTAAATCCCGATAATGCATTGGAGCGTACCAATCAGAAATTTATTTACAGATTCAATCATATAGAGCAGGAAGCTAAAAGGCTAGGCAAGAACCTCAAAGATATGACTCTTGAAGAAATGGATATTCTTTGGAACGAAGCTAAAAACATAGTCCTATAAATAAGGTTATAAACCTTTTTATTGCTTTAACTGAGCTAACAACCAGAAACAGTTATAGTGATAAAATATCGCATTAAATATTTAACATTACTAAACCTCAGATTATGGCTATCATATCTATCATAGTAGCAATAGACGAAAAAAACGCTATTGGAAAAGACAATCAACTACTGTGTCATTTACCTAATGATCTTAAATACTTTAAGAGTGTTACACAAGGTCATACAGTAATCATGGGTAGAAATACTTATGAGTCTCTACCCAACGGAGCATTACCCAATCGCAGAAATATAGTATTAAGCAGAAACAAAGACCTGCAACTTGATAAATGTGAAGTATGTTCTTCTTTAGAAGATGCAATAGCTTTATGCAATAGCGAAACCGAGGTTTTTATAATAGGAGGTGCAACTGTATACAACAAAGCCATTGATTTATCGGATAAGCTTTATATTACCTATATTCATCACCAGTTTGAAGGTACTGATGCATTCTTTCCAAAAATAGACGAGGATAAATGGATGGAAAACTCACGTATTGACAATGAAGCTGATGAGAAGAACAAATATGCTCATACTTTTGTTGTATATAACAAGAAGTAAGGAGGCATAACAAAAAATAAAGGAGGCTATATCAATAACTGATAATAACCTCCTTCTCATAGCATTAAATATATTTCATCAAATACATACAAAATGTATTATATACATTAATCATCTAAGACACAAACTCGCACAAAAGACAGACTTAAACAATTGAATCTATCACTTTGAATCACAAAGATAGATTAATCAATTCAGAAAGTCAAAATTAAGATAAATAAACAATAAAAAGTAAGGTTTTAAAACTTATTTTATCTAAAACTCTCACTGTTCCTCCATTTTTTTATATTTGTAAAGAATAAAGTCACAGACCTTGTTATTATTTTGGCAAGTAACCACTCGCTCTCCACGAAGACAGGATAAAAAATTGTCTTGTCCTAAAATAGGTTGACAATAAAACATGTAAACCAATGTCAGTACAAAGAAGAAGAGGTAGCCTACCTCGATTATTAAAACAAGGGATTATTCTGGACTATTTAAGTGATAGTAAGAGTTCTTATATGCTCAGTGTCGAACATGGTATTACCATCAACAGTATAAACAAGATGGTAAACAGAAAAACATTTTTATATTTAAGGATCAATTATCCATACCGATTATGGAACGTCAATTGAATATGCCCCGACTCAAAGTTAAAGGCTATCAGATTATGGGCGATATACTTCAAGAAGTTTGATACATCATTCGGACAGAGGAACTCAATACTGCTATAGTTATGATTCTGTAAAACTATTAAAACAAAGTCATACCGAATCAGTATGACTGAAAACGGAGATCTTTATCAGAATGCTCTGGCAGAAAGAATAAACGGCATCTTAAAGGATGAGTGGCTGGATCATGAGCAGTTTATCCGTTTTGATCAGCTAAGGCAAAGGATCTATGAAATCATTGCCATTTATAATTATAAACGACCTCATTTAAGTTGTGATATGAAAACTCCAAACCAGGCTTATCTGTTATCAGGAACAATCAGAAAGCAATGGAGTAAAAGAGCTCATAGAAACTATCTAAGTAAAACATGTGATGTAAACTTAGGATAGGAATATATATTTTATAATAAAGCTAACTATCTATTATTCATTATCTATCAACCTATTTTAGGGTAAGACAGTATAGTGTATACGTATATTACATATGGCTTTACGCAACTGAGGGTAAAAATCTCTTAACATCAGTGCATAAGGACGTCCTCCAGCTAAAGTTTCCAGTTTTCTTTTTCGCTGTGCCACATCCTCCGTATTCTTGATGATAGAAATTATTTCTTCTTTGTGATCAATAGAAGAATTTTCCAGTAAAGTCAGAAGATCATCCCAATTTTCACCTCCATAGGTTATATTGTACTTATCCGTTGGCAGATCAATATTTTCTAAAAGATATTGTTTTAGTGCTTGCACACGCTGTTCCGACAATTGCTCATTTCTCCTAACTCCACCTTCTGGAGAAGCATATCCTTCGATCTCTATGGCTGTGATATTAATATTTTTATTGGACTTCAACTCATTAATGAGATTATCCATTTGTTCAAATTGAGCAGAATTATTATTATAATCCTCCTTAATAACCGATATTCCAACTGGGAAATATACTGTAATTGTTTGTGTCTCGGTTCTTCCTTTCGAAACAGCAATAATTTCAGCAGGCTTCGGACGTTCTTGTACCTCAGGTGCAACTGTGGTTATTCCGACTACCCTATTTTCAGCCGATTGTTCATTATAGCCACCACAACCGCAGATGTCTTCTTTAAGGTATAAGGAAGCATTATTCATCCAAGGCTCAAAAGCAATTACCTGATTATAGTTGAGAGGCTCTTTAGTGTCTTTTACGGATTGTAATACATGAAGCGGATAATCACCGGAATGTTGTTTATCTAAGGCTACGGATCTTATATAGGCTTTCTGGCGGGCACTACCATTAACGACGATGGCAGGAAGTTCGACTCTATTGTCCGGAGTCGCTAAAACAGGAGTCAAAGTCAGCATACGCTGGTTGTCAATTCTCAAACTGCTCAAATCCATCTGCATACTCACCAATACAGAGTTTGCCTGTTGTTTAGCTTCGGCATTCGTAATATTTACTTGTCCCTTATACATCTGCTGACTAAAGGCAGGTGAAATAGAATTACAAAGCAATATTACAATAAGGATTCTATATATATAATTTATTTTCATTATTTTATATTTTTACTTGAGAATATAAATTAAACTTATACCTGCTTTGGTTGGTCCCCAATAATGTCGAGTATCGTCTTTTATTTTTGAACCACATTCTCCACAATCGAATTTACTATAATCCAGATATGCATAGCCTAAGCCAATTGTAGCTTCTATACTCCACCGTTTATTTAAAATCCAATGGTAACCGTATGAGATACCTGCTCCGTACAGATCGCCTTCATAGCGGTACTTATCTAATCCCAGCATACTGATTCCTCCCACATTAAATTGTCCATAGTGTGCATGCAGACCAAAGAAATGTCCATTAAATCGTTCACACAACCAATAACGAAGTTCGGGTTGTACCAGAAAATGTTTAAGTTTCTTATTGCTTCCCAAATTCCAAGGGTTATAGTTACCGGATACATCAAGAGTCAATTTCTTCGAAAGTCCCATTTCCACCCCTATGTTAAGTGTAGTCGTAGCCAAATAGAGCGCGTTTGTTTTTAGCGCCCATGTTGGCGCATAATAATCGCTTTTTTCGGACTGCCCGTAAGTATTAATCGCAATAATAAGGATTAAGCTTAAGAATAACAGCCGCTTTGTCATATTTATATTTCTTTCCATCTTTTATCTTAATTAAAAAATTAGTGAGAATATTGTATCTCTATTTGACTATTATTATGGGGGCAGCCAGAAGTTGCTCAACGGTGTAAGACCCTGTATATGAAGATGTCGTAAAAGTTAGCATATCCGATAACTTTGCTCCTGTTTTAATAGGAAAAGAATAAGTGCTGTTGGAATTACTGTTACTTGTTGTAAAATTGGCAACAATAGCAGTATTTGATGACGTTATACTATAGTTAGGTATATTAAGCTGCGAGCCGTTAACAAGAGCCCTGATACTGTTTGTAACAGTGGTATTCGCTGTCAGCACATTATCATAGCTGATGGTTGTAGGCGCAAATCCGGCTGCCGAGATAGTAACATTTTCTTTACTGATATTTTTATTTGATGTAAATGCAACTGTTTGAACACCCGATGGAGCCGTAGTATAGACATATTGGTACCCGCCGGTTACCGCAGTCCAGCCTGTTTGAGTAGTTTTAAGATTACTTGTGGCTATAAATACCGTTAATGGATAGGTTGCCAGATTACCCGTTATATCGGATAGTGTAAACCGATATGTGGCAGTAGCGTTTGTTCCATAATTCACTACATTGGTGGTAGCCGTATTATTGATAGATACACTGCTAAAGTGACGGGCTTGTAAGGCTACAGAAGCCGTTGTAAAATAATCATTTTCGATTGTTACGGTTTCATCATTGTTTTCGAGGCTTGTTTTGAAATTCAAGCTTTTAGCACCAGCTTCGGTTGCCCAATAAATATACTTATAAACGCCTGCAACATATTCGATCTGCATATTCTGATTGGGGCTGACCGGATATAAGTTTTTTGAAGTGATTGAACATTTAAGCGGAAATAAGGCAGTCGGAACAGTACCCGGTATATTAAAATTAAGTGTTACAGCCTGATCTTTAGCCGTGTATACAGCAGGAGAAAATGTCACAGGGGTAAACAAATATGCAGGACTTGCAACAACTGTAATTACACGGGATAATATACCTGCCTTGACTACAAATGTAGCTTGCTGCTGGCCGGCTACAACAGCAGCAACTGTCGCTGTAATAGTACCGGTTCCATTATATTGCAGACCGCTTAAAATACTTCCTTGATCTTGCAACAGAGAAACACTTATTAACGAATTATTCGCAGTTCCGTTTACGGTATAACTGGCGGTCATCGACAAAGTTCCTGCTTTTGTAAATAAGTAGTTTACGTTACTAACAGTCAATATATTATTATTTGCATCAGCAATAGATGTCGACTCCTTTAGTATTTCGGCATAAATATTATTCGATGGCTCTGCATTTTTCGCATCCTCAAATGATGCCGTACCACTTGCATTTCCATTAAATGATTGTATAACAACACGGTATAAGTAATTCCGAACAATAGCAAGAGGTTGTTTACTTGTGTTAAGAAATTGTATTTTATAAAATAATTCAGCACCCCCATTTAATTTTCCTTTTATAATAATATATGTTTGATCACTGAAAAGATTTTGATTCTCGAACATATATTTCGGATTCAAATCGCAATTGCCTGCAACCTGACTCGCTTTGTCTACAGTGCCTTGTGGAATGGTAGGTATATTGTCTATAATCAAGAAAGGGGTCGGGGTCGATGTTGGGTTGAATGGAGCAACAGTTCCCCTAGTGGTATAATTGGCAATAGCGTAACCTGTGAGCTGAAAATTAGCAGCTCCACTGTTTTCTACCGTTACTTTAGCCTGATTTCTAAATAAGGTTACGTTGATAGTTGAGGGTAAGGTACTAATTACATTACGTCCCCAAAATGCTATAGTATTACCACTTAATGAAGGGATTAGCTCTTTTTCATCTTTTTGAAAAGCGCTCCTGTCATCAAATGATGCCCACTGATCATAATTTGCAACGAAGTGTATTATGCTGGCGTTGCTAGGTACCTGCGCTTTAAAAGAGCCAGTGCCGATGCCACCGCTTTCGGTGCTGGTAAGATTTGTAGCCAGTACACGTTCAAGGAATAATCCATTGGCATCGAATACCAGCAAATAAATATTATTTATTATATTATCGTAAGCCGATCTGGTTTGCAACGATTTATACTCAGGAATTTCCAATGAAAAATTTAGCGTAGTCTTGCTCGTTTCTCCTCCATTATCATTGATTACTGTATCATCCTGACATGAAAACAACGCCAAAAATAAGATTGAATATATGTATATGATTTTTTTCATCTTCTAAACATTTAAGCTTTTAGTTTTTCATATCCCTGACACAGCGAACAGCTGCATTATACGAGTTATAATTAGTTGAATTACCAACCCTTGGATCCATAAAATTAACTGCCTGTGTAGATCTTGCACTCCAGTAATAAGGCCCTTCCAGAATTTTTTTCACCTGGCTCAATTTTATATTCTGAAGTATATCGATCATATAAAGCTCAGCTAATGTGGGCATTCTCCAATCGGTGTATGTAAGCCCGGTAGTAGCATCTGTCTCAGAATAGACATCACATTTGGTCTTAGAGTCTGCATAACTTGCTGCTCCTGTTACGCCATACTGTGAGGCAAGTATAAAACGAGGTGATATACGACGATTGTTTTCGTCGGTAGTTATCGTTGAACCGCTAGCATCTGTTAGAGGATACCCTAATATTGCATTTGCTCTTATATAATCGGCATACGAAATACCTAGAGTAGGATTGGGAGCATAGTGGGTATAACCAGTATCGAAAACTTCATCGAATTCATCAGGATTCGGTAATGTGGAGTAATTAGGAACCAGAGAGGTCATTATATACATATTCTTATTATTTTGACCATCACTTCCCCCAGGAGCATTCGCTGAAATATCGGCACTCAGATAAAGAGGAGGGTATTGATTAACGGTTACCTGTTGCGTTAAATTTGAACCATTTTTGACTGTAAATGCGATTGTCTTAGCTACAAAGTTAACAGGCAACGTACTGTTGATGGTTATATTTCCCGATTTAGCACTGCTGTCCCACGTAATAGTTACACCATTGCTGCCATTGGCCGATGCCACGCCGTTCACTGTGATAGATGTTATTTGTACGTCTGCCGAAGATGACTGAAATGTAGTTGTAAAACTTGTCATATTGGGTAAACTTATAGTTTTGTCTTTTACATATATAAAATTTACGGCATCTACCGCCACCAATATCTGTTTCGTGGTCCAGTCCTGTATCGTAAAATTAGAGGTCAACTCTACCGCTGTCGTAGGAGTTGTCGAACCTAATTTATCAATAACAGCAGTTATATCGTAAAGCCGGTTCCTTTCTAATTTGTAGAGAGCCTGACGTGCTGCTTCTGTTTCGGGAGTCGGGTTTGCATTATCGTTATCTGCAAGACGGTAATTGACAGGAACGCGATAATAATTATTGGGATAATTGATCCCCGATACTGTTACAGGTACATTAACAATCATATATGTTTCGTTGGCGACTGTAGTATTCCAGTCGTTAGCATATGAATAAGCGATTATGCTACTGGTATTACCTGCACCGGAATTTTGATTGGTAAAACCTGTCATACTCAGTAAACTTGGAGTTACAGCGTTACCGGTTTCTATCAGCGAGCTGTTGGTTGCATATTTCATTACTCTTTTGGTAATATTAGCACCGGTTGTCAATGCCAATCCGTTCAGGTAAGTCATAGATACCCTTATTTTTGCTGCCGCTCTTTTCAAAGTAACAGGAATTTCTTTGTTTACAATAATTCCATTATTCAGTACCATATTAGAAGTTCCGTCCATGATAAAGCTATCCTGCTTTTTGTCGGTATCCAAAGCTGATACCGAAAGTGCTTTTAATGCTGTCAGAGAAATACCTCCTGACGGAATTGTTCCGGTATAATTAGCTACTATATAAATAGAGTGATTGACATTGAGTGCAAATGATTCCTGAGTAATATCAAGAATTTTAGAATATGACCCTACTCCTGTTAATGCCGGAGAAGGAACAATATGCTGATAATATATACAAGCATCTCCATTTTGCTGATAAATAAAAACATCGAGTGTTGTTATTTTATTTTCGTTCAGGTTATCATCTCCATTTTCGGCAGTGCTCCTTGTCGATTGAGATTCAGGCCAAGTGAATTTAAGCATAATTGCATTCCCTTTTGTAATTCTCGGATCATCAATCTCTTCATCCTGTGCACATGACACAAGTACCAATAGCATTAAAATTGCAAATCTGATTATATGTATATTATTATATTTCATATCCTTCGTCATTGGTATTTTGTTTGTGTAATCAAGATATCTGTATCAGTAGTACCCGGGAATCTACGAGTACTGGGAGCAGTAATCACCGGATTTATTTTTAGCTTTATTCCATCAACAGTAATGTACATATATGTCGTTCGGTTAGTTCCTCCCCATGTTTTGAGGGCTCCTACTTTTATTTCATATTCATTGGTACGGGCAATACCTGTCGATACAGCTAATTTTCCGGCAGTAGAACCGGTCGAATTAAAGCCGAATTCCAAACCGTTAGTTAAAGTAGCAGTCCATATTGCCCCTGTGGGTGCAGTCAGCTTAAAACTGTAATTGGCATAAGAAGTACCATTTATTCCGGTTCCGTTTAGCATATAAGGATATTGAACGATCCCTGTTGTAGCCCCTGTATTATTTCCATTGAAAGGAGTCAATATATAGTCTGTATCTTTAACTCCGTGCCCTATCTGCGATGAGGTCACAGACCATGGGTATATTGTTGTTGTAATAGTTATCAGGTTATTTAGTTTACCAATTACACCGATGACCCGATATACGTTATTGCGCATCAGACTATATTTATTAGTCGTTTGTCCATTATCCGTTATATAACCCTTATAAGTGTGGCTAATACCATTTGTTTTTACTACAACTTTCAGATAAGGTGTTATGTTGTCGTTCGGAGTAGTTGTTGACGCTGCAATATTTTGATAAGTATAAAAAGAGGTATGCGCATTTACCGGTATTACCGCGGATAAGTCAGAAGGTGTAACCGCCAGTGTATTATTAGCTGTAATGGTTCGCAGCAAATTAGTTTTGGTAACAGGAGTTATCATTACGGTATTGTGATAACTACAACGCGAGTTAAGCACCTGATTGTCCAACTCTATAGATGTAACTTCAACTGTATTACTTTGGCTATCTGCACTTTTAAACATATAAATATCCAAACGGGCAACGAGCCTTTCCATTGGAACTTCTACTGTTACATATTGACTATTGATAGCTACCTCTGTTTTTCCGATCATGAGGATGCTTGCATCATTAAAGCCATTGGGATTTGTAACAGTTAACGCCTCTAGTTGAGCCATTGTCAAGGTTTTCGTTATAGTGTTGGAAAATGTTTTATTCACATCGTTATAGTTTGCAATAGCATAAATAACTTTTGTCTGAGATGACACATTCACAGATCTGGATAATTCCTGTAATGTTGCAGGAGTAAAAGCCGTAATCAACTCTGAGTATTCACAATAACCTGTTGTTTTATTGAAAATATACAGCGCCAGACTCGAAAAGCCCCCATCGCCCCCTTTTACAAGAGGATCATTTACCGGACCTGCTTTTATGGAGAGATTCAGCAAAGCATCTTTATCAGTAGCTTCTTCCGAAGTAAAGCTTTCCGTATTACTGCATGATACCAGTGAAAAAAGAACTGATAACAGTAATATACTTGCTAAATTTTTATAGTTATATTTCATAAGTTATAAGTATTATACACCCGGTTTTATCTCTTCCTCACCCCAAGGTTCAACAGCAATAGCAAAACCTCTAAACGAAAATCTTATTCTTATAGGCACTTCATTTTTACCATCTTCTGATATGCCGTATTTTCGCATAAATTGCATAACTGACAGCGAATATATTATATCGTTTGTCTCTGAATTTCTTATGTTAATAAACACATCGTTATCATCATTAAATCGTAAGACATTAAAGTTTGCCTCCACTTCGTGTTTACTATTATCTATAGTTAATAATGGATAATAGGATACTTTTTCTTTGGAATAATTTTCTTTAAATGTGACTGTCGGTTTTAAATTACCGATTTCTATCGATAGATTAGGATCGCTACTTACCGACTTCGTTATATTTGAACGGGTAATAGTAGCCTGATCCAGATTGGAAAGCACTATCTGCATTTTGATATGTGCACTTTTGAACTTAACTGTATCTATCACGTAGTTACCTCTGATAATGTTTATATCTTTAGTTGCGTAATAGAGGCTATCGTTTGTAGTGATTCTTTCTTTTTTAAAATAAGCAGGAGCTCCCACCGCAAGACTATCTAATGAAGTGGACTGCGTCATCTGACTGTTTTTATCGACATTACCCCAACATACTATTTTGTATTTGCCATATGGCAGATCGAGATCTATACCTTGTTTTCTCTTTAAATCGTCTTGATTTAAAGTAACTGCCCTTACGAAGACTTCTTTGTCATCGTATATATATAGATTTACACTCTTCTCCTTTTCCAAGAATATTTCTTTTGTACCATCTCCTTTATAACTGAAATAAAGGGAGTAAACAGGAGGAGGGCAATCATCCATATCATCCTTTATACAAGAACTCATTAGTATAACTACTAAAAACAAGGCATATAGAATTGGTCTCTTTCTCATCTTTTCAGTATGTTGAATTTTGATATTAGAAAAGGCTACCCTAAAATTATTAATCATCGGGGCGATTCAAATATTATTACTAATCAAGGCAATAATAAGAATTATGGCTATCGAAGTATACCTGTTATGGTAGCCTCTTCTAATAAAACTAAAGGTTATTGGTTAAGCTCGAATCCCGGAACAATTGTTTCCTCTCCCCATGGAGCGATTGTTACATGAACCATTACATTATACTGCATATTTTTCAGATCAGTGTCTAGCGACGGGATCAGTTCAATATCCATATTGTATATTTTACCAGGAACGAAATCGGAAGCTACCATTTCAGTATTTACATTTTTGTAGAATTTTACAATATTAGCAAAACGGAAACTAGGAGCTAATGCGGGATTGAATACCTCTGTATTTGTTGATGCAAGTCCGGTTATTACTAAATCGGAAAGATCTAAATGCAGTTTAGGAACTTCTGTACCCGGGAAGATGTTGAATGCATAACATTTATTCGGTGTCGACAGTGGTAGGTTAGCATAGCCTGATTCTTCTGTATATCTACGATAGCTGGCAAAGCTTGCAGCATTCAAAGTCGGTCCGGGAGGTGTAAATAACCAATTTCCTTCTTGAATAGCACCTACATAGGTAAGAACTTGCAAATATTCATCTAAAGTTCCGGGACGATTGTATTTGTGGTAAATATTATTGAGATAAATCCCCTTAACATTTCCGGTAAATCCAGTCCAGGTTACATTAGCTGACACGGGAGCATTGTTGATTTGTCTCGTATACGTAAAATTACCTGCATTCTTAAAAGAAATCGATTTGATTTGTAAACGGGCAACTATAGGCACAATAGTTACATTTGCGGTATAAGTTTGACCATCAGTCGGATCAGGATTTACAGGTTCTGTCTGAACGGGCGTCAAATCCTCGTCTACACCATAATAAAGTACATGAGAGCCTTGCTGATCGGGTAATGTTGTAGAAACCACATTAGTATTACCTACAGCAGTTCCGGGATTACCATAAACAAAAACCTTAGATACTGATCTGGAAGTGTTTATAAATTTTAAACCTTGACCTGGTGTAGTAAGCTTATACCAGTCTGAATTTAAAACAGCATCCTTGTTTATAAGCTTAGACACAATAACAGTACCACCGGCATCGGTAAGATTGATAAGGACACTGGTTACATTGATAGTATCAGCGGTAAAAACATTAGCGGGATCAGACGATCTGGTAGTCGTCGCGGGCTCAAGTCCACTTAATGAAACTGATACAGATCTGACATCTTTTGTAGAGATCGAATCGTCATTGCTACAGGCAAAAAAAGCCAAAGTAGCTAATGCAGCAAAGAAAATGTTTTTAATTTTCATCATAAATATGTTTAAAGGGTTTGAAATATTTTTTATATTTAAATATTATTACATAAATAGCAGGGGTGCTTGAAATAACTACCTAAACAAAAGTTCAAATAGCTATTTATTCTCTAATTATGTAAAATGATTTGAGTTTATTGTTATATATTGTTATATAATGCCTTAATTATAGTTTCGTTTGTTTAAAAAATATAACAACACACCGAATAAAATGTTTAATGAGATACGTTATTAAGTTAGCAGTTCATTAGTTTAATTTTGTTAACTAAAACAAAATAAATAGCAACAAACTGATTATTAGAGAATTACCCAACATGCAAAATAAATAGTTTTTTCAAAATTTTTATTAAACTCACAGTATATTTAGAGTCTCTTTAAATTTTAATAAGAAATAATAATAATGTAGAAGACATGTTAGTTGTAGGTGAAGATATTCGTATCCCTCGTAAAAAAGGAGTGCTTTTCAAATTATTTATTATATCTTGCTGAAAAATAGTTTAATAAAGCATTTGCGGTGTTGGCAATTTTACACATCACATGTAACATATTTACGTTCTGTTAGTTTAACGGAAACAGGCACTCAATAATTCGGTGACAGTCAAAGTTTCAGAATTTTAAAACATTCATTTATAACGGTATAGAACAGGGTATATGTTCACTTTCTATTGGAGAGGGTTAGGGCTGAGGTTTATCACTTTAAAATACAGCATTAAATATTTTGTATAACTTAATTACTGAAATTCATCCCCATGAAATATATAATATATTTATTTATAGCACTTTTCGTTTCTACACCAAGCATATATGCTCAAGGAAACTTAAACAAATCCTGGACAAAGCAAAACAGACCGATCAGAAATAAAGTTCTCACATTCTCATTCACTGAGTCTAAAAATGAATTAAGGCATAGTTATCAGCCATGGGATCAAACCAATTACCAGATCAAAGGTGATGTGTGGATTACTCCCAAAAGTTTATACAAAAAGGAAAACATGTCTATTAATGGTAAACCTGTTTCATCCGTATTACAGTATAGTCAAAACACGATGCTATTCTCCGACTATGGAAGCGATACTCTATCGACAGTTACCGAAGAGGAGCACCACAAACAATTATACCTGTCAGCGAGATACACTCCTACCCTTTTACTCGAATATTTCTACAATAGAAAATCCAGACTAGAGTCTAATACTGATTCTATTTACAACACGTATCTGGAGGTAATAAATGAAGCCCGAATAAGACTCTTTATAAATAAAGCAACAGATTTGGTTGATAAAATAGACATACTGGAAAATGATGATTTCTTTGGTAACATTAATTCGACATTCGAATATCGTAATTACATAAATCATCAGTCGTTATTTATACCCACGCAGATATTGATGTCTAAAATAAACGGAAAGTTACAAGACTCTATTTTTATAACCTCATTCAAAATAGAAAATAAACTACCCGTATTACTAGCAGCCCCCCTTAAATACACTTTCAAAGAAAGTCTACATGACAATACATCCATAAGCTTGGAGAAATACAACGACCACATCTACTTTTTATATTTAGGGCACACCGACAGTAAAAGTCTGGTAGTAGAATTTAAAGATTTCTTATTGGTTGCAGAAGCTCCGTTAAACAGTAGAAACGGAGATATGATTATTAGCGAGATAAAGAAAAACTTCCCAGATAAACCGATTAAGTTTTTTGTTTTTGGGCACCATCACCCTCATTATCTTGGAGGCGTAAGACCGTTTATTCATGAAGGAGCAAATATTCTTTCCTCAATGGGCGATTTTGATTATCTTACCTACTTAGCCAGAAATCCCCGGACACTTAAACCAGACAGTTTAGAATTCGACAGAAAAAGACTCAACGTAAATATTCTGGGAGAAAACAGAACAATTACCGATAACAACTATTCGATGCAAGTTATCAATATAGGGGAAGACTCGCATCATACTAAAGATTACATTATATTCTATTTTCCTAAAGAAAAGATAATTTTCGAGGGTGATTTAGTTTGGATACCCAACGATGGCAGGGCAACAGGCAAAGTGAGCAGCAGACAAAAAGGACTTTACGAAGCCATACAAAAGTTGAATCTCAATGTAGACACTATTTTTCAATCGTGGCCTATCAAAGAGTTCAACTATAAATCTAAAATATCTTTTAAAGAATTAGAAGAGTCAGTTAAAGAATGATTAGATAATAGAAAGGAGTCGTAAAAACAACTCCCTTCCAAAACATTATATCTTTAATTTAATATGTATTTTACCTAACAGATAAGTACATCCGATCACTAAAAAGGAAAATATTATAGAGTTGAGCACACCCATCGTACCCACCTTAGCCCACTCGGGTAAATCAATATTTACTAGAGCAAAGATACTATACAAGATATAGGGTATCAGATAGCAAGTAAGTGTAGCAGTTCCGGCAGGCTCTATAAATTTGAACCAACCTGTAAGATCTTTTTGATCGAGCCAATATAGAAAGAAATAAGCCCCTATACCAATAGCAGTGCAATAAAATACCCAACTGGGAGTTTCGCTGAGTTTCGAAATAATCCAATAGTGATGTGATACAAATCCTGCAATACAAAATAGCAAACTCACTGCAATCCCGCCAAGAATCCATTGAGAAGGCTTCTCATTTATTTTTCTAGCACACTTCACACCTATAATAGAAAGTAACATACCAGCCATCGTAAATGCAGGCAGTGCACCATTACCAATATGCAATATGCCTAATATTTGATTGAAAAAATTACCACTTGGTAAATTTAAGATAGATATTCCCTCTCGTGTCATAGAGAGCAGTATACAAATAAGTATAAACAGCAGCCAAGCGCTCAACAGATATTTCAATCTGTCGCGACTAAATAAGTAGATGAATGCACACAAGAAATATGTCCAACCAATAAGTCCCAGAATTCCCCACCAACGGGCAGAAAATACACCTTCGTCATTATCCCTAAATATAATTGCCAGAATCAAAAGGATGACCATGCCTAGAATTTTCAGAGCTGAGTATAAGTTTCGAAGAGACTCTTTCTCTGTCCTTCTATATACGTTCCATATCAAGAAAAAGCCTGCAACCATCAGCAAACGATAGACAGGAAGAGACAAGCCTGTGGAAGAAGAAACACCACTTTCGGTATTAACAATAAACACGCCCATGATCAGAAGTGCAGCAGTGCGACTAAGTATATGAGCAACGGTACTCACCCCTGTTTCGCCTTTCGAAAAACGTCTTTCTATGGCAAAAGGGATAGACATTCCCACAGAAAACAAAAAACAAGGGAAAACAATATCTGCCAAACCCAACATGTCTTCGCCCAATGCAGCATGCCCCAACCATACAGGAACATCGCTCACAGTCCATAAATCATTCACAAAAATCATCAATAGCATAGTTACTGCCCTAAGCATATCTATCGCATGATTTCGTTGGGAAAAATCATTCACTCCATTTTTTATCATAACTAATTGTTGCTATTATATATAAATAGATCTATAACCTCATTACTTAAAAGGGTCACCTTTTTTGTTCGAACTTAACACCCATTTAAAAGCATTGATAAATATCACCTTCTTATTTATCCATTACACCTCTATACACAGCCTTACGCAATGTACCATGGGCATCGTCTCCTGCGTATTCCCAATACATAGCACCTCGTAAGCCCATTTCTTTGATATAATTACATTTGAGTTTTATCGACTGTTCGTTTTCGTATCCACAGATAAAAGCACCCGTACTATCAGAAATATAAGGAGCTTGGGCTTGAGCATCCCATTGCTTCATATAATTGTCGTCTAATTTTATTATTTTCTTATAGTCTATAAAGTCTGCAAAATCTTTTGTACCCCGTCCATAAAAAGGAATCCCTAATACTAATTGGTCGGGAGACATACCGGCAGCTATATGGGCTTGTACAGCCTCATCTGCCGATTGCCGTACATTTTCTGATTTATATAGGGCTGAATGATGCCAAGGAGCACTACCCATATCGTATGACATGATATTAACAAAATCGAGGGACTTGCTT
The DNA here is from genome assembly GCF_003201355.1 of Indolivaga alginatilytica. Lineage (GTDB taxonomy): Bacteria > Bacteroidota > Bacteroidia > Bacteroidales > Dysgonomonadaceae > Dysgonomonas_A > Dysgonomonas_A alginatilytica. The sequence goes on from NZ_QICL01000039.1 coordinate 18,894, forward strand.
ACCGATCTGAAATCAATATATTTACCATTAGCAGCAGTGGCTATTGTCAACAATTTGTTATCACCTATTGCAGCCCGAATATCTCTCATCAATAAAGTGAAATTATCGGTATCATCGGGAGAGGACGATATACCACCCACACTCGATGTAGGGTATTCCCAATCGATATCTATTCCATCAAGTTGGAACTGAGAGACTACACGTTGGCAATCTTTAGCAAAAGATTTGCGTTTTGCTTCATCAGCTGCCATTTCACTAAATCGTCCGCTACCCCATCCACCTATTGAAAGCAGAATATTCAACAACTTATTTTCCTTTTTTAGAGCTACTATCTCTTTTAATCGATTTTCATTATCAATTCTTATCCCATCAAAAGTATCAGAGACGTGCCCAAAAGCATAATTGATATGTGTGATATATTGAGGATCGGGAATATCCTCTGTCCACGAAGTCACATAGGCGATCACCACTTTTGGAGGACCGGCTTGAAGATATGTATTACCCGAAATATAACATAACAAGCATAGAATAAATAATGTAAAGTGTCTTTTCATGTTCTTTGTGCTTTTGGTTTCAATATAAAGATATATAAAATAATAAGTTCGAGACCTAAAATTGACAAATGACAACAGGATTCAAGCATAATTCCCTGAATCCTGTCACACTGTTTAATTGAATAAAAAACGGAAATTATTTCAAACTAAATGAAACCTTACTTTTAATATCGGTTGACGATGCTCCAATCAGAGCCTCAAAATCGCCGTTCTCGGCAACCCAATCGTGCTTATCAGCATCAAAAAAGCTCAATGCTTCTTTATCGATGGTAAAGGATACTGTCTTTTCCTCTCCCGCTTTTAAGAATACTTTCTCAAAACCTTTCAGCTCTTTTACCGGACGTGGTAAAGAAGATTTAAGATCGCTAATATACAATTGAACTATTTCGGCACCATCTCGACTGCCTGTATTCTTTACGTTTACACTCAATGTAACTTGGCCGTTTATACCCATTTCTTTCTTATCGGCAGATACTTTACCATAAGCAAAAGTACTATAACCAAGTCCATGACCAAATGGAAATAATGGTTTTATCTTTTCCTTATCAGCCCAACGGTATCCCACAAAGATTCCTTCCCGGTAGGTAACTTCATTGTCTACTCCCGGATATTCGTTCATCGCATGAGCTCCATTATCCTCCAGTTTCACAGGGAAAGTAAAAGGTAATTTACCCGACGGGTTAACGTCTCCCACAAGTACCGAAGCAATAGCATTGCCTGCCTCTGTACCCAAATACCATACCTGAACAATAGATGCAACTTCATTCACCCAAGGCATGGCAACCGCATTGCCCGAAACATTTACGACTACTATATTCTTGTTTACTTTAGCCAGTTCCGAGATTATTTTATCTTGTTCGTAAGGCAAGCCGAGGCCCAGACGATCATCTCCTTCACTATCTTGGTGTTTATTTTTGTTCAACCCACCAACAAATAAAACAACATCTGCTTCTTTAGCCGCTTTTAGAGCCTCATCCAATAATTCCTGAAAGCTACGGCTATCAAAGGTATCTCCGGCACTTAGTCCATCTTGTTTCTGTCCTTTTTCGCCTACATAACCTCTGGCATAGATAACTTCAGCTTGAGATCCTACTCTGGCTTTAATACCATCTAAAGGAGATACTTCATATTTTGCTTTTAAAGAAGAACTTCCACCTCCTACTGTCATGGCTTTTATGGCATTTTCGCCTATTACTGCTATCTTTTTTGTTTTGTTCAAATCGATAGGAAGTACATTATTCTTGTTTTGCAACAACACAATACCTTCTTCAGCAATTTTCTTTCCCGCCAAAGCATGTTCCTTAGTTCCGAAAGAACCCCAAGTACGATTCGCACTCATATTAGTACGAAAAACCATACGTAAGATATTGCGAACCTTCTTATCTACTTCTTCTTCCTTTACCTCTCCCGATTTTAGAAGTTTGAGAAAGGGTTGAGCCAAATAATAATTATCATAAGCATTACTAGCTCCTTCACTGAGTCCGTTAGTCCATGTTCCAAATTCCATATCAAGCCCATGATATATGGCTTCTTTGGTATTTGACACACCACCCCAATCTGAAACAACAACTCCGTCGAATTTCCACTCATCTCTCAGAATATCATTCAAAAGATACTGATTATGGCATGCCCATTGTCCTTTGTATTTGTTGTATGCTCCCATTATTGCCCATGCTTTACCTTCTTGCACAGCAGCTTTAAAAGCAGGCAAATATATTTCGTACAAAGTACGATCATCTACATTCACATTCACTGTATGACGATCGACCTCCTGATTGTTCAGTGCAAAGTGCTTTACACAAGCAGCGACACCATTAGATTGAACCCCATGAATATAAGGCACAACCATTTTAGATGCCAAAAACGGATCTTCACCCATATATTCGAAGTTACGACCATTGAGTGGCGTACGATAAATATTAACTCCGGGTGCCAGCAGTATATTCTTGTTGCGATAGCGGGCTTCCTCCCCTATTACCTTTCCATAAAGTGCCGACATCTCAGGACTCCATGTTGCAGCTAAACAAGTTAGTGCCGGAAAAGCGATACAAGAATCGTTAGTCCATCCTGCTTGATTCCACTGATCCCAAAATACTTCGGCTCTTATTCCATGAGGGCCATCGGATGTCCAATTCTCAGGAATACCCAATCGGGGAACTCCTGCCGAACTAAACTTTGATTGTGCATGACACATCGCAACTTTTTCTTCTAAAGTCATACGAGACAGTGCATCCTCCACTCTTTTTTCGATATTGGCATTAGGGTCAAGATACACAGGTTTCTGCTGTGCTGCCAATGAACAGCAAAGCAACAATGCTCCTGCCAATATTGTGCTTTTGATTATCTTCATCATCTATATATATTTAAGGTTATCAACTATTTATTATTTATAATAATATCCAATTACGGAATATTATTCAGGCTTCAAACCCAATGCTTTGATATACTCTTTTTGAATTACGTTATTTTTGAATTTACTGTTTTCAACAAATCCTTGCATTGCTTTCCACGACTCATTCTGATCAGGACGAGCATCGCGAATTTCTTTGTATGTGCCACGTGCTGCTTCCGAAAAAGCAACGACCTTATCCCATCCGGCAGGAGGTGTAATACCCACAAACGACGATCCATCGATTTTCTTGTAAGGCCAGAAGGTCCAACCGATATTATTTTCTTCCATTACCTTGCAGAACGATGCCATCCACTCGTTGGTATTATGACCTATCTCGCCCATATACATAGGAAGATTAACACTGTCTCTGAATTGAATAATCGATTGGATAGCCTCTTTGGTAGGCTCTCCACCATAACGATGGCAGGTATACATAATCTTATCATCGAATTTCGAATCTGTAAAAGGCTTGAAGTTTCCATTCCATTGCGAACCGCCCAACAAAATAATATGATTGGTATCTACTGTACGAATTGCTGCAACTGCTTTTTTGTATAGAGGCTCTAATTTTGCGTTCAACTCTTCCATATTTGGGAAGTAAGGAGCAATCGGTTCATTAACCAATTCGTATCCTAAAATAGTAGGCTCGTTTTTGTAATAATCGGCAATACGAGTCCATATTTCAAAAAACTGCTTTTGTGATGCTTCACTTTCCAATAGCCAAGGATAACCGAAGCTGTCGTCAATATTATCGCCGGTTTGTCCTCCGGGAGCATCGTGCATATCAAGAATCAAATACAAATTAGTTTTCTTACACCAGCTGATCAGCGTATCTATACGGGCAAACCCATCCTGCTGACCTGTGATACCCATATAATCTTCATCGGTAAACAGTTTGTAATGAAACGGTAAACGGATAGTATTTGCTCCGGTAGATGCTATAAACTCAATATCATCTAATGTGATATAATTATTCTTGAATTGTGTCCAAAACTCTTTAGTAAGATCAGGTCCTACGAGTTCACTAAACATCTGATTCATTCGTCCCGGCGAATTGGTCTTATTAAAACCAAACATATATCCCTCCGGATTCATCCAGTTACCCAGATTGGTTCCTTTTATAAACAATTTCTCACCATTAGGCATTATCAAATCCTGCCCACTCACCCTTACAAAAGCTTCGGCAGACAAGCCTTGCTTTGTGGGTTCAGTCTTACAGCTCACAAAGAGTACTGCAAACAACAGATAATAACAAAATTTCAGGCTAATTCTTCTCATTTAATTTTAGGTATTATGATTTTACTTAAACAAATTGATCTTATCTTTCATATCTTCTCCGAAAATACACAGCCATTGTTAAAAGTCTGTACCTGCCGTTACTTAGACGACAGGTATAGACAACCTGAATATAAAGCGTTATAGAAAAGCGTTACACATTTTAATTGTTATTCATGACTTATTCAAGTCATTTTCTCCACTTATAAGAAACTACCGATTGTGCCAATACTGTATGCACAAAAGAATTATTATCTACAGTGACAGTCACTTTCGTATCTTTTTCGTTCTTGTTGAGTAATACTAAAGCATAAGTACCATCGGTGTTTTCGAAAGCCGCATAGATGATACCTTCTGCCGATTGGTTATTCCCATCAATACGTACGGCTCCCGGTTTTACAAATGCCGACAGATGTCCAATAATATAATAATGTGAATTGCGGGTGATGGTTTTAAAATCAGCACGATCTATATCCACCGCACCATAACAAGTTTTACACCCCAGTTCTCGCCAAGGACCACGGTCGCTATCAAGCATCAAATTCCACACAATTACTCCTTTACACCAGTTATTCACAGTACCTAACCCTACGTTTTCCATATCACCGATAAGACGTACGCCCAGATCTTGCCCTCTGTTCCAAGTACCAATTGAAGTTTCGGTAAAAAGCAGTTCTCTATCGGGGCGTGCATTATGTATCTTATTCAATTCTAATCTGTTGCCTCCGTAGTCGTGATAAGCTGCACCCGTAATGTACTGATCTGCTTCACTGTCTTGATATATTTTCAATGGGTAACTTTGCTGGTCTTCCATCTTATCGTAATTATAATTATGGTCGAACACATATATCTTGGTATTTAATCCTGCTTCTCTTAATTTTGGACCAAGGCCTTTTTTTACAAAATCGCGTTGCTCGTCCCATCCCATAAATAAAGAGGCAGAATTTTTTCTGTTCAAAGGCTCATTCTGAGGAGTTACAGCTGTTATTTTAATGCCTTCTTTTTCAAATGCATTAATCCATTTCACAAAATAAGTTCCATAATCTTCATAATAATCAGGATTGAGATGTCCGCTTGTCCATGAGTCAAAAGGTTGCTTTTCTCCGAGATTATTTACCTTCATCCAGCGTGGAGGCGTCCACGGAGAACCCAGAATCTTTATATCGGGATTTATTTTTAATATCTCTTTCAGAATAGGAATAATATAGTCCAATTCTTCACTTTGCAAGGCGAAATTTTCTATCCCTTTGGTGTCACAACAAGTATATTCACTCATCGAAAAATCAGAACAACCAATGGCAATACGGATATAACTGTATCCTAATCCTTTGTGCGGATCAAAAGTTTCTTTGAGGAACTTCATGCGGTTGCTCTTCGACATTTTCATCAAGTTGAAACAAGACGATCCCGTTACAGCTGCGCCAAACCCGTCCATTTCCTGATAACGTACAGCGGGATTCAAATTTATTTGCAGGGAATTATTATCGTACCCATTATTCAGCTTCAACTCCGAACGCCTAAGATCTACACTTCGGGTGTTGCTGGTTTCCAATACCTGCACCGAACCTTTTTTTGCTGCATAAGCAGACGGTATAAGCACTCCCCCACCAATAAGCAGTGACAGAAATACTCTTTTAAATGATAATGAATGTGATTGAAATGATCTCATATCTATTGTTTTTCTTTTATTAAAGAATTAGCCGGTGTCTCCTTAGTAATGCCTCCAGAAAATAATAGTCAGCATAATTAATAGGCACATCTATTTCGCTTTTTTCCGGAAGATGCCCTGTCGAGTGCAACAATAAAAAACCTTGGGTCGTTTTCTCCCCGGCTCGGTATTTCTCAATTAAACTTGCCAGCATTTGATCAGCCCAAGCTATATACTGCTCTTTATTCTCGGGACTATATCCCGCTAATTCGTACAATGCAGAAGCAATTATACATGCCGACGAAGCGTCTTTTGGAGCAGTAGGTATTGAAGGATCATTAAAATCCCAAAAGGGAACCATATCAGCAGGTAAAGTAGGATTAGTGAAAACAAAGTGAGTGATACCTTTAGCCTGAGCCAAAAACTCGGGGTCTTGCGTATAACGATACGACATTACATAACCATACAAGGCCCATGCCTGACCTCTTGCCCATGCAGAAGGATCGGAATACCCCTGAAAGGTTTGCTTCCTGATAGCTTTGCCACTAATGGTATCGTAGTCTATAACATGATACGAAGAGAAATCGTCTCTGAAATGATTTTTCAATGTAGTTTTTGCATGAGCAATTGCTATGTTGCTATATGTGGGATCATTCGTCAATTTAGATGCTTCGAATAATAATTCCAGATTCATCATATTATCAATGATCACCGGATATTGCCATACCTGACGATTCCAGTCCCAGGAACGAATAGCTCCAACCTTATTATTGAAACGTTTCGACAATGTTTTTGCCGATTGAATTACCACTTCTTTGTAATGTTTGTTACCAGTCAGTTTATATCCATTACCAAAAGAGTTATACATCTTGAATCCAACATCGTGTGATGTCTTGTCGTATTGCTCGTCTTCGATCAGCATACTGAACTTATTGGCTTCGTTTGCCCATTTCTGATCTTTTGTGTATTGATATACAAACCACAATGAACCGGGAAAAAACCCTGAACACCAGTCACGAGGATTTACCATGTGCAAGCTTCCGTCTTTATTAATAGAGCGAGGTGTTACTTGATTTCCTTTAACCGAAAGCATAGCTTCGTCTACACACTTAAGTGCATAATCGAACTGTGTCGTCGCAAAATCAAACATCGCTTTAATTGGATCTTCTCCTCCATAAAGCAATAGATTTCTGTCCGACAGATTCAACTGCTTATATTTTTTATACAACTGTAAATAATCTTTTCGAGAAGCATCATTCGAGACAATACGATAAAGATCGTTGCACAAATTAGCCTTTGAATCCTCCCATCCGCTTATCTGCTGATAAGGCCAGGCAGATACGTCTTTACCTAAAAATGAAGCTAAATAATCCACTGCACCGTAAATACTTCTTCCGTCAGCAGATACTGCACTATATAAATCTCTATTTATCTTTTTAGCAGTGGCTGCCAAATCTATCATATGACTCAGGTTGTACTGCGAATAATGAAATGCCAGGGTTCTCCACAACTCATTCGGCTGTTTTCCGTCAGGTTCTATCTGAGTAAAAATTCTTTTTGAAGGAAATGCGTCTATGATCTTTTCTGCTTCTTTGTTCTTTCCTGCAAAAAGTAAATAAGTAGCCAATTGAGTATCGTATGCCGTACTATGATTATTTTTCGCTGCATCTTCTTTTTTTCCCTGTGGACTTGTTTGCATCCATTTAGCAAAAGCGGCAAACCATAATTTCAACCCTTCCTCATCTTGGGAGGTGTAAATTGATGATCCCTTAAGCAATCCTACACTGCTCAACATCGACACCAAAGAGTAAGAATCTATTAACCCTTCGGGACGACCTTTAGAGCCATCTTTTCCGGGTACAAACTGAGAATAATCAAGATTAGGATTCATCTTTGTCTCCTTATCCAAAAACCAAGTGCGAAGCAACTTTACCGCCTTATCGGCATAGCGCCGGTCGTCGCTATAGAAATAAGCCAGAGATAATGTATTGACTGCCGAACACATTTCACCTAAACGATTACGGTCATACTTATCCAAATCAGGATTAGACTGTCCATCTTTAAACACATACGGCAAATTGTCTTGCGTATCAGGATTAGGCCACCAATAGCGGCTCAAGCTTACATAATCGTGTTTATTACCACTTGGAGGTAATATCTCTTTGTATGTTACAGAATATACGCCGCCTTGCAATTCTTTTTCTGCCTGGTGGAGTATATTCTGATAAGCATTTGCATAAGTGAATGTAAGCTTGTTACTCTTTATTTCGTTCAGTTTATTAATATCCCACAGCCATTGTGCATACATCGGCGAAAAGGAAATAAACAAGACAAGTATCAGTATAGATATTTTTTTCATAGATCAATCAACAACGTTTCCAACTAAGGTCACAGACCTTTTTATTGCTGTGGCAAGTATAACAACCAAAGATAGTTACACTGATAAAACACCACATTAAATATTTCACATTACTAAAAAACACTTAAGGCTTTGACACCTTAGATCTTTTCCTTTTTCTATTCTGTATATCTCGATTGGATAAAGTTTTTTTTGCGTTCATCATCTCTACCCAATCAAGATTAACAGATCTATATTTTTAATTTATTTATTTCAGTGCACCTTCATTTGCGACTGTCGGCCATCCCGGATTTTGATAAATAGGAGATGTAGATATCGCTTGACCATCATTTGCCGTTAACAAGAAATGCTTGATAGCAATAGGCGACAAGTAGTGTGCCTCTGTAAAAAACAACCCTTTATAATACAAATTGGCTGTTGACACCTGATAAGGACGGGTGTACAAACTCAACGTAGGAGACGACACCGTATTCTTCTTATCATCCACTCCATAAATAAGCTTAGACTGATCGTACTTGGCTTTCATCGGTCCCCACAACTTACAACCTTCTATTTGAAAACCGTTCAACTGATCCATTGCTCTCCAGCGAAGAAGGTCATCGTAGCGTACGCCTTCTCCGATAAATTCGCATCTGCGTTCGCGTCTGATATTATACAGAGTTCCATCTACTATTTTTCCGTGAGAGTATACACCCCAGTCATTCAACATCTCTTTGTTGAGATCGGTAGCGGCAATCGTTTTAGAGTAATCGGCATCTACACCGGCACGTGTACGAATAGCACGCCAGTAAGTATCGGCTTTACTATCGAGTTTGCCATTTCTCTCATAATAGGCTTCCATATAGATAAGATAAGCTTCAGCCGCTCTAAAAATAATGGGTGCAGTAGCATCCTTATTCAGTTCCTGATTCTTGAAGTCATGCGAGAAACCTTTTCCGATCAAATAACCGGTAGATGTTGAATATTTCACATCATTAGAATAAATCATCGGAGCTTCATCAAACTTCTCTATATTGATGGTATTGATAAAGGTCTTTACTTCTCCCGGTGCTTTCATGAACAATTTCCAACGCCAGTCTCTGTTTACTTTCGTATCCTGAATATAATCGTCACCTGCATAGTTACTGCCTGAAGCATATACAGGAAGACCATTTTCCATCAAAAACGATTGTTCCATCTGATGAGTATAGCCACGTGCATAACCGTAGTAGATATGGTGATTGTAATCCGATCCTACATTTATATCAGCATTGTAAGGGCGGTACATCAACACTTCTCCATAAGAACTTGGATTGGTAGAAGAGAACATGTCGTAATACTGATTCACTGCCTGAGATGTAGATTCTCTGAGTACTTTGTTGTTTGTAACCAAAGGAATAGCATCTGCTACCTGACCCGCCGCACTTATAGCCTGATCTAAGAAAAACTTAATCTCGGCATCAGCACTACCACTCGGAAACTGATAACCTTTGTTATAATCTTTCTCAGCTCCCGGCCATCCGCTGCCCAGAGGCACTAAAGCTGTACCTGCATGATATTTTTCCCATGTGCCTTCGAATAGGGCAACTCTTGCTTTCATTACCAAAGCTGCATTTTTAGTAATACGCACTTTACCTCCTACGGGACTATTATTAAGTAATTCGATAGCTTTGTCCAAATCGTTCAATATAAATCGGGCTACTTCGTTACGTGGTCTACGTTTCGATATCTCCACCAGAATACTCAGATCATCGGGATAAGTTTTGTCCAGAATAGGAAAGTCTCCCAACTTACGTAATCGATAATAATACTGATACGCCCGAAGAAAATATCCCTCACCAATGTAATGCTTGATGTTAGTAGCATCGCCCGATATTTTACCGGCTTCGAAATTTGCCACCGCATTCTCCAAATAATAATTAAGCGGATAGATGCGTCCGAAGTCCCAGTCACCATCATTGGCAGGTGTTTTCCACTGCCCGGGCAAGTAACGATTGTTCGATTCGCGGGTAGTGGCGTTATCGGTTCCCATATCCGCCCCATACAGTGCATTTATTGTAGGAAAATAGCTATCTGCCGATTCTCCCGACCCATTGAGATAGTACCTGATTGTATAGGCTGCCAATTGACTCTCCTCCAATAAATACTTTTCGGGAGATACGGATGATGGGGGTGTTACATCCAAGTAGTCATTACAACTGAGTAATGCTATGAAGGAACAACCCAACAATATTCTCTTTGTAGTTTTTATATATTTATTATTTTTCATCGTTTCATTACATTAAAAGTTAACACTCAGACCAAATGAATAAGTCTTGGATAGAGGATAAACAGTACTATTTGCCTGACTATTATCTTGAATTCCTATTCCTACAGTTTCGGGATCCATTGTATCTGACAGGTTAGTTATAGTCAGCAAATTTTCTCCTGAGAAAAACACTCTTAAGTTTTGCAGTTTCAGAGCATTCGTCAATTTCTTTGGAAGAGTATATCCTAACTGAAGATTCTTCAATCTCGCATAAGCAGCATTTTGCAAATAGCGTGTTTGTACCTTGTTATTCTTGGTATTGAATATAGGACGAGGATAGTACGAGTTTAGGTTCTCGCCCAGAGGATTGTCTGATGTACGGAAATAATCGAGATGCGCTTTGAATGCAGTAGACCACCATTCTCCATCCGTTACTCCCCAAAATGTCATATTGTTATCACCGGGCCAGTAATCGCGCTTAAGTACACCTTGCCAAAACATCTGTACATCGACACCTTTCCACGCAGCATTCATATTAAAACCGAACAGGTAACGAGGCGTATTGTTTCCTATTTTTTTCATATCACCCATATCATTGAGTGTATAGCTTCCGTTGTTTATTTTCCCATCGCCATTCAGATCGGCATACATAATATCTCCGGCTGTCCATTGACTACCCAGCCCATCCTGACCACCGTTTGTCATCGTTGCCAAGTGTGCTTTCATCTCTTCGTCGGTCTTAGCTATACCCAAAGTAGTATAACCGTATATATTGCCTATCCATTCACCCTTGAGGTATGTACCCAAATTTCCGGTAGGATTACCATAGCGTAATACTTTACTTCGTGCATCGGACAAATTCAAGCGTACACCATAGCTAAAATCCTGGATTCTATCACGCCATTCCACTTGTAACTCCCATCCCTTAGTTTTCAGGTCTGTATTATTGGTACGTGGAACATCTGTACCCAAGCTGGCAGGAAGTTCGATACCGGGGCCTAACATATCTTCGGTCTTACGTACGAAATAATCAAACGAACCGGTCAATCGTCCATTGAGAGAAGAAACATCAAAACCGAAGTTGGTTGTTTTCACCTTTTCCCATGTCAATGTAGATGTCACCAGCTTAGGAGCATTTGCCGTGTTCGGTTTAGCACCATTGATCAACCAGTTGCCATTAGCCGAGTTAACATCTATGATTCGGTAAGTAGGGTACAAACTGTTTGTATTTTGATTAGCCAAAGCTCCGTAAGACATTCTGAATTTAAATGTCTCTATTTTGTTTGCTAAAGGTTTCCAGAAATCCTCACGAGCCATATTCCATCCTAAAGAGAAAGAAGGAGTCAAAATCCATCGATCCTCCGAGCGGAAACGAGACGAACCATCGTATCTCAGATTTCCCTCGAAAAGATAACGACCATCGAAATCATAATTTACACGGCTAAAGAATCCTGCATTTGCCCACTCTTCGTAAGCTCCCGAAATTCCAAAATTTGCTACATTGTTAGTTGTCAGATTCAGAACAGGCATATCTGTCGAAATCATATCAGAGCGTTGAGCCGTTACATTTCTGTATTTCTGTTGCTCACTCTGAAAACCTCCTGTTACAGCAAAACCATGCTTATCTAAATTAAAGTGGTAGTTCGAATAAATATTAGGATTCAGGAATGTTCCTTTGTATGAATATTCCGAAACCGCATTTTGACTATACCCGGTCATAGTAGCCGCATATATTTTCTCCGGATCATCAGCATAATGAGAATACACTATTTTGTGATCCCAGTGATTCCAATTATTATCAATCTTTACGTTCATTTCGCCAATGATGTTCCAGTTCTTGATTGGAGTAAATGTCAGACGCCCTTGTTGAACCAATCCGTCATTCTGATCCTTATGTCTACCTCCGTCTTTCAATGCACCTATATAATTGATATCCGACATATAGTAACCATTAGGATCATAAACCGGACGAACCGGACGAGTACGGCGCAACACATTATTATAGAAATCGTTGTACATTACTGCCGGACGAGAATAGTCGGCACGTACATAACGGGTCATATAATCAAGTTGTACATATTTGGTTAACTGTGACGATATTTTAGCAGTCAGGTTGTAACGTTTATAGTTATCGGTACCATAACGCATAAACCCGCTTTGATCTAAATAGTTAGCAGACAAATAATAAGTCATCTTATCAGCTCCTCCACTTACGCTCGCGTTGTGTTCCTGAGAAGGAGCCCATTCACGGAAATATTCTTGGAGCCAATCCACATTACCCCATGTAAAGTCATAATCCCATTTGCCATTACCCTGAGCTTTGGCAACATCATTAGGAGCCAATTTTCCTTCATAATAATCCCTCACCTTTTGTTTATACTCCTCAGTATAGTAGTGTGTATTATTCTTATTATACATTGCATCATCGTAGAAATTTACATATTCCCACGAACTCATCATTTTAGGTAATTTTATTGGAGTATTAAACCGGAAACTATTGTTATAGTTGATAACAGCACGTCCCGCTTTACCTTTCTTGGTAGTAATAAGTATCACACCAAAAGGTGCTCTCGAGCCATAAATAGAAGCTGCCGCCGCATCTTTTAATACCGATATATTGTCTATATCCTGCGGATTGATCGTATTAATATCGCCTTCCATTCCGTCGATCAAGATCAAAGGTTCACCACTCGAAAAATCGCCGATAGTACCCGATCCGCGTATATTAATCGCTTTTTTACCATTGAGTTCACCACCCTTGCCTGAATTAGAGATATTAAGCCCGGGTACTACCCCTTGCAGAGCCAAAGTAGCTGAGGAAACAGGTCTGGACTCAAAATCTTTGGAAGATGCTGTCCCCACCGCTCCCGTCAGGTTGACTTTCTTTTGTACACCAAATCCCACAACTACGACTTCGTTGAGGGCTTGAGTATCTTCGCTTAAAGTAATTCTCATGTTAGCAGCTGCTTTTACCTCTTGTTTCTGGTAACCAATATAAGAAGCAACAAGAATACTGCCCAAAGGGGCTTCTAAAGTGAAATTTCCGTCAATATCCGAGATTGTTCCGTTGGTCATTCCTTTCTGAACGATAGCCACACCAATCAAGGGTTCATGCGAAGAAGCATCCACAACGATTCCTTTGATGGATGTACTTTGAGCAAAAGCTTCTAAAAACAAAAACATTGTGAACATGGTAAGGAGGGTCTTTCGACTCCTCAAGAAGATTTTCTTTCTGTTCTTTTTCATGAATATTTAGTCTTAATGTTAAACACCGCGGACAACCGATTTTAGGGCTGTTTCCGTTTTCATTAAATTAGTGATAGATTAGTAATAGATTTAAGTTTATTAGATTACCGATTAGATTAAAGCCATAGAAAAGAGACTAAGGTTCAGCTACAAAAATATTATCAATGAGAACAGAAATTTTCTTCTATTATTTAAAAAGTGAATCCTTAAAAAACACAATAACCTATTAATCAACAAGAAACAAGTATCAACATTTATGAAAAAGTGGACTTAAAGTGGCTGGTAATATATAAATTAGAATATAAAACACGATTCTAACAAGCAATTCCATATAATCCGCCACATTAGAAATAAATGTTATCTGCTATGGAAACGAAAAAAGAAGGAAAAAATCTAAGAACACCGACAACTATAATGCCTGTGCTAAATTAGTTCCGGCATCATTCTCAAAAGTTCAACAATGGATTTCTGCCTCCCTAGACGGTATAAATATAGCCTACAAACTATACATTTCGTTTAACCTGCGATATTGCAGATAAATTATTAAAAATATGAACAACAGTTTTATTTAAGCCGAAGCACTTTACAGGCAAACAGGCGACCGATCTGAGTGACGAAGATTCTGAGCTGACCTGTACATCACATCATATTGTGAAATAGAAAACTAAGGCGGATAAATTACCGTATATATTTCTAAAATTTCGCAAAGAGGTAATATAAAAAAATAACACCGCAAGAAAAACTTCCTGCGGTGCTAAAAATAATTGAATGTAGTGTATTTATTTCTCTCCTTCTTCTTTTCCTTTGTTTTCTTCTTTATTGGCATCTTCCTCCATAGCTTTTATTTCTGCTACAATATGTGGGTATCGTTCGTTCTCTGCACGTAACTGACCCAGAACCAGATCATACTTTTCTGTACGACGCTCAATTTCCTGTTTGAATTTTTCAGTGTCCCTGCGGTTGTAAATAACAAATAATAAAATAACTGCCAAAGTAAATACCCCTCCTGCGATACACCATAGTACAAACTCTCGAAGTTCCTGTGCTTCCCTTTCTTTTTGCTTTATATAGAAGTTTTTATTCGCATCTAATAAAGCTGGTACATTGGCTTCCTGCTCGATCTGATCTTTAGTCGCTTTCTCTAAATTACTGTACTCTAAGGCTTGTTTGAAGTCCCCTGCTTGTTTATAGTACTCTGAGAGGGAAGCATACATTTCTTTCATTGTTTGTAAATTTGTAACGTTGGGTAAGCTAACTGTGACTAAATCTGCGTACTGTTTGGCTGATTTAGATTCTTTTATCTCATTGTAGATATTCAGTAAATACAAATTTATCTTTTGTATTTGCTTCTCGCCTGTAATATCCATATTCAAAGCAGATTGATAATATTCGATAGCCTTTTCATACTCTCGTTTACCGTAACAGGTTGCACCTAAATTAAGGTAAAGCTGGCTTTCTTCAATCGTATTTTCTTGTTTTTTTGCAAGAATCAAGCCTTTCTGAAAGTATAAGTATGCACTATCTAATTTATTAGCACCTTCAAAAGTACGACCTATATTAGTTAACGTTGTTATAAGCATTTGGGAAGTCAGGGAAGTACCATGATTTGACTTTTCTATGTTATTGTTTATAGATAATGCTTTCTGATAATTTACAATAGCACTATCCAACATATCCCTCTCAAAGTATATATAGCCTATATTATTCAGGCTCTTTACAGCTAGTAAATCATTACTCGCTCTTTGTGCTTCATCTGCCGAGTACATAAAAAACTCCAGAGCCTTTGGCTGCATACCGTTGAGATAATAAATCTGTCCCACATAATAATTAGCTAAAGCCGATTTTCCGATATTTCCTTTCTGTTCGAAATATCGTTGTACTCCAAATATAAGTGTGTCCCCCGATATATCTTTTCGAGCCTCCGATTTCGCTCTTATATAAGATAAAACATATTCCATGTAGTCATCTTTATCCATTTTTTCGGGATTCTCAATGGAATCAAGCAGGGAAAGTACTCTATTAGGATTCGTCTCAAAACTATCTTGTGCTAATTTTAATAAGGCTACCGATTCATCGTTCTTGTTACATGAGAATAGAAATAAACCAATGAATAGATAAAAAAAGAGTTTTGTGTTTGGTTTCATATTATGAATGAGTTTGGCAAAGGATGAAAAACGGTTTCAGTTAATATTTACTGAAACCGCTATTATATATTATGGTCGTAGATACTCTTTATCCGAAATACTATCGGTTTGTGTAATTTCATTTTTTAAAGATTCAATAGAAGTTGTTTCTATTGTTCTTACTTTCATATTCGCACCCGGTAATACTCCACCGCCATCTGTTCCCCCAACACCCATTTCATCTTTCTCACATGAAGTAAATAAAAATGCAGTAAGGCTAATTACAGTTAGTATTGTTTTAGTCTTCATTGTTATATTTTTGTTTATTAAAGATTTACTTAGTCTAAATTTAGAGGAAACCTATATTTTCAAACTATCATAATAATTTATTGTAGTATCGCTGTCAAGGGTAATAATTGGAGGATCAGTAGCTTTACCCATACCGCCTCCTGATCCAATTCCCTGATCCATATCTATTTCATCTTTCTCACATGAAGTAAATAAAAATGCAGTAAGGCTAATTACAGTTAGTATTGTTTTAGTTTTCATTGTTATATTATTGTGCATTAAAGGTTAACTTGTTAGAACAAACTACACAAATAAAAAAAAATGATTTTTAATAATCGCGCTAGATCGACACTTTAATATTTCAAGTGGAAATTTTAAGGAATTAGTTATTAAAAAAGGAGAAAAACTAATTTCTAACTAACACATTACTACTGAAAGTTACCGTACCGCCTTTCAGGTAAACATAAGAATGCGAATCGGTATGATTTTCCACAATAACATGAGCCTTATTGTACACCCGTATCAACGCTTTGGCAAAATCCCTGACTATAATTTTCACTTTACTGTTACTGCACATGACGGGTACTTTCAGAAAGTAAGCATACATTAAGTAATGACAAATATTTATTCCAACATTTGATAAACGCTAAGTCGCAAAGGGTATTTTGCTGTCAAATAAGAAAATTTTGCGACTTTGCGACTTTGCGTTGAATCAAAAATGTTGTATTAATTTTTATTGAGTACTTATACCCGATTAGAGAACAAAAAAAACGAAACCTTATTTATAAATAAGAAAAATACAGGGTTTCTTATTCATATCGGGCAGACGTTTTACCCACTCTTTAATAGATAGGGTTTTAATGTATTCATCCTCACAGGTAATATTCATTGCAATGCAAAGTTTGGTTGACGGAGTACAATTTTTCATAAGGTCTTCAACCATTTTAAGATTCCTATAGGGTGTCTCTATAAATATCTGTGTTTGATGCTCACTGTATATACGTTGCTCGAGTTGCTTGATTTTTTTAGCACGTTCCGTACCATCGATCGGTAAATATCCATGAAAAGCAAAACTTTGTCCATTAAAACCGGAAGCCATTAACGACATCAAGATTGAAGAAGGCCCTACTAAAGGAATCACTTTCATATTTTTTCGCTGGGCAATTGCAACGATATCTGCTCCGGGATCTGCAATGGCAGGACAACCGGCTTCGGAGATCACACCTACAGAATTACCATTAATGATAGGTTGAAGATAAGTTTCGATTTGTTCTAAATTGGTATGCTTATTCAATTCATAAAATGTAAGGTCATCTATATTTATAGAAGAATCCGTCTTTTTAAGAAAACGACGTGCCGAACGTATATTTTCAACAATAAAATATTTGATAGAAAGAATCTGTTCTCTATTATAATCGGGTAAAACCTGCTCAATAGAAGTTTCGCCTAATGGCACAGGTATAAGTATAAGTGATGCTTGCATTTTCTGAATTTGATATTGTAAACAAAAATAAGTTTTTTTCTTGATCGAGACAAAATATCAAGATTTTACCTTCCATAAACTCTCCTGTTTTTCAGAAAAAGATTATAACTTCGTTGTATAAAACAGAAACAAAATATATGCTGATTTTGTTAAGATTTCAACTATTTCTATGGCTTTAGTAAAAATACAAATGAGTGGTTATTTTATCTATCTATGTAAGCAGTGAAGTAGGAACAGTAAACGGTAGACAAGAAGAAATAAAGACTCGTAAAAAAGTGTTACTTTTGTTACTTTTGTAACCTTTTTAAAATTTACTTACTGATTTACAGATATTTGAAAAGAACACAATAGTTACACTTAGCAGTCATTTACGAGTCACTTTTGTTACCTAAATTGTTTACTTTTTGTAACTCTTGTCACCCTATTGTATAACAATTCAAGCTTATAATTGTATAAATAATCTATATCATTTTATAGTCTCGGACAATAAAGAATAAAATATGGAACCGTCTTCTACACCCAAACTTTGGACTTTAAGCTATCTCAATGTTTGCATAGCCAATTTTCTAATGGCATGCTCCTTTAATTTATTAATGCCTTCTATACCTCTATATATTACCGAACATTTAGGAGTACCCCAGACTAAAACAGGTATTGTACTTGCATCATATGCAATTGCCATTCTTATGATCAGGCCTTTTTCGGGATATTTGGTAGACTTATATCCTCGAAAGAAAATACTACTCATAAGTTTTATCTGTTATGTAGCCATCTTTTTCGGA
Organism: Indolivaga alginatilytica; assembly: GCF_003201355.1. Classification (GTDB taxonomy): domain Bacteria; phylum Bacteroidota; class Bacteroidia; order Bacteroidales; family Dysgonomonadaceae; genus Dysgonomonas_A; species Dysgonomonas_A alginatilytica. The sequence goes on from NZ_QICL01000039.1 coordinate 37,271, forward strand.
TATTTTTATGCTGTCACCATCTTTGTATTTATCATAGTCAGATTCTTCCATGGTCTTACTTGGGGATTGTCGACTGTTTCATCCAGCACATTGGCAATTGATATAGTTCCATCAGAACGAAGAGCTGAGGGTATCGGATACTTTGGGACTTTTATGAACGTGGCAATGGCTATAGGACCATTTATTGCAATACATATCTATCAGAACTATAGTTTTCAGATTCTACTTTATTGTGCCATCTTCATGGGAATATTGGGTATAATAGCTGTATCGTTCATAAAAGCTCCTGAGCGTCCTAAATTAGAGCGAGAGAAGATATCTTTCGACCGCTTCTTTTTACTCCCTGCCTGGCCCATATTTCTGAACCAATTGCTACCGAGTTTCGCCTGGGGCACTATCGGGCCGTTCGTGGCTCAATATGGGAAGCAAATAAACATTCCCAATGCGGGTATCTTCTTCTTATTCTGGGCAGGAGGAATAATAGCCTCCCGAATATTCTCGGGACGAATGGTGGACAAAGGATATATCCATTTAGTGAATACTTCGGCAATGGGGATAGTAGCAGTAGCATTTTTGGCTTTTGCTCTAATTCATAATATTGTTGCTTTTTGTGTCTCAGGTTTATTCATCGGAATAGGTTTTGGTATGATGTTTCCGGCACTCCAGACGCTCTATATTAACATGGCAGAAAATAATCAGAGAGGAACAGCTAATTCTACTTATCTAGTAGGCTTTGATTTAGGTCTAGCATTAGGTATGTTAGTAGGTGGATACATATCCGGAATCTACTCTTTTGAGGTACTTTTCTTAGTTGCATCCGGACTTTGCTTCTTTAGCATCGTTGTCTACCAATCGATATCCAAAAGATTATACAATAGAAAGAAGCTAAGATAAACTATATTATATTCAGATACTTAAGAAGAAAATAAAAATAATAGTAATATTAATCTATAAAACTATAATATTAAAAAACAATTAATTAATATGGATAAATATATTACTAGACTATTTATTCTTAAAGATTGAAAGAACGACAGTAAAAAGCGATTCTAAAACATCGAAAAAGAGAATTAAAAACCAGACTTATTCTAGCTAAAATAGCAGTAAAAATGTCCAAATTTGGACATATTAAGGCATTAATTAAGCCTCATAAAACCTCCCCTAAAGACTAAAATTAAAGCCAATAAAATAATACTAAATAAGCAAAATACACCCTATCATTATCTCTCCGAGAATCGCATATTTAAACCAAACATGGAAAGATATTCGAAAAAGAGGAATTACACAAGACATCAAATAGAAGGAGATTCAGAACACTTTATACAAATAAAAAAGGAGATCAAATTGATCTCCTTCCTATATCCATAATATTGCAGATTAAATATCTACAACAAATTTTCTTAAGTCATCATTTAGTAATGCGGGAGGTACTGAATTCTTAACCTCATCTATAATGATACCAAGTACTCGCTCACGCAAGAATTCTTTACGCGTAACCAAGCTAATCTCGCGCACCGGAGATATACCCTTCAACGGGCGAATATTTTGCTTTTGCTTCTCATTCAATTGCTCAATAGCCATCTCTGGAATAATAGTCAAACCACTATTATTATCCACAATGTTTATCAGTGTACTGATGCTACCCGCTTCGTAAGTAAACAATGAGTGAGAGCTTTTACGCTTACGCAAGTTACAAATACGTAATATTTGACTACGGAAGCAATGCACCTCTTCTAACAGCCAAAGACGGTTGATATTAAGATCATCCTCTTCAAGCTCTTTTTTAGCGTATAGTGAAGTCTCACGAGGCGATACATATGCATAGAATCGCTCGTAATAAATAGGATGCTCCTTTATCTTATCATTCTTCAGAGGTGTAGCTAAAATAGCTCCATCTAACGAACCGTTAAGAAGTGCATCAATAATCTGTCCCGTTGTAGTTTCCTCTATAAAGAGTTCTATATCGTATCCGTTTTCCTCGTGTCTTAGCATTAATTTAGGAAGCAGATAGGGTGCAATTGTAGGAATAATTCCTAGCTTAAACACTCCTTTTACAATCCCTTTTTCCTCTTGTATTATTTCTTTAACCTGCTTTACTTGCGACACAATAACACGAGCCTGATTAATTATCTGAGTCCCGATAGGTGTCGGTTGTACAGGCAGTTGACTACGGTCGAAGATCTTCACCCCCAACTCGTCCTCAAGTTTCTGTATCATCATACTCAATGTGGGTTGCGTTACAAATGACGCCTCGGCAGCCTTTGCAAAATGACGATGATTGTCAACCGCAATAATGTATTCCAACTGTTGTATGTTCATAAGCGATAAAATAAAAGACCATTATTAAACTAATGGATTATTATCAATTTAAGGGCAGCAAATATTACTGCAATATTATTTTTAATCATAACATGCTTCGGTTTATTTACTTACCTAAGCAATAAAAGGCATTGTGCCTTAATATTCTCGTTCTCCAAAGATAGATGTTCCTACTCTGATTATAGTAGAACCTTCTTCGATGGCAATCTTATAATCGTGAGACATCCCCATAGATATTTCGCAGAAACAAGAATCACCCTTAAAATACTGCTGCTTAAGCTCCTCAAAAAACGTTTTTAACGATCTGAATTCCTGCCTAATCTGACTTTCATCATCAGTATTGGTTGCCATCCCCATTACCCCTGCAATCTGGATATTCTTCAAAGCCTTCCAATTCTCATTTGCTAGCAAATATCTGCATTCCTCAAAAGTAAGTCCATACTTAGTATCTTCTTTAGCAATGTAGATTTCAAGCAAACAATTTACTCTTCGATCAACTTTAGATGCATATTTATCAATTTCGGATAACACCTTCCAACTATCGATACTCTGAATTGTATGAATATAAGGCACTACAGATTTTATCTTATTAGTCTGTAAATGTCCTATCAAATGCCATTCTATATCTTCGGGTAAGACCTCTTGCTTACTGCTAAGCTCCTGCACCCTACTCTCTCCAAAGACACGCTGTCCGGCATCATAAGCCTTCTCCAAAGCTTCTTTAGGATGAAACTTAGATACAGCTACCAATTTTACACCTTCCGGCAATAAAGATCTAACAGCATCTAAATTTGCACTTATACTCATAGTTACTCTTCTTTCAGATATTCTATTTTAGTCTTTTCGGCTGTTTCATAAGGGAAAACATCCATAATCATGGTTTCGTTGATCGATGCAATAACATAGTCAGCCATTGTACCTTCCATTCCCTTTTCAATAACTCCTAAAGCCTCTTTCAAATCACATGCCTGAGCTAACATGCTCACAGCCGTTTTCTTTTCTGTTCCACTCTTCTCGTCTAAAGTGATAAAGTATATCTTCGTTTTGAAGTAACGATCTCCATTTTCGTTAAAGAACAGTTCTGCTAATTTTGCTCTCTTTATATCAGCAATTGTAAAATCTCCGGAAATATATGGCTTCAACTCTTCTATAATACGAGCTTCGGCTTCCGTAAACGACAAAGCATCTACTAAATAAGGTTCGGTAACTTTTTTAAGAGTTCCGTTTTCCATTGTCTTATCGTAAGAAACTTTGCATTCAAACCAGTTATGCATAGGACTATTTATTTATAATTAATCAGTTCAAGGCCTCAGCCTTTTGTTGTTTTAATAAGTATAAGTACACTTGATAGTTACGCCTTTTAAACAGAGCTATAAATACTACATGCAACCTATACCTTGAAAAGCTCTTTATGAAAAACTTTTTTCAGACATAAAGAGCTTTGTTTAGAAAACAAAAGTAGCAATTATTTAAATAAGTCAAACCTCAATTATAAATAAAATTTATCGACTATCAGTAAAGGCTGATAAGTAATACAGAATACCGATTACAATACTTTATAATTATAACCACCTATTGTTATTGCACTTACCAAAACAATAAAGAGTTTAGAACTTAATCTTTGTATTATTTATAATTTTCTCGCTCCGTCTTTAATAATCACATCATATACCTTCGGCTTGATCTTGAACTTTTGTTCGTAGCTTTCAGTAGCACGTTTGATAAAGCCATCGTGTAATTCTTCTTTGACCAGATTGATGGTACAGCCTCCGAAGCCCCCACCCATAACACGGGAACCGGTTACTCCGCATTGACGGGCAACATCGTTCAAAAAGTCCAGCTCAGGACAGCTTACTTCGTATTTACGGCTTAAGCCGATATGCGTTTCATACATCTTTTTACCTACTGTTTCGTAGTCTCCTTGTTTCAATGCTTC
>NZ_QICL01000040.1 GCF_003201355.1 Indolivaga alginatilytica
TTTATCAGTTTAAGCTCTTTCTTCTTGGGAATCATAACTGAAAAATAATGGGGATTATTCTTTTAAGTTAATGATTTTCAAGAGATTGAGCAAATAATCAATCGCTTATTTTATTGATTATAAACATTTTAACTAAATAAATCAGCGGAAAAGTTCAACTACTGATTCGCATTAGTAATTGTAATCTATAATTTTTTTATAAGATTCTGCTGCATCACTCCATTTCTTACCCGCCATTTGCAGACGTCCCAGTATTGCTAATGCTGCCGCCTGAGTAATACGCCCCTGTTCGCTGTCGGGTCGGCTTGGCGGCAATGCTTCGCAGCTTTCTTTCAATTCTTTTTCGGCAAAAGCCCATATCACATCTCTTGTACTCTGGAATACGCTGTTAGCCTGTTCTATTGTTAACACATGCTCCACCAAGGGTACATTTCCGAAATACAGCCCGAGATTGAAATATTCATAGGCTCGTATTGTACGTATTTCAGAGATCATCATATTTTTTTTCGTATCTTTCATTTGTATCTTGCCTATATTATCAAGAAAATTATTACAGGTAGCAATTCTTTCATAAGAATGCTTCCAATATGCTTCCATCGCCCAATGTGACGAATTAAGCGTACCGTCTGTAATTGAACTTGTAAAATTTTCCTTTTCGGAACCGTTTCCGGCAGCAAGATCAATGAAAAGAAGTCCTCTGTTTACCCAAAAATCTTCGCCTCCCCATCCTTCATTAACATCGTAACAACCTATGAGAGCCAAGTCTGCGTCACTTTCCGTATTCCAGAATGTTCCATCGGAGACTGCATCAAGTGGCGATTTATCAAATATGTCGCTGCAACCCAGATTTATAATTCCGAGTAATATCGAAATTATATATATATTATTGAGATTCTGTTTTTTCATATAGCTATTATATTAAATAATTGATTAGAACTTTAGAAACTGACATTTAATCCAAAAGTATAAACCTTAGTTAAGGGATAAAATGGTGATTGATCGCCTGTCGCTTGTCCCATTTCGGGATCCCATCCTTTATAATAATCACTGAATGTTAGTAGATTATCTCCGCTGAAGAAAACTTTCAGTCTGTTGATTTTCATCTTTTCGGTTATGCTATTGGGGATTGTATATCCCACTTGTACGTTTTTTATACGGAAGAAACTTGCATCTCTGATCCAAAACGAAGATGTCTGAATAGTACCGCTACTCATGGTTAGATTCGTCAATTTTAGATATTCAGCATTGGGATTGGGGTTTTCTTTTGTCCATCGGTTATCAGCCTGCCACTTCTGGATCTGTCCACCATTGTAGAATGCATATGCCTGATACGACCCCATCCGCTTTTTTAATCCTGATACTCCTTGGAAAATAACCGAAAAATCAAAGCCTTTATAATCAGCGTAAAGAGCTCCGCCATAGGTGACTTTAGGAAACGATGATCCTAGTATTTTTCGATCGTAAGTGGGGTCTACCACTCCATCGGGTACTCCGTCGGGACCACTGATATCCTTATATCGAATAAATCCGGGTTCCGCACCGTAAGGTTGTTTAGCATAACTGCTGATATCGTTATTATCAACAAACAAGCCATCGGCAACATATCCATATATCGAGTTGAGCGGATGTGAAACAAAAAGCCCTTTTGCGATATCCTGCTCTAAGTTGGCAAGCTTGCTTACTTCATTTTTGATGTATGAAATATTAGGTACAATACCAACGTTAACAGATCCGATTTTTGTGCGATAATCCAAATTGACTTCAAATCCTCTGTTCTTTACCTCACCGGCATTGACTGCCGAAGGAGTGAGTCCGAGAACGCTCGAAACAGATATCCCGTAAAGTATATCCGAAGTTGTTTTGTCGAAATAATCTACAACAAGACTAAGCCGATTCTTCAAAATCGAAAAATCGAGCCCGATGTTAGTTACTTTAGTAGTCTCCCAGCTAATGTTTTTATTAGCCAGTGTTGTTACTTTCGCACCCGAATGGAGTGTACCTCCCAACGAATAATTTTGTCCCAAGTTGAATACACTTTGATAAGGGTAATTACCAATATTCTGATTTCCCAGCTTACCCCATGATACCCGAAGTTTAAGATTATCTATCCAATGGATGTTATCTTTGATGAAAGCTTCTTCTGATAATCGCCATCCTGCTGAAAATGAAGGGAAAGTACCCCATCTTCTATCAGCCGGAAATCTTGATGTTCCATCATAACGTGTATTGGCTTCAAATAGGTATCTGTCTTTATAGCTATAGTTTATTCGTCCGAAGAACGAACGTAAGCCCCATTCGGTGGCAGAGCCATAGGATGCCATCGAACTTTTCGATCCTGCGTTCAATTCATACAAAAGATTATTCGGGAAATCTTTTCTTGAACCCGAATGCCAGTCTTCCCTATATTCTTCCTGAGAAAAACCTCCTAAAATATTAAAACTATGATCTCCTACCTGTTTATTATATTGAGTGAGAAATTGTAAAGTGACCATTTTATTGTCGCCCGAATTAACATCCAGGCTGTTGGGGCCAACCGTCTTATACTGATCGAATATGACCTTTGCAATGAAGTTATCGTATGTGTAATTATTATAATTATATCCGGCCTTTCCGGTCAAAGTGAGTCCTTTGATCACCTCCCATATCAAATCGATACTACCCAGAAAATTATTGGATTTGTCCTTTCTGAATGATTCACTATCCAGCCATCCTTCGGGGCAATAATTATCCTGATATCCATAAGTTCCGTCAGACTTCCGACCTGCATATATAGGACCTTCCCGAACTGCATACCCAATCATTCCCGACATATCTATTTCACCACGAGGCTCTTCTGTCTTTTGTGTTTTTCCACTGATACTTGCGCGTAATGTCAGATTATCAGCCAGCTTATTATCCAGATTCAATACAAAATTGTATCGGTCATAATTATTTTTAGCCACAAGCCCATTTTGGCGTAAATATCCGAGTGAGAGGAAATATAAGCTGCGGCTACTGCCTCCGCTTATATTGAGGTTATGCTCAGTCTGAAATCCCGAACCACTTTCTAACATAAATCTTTCAGGTGATTTACATTGGGATAATTATCAGGATCGGAGCCCGATCTGAATTTTTCTATCTGCTCTTCGGTATAAGCATTTCCTTTACCCTCATTTTGGTTGGCTTCATTTTTATAAGTTGCATATTCCCATGAGTTCAGGAATTGAGGTAATTCAGTCGCTTTTCGCCATCCGAAATAGTTGTTATAGTTAATTTGCAATTTCTCTCCCGAACCCCGTTTTGTTTCAATAATAATAACTCCATTTGCGGCACGAGTACCATAAATGGCAGCCGAAGAGGCATCTTTTAGGACAGAGAGGCTTTTTATGTTATTGGGGTCTACATCGTTTATTGATGCCGCTATTCCATCAACCAATACCAGCGGATCGTTTCCCGCACCCGAAAAAGTCCCTGTACCGCGGATTCTGATAGAAGATCCGTCATAGCCGGGTCTCCCCGAATTTTGAGTAACGATAACTCCGCTCACTAAACCCGATAATACCTGAGACGTTTGGGTAATAGGTCTGTTCTCTATATCGCCTGGAGATACACTGGCGACAGAACCGGTCAGGTTTACTTTTTTCTGCGTACCAAAACCTACCACCACAACCTCCTCCAGTATTTTGAGGTCTTCTTTCAGTACAATATTTAATTCTGAATTATCTTTTAAGGTTATATTCTGAGATACGTATCCTATATAAGCTATCTGTAAAATATCCTGCGGTTTTCCTGAGATTGAAAACCGACCTTCCAGATCAGTAACTGTGCCACTGGTTGTTCCCTTTATTGATATTGTTACACCAATAAGCGGTTGCCCTTTTTGATCCTTTACTGTCCCCTTTATGAGTGTTTGTGCATATAGCGAACTTGTAATCAATAAAAAAGTAAATAGAAAAAAAACTCTTAGAATTTTTTCTTTTATAAGACCTAATTCGTTTTTCATGATACATAATTTAATACTAGATTCATTAACTTTTAATAATCTGAATTTTCAAAAGAAAAACCTCAGTACTTCATAGGCTTAGATTTTTAAGGTAGGTAAATAGATAAATTAATGATGGTTCCAAAATAAACCAATAAAGAAGTAGCCTGTTAAGTAGTTGATAGGAAATTATATGCAAAGCTTTGCACTGATTATTTTAAATACTACGCCGAATATTTAAGCTAAAAATCTATATTTGTATCTATCCCATTAATATCTGATGAAAGAAGAAAGACACGTATCACTAAAAGACTTGGTATATGAGCTTGGTATTTCTATTTCTACTGTAAGGTTTTTGAGGACAATAGGGGGGCGTTGATTATAAATTAAATATCGTTTATATCCAACATTTCGTCCTTATTTTGGTATGAACCTAGAACAAGAAAACGGAGGGGTTTATTGAGAAGCTAAAAAAAAGAAGCTAATATTAGCTTCTTTTTCAAATTAATAAATACATTTCTTTTTACTGTACTAATGTTACATGATCAAAATAATTGCCAGCTCTGAGCGTCAAAATAAATTGTCGTTTTATGTTTGCGGAGTTCTCTTTTATTTCAATTAAAATAGAAGCTTTGAGACTTTCTTGATTGTATACCCTTCTCCATTTATTTTCAGATCATTTAGTTCACCGTTGCCCGGTGCCATCATGGTATAGTGAATGTGTTTATCTGTCATATTATCAATAGTTTAGGCTGTCTTTGTGATAGTGTCCGCAATAACGGATGATAAATTGTTATACTTTAGAATAATATTGTTGAGTTGAAGTGATAGCAAAACACTCATCAGTATTTAGCTGGTAGGTGTTTTATTATTTTGACCCAAAACTCCGAAGATGTACCCAGCTTGAATATTGTTCATTTTGCGGGTTCTTTTCTAATGCCTCTTTTTCGTTCAGGTATTTTTTCGTAGTCATACCATAGAGTTTACGGTCTTTGCCTATGGGACAAACCTTAATGCATACTCCGCAAGGATAATGATAGTCGTCTTTAAGAGTTTTATGATATGCTGCACATTTGTATTTGTCCATGTCAGCTATCAAATTGTCAGTTGTCGTAAATGCTGAAGTCGGACAACACTTTTTGCATAATTCACATTTTATGCAAAGTTCCTTTTCCAGCATATTATCCGGTTCAATTTCTGCATCCGTTAATATGGAAACTAGTCTTACCCTTGGACCGAATTCTTTAGTGAGTAGTGTATGATTGTAACCGATTGTTCCAAGTCCTGCATACTTCGCTGCCAAAACATGCGAAAAGGCTGCTTCGGGCTTCTTTACCAATACGGATATATCACCATAAGCATCTCGAGGGAAAAAAACCGCACGATGCCCTTTTCTGTTTAAAAGTGCTGAAAGTTGATACGAGACATCATCCAAAAGTCTATTTGTTGTATTATACAATTCCGAGTAAACGATGGACGGTGTTGTGTCAAGTATAGGAATCATAATTTGCAACCCCAAAACAATAACTGTTTTAGAAAAAGGGAATATGCTTTGAGGAAAATAAGATTGTGGAGTTTCGCCAAATTGCTCCCATCGGTCAACGGTGGCAAAACCGATTACGTCAATTCCTGATTGTTTTACTTTGCGCACAATCTGTTTTTTGAGATTTGCATTTGTTTGTTTTTTCTCCATATCTTTTTTCTATCTATTGTTCCCGTTATATAATTGATGTATGAGTAATTATAGTTAACTACGTTGATAACGTAAGATGTATCTGCCTACGCTGGCTAGTATCCAGTCACTGAATTTTCCAAGAATAGCAAACAGAACAATACAGGCAATGATTACATTAGCACGACTGGTTTGCTGAGCATCATACATCAGAAATCCAAGCCCTTGTGAAGCACCCATTAATTCGGCAGCAACCACAAACATCCACCCTAAACCCAATCCATTCCTGAGTGCTGTAATCCATGAAGGAAAAGCAGCCGGCATAATAATCCGAATAATTTGTTGTTTTGCAGTTAAAGAAAATACTTCTCCTACTTCAACTAACTTTTTATCGACTTGTTCAATTCCGCTTGAAAGAGTAAGGTATACAGGGAAAAATACACCTGTGGCAATAAGAATAATCTTACTCTCTTCAAAAATTCCGAACCAAAGTAAAAACAAAGGAACCCATGCCATAGATGGAATATTCCGTAACGACTGTAGAAGAGGATCGAGAAGTTTCTTTGTCGTTTGCGAATAACCGGTAATAGCCCCCGCAAGTGTTCCTATTGTAGCGCCAATAAGGAAACCGATCAATACACGTAATAGAGTAATGAGAACATGTCCCCACAATTCGCCTGTCATAGCCATCGAATAAATTGTTTGAACGATTTCGAAGGGAGAAGGTAGCCAATCCGAGGGAATAAATCCTTTGAGTGAACTGATTTGCCAAAAGACGATGATAATTATCGGAAGAATCCATCCCATATTAGTTATTGTTTAGATATTTATCAAAATAAGTTGTATTGAATAATTCGGAAATAGCGTTATCAATACTCTTGTTCACATCAAGTAAATTTGCTTCTTGAAGAGCCTTTCCTGCTTTAGATATATTCTCTCTTTGTTTTTCAGTTAACTGATTATCGCCAAGTCCTGTTCTTTGTAGCATAAGACCGGCGATCGGTTTTTCCAGTTTAGTCTCTTTGGCTATAAGTTCTAAATATTCATCTGGGTGATCGATAGCCCATTGTCTGGCTTTTTCGTAAACAGCAAGTACTCTGGTTACGAGTTCAGAATGTTTCTTACCAAATTCTTTGCGTACACTGATTACATTGTAGGAATTAAAATAGACATTTCGATAGAGGAATTTAGCTTGTCGATTGTATTCTACTTGTGCCATCAACGGATCTAATCCTGCCCATGCATCAACACGATGACGTATCAACTCGTTTTTGCCGTCAGGATGTTGCAACGTAACTACCTTTACATCCTCTAATGACAGTCCTGCTTCGGATAGTGTGTGCACCAAAAACACATAAGGGTCTGTTCCCGGTGTTGCAGCAATTGTCTTTCCTTTCAATTCTTTTATATCTGTAATTTTACTATCAGAAGGAATAACTAAGGCTGTCCATTCAGGTGTAGAACTTACATAAACGGTTTCGATCGGATTGCCATTTACAAAACTCACCAATGCGGCAACCCCTGCCGAAGAACCTATATCAATACTTTTACTTCGGAGCAGTTCCATGGATTTGTTGCTGCCTTGACTGAATACCCATCGTACTGATATATTATTTTTCTTTAATTCTTCTTCAAGAAATCCTTGATTTTTCAAGACAAGACTTATAGGGCTCCAATTAGCATAATCGAGAATAATTTCCGTTATTTTTTCTTCAGAAGTATCACCTTCCTGTTTTTTGCTCGGTAGAGCAATGAGTACTACTAAGGCTATAAAAACCAATGTTCCGGCTATAATAAAGTTCTTTTTTCTAGTGTCCATATTTATATGTGCTTTGTGCTGATTTTAATTGTAGTTCAGATTCTTTTTATCATCAGATACTATATTCAATTTCTTGTTTGGGTGAGGTAAAGAATTCATTGTAAATATGTTTTCTGATCTCTACAAAAGCCGATTCATTTCGGTTCCTCGGATGATAGAGATTTACAGGAATGATCTTGTGAATTCTGCCGGGACGGGGTGTCATTACGATAACGCGGTCTGCCAAGAAAATGGCTTCTTCAATATCATGGGTGACAAGGATAGTCGTTGTTTTGTCTTTTTCGTGAATTTTGAGCAGCTCTTCTTGCAAAGTCACTTTAGTCATCGCATCAAGAGCACCGAATGGTTCATCTAGCAAAAGTATTTCAGGGTGATTGATTAATGCTCTGGCAATGGCACAACGCTGAGCCATTCCTCCCGATAATTGATGTGGATATGCTTTCGAGAAATTTGTCAAACCTACAAGGGTTAGTAACTCTTCGATTTTTCCTGAATGTTTTTTGCTATTATTTTGAAGTCCGAAGCCTATATTTTCTTCAACAGTCAGCCATGGGAAAAGTCGTGATTCCTGAAAAACAAATCCGCGATCACGTCCTGGTGCATAAATGTTGAGTCCATTAATTCGAGCTGTACCTAAATAATCTTTGATAAATCCTGAAATGATTCGTAGAAAGGTCGATTTGCCACAACCTGATCCGCCCACAATAGCCACAAATTCTCCCTCGTATACTTCAAGATTAATATCGGAAAGGACAGTAATTTCTTCCCCTTTGACTTGGTAAGTTTTTGACAGGCTATTTATGGATAATTTGACTGATCGATTTTCTTTTTGATTCACAGGAGATTCTTCATTCATAGTTGATAGATATTGAGTAATAAAATTAACATCTGTATTTTGACCTGATTGACATCTAGGGGCCGAACATTAATCTGCTTCTAATAGATCGTAACAGCAGTAATTTTTTTTTTAAAAATGTTGCAAAAGAAAATTATTGCATAGATCAAAGACACATTCGTATTGAATGACAATATAGGGTAGAGAAAAGATTTGAAGGTCTAGAGTTAATTGATTCAAAGTGCGAAAATATTTTTTTGGAATACAGGTTAAAACGTTCCCGTTTATTGAATAAATTAGTCATTATCAATTATATTTAATGTGATGCAAAGTTAGGGTTTGATCATGACTGGGAAATACCATATTTATGGCATTTTTATATCTTACTTCCGGTAAGGTGTAAGCGGGATTATCAATAAGAATAACTGTTTTTATATTATATTTGCCGGCTATGTAAAACTATTATGCTACATAACTGTTAAATATATACATCTACTAAAAAAACATAAATGAAAAAAGCATCTGTATTATTACTCCTTATACTCGTTATCACTTTCTCTAAAACAGAAGCCTGTACACGAGTAGTGTATCATGGAAAGGGAGACTTAGTGCTGACTGCGCGTTCTATGGACTGGAAAGAAGATATCAGTACGAATTTTTGGATATTTCCAAAAGGAATGAAACGCCATGGCATGGCAGGACCTAATTCTCTTGAATGGACATCCAAGTATGGCAGTGTCATTGCTTCCGCCTTTGATATTTCGAGTAGCGATGGTATGAACGAAAAAGGATTAGTAGCCAACCTGCTCTGGCTTGCCGAATCGGAATATACAAAATGGGATCAGAAAAACCCCGGTCTTACCATTGCCGCATGGGTGCAATATGTGCTTGATAGTTATGCAACGGTAGATGAAGCAGTAGCCGGTTTAAGCAAAGAAGAATTTACAATAGTCACAGCTAATATACCGGGAACAGAGATGTTGACTACAGTGCATTTAGCGATTTCTGATAAATCTGGGGACAATGCTATTTTTGAATACATTGGAGGTAAGCTGGTCATACATCATGACAAATCGTATCAGGTAATGACCAATTCTCCTGTTTTTGATAAGCAACTTGCCTTGAATGAATACTGGAAAGAAATCGGAGGAACAGTCATGTTACCCGGAACAAACAGAGCGGCTGACCGTTTTGTCAGAGCATCGTTTTATATCAACGCCATTCCCAAAACAGATGATTGGCATATCGGAGTTGCCAGCGTATTCAGTGTAATCCGGAACTGCTCGGTACCCTACGGTATCAGTACACCCGATCAACCCAATATCTCTTCGACCAGATGGAGAACAGTATCCGATCATAAGAACGATGTATATTATTTCGAGTCGACATTGACTCCTAACACATTCTGGGTAGATTTGAAAAATGTGGATTTCTCCGTAAATGCTCCTGTAAAGAAACTTAATCTGACAAAAGGCGAAATCTATTCGGGAGATGCAAGTTCAAAATTTGTAATCAGCAAACCGTTTGAGTTTGCCGGATTATAAGAGTGTTTCTTGCTCTATTGAATAACATATTATTTTTATATAGAGTAATAATTTTAAGGTTAAAGAACCTGTTTTGAATTTGTTAGCCGAATGGGTTATAGTATTCTCGATGAAAACGGGAGCTTGACCCTGTGATAAATAGCGGGTGGCTATTTTAGCAAAAGGCATGTTCCCATTTTGGAAAAATAGTATAATTAGATTGAGAAATTCTGATAATGAAATTTTTGTAGAAAATTGAAATAGGTTCTTAAAATTGTTGTATTATGTAGATCAGAGACTTATATTTGTCTTCTAATAATTATTTCAAGGTATAAGTTATTCGTTTTATAAACACGTACATAATAATTCAATACATGATCTCTAAAAAAGTATTCAAGTACTTTTATATATTTATTCTGGCAACAGTAAGTTCTGCCCTTTCGGCTCAGGTAACTATCGGCGGCGCCCTCGAACCATCTAAAGGTGCTTTGCTCGATTTAAAAGAATTTGAATCGAAAGACAATAATGTGAATAGCACAAAAGGCCTTATGCTTCCACGTGTCGATATCCAAAATATCAACGAACTTTATCCTATGTTTTCAAATGATGCTGATTATAACAACAGTACAAAACCGGAATTTAAAGATGCACTCAAGCAAAGCCATATAGGATTAATGGTATATAATACAAATGAATGCCTGGGTAAGGGTCTTATGGTATGGAATGGAACAATGTGGAATTTTCTAACACGAATTAAGAGCCCATTATCGCAACCAAACACTTACCTACTTACCTCTTCACCTCAAACTATCAGAATACCTGTAGAAAAAGCTTTTGCAATCTGGGAATACTATGGTTCTGAAAAAGGGAATAATCGTCTGCCATCGAATATAGATCTTGGTGGAACCTTGTCTGCTGAGATTGTTTGGCAGGAAGGTGCCTATGGCAAAAGCGATGTAATTATTGCCAACCCACCTACAGTAACACAGGGACGCAATGGAGAAATAACTGTTGTCACCACAGGTAATGTAGGTAATGCGGTGATAGCTTTGAAGATAGGCGGTAACATACGCTGGTCGTGGCATGTCTGGGTCTCGGAAGGAACTGTATCAGGAAACAAATTTCCCGATGGTATAGGGCTCGGATATATTTTTATGGACAGAAATCTGGGAGCTACAAGCGCTTTGCCTGCAAATGCCGGTGCCATAGGACTACACTATCAATGGGGTAGAAAAGATCCCTTTCCGGGTTACGTAAACTTTAATTCTGTCAAAAGTAAAGTGCCGATAGATTTTTATTACGATATAAAAGATTCTCCCAAGGAGAATTTTCAGAAAGCAATAGAATCTCCACTATCATTTATTTCTTATACACAGTCTGATCCAAATTCTTCGGGAGACTGGTATAATAAAGCTTTGAACAATCAATCTACTGCACAGGACGTAATAGACAGATGGGACGATAGATGGGGTAGCTACGATTGTGATGCCAAGAGTCCTTTTGATCCATGTCCGGAAGGATGGCAAGTACCGAAAAGTAAGGTCGAAGATAATATAACTATTTCGCCATGGCGAAATATAAAAGTAGTCTATCCCAGCGATTCACAAGCGAATAAAACACATTTCAATAACAATAAGGGTTACAATTATGGTACCGAAGGCGGTTATTGGCCGGGAACTTGGGCCCGGTTTTATAATCAGGTACTTGCTGCTACTGATGCCCTAGTAGGATTCTATTGGTCAATGGAGCTAGATAAAAATGTCAACTACTTGCCTCACGATTTACAATTAAATGCAAGCTCGATTGCTGCCTCCAGCAGTTATCCCCGTTCTTTTGGATTGGCAATAAGGTGTGTAAAGGAATAGGGGAGTATATAAATGAAAAAGATAGCTGCAAGGTATTTCGGTTAACATCAGTTCTTCATAGCAAAACGGCTGTTGAAATGAATATCTCTGTAATGAGAGCTTTTGTTGCTACACGTAAGTATCTAATCTTACCAAATTTTATAAAATTTCTCTCCACTTTCTATCATTGTTATTGTTTTAGCAATACGGTCTACTTTAGTTTGTTCTGTTTTGGCAGAATATATCCAATCAACAAAAGCCTTTTTTTCACCATCGCTATATGTTTCGAATTTTTCTAAAATGTTGTCTTCGTACTTCATACACAAAACTAACTCTTCCGGAATTACAGTCGGTAAATTGTCTTCATAGAGAGTAATGTGTACAGTATCGCCAGCCTGCTTCTTTATTTTCTTCCTAATTTCCGACTTAACAGCTAACATCAAATGACCATTACCCAGAGGCATCAAACGGACATTGGAAAACTCATAATCATCTATCTTTCCTTTTACTTTCAACATACCAAAAGATGTTTTAGGCATAGGTATATCAGGGATTTCGACATAAGTCCATCCACCCTTTCCTTCAAACTTCTGCAATAAGTAATCTTTATCGACTAAGGCTTTCTCAGTTTCCATATATCCAATTAATAAAAGCTGCGGAATTTATTTAACAATGCTATTTCAAACTCTTTTTAAAACGAATAACAGTTAATAAATCTAGAAGCTGATTGCCACTATTTATATTAAATATCATAGGAAATAATTTCCCGACAGGCTTCATGATACAGAATTCCTCTTTGATTTTTTCTGAAATATCCAATGCCGCAATCGCCTCAAGGTGCTTCTCTGTAAAATAGAAGCCTGTTTTGAAAAATCCTTCCCATACGGAAAGCCAAAGAATAGTCTTCTTCTTATGTATCACCTTACCGAACCATGCTTTTCCATCATTGTAGAATCTCCATTCAATAGTTAGACCATACTCTTCGCTTGTAATTGTCCTGAGTAACGATTCCAATATGCTATAAACATCGTCTCCAAGTGTATCTTTCAAAACCTTGTCTGATGGAAATATTTCCGAATTTCTTAATAACATTTGTGCTTCCATAGCCATTTTAATTATTATTAGTAAAGATATATGCTTCAATGGGATTGCAAATACAATTCGGGCTGTACTTATTTTGTGGCACAGCCCATCTATTGTTTTAACAGAATTTGGACACTTTTATTTCATCGGAATACATAAATCTACTACCCAAGGAGCATCAGGATCCTCCATGTCGCCTGTACAACTCTGATAAAGGTCGTAATGGTCCCTCATATCGTATTCATAGCCCTTTTCGTTAAAGGTATCATATACTTTTTTCCATGCATCGCCGCATTCTGACATATTGATTTCTACCTGCATCACGAAATATTTTCCGCCGCTGATCGTATACTGTTTCATTCCTTCGCTTGGTTCTATTCCGGAAAGGTCTTCCAAGCAAGCTTCCGAGCGTAAGCTTTCAGCTGGTATGTGCGTTGGGTCGTCATGATAAACTCCTGCCATTCTGGGAGAAGCAGCCCAAAGGGCATTTTCTCCTGCCCATACGCATAGTTTTTCAAAAGCAGGACCTATACCCGAATAGTCGCCAAGGTGTGAAACGGCAATTGTTTTAATTGGTTCAAGATTTTTAATTTCTGTACTGTTAATTTTCATAAGTCTAAATTTTTAATGATTTGTTTTATAATATTTTTTATTTCAACGGGATGAATCACTGTTGTTGTGTCGGCATTCGCCAATACCCACCTTGCTAAAGACTCGAGCGAATAAGCCATGTAGGTTTGCTCTATCTGCCCGTTTTCAAGCTCTTTCTCTTCAGTCAGTCCCATATAATAGCAACTATCGGCATGATGTTTGGACACCTCTTTGCTTGTGTGTAAAACAACTTCTATCAGGCATTCAGGATTGTCACAACCAAGAAGCGATTCCAGTGGCGGATGTATTTTTATATGTTTATTGGCTGTTATTTTTATATTTTCAATACGATTGAGTTTGAATATCCGATACTCTTCCCGTAAGTGACACCAAGCCGAAAGATACCAGTAAGGATGTGTATAGGTAATACCAATCGCCTCTAAAGCCCTCTGACTCTTGTTTTCGTCTGCGTTGGTATAATTGATCTCTATAATCAACTTATCGTTTATGCTGCTTAATATTGTTTGCAATAAGTTAGGTAAACCCTCCCGTGTATTTCTGCTTTTATATACCGCTATGCTGTCACCCATCTCGTGGAGGTATTTTTTATCGACAGCTCTTAGTGCAGCACGGATTTTATCCATTCCCTGACGAAAATAGTTACTATTCTGCGCATCGGTAAGTTGTTCGATAATCTTTTCAGCCGTAAGAAAAGCCATTGCTTCTTCTTTGGTAAACATAAGTGATGGTAACCTGTAACCTTCAACTAAAGAGTAACCGACTCCCGAATTACCGCATATAGGCACTCCGGCTTCCGAAAGAGTACTCATATCACGATAAATGGTGCGCAGACTTACTCCAAAGCGTTCTGCCATCTCAGAAGCTTTCACAATTGGTCGTGATTGTAACTGTACCAATAATGCTGATATGCGGTCGAGCCGATTTAAGTCTTTATTCACTCTGTTTTATTGTTTAAATCCAAATTTGTGAGGGCAAACTTCCCGGCACCTCCAGCATTTTAGATCGAGAACACCTTTCGTTACAATATAGCATGTTCTGCGGCAGGCATTCTGATCGATATTGCCTTTGCCGTCTATCGCTGATGAAGGGCAGGTGTCAATACACAAACTGCAATTGCCGCAAAAGTTATAATTAAGTAATGAATCCGATTCTAGTTCCAGATCAGTCAATACAGCACCTAGCCAAAGCAGATTGCCATATTTTTCGTTACACAGTAAATAATTACGTCCGATAATCCCCAGACCAGCTAGTTCCCCCGCGTGTTTCAACGATATGGTACCGTAAAAACCTCCGTCCACAAATCTGCCGCTTGCCGACTTGATAGCCTTCGTCCTGATTTTACGCTTTTTCAACTCAGTAGCCAGTTGCTCCGCCAATGAGTCAAGCTTTTCGACCATTCTGTTGCGTACAGTTGTATAGGAAACAGTATCCAGTTTAAGCGTTTCTTGTGGAAATGTACATCCTAAAACAATAACTGATTTACAGACAGGAAATTTATCCACAGGCGAATGTCCTGCCGGAGAATCTACAAACCGATCAGTTGCTGCAACTCCAACGAGATCAGCTCCTAAAGATTTAGCTAGTTCTTTTACTGTCTTTTTATCCATTTGGCTTACTGTTTTTCTAGCGATAACCCGATTTGAGACCGAGCCGATTCATCGAATATTCATTAATAAATTTCTTTAAATTTACAACAAAAGCGTATAAATGGCAAGAGCGCTATCGTACCCTTTTATTCATTTGGGAGTTCCGGTTATTGAGGCATCTGCATCAGATACCAATTGATGCCGAATTTGTCGATAACGAGTCCGAAATTGGGGGAAAAATAGGTTTCGGCAAGCGGCGTAATCACTTTTCCGTCTTTAGACAAAGCATCAAATATCGAATATATCTCTTTGTCATCGAAAAACATGTCCATCTTGATATTATTCCCAATAACCAAAGGCTCTCCGGGTGCTGCATCGCATACATTTAGTATATTTTTGCCATTGCTTAAATAGAGCCATGCGATTGCTATTCGTTTTTTATAGTTATCCGGTATAGGCTGCTCTGTTGGCTCATCTTGGTAACGCATCAGATTCTTCATTTCTCCATTAAATACTTCTTTGTAAAAATTTATGGCTTCTTCGGCTTGCCCATTGAATGTGATGTTGGGTACTGCTAACATTATTTTACCTGTTTTTTTTAAATTAAACATATTTCATTTTCGTTAGCAAAGGTAGAGGCATCCGCTGACAGCCCTGTGTCAACAACTTTTTTTAATTATACAAAATTTTGAAAAAAATGAATTTTCCTTTTCGTTTCTTCCATAATCATTACTCAATTCTAACCATATCTTGAGTTCGGTCATTTTAATAAAAATGAAAATCCAATATTTAGATTAATAATTAATCTAGTTTTGGTAAGCTTTTCGTGATACATCTATTATTTTTCGCTTTACTACCACAAGGAGCGTATCGACTATTTTATCACTTTAACTTTGCTTTAAGAATAACTAAAAGAGTAAAGTAATAGCTATACTTTTTATAATATATAATAAGCATAATCGGGAATTATTTCCTTATTGGTACATATGCCGTCTTTCTTTTCCGCTTTGAAAATTGGCGGTCACATCAGATGCTTAGATTTCATATATGCAATTTGCATATCCCATATTATTCATAGAGAAAATAAAAGTCTTATTTTTACACAAAAACATTAAAGATGAATATTTTAGATAAGCACTCTACCAGTAAGCTACTCTTGTTTAGCCTAATCACTGCTATTTTTATTATCTACCCTAATATAACTTGGCTGCCTTGGGAGTTGAGTCTTGTAGAAGAAACCAAGCGAACCCATTACCTTTTATTATTCGGTTTTCGCTATGCGTTCTATACCGCTTTTATTCTTTTATTGATAAAAATCAATTTGCAAAAAATAAAAACGCTTTCTTTCCAAAAGCGTTTTGGATATAACGCTCTGATTAGTATCGGTGCTTATGCTATCTATGGTGGAACAGCTTTTTTGATTGATGCAAAAGTAAGGCATTTTGGCAGCTTGGTATTATTCCAATTCCTTATAGTTTGTATACTTGACTCACTGATAGGATATATTTATTTGTTATTTATTGAACAACGAAAGAAGGAACAGGAAATAGAACAGCTAAAGATTGAGAATTTGCAAAGCCGTTACGATGCCTTGACAAATCAAATCAATCCGCATTTCTTTTTCAATTCCTTAAATGGCTTAACATCATTGATTCGGAAGAAAAATGATGGAATTACGCTTACTTATGTAAATAAGCTTTCGGATGTTTTTCGCTATATTCTGCAAAGCGATAAGAAAGGGCTTGTGACATTGGAAGAAGAATTGGAGTTTGTAAACTCATTCCGCTATATGATGGAGGTACGTTTTGCCAATAAATTGGAATATAATATCGATGTAGATCCGAAAATACAGTCAACCAAATTACCTGTACTTTCTATTCTCCCCCTTCTTGATAACATAGTTGTTCACAATATGATTGACAGCGATCACAAAATGACAGTTTCCATTTATCTCAATGATAATAAAGAATTGGTTGTATCTAATCCTATATACCCTAAACTATCATTACCTGCAACAAACGGAACAGGACTAAAAAACTTGGAAAACCGTTTTTCATTATTGATGAATAAGCAAATCAGAGTTGAAAACAACGGCAGTATCTTCAGTGTTTATTTACCATTAAAGTAATCAGATATGAAAGTATTGATAGTTGAAGATGAAACGGCTGCTTATGATAGCTTGGTGGATATTCTCAAAGAAATTGATCCGTCTATAGAGGTTTTGGGAAATACCGAGAGCGTCAGGCAAACTATCGATTGGTTACAAAATAATCCCGTTCCGGATCTCATTCTGATGGATATTCATCTATCGGATGGCTCAGCATTCCTGATCTTTGAACATATTACAGTAGAAGTTCCCATTATTTTCACAACAGCTTATGATGAATATGCAATAGAGGCATTCAAAGTGAATAGTATAGACTATTTGCTTAAACCTATCAAGTCGGAAGAATTAGAACGGGCACTGCATAAATTTAAGAAATGGACACAAATCGAAGTGATTCAATATTTGTCCAGATTAACACAACTTACTCCAACCACCCGATATAAAGACAAATTTTTGATTCCGATAAAAGACAAATTACTCCCGATTGATTTACGGGAGGTATCGTATTTCTATACAACAGATAAAAATACACATATTTGCATGTTAAATGGAATCTGGATAAAGATAACAAGTTGCAAATGTCTTGTAAATTACAAGCTCCTATAACTGAGAGCTTCTGTTCCCATAAAACGGAGGGATTCACTACGCCAAATGATCCTGCTCTGAATAATGCTGTAATATTATATCTTTTATTGCCCTTGTACCGGGGAGTTTTTGCAATGAGGTATATAGAACTGGCAGATGCAAAATCTTTCGCAGGTTCGAAAATCGAGCTTTTCTGACCATTGTAAAGCGAGATGGCTTCCATATTATCGAGTGAAAACCGACCCAGGTCTACAACTCCGTTTTGTGCATTTCCGATCTTTATTCCATCGTAAAATACACCTACATGACGTGAGCCCATACTTCGGATATTGACGGTTTTAAGTCCGCCAATACCTCCATAATCTTTGAGCTGTACTCCCGAAAAGAACCGAAGTGCATCGGCTACATTATGTGCACTTAACTTACCTAATAATTCACCGGAAAGTGTTTGTACCGGAATTACATCACCGGTTATACGGTTATTGGTTATAACTATCTCGTTGAGGTATTGTATACTATCCAGTTTGCTTTGTGCAGATACATACGATGATATGGATAGTAAGCAAGTTACTAAAGAAAGATGTTTTATAATGGAACGATACATTTTGAGCTGATTGATAAATCAATAGCTTCAGAGAAATAATATATGAAGAATTATGTAAAAGGAATTACATTTAATTAAATACGATGAAAATAGAAATCAGAAATTCCTTCAATATATGGTTCTTCAGCTTTGTTTCCCGAAAGCTTTAAACTATTTATATTGGCAGGTCTTCTGACTTACTCCATCTTTGAACGTCCTTCCCATTCTTTACAGAACAGTGGTTTGAGTATTGTTCAAAGACTTTAGCGGAGCTTACAGCAGCGGGTCTGTTCAGGATTTACACCTGATTCCCTTTTCATCATTTTTCCGAAGAAACGGAACTATGACACCAAAATCTGATGTAAAGATATGTGAAAAAAGATCAATAGGTATAAAGGGTGCTTACTAATATTTATAAAAAAACAGAATCTGTAATTCTATTAAATCCGACCCTATACTTTCTTCAAGCTCTTCAGGCATGGGTATATACGATTTATTTAAATATTTACCAAACTATTTAGAAAAACTACTGTTTAAAGTTATAAAAAGTATATTTTTACAAAAAAATAAAAAGAGTAGAATCTTTAGATGAAATTTGAAGTAATACTAATGAGGTTATCATAAATATTATTCATCAGAACAAAATAATTAAAAGCTACCCATGTTGTTACGATATTTTCTAATTCTTTGCCTGTTGCTTTTCTATACCTATTCTTCCGCGCAAGAGGAACGAAGAGATATAAAATATACCCTTTCGCTTCCTAATAAAGATTCTCTGCCTGACGCAAAAGACTATATATTAAATATTATTGAAAATCATCATCAAAATAAATATACAAACCAGCCTGTTTATAATTATGAATTTTACCGGAAAACATCAGTGGATATAGTTGTCCACAAAGATTCCGTTGATTCACAAATAGAGCGGATCAGAAATGGCAATGATTTAATATCCAAATATTTGATTCGCCCGTTCGGATTTTGTTTCGAGCATGTAAAACCGAATGGGGATTCTGAAATGAAAGCTGCAACCATTTTGTTATTTGAAGATCATAAATCGGTTTTTACAAATAAGCTTCAAAGTAAGAATCCGAGTATAATTCAGACATCCACAGATAATGGTATTTTTCAGGTTTTAGGACACAAAAACATTCTGTCTTTTTTAGATGAAGCTTTTGGCGACATCGATCTCTTCAAATATAATAGCAATGTAATGTTGCTTTCTTTCAAAGGGCCCTTAAATAAGGAAAATACAGAAATGTATAGCTACAAATTGTCGGGGCATAAGAAATTGATCGGTAAAGATGAGTGCATTGAGATTGTTTTTTACAGTAAGGACATGCAGGAAAACGCTTTTTCCGGATATCTGTATATAACTTCGGATGATAATCCCAGACTGGTGGAAGCTGAATTTATGTTTAATAATCCCGAGAACATTAATTTTTTGAGGAAAGTTGCTTTTAGGCATAAGTTTAGTGAAAAAGAAGCTAAGATAATTCCTGTCGAAAAGGAAAATATATTGCAAATAGGAAGTGATAATAAGGGAACGATAGTTGCATCAAGAAAAGATATATATTTTAATTATAGTTTTAAACCCCTTTCTGCGGAACAAAAAACAGGAAGAATTCAATCGAAAGATAACAAAAAGAATGACCCTGTTTTTTGGGAACAATTGCGCCCTATACCTCTTACCGCCTCTCAGATGCAATTGGATACTCTAAAACTTGCAGCCGACCGGGATAAAAGCTTTCGCCGTCTCGAAAGTATGATTCGTCTGGGTCTTAGTGGTTCTCTCAGTATTGCTGACGGAAAAGCAGATATAGGTCCCTTGCCCCACTTTGTAAGCTATAATGACATGGAAGGATTAAGAGTAAGGGTAGGGGGGAATACAACCATAAATCTCTCTGATCGTTTCCAGTTAGGCGGATATGCGGCATACGGAACAAAGGATCAGGATCTGAAATATCAGGCAAACTTAGCCTACTCGCTGTTGCCCAAAAGCAAATATCTGTGGGAGTATCCTAAAAAGGTGATTGCGTTTGCATATGCTTCCGATTTAAATATTCCCGGACAGGATGTATTACTGATGAACAGAGATCATTTTGCTCAATCTTTTGCTCATACGCCTACCGATAATATGTCGCATCAACAGGTCGCTTTGTTATCTTTCGAAAGCGAAAACAGCCATAACTTCACATATAAAATAGCAGGGAAATTTACTTACGATCAGCCTATGGGAGTCGTAAAATATATACAAGTAAGGAATAATAACGATACAACGGTAATCAATAGCATAACAAGCAGCGAGCTTCAGTTTTCGGTACGTTACGCACCCGGCGAGAAGTTTTTTCAAAGGAAAGAAAGGCGTACGGCGATTCGTCGTGCATCAATCGAATTCGATTTTACACACCGCATAGGTATTAAACGAATATTCGATTCCAATCACAGTTATCAGGTTTCAAACTTTAATATTTTCAAAAGGTTCTCATTCGATAAGAATATAGGGCAAATTGATACTTATTTATCGGGAGGTAAGATATGGGGGCAGGTTTCCTTTCCATTATTGTTTATACCCGAAGGTAATCAGAGTTATGTATTTAGTCCTACTGCTTATAATTGCATGAATTTTTACGAGTTTGTAACCGACAGGTTTATTTCGACAAGTATAAACACAACTCTCAACTGGACTCCGATACGCTTGTTTCTGGAAAATGATAAAATGAAAATATGTCTGGGAGCCAAAATGATCTATGGACCTCTTTCGGAAAGAAATAATCCGGCAACACATCCCGAACTATTTATGTTTAACAATGGGATCAGAGCTTTGGGTGATGTGCCATATGCAGAAGCCAGCATTGGAATTGCCAATATATTTAAAGTACTGCGTATCGATTATGCACGCAGATTAACATATACCTCGGGTCTTGATGGTGAGGATATTACAAGAGGTTCTATTTTGTTTTCAGGTAGTTTTTCTTTCTGATTGGTATAATTCTCTTTTTTGATACAAGAGAAAAACAGAATCCCCGATTTTCTTCTACGAAAATCAGGGATAACTATCTGAAGCGATCGGATTGTAAGTAACCTTCCGGATAATCTAAAACTCACGATCAGGATTCTTCATTTTTCAAGATCTAAAAATCATTCTATTTTTACCGAATAGAAACCTTTACGTGCACATATATACAACATATCAGCATTTGCACCTCCTATAACAATGGAAGAAGGTCGTTCGGGAACCTCAACAGATTTTATAAAATCACCTTCTTTGTTATATATCAGAATATTTCCGGCTGATATATATACATTTCCTTTTTTATCAGTAAGAACATCTTGTTCTCCTTCTCTGGCAAACAATCGAGGTTCCAATAAAGTACCTTTTTCTCCGATTTTTGCAGCAAATGTCTTTTGAGCGGCATTGCTGGCTATGTAAACTGTTTCGTTGGGTTTAGATTCTTTCAACGAATATGTTTGTGCTATGTCGGATGTATTAGGTATTATGGTACTGCCATCTGCTGTAATATAGCAAGTCTTTATAGGTGCAATGATCGCAGTTTCCGAGTCATGCTCTATTCTATATCTGGAAGACTGGTAGATTATCGATTTGATTTTGCTTTGATCAACAGACGAAAAAGGAACCTCTTGCAGCTCTGTTATTGTTTCTGTCGGATTATTGGGATCCATAGATATAACCTTAATATCTCCTCTGTTAAAGATTGATTCGATTTGAACAAATCGGGTGACAACGAGTAAATTTCCTTTCGTGTCGAATGCTAATGATACAGGAAAAATAGGCAATTCACAGATAATCTCCAAGCCGTTCTTTTTTATATTCCAGCGGTAGATACGTTGCCAGCGATAATCTATAAAATACGGATTACCTTCTTTATCAACCGTTGCTCCGTCAATGAAATCGAACCCTTCGGTTATTTTTTTTACCTGAAATTGGGGTTCTAGTTTTTCTATCGGAGCATTCGAAATCTTTAGCAATGCAATTTCACGAGGGCGGACATTCTTTCCATTAGTTGCATTATGCAATGTATTATCAAATAAATACTTAGTCCATGTATAAGTTCTTAATCCTCTAAATGTCAGATTTTCTGAGTTTTCTGTGAGGATTGCATACGGATATGGAGTTGTTACCCTGCTTACCCTGTATGAAAATGTATTGGCAAACAGAAGGTTATTCGAATTACTGATTTTTAGGGGAAGACAATAAGGACCTTCTCCGCTTTCTTCTTCGAGTTGTAGTCCATATATTTTCCAATTCGAAACATTATCAATGATAGCTTCATTTCTTACATGATGTTCAATAGACATACAATAAATACGTCCTTCTGTTTGTGTATCCGAAATATACAAACCGGCAGAAGCATAAGGACTGGGAGTCCATATATCTTTGAAAGTACCTCCGCCGCCATTGGTAATCCACAGGCTCCAATTTTGGGTATCCCATTTACGGTATGGAATACCGTCGGCTGTCCGGTTATCATTATATACGGGAACATCTCTTCCTTTAAGACTGTATGTGCCATGACCACCCAAGAAACGAACATCATTCATCATCGATTTGGTTCCTGCCATCCACTTGGCTGCCACAGCTCTAGCATTAACTCCCGAAGTATTCAGCCCGATGCCGTTTACAATATTTACACCATTTACAGGTGTTTCCAAAAGAGGTAAAGGCGTGCCTATTCCTTGATACATTTCGGTACTATCGCGTAAGATGATTTGGGTTATAGATGGGTGCAACCCTATCAAATTGGTTTCAGGTTTTAATACTATCGGCTCTGTTACACGATAATGCCCGCTTGGGAGATAAATTGTCTTATGATTAGCTATCGCTTTTTTCAAAACTTCGGTATCATCTGTTACACCATCTCCGACAGCACCCAACGATTTTAGATTAGTCCACGATTCGGTGGATGGGAGTAACAGGATATCAGAAGGCACAAGAGGGGGGAGTTTCGTCAGAGAAACAATATCCTGTGATGTTTTTACAATAGAATTATCATTTACGGCATAGTGAAGCCCATGAGTCAGATTTTTTACATGATAGAGTTTACCCTGAGATTTTATCGTTTCCTGAGATGTTCTGAATGTAAGAAAAACGGGAACATTTATACAAACCACATTTTCTATATTGACTTGTGTCTTAGGATGTTTCTCTTTGCTGACAATGATACCCGATTGGCTGATATTTTCAAACCTTGAATCGGAAATCCATAATTGCTCCGATCTTTTCTGAGGTATATCTACTACAACAGGAATATCTTTAAAATGATTACGGATAATTATCATTTCGGCTTCTTCGGTCGAAATGGCAGCTTTTTTCTGCTTCTCGAAATACGAATCAATTATAAGAGCTTGCCATCCGGGGGCGGTTTTCTTTGTTTTGATTCCATAGTCGCCTCCATAAAAGCGGCAGTATTCTATTTCATTACAGATGTCTTCGACTCCGATATTTCCCGAGCTCAGATTAAAATCCATGTGAGAAAGAAAACAGTGCTGTGCTGCATGGAAACGGATAGCAATAGCAGAAGGATTTCCTTCTGCTATTTTTATGTTTATGTTCTGTATACCACTGTAAAATGTTCCTGCATTTGCATCCGAAACAGGTTGTCCGCTTCTTCGGGGTCGATCGGAAGTAAAGTGAAACAGATACTTCTCATTACCTTCCTGAAAACCGGGAGTATTTTTACCTAGTAGAATTTGCGGGCGCTTATTTCCATAGCCTATCAGCCGTATTCCTTTCCATAGATGGATAGTTTTACTTATCCTATAAGTTCCTTCGGGTATAAAGACAATGCCAAATCTGACAGTTTCCTGTACTTTGTTTATCGCCTCCTGTAAAGCATCCGATACGTCTGTACTTCCGTCCGTTTTAATATTGAAATTATCAGGTGTAAAATAAATTGCCAACGGATCGTCCAACTTAGTTGTATACACCGAAGCATATCCTGTGTCGTCCTGAGATATTTGACCTGAAACCTGACTGACGGTTGTAATAAAGAGACAGAAAAGTATTATTACAATCTGCTTCATCATAATTATAATTTGTAACGTTTGATACTAACAACCAAGCCTGTATTGTTATTTACAGAATTGACATAGATATATGCAGCATATTGTCCGTCAGCGCTTTTCATGAAAGCGCCTTCGTCCTGTTGAAATCCGAATACATAATCTACAGCGCTATCCAGATTCAGTGTTTGGAAATCTATATCATCAATGTATACATTCGGAATACTTCCCTTCAACTGTGCATCTCTTACATCTACACGTTTTTCCATGCGTGTTTTGTTCTTCGTCCACGAAGAAGGTATCGCTGCCGGCGTTGCAATGTATTTGGGATCGGTTCCCGGAGATACTGCCACATGACCATAATTGTAGTCTCCCATTTTAGCCTGATAGAGATATACAAAATCGATTTTTGATGAAAGGTTTCCGCTTTCCACCTCTTCTTTAGTGTATGCTTTCATATCGGCAATAGAGAAGTAACACGCTTTGCCGATAGTAAGGCTGATTAAGCGTTTCATCTCCATTTTCGATACTTTGTAAGAAGGCGTTCTTACATTCACATTATCCCCCGAAGTTGATTTTGCGGAGAAAGAAAATGACACTTCTTTTCCTCTTGCTTCTTCAGGTACAACATAATAATAGCGTAAGGTTGCAGCTATCAGATCTACTTTATTGGTGCCGAAAGCCACCAATGGATTTACATAGATTTCATCTACTTTTTCTTCCATTGTTGCCGATGACAAAGCTCCTTTTGTGGATGTCTCCTTCACGGTTTTTAAAGGCACATCGTCTCCAACCTTATAGTTTACGCCACCGGTAGTTAGAGCTACACGCGTGGTATAGTAAGAATGTACACCAAATTCTGTACCTTGGGCTCCAGCTATGGAAGCATTGGCCTCTACTGTGGCTAATCTACCGGAAGTGGTTCCTGCAGCATAAGCAAACTCAATCTTTTCGCCAACAAGTGCCGGAGCAACCGTCTTCTTTATGAAATCATTTTTCAGGCTGCTATCCTCATCATCGCTGCACGAGGCAAACCCCAAAAAGATGATAAATAGAAATATATATTTAGTTCGTTTCATAATGCAATTAAGTAATGTAAAATAATTATTGATACTTTTTATGACCATAACAATTTCAGTTTGTTATACTTGCCAAAGTAATAAAATGGTCTGGGACCTTATTTTGATTTATTGCCCTTGCAGAGTAATTGTGATTTTGTAATTCTTCATAATTTGTCTGTTTCCGGAAATAACAGTATACTGTTTCATCTGGCTGAAATCGATCCATTCTCCCATTGATGGTTGGATTTTTGCATCCAGCGACAAACTGCAATGAGGTTTCAGGTGTGCCATATTTGTACCGAATTTGGCAACTGCAGTAATAGTGCAGTTTACGGTATCTATTTCGGGTGTACCCACTAAAACAGTTCTGTGATCGGGACCAAGCAACTCAAACATGCTTATATAGCACTGTGTATTATCTGTTATAAGTAGTCCGTCTTCGTCTATAGGATTATCCTTACATGAATTGAAGCCCAAAGATGTACACAGGATTACTGTAAATAATATGATTAGATTTTTCATAATTGTTATGCTTGACTGTTTATAACCAAGGTTTATTCTGAATTAATTTAGAGTTACGTTCTATTTCTTTGAGCGGAATACGGTTTATATAGAAACGTTCGTATTCGCGGGCTGCTATGTTTTTAAATTCGTCACGTACCCTTACATTGTGTGTATTATTTAGCACAAGTCCGGGTCCTCCCGGTGCACCCCATATTTCTTCTACTTTCCGCCATCGGCGTATGTCGAACGGGCGGTGACCTTCGGCAATCAGTTCTACGATTCTTTCTTGCTCTATTGCTTTGAAGAACTCATCTTTGTTGGCTGATTTTTGAGTATCAAGATCGGGTAGGTTACCTCTTCGTCTGATTTTGTTTATTAGCCCAACCAATTCAGAAGACGGACCACTTACTTCATTTACCGCTTCACTATACATGAGGTAAACATCGGCAAGTCTCATCAAATAAAAATCCTGAGGACCATCGCTGCGGTCGGCAACAGCTGTCTGGCGTACCCATTTACGGAAAAGATATCCGCTGGATGTTCCTACATCATAATTAATAAAGTTGATACCGTCTTTTGATCCGTATTTAAATGGCATTCTGCCTAATAGAGTCATACCGTCGGTAGTCATGGTAAGCATACTTTCACCATCCCATAACAAGGTTGCTTTCATTCTCCAGTCTCTGTCTTCGTATGTCGCACGGTTTACGGAACCATTGGGATACTTATCGTCATTTATTAAAACGATTGGCTGTGCAAAATCTCCGGTTGATATTTTCTGGTATCTGTCTATCAATCTGGTAGTAGGAGTTACCCAGCATTGGGCGTTACCTGTATTTCGGGTACCAAAATCACGTAATAGTTCTTCCCCTTGCGAAAGGCTTGGTCCTCCGTATTGTAAAGCAAAAATAATTTCGGGACTGGCTTCATTGGCATAATTAAATAATTCCCAATAAGAAGGAGCGTCATAAGTTCCCGGATTACCTTCTGAGAATAATGCCAACCCATAATCATAAATTACTTTACGGAAATCATCGGCAGCCTGTTGGTAATATTTTTGAGCTTCACCCTGATCTTGTGTAAAACCGTTGAGTTCAGGCCAGCCATTTTTCTTCCATGATGCCCAGTACAACTGAACTTTTCCTCTGAAACCATATGCCGCAGCCAAAGATGCCCGTCCTCGTTGTGTGCTTTTAGGTACGGGAAGAACCGATATGGCAAATGTAAGGTCTTCTATAATATTATCTTTTACTGTCTGCGCAGGTGTTCTGGTTAACGAAATTGCTTCATTATTACCCGATAGTACATGAGCAAAATAAGGAACATCGCCCCATAATTCCAATAGA
The DNA here is from genome assembly GCF_003201355.1 of Indolivaga alginatilytica. Lineage (GTDB taxonomy): Bacteria > Bacteroidota > Bacteroidia > Bacteroidales > Dysgonomonadaceae > Dysgonomonas_A > Dysgonomonas_A alginatilytica. The sequence goes on from NZ_QICL01000040.1 coordinate 27,146, forward strand.
CGGAAATAAGCGAGAGCCCTTAGAAAACAGTTTTCGCCTTTTATACGGTTGAGTATCGCTTTATTTTCGTCCAGTGTTTCTCTATTTAGCATAGATTCTGTATTCTCTAATACATAGTTGGCTCTGTTTATTACGGTGTAAGCATTGTTCCACATATAATCGAATCCACTTCCTGCACCTGATGAGGGAGTCCATGTTCCATTTCCACTGCCTGTACTAACGAGGCTAACTCCTCGGGTAAACTGAAATTCACCTTGTCCGTCGAAATAATAATCGCGTCCGAATAAAGTTCGTGTGGCTTCATAAACTCCTGTTGTTGCATCCACTGCGTCTTGTGGTGTTCTCCAGAAAATTTCGGACGACATTTGTGTTGTCGCATTCTGATCCAGAAGGTCGCTAACGCACGATGTGAGCAAACCCAATGATCCGACAAGCAAAATATATTTGATTCTTTTCATCTTGTTTTTCTTTTATTTTTATTAGAATGCTATGTTAAGTCCTACTGAAAAAGATCTTATTATAGGGTATAAATCGGCATTGTCGCCTTTCGGTTTTTCGGGGTCAATACCTTTCCATTGAGAGAATGTCAGAAGATTTTCTCCTGTAAAATATATGCGGACTTGTTCTAGTGTTGCCTTATTTATAAACGATTTAGGTAAACTATATCCCAACTGTATATTTTTTAAGCGTACAAAACTTGCATTATATAGCCAAAAGGTCGATTCTTCTCTGTTTTTACTTCCTCCTGATCCTGTTATCATACGAGGCATACCGGCATTTCTATTATCCAAGCTCCATGTATCGTTCCAATGATATTCCTGAAAACCATATCTGTCAGACGGAATATTTACATTGTTAAAAGGATCTATCCAATAGTCCCATCTTCCTACACTCGATTGTATCAAGGTTGCAAAGTCAAATCCTTTATACTGAGCTGATAAGTTTAATCCGAATTGTCCGGCAGGAGTATCCCTGTATTTGTTTTGAAACGCTTTTTTATCAGCATCGGTTATTTGCCCGTCTCCATTCAAATCTTGCAGAGCGATGTCTCCGGGAGACATATAAGGTGAGTTCTGGAAAGGTGAATTATAAATATCATTCCAACTTTGAGCCAGACCGTTATCCAGATAAGAATAAACATAGTGATACGGCATATCTAAAAATACCCAACCTCGTGCCAAATGCTCATTCCATTTTTCCAATCTGTTTTTATTGTAGGAAGCATTAAAGTTGACACTGTAATGGAAGTCCGAAACATTGGATGTCCAAGTCAGATTTAATTCCATACCCCGGTTTCTAAGACTACCTATATTCTTTCTGGGAGCAGAGTAGCCGGATAAAAGGCTCGATAGGTCTGATGGGCGGATCATGTCGCTCGTAAGACGGTCATACCAATCGATTTCGGCAGTAAGCCTGTTGTTGAAAAATCCGAGATCAAGTCCGATATTAGTTACTGTAGTCTTTTCCCAAGAGAAATCTTTATTAATCATTTTATTGGCAATATATCCTTTACTTACCGAATTGTTGAAAAGATAACTGGTATTGGCAAATACATTTTTTTGTTCGTAGCGATCTACTCCTGCATTATTACCCAGAGCTCCCATCGATACTCTCAGCTTGGTATTTGAAACAACATTTTTAAAGTTTTCAAAAAACACTTCCTCAGACAATCTCCATCCTAAAGCTACCGAAGGGAAAAATCCGAATTGATTACCCTTTGTGAATTTAGAGGAACCATCGTAGCGAAAATTAGCCTCTAATAAATATTTACTGTGGATAGCATAATTCAAACGTCCGATGAAAGAACGTAGCCCTTCTGCCGAAGAATTACCATTCGTTAGCTGGGTTCCTTTTCCTGTTGCATCCAATTCGGTTAAAGAAGCATCAACCCTGTCTTTGCGGTAGCCGTAAAGACCTCTGTCGAACCAATACTCATCTGCTGCATTAAACATCAGCGATAAAGCATGCCCTTTTATAATCTCCTTATCGTAATTGATTCTTCCTTGAAATAATGTTTTATGTCCCTGATATATCTGATTCGATAATCCGTCATCCGGAGGCATTGTACGTGCAATTTGTCCCGTTTGGAAATTCCATTGTGGCGTAGGATCCTGATAGGCTTTAGTGAATTGGTTGTAGTAATGGAGTCCAAAGCTCACATTAACCTTCAACCCCTTAATTACTTCCCAGTCTCCATATATCGACCCATTGTATTCCTGACGTGTTCTTTCGTTTGTAAACAAGTCATACTCGGCACGCATATTGCCGGCTGCCGAATTTTCACCGTATGCCATTGCTCCCCCATATTGTCCTGTTTGGGGATGAACGTTCAGTATTCCCGATACAGCATATTGCAGCCCTGCATTTTCCAATCCTGCACCACGGGGAAACAATGTCTCAGTCCATTGTCCATCGGTTTTCATACCTACGGTAATATTCTTTCTGATTTTATGATCCAGATTAAGACGCATATTATAACGGGTATAATTGTTTCTCAATTGCAAACCTTCCTGATCGGTAACAGCCAGAGACAAATAGAAATTAGACTGATCGGTGCCTCCTGATGCTGATACGGTATGATTTTGAAGTTTACCTTGTCTGAACATCTCATCATATTGATCTGTATTGGGAAACAATATCGGATCGACCATGCTCATGGCCATCCATTGCTCCACAGTGCCTTCTCTGAAATTACTGGCACTGTTTCCTGCTCCTGCCGCTCTCATCTGCATGGTCATTGCACGCGGATAATCAGCCAGATAGTCATAGAAGTTTGTTGCATCCGAGATGCCATACCAACCGGCATAACTGATCTTTGCTTTCGCCTGGTTCTTACCTGTGCGTGTAGTGATAAGTATAACTCCATTTGCTGCACGCGAACCGTATACTGCTGCAGAAGCAGCATCTTTCAGTACCGATATGCTCTCAATATCTGCCATATTTATGCGATTCATATCTACATCGGGCATACCGTCCACCACAATAAGAGGTGCTGAGTTATTCACAGAGCCTAGCCCCCTTATTTGAAGAGTTCCGCCATCAAATCCTGCAAATCCTGAATTTTGAAGAACAGATAACCCGGGAACCATACCCGACAAACCTGACGATACATTGGTCAACGAACGTCCCGCCATTTGCTCATCTACTTTTATGGAGGATACTGCACCGGTGAGGTTGATTTTCTTTTGCGTACCATATCCGACTACTACAACTTCGTCCAGTATTTTGGTGTCTTCGGTAAGATAAACTACCATGAGGTCATTAGTTACTCTTCTGGTGAGAGTATTATATCCTATGTACGAGAAAACAAGCTCTGCCGAAGGAGTCATCTTAAGTTCAAAGTTTCCTTCCAGATCGGTTATAGTTCTGTTTGTAGTTGAACCTTTCTCCCCAACAGAAACTCCAATGAGAGGTTCTTTAGTTACTTCGTCTAAAACAGTTCCTTTAGCTGTAAAGGTTGACTGAGCATAGGCTCCGACATCGAAAAGTAATAGGAGAAAAAATACGAGCATAAGTTTTCTGATAGTCCTTATGCATAAAAGATAGTTTTTATTCATAACATGTTAAATTTATATTAGGTTAACATTTTTTATCAGCTTGTCTATGATTGGAAGTAGATAGATAAAGACTGATTATGCAAACTTATGTTAATAAAAAAAAGATAAACATGAGATTAATGAAAAAGTAAATTGTTAACTAATATATTTAATGTTAACTTGCATATAATTAGCGATATGTGTTTTTTTATGCAACTGAATAAAGTGGAAGTAAATGAATTTTTAGTTTATTGTTTCTAAGTATTTATAAAAGTTCGTTAAACTATAAACATAAGCTGGTTATTTGACTGATATTCACTTTTTATGACTAAAATTAAATTGTCAAAATACTTATTAATAGTGATTTATATCTTTTTGTCGGACTGAGTAATCCACTATTTTATTCGAGAAATACAATTTATTTAAGTAGATAGGTATATTTGAATTAATATATAGTACTATTTGACTAAATATTACTGCGAAATACTGTTTATTATTTACAACTCTATTTTTGATAGACTGCCAAACTAAGACACATAACTGATGAAGTATAATCAAAGTCTTTCATTACTAATAAATTCAACTTGTGAAAAATGAAGGTGAATATGAACGAAACATATCTGGCAATTGATCTGGGCAGATCGGAACTTCTCATTGGCGAAGTAAGCGCCGAAGGTAAGATACTTCATTCTAAAAGATATGAAGCCGGTTACATCAACCAAGGTACAGCCCTTTCCATCATAAAACGCTTGTTGGAAGATTATATAACAACCGAAGGATGGATTAATGGGAAAAGACCAATCAGTATGGGATTGAGTTTATTAGGGTATGTGGATAATGTGCGCGGAACTTGGTTGCGAATCAATTCTAAGAGCAATCAGCCCACTCCTTTAGCTCACGATTTATTCCAGGTATACGGCATGCCATGCTATATAGGTAATAATATAAGGAACATAACCAGAGCAGTAAAGTTATGGGGGAATGGTAAACAGTCAGATAATTTTACCTACATAAATATCAGCACAAGTATTGAAGCCGGGTTTGTTGTAAATGGACAACTTGTCTGTGACAATCAATCGGAGCCCGGAGCAATAGGGCACATAGATACGGGTCTTGATATTGGTGTAATATGTAACTGCGGCCTTAACAACTGCACGGAATCTATAGCGGGAGGTGCCGGCTTTGATAAATCGGCTCGATTGTTTAGTGGTACCTATTCAAGTAATCTTTATATTCCTAAAGATGAGAAAATTAAAGTGGATATAAAACAGGTTTATTTTCTTTCTCAGCAAGGCGATGAACTTTGTGTAAAACTGGTTGAAAATGCAGTGAGTGCAATAAGTAATCTGATTATCACGTTGGTTGAGGTAAATAGAGTCAATACGATAATTTTGGGGGGTGATATTGTTTCGAATGGTTTTATATATCCCAAAATAATAAAAAAACTAAATAAAGATGCCGGACACTCTATAACAAAAGGCATTCTATTAAGTCAATTTAATTCCGAATATGCCGGTCTTATTGGTGCAGCTGCGGTAGCAATGAATAAATAGATATGAAATAATTGGATTTAGGATTTTACTCCTAATTTTACTAATTAAAGCTATAGATTATGAGAAGTTTCTTACTCTTTTTTTGTTTTATGTTCATTTGTATGAATTCTATCAGGGCTAAGAACGAGCTGGATTCACTATTTATAGAATTAGACAATAAAATTTTAAAAAAGGACGTATATATTGAGTTTAAAGAATTAAAAATAAAAGAATTAAAAGCCGAAAGATCGAGACTTAATATCTCTATCGGTGATCTATATTCATTAAACACCCTTCTATATAAAGAATATAGGTCTTACATCTCTGATTCTGCTATTTTCTACCTGAATGAGAACCTCGATATTGCCGACTTATTGAAAGACTCAAGCAAAATGAACGAAACTTCTATTGCAATGGCCAATCTCTTTGCAATATTAGGAATGTATAAGGAGGCTGTTGATATTATAGATGGAGTAAAGATAGAATCTCTAGATAAACAACAGGCAATACAATACTACTCTACCAAAAGAGTTATATATACTAACTTAGGTTCATATTCACATAGTAACAGGGATAAGGCGTTGTATCTAAAAATGGCAAATGCTTATCGGGATACATTAGCCAATATAGCCGACAAGTCATCGGAAGATTATCTGAGAATTGCGGAAATCAGATTGCGTTTGGACGGAAATATACCTGAGGCTCTACTCATAAATGATAAACGTTTGAGTATGGCGGAAGTAGGTACTCCCGAGTATGCACTTGTTACTTTTAACAGGTCTCTTTTATATCGAAAACAGGGAGATTTAGAAATGGAGAAAAAGTATCTGATACTGTCTGCAATCTCAGACATTCGATCCTCAATCAAGGACAATGCATCGATCCCTATTCTGGCAAATATACTTATGAAGGAAGGTGATATCGACCGCGCATACAAATATGTATGCTTTTCATTGGATAATATCAATGAATACAATACCCGTTTAAGAAGTTCCGAAATTTTGAATATACAAACTATCATCGATAGGGCATACCAGAAAAAGAATGAAGAGCAAAATAAACAACTCCGCCTTTTCCTTGCATTGATAAGTATATTATCGGTTTTGCTTATCATATCAATTTCATATGTTTACAAACAAATGAAAAAAGGTATAATAATAAGTAAGCGCCTGAAAGAGGCTAATCTCGAATTAAACACACTCAATCAGAAATTACATAACATGAACAATGAGCTCCGAAAGCTCAATATTGAGGTTGTAGAAGCAAATCAGATTAAGGAAGAGTATATCGGCTATTTTCTGGATGAATGCTCTAAATACATAGATAAATTAGACGAACTGAGAAAAACGATAAATAAAAAAATACAGGAAAAACAGATCGAAAGCCTTTATAAAATATCAAAGAACAATAACTTAAAAGAGGATGAGTTAAAAGAGTTGTTTCGGAATTTTGATGTTATGTTTACCCATTTATTTCCTGATTTTGTCGAAAAATTTAATTCGCTCTTGATGGATAATGAACAAATAATATTGAAAAAAGGAGAATCACTGAATAACGAGCTTCGAATCTATGCCCTTATCAGATTGGGGATAGATGACAGTAGTAAAATTGCCAATTTTTTAGGATATTCCGTTAATACGATCTATAATTATCGGGCAAAAATAAAAAATAAAGCAAAAATTTCGCGTGAAGATTTTGAATGGACTATAAAAAAGATAGGCACATTCAGAAAATAATACTCCGACAATTGGTAATATCCTGTAACTGTCGGAGTAAGCCTTAGCTGTTATTTCTAAAGGCTATTTTAAAATAATTTCCTGCACATTGCTGAAATTGTCATATCCCGTAATTATAACTTTATCTCCGGCTTTCAGACCGTTTAGTATTTCATATTGCAATGGATTCTGACGTCCGAGAGATATATCTGCTTTTGTGGCTCTGTCTCCTGCTTTATTTAATTTAAAGAGCCATTGTCCTCCTGTTTCCTGATAAAAATTACCTTTAGAGATTACTAATGCTTCCTCCGGTTGTCCCAGTTCTATTTGTATCCTGTAATTTTTTCCGATCCTGATATTATCAGGTTTTTCTTCCATGAAAATCAGGTCTACTTCAAACTGGCGGTCTTTAATTTCCGGATTAATCTTTGTTATTTTCAACGGAATCTTTTTATCCTGATATGTTATACTTGCAGGTAAGCCTACACTAACACGATCAATATAATATTCGCTTATTTTTGTGCTTATTTTAAGATCTTCGACGACTTTCAGTTCACCTATACTATTTCCTGAAAGTACCTGTTCGCCGGGAATGACACTAATGTAGCTTAATTGACCTGAAACAGGAGCTTTTATTATGAGATTATTCAAACGATCCTTGCTATTTATGAACTTCTTATTCTCACGGTTCAGGTCATTTTTCATCAAATCGGTTTGTAAGATATTCATCAATGAGTCGTGTTTTAATTCCTCGAGTAAAATAGATGCATTTTTTTGATTAAAACTATAGTCGTCCGCAGCAACTTCTAATTGAGCTTTACTTTTTATCCCGATCTGATATTCTTCTTTGTCAAGATTATATTGCTTACTCAACCTATCCGACTCATACACCGTTTTAAGAGCGGTACGCTTAAGTTCGGATGATTTACGTTTCATTTGTATTAGTTTCTCCTCATACGTTATTTGTTGTTTTTCTAGTTCATCCCGTTCATCCTGAATAGATCTTATTAATTGAGGGTTATCAAGAATAAGTATAGTATCTCCTTGCACAAGCATACTGCCTTCGTCTGCAATAATGTGTTTTACAATACCATTCTCAGAGCTATTTAATTTTACAGTCAATCTGGGCTGAGCAATACCTTCCACCTCCAGATAATCCAGAAATTTATCTTGTAAGACTTCTGATATTTGAATGCTGGTGGAATCAATTCTTAATTTTTTTGAGCCAATCTCGGAAAATAAAGAATAAGTAAACAAGCCAATTAATATTATTCCTGAAATAATATAATATTTATACCTTAAAATCGGGTGCTTCTTTTTTATTGCTGTATCCATAATCTATAAAGTTAAGCTCGCAGAGCTATTTGTTTTTTGGTAAGTGTAATAAATAAAGCTAGCTATGCTTGATTAATAATTCATTTAAGTAATAATTCATAATCTTCTGTCAGAGTCACGTCCTTTTCGAAATCGTATAACGTCAAACTTCGTAATACGTAATAAAGTGACCAGTAATTATAAAGAGCATTTATATAATTTCGTTTGGCTGTATCTTTCTCAGAGATAGCCGTGTTCAAATCCAAGATGGTAGATCTCCCTAAAATATATAGTTTGCGTGCGACTTCGTTGCGTCTGTTTGCAGTTGCATCTGTTTTTAAAGCAACGTTTATTCTGTTGTTTTGCAGGTTAAACTGTTTTACGATACGGGTTACATTCAATTCAAAATTAATTTTGTCTTGTTTTATTTGTGTATAGACCATATCGCGATTGGATTTTGCTACCTGTATCTGGCCTTTGCCCCTTCCCCAATCCAGAATGGGTAACCGAATACCTATTTCAACATATTGCTGATTAAGTGGATCTCTATAAGCCGTACGTATATTTTCACCTGTCTGAGTAAGTCCCAGTTGAGCGAATATATCAGCCTTTAGTCCGGCGGAAGCTCTTGCATTTGCAACATTGCTTTCACTTTCCTGCTTTTTCCGTTCCATTTTAATTATATCCGGACTATTATTGGTTGCCAGATATAAAGCTTTATGCAGGTCAACGATAAATTGAGGTGTGTTTTCTTCAAGTACAACTTCAATCTCTATATCTTCGGTAATACCCAGATAAGAGCGAAGTTCCTGAGTATAATTATCTACTTCAATTTGAGCATTTAGCATGTTACTTTCTTCATTAAGGCGATTAACCTCCAGTTGTAACATGTCATTTTCGGTGATGGTTCCTATATTATATCTCCTTTGAGCAAAAGAGTACAGAGTATCGGTATTTGCATAGTTAGTTTGCGCAATTTGCAGGTTAGTCTGAGCTCGAGTTAAATCAAAGAATTTCCGGACAGTTTCTGTCGATACTAATTCAATTAGCTCTACATATTCTTTTTTTGCCTCTTCGAATCGAAGAGGTTCAATTTTTTTATCCCATTTCAATTTATTATACCCGAAAAGCGATTGTTGGTAAGAAATAGTAATAGGGTTTGTCAGGTAAGAGTAGTTTTTGTTTTCTCCCAAGATATCTAACCTCTGGATACTTGATTTTAAAGACAAAGTACCTCCCGTTAAGGCTATATTCTGACTTATGGATAACATTCCATCTGTGCTTAACTCATTTTGCTGTATAAACTGGGATGTCCCATCCGGCATATTTATTACATTAATCGAGTGATTAAAATTAGGTGTAGAACTAAAGGCTAGAGATGGCAGATAATTTGCTTTAAAGTAACAATAATTCCAATATGAGGAACGAAAGCTATGACGGGCTACAGTGATTTGAGGTGATTGTTTTCTGGCAATATCTATAGCTTTATTAATAGTCAAACTTATTTGATTATTTTGTTGTCCTTGTACAAAATTCGTACAAAACAATAGTAATATTATAAACATATAAGATGTTCTTTTCATGATATATCTATCTATACGTAATTAATAAAATCAAATATCATGCCTTGTTTGTAAAATTCTGTTTATTAATATTTTATGTTGTTTTTATTGTGTTTTTATGTTCATTATCGCACTGTTTTATGTTCATTATCGCACGTGTTTTGTCTGAAATTTTTAATATCTTTATAGAAAATAAATGAGGTAAATATGAGTAAAGTATGGAAAGAAAGGGGAGAATACTGATTATAGATGATAATGAAGATGTGCTTTTTGCTCTTAATGCATTGTTGCAAAATTATGTAGAGAAGATAAAAGTAAGCACACATCCCGAGAAAATAGAAAAATATTTGAAAGAATACCAACCTGATGTAATACTCCTGGATATGAACTTCAGGTTAGATGTTATCAGCGGTAAAGAAGGCTTTCTCTGGCTTGAGAGAATACTAAAGGTTGATCCTCAGTCTATTGTTGTTTTTATGACTGCCTATGCTGATACAAATAAAGCTGTACAGGCAATAAAAGCAGGAGCAACTGATTTTATTGCTAAACCTTGGGAGAAGGAAAAACTATTAGCTACTAATGCGAATCAGTAGTTAAACTTTTCCGCTGATTTGTTTAGTTAAAATGTTTATAATCAATAAAATAAGCGATTGATTATTTGCTCAATCTCTTGAAAATCATTAACTTAAAAGAATAATCCCCATTATTTTTCAGTTATGATTCCCAAGAAGAAAGAGCTTAAACTGATAAA
>NZ_QICL01000041.1 GCF_003201355.1 Indolivaga alginatilytica
TTTATCAGTTTAAGCTCTTTCTTCTTGGGAATCATAACTGAAAAATAATGGGGATTATTCTTTTAAGTTAATGATTTTCAAGAGATTGAGCAAATAATCAATCGCTTGTTTTATTGATTATAAACATTTTAACTAAACAAATCAGCGGAAAAGTTCAACTACTGATTCGCATTACTACTTTATATTACCTTCTAGCATTTCCAATTACTATGTCTGGCGATCATTTATCTCTGAAACGATATATATTATTTTTATTTTGCTTTTTGTCGATTCATTTATCGGCACAAAAAGAGGCATCTACACTTCTCGATAAAGAGTTGTTGGAGGCTGTTTCCCAAAATCGTATGACAGAAGTGAAACAGAAGTTGACAGACGAAATAGATGTCAATATAACGGATGCATATGGTCGGAGTTTATTAATGTTTGCAGTCATTAATAATAATAAAGAGCTGGCAAGGCTGTTAATAAAAAAAGGAGCCGATCCCAATTATCACATTAATCAAAAAGCAAAACAGAATAGTAATAAAAATGCAGTAGCAATGTTGTTGCTAAAAGGTCGTTCAGTCCTAGATTATGGGATTGCTTCAAAAGATACTTCTATGGTCGATTTTTTGATAGATGCAGGAGCAAAATTAAATATTAAGAATAAGGAGATAAGTAGTACTGTAGCTAAAGCTTCTCTAGATGGGAATATTAAAATGGTTCGTTACTTATTAAGTAAGGGAGCTAAGGTGTCAGATGAAACAGGGGCTTATTTGATTGTTAATCATATTAATAAAGGAGCCGATGTTCTTCATAAGATTACCCCTGTAAATAAGAATACAGACTTTTCTTTGATAAAGATTTGGGACGATTACGGAATACCTACAGATGATGAGAAATTATTACGGCTGACATCGTTTCTAGGTCATACAAGCAAAGAAACAAAGAATGTGAAGAACTATATGGCGGCATATAGAGAATGGCTTAACAAGGAACAAGAGATAATCTCGGAATTACCGGCTGTTATGGAGGTAAAGAATGAGTCAGAACGAGACAAGCTGATAGAAGAAAGTCTGAAAAAACAAGAAGAAAATAGGGAAGGAATCAGGTTAGTACAAGATGAAGCCCAGCGAGAGCATAATCGAACATGGAAATTTATATTTATTGCTTTAGGTATTGGACTCGCTTTCTTTTTACTATCCCATTATTTGACAGTTTATTTGAATTTTCGGTCTAGAAAGCAAAGCAAGCCACCTGCTCCTCCTTATATTCGCCCTAATATAACAAAAGCCTCTTTGCCGTTGAGAAAGGCGGGAGTCATAGATAGAAAATCCAAAAAGAAAAGAGAGAAAAGGACGTCAATAGGGAAACTTCCTATTACAGCTAAAGGGTGGATAAAGGACGATACTACTAAAATCGAAGTTCTTTATCTGACTATCGAAGATATGATTAATCCGATCGGTCTGAAAAATGAGCACGAAAGAGCTGTCAGGGAAATGATCTGGTATATACGCAGATTAGAAAATCTTTCGAATGAAAAGGTTGACAACAGGGTGAACGAACAAGGGCTTGACCGAAAATTAGATTTTCTGTGGCGAAGTATTGACCCTTGTAATGTGCGTGACGTTTATAAACGATCACTCTTTATTCTTGTCGAAAATTATTCGAAAAAAGATAAGCGTGTTATGGCGGTTTTAAACAAGATGAAACGAAGAAGTTGGTCTTGAAATTAAGATTTCCGTTTCTGATATATTTTTCTGTTGTTACTTTATAATTTTACCTTCTTCATCAATCAGAAAAACGGTTAATTCTCCATCGGGTAAAAGTGGGGCACACACTTCGTGACACTTTTGTATAATGAGTGAGAAGAATTTAGCTTCGGGAATAACTTCCCATAATTGACGTGCTAAAGTGATACCTTGGATTGCTCCGATAGTAGAATCAGAACAACTGCTCTGTCTGGCTAAATCTGAAAGAAACTCTTTATTCATTACCACTTTTTTGCTGTGCGTATCCAGTGAACCCTCGGCTAGCTTAACAGCTTTGCCGAGCATAATGCCCATTGTTACGTGCTTGAAGCCCAAATCGGCAGCAATCTTAATAGTTTCACCAATAAAGTTACCGTAGTGAATAAATGCCTGACTGGGTAATTCTGGGTATATCTGCTTCACGAATTTTTCGCTCTTTGCTCCCGAATTGATGACTACACGTTCGCAATACAGTGCTTTTGTTATTCCCATTTCTCTGCGAATAGATCGTATGAAAGCATCCGAAGAAAAGGGCTTTACTACCCCTGAGGTACCGATAATAGATATTCCTCCGATGATTCCTAATTTAGGATTAAATGTACGTTTGGCTATTTCTTCGCCATTAGGTACCGAAATTGTGACATCTAAACCGATGCGTATACTTTGATTGGGGAGTTTATATTGATTGTGGCGAAGTACTTTAAATACTTCTCGTTTTATCATTTTTCGTGGAGTAGCATTGATGGCAGGGCCTCCGATTTCCAACCCTAAACCGGGCAGGGTTACTATTCCGACACCTTTTCCCTGTAAGAAATGTACGCCTCTTTCTGCCTGATTTAATCGTACAGTTGATGTTATTTCCTGTTTGTTAGTTACATCCGGATCGTCTCCTGCATCTTTAATTACGGTACAAGTTACTTCATTATCACCCCAATTCGTTGCTGCAATAGGTATGTATATCCATTCGCCGCTAGGTAAGGTTATGCTTATCTCATCTAAAGGTTCACCTGCAAGTAAAGTGGTGAGAGCGGCTTTAGTGGCTGCTGTGGCACAAGTTCCGGTAGTATATCCTGTTCGTAATTCGAAAAAGTCGGGGATAAGTTTTTCAATCATTTTTCGTAAACCGTTTTCTCCATGCACGGGTATAAAATGAGGAGATAGAGGTGGGCGTTTTACAGCCAATAGAGGAATATTTAATTGTCGGGCAGCTGCAACTTTTTCGTTGAATCCCCCCGATTCGCCACTCTCTTTAGTTATTATAGCCTCTGGTTTCAGTTTTTCGAATAGGGGAGTGTCGTCTTCTCCTTGCTGATAATATATAATCTTTTCGAATGGAAATTTAGCTTCATCAACCAATACTCTCGATTCTTCGCGATCCAATATTCTAAACCAACAATTATGTGATTGCCAGTACGATTTTAATTTCACAATGGTATTTACTCCTGTTAATGCCAGAAGGTTATCTATATTATGTCTTTCGAGGTAGTTTATCGCATCCTCATACGAATCGCACCAAATGATATCTTCGTCGTGTTCGGCGTAGCTTCTCTCGTAACGAACAACAGGAATATTTAATTTCTCGGATACTTTGGCAATGGTTTGATGGAGAACAACTGCAAACGGATGGGCTGCATCTACTAAAAGACGTATGTTTTTTTCTAAGCAGATAGTTTCCATTGCATCTTCATCAAGCGCCCCTGTCAGGCGAATGCCATTTGCACAAACAATCTCTTGCGATTCTCCTTTAGTTGAATAATAATATGACTTTGATGCTTCATCACATACGGTTACAGCATGTCGTCCTTCGGTTGTTCCCCCTAATATAAGTATCATAATTTTAGAGTATCAAGTAATGTTGCTATGCTATAAACTGAGGTGGCTTTTTGAGCCGATTGAAATATTCTAATCTCTTTAGTGTCGTTGCTAACTTCAATATAATCGGTTGATTCTATGTTTCGGGTCGCCAATATTCCGTTGCGAAGCAAAGCTTTGCGAACCATTGAGTACATTTGGCCATGCCCTATCAATTTAATCTGTTTGGTATAAGTATTTTCAATCCGGAATAAACCTGTTTCTTCATCAAATATAATTCCTTTTCGGGCAAAGAATGAGGTAAGATGTCCGTTTAGAGAAAGATCTTCAGGAGTACCGATATTGATGCCTGATTGCTTGTCTATTAACCAGATTTTATCAGCTATCTGAAGTGCCAGTTCTAAATCGTGAGTCGATAAGAATATAGTTTTATTTGTTTGTCGGGATAGTCGGTGAAGGAGTTGCATAATTTCTACTTTACTCGGAAAATCGAGAAATGCGGTTGGTTCGTCCAGAAATATAATAGGTGTTTCTTGTGCCAACGCTTTTGCAATCATCACTTTTTGGCGTTCACCGTCACTCAAAGTATGCACCATTCGCGATGCGAGATCTTCTATTTTTACCATAGATATGGCATTATCTACTATTGCTTTATCTGTGTTGTTAAGTGTTCCCCAAAAACCTGTATAGGGGCTTCTGCCAAGTCCGATTAATTCTCGAGCCGACATGTTTTTTATATCGCACTTTTCGGTAAGTACTACGCCTATTAGTGTAGATAGTTGTTTCTCGGAATAGGTTTCAATTTCCTTTCCCTGAATATTTATTTTTCCGTCCAGTTTGGGTTGGAAAGCCGACAATGTGCGGAGTAAGGTTGATTTTCCGATACCATTTGCTCCTAGTAAACAGGTCAGTTCGCCACTGAATATATCTGCATTGATATCTGATGCAACTGTCTTTCGGTTATTTTTCGTAAGGTAACCGATGGATAGTTTTTTTAATTCTATGGTTTTTTGTTTATTCATGCCAATTTATATTTCTCTTTTTTACTACGCGCAATCAAAGATTGCTTGTATCCCTTTTGCCCAAAGCCGCAAAAGGAATCAAAAAGGCTTTGTGCCCCGTGGTTCGCCTGTCCGACTACGTTTGCGAGCTAAACTAAACCTATTGCCTATCGGCACGTTTAGTTTTACGCTCACCTCACTGGTCTGACAACGGCTGCACCACTCACGGCACTGAGGCTGACGCATGTAATTGGGATATCGTCCGTCAAGCGACCGACCTTGTCGATTGCACAGGGTACCCGTAGGAGGATGAAAGCGTGAAGAAACAAAAGGATATCAGTCTCGAACGTTTTCTTTTGTTTTAGCTTTCGAGTCCGATGCGGGTCGGGCAAAAGGCACAGTCTTGATCTTTTGTTTCGTTTTGCATCAAGGCAAAATGAAAAACAAACCCGATAGGGTGCGTTAGGAAAATAACAGACTTATTCACTAATTTCATTCTTTCTTTTTCCAAATAAAACCGAAATCACAATAGGTGCCCCAATAAGTGCCGTTACCGAATTGATCGGCAATGCACCTTCCATACCCGGCATACGAGCAATCAAATTGCAAAATAGCGACAATGAAGCTCCTGCCAATGTTACGGCAGGCATAAGTATACGGTGATCGGATGTTTGAAATATGGTTCTGCACAAATGAGGAACAGCCAATCCCAAAAATACAATCGGACCACAATATGCTGTGATAATTGCCGTAAGTACACATGAACAAGTAATTACGTATAATCTTGATCGTTTGATATTCAACCCTAAATTGCGAGCGTAACTTTCGCCCAATAACATAAGGTTTAGTGTTTTAATCAACAAGAAAGACAGAGGTATAAGCACTAACATAATACCGGCGAATGTATAAACCTGGTCGCCCGATACTTTTGAGAAACTTCCTAATCCCCAGATAACATATGCTCGTACATCTTCATCGTTACTGAAAAATTTAAGTACACCTATTATTGCATTGGCAATATAACCTATCATAACGCCTATAATAAGGAGAATAACATTGCCTCTTATGCGTTGCGATATAGCTATGATAATCCCCATCACTACAAATGCTCCTACAATGGCAGCAAATGAGATAGCCACTTCTCCAAAAAATCCGACTTTGCTGAGAGCAATGCCGCCTAAACTTCCCGAAAGTAGTATCATAAGGGCAACACCTAGGCTGGCCCCGGAGCTGATACCCAATTCGGAAGGTCCTGCCAATGGATTCCTAAAAACTGTTTGCATTTGCAATCCGCTGATAGCTAAACCTGCTCCTGCAAATAAGGCAGTTATTGTTTGTGGAAATCGCGATTTCCAAATAATGTTTTGCCAGATAAGAGATTCTTCTCCAGTATTCAATATGATATTCCAAATGGAGCGCAAGGGTATTGATATAGTTCCTAAAATGAGATTCAAGAAAAAGAATGCCATAATAGAAACCAATATGATTGTAAATGATGTAAAATGTTTTTTGCTCATTTCAATAGTTCATAATATACAGGCTTGTGATCGGGTAGTAATTCGGGATGAAACGCTTTGATTAAGTCAGCCAAAACAACTTCGGGTTCAACAGGGGCTTTTTCATAAAACGGTTTCTGACGAAGATTGCAGCACACCACCTTTTTTTCTTTAAAGGCTTTGAAATCGGCATAACGTGCATCGCTCTGTTTCATGGCTTCGTACGAATAATCGCCATCGTGACTTACCAGCATTCGCCAGTAGTCTGCATTGGCTCCTTTAGAATATACCGATTCGAAATCCATATTTATGCCGCCGGTTTCAATATTGTCTTTCAGAAAATATTCAGCTCCCGCATCACGGAATTGTTGTGCCAGAAAACTCTTTCCACCTACTACATACCAATTGCCCGAACGCATTTCGCCACTCAATACAATCGGCTTTTTATCAGCTTTTGAAGCCAGGGTAATTAGGTCTTGATATTTCTTCTCTATTTCAGCAAACTGTTGGTTTGCTTGTTGTTCGATGCCCAGAAGCATGGCCGTAAATTTAATCCATTCGGCTTGCCCTAAAGCAGTAGTCTCTTTGTACCCCAGAAAAGTAACTAACGGAATATTCAAATCTTTAATTGATTCATATCCTCCACGTTTGAAGGGTGATACCAATATAATATCCGGATCGAGTGCCATAACCACCTCATTGTCAAAGTTACCTTCGATGCCAATCTGACTTGCCTGTCCGTTTTTGATACGGTCTTTCATCTGTTGGTTGAACAGATAATGTGTGCTTGTCATACCCACTACTTTATCAATAGCATTTAGTTTTATGAAGTTCGATAGTTGAAGTGTAGTCATACAAACTACTTTCTGAACGGGAACTTCTATAACAATATAATCTTTGGGTATACCTTCGTGTCTTTGTCCTCGATTGACAAGTGCATAGTGATATACTGTTTCGTTTTCGTGTTGAGGGTCTTGAATATCAACCAACCTGTAATTGTCGTGATACGAGACATTAAAGCCTTGTGCATATTTCACATCAACATGAACCGAATCGGCAGAGCCGGCAGTAAATAGCGTTCTTTGATTATCAGCCTGTTGGTTGTTTTTACAGGCTGAGAAAAAAAAACAAGTAAATGCAGCAAAATAAATTATTATCGAATTTTTCATTTTATTGATGGATTATCATTAAGGAAAAGTAAGGGAATTTGCGGTCAATTATTTCTTGAGTATCGCAAGTATAATATTCTTTGTTTTTGACACCCACATTTTCGAAGTAATGAAATGTTGCTGTTGGAATTGTAGCAATACACTCCTTTATGGCATCCTGACATTGCGAAACTTTCATGATAACGGCCACCTTACCTGATTCTATCTTGTGAATGAGGTTTTTAGCAGCTATTATTCCCGGAATTACATTCAGTTCTTCCTCCTGTTTTACGATATGTATACCGGCTAAAGCTCCACTGGCAATAAATGCCGGAATGCCTGCAATACGTTCCACAGGAATGCTTAGACTGGTAAGTGTATCAAATATATAATGAATAGACGAATAGAAACCTGCATCGCCTTCGGCTACAATCGCTACCTTCAATCCTTTATGGTATTGTTGTTCTGCTTCTTGTGCTACTTTGTTGTATGCAGCTATTGCCAGAGATCTGTCTTTACTCATAGGCACATGAAAGGGAATTGTCTTTTTGCTGTCGATATTCAACTCTCTCATAATTTCCAAAGCTCTCGACGATATAGCGTCTTCTTTGACAATAGTGGCAGGATAAAAAATGCAGTCGGCAGCCTGTAGAGCCTTTAATCCTTTGAGAGTAATCAAATCAGCTTCGCCCGGTCCTAATGATACAAATGCAATTGGAGACATTTCTCTTTTATTCTTTTATTCGATTATACAATACTCAGAATTAAGAGGATACGAAACATGAAGTCGCCATATGCCAAGCATATTTTGAATATGAATGTTCTTAAGCCTTAACCACGAGCTTTAAACTATATACATATTTGGCAGGTCTTCTGACTTACTCCATCTTTGGAACTCCTTCCCATCTTTTCAGTTAGCAGCTATCAGTTTTCAGTTATCAACAAAGTTGTTGTTCACTGTTTACTGTTTGCTGTTCACTGTTTGTGACAGTGGATCAGTATTATCCAAAGATTGTTTGGCGGAGCTTACAGCAGCGGGTCTGTTCAGGATTTACACCTGATTCCCTTTTCAGCACTTTTCCGTAGATATGGAATTGTGCCACCAAAACGTGTGCAAAAATATGGAATAAAACGAGAATTATTCTGAATTTCAAAGAAAAAATGATTTGCAATTTTATTATTCAGAATCTATTTATCAACTAAAGTATTCTTTTCTATTTCTTTAGAATAACATCTACCGTGCGTTGAGCTAATGATGAGATAGAAACTTCTTCAAAACCCCTTACACCTGAGCAAACAGTATCATTTAGCGGAGCTATCCACTTCTGAGGTATTTGCGAAGCCCCGTTTATAAGCCCGATGATAGAACCAACGGTGGCAGCATTACAATCAGTATCGAAAGCCGACATAATAGCTAAAGCTAAGGTCTTTTCGAAATCTTTGTTTCCATAGAGTAAGGCAAAGCATACAATCATAGCATTGGGTATAGTGTGACACCAATGATGAATCTGCTTTTCATCGAATAAAGTATGAATATGGACAATAACCTGCTCTTCATCCCATCCACTCTTTTTATTGGTTATGACTAAATTAATATGTTTTGCTAAGCGACAATTTGCAGGAGTTTGAGATAATCCGCAGTTTATTATATATTCAATATCGTCCGATGTCATAGCAGCAGCTATCAGGGCAGAAATAAACATTTCGCCATATATACCATTCTTTACATGCGATACCGATGCATCTCTAAATGCCATTTCTGCTGCCATTTCGATATTTCCGGAATTAATATATCCCCAGAAATCGCCTCTGATCTGTGCCCCGATCCATTCCCGATAAGGGTTCCTGTAGATTGCCGATAGTGGTGGAAACTTATACAAAGATAGATTGCGATACGCGATACGTTCGGCGGTATAAGTATGAAGCAGAGGTATATTCAAAAGCCAGCTTTCAGCAACATCGTCAGAGTTGAAATCGTAACCGTAAGTTTCAATAATATTGAGCGAAGCGATGGTATAGTTTATATCGTCATCTTCGGGCATTCGGTTTATATTATTGATCCAGTTTATGGTGATCGGCTTATTTCCAAACAAGTAATATTGGTCTGCAATACCGTGCTTTTCTTTGATGCTATCCTTTATATCCGAAGAGATGTAATCTGTTAATGGATAATTGTTTGTGTCTTTGAATAACTCTTTTATCTGTGACAGCTTCCATCCTTCGATTGGCTGACCCAACAAACAACCCGCACATCTGCCTAGCCATGCCCCATAGATTTTATCAAATAATTTGTCCGATGAAATGTTTTCATAATCCTTTTTATATTCAAAAGCAGGACGGAGCGCTTTTATTTCCTCTAAAGTAGATGGTTCTTTATAAGGAAAAGATTCTTCTATAGGTAAATTGTACATCTGGTCAAGTAAATTTCCTGCTAATTCCTCTTTCTGTAACTCAGAAGCATCCGATTGTATAATCTGATCTATGCGTTGCTGATAACCCTGCATATTTTTACCCTCTTCTTTTGATTGAGAGTATTCGATGGGTAATACTCTCAGATGATCCATTATCAGACTTTTTCTTAGCATGTCGGTATACGATGTTGTATTGTTATGTTACAAAATTAAACTAAAAAGTTTGCCTGATTGCTTTTGTATTACATCTTTTACAGTTGCGTCAATTTTACTCTTCCTAAAAGTATATCTATCAAAAATAAAAACTACATTTGGAAAAATGAATCCTTTAAAATAATAACATGAAACGAATACTTTTTATACTCACTATTTGCTTGATAAGTACAGGGTTACTTGCTCAGCAGAATCTCGATTTCTCGAAAAAAGTAGAGATTATTTCTCCTCAAATCAATTCCGATAATACGGTTACATTCCGATTAATGGCACCTAATGCCAAAGAGGTAAAACTGCAAGGTGATTGGATGCCAAGCGAAGGATGGATTACCAAATTGCAGGATTTGCAGAAAGACGAAACCGGTGTATGGAGTTTTACTACACAAGTATTACCCTCTGATCTTTATAGCTATACCTTTATTGTAGATGGTTTGAAAGTACTTGATCCTAATAATGTATATCAGGTTCGCGATGTAGCTACAGTGATGAATATATTTTTGATCGAAGGAGGTTTAGGTGACCTTTATAAAGTGCAGGATGTACCTCATGGAACTGTTGCACGTTGTTGGTATGATTCGCCAAAGCTGGATAGTCCCCGTCGTATAACTATATATACACCTGCCGGATATGAAGCCGGTAAAGATAAATACCCTGTGTTTTATTTGTTGCATGGTATGGGTGGTGACGAAGAGGCTTGGATGGCGTTGGGACGTGCTTCGCAGATATTAGACAATCTGATAGCACAAGGCAAAGCAAAACCAATGATTGTGGTAATGACTAACGGGCATACAAGTAATACTGCTGCACCCGGTGAATCGTCTAAAGGCTTTTATAAACCCGATATGAGAGCGCCTGACATATTCAGTGGCGACATGGAGGCTAACTTTGGAGACGTTATTAAGTTTGTAGAAAGTAATTACCGTGTAAAAGCAGATAAACAAAACAGAGCTATTGCAGGTCTTTCGATGGGAGGATTCCATTCATTATATATTTCAGCTAATTATCCGAATACTTTCGATTATATAGGGTTATTTTCTCCTGCTATTCTACCTCCTGCAAATGCAGCCTCACCTATGTATGTAGATTTGGATGCTAAATTGAAAACTCAGCAGGATAATGGATATAGTCTTTATTGGATTGGTATTGGTAAAACGGACTTTTTGTTTCAGAATGTGGTTGATTACAGATCGAAACTGGATAGCATGAAGTTTAAGTATCAGTATAGAGAAAGTGAAGGAGGACACACTTGGGCAAACTGGAGACTTTATTTATCTGAGTTCGCACCAATGCTCTTTCAAAAGTAGTTGCAGGCATTTTGTTGTCATACAGAATTTTAATTCGATAATATTAATGTTTCAAGTGGATTTAACTTTATAAATCTTAAAAGATTTAAATTCATACAACAATCCGAACTGTTTCATGTTTATACTATGTACTGTCTTAATAACAGTAATAAAGAGGTCTTTTTTGTATTCCGGTCAATATTTTATGAAGTTCAGCTTTACAAATTTATAGTTTTATATATTTGTGTTAAATAACGTGAAACGTGATATTTTTGAAAATCCTTTTTATAACTTTGTTGTTATATGAGTGTAGATTTCTAGCTATGTAGCGTAGTGAATATCTATTCATCTCAAAAAGAGTTCTTTTACAATTTAAATTATATCTGGAGAAATGATCTATTCGTCGATCAGATGTTTGTCTTTGTAGAAAAAAATCTACTTTAGAAATAATTTATTGTAACTTTATGCCTAATGAATCAAATTTTATATAACTTTGTGCCACAAATCAGAATTATATAAAAGAAAAAATATTTTCAACTAAGAAGTGATATAAATCCTTTTTAGGTTAGTGTTAGTTAGTGTGTTTGTAGGAAGCCCGTGTCGCGAGACAAGGGCTTTTTCGTTTTTATATCAATCCGATTGTTTATTTAGCATGGTAACTTAGTGTATAATCCTTTATTATTTGCTTATTTACCAAATATTTGTTACTTTGTAAAAACGAATAGTCTAAACTAATAATGCCACATAAATTATGACCACCAAATTAAATGTACAGTGGAGTACATATGTAAAATGCATCACTTTTTTAGTTGCTATTATTATAGTAGCGGTAGAAATTGGTATAATCCTCAAGCTGCTACACTCATTTGACTGGCTATTATTAATGGTCGGAATCGCTTTCTTGTTTATTTTTATTTATAATCTGTTTGAAGCACCTGTTTCATTAGAAGTGAATGATTCTCAGATCGTCTTAAATAAAATAACTTCTCAGGTAAAGATTAATTTCAATGAAATCGAAACGATCAGAATATACAAACGTGGCACTTTTGATATAAGGCTTTTTGGAAGCGGAGGTTTTTGTGGGTATATAGGTCATTTTTCGAGTAAAGAAATAGGCAAATACAGAGCCTATGTCGGTAATTATAATCAGGCTTTTCTCATAAAAACAAGGAATAAGAAGAATTATGTTTTAAGTTGCGAAGACCGGGATCTTATTATATCGCGAGTGAAAGCCAAAATCGGCTAATATACTCGCCTCTTTACATCTACATTAATTATTTTATATGCATCACACTGTAAAACTTCGGGTTTTCGGTGTGATTTTCTTTTTGTCGATAGAATTATCCTCTCTGTCGATTATGATTGCTATACTTTGATGCTACCTCTATATTTGGATCAGTAAATAATAAAAAAAGTACTGATTATGAAAAAGATATTTTTAGCTATAGCAACTATTGCAGTCTGTTTGAATTTGTCCGCACAACCTCCGATGGGAGGAGGCAGAC
The DNA here is from genome assembly GCF_003201355.1 of Indolivaga alginatilytica. GTDB lineage: Bacteria > Bacteroidota > Bacteroidia > Bacteroidales > Dysgonomonadaceae > Dysgonomonas_A > Dysgonomonas_A alginatilytica. Next base: position 12,600 of record NZ_QICL01000041.1, read on the forward strand.
CCGGCGGCGGTGGCGGACGTCCTCCAAGAGGAGAGTATTCACAACGTAGTGAAGGAAGCAGCCAGATCGGAATAACCAAACTTCCGGAGATTGAGGGCTTGACAGATCAACAACGTGAAAAACTGGTTAAGGCTTTGACCGATGAGCGAATGAGTGTAATGAAACTTAACCGTCAAAAACATCAGCTTCAAAGAGAAGTTGACAGTATTCCCAATTCAAAAAATGCCGAGAAAAACATCAAGAATATTAATAAAATTGATATAAAAATCCAAGAAGAACAAGCCAAGTATAATAAGAAAATCCGCTCGATACTCTCTGTTGAACAATATGCAATATTCAATGAGAAACGTAACGAAATCGAATTTAGCAGACCCGAAAGAAGAAGCAGACCTGATGGTGAACGCCGTGGTGGGCGTGGCAATCGTCCGGATAGAGAGGGAACACCTCCCAATATGCCTATGAACAGTGATTTTGACAATGAATAAGAAATAATCAATGAAAAGATATTATTGTACAACTGTCCTGACTGTAATCTTCGGTTTGTTTATCGTTGATAGTCTTGTCGCTCAGAATAACTGGACTTTGAGATCGTGCATAGATTATGCCCGTGAAAATAATATTCAGGTACAAAAATCGCAGATTACAGAGGATAGTTATGCCGTAGATGAATTACAATCGAAGGCGGCACTTTTTCCAAGCCTGACAGGGAATGCTACACATGGGTTTTCCAATACTCAGGTTATCAATAACGATGGTCAATATAAATTTAAAGGTTCTCTGATTGGTCAATACTCATTGAATACGAGTTTAACCATTTTTGATGGCAAGCGTAATCTGAACAATATTAAAGAGGCACAATTAAAGAAACAGGCACAAGAGTATAATACGCTCGAAACACAAAATAATATTGAAATTTCGATTACACAGGCTTATTTGCAGATGCTATACGCCCGTGAGGCAATAAAAAACAGCGAGAATATACTCGAATCGACCACGGTACAACTAAAGCAAACTAAAGATTTTCTGGATGCTGGAAGTATTACACGTAGCGAATATGCACAGATTGAAGCACAATACAGTGCAAATAAATACGATGTGGTATTGGCTCAAAACTCATTCGATGATTACAAGCTTCAACTAAAACAGTTGTTGGAATTAGGTCTTGAAGTTGACTTTCGGGTAGAGTTTCCCGACCTGAAAGACGATAATGTGATGCAGATGGTTCCTCAAAAGGAAGACATTTATCGTATTGCTTTAAACATTATGCCCGAAATAGAATACGGAAAATTAGGCGTGAAAATAGCTAACTTAAGTAAAGTGTCTGCCAAAGCCGGATATTTACCCACATTATCGCTTTCGGGAAGTATAGGAACAGGTGATACATATACCCAGTCGCCGTCTTTCTTTACTCAGATCGGGCGAAATTTCAACCAGAATATCGGTCTTACATTGAGTATCCCTATATTCGATAACAGACAAAACAAATCGAATGTCGAAAAAGCGAGCCTCGATATAAAAACTGCAGAACTGGCTCTGTTAGATGAACAAAAAGCACTCTTGCGTACTATTGAAACTTTGTATCAGGATGTCGTTTCGGCACAAAGTAAATATGTGGCCGCTAAAGATAAACTGGAATCATCGGAACTCAGCTATCATCTTGTGGCAGAGCAATATAATCTGGGAGTACGTAATATAGTGGAGCTTACTACCGAAAAGAATAATTATGCTAATGCTTTACAAGAGTTTATACAAGCAAAATATTCAGCCCTGTTAAGTTTGAAATTGCTTAATTTTTATCAGGGAGAAGAAATCAGTATTTAAGGTCGCAGACCTTTTTATTGCTTTGGCAAGTGTAACAAATAGAGCCTGTTACAATTATGAAGTATAGCAATAAATATTTTACATTACTTAATGTTTCATCTCAGACCTTAATGAAAGAAAAAATGAATAAAAAAATAAAGAAATACCTAATTATAGCGGTTGGGATTGTTGTAGCCTGCGGTCTTTATTTCTTCTTACCCGGAAGCAAAAAGTCCTCAACGATTTTGGATACGACAAAAGTAGAACAAGGAGATATATCTACATCGGTAACAGCAACAGGAACTATCGAGCCTATTAAATTAGTGGAAGTAGGTACACAAGTATCGGGGGTAATATCGAAGATATACGTAGATTTTAATTCGGTAGTGAAAAAAGGCGATATATTAGCCGAACTGGATAAGAATCTGCTTAATTCGGAATTAGAAAATGCTCAGGCTAACTTAATGACAAATAAGGTTGAACTGGAACATGAGCAACGAAACTACGATCGCCAGAAAGGTCTCTGGGAAAAGCAGGCAATCAGTAAAGTAGATTGGGAGAATGCTCAAACAACCTACGAAACAGCCAAATATGCCGTTACCTCATCTAAAGCAGCAGTCTTTAAGGCTCAGACTAATCTGGGATACGCAACCATATCGTCAACCATAGACGGAGTAGTCATCTCGAGAGCGGTAGAAGAAGGGCAAACGGTTGCAGCATCATTCAGTACGCCAACCCTGTTCACGATTGCGAATGACTTGACCAAGATGCGTGTGATTGCCAATGTTGACGAAGCCGATATAGGTGGAGTTGTTGAAGGGCAGCGTGTATCGTTTACCGTAGATGCTTATCCCAATGATGAATTTGAGGGCAAGGTAGTACAGGTGCGCCTCGAAGCCACAACAACATCTAATGTAGTAACTTACGAAGTGGTGATAGATGCTCCTAATCCCGATTTGAAATTGAAACCGGGCTTAACTGCCAGTGTGAATATCTATACAATGGAGGAAAAGGATGTTCTGCAAGTTCCATCAAAAGCGTTGCGGTTTATGCCAAATCCCGACCTTTCGAAAGAGATTAAAGATTTAGTTGTGGAACAACCGATAAAAGCCGATCCAAAGAATAAGAATCAGAAAGTAGTGTGGCTTAAATCGGAGAATAAATTATCACCCCGATTAATTACTGTAGGCGTTTCCGATGGTATTCATGTCATGGTTAAAGATGGATTGAATTTAGGGGATGTGATTGTGACAGGTATCTCTCAGAAAGCCGAAAAAGGTGCTGAGCCCGAAGCTCCTGCCGGTAATGGAGAATCGAGCCCTTTCATGCCTAAACGTCCCGGTGGAGGTGGCAGAAGATAAATAAGTAATACGATCGCTGGCGGAAAGGAAGTCAAAATAAAAAAGAAACAATGGCAAAAGAAATAATAAGAGTAGAAGATCTGAAACGCGACTTTGTAGTGGGCGACGAAACAGTACATGCCCTTCGGGGGCTAAGTTTTTCGATCTACGAAGGTGAGTTTGTTACCATTATGGGAACGAGTGGTTCGGGTAAATCTACATTGTTGAATATTCTCGGCTGTCTGGATACTCCTTCGGTAGGCGAATACTATTTAGATGGAGTATCGGTCAGAACAATGGATAAAAACAGCAGGGCTACACTTCGCAACCGAAAGATAGGTTTCATATTTCAGTCATACAATCTATTGGCAAAGACAACGGCTGTCGAAAACGTAGAACTGCCCTTGATGTATAACCCCACAGTATCGTCCAAAGAAAGACACGAACGTGCCATAAAAGCATTGCAGGATGTAGGTTTAGGCGACAGGCTCAATCATAATTCGAACCAAATGTCGGGAGGTCAGCAGCAGCGTGTCGCAATAGCCCGTGCATTGGTTAATGAGCCTGTCATTATATTGGCAGATGAGGCAACCGGAAACTTGGATACACGTACTTCGTTTGAGATACTCACTCTTTTGCAACGAATGCACAAGGACGAAAACCGAACTATTATTTTTGTGACTCACAATCAGGAGATCGCAGATTTTAGCAGTCGTAATATTGTCATTCGCGACGGACGTATCAAGGAAGATACCTATAATAAGAATATACGGTCGGCAAAAGAAGTTTTGGAGGGTTTGCCCAAAGAAAATTAAGGTCTAAGACCTTTTTTATGCTTTGGCAAATATAATAATTCGGAGATAGTTATAATGATAAACATTACATTAAATATCTAATCTTACTTAAAAATAGGTTTCAGACCTAAATCAACGGAAAGAATGAACTTTATCAACTTATTTAAAATAGCACTTCGGGCACTCAGCGGCAATAAATTCAGAGGGTTTTTGACCATGCTGGGTATTATTATCGGTGTAGCGGCAGTTATTACCATGCTTGCCATAGGGCAGGGATCGAAGCGTAGCATACAAGATCAGATTTCTACCATGGGATCGAATATGATAAATATCCGCCCCGGAACAGGTCAGTTCGGAGGAGTGCGTCAAAGTGCTTCGAGTATGCAGACTCTCAAACTCGAAGATTACGAAGCTATTGCCGATCAGGCTCAATATATTTCGGCAGCTTCGCCCGAAGTATCATCTTCGGGGCAGGTGATCTATGGTGCAAACAATTCGCCCACATCTATATACGGAGTTAATCCCTCTTATCTAGATATTCGTAAATATACAGTTGCCCAAGGTGAAATGTTTACGGAGGCAGATGTAAAAGCCTCAGCTAAAGTTTGCCTTATCGGACAAACGGTGGTAGATAACCTTTTTACGAATGGCGAAGATCCTGTAGGACAAACTATCCGTTTCAACAAAATACCTTTCAAAGTAATTGGTGTGTTGACTTCCAAAGGAGATAATACAATGGGTATGGATCAGGACGATCTTGTTTTGGCTCCTTATACAACCGTGCAAAAACGTATCTTGGCGATTACTTATATACAGTCGATATCAGTTTCGGCAGAAAGCGAAGATGCAACCGAAAATGCTATTGCAAGCATAGAAGATATACTTCGTCAGCGTCACAAAATAGGAGCAAATGACGACGACGATTTCAATGTACGTTCACAGAAAGAACTGATTACAATGATGAGTTCTACAACCGATATGATGACTATATTGCTTGCCTGTATTGCGGGTATCTCCCTATTGGTGGGTGGAATCGGTATTATGAATATTATGTATGTGTCCGTTACCGAAAGAACGCGCGAAATAGGTCTGCGTATGTCGATAGGTGCTAAGGGTATAGATATACTGATGCAGTTTCTGATAGAGGCTATTTTGCTGAGTGTTACAGGTGGATTAATCGGCGTGGCGATAGGTATCGGAAGTTCGTATCTGGTGAAAAATATATTATCTTGGCCTATCGATATTGAGGTTTATACTATAGCTTTGTCTTTTGTAGTATGTACGGCTACGGGTATATTCTTCGGATGGTATCCCGCAAAGAAAGCATCAGATCTCGATCCGATAGAAGCATTACGATACGAATAATTACTCTAATATACTTTTAACAGCTATGAGCCTGAAATTTTTCATTAAAATATTTTCGCATATACTCATCTGGTGTATTGTCTTACTGGTGCCTGTGTATATTATGTCTCGTGAGGGTACTTTCGACAATAGACCGTATATATCTTATTTGACTCAGCTAAGTATATTTGCCTTGTTATTTTACGTCAACTATTTATACTTGATAGATAAGTTGTTGTTCCATAAACAGTTTCTGACTTATGTCTGTGTGAATATTGTGCTTATAGCTATGCTGGTCGGTATTCAGACAATAGCTATGGATTTTATTTTCTCGTCACCTTATAATGATACTCCGCCACCTATGGCAGAAAGAGGAGCGGGTGGAAGCCCACGCCGACATAAGCCACCTTTGGGAATGCGTATTTTTACCGATTATCTGCTCATTGTTTTTGTTATCGGGTTGAGTGTTGCCATAAAGATGACTGCTCGCTGGTATCGCGATTCTATTAACTTAGAGAAGGTGAAGAGTACTCAACTCGAAGCCGATCTGAGAAATCTAAGAAGCCAGCTTAATCCTCACTTTCTGTTCAATACACTTAATAATATCTATTCACTGATAATGATAGATCAGCACAAAGCGCAAGATTCGGTTCATCGGTTAAGTAACCTGTTGAGGTATGTGTTGTATGATAACGATCGTAAATTTGTGCCCATCGATAAAGAACTCGAATTTACCCGTAATTATATTGATCTGATGAAGCTTAGGATCAGCTCGAATATTCATCTTAATGTGGTAATCGAGAATAAAGACAGTAAAGATATGGTAGCCTCACTGATGTTTATGACTCTTATCGAAAATGCTTTTAAACATGGATTAAGTACTCAGAAAGACAGTTTTATCGATATAAAAATATTGGTAGAAAAAGAAAAAGGAGTACTTTGTACAGTTGAAAACAGTGTATCGGAATCGAATATGGAGGTACGCAATTCGGGCATAGGATTGGCTAATCTTACAAAAAGACTCGGATTGATTTATCCTCAAAATCATGAACTTATAGTCGAAAGACGAAGCGAAAGCTTTTTTGTATTGTTAAGGATTGATTTTCCTGTAAAATAGAAACAGTATGAAACTACGATGTGTAATAATAGATGACGAGCCTTTGGCGATAGATTTATTGAAATCTTATGCCGGGCAAACTCCGTATCTGGAACTGGTGGCTACTTTTGAGAACCCTCTCGATGCGATGGAAACTCTTCGTGCGGGTAATATTCAGGTACTGTATCTTGATATTAATATGCCACAAATCAATGGACTGGAGTTTTCCAAAACATTATCCGCTTCTACCCGGATCATTTTTACAACAGCATACGATCAGTACGCTATAGATGGGTTTCGCCTTAATGCGTTGGACTACTTATTAAAGCCGATAAGTTATACCGAATTTCTACAGGCATCCAATAAAGCTCTCGAATGGTTTAAACTTGTCGATTCGAATGAAGCTTCGAGCATCTTTGTAAAATCGGGTTACCGAATGGAAAAAATAGAATTAGCAGATGTTCTATATATTGAGAATCAGAAAGATTATGTGAAGTTTCATCTTGAAGGTGTTTTGGAGCCTGTCAGTTCATTGATGAGTATGCAATCGTTGGACGAAAAACTGCCTGCCAAGCAATTTATGCGTGTGCATCGTTCATTTATCGTGAATCTGCATAAGATAAAAACTATAGAGCGTAATTGTATTGTTTTTGGAAAAGAATATATTCCCGTATCGGATTCATACAAAGACAAATTCATGGAATTTCTGAATAAACATTTTTTTTAGTTTTAGCGAGCGTTCATGTGACTCCTTATTTTAAAAAAAAGAACCATCGGAAACGTAAGCTTCCGATGGTTTTCTGCTTGAAAATATGTATAAAAAGAAAAAAAAGGTCAGATTGATTTTTTCCAGATATATGAAACAACAGATTTAGCAGGAACTTCGTGTGTAAACACATTAATACCTTCCGCTATATTTATTTTTTGTGCAGTATCTTCTTCATTCAATAATACTACAGAATACGATCCGTCCGTATTTTCGAATGCAGAATAATAAACCTTAGAAGAAGTATTTCCATCCGCTTTAATTCTTTTTGCACCCGGTTTAATCACTTTCGACAAATGCGCCATGGTATAATAGTGGCTATTGAAAGTCATTGTAGCATAATCCGAAGAATCGATATCTATTGCTCCTAAACAAATATCACATCCTCCGGGACGGAATGGTGCATGTTTATCGTCCAACATAAAGTTCCACATGATAACAGCTTTGTTGAAATTATTGATGGTTCCGATACAAACCTCTCTCATATTCCACATCAAATCTTTACCGAAATCATATCCGTCACCCCATAGTCCGATAGACATTTCTGTAAAATACAGGTTCTTGTCAGGACGGGCTTCATGTATCTTCAACAACTCCGATTTATCGCCACCATATGCGTGGTAAGCTGCTCCGTCAATATATTTGGCTGCTTCTGCATCCTCATAAATTCTCAAAGGATATTGACCTTGATCGGCATTTTCGGGTTTATTTACATCATAATCGTAGTTATGATCATAAACCAGAATCTTTGTTTTGATGCCGTTCTTTTCGAAAGCAGGTCCAAGAGCTGTCTTGATAAAATCGCGTTGTTCTTGCCAAGTCATATACAATGACGCCGAGTTACCTCTGTTAAGCGGTTCGTTCTGAATAGTAATCGATTCAATATTGAAACCTTCTTTTTGCATCTCTTGAAGATACTTTACAAAGTATGTTGCATAATCTTGGTAGTAATCAGGGTTTAACTGACCGCTGGTCCAAGAATCAAAAGGCTTTTTATCTTTTAGATTATCCACTTTCATCCATTTTGGAGGAGTCCAAGGCGATGCCATGATTTTAAGGTTTGGATTGATCGCTAATATTTCTTTCAGAATAGGGAATAAATCGCGTTTATCCAGTTCGTGCATCTCGAAATTTTCGATACCCGGTTTGTCGCAATAGGTGTAATCTTCCAGAGAAAAGTCAGAACATGCAATCGAAATACGGATATAGCTATATCCGAGACCGTTAACAGGATCGAAAGTGTCTTTTAATAACTTTGCCCTGTTTTCGGGAGTCATTTTAAGCAAGTTATAACAGCTTGAACCTGTTATGGCTGCACCAAATCCATCCATTTCCTGATATTTCACACTAGGGTCTAGTGTTATCAGATTGTGTTTGATAGTATCGTTATTGGTTTGCAACAAAATACTATCCTTTGCCATAGTCATTGTTTTGTCAACCGTTGTAATATAAGCGTCTACAAAAGTAGGTTGTTTGCTACATGACATTAACGCCAACGCAACCGAAATTGCTAATAAGGTTTTCTTCATTTGTAAATATTTAGATGATTATTAATGGAATCTGTTACTTATTTGTATACAAAGGATGCAACCGATTGATCGAACAGGCTGTATGTAAAACGCCTGTCGCCTGTACGTACTGTAAATTGTTGATTAGCTCCTGTTTGATTCAACACTACAACCACTTTAGAACCGTCAGGATTAAGGAACGAGCATATTTGCATATTGCTTGGTTTTGTTCCTACAACAGTATGGTTGATTCTGTGTGCTCCTTCCTTAATGAATTTAGAGAAGTGTCCCAACAAATAATACTCTTCGTTTACAGTATAGGTATTATTGTCTTTGATGGTCACAATGCCTCTACAATCCTGACATCCCCCGTTTGTTGTGGTTACAGGGCCATTCGACGAATCGAGTGCTATGTTCCACATCAGGAAGTTTCTTGAACCTTTATTAATGGTAGGCATCAACATCTCCTTCATATAATAAAGCATATTGCCGATAGCATCGTCGGTATTCCATCCGCCGCCCGATTGCTCGGTAAAATATAACGGAACATCAGGATGGGTTCTCAGTAAATTATCCAAATCGGCAGGAGAACCGCCATATCCGTGAAATGCAGCACCGCCTACATATTCTTTGGTTTTAGAATCGTTCAATATTTTGGTCGGATAATCATATCCATCGAAGTTATGATCCCAAATCAGAATTTTAGTAGCAATTCCTGCTTGTTTGAATTTAGGACCCAGATAATCGCGTATGATTTCGTTTTGTTCGTTCCATTCCATATACATGGTAGGGTAAGAACCTATCTCGTGTCGTGGTTCGTTTTGTAGGCTTATTGCATCAATATTTATGCCTTCGTTTTTGTAGGCTTGAATATATTTTACAAAATATTCTGAAAAGTCGTTATATACCGATTCTCCGATTAAGGAACCCCCATACAGGTTTTTATTTTTCTTCATCCAAGCCGGAGCAGTCCAAGGAGTACCCATCAGTTTGATGTTTTTATTCAGAGCTACAATTTCTTTCAATACAGGAAGTAGATCGCGTTTGTCTGTTGCAGGTATAGCAAAATTATTGATTCCGCTTTCGTCACAATAAGTATAATCACCGATTGAAAAATCGGATGAGCCAATCGCTAAACGCAGGTATTTAAGAGCAATTCCGCTTTCGGTAAATAAATCGTCAAGAAGTTTTTTTCGTGCAGCTTCCGACATGTTTTTGATGAGGTAAGCCGATGAGCCTGTCAATGATCCGCCAAAGCCTTCTATTTCTTGCTTACGGTCGGTACTGTCAAGTCTGATGGTGAGATTAGTTATATCACTCGAAAAGTTAAGACTCGCTTGCTTTGCTAACCGTTGCGTACCCGATCTTACTGTCAGGTACACTTCTATCGGTTTGGTATCTGCTTCGGGTTCGGGTGTAGAATCGTTCGAGTCATCCGATGAGCACGATGCCAAAGCAAATAATAGAGATGTGAAAACTACAAAGTATTTTTTCATATTATTGTATTCTTGAAAGTGATATATGCTCTGTCCCTTTTTTACGAAGAACAGAGCATAATAATTTAATATCAATCAATTGTCATTAAGGAAGCGTTACTGCCACTGCAGTTACAACCTTCGTAGCCAGATTTATTGTTATCTTGTAGTTGCCCGATTCTGCATTCGGTGCAGCATACCAGTTACCATCTATATTACCGCCATGTGTTGCAAAGTGGGCTGTACTGTTTATAACGATTGCAGGCAGAGTATAATCATCAGATAATTTCTCATTAGCCCAACCCTTATTCTCATAGAACTTAAAGTTCGCTTTAGTTGCATCAAAATAAACGGTTGCCTGATAGGTGTTGTCTGCTACTTTCTTGAATAGGATAAATTGTTTCACCAGATCAAAACCCCATCCGCTAGTTGCTTCAGGTTTAACTTTAGACGGATAGCCCAAACCTTCCCCGGATGCCACTAATACATTCGGATAATTGGAATCCAGATCTTGCACCAATACATATTTACGTGTAGCACTGTAGTCTAATACCCAAGGACCTGTTTCTCCAAGGAATTTTACTTTGTCAGCCGATATACGCTCAAAATATTCTACATTGAACAGTGCATCCTTAAGATCGCCTGTTAATGTTATTTCCTTATTTTTCTCGATATAGAAACTACCTTCTTTGAAAGTCTCCCCACCTATTGTCGTATCCATAAATACATCGGGGCTCAGGCTTGAGATATTAACCAGATCTTCTCCTAAAAGACTTGTTACAAAGGTATAAGTATCAAAAAGAATGCCTATCGTCGATTTTTTCATGGGTTCCGAAGTTGCAATGTAGCCGCCATCTTCATCCACTATCTGAATAGTTCCGTCTTTCAGTCCCCATACATGACCCGAGAAATCAATTTGCTTATCTGCTGTGATTTTCTCGGCAATTTTATAGCGGATGCTATTTTTCATATTTACTTCGGGCGACTCATATTTATCTGATTTATCGCCTTTAGACGTCAGCGTAATTACCTCTCCGTTGTCTAAAACAAGATACAGGTTTTTGTAATAAGTCCTGTATCCTTTTATACTTTTAATAGAGCTTGCTGTAACATCACCTTCTACATTAATCACATTTACGGAAATTTCCACATCTGCATTATCTGTAAGTTCGCTGATATATGCCGTTTTAAATTTAGCCGAAACTTCGGTGCTGTTACCTTTTGTCCTTAATGTTTGAGTAGCAATAACCCTGTCGTTTACTACCATTCTCATTTCTAACGTGGAAAGAGGCGTTATCGGGTCCGAAACCTTTGCTGTGAAGGTTACCGAGTCGCCATATACAAAGCTGGCAGGATTTATAGTAGCCGATTCTATAACGGGTGTCGAGTGTGGATATACTGTACGCTCATCCTTCTCTTCGCACGACACAAGCATGAATACGGCAAGTAATCCCAGTAATATATTTATATTTCTTATTTTCATTGTAATACGTTTTAAAGTCTAAGACCTATTTAATAGTTTACTCTCTTAATAACCTTGATTTTGAGTAAGATTAACGTTTTGATCCATTTCACTTTGAGGGATAGGCCATATTAATCTGTTTTCGTTCAGATTTGCCGCATATCCTTTTTGATGATCACCACATGATTTCATTACCTGTATAAAGCGTCCTCTGCGTTTAAGGTCAAACCAGCGTTTTCCTTCGAAAGCAAACTCGAAACGGTTTTCGTTTTCGATTGCCAGACGGATATCTTCTTTCGAATTGGCTGTTGTATTTGGCATTTTAGCACGTGTACGCACTTTGTTCAATAGTTCTTTTGCTTTTGACGAGTTACCCAATTCGTTTTCAGCCTCAGCTAACAGAAGAATAGCTTCGGGTAAACGGTATAGAATAATATTGCCTTTTTCTTGGCTTCTCAACTTGTTGCAGAACGGAAAGGCATTTTGTGCCCAATATTTATCCTGCCACAATCCTGTAACATCCCCAAAGCGGATAGAAGCATCACGGCGAACAATATCTCCGGCAGCGGTGAACGCTTTATATAAATCCTGGCTTGGAGTATTGAACTTCTTCCAGTCTACGCCATAAAACATACTTGCTCCCCAGTTGTTAAGCCCCGGTTCTCCTGTGTAATCTATTTCGAACAGCGATTCTTTTGAATGCTCATTCTTCAAATCGACACTGGGTAAAACCTTGTCGGGAGCAGTTTCGCCAATTGTAAACACATCATCAAAATTATCTAAAAGCCCGTAACGGGTGTCGTTTACAACAGCTTCCGCATATTGTTTTACACTCGCCCAGTTGGTTTTTTCGAAACCATCTTTGGTGGCATACACCTGAGCCATTATGAGGTTGGTTATAGCTTTTGTTGCTTTAAACTTATTAGTTCCTGAATAATCGGGCACATTGGCTATTGCATAATCGAGGTCTTTCAGTATTTGTGTATATACCGAATCAGTCGATGTTTGAGCAGGGTATAACAATGGATATATTTCGTCGATATTTTCCGTACTTATTTCCGGTATATCTTTAACAATAAGCGGCACATGATCATATATCCTCACCAGATTGAAATAACATAAAGCTCTTATAAAGTAGGCTTCCCCCAGTATTTGCTTACGGCGTTGATCAGTCAGGGCAGGATCCGGAATGAGAGGCACCCATGTCAATATTGTATTTACCGTTGCAATGTGTTTGTAGAGCTCTCCCCAGTCTCTACCCACATTTTCGTTGGTGGGAGTTATTCTGAATTCATCTATTTCCATCCGTTGAGGATTTGGTTCACCAGCATAAGAATTGTCGCTTTGACCATCATTTATAATGTACATGTCGAGTTTCCATAACTGTGTGTCGAAGCCATTATAAGCTCCGGCTATTAATTGCTCAGCCTGAGCGGCTGTAGTATATTTCAATGAATCTGATTTACCGTTATCTATGCCCAGATTTTCATCGGTAAGGTCAGAGGTTGGTTTCTCGTCCAGAAAGTCGTTGCAAGATACAAGAGCCAAACTGATAAGCGAAACACTCAAGAGGTATTTTATATTGTATTTCATGATTGTTCGTTTTAGAATGTTAGATTAAGTCCGAAAATGAAAGAACGGGTCTGAGGGAATGTACCCATGTCTATACCCATTTGAGCAGCAGCTCCCGATGTGGTAGTACTTGTATTTATCCAGCTCAATTCAGGGTCGTAGCCTCTATATTTAGTAAGAGTTACCAAATTATCAGCCGTTCCATATACACTAAGACCAGCTATACCTAGTGGCTGAAGCAGTTTTTTGTTAAAGTTGTATGCCAGTGTAAGTGCTTTTAAGCGGATGTACGATCCATCTTCAACAAACCGTGTTGAATTCAGAACATTTCCGTTACCCGATACAGCTCTGGGTACATCCGTAATCATCCCCGGACGCATCCAACGGTTGAGTACAGTTGTTGTTTGATTTTTTTGGTCGAACATTCCCTCTGAATCTAATCTTGTGGCATTATAAATATCGTTGCCGTACGATCCTTGAACGAATGCTGATAAGGTGATGTTTTTCCAAGTGAAATTGTTGGTGAAACCGAATGTGAAATCTGGTTGAGCATTACCGATTACAGTTCTGTCATTAGGGTCTGCACCACCTGTGATACCATTATTATTGAGGTCTTTATACTTAATATCTCCGGTTTCAGGATCAACACCTTCCGAAATATATCCGTAAAAACTGCCTAAAGGAAGCCCCTCTTTCATGATGATAACATCAGCGTTGTTACTTTCCAGTCTGGCAGTTGTGTATTGAGGAGTTAAACCTAATTTGGATAATTTATTTCTGTTAAAAGACATATTTGCCGAAGCATCCCAGAGAAGCGTTCCGGTTAGAATATGACCTGTGATGTTGAATTCAAAACCTTTATTAATCATTTCCCCATCGTTCCTCATTGGAAGATCACGCCCAATAGAAGAAGGCAATGTTATATAAAGTAATAAGTCGGTTGTCTTTTTATAGTAAAGATCGAATTCTCCAGTTACTCTCGAATTAAATAAACTGATATCTAGCCCTGCATTAAACTGGGTAGTTGTTTCCCACTTCAAATTTTGGTTTCCATACCTGTCGGCTGTGATATTCGGTCCTGATGGAGCCGATCCATCCGATTGTTGAGTTTTGTTAATTTTGTATTTTTGCAAATAATCATAACTGCCGATACCATTCTGATTACCATTCTGTCCCCACGCAAGTCTTAACTTGGCATCATTAACAACATTAGTTATAGGTAAGAAGAAGCTTTCACTCGAAAATCTCCATCCGGCAGATACCGATGGGAAATATCCCCAACGATTGCCGGGAGCCAGTTTCGACGATCCGTCAGCACGCATATTTGCGGTAAATAAGTAACGGCTTTCATAATCATATTGTACACGTCCAAGTACAGATACCAAGGTATTAGCTTCGGCAGTTGTTGTTGCATCATTGATTTTGTTTGCCATATTCAACGTCATGTTCTCAAGATTTGTACCCTTTACAAAGTCTTGAACTGACATATATGTATTGTTATGCTTAAACTTTTGGAAAGTACCACCTCCCAATAATGACAAATTGTGTTTGCCATCAATTTTCTTATCGAAAGTGACTATGTTTTCGCTCAACCATGTTAAATAATCATCGTCAGCATGCTCCCCTCTACCATTGGCTTCCCGTCCGTAAGTAGTCTTTACCGGATCAATAAATTTATCCCATTTATGTCCTGTATAATCCACAGCAAAGCTAGGTTTGAAATGCAGTTCTTTAGTTATGATAAAATCCAATCCAACATTACCCATAAATCGGTAATCAGAATTCATGTCATACGTATTAGCTTGTGCATATGGATTTTCCCATGAACCGTTATATGGATTTCTGTAATAATAGGAAGGTTCCAGCGGATCCCATTTCTCCATGAAAGGAGGTGTGTTTAGTATGGACATAACAACCCCGCCACGTCCCGAATTGGCATTGTCAACCACATCGCGGCGCGAAGTCTTTGCAAAACTTACATTAGATATTACTTTCAGCCAGTCTTTTGTCTGTGCACTTGTATTACTTCTGAATGAATACCTGCTGTAAGAAGCCGGCTTGATAATACCTCTTTCATCCTGATAACCACCTGAAATAAAATAATTTACCTTATCCGTTCCACCCGAAAGCGATACTTGGTAGTTTTGTTTTACCCCCGTGTCATACATATCTTTAGCCCAATCGGTATATGTCGTTTTACTCCTGTCGGCGATGCCTACACCATATATTTCGTCCAATAAGTCATAATATTGAGTTGTATTCAGTGTTTTGATTGTTTTTGCAACATTCGAAAATCCTGCAAACATCGATACATTTACTTCCGATCTTCCGGCAGTTCCTTTCTTAGTTGTTATCAAAACCACACCGTTAGCTGCACGTGCACCGTATATCGCTGCCGAAGAAGCATCCTTAAGGATTTGTAAACTTTCGATATCCGTTGGCGAGATATTCGTAATATCATTCGTTGGAATACCGTCTACAACATATAGGGGATCATTACCTGCATTCAGAGAGGTTGTACCACGTACACGTACGGTAAGACCCGCTCCCGGTTTTCCCGAAGGCTGAATTACCTGTACACCCGCAGCTTTACCCTGCAAAGCTTGTTGTGCCGAAATAACGGGACGATCCGCCCACTCTTTAGAAGATACACTGGCTACGGCAGTTGTCAGGTCTTTTTTTCTCATGGTTCCATAACCAACTACAACAACCTCGTCAAGAGCCCGGCTGTCGTCTTTCAATGTAATGTCTAATTTAGTTTGACCATTCACAGCAACTTCTGCCGTTTCCATTCCTAAATAACTGAATACCAGAGTAGCATTGCCCGGTACAGATATAGTATAATTACCGTCAAAATCGGTAACGGTACCGGTTGAACTATTGTTCTTTACAACAACAGTGGCTCCAATAATTGCCTCTCCTGTCTGATCCTTCACGTTACCCGTTACTTGAACGGATTGTGCAAAGGCTAGCGCCGGAAGCATGAGCAACATTATTGCCAGGCAAGTTTTTTGCCAGGACTTCATTAGTCTCATTTTTTTCTTACTGTTCATAGATTCCAAGATTTAAATTGCCATTTAAAATTTAATTTATAGCTGAGATTTATTTTTCGAAGCAGAGTTGGAGTGTACTTTCACTCGACTTCAAAGATTATTTTATATACAAGGGATTTTCTAAGGGTAAATGGTCGAATGGAAAAAAAAGGTAATGCTAGTCAAGGCATGAGAAGCCTTACTTAAAATATTCGATATCATCGTACTATGGTATTTTGGTTAAACAATGTTTAGGTTTCTATACAAAGGTGAATAAATATTTCTAACAAAAACGAATTTTAATTGTTAAATCAACACTAAGCTAAGTGTGTTTTGTGTATTTTGTTAGTGTTGATGAAACACGATATTAATTTTGAGTGAAAAAGATTGAGAGTACAAAAAAAAGCCTAAATTTGTGTTGATTATAATCTTTTTATATACTTCCGAATGAGTTCGTCTAATATTCTTAAGAACATATCAGTTGACTGCGTGGTTTTTGGCTATGAGAGAAATGCCTTGAGGGTATTGCTTCGTCAGGAGTTTATCAACTATAGAGGACGTATCTACGAGGAGTGGAAGCTTCCCGGTAATCATGTGCTTCGGGAAGAAACTACCGACGAAACAGCAGTTCGTATACTTCGTGAGCAGAGTGGTATTGCCGAAGATGTTTATCTGAAACAATTAAGCGTATTTAGCGATGTAAACCGTTTAAAGTTGCGCGATCGGGATTATAAATGGAAAAAAGAGCAGGGGGTAGGAGACAATAGAGTAGTAACTGTTGCTTATTATTCGTTGGTTAATATCTCGGATATAGATGCGTCTCATCTCTACAACGTGGCTCGTTGGCATAAGGTGTCGGAAGTAAAAGAACTGATATATGACCACAAAGACATATTGGATACTGCATTGATGCAGTTGCGTGAAGATTTGTTGAATAAGCCTATCTTGTTCGAACTGTTGCCTGAATTATTTACTTTGACAGAGTTGCAGACTCTCTATGAAATAATATTGGATACCAGTTTCGATAAAAGAAATTTCAGACGAAAAATATCTAATATGAAGTACCTGATTCCCTCCGGCAAACGGCAGGAGAATGTAAGTCATAAACCTGCTATGTTGTATTTGTTTGATCGTAAAATATATGAAAAAACAAAGCAGGATAGATTTGATTTCTCAGTCTGAGTCTAAATTCGACTATCTGCCAATATACTAGTATCTATACTGAAATTAAACCCGCAGAAGAATTTGCTGCGGCATATAAATAAGAATTTTTTTGTATGAAAAACCCTAACTAATGATTGCTTGGGTTTTGTATTCCAATTCTAATTTTTTAAATTAATAATTCAACTGACTATTTAATGAATTATAGAATAGGGATAATTGATTTAATCTTCTTTCCTATTGGGTGATAAAAATAATTTTTTACCTTTGCCTTTGTAGAATAACTCTTTACAATAATAATGATAGCAGAATTAACAAACATACACACCAGTAAAAATCTAAAATTTAACGGTTTAGATTTGGCTATGTGCGTTGAAATATTAGAGAGAGAGAGAGAGAGAGAGAGAGAGAGAGAGAGAGAGAGAGTAATACCTCCTCACACCTAAAATATTACTTATTCGTAAAGTTTTCAGGCAGAATCATCTGTCTTTTTTTATTATTGTGTCGGTTTTACGCCGCAATTCGCCTTCTGCAATATTTCCCCTATAAATATATTAATAGTTGTTTCAGCAAACACTTTCGTGTGACAGATTTGTTTTTTTGTTGTCGTTCAAAATCGACACGAGTAATCCGTTTGCCTATGGCACAACTATATCCGGCAGTAGTATGTAGTGATTACATATTGCTGCCTTTCTTAATCTCAAACTACGATTTACCGCTGTATACCTTATCGGGAGATAGAATCTTTACTGCAATTTGCTGCATAGACTTTATACATATTTGCAAAATGAATGATTTATTAAACGAAACACTAATAATACAAATATATAGATGAAAAAGAGAATCCAATTGAGAAATAAGTTGTTATGGCTATTTAGCTTATCGTCAGTTTTAGTACAAGCCCAAGTTGGGATCAATACGAAAAACCCTCAAGGTATTTTCCATATAGATCCCCTTTCAAACACAACAAGCAGTACAGGCTTTCTGGATGATTTTATGGTGGTGGATGATGGAAAAGGAGGCGTTGGTGTGGGCCTAGGTGCCATTCCTTCGGCAAATGCTTCTTTATCGATGAACGACCCGAATCAGGGGTTCTTGCCAAACAGAGTTGAATTAACTTCTGTGACAGATAAAGCAACAGTTCCAAATCCGGTATCCGGTATGCTTGTTTATAATACAGGACGAAGCGGAGTGTTTCCCAATAATACCATTCCGGGTATTTATATCTACAATGGAACCAAATGGCTTAGAATGCAGACAAACAGTTATACGGGACTAAGAGAGAAAATTTTGATGAAAACAGACTTAACATTGCAGGCGGCGAATGCCACCTCTGCCTTGGAAACATCGACTCTTGATTTCGGTGCAATAACAATAAAAGAAGATGGAGGTTATGCTTTTTCTCTAAATCTGGATATGACGGCTATCTCAGGAACATCTGAATTAGGCGGTAATACTTCAAACTCGATATTAAGACCACAAATATATTTATTCATATATAAGAAACAGCTAGGCGAGACTGTTTTCACTAAAGTGGATGTTGCCGAACTCAATACACCTATATACAAAGGTACTACTCGAGTAACAGCCAGTATTGTTTTGGGATGTACAGCATATGCCGGTGATCAGATTCAAATACGTGTGGGGTGTACAACCGCTTAT
Organism: Indolivaga alginatilytica; assembly: GCF_003201355.1. Taxonomy (GTDB): domain Bacteria; phylum Bacteroidota; class Bacteroidia; order Bacteroidales; family Dysgonomonadaceae; genus Dysgonomonas_A; species Dysgonomonas_A alginatilytica. The sequence goes on from NZ_QICL01000041.1 coordinate 31,612, forward strand.
ACCACCGGAAAACTGAACAAGACATATACTTATACCAGTTACTGGAAAGTATAAGGTTGCATTATTCATTAAACATCTACGACTAAAAGATAACTTATAATGAAAATATTTCTTCTTACAATATTCTGTTTCAGCACTTGGTTCATACATTCCCAAGTCATAATAAACAGAGACGCCAGCCGTCCCCAATTTGTTATTAACTCAGCCAATCAATTCGAGATAAGCACAAATAATTATAATCAGGCTATCTGGAATATTGGCAAAGCTGTTTCGGTATCATCTTCAGCCCAATTGGAGTTAGCCTCATCCAATAAAGCATTTCTAATTAATAGGGTCAAGTTGGCATCCGTTCAGGATAAGGTTACCATACCCAATCCAAAGGACGGAATGATGACTTATAATACAAATACAGCCGGTACATATCCTGATAATGTTATTCCGGGACTATTCTACATGAGTGAAGGCATTTGGTGGCGTATATCAGATATTGACCCTCAGAATTCGGCAGAGGTACACCTTCACGATTTACAGGCTCATTTAGTGTCAGCCTCTGTAGCCTCAGCCTCAGCTCAGGCGCAATGGGGGAGTGCAGCAACCCTGTCTATGGGCAGTATAATAATAAACACTACCGGAACATATACGTTTTCTATCAGATTATATGGAAAAACATCATATGCAGGTAGTGTTTATCAACGTGGCGTTGGATATTTATACTTGGTGAAAAATGGTACAACCTTAATCGACTTTCAGGAAGTAGTAATTCCATTCAGTTATCAAGGCGCTGTTATCACTTATACCATAGTATTAATGTCGCCGGTTTTAAATGCCGGTGATCAGATTACATTAAAATTAGCTACGCCTTCGGGATCTCCGACTATCACTCTATTATCTCATATCGGATTAAGAGCCGATAAAACATCATTGATTTATTGGAAGAATTGATTCGTCAATCGTTCCGGTATATAATTAGAATAAATTATGAAAAATATATATATACTGATCTTGTTCAACATACTGTCACCCTTTTCTTTGATATATGCACAAATCGGTGTTTTTACAGAGATTCCCAAAGCATTATTCCATATAGACGGTAAGGGAGATAATATAATAACTAACGACTGGCTTTCGGCCGAATCGGGCGGGCATTTAAAAATAGCACTCGGCACATTACCCGATACAGGTACAGGAGCACAGTTGGAACTGGGAAGTACACAATCTGCATTCTTACCTAACAGAGTTGCTCTAACCTCTATAACCGATAATGTTACAGTTCCCTCGCCCGTGGCAGGAATGATTGTCTACAATACAGCCACTACTACAGGAAGTAATATGGTTATGCCCGGTTTATATCTGCATGATGGAGTAAAATGGAGCTTTCTCTATAATTCGGGATTTTCAAATATGTTCTTGACATACCGGGATTTACAAGCTTCGGTTACAACTATCACAGCTAGTGCTATTGAGCCGGAAAAAACGATCTTAATGAATTTCGGAGGACCTATAGATATTCCGGAAACAGGCGGATACAATTTCTCGTTTAGGATGTACGGACGTACATCTAACACCACCAACAATGTCCTTGTGGGAATCTATTACTTGTGGTGTATGACTTATAATTCTTTGACTAATGTGTACACTCCCAAAGATGTTGTCGAACTGGATTTGCCGGTCTATTCGACAGGCGTACCTATTACGGCAACCGCTACCCTTGGTGCTAATTTTATAGCCGGAGATAAAGTTGTTTTTAAAATCTCTCACTTACCAACGGGCGATGAAGTTAATGTCAGATGGACATTACAGGGAAATCCGGGATTAAATGCAAATAAAACATCTGTTATTTATTGGAAAAACTATTAATTAGCCAAATATCGAAATCTTTCAAAATAAGGAAAGAGTATTTGAAATATAGATATGAAAAGCCCCAAGCAATCACTGCTTAGGGCTTTCCAAATACTAAAACACCACAGCGGAATATCTTTAGAACATTCCTATTATTTTATCTTAGGAGACAAGACGGGCTTGTCGTAATATATTTATTGCGATTTGCTTATTTTGAAGATGTTGTAAACGCTTCAGACTCCGATAAGAGCATTATGTACAGCCTTTATTTAGCTGCCATTGAATTTTTCCTCAAATGAAATGTATATCTGTCCGGTTTTGCGTTTTCAGCCTTACTCCTCGAAAGCATCTAACGAATATTTATTTTGGCAGGTCTTCTGACTTGCTCCATCTTTGAACCCCTTCCCGTTTCGTTATCCGAAACAGTGGTATGAGATTTGTCCAAAGACTGTTGTAGAGCTTACAGCAGCGGGTCTGTTCAGGATTTGCACCTGATTCCCTTTTCAGCATATGTCCGTGAAATAGACTAATGCCACCAAAATCAAAAACAAAAATAGTAAAAAAAACGAGAGTTCATTCTTTATAGTAAATATAATGTTGTTTAAATACTTGTTCCGTTGAATTAATTGATACTTGTTTTTCTTAAACAAAAGCTCCGAACAATCACTGCTCAGAGCCTCTGATACAAAATACTATAATTAGAAACTACTGTGTAATTATTCAGGTTTTATCAAAATAGTTTTTCCAAGTTTTATTTCTTTCGCACTTTTCTTTCTGAAAAATAAAGCCCCTACACATATTCCTATCGCTAATGAAAATAATAAAGATGATGTGAGTATAAAATTGTATGCCGTTTCCTGTAAAATATGTGGCTCTTGTGCCATCAAACCATCCGTGTAAATTTTAATCCAGCCCATCATCGTTCGATAAGCATACAATCCGGGAATCATAGTTATGCAGGCAGGCATTGTAAATACTATGGGAGGTGTATGTACCTTATGGGCACAGTATATACCTGCTATACCTATAAATACAGATCCGGCGAGAGTAGATGATACCAGTCCGAAATCGAAATGAAGGAGGATAAACCGAATGCAATGTCCTATTCCACCTAATAATCCTGCCACATATATAACCCGTTTAGGTGTTTCGAAGAGCAGAGCAAACCCCACAGCCACAAAAAATGCAAAAGCCGCATCTTTGAACATCAAAAATATAAAATCGGTCATATTTCTAATTTTTAAAAGTTACCGACTCCTATTAATGAAATACTAAGCGACATGCCTACTGCAATGCAAAGGAGTACAAAGCCCCCGAACATGCCACGCGCCAAAGCCGTAGGAAGGTATCCTTCGAAGAGGTCTATAACCGAATTGATAAGAGGAACACCCGGTATGAGAAACAAAACGGAGGTTGCGATGGTTCTTTCGGGAGACTCTCCCAGATGATAGAGCATATCCATTCCCGAAATCATAGTGGTTGCAAAGGCCGATAAAAGAATGGCAATCATAGCATTGAATTTCCAAGCCATGACTTGTTGCCTTACAATCAGTCCCGTAGTAGCTGCCAGAAAAGCAATGGAGCCATTTACCCAATCACCACCGGCCAGTATACATAGAGCAGCACAAGCAAATCCGATACCGAGGCGTATAGTCCATTTATTGTGTCGTGGAGTATGATGGATGTCCGAAAGTAATTTCTCGACCTCATCTATTGACCTCTTTTCTTCGTAAGCTTTCCATGAGAGAAGACTTATTTCGGTAAGAATACCGTAATGTACACCATGAGTAGTTGCTTGTCTGTTGCTTGTTGCTTTGTTTTCGGGGTTATTCATGTCAACAACAGTTACCGAGACGCCCGTAAAGGAAATGAAAAGATCGGTCTTGAAATGCCATGTATCTGCAAAGCGTTGTACATTGCGATTGATACGTCCACAATGAGCTCCTGACGAAAGTAATAAAGTACTCATGTCGAGTATAAGTTTGGCAAACCGATCAGCCTGAATGAATTTGTCTGTTTCCACGTATGTAATTGTTTATTTTATAGAGAACAATAAACAGTTACTATATATTAGAAAATAGAGGTAATACTGTTGTGTGTCAGTTTTTAAACCACACTTAACCTGCAAATTCTATTCAACATAGAATCATTATTCTTTTCTAAAAATAAGATGACTGCTATTGCATTTTTGTTCGTTGCACCTCTAAAACCCGAGAGGATTAATCCGTTAAGTACTGGCAGGTCTTCTGACTTGCTCCATCTTTGAACCCCTTCCCGTTTCGTTATCCGAAACAGTGGTGTGAGATTTGTTCAAAGACTGTTGTAGAGCTTACAGCAGCGGGTCTGTTCAGGATTTACACCTGATTCTCTTTTCATCAATTTCTGTGAGTACAGAAACTGACACCAAAACTTGAGGTAAAGATATTAAATGAATTTGTCAAATCATAGCGATTCGTACAATTTTAATTTTGATTGGGTTCTGCGTGAATTCTGTATTTATAATAGTCGGCATATTCTTCTTTAAATGTGTATAGAACAATATTCGATTTTTCAGTAACCCATATGTTTAGCGGTTTTGCCCCTTCTTTTTTATTCTTGAATAGTTCGTTATATTTCTCCATAAGCAGATTGTTTTTATCAGCAGTATAGGTTGGTTTTGAATATAAGGAGCAGATATAATTGAAGAGAATTTCTTCGCTTCTTTTCGCAAATTCGCTCTCAGTCTCTTTCTTGTTTCTATCAGACCATAAATGTAAGTCAATAGATGGAAGGTTATCTTTGAAAGAGCCGTATGTTGCCAGCTCATAATCATCAGACAAAACATTTACGTAACCTGTGTTATGCATGGCAGATTCGGTTATCTCTTTCCAATTGAAACCTAAAAAGTCTTTATCGTTGAGGATATCAATATAAGTAGTATCTGCTTGTATGATCTTATTATCCTTATATCCCAACAGAATGGATGTGTATCTGGACGGAAGAAAGAAATTTTGTGACCATCGAGTTGTAAAAGAATTATCGCTAAAAAGGTGAAAGCGACCAAGCTCAGGAACCGTCCATACCAAAGAATCATATGAGTCTTCTATATCCAGTGCGAAAAATCCATTTTCGGGATATACATCAAATTGTATTAGCTCAAAGATATTTCCGGTTTGTTGTTTAGCCTTTACTTGTATATTGATTACTCTATTTGGCAATTGAGAATCATCATCGTCCAAAATCTTGTCAGAGTCAGAACACGATGAAGCGAATAAACCGATAAATATCAGAGGAATAAATTTTTTCATCCTATTCTAAATTTAGATCTATCGTTGTGTCTAGAAATTAGTACAGATTAATATTGTACTGATATTAAAACTTTCATTACAAATATAAAGAATTAAATCAATATGGATTTAGTAATCATCAGAAAAAAAGAAATTGACAGGCTCTTGATAAGTTTGACTTAATAATGATTATCCCCTGAGTTTTTTTCTCGTTTTTTAGTTATATATTTCGATAGATTTATTTTATATGTAATAGATTGTTAAAACTGTTGTCATTGTATTAATAATGCGAATCAGTAGTTGAACTTTTCCGCTGATTTATTTAGTTAAAATATTTATAATCAATAAAATAAGCGATTGAATATTTGCTCAATCTCTTGAAAATCATTAACTTAAAAGAATAATCCCCATTATTTTTTAGTTATGATTCCCAAGAAGAAAGAGCTTAAACTGATAAAGATTTATATGTATATCTGTGATTTATACGATTCAGAGTTAAAGTATTACTGTCAAA
>NZ_QICL01000042.1 GCF_003201355.1 Indolivaga alginatilytica
AAACCCGTACACACCTCAATAAGGAATTAATACACTTTCCCGAAGGAGTGAATAGCCGGACAGAAGCTATACAACATAGAATAGAGAATGCGGATGTTAAAAGAAAAATATCCAAAGATCAGGTGCGTGCCATTCGTATTATGCTCTCAGGTACACATGAAGATATGAAAGAAATCGAAGAGTCAGGAAACCTTGATAACTGGTGTACTGATAATATCGATTGGTTAAAACAAACCTACGGAGAAAAGAACCTAGTATCTGCCATTTTACATATGGATGAGAAGACACCTCATATTCATGCAACCGTTGTACCTATAGTAACTGGTGAAAGAAGAAAGGTAAAGGACAGTAAGAAGCAAGAGATAAGCTTTGGTAAGAAAGAGTATAAGAAGAAAAGTAAAGATACCTCCCGATTGTGTGCCGATGATGTGATGGCAAGGAATAAACTTAAAGAATATCAGAACTCGTATGCGGAATGGATGAAACCTTACGGATTGGATAGAGGCATTGATGGGTCGAAGGCGAAGCATACAGAAACGTATGAATATTACAGGAATATATTTTTACAAACCGAAACCATAAAAGAGGAGATAGGTTCGTTGCAGCAGGAGAAAGAACAGGAACGGCAAGCCGTCAAGCTTTTACAGCAAAAAGAAGCACAAGAGCAACTTCGCTTGTCTGCCCTGCAAGAACAGGCTGACAAAAAGCAGAGTGAACTGAAGGAAAACCAAAAGCTAGTTCAAGAAGCTAAAACCGAAGTAAAAATGTTGGGTGTGGAAAAATCTTTGAAGAAAACAGCTAAAAATATTTCGGATGGTATAGGATCATTGATGGGAAACCGCAAAGCCAAGAAGCTCGAAGCAGAAAACAATGAGCTAAGACAGGAAATTGAAACCTTACAGGAAGAGAAAGAAGCTGTCAGCAAACAGGCAAAAAAAGACATTGCCGAAAAAGACAGGTCTATTCTTGAAAAGGACAGCACCAGCAATATTCTAAGGAGTAAACTGGATAAGCTGTTCGACTGTATACCTGCATTAAAAGAATATGATTTTATATTGCGAGTGTGTGAGACCATTCAATTGCCTTATCATATAGCCAAGCAAGCGTTTTCGGGTAAAGATGCCTTTTATACAGGTAAATTATTCTCTCCCGAACACGGTCAGCACTTTGAGGCTGATAATGCCAAAATAACGATTGATAAAAGCCCAAAAGACAATACTCCATTTCTGGCTATTGAAGGAAAAGAGTATAGCGGTTGGTTCAGGGAGCAGAAACAGAAATTCTTTGAGTATCTAGGCATAAAGGTGAATCAACCTAGGAATGGACAGCGGCAGAGAAGATAAATAAGACATCTCTTTTTATTTACAAGTGTTGAACAGGGGATCAAATTATGATCCCCTGTCTTTTTTGATGGGCAGAATCAATAAACCGCATTCCTTATTGTCCGTATTGAGCCGAATAAGACAGTTGTTTACTACCCAGCCTTGAAGAACCGCATCACAGGAGTATGTATTATTGCAATATTCTATACAATGAGTGATATCCACTACATCGTCTAAGAACAGGTACACACCTTCACACATATTATTGCCATCGAACAGGCAGACTAATGTGGACGAGTCAAACCTAATTTCGAGACTGGTCTCTTTCTTGTCTTTATAGGAATAGAGTATTTCGTATTGTTCCCGACTGAGGAATACGGATTTAACTGTTTGTAAAGACGCATTTATAGCTAAACGCCCTAACGTGATTTGTTCTGAATAGGCTTTGTATTTGTCTTGATGTATGTTTTCCATAGTGCTTTATATTTATTCGATGGACAAAGGAAGAGCAGTAACATGCAATAATCTATTAAATAGGATAATATAATATTGGAAATGAATGTGATATTATTTATCTTTTTGTGTTAAAATATTATACGGAAAAATAAAAAATTACTCGGATTTAATTTCTATTTTTGTATTAATGAAATCATATACAAAGAAATAAATAATGGAGGCAGCAGTTAAGAAAAGCAATCATGGTGCTAACGTGAGACGTTGGAGAGAATGGCGTAACATCAATCAGGATGTTCTTGCCGAACAGATAGGTGTGTCACAGGCGACTTTATCGGGTTATGAGAAGAAGGATAAGATAGAGCAGGAGATATTGGAGAGGATTGCGAAGGCGCTGGATATCCCCGTGGAGGCTATTACTGAGCTTGAACAGGGTACTGCTATAAATATATTTTCAGGTACATTTACTGATTTTAAAGATAATGCAGCCATCTTAAACTCATATCCAACATTTAACCCTATTGATAAAGTTGTAGAGCTTTACGAAGAAAAGACTGCTCTTTATGAAAGGATGTTGAAAGAGAAGGAGGAGACGATTCTTTTGTTGCACGAGGTGTTGAAGGAGAGGAAGTAAGGGATTTGGTTTACATACTAAAATTCAAAACGCCTAATCCTAAGATTGTAATTTTGAAACAAACTAATTATGAGTGAAATAATTGACAAAAGTAGCTTGCTAGCAATTACAGATGAGGCGATTAAACTTACAAAAGAATGCTCTTCCATTCAATGGAATGATAAATTTCCTGATTGCATCATCCAAATGTCGAAAGAACTAATTCAGTTTAGAGATGATATTGATAAGGAATTGATCAGTGAGTATTATTATGCTCTTTTTTCAGATATCCTTACGAAGTATAATTCAGGCACTCAACAATTTATCGAAAACATCAATAAAGGCATTGATAGAAGCGATTTTACACCATGGGAAACATTTGATTATACAGAAAAGTTAGTTAGAGTTCGTTATCTTTTCTCTTATTTGGGCTACTTCAACTCTAACATAGTTATTGTGGGAGCGAATGGTAGCGGAAAAACTATCCTAGCAAATACGCTCAAAGAAATTATCACATCAAAATCAGGTGTTGTCATTCCGGCTCAAAAAATTATGATAGTACCATCCTACAATGGACTTTTAGGTTCAAATACTACAAAAAAGAATCTAGAAGAGCTACAAAAAAAAGCAAGGGATAGCAAAGTAACCTTTGATGTAAGCAAAGAGGACTCAGTTCCATATACGTATATGCAAGATTTTGGGCGGGATTTTAAGATAGTATTAGACAATTTGTTGTCTGAGAATAATGAAATGATTCACAAACGAGATGCTCAGAACAAATCGGGTCAGAAAGCAGATTATTCTATAAAGAGTAACCTTGAAAAAGCTATCGAAATTTGGGAGTCTCTAATAAAACATCGTAAGATAACATGTGAAAATGGCTATAAATTACAATTATCAGGTGATGGAATAAGTAATTATTCTCTTTATAATATGAGTGATGGAGAAAAAGTTATTTTATACAATATTGCCCATGTAATACAGGCTCCTGCAAATAGTATTGTAGTTGTTGATGAGCCTGAAATGTATTTACATAAAACGGTAACCGCTCAGCTATGGAACAAGCTGGAAGATATTAGAGTTGACTGTTTGTTTATTTATTTAACACACGATTTAGAATTTGCTTCTTGCAGGGTAAATGCAAAAAAGGCATGGATTAAATCATTTAAATATGACATTCTGGCAAGGCACATTTGGGAAATAGAGCATCTTCCTGAATCTAAAATTCCTGACGAATTATTATTAAAATTGCTTGGAAGTAGAAAAAAAATTCTTTTTTGTGAAGGTACAGATGTTAGGAGTCTAGACAAGCAAGTTTTTGAAATAATATTTCCTAATCTAACAGTCTGCACAGTGAATACACGTAAAGATGTTATCAACTGATACACAATCATTTAATATAATACCTAATCTTCACTCTAAGGCTATTGGAATAATCGATACAGATCACAGAGTACCATCCCAATTATCATCATTAAAGGACAAGGGTGTATATTCATTACCATATGCTGAAATTGAAAATTTATTTTTAGATGAAGATTTCTTGAAATTATTCGCAGCAAAATACGATCATGAAGAAAAATTAGTAGAGGCAATAAAACAAGAGATAATAAATACTTTAGAATTACAAAAAGAACTTCAAATTTCAAATTATATTACATCAAAGGTCAATCATTATTTCTCAGAATCACATGTTAATAAAGCCAATACAAAGGATGAAATTATCCAAAATTTTAAAGAATTCAAATCAAAAATAAATATTGATACTTGGTATGAAGAACGAAATGCTGAATTAGATAAAATCATAAGAATAAAAGACTATACTAATGCAATAAAAGTATTTAACAACAAAGGCTTGTCAACGATTGCAAATAAACATTTTAAGATTTCAAATTTCAGAGAAAGGGCATTGTATTTCCTAAAGCACAATTATGAAGTTCAAAATGCTATCCTTAAAAGTTTCCCAATAGACATTAACGCCATAAATGTCTAACCAAAACAAAATAAAAGCATTAAAAGAGAGTGTATCCTAGTAAGCTTTTTTTTTCTATAAAATCGCCCCCAGATTCCACGCCTGAATATGCTTTATGCCCTCATTAGAAGGCAGAGAAATATCATCCAGAGAAACAACAAACTTTTCATAATTATCCTGTATAGCTTCCAATGGTGCATATTCACGTTTGGCGGTTTGTTCGTCAGCCATTAGATACGTACTTTGAAGATAAATGACACGATCCCCTTTTTTAGCAACGAAATCAACCTCTTTATCTCTCATTGCACCAACATATACCTCATATCCTGCTCTGCGAAGCTCCAGATAAATAAGGTTCTCTAATTTATAACCTATACCATAGCCAAATCCGGGATACAGATAATTCTTGAAAGACAAGTCATTAATGTAATATTTGCAGTTCCCCGAAATGGTATCCTTTCCTCTAATGTCATATCGTTCGACCTTATGAACCAGAAATGTATCTTCTATGAAACCGATGTAATTAGAAAGTGTATCATAAGTCGTCTTTCGTTTATTACTTTTAAAGAAATTAACGATATTGGTTATTGATACCAGATTAGCAGCGTTGTTTACCAAATAGACAAAAATATCTTCCAATAATTTGGGATCTTTGATATTATGGCGTTGTATAATGTCTCGTAAAAGTACAGTGTCTTTGATTGCGGATATATAATTACGTTTAGTCTCAACATTAGGCAAAACAAACAACTCTGGCAAAGCCCCACTTTCCATATAATCAATATAGCTTTGCTTTGAAACAGTTGCATTCGTTATACCTACATATTCATTGAAGCTGAACGGTAATATTTCAAAATTCACATATCGCCCTGATAATAAAGTTGCCAGTTCTCCCGATAACATCTTAGAGTTAGACCCGCTTATAAATATTTCATAACTGTCTACATAATCCTGTGAATGAGAATTGACAAAATGTTCCCATCCCTCTACATTTTGAATCTCGTCAATGAAAAGATATACCTTCCCCGAAGGTTGTAACTTATCTTTATATAGATTGAGCAAAGTCCTGAGATCTTTATAATTTCCGATAAAATCAAAATCCGTGAATTCTTTATTGATATAGAAAATATTTTTCGGATTAACTCCTTCACTAATGAGTCTATGTGCTATTTGGCGAAGGATATAGCTTTTTCCTGCACGGCGTTGCCCAACCAGTACCTTGATTAACTTATTTCCGGTATAATCAAAAATCTTATCGGTGTAATCCTTACGTGTAAATCCCAATTCAGGAACATTTCCGTTCCAGAAGTTATATTTTTCTAAAGATGCAAATTTATCGTCCATGACTGAATTTATTTCTTCAAATGTACAAATATTCTTTCACACTCGAATATATTGCAACGTATTAAAACAAAATTATATTCTATATAATAGATTATTTTACCTTATTCAAGCCATTTCTCAACGCTTTAAGCCTATTGGCAGCCTGAAAATTATCGACCTTGATATAACGCATAAATGCAGCAAGGCTTTTGTGTCCCGATATTTTCATTAGCTCTTCGGCAGGGAATCCCGAGAGGTACATATTTGTACAAAACGAACGGCGACACGTATGAGAAGATATTAATTGCCATTTTTCATAAATATTACTTACACGAGTATTCCCTTTTTTACGGACAATTTCTACTTTTTGCTTCAATTTAGCTTTCTGCCCTATTTCTTTGACCCGTTCATTAAATTTATAACTGCTTATCTGAGGGAGTTCGTAATTGTATTTTTTGAGAATATCAGGTACATAGTCAATCATTGGAATAATAACGGCTTTATGTACCTTGCGTTGCTTAAGGCTGATTACTTCCATATTCAAATCAATATGATCAGATGTGAGAGTGGAAAGATCACTATATCGAAGCCCTGTGTAACATCCAACAATAAATACATCCCGTATTTCTTCCAATTCTTTATCTTCTCTTAAATCTAAATTATATATGATTCCTAGTTCTTTTTCATTTAAAGCAATAGCATCTGTTTCTTCCTCTACGACTTTGAACACTTTTAGATCAACTGGCGGAATTACTTTTTTTGCAACTTGATAGTTCACAAAGCCTTTTAGCAATCGAATAACCTTTCCTGCCGAGTTGGTTAATAATCCCACTGCTCCATCACGTTTTACGGCTTTATTAGAAAGATAGTCCATAAACTCATTATAGAACTTCATATTCAGGTTACGAAATGTAACAGGCTGTGAGGAGTATTCTTTGAAATTAGTCAAATGTTTCCTTAAAGTCTTGTAGTCTTTGACTTGATCTATAGATACCATAGGTGTTTTTTCTACAATATACTTTTCAAGTAAGTCAAACATGTTGATTCTAGCTTGTTTTTGTTCGTACTCTCGCTCTACAGCCAATTCCTTAAGTATAAAATCTATAGTGGGGTCTAGATCATTCTCATTAGCAAATGCTAAAATATTTGAAAGACGCATATATATCTTATTCAAGACTACTTCTATTTCGTCATACTCGGGACAAACCCTTTTCACGCACTTCTTTTTATCATCCCAATGCTCATATTTTATAGAGAATCCAGTTGATATTAAAGTCCGCTTTGTCCGATCATAGTTATAACGAACATAAAGTGGAGTCAAACCTGATTTTGAATCATAGTCTTTCTTAACATAACCATATAAAGTTCTTACATCGTTCATGAAATCAGGATGATGCGTCGGGCGAAGTCGAGTAAATAAAGGCTTGCAGATATGAGAAGAAAACTGATCACAAAAAACGAATAAAAGCACTATTGCAATTAAAACAGGTAACCATTCCTTCCATTTTTTCTTATAAACAAGGGAGATCAAAAAGAAGAGGATTATAGGAATCCATATGATTGAACCTGAAAATAGCCACATAACATTATCCCAAAAGCTTGTATGGGAGCTATTGATCAGGAAAAACAAATCACGTTCGTATGGTAATATTTTTTTGAGCATCACTTTCTTAAGTAAAATATTCGCTCAAAAATAGTAGTCAATTTCGTAGACATTTTGAATTTTACGCTACCTGCTGTATTATTTCCAGATTCAAAATTCCTACAGAATTCAGCCGGTATATTTGATACCGATTAAAGAGTTGTCTTTTAATTTTTCAAATAAAGTCAAGCGTGGAATTAATGAGTAGAATAGGCTTTTTCTCTTTGTTATTGATGTTAACGGCTTTACCGGTAAACGGGCAGCAGAAAGATCTCAGCTATTTTATTCAGGCTGCTTTATCAAATAGCCCGCTGCTTAAAGAGGCTCACAGCCAGCAGGAGATAAGCACACTGGATAGCCTGCTGATAAAAAGTGCCAACCTGCCTCAATTAAATTTTGCGAGCGTCAATAGCCATGCTCCTGTTATATCAGGTTATGGATACGATGAAGTTGTAACCAACGGATCGGATATAGCTGCTACGGTAATTCTTAGCAAAACCATATTAGGTGGTAAAAATATGAAGACGCAATTCCAGTCGGTTCATATCGAGAAGGAAAGACTTAAAAATGCGGCGAAGATATCCTCGAAAGATTTGGAACGAACAGTTATCGATCAGTATCTGCTGACTTACGGAAATCAGCAGGATTTAGACCTCTACCGAGAAATAAACGAAATATCAACTAAGGAAGAAAAAGCATTAAAAAAGCTGACAGAAAAGAATGTTTATAAACAAACCGATTATTTGTCTTTTTTGGTTAACTACCAAGAGCAGATAATAAAAATAAAACAACTTGAAATGGTTTACCAAACAAACTTCGGCATTCTTAATTACCTCTGTGGTATTCATATGGCAGAAGTCGAAGGATTGGCAGAACCGGTTTTATTCCTTAAAGAAATTTCTAATAATGAAGAGTCGGTTTTCTTCAAACAGTTTGAAATAGACAGCTTAAAATTAATCAACGATAAAGCTACAATAGATATGGCTTATCGTCCTAAAATTGATGTATTTGTAGATGCCGGTTACCGCTCGTCTTTAGCGTTTCAACCCCAGAAGAATTTCGGAGCAAGTTTTGGATTCTCGGTTATTGTCCTTCTTTATGATGGAAAACAAAAGAATTTAAATTACCGTAAAATAGCGATTCTGGAAAATAACAGAGTGCTGTTGCATTTCATATAAAATAAGAAAAGACGGAGAGATTCCGCAATTGGGTAATGAAGAAGGTAGCCAGGCACGACATAACGGAAGTGCTGGTATTGCCTTTGCAGAAGGCAATGCTGAACTGATAAACTAACTTTCAGGGGGATCGAATTCGATCCACTAAAAGGCAACAAGCACAAAGAATATCAACATTTTCAACTAATTTTACAGGATAAATTCTAAACCCATCGAAAATGAGGAGTTTAGGAAAAATTTAAGAAGTATGGCAAAAATAAAAGTACAGGAAACCGAGGTAACCATAATTACCAATGATGAAAACGATTACATTTCATTGACTGATATGATAAAAGCCAAAGAGGGAGAATTCTTTATTTCCAGCTGGCTGAGGAACAGAAATACAATAGAATTTCTTGGTATTTGGGAAAAGGTAAACAACCCAACTTTTAATTGTGCCGAATTCGACACAATTAAAAGTTATGCCGGACTAAATAGTTTTCGCCTGAGTGCTAAAGAGTGGGCGGAAAGAACCAATGCGATTGGTATTATCTCTAAGGCGGGTCGTTATGGCGGAACATATGCACACAAAGATGTAGCTTTCGAGTTTGCCATGTGGATAAGTCCTGAGTTTAAGGTGTATCTGATCCGTGAGTTTCAAAATCTCAAAGAGCGAGAACAGGATCAACTCGGTTGGTCGGCGAAGAGGGAACTATCAAAGATAAATTACCATATCCATACCGATGCGGTTAAGCACAACCTTATCCCCGATGAGCTGACACCACAACAAATATCCATCGTATATGCCAATGAAGCTGACGTACTGAACGTAGCATTGTTTGGTATAACTGCCAAACAGTGGCGGGATGCAAACCCCGATTTGAAAGGCAATATCCGGGACTACGCAACTATCAACGAACTTATATGCCTCTCCAATATGGAGAATATCAATGCCGTTTTTATCAATGAGGATATGATTCAAAAAGATAGATTACTCAAATTAAATCAGATAGCCATTCAACAGATGAGGATATTGCAGGAGGTGGAGAGTCGCAAATTACTGAAATAAAATTGTGTTTTTTGAGAAAAAAGTAAATAATGTAAAATACAAAACAGGCTTCGGGAAAAGACCCGGAGCCTGTTTTCATTTGTCAGAAGTAGAGTTACGTAAAAAAACAGTACTCAACTAATTGTTTTTATCTACCCCGAGATTCAGCTGTTATCGTCATCATCTTCGGGTTTCTTCCCTTTATTCTTGCCGGTATTCTTCCGGTATTCATCCTCCATCCTTTCCCGAAAGAGCTTACGCATCCTATCCAAAAAAGTGGTGGGGTTTTCCCGGATGGTCAGATTATACCACGCTCGCTCGGAAGTGGAAGACAGATCGATATTGAATACGGATTCAAAATATGCCACCAGTTTGTTTATACTGATCTGTCCGTTATTCAATGACCGGGCACAATAAAGCTCATAGATTAGTTCCAGCAAATCGATCTTTTTGCTTGTCCAAGTCACTTTTGTTTTAGGCAGGGCATACAGCTCGTCTTGGTTTGGCTCTTGTTGGAGACTCCAAATCTTTTCCTTGAGGTAATCCTCCAGCAGTTCGTTCGCCCGTATCTTGGCCACCTGAAAATCAGCGACAGTCGAAAACGACGGGTCACGCTCGTCGCAGAACGATTCGAGGTGCATTCCGATACAGGGTTTGCGGCGTAGAAAATAAAGGTGATCCAGATGGGTACCGCCTGAGCGGTAGTAACAGTAGAAACTTGCCGTCTTGTCGAAGTAGTCACGGATGCGGGACAGCTCTTTTTCCAAATAGGTGATCTGACCCGCATGTCCTCCCGCCGGGCGGCTAAGTTCGATGCTGTACTTCTTGCGGTAAAAGATCAGGTGACAGGCCAGTTCGGGTTTGTACTTTTTGAAGAACAGGATTTCCTGCGACCCATCCTCAAAGCTGTAAGCCTTCATAAATGTTTTCAGACGTACGAAAGATTCTTCCAGACACAGGACTCCGTCATGCATTTTCTTCAATACATCTCCCTCTTGTTTTTCGATACGGCAAAGCTTTGCCTGCACTTCCTGTTGAAGTGATTTCACAAATTGTTTCATAAATACTGTTTTTATGAGTTTTTAATTATACCTCCTTGAAAGCTGTCATTTGGGATGAACATTGCTATCGGGCGGCACGTTAATTCATGGGCAGGTATTTATTCCTATTCAATTTGAGCTTTGTTGTTTGGTCTGCTTTTAATTTGATTGTTTAGTTGTGTCCCTTTTTAAATCGCTCTGCTTTTGTTGTCCGGTAAAGCAAAGTGCAGGTTGATGCTTTAACCAAAAGCACTCGTGGCTGTAAGGCAAAGAATCGTTAATACGGTCATTGCTGTCACTGCAATGCCGAGAGCTATTATTACGATCAGTGCTTTGATTGGGAGTAAATTATATTTGTTCATATTATTGATTGGTTGGTTTTTAATGGTCTTTATTTTTGGTTAATATATTCATCAGATGATGCCCGGGTTCGTCACCAATCCGGGCAGATCGGGAGGATGGCATTTTACAAGTGCCGAAAAAAACAGCTCCCGGCTCTATCTGAATCTCTTTGACCAAAGCATTGCCTTGATAAGTGGAGTTGGCGTGCAGTAGCAGCAGTTCTGTTACCTGCACATTGCCCGTCAGACTTCCCGATACTTCTATCTCCGCACAGTTTATATCGCCTGTAACGATTCCCTTTTGTCCTACGACAATCTTTGCCGAACAACTGATATTGCCGGTTATTATTCCGTCAATGCGTATATTGTCATTGCCGTTCAGATTGCCTTCGATAATTACACTCGCTGAAAAACAGCTATATTCAACCATCGTAGAGTTGTTTTTCCTTTTAGCTATGTTCCACATTATTTATTTCTTATTTATTCTTTGTTTTTAAGTATTCTTCAATCAGTGTGAGTTCCGTATCTTTTAAAAGCACGTTCTTATTCTTATCCAGCAGGTAAAGCGAAGGAATGGCTTTAAGGTCGTACAAACGTTTGTTCTGTACCGCAAGCTCTTTATCATAGCCGTTGATCCAATCTTTTGGAATATCGATCAGGTGCTTTTTCCATATCGCTATATCGGCATCAGGGTAAAAAGAGAGTATCGTAAGTGTTTTGCTTTGTATAAGTTGGCTGAGTATGGGCGATGCTTTTATCCCTGCAATCGTTTCTTCACAGGCATGACAGTCGGGATTGTAGAATAAGAGCAGGCTATAGTCACTCTTGACTTGATGAAGTGTCCCTGTTTTTCCCGATGCGAGTGTGTAACTGAAATCGGTTGCCTGTTCTCCGATACGGTTTTTCAGCATCATCACCAATTGGAATTTGCACGCTCTTTCTCCGCTTCATCGCTTATACTGTCGTTTATGATATATCGGACAACGGGTATATAGAAGTCATCGTTACGCAGAGGAGAGTTCGGTTCATACAGGTATTTTTTGAACAGGTCACAGAAGTAAGGGTACATCGTTCCTGTTTGTTCTTCTTTGGCTTTGTTGAGCAATGTGTTGATAGAGGTATCTGCGATTTCTTTTTGGGTATGCGGTAATATTTCGATGTAGTTGGCAAATGCCTGTTCGGTTACTTCGGGCAGATGTGTATAGCTTGTATCTGAAAAATTGAAGTTGTCCCAGTAATGGTTTACGAGATACTCAGCCCTGTCTTTAGGCTGTTTAAGGCTGTCGGGTATGGATACCATCACAAACCCGGGTGTCTGATTTTGGGTAGATACTTTTGCATCTTTGCTACCTAATGGTTTGCTGTTACAGGTCATAAAACAAAAAATAATGAAGAGGGTAAAGGTTACGGGATAGATTATCCAGACCAATACAGAGGGGAGGTTTATGTTATGTTTCATTCTTATTGTTATCTGTTAAGGGTGGTGTTAACACTCAGAGCGTCTATCAGCTTTCGACATACGGGACAGTTCAGTCGGTAATACTCTGCCCCGGCGATGTAATCCATACACAGAGTAAATGATTTTGTGCTATTTGCCTCAGTCCTGTATTGTCTGTCGGGACGGATTTCATTTATCAGGTAATGCGACGAAAGCATAATCAGAAATGCCGCCGCATAAGCTAATCGTTTCTTTATTTTTGCAAGTTCCATGTTTGATAGTATTATAAGTTTTTCTTCAAAATGCTAGTTGTTTTTAAACGCAAAGGACGCAAAGACGCAAAGTCTTTTTTAAGCTCCCTCTCATTACTTTCTTTCAGTTGGGGGATTGACGTTGATTGTTGATTGATCATTATTCACTGATTAGTCGCTCCATTTCAACCTCCCATACTCTTCATTCAAAAAAGAGAAGCGTTCCTGCCGAATATAGGTAGTAAGTCCTGAATGTGCCTTTATTTAATAAAATGTATATCGCTAATTATGAGCTGTATATATGGCTATCCGGCTAACCGGTTAACCGGATAGCTGATTAGCCGGTTGATTAGCTTGTTGGCTTGTTGGCCAGAGACTTGGTTGGTCTGCTTACCGATTAACTAGCTAGTCAATTCGTTTGCTTGTGAGCTTGGCAGTTAAGCCATTAGCCTATTAACCTATTAACCAACCAGATAACAAATCGATTAGCTAAGCAATTGGCTTAGTAGCTGCTAAGCCAATCAACGCCAAATACTACCACAAACATTGATTATAATGGACATGAGATTTTTTGATAAAAATGCGGAAAATGATGTTTTTAGAGCCTCAAAGAATGAATTTGTTGGCACCGTATTCGGCTAGATTAATGAAGAGGGAAGGATAAAAATATTTATTCTATTGTGAAGACAGTAGACTGTATCAACAAAAATGTAAATTGATGCGTACTCTCTGCTTTGACCCGATGGGTAAATGATGTCTCATATACCCGAATACAGCTGTTTTGATAGGCTTGACAGGACAACAAAGTGCAGGGATAGGAAAGGGGTTTATTGTATTGGTAATGAATCGGATAAATAAACACTCTTTTCTGCCAGAATAGCCCCTCCAATCCGGACACCCCCTCAATTTCATACTCTTCTTTTTTTAACATCTTATATACACCACTTTTGGGAAGCAAAATAAAATAGGCAAGGTTTTTATCAGGAAATACTGTTCGCATGAACGCAGATTTCCGATAAAACCCGCCAGGGCTTCGATCTTGCCGTTTTATTGGCTTCCTATTTCTTTGTATTGAGATGGAAACAGAACATTAGAATCGAAGATTGGGCAGAAGTGTATTTCAAAATACGCTTCACTTCTCTGACCGAGAGTCTTTTTGCTGTGTAGTGTAAAGCAATAGCGGAAAGTCTCGCAGGGAACTAAAAAGAAAAATGTAGGTCGTCCGAGAAAGGAGAAGGACAAATTATCGAAGTCAATAAACCTCAAATTGGCTCCCGAAGATTACACAATCGTACAGCGGAGAGCATTGAAAGTGGGGCTAACTGCTACCCGATATGCGAGAAAAATGACTTTAAGCGGAGGTGTGAAATCACGTTTTACAGTGGAGGAATTAGATATGATGCGTAAACTTTCGGGTATCAAGGGGAAAGGTTTCGGTGGCTGTGTGCGTTATGTGATGAATGATTCACATGAGCTACTCGAAGCAGAGGGAGTGTTTGCGGATAGTGCCAAGAGTATTATCCGCAGCTTTGCTGTACAGCGTTCAGGCAGGAAGGAGATAAAACAACCTGTCGGACATATCCCGATATCCTTCTCGCTTGAAGATACAGCAAGAATGACCTATGATTTTTTTCAACTGGCTAAGGAGTATATGGAGGAAAAGGGTATTAAAAATACGCAGTATATTATTGTCAGGCATCATAAAAAATCCCCCGATTATGAATGATGGATACTCTATTGCAAGCTTTGAATTGTCTGAACTTAAAGGCAAAACAAAAGTGATACTAACGCATGAGAGTGTAAAGTCATTTAGCGGAGACGACTCCAATATGGAAAGAGACAGCTTTGTTGTGGGATGGAATGATATCATCAAAAGTTTACTTAAGGATTATGTGGGAAAAATACCTGAAAGAATAGATTATCTTATACAGAAGTTGTCTTGACTTTTTATTTAACCACAGAATAAAAGGAGTTTCACGGAGTTTTTCTGTTTTACTCCGTGTTACTCCGACAACTCTGTCAGACGCTTTTTATAACTTGACTTGCGAAACTAATTGCCCGTCAAAGAGATTGACGATTCTCGAAGCATATTCCGCATCATGCTGGCTATGAGTTACCATCACGATGCTAGTACCGTCGTTGTTGAGTTCGGTTAATAAGTCCATAACTTCCTTTCCGTTGCGGGAATCCAGGTTACCCGTTGGCTCGTCTGCCAAAATCAGTTTGGGATTGGCTACGACTGCACGGGCTATGGCAACGCGCTGTTGCTGACCTCCCGATAGTTGTTGAGGAAAATGTTTCTCCCGATGGCTTATTTGCATTCTGTCCATCGCCTGCCGCACTTTTACCTTTCGTTCCGATGAAGGGAATCCCATGTATAACAATGGTAGCTCTATATTCTCAAATACATTCAGCTCATCAATCAAATTGAAACTTTGAAAAACAAACCCGATAACTCCTTTGCGGAGCTTGGTACATTGCGATTCTTTATAATTGCTGACATCTGTTCCGTTCAAGAAATATTTCCCTCCTGTTGGGCTATCGAGTAACCCCACTATATTCAGTAGTGTTGATTTACCACATCCCGATGGTCCCATGATGGCGACAAATTCGCCTTCTTTTATTTCCAGAGTGATATTATTCAGTGCCCATGTTTCGACTTCGTCGGTACGAAACACTTTTTGCAGGTTTTCTGTTTTAATCATAGCTATAATTGTTTTTTATCGATTGTAAATAAATTATTTCTGTATTTTTTATTCTAAAATCATCACTAGAATTTCTTGTTCCGGTAATTCGCTATACAACGACTTTGTCTTTTCCTGTTGCGATTGCGGCAATGTTTTGAAATTAGGGGTCTTCTATCATCGCTTTCAGCATATTTCGCGAATAGTATGTGTAGATGGACTTACCATTAAATTCCGTTTTGTCTAGCAGAAAGGGGATTCCATCCCGTAGTGAGTTGCTTATCATAATTATGTCGGTTTTTTTCTTATCGGGTGTTTGGTAAAACCTTTGTGTGCTTTTATCTAAAAAGCAGCAATGAGGCTGGTTACTTTTATAGTCGTCACTGCTATATTCATCGTACGAGAATAACAAAAAGTCTTTTGTTTCCAACAGATGTCCGGGTAATCTTTTGTTTCCGTTTTTTTCCTTTGTAATATTTTCCATATTAGCCTTATATTTCCCTGCATGTATAATGTATGCCGGGTTAAGCCTTTTTTCGGAAACAAAGCGAAAAAGCGTATCATTACCAACCTGCCGAATGCTTAATTGATTATCGTAATAATATATATTGCCCGGCCCCGGATTATGATATGTTGTTTTGATAACAGGGATATCATTGTAATTGATAAACTGACATAATGTGTCTCCATTCGAATTAAAGCTATATATAAATGGTTTATGGGCTTTATCTTCTACGTTGTAACAGTAATCAATGAAATTTTTATTCTCGGCATTCAAGGGTAATGCCTTATGTACTGCATACATCTTTTTATACTCCGTTTTACGTGAAGATAAGTTGTGAAAGTTTAAACTTGTTTTGCCTTTATCTACAGTTGTAAACATACATATATCACCCAGAATGTAATAATTACTCATAAAATTTTTGACATCCAGCAAATCTATTCTCATACCTGTTTTATGGTATTTAGGTGGATTTTCCATAGATGTTATTGTGTATACGAAATTGCCTAATTTGTCATAACAGTGCAATCCGTATAAAGCATCGCCGACCAGAATATAATTATCTGTTATCTTAACCGACAAGTCTAAATTTATAGAGGTAAATACATTGCTTATAAAGATCATACCTTCTTTAATAAAAAACTGTTTTCCTGACTCTGCTTCGGGATGCTTCAGCTTCACATATTTTACTTTAGAATAATAGTCGGACAGGTTCAAATCTTTGATTTCACACTTACCTGATATATCCAGTACAATGGGAGGGTCGTTCCGGTCGATAGCCCGGGATTGTGTATATCTTATCCCTTTTTGATTGGATAATGTATCGCCGGCATATTTTTCTATGGCATCTTCATTATCTATAGATTCCAGTGATTGTTTTTTTTGCCGGCTACATGCTGCGATGGCTAATATACCAACACAGATTACTATAAGGTGTATTTTCATTGTTTTTATTCTAAAATCATTACTAACATTTCCTTATCGGTTAGCTCGTCGTAGAGCATAGATGTGCTATTCGGCTGGAAAATGGATTGCTATCATCCAGAAGCTTCTTACTATTTCATTTTTTTCATTTCTTGCCGGAGTCAGCTTCGCTTGTTTAATTAGACGAATAGCTTCGCTATCCAACTCATGAATTCCGGAACCATCCCGAAATATTTTCACATTAGATATTGAACCATTTTTTTCAGTTATACCTTTGATTAGTACTGTTTTTTTATTCTTTTTATCCCAGTCTTTATACCTATTATTAGCTCTGAAATAATCAACAGCGCTTTCTAATGCGGCAGTAGTTGCAGGCATCTCATAAACTGTAGTATCATTGTCTAATGTAGTAGATTGAGGAGCTTTCTTTTCATAAACTGTAGCAGCATTTTTTTTCGGATGATTTAATTCTACAAAATCATTCGTTTCATTATTTTCTTTGGTAACATCATCTGAAATATTTTCAGAAGAAAGAGTTTGTTTCGAACTGTTACTATTGCATGAAATAAGGAACAGTGATAAGACAAAACATAATGTGACTAAAATTTTCATAATCTATTCATTTTTATAAGTTAATTACTCACTCGCTTCTAAGGGATTCTACGGGACTTTGTCTGGCTGTATAATATATCTGTACAATTATTACTAATGCAGTGATCAAGAGCATGAATAATGGTATAAGGGCAAATATCCACCAACTCAATGCGGTGCGATATATAAATCCTTCCAACCATTGATACATGATAACATAGCATATAGGTATCGATATAGCAGAAGCTACAAGTCCTACCTTGGCTATACCGGTAATGAAAAGTATACTGATGTCTTTGATTGAAGCTCCGTTTATCTTACGGATAGCTATTTCTTTAGTCCGTTTTTCGACCATAAACGATACCATGCTGATAATACCCAATAAGGAGATAACAAAAGAAATAACAGAGAATACCGAGAGCATATGTGCTGTTCTTAATTCTACTGCATACATTTCTTTATATTCATCGTCTACAGTATGATAGGCTACAGGTCTTTTAGCATAGCCGGGTTTCATCTCCTTATACTTTCCCAATATATATTCCAGTGTGGCTTGTTTATCTTTGCCTGTGGTTTTCACATATACATTAAAGCATGTTTCGGGGTTAAAACTTATTATCAACGGGCTTATCTTTTCTCTTAGAGGCTTGAAATTAAAATCTTTGACTACTCCTATAATCTTGCCTTGACGCCCAAAGCCATAAGTAACGGTAATGCCTATCGGATTCGCTTCTCCCATCATTTTTTTGAATGATTCGTTTATCACAATATCAAATGATTTATCCTCAGTCCATTGCCACCATTTCAATCCCGGTTTTATAAACTCTCCCTCAATAACTTTTAACCCGAATGTATTAGCATAATGCGTATCACAGGATATTTCGGTAAATTCCACATTTTTGACTTCATCACTACTTCCTTCCCACGATATGCCGCTATATCCCCAGCTTGAATTATAGGGTGCACTCATTGCTATTGAAGCCGCAATTATATTAGAGTTTTCTTTCTTTATGATCTGTATAAAATTTTCGGCATCGTACCAGAACGACGTTTCCAACACAATGATGTTCTCACGGTTAACTCCGGTATCGGCATTAAATATTGCATTTATCTGTTTGTAAATAATTGTTGTGCACATAAGAATAGAGATGGATATAAAAAACTGTAAACCAATCAGTGCTTTCCTTAATCCTTCTTTCGATCCTGTATTTGAACCGCCTCGCATCACAAGTTTAGGGCTGAATGAAGATAGATAAAATGCCGCATATCCACCCGATAGCAGGCTGATGATTATACACACGGCAATAGCAATCAGGGCAGACTGTAGATCGAAACTGAAAGCAGTTTGGGTTCCCATTATTTTACTAAATACCGGAAAGAAGAATTTGACCAAAGCTAAAGCAACAATAACAGATATAGCGGATATAAAGAACGATTCGAATAGAAAACGTTCTTTCAACTGCCGTTTGGTCGCACCTGTAACCTTGCGTACTCCAACTTCTTTCATCCTGCTTAGGGCACGAGCTATGGATGTGTTTATATAATTGATAATAGCGATGATGAGTATTAGTATTACCGCGGCCGAAAAAAGATAGATTTGTTCGAGATTGCCGTATACCTCCCATCTGGTATTGATTGCTACTTCCTTGGGAGAATGCAGATGAATGTCTTTCAAGGGTTGGAGAACCAGTTTATCTTTCGTTTCGCCTTGTGTGGATAAAAAATCTGCTATCTGCCGCTTAAATTCGGGTGTGACCTCAGCGTTTTCTTTCATCATTATGTAATGTGTACCTCCCGAGTTATGACCATCAATACTCAATACATCAAATCTTACCTGCGTATTACGTGGCAACTCAACTACAGCTTCAATGGTACAGGTCAAGCTTATACCGAAAGTGATTGATTTACCTATAGGAGATTCGTTACCGAAGAATTTATATGCAGCATCTTTTGTTATAAGAACTCCTCGGTTGTTAACGATATTTTGCGGAGAACCTTCGAGATAGACAAACGAAAACATCTTTAAAAAATCCTTATTTGTTGTTACATAGTCTATACTAATACCATCCTCGCCACTTTTATCTTCCCTAACAAAAGGCAAATTCTCATGCGACATAAATGTGGCAGCTTCTATTTGCGGAAATGTTGTTTTTAGTTCTTCCGCCACTGTAGGTCTTATATAGGCTGATTTGTGTAGCCCATCGATACGATTTTCAACTTTCATTACACGATAAATCTGATTGCCTTTGGGGTAACCATCCTCGAAACTCAATTCAAACTTTATCCAAAAGATGAGCAGGAAGCAGCAGGCTATTGCTACTGATAGTCCGACGATGTTGATAAAAGAGTACCTTCTGTCTTTTATCAGGCTTCTAACTGTAATCTTAAAATAGTGTTTTAGCATGATATCATTGTTTTACTTTAATATTAATTCCTGTGCGTCTCCGAAGTTATCGTATCCCGAAATAATAATACGGTCTCCTGTTTTGAGCCCATCCAGAATCTCGTATTGTTTTGGGTTTTGCCGACCGATAACGATGTTTGTTTTTATCGCTTTATTTCCTTGTTCGTTGAGCTTAAACACCCATTGCCCTCCGGTGTTCTGATAAAAATTGCCTTTATCGACTACCAACGCCTTTTCGGGCTGTCCCAATTCTATCTGTATCCGAAAGCTTTTTCCGATGCGTATATTATCGGGTTTTTCATCGACAAACACAAGGTCGATTTCAAATAGACGGTCTCTTATTTCAGGATTTATCTTCGTTATTTTCAATATATATTGCTTACCCTGATAGATGACAGATGCAGGCAATCCGACAGCAATCCGGTCGATATAATATTCGTTTACTTTGGTGCTTATTTTCAAATCGTCAATAATTTTTTGCTCTCCGATATTATTTCCGGCTATAACCCTTTCGCCGGGTATGACACTCACAAAACTTAATTGCCCCGATACCGGAGCCTTTACAATCAGGTTATCCAGCCGGTCTCGGCTATTCGTATATTTTTTTTCTTCCCGTTTCAGGTCGTTGTTCATCAAATCTTGCTGTATAAGATTCATCAAAGAATCATTTTTTAATTCCTCGAGCAACAATTTAGTGTTTTTCTGATTGAAATTATAATCATCCGAAGATACTTCCAGTTGTGCTTTACTTTTTATTCCTATCTGATACTCTTCTTTATCGAGGCTGTATTGCTTGCTTTGTCTGTCGAGTTCGTATACGGTCTTTAAAGTGGTGCGTTTTAGTTCCGACGATTTTTGCTTCATTTGCAACATTTTGTCCTTATACGATATTTGTTGTTTTTCGAGATCGTCCCTTTCATCCTGAATCGTTCTTACCAGTTCGGGGTTGCTGAGTATAAGAATGGTATCCCCTTTATTGAGCATACTGCCCTCTTGGGCAACAATTCGCTCTACAGTGCCATTCTCCGAACTATTTAGTTTTACTGTCAATTTTGGTTGGGCTATGCCTTCAATATCCAGATATTCGAGAAATTTGCCTTCCGCTATTTCCGCTATTTGTGCATTATCTTTTTCGTAACGTAATTTAGTAGCCCCCAACGAGGAAAAAAATACATAAAGAACGAGAAAGAATATAACTGTTCCTGCTAAAATATAATATTTATATTTTAGTACGGGGTGCTTCTTTTTTATTTCAATATCCATAACATTTTATTTTAATAATAATTCGTAATCCTCTATGAGAGGAATATCTTTTTCAAAATTATAGAGTGTCAAGCTACGCAACGTGTAATAGAGTGCCCAGTAATTATAAAGGGTATTTATGTGATTGCGTATCGCCGCGTCTTTTTCCGAGATGGCAACATTGAGGTCAAGCAAAGTCGATTTGCCCAGCATATAAAGCTTGCGTGCCACATCGTTGCGGCGGCTTGCTGTGAGTCTATCCTGGAAGCTACGTTTACCTTATATAGTTGCAGGTTGAATTGCCTTACTGTTTTTACTACATTCAATTCAAAATCTATTTTATCCTGTTCTACTTGTGTATATACCATATCGCGGTTCGATTTGGCGACCTGTATCTGCCCTCTTCCCCGACCCCAATCCAATATCGGTAAACGGATGCCTATCTGTATATACTGCTGGCTAAGCGGATTTTTGTATGCCGTGCGAATCCCTTCGCCGGTTTGAGTGAGTCCGAATTGTGCAAATACATCTGCTTTTAAGCCTGCCAAAGACTTTGCATATGCCACATTGCTCTGGCTTTCTTGCTTCCGACGCTGCATGTTTGTAATATCGGGACTGTTGGTTAACGATAAAATAAGTGCTTTATCGAGGTCGATAATCAATTGGGGTACTTCTACATCTATAATTGCTTCTATGGGAGACGAATCTACAATCCCTAAATAAAACCGGAGGTCTTTCATGAAATTATCCACCTCCATCTGAGCATTCAGCATATTGCTTTCCTCATTGAGCCGGTTCACTTCCAATTGCAGCATCTCATTTTCGTTGATAGTGCCTATATTGTATCGCCTTTTTGCAAATGTGTATAACGTATCGGCATTTGCGTAATTTGTCCGTGCGATATTGAGGTCGCTTTGAGCTTTTGCGAAGTCGAAAAATTTCATCGTTGTTTTTGCCGCTACCAATTCGAGCGTTTCTATATATTCTTTTTTGGCTTCATCATAGCGTAAGGGTTCAATCTTGCTATCCCATTTTAGTTTATTATAGCCGAATAAAGATTGCTGATAGGCAATCGTAATCGGATTTGTCTGATAAGAGCTTCCGTTGTTAGCTCCGAACAGGTCGAGCCGTTGAATGCTTGAATTGACAGACAAAGTTCCCCCTGTAAATGAAATATTCTGACTTAATGATAACCCTGCATCTGTAACCAACTGATTTTGTTGAACAAACTGTGCCGAACCGTCGGGCATAGTCAGTTTATTTATGCTGTGGTCGAAGTTTGGTGTTGACGAGAATGTGAGTGAAGGCAGATAGTTTGCTTTGTAATAACAATAGTTCCAATATGACGAACGAAAACTGTGACGAGCCTCCAGTACATCAGGAGACTGTTTACGGGCTATTTCAATAGCATCCTTAACGGTCAGCCTGATTGTCATTGTGTCCGGATGTTGGGAAAACATATTTTGGAATAACATCAGCAAGATGAATATGTGAACGATTTTTTTCATAGATTGAAATAGATTCTTACTGTCAATATATAACCAAAAAATATGCCATACAGCTAACGTGTTTTTTATTAAATTTTTAACTGGTTATAAACATTGAAATTGTGTGCTAAATAGCACATTTGCAAGTTCGTATCCGCACCTATTTATTGCAACTTTATGTTTATCTTTAATGCGTATAAATTATGAACGTCTAATTGGCTTCCGATGGATAACAAAGGTAAGATATTGGTTATAGATGATAACGAAGATGTGCTTTTTGCCCTTCATGCGTTACTATCTCCCTATGTGGGAAAAGTGAAAGTGAGTACACAGCCCGAAAAGATTCAGAAATTCATTGAAGAATATCAGCCTGATATTATACTGCTGGATATGAATTTTCAGAAAGATGCGATTAGTGGCAAAGAAGGTTTTTATTGGTTGGATAAGATTTTAAATATCGATTCTCAATCGATAGTCGTTCTTATGACCGCATACTCCGATACCGATAAAGCTGTACAAGCCATAAAGGCGGGAGCCACCGATTTTATACCTAAGCCTTGGGAAAAAGAAAAGTTGCTGGCAACTATACATTCCGGCATCAGATTGAGAGAATCTCAAAAAGAAGTATCGCTCCTGAAAAACAGAATGGAGGTATTGAATGCAGATACAGCCTATGAAATAATAGGAGAATCGGAGGCTATGCAAAAAACATTTTCTTTGATAGAAAAGCTGGCTGGCACAGATGCCAATATTTTGATACTAGGCGAAAACGGTACCGGCAAAGACCTTATTGCACGTACTATTCACAATCTTTCGCCACGGTCTAAAGAGGTATTTGTCAGTATAGACTTAGGCGGTATTTCGGAGAGCCTTTTTGAAAGTGAATTGTTCGGATACGAAAAAGGTGCTTTTACCGATGCAAAAAAAGATAAACCGGGCAGAATGGAGGTGGCTTCGGGAGGTACATTGTTTTTGGACGAAATTGCAAACCTATCTCTCCCTATGCAAGCCAAAATGCTGACAGCTATAGAGAAAAAGCAGATAAGCCGTTTGGGGTCGACAAAAAATATCCCGATTGACGTCCGTTTTATAAGTGCAACCAATGCCGATATATATCAGGCAGTGGAAGATGTCCGTTTCAGACAAGATTTGTTATATCGTATCAATACAATAGAGATACATATTCCGGCATTGAGGGAAAGGGGCAACGATGTTGTGCTGCTGGCTGAATATTTTTTGAAAAAATTTGGCTTAAAGTACAAAAAGGATATTCAGAATTTATCGCATGATGCCAAACGTAAGCTATCTGCATATAATTGGCCGGGAAATGTACGGGAGTTACAAAACACTGTAGAACGTGCTGTTATACTTTCGTCAGACAGATTCCTTAAAGCCGACGATTTCGTCCTTGCCCAAACCGAAGGGCGAAAGCATAAAGACAAAGAAGTACTCAATCTGCAAATAATAGAACAGGAAGCTGTAGAGAAAGCACTGAACCGTAGCAACGGCAATCTGAATAAGGCAGCCGAAATGCTGGGCATCAGCCGTTTTGCATTGTACCGTAAAATAAATAGAAAATGAAAAAGCACCAAAGGGCATTAATACTCAAAATACTACCGGTAATATTATTATCGACTGCTATCGGCATATCACTTTTTTACGGGGAATACATACTATCTATTTTCCTTGCTTTGGCTGTATATTATGCAGTATATAATCTGATACGCTTTCATAATCAAACAATCATGGATTCAAAAAGACTGATAGATGCTATTCGTTTTTCCGAATTTAACATTTCGTTTAATAATATTATTACCAAAGGATTGTATGCCGATTTAGGTATCGAGATGGAAAATTCAATCGGGCTGTTCAACGAGAAGATGCAGGAAAAAGAATCGGAGTTGAGTTTCTACGATATTTTACTCAATAGAATCGACTTTGCTATTATTGTATTGAATCAGTCTAAGAAAATCAAATGGATTAATAAAGCGGCTCTTGAATTATTCGGTAAGCCTCGTCCTAAACAGCTATCCGATCTGAAATCTGTTTCCGCAGAGCTTCCCAAAATACTGGAAAAGCTGACTCCAAAAGAAATGAAGATTCTGAAATTGCAAAAGGAACATGATGAATTGAATCTGGCTGTAACAATGGTGTCGGCAAGTATCAGAGGCGAAGAACTTAAAATATTCAATCTAAAGAATATCCAACCTGTATTGGACGAAAGCGAAAGTGAAGCATGGAAAAAACTGATACGGATACTTACCCACGAAATAATGAATTCCATAACGCCAATAATTTCTTTAGCTGAAACATTTTCGGAGCAGGAAGATAGTAATTATGATCCTGAAATGATGAACAGAGCCATGCAAACGATTCACAGGCGTAGCAAAGGCCTTGTACAGTTTGTGAATAATTATCAGCGTTTGGCACGTATTCCCGCTCCCGACTTTACAACATTCGGGCTTCATCAGATAATGGAAGATATAACCAATCTGTTGAGGGCTCATCAAATCGTATTTTTGTATAGTATCAATCCTGGCGATATTTCTATCAGGGCAGACCGAGGGCAGATCGAACAGGTTTTGATAAATCTTATTAAAAACGCTTGGGAAGCCTGCTCACAGAACGAAGTACCGATTATTAATGTGAAAATAGAAAAGGACATATATCAGCGTCCGTTGATACTTATCTCGGATAATGGGACGGGCATTCTGCCCGATGTTCTTGATAAGATATTCATACCGTTTTTTACGACCAAGAAAGAGGGTTCGGGTATTGGTCTTAGCATTTGCCGGCAAATAATAAGCACCCACGGGGGAACTATAACTGTTAGTTCAAATCTTGATGGTGGTACATGTTTTACAATTAGTTTGTGAAGTCTCCAGACTATTCTATTTAATTGTCTCTACTTTCAAGTGGAGGTATAGTTATTTACTGATATTATGCACTCGCGATTTGCTGTTTAATATTGTTTAGTTCGTTAACGACTGCTTTTAATGAAACCATGTATATCTTAGCTTTAATGAGTAAGGGGTTCAAAGTTTGAGCTAGCCTTAGTTTTTCGAGTTCCACGAAAGCAGATATTGAGGCAAATAAATCCACATTAGCGAATACTCCTTTACTGGCACACATTAGGGATTATTTTGTACCTTTACATCAAATAAGTTGCTCTTTAAATGTTGTGTGAAAATGAAGCGAAATAAGGCGGTTCGCTCGTTTCTAAATCGTTATCTATTTTACATAAATCGCCAGTCTCCTTCAGATAACTGTTCATTTTTTGATTGCACATTGTTGGTAAAATATTATTGTCTTTTTGATTGATAATACCTGTTGATAAAGTGCCAATTACTTACAATTTAAGGGTGAACACTTTGGGGCAAATTTTATGGTAATTAATGCCTGAGTGATGTCTTGACTTGTCTGTAAATACAAAAATAAAAATCCTATAATATCAATATATTGATATTATAGGATTTTTATTAAACTTGTCGCCTTTTGTCTTAGACTGAAGCGGTATGGACGAAGAAGAGCCTAAAGCATAATTTTCTGAATACCAATATTCTGTAGGTATCTAAAAATCCAGTCCCACGAATAAACCCACGCTTATTTTTCGCCAATTTCAGTCGTAATGTATTGTATCAATGAACTTTGATTGCAAAGAGAAGCGGTACTTTTGTAAAAACGGTACTTGAACCTAAATTTAACTATTCAAATTGTTTGTTTTTCTGTAATATTCTCATGCATATCATCTCATTTTCCTTATTAATTTCAATAGTGTAAATACTCAAATTAAGTATAATTTCAACTGATACAATTAAAAACACACTGCAATATATTCGAGCATAAAAGAATCTTTTTACATTTTGATAAATAATTCTTCCATGGACGATAGATTTTCATCTTTAGAGAAATGTAACTCGATAAAGCTTATATACTTCTTCACCTTCAGGTTGATTTCGAACAGATTGAAAATAGATTAAATAAGGCAAAATAATATATTGAAATAAGTTATCTTTGAAGTAAAATAAATATTTGTATGGCTACTATCCAACACAATGATTATCATCATTTCCTGATTGAGATTAAGGAACGAATCCGTTCTGCTCAATATGAGACAATGAAAGTAGTCAATAAAGAAATGATACAACTTTATTGGAATATCGGAAAACAAATAACAGAAAAGCAGCAGGCATCCGGTTTGGGAAAAGCTGTCGTAGAAACTTTCCGGATGCTTACTGTTATTTGCTTACCAATATCCCGATTGAAGCATAGACAAAAAACGATTCTTTCAGATAGTTGCTTATTTATATGTCAAAGCTGCAAAATAGAACGATCTAAATGATGAAAGCCTGATAATTATGCTAATTTATTGTCTGGGTGCAGGGGCGAATTGCATTTACCCAATATTAGCGAGAGGACTAAAACTCACTTTTATAAATAAAATATAGCAATATAATGCTCTTGGCAAGTCTGAATTTTATTTTCAAAACTTAAACACGTGTTTTTCTGATATTTTCCTATCTTTGATAAAATATCACATCACTTAAATATCATGAAAAAGCATATCTTATTTATACTCTTTGCAATAATCTCGTTGAGTACTTACGCACAAGTCGATTCTAAATACCTTAAAGGAGCAGTCCCTGAGGTGGATGGGAAAATAGTATTCTCAAGCACTATAAAAGTAAATAATAGTGTATCTGATGAAAAGATATTCGATCTGATGAACAAATGGGCACAAGAAAACTATGCTTCGCCAACCAATCCAAAACAACGTATATTACTTGCCAACCCTGCTGATAAAACAATTGCATGTAGAGGTGAAAAGGATATTATATTTAGCAAATCGGCACTATCTCTTGATAAAACAACAATTACGTACCAGCTTATTCTTAAAATAGAATCGGGTGAATGTCTGGCAACCGTAAAAAATATAAAGTACGATTACTACGACAAAGGCAATAAAGATTACTATACTGCCGAAGAGATGATAAGCGACAAAGTAGCTCTTAATGGCGAAAAACTAAACAGATATTATGATAAATTCAGAACTCACACGATAGACAGCATCAACGGCATTTTCAATTCTATTGATATATATTTAAATGGAGTAAAAAGACGTGAAGGAGCTGTAGACGCAGAAGTTCAAAGAACTATACCCATGACTAATTTAACAGAGGCTACTCCATCTATACCTATGGTTCCATTGGTAGCTAGCTCTCCTGCAGGCGAATCGGCACAAACAACCAATACAACATCGGGAGCTACACTTGCCGGATTTAGACAAATTTCGGCTGATAAAATCCCCGGAAATATAGTAAAACTACTCAACAATGCTACTCTGATAACCTCGGGATCAGGCGACGACATCAATGTTATGACCGCCTCTTGGGGTGGATTAGGTGTATTCTGGGAAAAGCCTGTGGCGTTTTGTTTTTTAGGAGCTCAACGCTATTCTATTTCAACAATGGATAAAGGAGATACTTACACCATATCTTTTTATACAGAAGCATATAACGATGCCATTCAATATTGCGGATCCGTAAGCGGGCGTAATGAAGATAAAATAAAAGGTTCGGGGTTAACCCCAATCAAAACACCTTCGGGAGCAACAGCATTTACCGAGGCATGGATGATATTGGAGTGTAAGAAAATGATCGCACAACCTTTATCACAAGATGCAATAGCAGACACAACTTCAGACGCTGCTAAAAAGTGGAACGGTAAAGCATTACACAAAATGTATATCGGAGAAATACTTAATGTTTGGATTAAATAAAGGTAAAAATGCAAATAAGAATGGGAGAGATTCAATAAGTTGAATTTCTCCCGTTCTGATTTTAGAGTATACAATTATTTAAACAATATCTCAATATTCATAGATTTTCAGAATCCGTTATCTCTTTAAACTTAGGGGCATAATCTAAACCCCATTTATTAATATCATCCAGAATAGGTAATATCTTTTTACCATCCTCGGTAAGCGAATACTCTACTCTTGGTGGTATTTCAGGGTAAGTAATCCGATCTATTATTTTATAAAACTCCAACTGCTTCAGTTGTTGATGTAATACTCGCTTGGTAATACCCGTTACAGCCTCAACCAAATCTTTAGGTCGTGTTACCCCCTTATCAATCTCCATAAGTATGCAGAATTTCCACTTCGAGAAAATAACTTCCGTAGCAATAGTGATTCCACACTCAAAATCTAAAGGTATTTTTCGTTCATACATACACCATCTGTTGAATTTCTTAGAATATAATTTAGATACAAAGTTAGTGACAAAATTATCACTTAGAGATAAAAAAATCCCTTATTGTGATTCATACTCAGTGATACTAACTTTGTATTTCAATAAACGTAAAAGAAAAAACAGATGAAAAAACTTATCATTGTCAGTCATCCGAATATTCAAGATTCAGTAATAAATAAACGTTGGGTAAAAGAATTGGAGAAATATCCCGAACAGTTTACTGTACATAATATATACAACACTTATCCTGATGGCAAAATAGATATTGAGAGAGAGCAAAAATTAATTGAAGCACACAATACTTTGATTCTTCAATATCCGTTATATTGGTTCAACTGTCCTCCCCTTTTAAAACAATGGCTGGATGATGTTTTCACCTACGGATGGGCTTATGGCTCCACGGGAAATAAGATGAAAGATAAAAAAATAGCATTGGCTATATCTGCCGGAATTGAAGAAGAAGATTTTCAAGAAAAGGGAACATGGAAAGTTACAATAGAACAACTGATTCTACCTTTTAAAACAACAGCACTTTATACAAAGTCTGACTTTAGAGGGCATTTCGTTTTATACAATTCTCATGATGCACTTCACGCCGGAACTTTAGAAAAAAGTACAGAAGATTATATCCAGTTCGCCCTGAATGTATAAACGGTTAGCTAAAACCTTTAACGAAGAAAGACACAATAGTCAGATTCATTTAATCTACTCATTGTGTCTTTTATTAAATCTTTAAACCCACAACATTACAACCTTTGCTGAATTGCAGCACCTATCTGCTCCAATTCTTCTTTTGTCACTTCTTTACGGAATAGCTTTACTTTATAACCATTACGGGAAATAGACAATTCCTTCATATTCCCTTCCGAGCTAATAGAAAATCCTCTATTATCAGGATATACCTGCATAACTTCCCATCCCAAAGCTTCCATATAATTCATTGCATCGACAAACTCGGGAAACTTCACCAGTTTACCTTTCGCGTTTCTAAGACGAGGTTCCTTTTCTAACCAGTAATTCTCGGATAATCCCAAAACCAATTCCGCATTATCCAAATACACCATACAATACGTATAATGCTTTTTTTCTGCCGATTGGTTTTCTTGAGAAAAAGAACTTGTGGTATAAAGTATAATGGAAATTAAACACAATATAGCCTTCTTCATAAGATTCTTTTTTGTTTTGAATCTAAAAATAGAAAAACATTATCATAAAAACAAAGGAGCTACTAATTAAAGCAACTCCTTTATCAATATATAAACTTTGATTAAAAAACGAAACATTAAGAGTCTGTTTAAATTTTATTCAACAATAATTTTATAGATGCAATTTTGACCATTTCTTCGGCAGAGTCAAAAGTTGTTTCATATTTTCGGCATAACCTTCTGTTATAATCAAACCATGCAAAAGTAGGCTCAATGACCCAACGCTTTTTAATTGGTCTAAACCCTTGATTCTTATATCC
>NZ_QICL01000043.1 GCF_003201355.1 Indolivaga alginatilytica
CGAAGCAACAAGGTAGCTGTATGTTTAGGATTTCAGGATTTCAGCCAGTTGAACCGTGACTATGGCGATAAGGAAAGCAAGGTCGTAATGAATACGGTCGGCAATATTTTTTCGGGACAGGTCGTTGGAGAGACCTCCAAAACCCTCTCGGATCGTTTCGGCAAAGTTTTACAGAAACGCCAATCCATGACGATCAACAAACAGGATAAATCCACTTCAATCAGTACCCAATTGGATAGTTTGATTCCCGCCTCCAAAATATCAAATCTCACACAGGGTTTGTTTGTAGGTGCAGTGTCCGATAACTTCGATGAACGGATAGAGCAGAAGATATTCCATGCCGAGATTGTAGTAGATAACGAAAGAGTAGCTGCCGAGATGAAAGGGTATGAGCCAATTCCTATTCTTACCGACTTTACAGACGAAAATGCGATGAATGCTCAGATCGAAGAGAACTACAGGCAGATAAAACTCGATACGCAGCAAATTGTGATAGATGAGATGATACGGATTAAAGAAGATCCGTTATTGAAACATTTGATTAAAGAGTAAAGGCTGGTTTATCGATAAGCTACAGGATTGTTTTTTAATATTTGAAATACATCTTTAATAAACTGATGCAGGAGAGTTTTATAAGGTTCTTGTTTATGAACTTGTTAATTACGATTACGACCGGGCTCGTATGCCATCTGTACTTGCTTACCAGGCAGATGATGTCTTTTCTTGAGGTGTTCAACCGTTCATTCAACACGATGACATATAATATAAAACACATGCAATACGATATTAAAGAGCTATTATTTTTGATTTTGAAAATTCACTTTCAGGCCAATGCGGTGCAATAGCCCTAGAGGAATATCAATAAAAGATTTAATCGACGATATATTATATAATATCGATAAGTTATAATTTTAATTATCGATATATGAAATATTTAGAAATAATAATATCCATAAAAGAAATAAAAAAACGATTCGGCCACTTGTTCATCGGCTATCTTTGCTTACTCAAAATGTACAACAAAAAGACAACTCATTAACAAATTGAACGACAAAAATATTAACAGTCAAAAGCCTGATTAGATGTTATATTAAATAATCAACTTCAACAACATTTAAAATAAGTGCGGTTTACTACAAACCGTAATATACAGAGTTTTGAAAATCTATCAGAATAAGATCCATATCAGCTTTTAACGGAAATCACTAATTTAACAGATGAAAAAAACAATATTATTATTTGTGGTATTATTGAGTGCAAACATGGGGTTTTCTCAAGTGGGTATAAACACGAAGTACCCTCAAGGCGTGTTCCATATAGATCCGTTGGGTAATAATAATAAGTCGGGTGTGCCTACTGTAGCCGAAATGGCAGATGATGTGATAGTCGATTCGAATGGAAATATAGGTCTAGGTGTTATCAGTACCAAAGCAAAAGTAGATATTAAAACCTCGGGAACAGCAACAAATCCGGTTTCTGGTTTTATATTGAATGACGGAAATCAGGCGACAACAAAGGTACTTATTTCCGATGCCAATGGAAATGCGACCTGGAAATACCCTAAACAACAAGGTGCTGTTTTTGGAACTTTTGGCACTACAACAGGGGTTTTAGTTTCGAATGATTGGAGTCTGACAGGTACTTACAGCGGACAAACCTTAGTTGCCCGCCCCAGTAATGGCAATATCAGGACGGGTGCTCAAATTATACTTCCGACAGGACGCTGGTGGGTCAAAGTATCGCTCTATATAGCTGCGTTAGTAAATGGAAGTACTGGAGAACAGGTGTGGGTACGTACCACCTTGGCGGATGCAACAAGTAATTTAGGACCATCGGCAGATCTTGAATCATCATTTACACTGGCATCGGGTCTTATTTGGAAGAATCCCGGTGGCGTAGTAGTAGGATCGTTCTTGTTGAATAACAAGACGGCAAGTGCAAAAACATATACCCTGCTTGTCGGGGGAATAGATAATACAGTTCCTAGTACAGTCACAAATACAGTTTTTCGAACAGGAATGTCGGGAAGCAGCGAAAATACATTTATCGCTTTTAGAATATCCCAATAAGTAGAACTAAAAAATTAAAAGAATGAATACAAATGTTCTGAAATATATATTGGCTTTTTGTTTTTTGTGTTTAACCCATGTTTTGCCAGCACAGGTTGGAATAAATGCAAAAAATTACAGTGGAGGTACTTTCTTTATTGATGCTGCCGGTGACAATTCGGCTACTCCTGTAGCTACCCAGATAGCTAACGATGTCTTGATTAGCACTACAGGTCGGTTGGGCGTAGGTACAATTGCCCCCACTACACAGTTGCATATCGAGGGCAGTACAGCTAATCCCGTCTTGCGTATTGTAGATGGTACTCAAACTCAAGGTCGGGTGCTGACATCCAAAGCGGATGGAGAAGCTCATTGGCAACCTTTTGGGGCGGTGCTTGTTAAGAATATACCATTGGGAGCCGCAAAACAATTTACAATAACTGACATTACAAGTAGATATATTTATTCGAATACATCGGTAACACTTCCTCCCGGCTTGTGGCTCATTGAAGTAAACATTTTGGTATATCGCGTTTCGGGAACTGCTGCCACCGATTTTACAATAAAAACATGGCTTCAGACTTTCATGGCTGATACCAACACGGGGCAGTCTATCACTGTCGACGGATACGGTAACGGATATTCGGGAAGGATGGCTTGCAATTTTATGTATCTAAAGAATAATGGTTTCAATATGATAAATGGCTTTTTTGTGATTAATAATAAAACGGGTGCCAATAAAACCTACTATTATATGTTTGGTAGTGGAGGTACATATCCTGTTGCATCGAGTGTAACTAGTGCAACTACATTCAGCTTTGGCGGTCCGGCTAATGAGTCGACCATATTTGCAACTTATATAGATGAACCGCGTCCTTGATTGATGAAAAAGATTAAGAAAAATCAGAAGTGATATGAAAACGAAAATACTATTTATACTTTCTTTTGTTCAAAGTGTTTTTATTTCTTTGAACGCACAAATAGGCGTGAATACAGAGACCCCTGTTGGTATATTTCATATTGATGCAAAAGGGAATAATCCTACTGGTACTATTAGTAATTCATCCTTGACATTAGATGATATTGTTGTTAGTAATCAAGGTAACTTAGGTATAGGTACTGTGGCTCCTCGGGCTAAACTGCATATAGTAACGGGAGGTACGGCATCGACTCCAGTTATAGGAGTAAAACTTGTGGATGGAAATCAGAAGGCTGATCGATTGCTGACCTCTGATACCAATGGATATGCATCTTGGAAAGACGTACCTCCTATGCCAGTAGCCGTGGCAACTAAAGTGGGTAGCAATATACCGACCAATACGGCAACGTTTTATAATACAAATACTTATATCATATTGCCACCCGGCAGATG
Organism: Indolivaga alginatilytica; assembly: GCF_003201355.1. Lineage (GTDB taxonomy): Bacteria > Bacteroidota > Bacteroidia > Bacteroidales > Dysgonomonadaceae > Dysgonomonas_A > Dysgonomonas_A alginatilytica. Next base: position 3,421 of record NZ_QICL01000043.1, read on the forward strand.
GAAAGTGACAGCTACTACTCTTATTGCCGTCAGTACAGGTCTTATGGCTAAAAATATTCAAGATAAGGTTTGGGGGCATTCATTTTTTTCGGAATCTAACGCAGCTACGCAAACAGCCGCCAATATGTCGTCCGATGTAGAAAATAGTAAACAGATGGCTGCATTATTAACTAAATACACCTATAATGTGATGATAGGCACTAACATCATCAATAATAAGACAAATGCTTCTAAAAGATATTATTACATAGTGGGTAGCTTTACAGCTGTTGGAGACGTTGTTGATAACACTAACTTTGCAGCGGTAGCAGGTACAGCCAATTATGAGAATTCGATTGTTGCGGTTTTGATCCAAGATTAATTCAAGCACTTAAGTTCTTATTCAAAGCAACACCCGCTCTACAGAGCATTAAAGGAAATAGGAAGAATAAGGGGGGGGCATAAAAACGTGTTGCAGCTGCCCGCTGAATTCTATTAATGATAATGAAAGTTGCAAATCCCCAAAGAATAAAGGTATTCATGAATTTCACTTCTTAAGAAATACTACATCATTATGCAAAAAAAGGAAGCAGGTTCGTTTGTTGTTGTCGTTCTAAACCTGTCCTAACGATGATGTAGGCTATTGGGTCAGTAGTGTGTAGAGATTATACGCTGCTGGCTTTTATTATACTATGCAAAAATACATTTTGATTTATTTAAAATTCAAAATGACAGGATATTTGACAGTTATTTTTATTAATATCTATCACTTTAAGTCAGACAAAAGTAGCAGAACCTGCATACCAATGCCTCTGCTGAGAACATGAACCCGGATGGGCAACCCTGAAATTCTTCTTCTTGGTATAGATATCCCCCAAGAGAAGCATCGTCTACTTCGCTAACTTATTTCCTTTATCACCACCGATTGTTATTACATGGAGCATTGATTTTATTATTAGTCTGAGCATACCATACTTCAAAGTATTAAGGCCGCTCTTAGATTTGTCTAATAAATACAGCCAGGTTACTTTTATTCTTTAGTTGTAATAAAGGAGGAATTAACCGATTACCAAAGGTACACTATTAAGGTCGCTAAAGTTACAAGCTTTATAGTCTGAATCAGACCTTTGATAATCAAGCTGAGAGATACCATATAGAATTCTGACTTTCTAAGTCATTAAGAGTTTGGGTACAAATCAGCTCTTTGGTTAATTCCAATAAAAAAGATTTTTTAAAGATATGGAAAAAGTTTTTATTGGGATTGATTTTTCGAAACTGCATTTCGATGTTGTTTTAATTGGAAAAGGTACAAATGCAGAAGCTTTTATACATAGTCGATTTATGAACAGCGAGTTAGGATGCCAGCAAATGCTTGTTTGGTTGAATACTCAAACAAACACAGATCAGTCAAAATGGTTATTCTGTGGAGAACATACGGGCTTATACTGTGTGTTGGTCTCAGAATATCTACATCATGCAGGCTTGGCTTTGTGGTTGGAATCAGGTCTGCAAATCAAACGTTCGATGGGGATTTGCAGAGGCAAAACCGATAAAATAGATGCTCATAATATTGCATTATATGCCCTGCGTTTTGAGGATAAAGCTCGCATTTACCATCCAAAAGAAGATGTTTTGGATGAACTAAAAGATTTACAGGCTTACCGTTCTCGTTTGGTTGATTTAAAAGTATCTAGCAAGGAGTTATTTCGCATAAAACAAAATGGGTCAGCATCTTTTATTAGAGAAGATAGTCTTGAAAAAGCTAGAGAACTAGCATTAACAATAAAGAGTATTGATGCTAAAGTCAAAACATTAATTGAGAGCAATTCCAGTGTTCGAGAAAATTTTGAATTACTAACCAGCATTAAAGGTATTGGTTTGCAGAATGCCACAATGATGCTAGTTTTAACCGATAATTTTCAGCGATTCACTGATCCTCGAAAATTTGGATGCTACTGTGGGGTAGTTCCTTCTTCTCACAACTCTGGAAGTAGCGTTCGAGGCAGAGATAGAGTAAGTCCCTTGGGTAATAGAAAAATGAAAGTTTTATTGACACAGGCAACTCATTCTGCTAGTAGGCACGATAATTATTTCAATCAATATTATAAAAGAAAAGTGCATGATGTAAAAGATAAAATCTTAATAATAAACAACATAAAAAAACAAACTAATACATCTGATGTTTGCTTTGGTTAGAAATAAACAACTTTATAATCCGACCTACTTGCATCCGATGGTAAAAATAGCTTAAACAAGCAATTTTTACTTTTTCAATCTGCCTCTCCAAAATTACAGGTAGTTGAAAAAGGAAAAATGCGGAAAAATTTAACTAAAATAATTGGGGTTAATCATAGAATTCAATAACACGCAGATATGGCAAAATCAGCCTGTCTGAGAATCTTTAAAGTCATAAAAGCAAACGATTGCAAAACCTGAATAAATAAAGGATTTTGCAATCATTTTGTCCCAAAAAGATGGGTTACCTATAAACGGAGACTTTTTCAGTGCCCTCTGAATAAATCGGCTCCGTTTTTTAGCGATTAAATATCAAAGCTGTAGCTAAACATAGAGCAGAAAGATCATATATGGTTTATAAGTTGGGAATTAATTCGTATTGATTTCAATAAATCTCTAGAAAACACACCTACATCCATACAAAAGATGTTAGGTCTTTTCTAAGATGTAAAATAAGTCGAACAAAAACACCACTTTTTATCTGGAAAATATTGTTCTTAATTGCTAAATATTAATATTTTTGTTAGCTTTGATAAATCCAGACTTTGTCAAAAATTACTAAACACAGATAATTACACTAAAACTTTAATAACATGAAGAAGCATCTGTTTTTCTTTCTTTTGTTACCTCTTATTACATCTTGTAATGACTCTAACTTAGAGTCTATTGATAAAGAAGTTGTAGTAGGGACTACTTCATCTAGACTTCATTTTGATAATGAAGATGCCCTAAGAGCAATAATAGAAAATGACTCACCAAATGTAGGGCTACGAAGTTCTTCTCAAAATCAAACTAATTTCATTAGTTTGATGGCTAAAAAAGTTAATAACACTAGGTCAGCAACTGATAGTGGTGATAGTGGTGATATAACTTATTATGAAGCACTAGGATATGACACTTTAGTTCCTAATCCTAATTTTGCAGCTTTATTAAATATAAATGGAGAATTAGAGGTTGGAAATAAAATTATAAAGATTAAACCCGAAGGTACATATCTTTATGAAAGCAGCTTTGAGAACAAAATAGAAGAATTTATATCTTCATTATCAATTGAAGATATAAATTCTTCTGAAAATGAATATATTGTTTTTTCGGATAAAGTAACTCTTTTTAAAACATTTAAGGAAAAAGAAAATTCTTATACATTAGAATCCGAAGGAGACAATTCTGAAGTTTCAGATGACTATTTTGACTCTTTGGATGATCAAAACATTACAACTAGAGCAACTCAGTCTACTTCAGAACCGGATTACTCAACCTTCCAAACATTTTCGGCTGATAGAGGAGGTATTTTTGGTAAATTAATTCAATCCATAATAGGATCTACAAAAGCTAGCACTATTAATTACAGTAGTAAGAGAAGGATTAGGGGTTCATTTTATTTTTACAATTATGGCGTTTATTCTGAAATAGGAGTTAGCGGATGGACTGATAAGAAAAATTGGATTGGTTGGAGTAAAACGGAGAGTGATGAACTTCGAGTTTCTTGGAGAAATGTTGTCATAAAGAAAACAGTAGCTGATTATTATACACAATCTTGGGATGCATTAAGAAAGCTAAATACTTCCAATCCATATAATAATAACGAAGTACAATATTTCCCTCCCAAAAGAATAACAATAAATAATAGAAATGTCTATGCTATAACGATAACTGTTACAGATCAATACGCTAAAGATTTTAAAAATAAGATTATAAATCAAGGTTCCAAAGCCGCATTTGATTGGTTACGAAGCCAATTGAAGAGACCAGCATCGGAGTTTGAAAACTTAGAAGCAGCGGTTGTTGCTAGTAGGACAGAAATATATATGGTATATAATTCAGAAGAAGTAAAAAAATATAACTATAAGAATTACACACATGTATTTGCTAATAGTTGGATGACTGTTGTTGCTGGATGGAGTAGTGAGACCGGTTTTAATATAAATGGAATAGGAACTAATAATATTACAAACGCGAATTCATACTTAAAGGTACTAACAAATGCTTTCAATGAAAAAAAACCAGAGCTAGTATCTGGAGAAGTAACAGTTTGTGCTAGACTCGGAAATGTATGGAAAGGCATGAAAATAGTAAAGAAATGAAAAAGTTATTAGTCATATTAGTGATTTCATTATTTCCACTATGTTGTATACATAGTGGAAATAGATCTGGTTTTGGAGTAAAAGCAGGATTGAGTTATACAACTATATCAGGGTGGAGGATGACTAAATATAAAACATCTGGATTTATAGGTGGTACTTATTCTATAGAAATGAAAAACAATTGGTATTTTCAGCCAGAACTATTATTCTCGAACATTGGATCTAATTTAAAAGATGATAAGACAATTCTTTCAGGGGGATATATAGGAATATATGGGATAGAAACTCCTGTTAATATATCATACAGACCTAGTCTAAACAGACAAACAAATATGATATTTGATATTGGGATGTATTCTTTTATAGGTTTATTTGGAAAGAAAGAATATAAATATTACGAATCCCCAACAATAAATGATAGCCCGTTTGATGCTATAAAAAGATTTAATGTAGGTATAAATTTAGGTGTAGGGATGAAATACAAAGCATATTCTACCACAGTTTCTTTTCAGAGAGGATTAACTGATTTAAGTAAAAATGGAGGTGGAATATATCACCAGTCATTTAGGTTTTCAATCGGATACTATTTTTAAAAAAAACTACTTGAGTATAGGTATATTAAATGAAATATTAAATAATATACCTGTATCTTGAGTAGGAATATAATCGTTATAGTTAATAGGTTTATTCTCTTCTATTATACTTCTAAAATTAAGAAAAGTATATCCTACAGATGCAAATACTTTCGTCGAATTTATCTTGAAAGCCACACCTATAGAAGGAGAGTAAATGAATTTTAACTTTCCCACGTTCTTTTCTGTAACATTTGATTTATCTATATATCTAATATTCCCCCTGGCATAAGCAAAAGAAAAATCATTTTCTATGAAAAAGGCGATATCATCATCAACTTTATAGAATAGTTTTGGAACTAATCCTATCTGAGGTAAAATCATAGTATAAGTTAAGTTGGGATTTTTATTATATGAATTGATAATACCTTCTGAATTTTCTGTTATAGAGGAGTTGTTATTAAAATTATAATATGTGAATTTTGTTCTCATTGCTACTATTACGAATGAGTTTTTAATAGGTTTATAATTCAGATCAAGCTTTACCCCTAATCCAGTAGGATAATCAGAAAGAAATAACATTGTGTTTACATGTATACCCGGTTCAATAGAAAGTTTTTCTTGTGAATATAATTTTTCTGTGTTCATAACACAGAAAAAAAGACTTAGAAGCATAAATAGATAGTTATAATAACGCATAATATTCCAATAAATAAAGTTTTTAAAAGTAATCTTTTTATATAATAGAGTTTATATTCAATAAGTGTTTATTTTTATTGAATATCTGATACTTATAGAGTGTGTCATTTCCTTAATCTGTAAAAATTTAGGCTAGATCTGATAGTCGGGCAATTTTTTAAGGTTTGATATTTGGGTTTTCTAAGACATAATTTCTTGGAATAGGGATATAATTAGAGTGTGATTTTCGTCACCCTTGACAATTTCAGTTAGTCAGGTTATTTCTGACAGGTTGATCCCCAGCATTACCTGTTTCCTTTTCATCTGACAGAGGCAAAGATACAAGATTTTGATAATGATTTGATAACAGCAAGCCATATTATGGGTACTTGCTGCACTTTTTCGCCTGAAATATTTTTCATATACGACATAACCATTTCGTGCAACTATTATTACGTTTATATTCTGATACTGTGATGGGATAATAGTATTCAGCAATGATAATTCTTTACTGCTTATTCCTACTGTTTCGGCGGATATCGATTTCCAGTACAGAGTCGCTGCAACATCTGTGGACTAACATCCAGAATATCGCAGATTTCTTCAGTACTGAGTTTTACGCCCTATAAATCAGGTCCTTGATTTATAGGGTGTGGGCTATCTGCCTTGTCTACAAATTTAGCTATCTTGTCAATCTTTTGTTCGAGTGACTTGTATGCCTGACTGTCAATTGTGACTACATCCATATCGTTTAAATTAGTTTCTACGCAAAAAAACGATATGCTTACAAGATGCTTGGATGACTCCAGAATTATGGAGGGAATGGAAATTTAACAAAAAAAATAAAAGTAAAAAGAATAACATCATAATAAAAAAACACTAAATCTCAGTAATACTAAACTGTAAAAAATAGAAGATCAACTACTAGCTTGTATTAGATTAGAATTTGTATATTTGAGTAAAATATACAAAATTAATATGCCATTACGAATACTTCACCTTTCAGATATACATATTTTTACAGAGACCTCTGATCAATTAGATTTAGATAAAGATATTCGCAACGAGATTGAATTAGATTTAGACAAGTTAGTTAAGGATAATCCCATTGATTTGATTTTAATAGGAGGAGACATTGCTTTCTCCGGTAAAGTAGGAGAATATCTGAAAGCCGGAGAGTGGATAACAAGTATATGTAATAGAATTGGCTGTAAGGAAGAGAATGTTTTGCTTGTACCAGGAAATCATGATGCATGCTGGGATAAAATATGTCCAATCTTATCAAATGCTCATTCATATATTAAAACAATAGAAAATAGAAATAAATTAAATCGGAAAATAAAAGAAATAATAACGCATAGCTCAGCTAAAGAACTATTTATGGCTCCTTTTAGACATTTTTTTGATTTTGCTAGCAGATATGGAGCTGTACCCTTAGAAAATTTCTTTTATTGGCAGACCGATTGTATGTTAGACGAGAAAAAAATAAGAATTACAGGGGTCAATTCAGCTTTAATATCAAACAAATATGATCATAAAGAAAATTCTAAGTTAGTTTTGTCTGAATTTCAGACGACTTTAAATAGGGAAAAAGATGTGATCCATTTGGTTTTATGTCACCACCCCATAGATTGGTTGTTGGATGGTACTGATGCTTATAATGATCTATCTTCTCGTGCATCTATCTTATTATTCGGTCATGAACATGAATCAAGAGTTAAAATGGATGAAGCTAAAGGAGTTTTAAATATCTATGCAGGAGCTGTTACTCCTTCACGAAATGAAGATGGTTGGATACCAAGCTATAATATACTCGATCTGAATCTAAATAATAATACACTTGAGATTAGAATTGCAGCTAGAGAATGGGACATTCGGCAAAAGAAATTCACATCTTCTATTATAGAATCAGAACTTTATAATATTCCTTTAAAAGAAGAAGCTTATGTAAAAGCTAAAGATGAAGAATATAGCAAAGAAAAGGATGTTGAAGTCATTAATGTTAGACAAGAAGACCCTAGGCGTAAACTTGCATTTTTCTTTTCGCAAATGCCTTGGTTCAAGCAAATGAGCATTATAAAGAATATACCAGCGATTAGTTTAGACGGTATAAATAAAAAAAATGCAGATTACAGAGTAACTAAAAATCTATTTAATGACATATTCGAAAGAAATCTTCAGAAAGAATTATGGAATTTAGTGTATAAAGAAAATAATAACCTTGGAAATAATCCTTATTAATTAAATAATGTATGAAAAATAAAATAGCTAGATGGTATGAAGCTTCTTCCATCCCAATGAAGAGTGAGGAAGAGTTAAACAATAGAGTAGATATTATTGAAAAATTGTCTAAAGACTCATCTCATGAATTTGATATCAACTGTTTGAAGAAATACTTAGGACACAATAATGATGAGTTTAACAAACAATTATCTTCAACTATATTAGATATATCTCCTGTGTTTCCTCAATTAAATAATGAATTAGAATTGAAAATTATAGCAAGTGCAATTCTATATGATAAAGCATGTTTAGCGATTGACGGAGATAATTATATTATAGCATTAGCCTGTAGATTAGCTCGTTTTGGGAAAAATAACGAATTGTTAAATGCAGATATATTAGAAGATATTGATAATGCATTAGATAAATATGGTGATAAAATTAGAGAATTATCCAATATTAAACTTGATTCTAGCCTAGATTCTGTATATAAAAAGAAAAAAGATGATGCAGGAGCATTAGTTTTTGATTCCGAAAATTCGATTAAAGAGGTGGGAAAGAACTTAAAAATCTTGTCTACTGCAATTAGTTCTCTTATAAAAAACAATGATATACTTTCTGAAGAATCAAATATTCATTGGTGGATATTTACAGCATATTCTAGGAAAAAAAATAAACCATTTACTGAATTATCTTTGCCTGCCTGTGTCGTTTTGACCGCTCTAGAATTGTACGATGTATTGTCATATGTACCTCAACCGAGTACATCTTATGCTTATTTAAATAAGTTACTAAATGAGGCACATTCTAAAGAACTAAAAAAGAAAAGTACATTAACAATTGTAGATGTTGTAAAAGCATTAGAGGAAACAAATTCTTGGGGTGATAACTTACAAGATGCTGATCCTATAATTTGTCCACTATCTTATGCTTATAAATTGTACCTTGAGCATAAAGGAGAAGAAGTATGGAGTACCATCTTTAAGATAAAAACACAATTAGAGCCTTCAACTGAATTCAGTACTGTAGACTTATCAAACCAATTTCTACAGGAAATTATCTACTTAAAACATAAGTAAGAGATGAGTAATACAGGCGTATCTAAAATAATTTGTATTCAAGAGGGATGTAATATTTCTGTTGATGGAAAGTGCCTAGAAGGGTTAGATAAAGATAACTGTCCACATTGTTCTATTGAAGATATTCTCGATCTAAATACTGAATCTATTCTACCTTCTCCTACTGATGAGGTAAGTCAAACAAGAAATGTCGTTGAAAATAAATATCGCAAATTATATTCAGCAACAGCTCTTAAAGAAGAAGAAACTATTAGTATAACTAGTAGGAGCCTTGCAAGAGTTATAGTACTTGCTGGCGTACCTTTTTCAGGAAAAACAACAACAATAGCTTCTTTATATGATAGTTTTTTGAGAAATTACAGTTACGCAGGTTATCTATTTAAAAGCTCAAAATCCCTCATTGGACTAGAAGAAATTTCCTTTTTATCCAGAAGTTATTCTGAAAGGAATAAAGCAGACACACAACGTACACCTTATGCAATAGGTAAAGATAATTACATCCATTTCGAGATAGCAGATCCAAATCGATGTACTGATTTATTATTTACAGATATATCAGGAGAGCATTTTGAGAATGCGATTAATAATAAACAGGATGCTGAAAAATTATATTTTTTACGACGGGCAGATCATTTTACACTTTTCATAGATTCCTCAAAGCTCCTTAACAATCACCATCGTGCATTTACGAGAAAGCAAAATAGAGGAATTCTAAAAGCATTGCTTGAAGCAAATATCTTATCTTCAGAAACATTTGTTGAAATAGTATTTTCTAAATGGGATATTGTTTTGGATAATAAAGAAAGTAATAATGAGGTATTTATAGTCGTGGAGAATGAGTTGAAAGATATTTTAATCTCACGTAAGATTCAGACTACCATTCATAAAATAATCTCTAGATCTGATTTTGAAAATATTGATTCTGGAGAAGGGTTAGATGTTTTATTAAATCAGTGGATAAATAAATCTCGATACTTAAGGCATCCTATGACATCAATTAATAGAGGATATAATCTTAAGAATCGGGAATACTTAAATTTTAAATACTAATATTCATGACTGAACCTTATAATTATCTTCTATTAGGATTACCTCAATCTGGTAAAACGTCTTTTTTAGGCGCTCTTTGGTATTCTATAGAAAGCCAAGAGACAGCCAATAGTTTATCTCTAGAAGCTCTACCTGATGATCGAGAATATTTAACTGAATTAAGTGACTTATGGTGTCAGTGTAAAAACTTCCAAAGAACAACATTGGGGGTAGACTTTCCAATTTCATTCACAGTCACAAATTTTAAAACAGGGAATAAACATGTAATTGATATTCCTGATATGTCCGGAGAGTTCTATAAAACAACACTGTTTGAAGAAAGACAGATCCCAATAGAGTTTATCAAAGATTTAAAAGATGTGAACGGCGTTCTCTTATTTATAAATGCAGATACGTTTATCCGTCCTACTTCTATTAAAGAGGTAAATGGGCATCTAAAACCTGAAGTTGGCTCCATCGATAATGTATCTGAAATAAATTCAGGTAGTCCAAAAGAATCTAAAATCACGTTTGAGATTTCAAAACATGTTCCTGATGTTATATATATTGTTGACCTATTACAAATAATACAAAATTTTGCTAACGATTTTAAATTAGCAATAATAATATCAGCTTGGGATGTCGTTTTGGATAGCTTTGACACCGAAGAGGTTCCAATTAGTCCTCTAGAATGGGCTAAACAAGAATTACCATTGTTAGTTCAAGCAGTAGAATCTAACTTTAAAGAATATCGAATTTATGGTATTAGTGCTCAAGGAGGAAGTTACAAAGAGGCAGAAGTGAAGGATAAGCTTTTATCAAATATAAATCAGACAGAAAGGATACGAGTCCATTTTAATGACGAAATATCCAATGATATTACTCTTCCTATAAGATGGATTATAGAAGCATAAATATGGTTATAAATATAGATCAAACATTACATGGATATGCTCATGGCCATAACCTTATAGCATCATCCATATCTCTTCCTGTTAATGTCAAGAGAATATTAAGAGTTATGAGTGATATGTCTGGAACTCAGATGATAAAAAGTTTCTCCGAATATTTCACTGCTTATCCAATAAATGAGATTAATAAATATGCATTTGCAAAAACCTGGTATGCTCCCGAAATGGATAGAGAAGGCTGTGTTTGGACTCAAACATTACTTATTGATTTTGCTGACATACCGAATATTCATGATATTAAAAGTTTGGTAAAGTTGTTTAATAGACCTGTATTAGAAGATATATTAGATAACAAAATGGAAGAATATATGCATTCTTTAGAGTGTGATATTGAGGACAGTCTAACAAAAGAACTTGAATATTATAAATATACAGAAGATATTTTAAATGCGATTTATGTAAAACCAGAAAAAGCAATACTTATCAAGTATCCAAAGACAATAGAATTAGAAAACATCTTTTTTTCTATTTGGAACCAACAATGGCCTAGGCTTAGACGAAATTTCTCTTTTTGTACTGGGGCATTGTTACCTCGTAAATTGGAAGATGGGTATTTAGATTTACAAATAGTACCTAATGAAGCTAGATTACCTGAGAATGGCAATTTTGAGACTATCTTTCAAGATGCAGAAAAACAGGACTCAATGAATAAAAGGTGGTTGGAGTTCTCTCAAGAAGAACTTATTACTCCAAACAAAACTTTCAGAAAATATTTATTCACTTATGGTTCGGATGTTTCAGGTTCTCGATCTTCGTTTTTCCCACTAGTATATTTATACGAAAAGCTAACTAATTCAAACAAGTTAGATATTGATGAAATATTATTGTTTTTAGGCAATCATTTTAAAAATAAGGAGAATGGGAAAAATATAAAAAATCTAGTTCTTAATAACAAAGATCAAAAATTATTTAATGATCTAGAATTAATCTACGGAATGGCATTACTATCAGATACTACTCCTTTTGATTTAGACGTAGATCTTTTATTCCATCGCTTTTTGAAAGCATCCAAAGATATAAAAGAAAATCTTCTTTGGATATCTAATATAGTAAAAAAAGAATTTAATACATTAGGAGAACATATTATTACTCAATATGCAAAAAAAGCAGACGAAAAGGATATTATTTTGTTAAATAGTAAATTTCGAGATGTACTTTCCATCTTCGTTAAGATATACCCATCAATATCTTATCAAAAAGAATATTGGAAAACTTCTTGTAATTATCAATTGGAAAACTTCAAATATATTTCTCTTACCTCTGAACAAGGTGAATCTATCAATTGGCAATTAATTATCAATGAGATGTTTAACCGAGAGGTGTGTATTGATCAAAAACTCATGATTAGAACTATTCCTAATCTGCCTAATCATATCCTAGCTTGGTATGATGAGTTTGGTAATAAACACAAAATATCTTCTTCTTGGTTGGAGTATGTTGCGAATGATAGAAATGCTATTTTAGATTGGTTACATTTAGGGAATGTAAATGGTATACATACTTTTGAATATATACTTCAACTTTTAGATCCTTTGTCTAAAGATATAATTAATCAAGGGATTGATTACTGGATAAAAGTGTTGGATAAACTTCAGAAAACAAATGCAACGACTTCTATTTATCTTAAATCATTCTTTATGTCTTTAGGTATGAATTATACCGATGATAAGTTTATTCTATTTTTACAATATTCATTTGATGATGTATATTCTGCAATTATTGATGATAATTTGGATTATTACTCATGGGAAATCATAGAGCCTTATACAAAACGACTTAATATTTTTCAAGACTGGGATAAGGGGAAGAAATTAAGAAGAGCTATTGTTGATAAATTTTTGATATTAAAGAAATCCGAAAAACTATTTAGCGAAATAACAAGTAATCGAAGGCTTATTGAAGAACTAACAGAAAGATTAAGAAAAAAAAGAAAGAAAAATATATTTTAGTAAAGGGGGCTATGTTCAATGCAATATATCGCCATTATAAACGAGTTGTTTTTTTATCTGATTTAGCTTGATAAAATGGAAATTCATGTCTCTATTTTTATTCATTTAATTCTACTTTAATCGCGTTATAATATAATGACCAAGAAAAATACAATTCAGTTATTTGAGAATAAGAAAGTTCGTACCGTATGGGACGAAGAACAAGAGAAATGGTATTTCTCTGTTATTGATGTAATTGAAATATTGACAGATAGTGCCAATCCAAGACGTTACTGGAGTGACTTGAAAATCAAGTTACAGAAAGAGGGAAGTCAGTTGTACGAAGATATCGTACAACTGAAAATGCAGTCAGCCGATGGGAAATTTTATAAAACTGATGCTGCTGATACAGATCAACTTTTTCGATTGATACAATCCATACCTTCGCCTAAAGCTGAACCCTTTAAACTTTGGATGGCTCAAGTTGCATCCGAGAGATTAGATGAGATGCAAGACCCAGAGCTAATTATTGACCGAGCAATGGAACAATATCTTCGTTTGGGTTATTCTGAAAATTGGATAAATCAGCGACTCAAAAGCATTGAAATTCGTAAAGAACTGACTGACGAATGGAAACTAAGAGGAATGAAAGAGGGTGTTCAATTTGCAACACTCACTGACATCATAACACAAGCATGGTCTAATAAAACGACAAAAGAATATAAGCAATTCAAGGGGCTGAAGAAAGAAAACCTTCGAGACAATATGACCAACACAGAACTTATTCTAAATATGCTTGCAGAAGCATCAACCAAAGATATTTCGCAGGCAACTGATCCCGAAACGTTAGAAGATAGTATCCGAGTAGCCAAACAAGGAGGAACCGTTGCACGTGTAGCTCGTGAAGAATTGGAATTACGCACAGGGAAAAAGGTTGTATCTCCCATTAATGCCAAGAAGACTTTGGGTATAGATGAGGGAGATAAACACGAAGATAAAAAATAAATCCTAGTCTGCTGTGTAGGCTTTAAAGAAGACAAGGAGTAAGAGTAAGCCCCCCCTTGTCTCAATAAGAATACGCCTCTCCTTAATATGAAGAGTGATAGTTGTCATTCAGTAATTTTTCAATCTCAGATTCACGGTATAAACATTTGCCTGCTAGTTTTATATATCCGATTACGCCATCGCTACGCCACTGTTGTAAAGTTCGCCGAGAAATATACAATCTTGCAGAGAGAGTTGCACTTTGATAAAGTGAAAGATATGAGATATTTTTTCCTGCCAAGTATTTCAAGAAAGTTCTGATCGCAGCTAAACGGACATTGCATGTTTCCCCACTACAATTCCGCTTATTCTTCAGCCATAAAATCCATTCTTCAATGTATTTACGTGAAAAGCATTCGCTAACCAGGTATGAAGGACTGATTCCTTTTTCCTTTTCCGAAAAATCGACAAACAATGACATCGTGACAGTGTATCTTCTGACAGTATGTGGGCTGTTTGACTCTATTGATATGACATATACACAAATCCAATCATGTATGTACTTGGCTAATTGAAGCACCTCATTGGTAACTTTCTTCATCGTCTTGTAAATTTGGTACTATTCGGTTAAACATGTCACCTGTGGCATTCTCAATAATTTGAGAGAGACCCGGAACCAAAGAATAATAATACTTGGTGCTTTTAATATTACTGTGTCCCATACTTTTACTTAGTGATAAAAGTCTCATATGGGTTGTCAATCCCTGACCAATCCAACTATTGATGTTTTCCACCGCATAATGATGTCTCAACTCATAGGCTATTGCACCCACTTCAGTGTTTGCGTACCAGTATTTTCTAAAATTACGACTGACCCAGCTTTCGTGATAGCCTTTGTTTGAACTTGTCGGGAAAAAGAAAATTCTGTCAGGAATTATTTTTGATACGGCAGCATCATATTTTTTCATCAAATTCAGCATCGTATCGTGAAGTACAACAAAATGCGAGTTGTCACCTTTGGAGTATCTGATGTTGACAACTCCATTTTCCAGATTTACATCTTCCCTGCACAACATTCTCACTTCGGGAGTTCTCATTCCACTACTATATAAAAGTCGAGAAAACACGGGAATTGTGATTCTTTGTATTTTTCCGGTCAATCCATATTTCGTGTTGATAGAATCGCATGAATCAAAGAAATTCTGCAATTCTTCTAATGTAAATGCGTGCGGTATATAAATCCTTGGTGTTGATCGGGGTGCTGCCGGTATATTTATATCTGTCAGACCTCTTACTTGGGCGTAACGCAAAAAACTGAGCACAGGATAAATTCTTGATATACAAGAATTGGAACTTTCCGGATCTCTTTTATTACACCATTGGTCAACCATTATTTGGGAAAGTTCTTTTGCAGAAGGGTATTCTCTTACGCAATAACGATCAAAATGGCGGACATTCAACAAATAACCGAGGCTATCACGACCGGAGGCTTTTCTGTAAGCCACGTATCCATCCAAGATATCTGATAAAAAAGATTTAAATTCCATTAAAAACCTCCTCTCTTACAGGGAAATAATTAATACTTAAAGCACATTCTTTCAAATGAATGAAGTCTGCTCCCAGATATGTATCAAGAGACTCCGGAGACTGATGTCCCAATGTTCGACTAATGACAGGTTGTTCCACCCCTTCTTCCAAGAGTGATGTTGCCAAATGATGCCGGAAAAGATGAAAACCTTTTGTGTCGCGCGGATGATTCTGGATGCCTGCCTTTTTCACTATTATTTTTGATTTTTAAAATTCACTTTCAGACCAATGCGGTGCAATAGTCCTAGAAGAATATCAATAAAAGATTTAATCAACGATATATTATATAATATAGATAAGTTATAATTTTAATTATCGATATATGAAATATTTAGAACGAATAATATCCATAAAAGAAATAAAAAAACGATTCGGCCAATTGTTCATCGGCTATCTTTGCTTACTCAAAATGTACAATAAAAAGACAACTCATTAACAAATTGAACGACAAAAATATTAACAGTCAAAAGCCTGATTAGATGTTATATTAAATAATCGACTTCAACAGCATTTAAAATAAGTAAGGTTTACTACAAACCGTAATTTATACAGAGTTTTGAAATTCTATCAGAGGTATAAAATTCACAATCCGTTTTAACGGAAAATCACTAATTCAACAGATGAAAAAAACAACATTACTATTCATTGGATTATCCTTTGCGAGCATGGGGTTTTCTCAAGTGGGTATAAATACGGAAACTCCCCACACTAGTACAGCTTTAGACATCCGAAGCACCGCTAAAGGGATGCTCCTCCCCCGAATGACTACCAACCAAAAGGTTGCTATCGTAAGTCCGGCAACAGGCTTATTGGTATATGACACCACATTGAGGTGTATTTCTCAAAATGCAGGTACACCCTCTGGTGCTTCATGGGTTTGTCTTTCGCAGAAGGACACCCGGTTAGACTCGTTCTATATGCCCTCAATAGCGATTGATGCTTCGGTTGTTCTAACTGCCCAGAGTCTGGATCTCTATGCAGAGTATAAAAAACAATTTAACACCCCCACCGTAGTGAGTGCGGGAGCTCCTGCTGCGATACCCTATTTTCCGGTTGCAACCGATTTGTATTATTATGTCACCAGTTTCGATAATACGGTTCTTAAAATAAATAGTTTGAGTGCTTCCGGAGTGCTTAACTATGATATTGTAGAAAAGTCAGGCTATGCATCCTTTATGAACGTGGTATTTGTAATTAAATAAAGAAGAGCTGAAAAGAATATGAAAAAAATATTACTTTTAATTTTAGTGGCTATAACAAGCTTTCAGATACAGGCACAAAAGGAAATGAACAACTGGACTTTTGGTACTCGTGTCGGCTTAACTTGGAATACGCCCCGTAGTGTCCTGCTCAACGGTATTGAAGGAACCTCCGATGCTACTTTAACAGGGCTGCCCACAACTTTTCGCCCGGGTCTAAATACCTACGAAGGATGTTTCACTATATCCGACAGCGATGGCAATCTATTATTTTATTCCGACGGAGAAAAAGTTTGGGACAAGACACACAAGATAATGCCCAATGGATTAGGGCTGACCGGCGATATGTCTTCTGCTCAGTCCGGCATTATATTCCCTTATCCGGGAAGTAAGACCAAATATGTTGCAGTAACACTTGGTGTACATGACAAGAATTTCCCTAATACAGCTTATTACTCAGTAATTGATATGAGTCTGCGAGAAAATCTGGGCGATGTGGTTGCTACAGAGAAAAACATAGAACTGCCCAACGGTGTAGGTGCTATCAGCGAGAGTTGTACCGCAACATTGGCAGCGGACGGCTCGTATTGGATTATTGCTCCGGGCAGAGGCAATCCCACCCAACTGAATGCCTGGAAATTTACCAAAGCGGGTATTGCCGCCGACCCGGTAGTCACAATTATTCCTTTTGAAACTATAGTAGAAACTGAAGGAGTAGGAGCATACGGTTATATAAAAGTATCGCACGACAATAAATATTTTGCATGGGGGGGACCAATTATAGAAAAGAATATAACTAAACTTGATAATTATAAGGCTATAATTGTGGGTAATTTCGACGATGTAACCGGCAAGTTTAGTAATATAAGAAAAATTCCGAACCCCGGAAGTACATATGGAGTGGAATTCTCCCCGTCATTGAAATATCTTTTTACGGGAGGAACCGATGTTTTCAGAGCCTACGATTTGAAGGAGCTCGTAGCAGGAACTACGACTAGCCCTCTCAGGGAAATAGCAACTACAATATCAGATCCGTTAGGCGTATTCTACACTCCCCAAATGGCTACCGACAACCGGCTTTATATCCTCACAGATTCATCAATATCGGGAGGTGGACTTGCTCTGATAGATAATCCGGATGAGGATCCTTCCATTTGGAAAATTTACCGGATTCCCAAAAACTTTTTTCCAACAGGTGCAGAAAGTATGAATCCTCAATTAGGACTCCCCTCGTTTATGAGTTCGTGGTTTGCCGGCAAAGGCAAGGTTCAACGTTTTCATTGTACAGGTAACAGCCATAACTATGGCATCACCGTAGAGATGTCGGGAACTCCCTCTCTATTACCGGTAAGGCTCGAGTGGGATTTCGGCGATGGTACAACTAAAGTTAATCAGCCTATAGTGACTGGGACAAACTCCTATGAGCTACCCCACAGTTATCTTTTGCCTGGTAAGTATGTGATAACCGTCACCCCTTATAGGGCAAGTGGTACAGCTCTCGATCCGATTGCAATAGTAGCAAATACGGTAGATTGTGTCTTTCAAACCAATCGTATGATCCGTACCGATTTATTAAATTCAGCACAACAAAAAAAATGAAAAGAAGAATATATACGCTTATTTTGGCAGTTCAAATAGTATGTAGCCCCTTATATTGCCAGATAGGTATTTATACCGATTCGCCTGATGCGAGTGCAGTACTGGACATCAACAGTCCTTCGTCAACCGATAACAGGGGCTTACTGATTCCCCGGATGACTACCGATCAAAAAAAGGCCATCGCGACTCCTGCACAAAGCCTTTTGGTATACGATACCGATAAAAACTGTATTTCTCAGAACATAGGTTCGGAATCGGCTCCGGTATGGACTTGCCTAACCCTGTTTACCGGTAAGTTCTTTTATATGCCTTCCATTAATATTGAGACAGTCACACTCGGTGCGGCTACCCTCAATTTGTTTGAGATTTATAAAAGTCAGTTTACCTCACCCATGTACACTAGTCTTGGTGCACCCACTATAATTCCCCGATTCGAAAATGCAACCGATTTGTATTATTATATCACTTATCACGACCCGGCACGAATCACTATCAATACAATCACCGCTGATGGAGTGATGAACTATACCACCATTGCAAAAGCCGGTTACGATGATTATATTAACATTGTATTTGTTCTAAAGTAAAGAAGAAATCTGTTACGGGGGCATAAAAACGTGGTGCAGCTACCCGCTTGAATTCGATTAATGATAATGAAAGTTGCCGCGCAAAAATAAAGGTATTCATGAATTTCACTTCTTAAGAAATACTACATCATTATGCCAAACAGGAAGCAGGTTTATTTGTTGTTGTCGTTCTATACCTATCCTAACGATGATGTAGGCTATTGGGTCAGTAGTGTGTAGAGATTATACGCTGCTGGCTTTTATTATAGTATGCAACTATATAGCTTGATTTATTCAGAATTCAAAATGACAGGATATTTGACAGTTATTTTTATTAATATCTATCACTTTAAGTCAGACAAAAGTAGCAGAACCTGCATACCAATGCCTCTGCTGAGAACATGAACCCGATGGGCAACCCTGAAATTCTTCTTCTTGGTATAGATATCCCCCAAGAGAAGCATCGTCTACTTCGCTAACTTATTTCCTTTATTACTGCCTATTATTATTACATTGAGCATTGATTTTATTGATAGCCTGAGCACACTCCAAAGTATTAAGGTCACAGACCTATTTATTCAATTTCATTAAGTTTTTTACATGCATTTCTGTTGGCTCCGCCGATTCTTACGAATTCCTGTGAGCGTTGGTTATCGCGATCCGGCATAGTTCAAGCAAACTTAACCTTGCTCTCACTGCTTTAAACGTTGCTTTGGGAAGTCTAAAAACAGTTGACTAGTTAGCAAGTATACGAGTAAACAGAAATCAGAGCTTGTGAACTTGTTTGATGGGAATATCCGCCTGATAGAATAGTTTAATCTAAATCCATCGAACCCACTGCACCTGTATAATCATAATCGTTATTGCACCGAACATCCAATTCATCTCAGAAGATATAAACCTCTAACTGAAAGCATATATTCAAATCCTGCATACCATTCATAAAAAGCCTTTCGGGATACGAGGAATTACAGAGGAGTGTCTATATTGTCTATTTTCATAATACGACAAACAAAAGTCTGTTGTTTTACTTTTTTTTATCAAGCATCTATCTGTATTATCCTTATAGTATAATATGTGGATAATAATTACCGAAAACCGATATATTTAACACTTGTGTAATCAAAAAAAGAAATAAGGAAATAATTAAGGCAATTATTTATCATCTAACTTTGTCTGATCATAAAAAAGGACAACAGCTTTGTTTTATATTCCAATGCTATTATGCGGTTTTAAATATTTAATTTAGAGCTGAATAAATCGTAAACCATCCGTGTTTATTACATGAATCGATATTGATATAATTTATTATATTCCGATGCTTTGTGATTTCATCGATTTGATTGGAGGACAATTTATAGAGAATATCTAAAAAAGGACAACGAAATTTGCTATATCCTCCAAAATAATAACTCAATTAAAATCAATTATAGTTTATAATAATTCAATTAAAATATGAATTTAAAAAACATTTTACTCTGTCTTATGATCCTTGCATCATTTGAAGCTTCAGCCCAAGTAGGTATAAATACAGAAAGTCCCGACCCATCTGCTATATTAGATATCGTAAGTTCAAATAAAGGAATATTAATACCAAGGGTCGAGTTAACATCGATTGATATGAATTTGGATGGACTATCAGGTCAGGCCGAAGGATTATTGGTCTATAATACAGGCTCGGTACTAGCCAAAGGATATTATTATTGGAACGGTTCCGAATGGACTAATATCGAAACAAATTCCGCTATAAGTCCAAAGATTGATCTCTTAGTCTGTGCCGAGGTACGGATGGAACCACAGGTATTTAAGGCCGGAGTACCATTTGTTGGTACAATAAAAATGCCTTATACGGGTGGTAATGGCGGTAAATATCCTGCTGCAAGCAACTGGGTTCCCTCTACAGGTAATACCGGTTTGTCTATCCGGCTGAAAGCCGGTCGTTTAGAGTATGGATATGGATATTTAACATACGATATTACCGGTACGCCAAGATTCAGTTCTCCGACTGCTGCAAGCTTTCCAATCACCTTCCTTGATAAAAATTGTACTATAACTACGGGAGATGCAGAAGATGCCGTAATCAAAAACAGAGCTACTGTAGGCCGCTTACAAGCAACAAATGACAATGGTGCTTCTGGATTTCACAGGGTAATAACATCCCCCGATGGAAAATATTCTGTCAGAGTTTTTGTGCCTAATGGAGTGCATCTTGCTAATGCAGATCTTCAGATAAGGAGTAATTTAGCACCACTTACCATTATGTGGAATGGTCATGTTTCTTATCAGGGAGGTACTTTAGGACATTCCAGCAATGCACTGAGGCTTCCATTGGCAAATATGTGGTACGGAAATACGATATATGCAGGAAACTATGCTAATAGCGATACAGCTATTGCTGTATCAACAGACGCAAATGCAGCCTGGGGCGACCCGGATGTTTACTACTATGCACCTGAACAACGCTCATATATGTGGACAAGTACTGATGTTAATGATAAAACGGTATATACATTATCTTTCATGATGGGTGCACCAAATCCTTTTGTAGGAGCTAATGAGTCAGAAGCATCTAAAACTAAAGCCTATCTTCAGATAAATCAAATTAGAGCTACAGAATAAGATACTGATTTATGGCGAAAAAGGGATTGAAAATTAGTATAATGAAGTTTTTGTAAAAAAACAAACAGGCTCAAGAACAATCACTTAAACATTAAGAAAATAAACACTTAAATGAATAATGATGGAAATGAATAGTATCAAGTCAGTAAAATATGAAGCAAAGTATTGGTGGGTATCTCTATTATTGGGTATAATCGGTATCGGTTTAGGGGTAGTATCAACAACTTCTCCGACCGAAATCTTATCAGCAATGACCTTTGTTTTTTGAATAAAAGAGATTCGCAAAAACTCGGAGTGATAAAAAAAAAGATTAAAGAATAATGCTTATTTCCAGCATTTTTAGCCGGACTTCTACATCTCCGTTTTTTTTAGAAGTTAGACCATACTGGTAGTTGATTAATTTTAATTGCTTATTTCGATAAGACTTCATCTATAAGTCTATGTTGCTCTTTAAAAAAGGACGATCTCCTGGCAGAACTACTGCGGGTTATTAAGGTGGCATAATCTTTTAGATCCTCAAAAGCGGATTTATACATTGAAAATATTTCTTTATTCTGGGATGTAGCATAATTCATTCCAAAGATTTTACTAAAAGTAAAATCTAATTTGCCTTTGTCTAAATACCCAAAAGTCGAATCTATATTAATGTCAGTCAAATATACGTGAATGTTTGCTCCATTTTTATTTCTACCTGAAGCGACCACAATCTGAAATTCATTTATTAGCTCATGCAAAGTCTCTTTTATCAACTCTATCTCGGGTTGTTCGAAAAGGCCTAAAGACATAAAATGATTAATTTCTTTAAGATAGTTTCCTAACATCGCATCGGAGAGTATAAAAGTGCTTTCAACATGCTTTAGCTGATTCATAAATGCTATAGAAATATCATATAGCTTTTGAGGTAATACGGTTTCAGAAAACTTCTTTTGATTGATTGCCATCCCCCGGTTTTCATGAAGCCACTTGAAATAGCGGAATTTCATTAAACAATCATAGTTTAAAGCAAAAGCAATAGGCAAACCCGATCCTGCCAGATAAAGGTGTCCTTCTCCTTTATCTAAGTAATCATTTATATTGCTAACACCAAAGGTTATAAAGTCGGCATATGTGTCTTCAAGAGAAAGATTAGAAGGCTTGTTTACCCTAAAAAGGTAGTTGTTAGAATTTTCAAAGGTTATTTCATCTAGTGATATTTGGAATTTCCGAGCTATTTGAAAGGCTTCAGGTAAAGAAAAAAGGACTGTTCCCTGTAATCTTCTGTAGATAGCGACTTTGCTTAAGGGGATAATCTCTTCTAAAGTTTCGACAATAGAACCTGTTATAACATTTTTTATTTTCTCAATGAAAGTCGAGTAAGGTCCATTGGTATTTATTTTGTTATTAGCCATTTATATATCTATATAGTTATTTAGCAAAGATGAAACTAAGGACTACAGTAAAAACTTATTATGCCTGCAAGAATAAAGCAGGAAAAGATAGTCATTTAATACCGTAAATTACAAATGTATGTAAATATTAAACATTATATTGATCTGTGAATATTTTTATTCTTACTATTTTTTATTTTGAGATTTTATCGGTATCTTTATTCGTGCTGTTTTGAGATCAATTTTGGCTGGTAGGTGAAGCGGCTAAACCAAGAAAAAAGATCAAGAACAGGCTCTTAATACAAGTTACCTACTTTATAAACGGAATACTTCATAAGTTTTATCATACAGAACATCTATGGAGCTTCAGGAGTAACTTTTAAACTCAACTGAAAATGAACTGCTAATAAAAAACATATTAATAATTTGCACACATGAAGAAAATCATTATTTCCTTATTACTCTTTTTACCTGTTATGCTGATGGGACAAAAGACAATCTTAATCAACAATGTCGAGATTTTTAATGGAACAGACGAGAAAACGACCACAGGTAATGTTCTTATTGAGAATAATCTGATTACCAAGATCTCTACAGGTCCGATTATGACCAACAAAAGTGGCACGACAATGATTATCGACGGTAAAGGAAAATTCCTGATGCCCGGACTTATTGACGCCCATGCCCACACCACTATGGATGCCATGCCGATCAATCAGGCTATGGTTGCCGATATGTCCTATATCAGTTTATTTGCGTCAAACTCTGCCGAAAAGCAATTAATGAGAGGCTTTACTACTGTAAGGGATGTTGGAGGCAATCCTTTTGCCTTGAAAAAATCAATCGATCAAAAACTGACGAAAGGACCCCGTATTTACCCCAGTGGAGCTATGATCTCCCAGACAGGAGGTCACGGCGATTTCAGACTGCCTAACGATGCTCCGAGACACAGTTGCGGAGCCTTAACTTATATGGAAGCCAATGGAATGGCAATGGTAGCGGATGGCTATGATGAAGTTCTGTTAAGAACCCGTGAGCAACTTCGTGCAGGAGCTTCCCAGATCAAGCTTGCAGCAGGAGGTGGTGTAGCTTCCGATTATGACCCGCTGGATGTGGCTCAATATACAAAGAATGAATTCAAGGCTGCGGTCGATGCTACTGATAACTGGGGTACCTACGTTACAGTACATGCCTATACACCCAAAGCTATAATTACTGCTATCGAAGCCGGAGTTAAATGTATCGAACATGGACAATTGATTGATGAAAGTACAGTAAAAATGATGGCAGAAAAAGGAATCTGGTGGTCTTTGCAAGCATTTTTGGATGACGAGGATGCGATCCCTTTCCCCGAAGGAAGCGAAAACAGAGCCAAACAACTGGAAATGACCAAAGGCACGGACAATGCTTATCAACTGGCTAAGAGATACAAAGTTAAAACGGCATGGGGTTCGGATTGTTTATTCGATGCGAAGTTAACTACACGCCAGGGAGCACAGTTAGCCAAGCTTACTCGTTGGTATACTCCCTTTGAGGTATTAAAAATGGCGACATCAACCAACGCCGAGCTATTAGCGATGAGCGGACCCCGTAATCCTTATCCTCATAAATTAGGTGTCATACAAGAAGGAGCTTATGCCGACCTGATTATTGTAGATGGTAATCCGATCAAGAATATTAAACTGATTGAAGATCCGGAACAGAACTTTTTGTTAATTATGAAAGACGGGGTTATTTATAAAAACAGAACAGAGTAGCTTTCTTCTTTCAAGTAAGGTCTCTCTTAATTGCCAATAGAGAAATTTAGACGAAAGAGTCAATAAAAATTGAAGAATATGAAGACAAGCCGATTTTACTTATTTATGATATGCCTGTTCCTGTTTTCGGGAGCAGCGACAATTCAGGGGCAGTCAGTAAAGAATGTAATAAAATCCACAGTAGATCATTTTACGGCCCTTGATCTTGAAGGAACCTGGGTATATAAAGAAGTTGCCGTTAAGTTTGAGTCGGACAATCTTTTGAAAAAGGCAGGAGGAAAAGTAGCCGCCGCCCGGATAGAAAGCAAACTCAGCGATCAGCTTAATCAAATCGGATTCGAGCCGGGGGTGACCGTTTTTACGTTTACCCCGGACAGTACTTTTACCAATACTACCAAAGGGAAAAAGATGAGTGGCAAATATACGTATGACAGCAGCAGTAAATATATAACATTAAAATACCTCAATCATATTCCCGTTAAAGCAAAGCTTTCAGCTTCGCAAGGGAAAATATCCTTACTGTTTGAAACCGGCAGTTTCCTTTCTCTGGTAACATTTATTGGAGGGCATTCGGGGGTGGGCGTTATTGCTGATATAACCTCCCTACTAAAATCCTATGATGGTATGATGACAGGCTTAGAGCTCAAAAAAAGAGAATAAATATACGCAGAGTGTGAAAAATAGCTGATTGTGCTCCTTGACGTGTGGTGAGATATGCGAAAAAAACAGATGAGACAACCTCCATTTCCTTTTTTCTCCAATCCCTGGCCTCTAACACTTGCTCCCCCGGCAAAAGTGTTTACTTTTGCATAAACAACCCTTTTTATTCAACCCTAACGATCACTATGGCTACATTAACCTTTTATCTTCGTGCCTCCAGCCGCATCGGCTGTCATGCCGGCACGCTCTGTTTTCGTATCATCCACGCCCGTCGTGTGCTTAGTCACAGTACAAACATTCGCCTCTACTGCCGGGAGTGGGATTCCACGAGCCGCCGGATCGTCCTTAGCGATTCTTCAGAAGAGCGTATAACTTACCTGAACAAGGCAGAACAACAACAGCAGAACATAGAACAATCTTTTGCCCATATCATCCATAATCTGGAAGAATCAGGTCGTTACCGTGTCGAGGACATCATGGGCCGTTACCGCCTTCGCCTGGATAGCCACTGGCTTTATCATTTTACCGGGCAGCAGTCCCATACTCTTATCGCTTCAGGCCGGGAACGCACGGCACGTGCCTACCGTACTGCCGCCCGCGGGTTGATCGCTTTCAATGCCGGCAGGGATCTGCCTCTCAAGCACCTGAACAGCTGCCTGATCAAAGACTTCGAAAACGATATGAAGCACAAGGGAAAAACCCTCAATACAATCTCCTTCTATATGCGTAACCTGCGTGCGATCTACAACAAGGCTATTGCCTGCAAACGCATTGCCGATACCGGTCAAAACCCATTCTCGGATGTCTATACCGGAGTTCAGAAAACCCGCAAGCGCTCCCTGACCATGGATCAGCTCAAAACCCTGAACGACCTTGATCTTAGCCTTGGGTCAGGTACAACAGCAGGGGCAAAAGAGGGTAGCTCTGTGCGTGATCAGGAAATCTTCCGGGGTCTGGATGCCGCCCGCCGCCTTTTTCTTTTCTGCTTCCATGCCCGTGGCATGAGCTTTGTAGATCTGGCTTATCTGCGTAAGGAGAACATCCAGGGTAAGCGTATCCGCTACTACCGCAAAAAGACGGGAGGATTGATTGAATTGAAAATCACGCCGGTCATGCAGGAGATTATCCACAGCTTCAGCCTTCAAACCCGGGATTCCCTGTACATCTTCCCGATTCTGGTTTCACCCCATAAACCCCTTCGCCTGCAATACGAGAGCGGCCTTCGCCTGCAGAATAACCGGCTCAAACGCCTGGCCCGTCTGGCCGGCATCCACTCTGCGGTCTCCACCCATGTCAGCCGCCATTCCTGGGCGAGTGCCGCCAAGAAAGAAAACCTTCCTGTAATACCCGTTCGGTCAATGCCCAGAAGGTAACCGACCACCACGCTTTATTAATCACCGATTGCCTGCCCCAAACCTTGAACTACGATGAACGCAAGATATACGACCTGATAGCCGGACGGATGCTCGAAGCCTTTTCAGGGGC
>NZ_QICL01000044.1 GCF_003201355.1 Indolivaga alginatilytica
CAGAAAGTCAGATCAACATCCGGACTACTAGTACATACGATGGGTAAAATTGCAATCGCATTTATTTATCTAATTTTTTAAATACTGATTCGCATGATTAGAAGAAATTCAAATTGAAGAAAAAATAGAGAAAGTAAAATATGCTGCTGCATCAACAATAGCACAAGAAGATAAGGTAACATATAGTATCCCATCATTAGGGGAATTTTCTGATTTAGGTGATGATTTGGATGATTTATTTTCATCTAATGTGAGTGAGGAAGTTGATACCGTAGAAGAAGTAACCAATACACACGAAGTTGTACCAACTTCAATTGAAGAAGATACTGAAAATAAAGAAGAAATGATTGAACAACAAGAAGTTAAAGATACATATATGGAATTATTATTTGATGAAGATTTAACCCCCGAAGAAGTGATTGTAAAAATACAATTGAAAGAAAACCAACATATTAAATTGATTGAGAATAGAGTGCTAAACGGCTATGTACGAGCGATTAATGGAGATAAGAACTTAATCTATTATATTACTGAAGCTAACAAGTCTATTGATGCTATCAATAAAATAAGTAAAGAAGATGAAAATTATTCAAGCTTATTTAATACTGCTAACCTTTTTATCAACATTTTCAATAATGATTTTAAATTATATAAAATACTTATACCAACAATAATATAATATATACAAGGGCGTACCATGTACGCCCCAATAATAAACAAAAACACAAACTAATAATGAAACGAATAAATAAAATAGTAATAGTACTAGCGATACTAACACTAGGCATTACAACGGACATCGTTGTAATGCAACCGATGAAAGACACTCAAAAGCCGTTAATACATCAATCTAAGACCTTAATAGGCGATGGTAGTAGTGTTAACCACTAACAATAAACAGTTCTTATATCTGACTGCTAAATAGATATTGTAATATTTTTTAATTTTTTGAAAATGCCTTGCTTGTGATAAGTAGGGTATTTTTTATAACTTTGCAATTCAAAAAATAATATATGAAAAGTATAATTACAATTATTTTATTTTTTTCTTGTTTGGTTCTTCAAGCACAAGAAAAATGGATAACAGTTATTGAAAATAAAGTAAATAGTCAGATGTTAGCTCAATTAGATGTAAATTCAATTCGATATGAGGATGGTTTTTTACATTTTAACTCTAAAACAACATATAAAGGTTTAACAAAAAAACAATTCATTTTAGGTCAAAAAGCCTTAAACGATAAACACAATAGAAAAGTTGATTTAAGTAAATTTAGTTACACGATTGAAAAAGTTTTATATAGCATTAATAATAAACGATATAAAGAAACCTCAATAATTTATTATGATGAAAATAATAATATTATAGATGAAGTAATAAATGATAGTATGGTAGCAAAAGATTGGTTTACCCCTGCTAAAGGCTCTATCATTGAAAAAGTAATTAACGCTGCAATAGAAAATTTAGAGCTGTAAATTGATAACAATATATGAATGAAGCACCCTAATAAGGTGCTTTTTTTATGTCGATATAATCAACAAGTAAAATGTTGTAACCTTCTATTAATGTTGGTTACAACATTTTTTATTTTAACTATTTACATTCTTAACTATTCCAATATATTTTAAATATGAAAATAAAATGAAAAATAATTCATCCAAAAGTGAATTATTGGAAACGAGTTCATATTTATATATATAAGCAATTTATTAATGAATATAATAATAATAACAGAAAAACAGTATGAGTATTTCAAATATAAAATACTGATAGATGCATTGGAAGAATTATTTGAAGAAGAAAAAACACCCTGTAATAATTGTCAGGGGCAAGGTTGCACAGTATGTAACGGATTTGGGTATTGGTAATAATACCATTACCACAGAAGAAAAATAAAAAGGAAAATTAAAAAATGAAGTGGAACAATTTAAACAAAAACAAAATGAAATAGATGAAAAATTAAAATCTTTCAAACTTACAACAAAAGAAAAAATAAAGGTACAGGAATATATAAGTCGGTCTATTGTTGTCAATTATTTTTTTGTACCATTCGGAACAGCCAAAGAAAATATAATATACACAGATTTGGACAATGACTATTACGACATCGGTATAACAACAACACATTCTTCAATTGAATTGAAAGAGAGGACACAGACATACCAAGACTTTATTATTGAAGAAAAAAAATTACAAAATTTATTATTCCAATGGAAACCGTTTTACGTCTGTTATGCCTTAGATAGTAATAAAGTATATATATACGA
Organism: Indolivaga alginatilytica; assembly: GCF_003201355.1. GTDB lineage: Bacteria > Bacteroidota > Bacteroidia > Bacteroidales > Dysgonomonadaceae > Dysgonomonas_A > Dysgonomonas_A alginatilytica. The sequence goes on from NZ_QICL01000044.1 coordinate 2,265, forward strand.
CCTCAGAAATATTGACCTCGATTCAATGCCCATTGAAATTTTAAAATGCAATAAAAACACAACTGAATCAATTACAAATAAGGAAGATAAAAAAGTAAGATACTTGGATACTAAACTCGCTAAGGTATATACAGTTAACAATATCAATAAATTTATTGATATCAAACACCAATATATCAATCGCTTAACCGAAGAAACTATAAATAAAAAAATACTGAAAAAATAAAGGTACAATGACACACAACAAGACAAGGTATAATTATGGTGGTTGCGGTCGTGATGGACAAGGTAATAAAGGAAAGAAATACTTCAATTATAGCGAAGAAATAATTGCCACCCCCGAAGCACTAACAAGATGTGATGAATTTAAAGAATGGTTCTCTACTAATTTTGAGAATTTGAAAATCAATCTAATAAACAAAGGTAAGTATGATCATGACGTAATGGTTGATACATTTTTAAAGATTCATAGATTTTTAGAATATGGTGGTGTTATAGAGAATTACCATTACTATTTTAACACTGCTTACTTCACTAATGAATTTTTGCAAACAATAAAAATAACAAAAGAGAATAATAAAAATATTCCAATTGATGATTTTGAAATAGTTGATAATGAAGATAGTGAAGAACACTATGCTGTTAAAGATGAATTGATAAATGAAATTGGTGAATGGTTAAATAATAATATTGATAATGAAATAGATAGAGAAATTTTTATCATATACATCAATACAAGAAGGGATTCCAAATTTAAAATGACCTATAAGAAGCTCAGTACAATTACAGGTGTACCCATCGCCACAATAAGTGAAGTTATCAGCCGAATAAAAAAACAATTAAAAGAAGAATTTAAAATAAAAAGATTAAAAACATTATAAATATGCATACATTAATACTATTACTAACATTAATAGCAGTCAACATAATAGGCTGTTTTATCGGTTGGCTAGCAACAGAGTCGAAATATAGAATAGTTGAATACATCCCAATGCTAAATTTTAAACCATTCAACTGTAAGCCCTGTTTTACATTCCATACCATCTGGATTATACAAGTAGACATAGCTATTATAATAGGAAGTTGGGCATATGGTATTGTAGGTATTATAATTGCCTTTATAACATTCTTTTGCCTTTGGTTTATAAATAAAAATGAAGTACAACCATAATTATCAATATTTCAACAATAATAAGATAAAAACATACATAAAATGAATAATATAAATTTAAGCGAAATCAAAGAATTAATAATAAAAACAGAAAGAACTAAAATATATAGTATGTCAGCTATTACAGACACATACAATACTATTTTTAACAAAAATGAAAAACAAACTTCTTGCGGGTCTTGTCTTCGCAACCTATTTATTAAAATCAAAAATTGGTACAATAAAGAAATTGAAATAAAAGAGAATGAAGTTACAATAGTTGAAGAACCTATTGTAGAAGCTTCGCCCATCCTAATGGATAATGCTAATATTGAGCCTCTTACATTAGAAGTTGCACGTAAAGAAATTACTATTATTAATGAAGCTTTAGAAGATGGTATAATTGAACCTGCTTCACCTGAAGCAGAATTATCAAATGATAGACTAGTGGATGTAATTAAAGAAAAAAAGAAACGAAAAAGTAAATAATTTTTAATGATACATTGTTTTGATGGGTGGTAACTATGTTGTTATCACCCTTTTTTGTCTAAATAATTGATTTTATTGTATAGATATTTTGTATACCACATTTTTAAGTTGAAAGCCTTTGTTGATAGGGTGTTCAGAATAATATAAAGAGTTGGAAAATCTTGCTTTTCGCACCTGTAAACACTTTCACAGATTTTCAGTTTCATTTACGACCATTTTTCAGCAATCACATTTGCATTTTTCGTCTCACAAAATCCTGACAAACTGACACAACAATTTAAATATTAAACATTTAAATGCAGCCTATTTATAATATAAATTACAATTATTCATATTAACAAATTGATATATAGATATTTAAATACTATTAGGTTGCAATACCATTAGTTCTAATACCCAATAAACTATACTAATCACCCATATTATCAATAGTATAAAAATAATACTATGGGAAGTAAAAGTATTTCAAATAAAACTGAAACGAATAAACGAATATATGAAATATATAAGGATTTAATAAGTATGATGACTGTTGCAGATATAGTAAAAAAATATTCTGCTGAATTTGGTGTATCTGAAAGCACCATTAGAAAATTTTATTTACCTAAAGCTTTTGAATTGGCTGATGAGAGTATAAACAAATCAGCACAAAAGATATTGAGTAAACAGATTGCAACCATTACTAAAATTGGTTCGGATGCTTTACAGAATGGTAAATATAGGGAAGCATTACAAGCAACAGACCAATTAAATAAACTTTCAAATTTATATACTGAAAAAATAGAATTAGAAACAAAAGGCAATATTATCAACTTACAATTTGCAGGTTTTAATATTGTTGATGAAGATGGTGAAACACCTGATAATGCAGAAGATGATTATGGTTTTTAATGGCAGGTCGAAAAGCACATACGATATATGACCTACATAGGAAGAAAAAAGAAGAAGATATTAAACAACAAAACAATCAGCCTGTTGTACAGTTATACCACCCACACCAAGGTCAACAAGAAATACATAAATACATTTGTAACCCCAACCAAAAAGAGGTTTCAAAGACTATTTTTCTGTGTTGCAGCAGAAGATGGGGTAAATCTTACTTTGCCTTAAATCAAGCTCTATATGATGCTTTGAATGTACCCAATAATAAGATTGGATTTCTTACACCAACATATAAATTAGCGTCTGAATTATTCAATCTATTATATGCAGCATTGGGTGATTCATTCCCATACTATTTAAGTAAAGCAAAGGGTGCTAATAGTAGTAGCTTAAAGTTCAGATTTAATAATGGTTCATCTATCGAGTTTCATAGCTTCATATCTCAACCTGAAAATTTAAGGGGTTTAACCTTCACTGAATTATATATTGATGAGTTTTGTTTGATGGATAAAGATGTGTATGATGCAATTGTTAGACCTATTACGTTGACCTGTACACGTGTAGTTATGATGAGTACACCACGTGGCAAATCACATTTTAGTCATAAGATTTATTTATGGGGTTTAAAATCTGAATATAAAAATTACAAATCATTTCACTTTGATATATATTCAAATCCATTAATACCTAAATCAGAAGTTGAATTAATCAAAGAATCAATACCCGAACTTATATTCAGACAAGAAATATTAGCAGAGTGGATTGAGGACGATTTAACAGCCTTATTTAAGAATGTAGATGAAGTTACTGTCAACATAGATAATCTACCTGTAAAGCGAATGTATGCAGGTTTTGATGTGGGTTTGGTGGACAGTTCGGTACTATCAATTAGTGATGAAGATAATAATGTTAAGTACATATATAGATTTAATAATACAACTCATCAAGACCAAACATATGAATTAATAGTAGAACAAGTTATACAGAAACTTAAATATCATAATGTGGTGTCTTGCATTGTTGAACTCAATGGTGTTGGTAAACCTGTATTTGATATGCTGAAATCATCAGCACAAAGAAATGGGTGTAGAACTCAATTGATAGATTGGTTTCAAAAAAATAAGAATAAGAATAAAAATAATATAATAGAACATTTGATAATTCTGTTTCAGAATAAACAAATAAAAATATCTAATGACATTGAATGCTTAGACCAATTGCGGTTAGAACTTAAAAACTTTGGTATGGAGTTCAATCCCAAAACAAGAACAATTAGATATTGTGCCAAACGTGGACACGATGATATTATAATGTCACTTGCTATGTGTATGGAAGCAGTAAAACAAAAATCATCTAATACACTTTCATATTCGGTTATTAATATGCCTAATAGGAATAGATATTAAAATAAGGACTAAACAAGGACTATTTTAAATGCAGCCTATTTTTGACGAATGCAGCCACATTGATTTTCAGATAGTTATATTGTATTTTACTTTATGCAGCCGTTTTATTGCAAATGCAGCCTTATAAATTTGCAGGTTATTTCTATTATAACTATCTTTATATCATACAATTAAATAGTTCTTTTATTTATTTCATTAGTTATAACCGTTGCGATTTTAAATTAAGTGGGTGTAAATCGGCTGCATCACTCCCAATTTTAGAAAACCGTTGAACTGTGAGGTTTCAGGGGTGAGAATATTTAATAATCAATTGATAATCAACGCTTATTTAAATATCAACACATAAAAAAAGCAACCAATTGGTTGCTTAATTATTGTGTAATATTTAACTTAAAACAGTTAAAAGGCGGAGAGAGAGGGAACATGTACCCTATCCTATACCGCTATAAATGAATGCTTTAAAATTCTGAAATTTTGACTGTCCCCGAATTCGTCGGTGCGTGTTTCTGCAAAACTAGCTGAACATCATACTGTTACAAAAATATGTAAAATTATCTACACTGCAAATATTTTATTAAACTATTTTTCAGTGAGTTATAATAAATAATTCGTAAAGCACTCCTTTTTTTCGGAGGGAACTGTATTTTGGAGTTTCCATTTAGGGCTTCTTTTAATGAAAAACAGAAGTAAACTGTACCTATTACTTAGACTCAAAATCGTCTAAATCTTTGAGACAAAATACCCTCACACTTACCGGTTATAAAATCGATTATTTCCATTCCTTTTTTACGAGGGATACGGATATTTTCACCTACAACCAACATGTCTTCAATTGTAGGATTACCATTGTTGTTTACTGAGGTAGCATGTTCTCCATTGTATCCTTCTCTGCTAAGAGTCAAATCGTATGCCGGGGATAAAGACCAGTTACTATTGCGGTAAATGAAACTAAAATTTTTAGCATGATCGTCCTTGTTGTCTGTTAGAATATTAAAAACCATTCGACGAAACATTTCATCGACCTGTGCAGGATTTTGAGTGAGAAATCCTGTTAAATGAAGCAATGTCTTGTAATCGAGTTTTGGGTTATGGATGGATTCGCTGAGTAATGCTCCTGCTGTAGCAATATGTAAGCGGCTATCGTTATCAATATCGAAACGTTTACTGGCAAAATATTTGCCTTGCAAAAGCTTAAAGTCCGATACTTCGATACCGCATGAACGGGCAGTTTCATTATATAGAAATTCCATTTGTCCCATATCTATGGGATCATAAGTATGCCTAAATTTTACCAGCCAGGCACCTTCTTCGTCGCGGTATAAACATTTTGGGCGGCAACCTCCTGAGTTACCACTATTAAAATAGAGTAGATCTGCTCCGGTATCTGTTTTTTCGGAAAGAACATCCAGTGCCAATTGCTGTAAATAATCTAACTCGGGTAAAGCTTTTTCTTTTCCGACAAATGATTCTGGAAGATAAGATAAAGCTCCCATTCCCGAAGTTCCGACAATACTTAATCGTTGAATAGGGGTAAGAGTACTGTCGTCTATTCCTTGTTTTCTTAGTAAGCGATTGAGTAAATAGCGTCCATAGCCATCAGGCAAACTATCTTCAAATATGCCGAAGTTGCCCCAAAAGGGTTCAGGCTTAGCGATAAACAAATCCGATTTTAATGGCAATTCTATAGGCGAAATCGAAAAACCGGACAAAAGCCAACCCTTGTCGTACTGAAATGCACACAGACGATTATCGGGAGTCATTATCAATTCGCCGACCTTTTGGTCACAGTATTGGATGGATAATTTATTTACCTGTTTCATTACGGCTCCCTCTTTTTCGTTCTTTATTTTTATTGATCATCTCAAGTTCTTCCATTGTATCGTAAAGTGGTTGAGAAAGTAATTCTTTTATTTCTTTTGTGTAACCGAGTGCTTTAGCCAAGGCTATATAAGAGGTTAAGGAAATTACAAATTTTTGCTCAAACTTGGCTATCGTTGGAGCAGGAATTCCACTTATCTCCGAAAGAGTGTTCCGCGAGAACCCTTTTTCTAAACGTCGTTTTTGAAGATTTTGTGCTAGAATCTTCTGAATATCGGATATTGTATCAATATCGAAGTTATACAGTAAAGGCATACTATTATATCTATTAATAATAAATATAAAGATAACAAATATAATGATGTCTATTATAAATAAAATTATTTTTACACAATAAATGATGTTTGACTTCAATTCCAAAGAAAATGCTCTTGATTCTTTCGGGAGTGACGTTTTTTTTCGCTTTCTTGTAGGTCACGGTAAATTTTGGTCATCGTGGTTTTAATGCTTTCGAGAATAGCATTTACTTCCTGCACTTCGCTTGCCCTACCAATGGCTTTCCCTGCCTTGACGTCCGCATCTGATTCTTTTTGATTACAATGTGTTAATCGATAATTATTGTTGAGAATATTGCAGGTAGTCTCTTTTGGAACTCTTTTAGAAGAGGTATTGCTATTTCTCTCATTTGAGGATGAGCTCCCTTTGATGTCCTTAAATCAAAAAAATGTAACCACTCTCTCAAATTCATAGTCATTACTATTTCTGTTTTCAAAGAATTTGGTAATACACTTCTTGCTTCTTGAGCTGTTGCTCCTAAAGAGATTAATTGGTTATACACATATTCAATACTTCTCATTGCTTCAGCCCATATTTTATATTTTTCATCTTCCTCATTCCAAAAACAAGGATCAATTACCGTTATTTCATTTCCAAATTTGCCTTTGGAATAATTACAATATCTAGTTGATTCTTGTGTGTAACTTGCTAATCTGTGACGTACAATCTCATGTGATATCCCTCTGTCACAAATAATACGAACAGTCACAAAAGTATGTTCAATGACCGATAGATGCCCTCTGTTTATAATCATTTTCACAAAATTGAGAGCAGAGTCTTCTGTTATTTTATCTTCACTCTTGTAAGCTGTTCTACCCGCCTTTTCTATATGTTTTAAGAACTCATCATTATCTATTAAAGATTCAATGATAAATGTAGGTTTAATTACTTTCATAATTTATTTAATTTTATAAAGCCACATATATTTTCCTCTCTTAATTTCCTTCAAAAAATATTTTTGAGGAACTTGATACATAATTGATATTTCAGAATTAACATATCCAAATAATCCAGCTCCTAATGCATGAGTTTTAGGACCTAATGGTACAATACAAAGGTTCATTTCTCCTTTTATATTAATATAAATATTATTAATTATTTTGTAGATCTCAATTATATTACCAACATCACTGAATATAAGATCATCATTTTTTAGCCCTACCTCTTTTAAAAAGCATTCATTGTTCTTTAATGCCATCTCTTTATAATTATGAGCATATCCAGGATCAGCTACAATTGCGACGCAAGAAATAGGTTCGCATTTTTTTAAAATACTCAGACTTCGATCTCCCTCAAAACCAAGTAAAAAAATATATTTCCATGGCTTTGAAAAATCAGGTTGTCCTGCAAAATATGGTATATAAATATCTTTTGAAATACCTTTTGAAAAATGCATATGAACCTCCGTATCTATAGATTGATAATTCCCAGACACATTAAGTATATGCAAGTCAGGAGAGGGATAAATTTGTTTGAAAACTTTAAGTAGAGATATTAAATAAATATTTGGTATGCCTGTAATATCTATAAACCACTTAGCTCCATTAAAGATAGCATCCTCAGGAATTAGAGCTAAAATATCAGTAATATTTCTTTTATAATCGAAAATGTCAAATTTATTTTCAGAATATTCAGGTTCAATAATATTATCAGCCTTTATCAGTAAACGAAGATTTTCTTTATTTTTGTTGTAATTTGTGTCTTTAACTGGTTTGTCTGATTGGAAATTAATTAAAACAGCATTGTTTATTTGTTTTGCATTAAATAATTTTGCGTATTCAAGAGATCTAGAATCATATGAATTGAAAATAAGTGCAAAATCAAAATTATCTTCTATCATAGCACTTTCTGTTCGATATGAGGAGATATTCATTCCCAAAAAGCTCTCTTCTTCAATCTTAGTCCATTTCTTCTGCATCATCAAATATTGTTAACTGATTTTTTTCTATACCGATTCTTTTACTGAATATTGTCTCTATCGCTTCTTTGGCTTCTTGATCTGTACCCATTATTAGATCTGAGAACTCACGAGAACTCACGGAATGAGGATAATAGAAAGGACTTCTATATGGTAAGTTAAAATGAGGGGATAATATTGGATGCAAACCAATAAGATAATCATCTTTATCTTCGTGTTTTATAAAAGCCTCAAATAAGACAATCGACTCAATAATATCTTCAATATTATCTGATTGTTCGGATCTTTTTATTCTCAAGGATAAGCACTCAGTTGTTTTTTTTAGTGAGTCTTTCGATATGAAAAGTTTAAAAAGGGTAGACAACCTGACACATATTGTACGACAAGTAGTCTCCGAGCCTTCCTTTAATGATCGATCATCAACACCTAAAAAAACATGCTCAGCTGTTTTTCGTATAGCTTTGTTTTGCAAATCATTGTCTAGTTGCCTTGTTATTTCATCATTTTCAATTAAATTTTCTATATCCTCCCAAAGAAGTTCACAAATTTTCAAAAAATTTCTTACACTTCCACAAATCAGGTGCTTTATAATGTCCAAACTAGAGTAAGTAAATCCTTTTCCACCTAGATTATAGTGATCAATTATTGTAAAAATAGCTGTTTGTCTAAATTTATTGTAAATAGAGCTGTCTCTTTGTCTCTTTTCTAATTTATTTAAAGATGATTTTTCTTTTATTGGCTGCCTTATATTTTCATTATCTAACCAAAAATCGGTAAAATATTTTTCTCCGCTTTTTTGGTAACAATCAACAAGTTCTTGTACATCTGTTTTTTGACTAGTCGCTAATGTTTCTAAAAGGAGATTATTTAAATCAGGCGTTTTCCCAAATAGTTCTTCTAAATCTATATGAGAGATGTTTGAATATATACTTTTTACTCGGATATTAAAAATTTCTTCTAATAAAGGAGTAATATCCTTTTGTTTGGAAATTTTTGTGATGTCATTATCATAACCTAAATAGATGGTTGACAAATCCGAGTTGCCAATAATTCGACCATCTATACTACCTTTAGTTTCATATAAGCCAAACACACAAGATAGTTTTATAGATATCGGGTTTTCAACATTTAATAACATTGAATTTATGCATTGTAATTGCCATTTAGTTAATCTATTCACATCATCAATTAATGGAAAAAAAAGGATATCTTTAAAAGATGAAAAATGCTTTTGAATTAATTTGCAAATTTCGACAATTAGACTGCAATTGTCATGAATACATATTTCGTTTTTTATTTCGTTAAATGAATCTTCATATATTATTGAATGTCTAATTGAGTTATGGATATCTGAAAAAAGAATTTTCAAAGAAGTTAAGGAGTAGTCAAATAGTATCGGTCTATTTTTAATTAATGGAAAAGCTTTGTCAAGAACAGTATTGATAAACAAATATTCTTCTGATAATTCTTCTTTATATTTGTCATCACTTAAAATTATTTTCAGTACAGCTTCAATAAACTTTTCAGCGAAAAAAAAGTTTAGATATGTTGTATATAAATACTGAGCATTCTTTTGGGTATTAATATTTGCCCAATTTTGCCAAGTAGACTTATCTTGATTTTCACATTTATAAATTACTCCAATAAAGTTGGGATTTGAGTATATATTTTCTAATTCTTTACAAGGTCTTATGGGCGAATCCTTTCTCCAAACAAACTCATAATTGTATGCTGTCAGTATCGATGTCTTTCCTGAGCCTCGATGCCCCTCAAATAAATAATTACTATTTGAGAACCATTTAATTGAATCTTCGTAATTCAAAATTATTACGGAATCTTTTTCACGTTCTCTTCGATTATCACTAAAAGGATTAATTCTATTATTCATAAATCTCTTGTATAAGTCCACTCTTTATAATCTGAAGAATTATTACGCCCAATCTTTATCATTTTAGGCGACATAAACAATATTTTTTGAGCTAAGTCATCGTCGTCTCCATTATACAAGAGTAACTCCTTAACCTTCTCGAATCGATAACTCCTGTTTTTTATTAGAGAATTCCATTGAAGATCTAAATCTATGTTATCTTGCATATTACAAATCGAAAACATATTCTTTATTTTGAAACTAGCACCATTACGATATATTTCTGATATATCTGTTTTTATATGTCTTTCATCGTCAGAGAAGACAAATTCTAGAATAGAAGCTTTACTACTTGGAGAACCATTTAAAGCTGCACTACCTATAATGGAAACATAATTATTTCCCTGGTTACTAGGAAGATATGAGGTTAGAAATGATTCGAAATGAGTATGCCCATGTAAAATGAAAACTTTCTTCCCAGTATCTAAAAGAGAATTTAACAACCTACCTCCATCAATTAAATTTGCATATGGCCTTATTTCTATGCAATTTGTTGGTATTGGATTATGATGCATAAGCAATATACATGCATCTTTTACATCTGATTTACTTACTATATTGCAAATGCTTGTATTTTGATCATCACCAATGGCGGGAATATCAAGATCTTTCTGGTATGCATATTTTGAATCAACCTCCATAGAGCTTGAATCTTCTTTAAAACTAACTAAATCAAGTTGTTTTTGGAAGTAATCCTTATCGTATTCAAATATTTTTTCTGTTGCTCCGATACAAGAATTAGTTGAAAGTATTTTTATCCCATTTGAAACATTGATTTCCAAAACTGTATTGATCGAAATATTATTTATTCCATGCTTATTACAGACGAAAAGCAAATCTTCAAATTCATTAGACTCATTATTCCTGTCGGCATCGTGGTTGCCAGGTGACAAAATCAATTTATCAATCCCTAATCCAATTGAATCACATAATTGTCTCAGAAATAAGATCCCCTCCTCTAATAGGTTTATTCTTTCATCTTTTGTCATTTTGCCTGCCTGAATTAAATCACCAGTAAAGCATATGTAGTCAATTGATTTTCCTCTGTTAATCCAATTCTGATGAAGAGCGTCTTGAAAAAATTTGACCCAACGACTAGAAAATTGCTGTTTAAATTTATCACTGACATTATTATCCTTTATATCAGCCCCAATGTCGTGATCATAAATCAATCCAAAGTGAAGATCTGTAATATGTAATATACTTAAAAAATTCATTAGCTATTCATTTATGTAATGTTCTAAGAATCTTAGTAATTTGGGATCTAAAATGTTATTAACATCTATTTTCCGTTTGCCTGCTGAAATAGCTTGATGTATGAGTACTTTCTCTTCTGTATTAAACTGTCTATACTCTTCACTCCATTTGCCAATGTTATCTTTATTCTCTTTTCTATATATTATATAATTTTCAGGGAGATGTAAGATGTTTAAGAATGCATTCTCATTTTCGCCAAATGCCACATTGAAAAAATCAGGGTTAACAGGAACAATTCCATGAGTACTATTTAAAATGCATTGTACCCCTCTAATCATCCTTTTAGTCCAATTCCCTCCAATATATTTTCTATCTATTTGCTCATTAGGCACATATTTCATAGGGAAAGAAAATATTCTACAATTATGTTTCTTATTAATATCTATCGAAATTTTTAGTCTCTGATAAAAATCTTCTGGAGTGTCATTATAATTATATAAAACATAAACTGCAATATTCTTAATCCCACTATTTACTACTTTCTCAATTCTGTCCTTAAATAGTTCTTTTAATGAAATATCATCAAATGCAAAACGGACAGGGTTAATTGAGATTGTATTCAATAAATTGATTTTATTTTCGTCTAGTAATCTTAAATCTAAACCTTGATTGAAATCACAATACCTCCTTTTTTTACCAAACTTAGCTCCTTGATTGAACCCTAAACTAGACAATTCTATTACAATTTCATCAAGTTTCTTAGATAGCAATGTATTATCATCAAAAAATAAGATATTCCTTTTCTCGCCATAGTTCTTTTTTATATAGTTTACGATAGGAGATATGGGAAGCTTACTGTTATAACTATTATGTATTTTTCTTACATCACAAAAGCTGCAATTTCGATTACATCCTTTAGTTGCCCTTAATAGATAGTTCTCTTCAAGTACTTTGCTAAATGGTAAGTCTTGTCCTTCAAAAAGAGAATAATCTGGAGGAAGAGCATCAATTCCATAGCTTCTAACATCTTCTAAAATATTATTTAGAATTGGATCTTTTTCTATTAATTGAAGTATATTCTCAATGTCTCCTTTGAGAGAACCTACATGTACTTTTAATTGAAATTCCTTTTCATACAGTTCTGGGTTAATTGAAGCATGAATCCCTCCAACTAAAATTTGAGCATCATAATTATTTTCATAGTATTTAATCAATTCTTTAGTCTTCTTCCAATGGAAACTAAAACGTGTTGCAATATAAATTTTGGAGTAGTAATTCTTTTCCTTCTTTTGTTTTTCCCTTGAATACTCAACATTATCACCATTTAGTTTATGAAATGTTGAAATCTTCATAAGACCTAAAGGTGGATATTTATCTCTATAATCAGCCTCAGTTAATAAAATATTCTTCATTGATAACATCAACCTAATTGATTGTAATTTATAGTGAAAAGCACACAAAGATATAATTTATTAACCATTTAAGTCGAAAACTATCAATCAAATGTTTAACATATATAAGCTTATTACCCTTCTTCTTTTATCTCTCCACTCTTGCAGACAGCGGATGCTAACAGAAAGCATCTGACTAACATCCCTATTTGTAAGATACCTTTCCCCATTCAGGGTAGAAGAACGATCTTTAAGAGCAAATCTTATTGATTCTAACATCTCATCCAAAACCGTGAAAAAAGAAATAACCTCCGCTGATTTTTTATCTAGTATATCCATTTTGGTAGAGTTTTTTAGTTACGCATATATTTTCCATATGATGATAGGATTAACTCATCCAGTATTGCATCATATTCAATACCAACTCTCTTTTGATTATAGATGTAATAACCATTCTCATCTTTTTGAATCTCATAAGTAGCAGGAGAAGCCTGTTTCGTAGTTTTCGATGCATGGATAAGACACTCAGGTAATAGTCTCTCCAAGAGGACATATGCGGACAAATGAGGACATATGGAGACAATCGGTTTACATTCAATTATTTAATTAAAAACATACTATATATTTGTTATGAATATTTCAAATAAGCTATGACGATAGCCTAATATTAATCAAGTAAATTTTTTATATATGGATAATAAAGTCATTTTAATTCAAGAAAAAGTCTTCGACGCCCTGCTCAGCCGGGTCGAAGCACTCAGCCAGGAAGTTGCCCAACTGCATAAAAAATACAAAAGCAAGCAGCTGGGAGAAAAACTAGATGGAAGACAGGTATGTGACATACTCAACATCAAAAACAGGACCCTCCAGACCTACCGGGACACCGGCAGAATCGGATTCTCTCAGATCGGCGACAAAATAACCTATCGCGTAAACGATGTGGACAAACTCCTCAAGGAAAATATGATTGTTAAAAGTAATAACCCTAAAACAAAAAAGAGTCATGGAAATAATGAACCAAAATGATCCCCGGATCAAACACGCATTCGATTCACTGGATATCACCTCGGGTAAGCTCGGAGAGCTCTTTGAAGATTACAGGCCTATACTAAACGGAGAACGTCACATAACAGATGAACATCTGCAAAAGCTCATACATGTCTGTGACCGGACATTACAAGACTACAGGAGCAACGGCTTGCTCCCTTATTTTAAGTTTACCAAGAAAGTTATGTACCGGGAATCGGATGTAGAAAAGATGCTTCAAAAAGCATATATTGAAGCCTGGAGATAGGCTCTCAAAACAGGCAATCCCGTCATCCTTAGCGGATATCGGGATTGTATATTTATAGATTATTCTGTCTGAAATTAAAATAGGAGTAGTGACAAAATATATCGAAAAGAAGTAATTTAATCACTGAACATCAGATTATTACCATCAAAAGAGGAGAATTAGAGCAATTGCGGCATTATTCAAATCCCAGGCAGATTTGAATTGCCAACCTCTCTTTCTTAAAGCAATTTATGGATATTTATTCATCAACCGAATAAATATCCATTTTCGTATTTTTCACCAACATTTTTCCGAAAATTCTTTCGATTTTAAAACAGCCACATTTTTACAAAAAAAATAAGTTTTTCAACAATCAAAAAACGATTGCAGTCATTTTCCCTAAATAGCACATAAACAACACCTATACAAGCGATTAAGATCACTGCACTAGGACTATACCATACATTTCTGCCTGGGACTACTTAAAGTATTGACTATCAATACGTCAGTTTCCGACAGATTTCGACAAAATAAGACAATAGACTATAAATTAATAATTTGTAGTCTATTTTTTTTGCTTAAAAACTACCCTCCCATTGACAAAGTCTGTCATAATATGCCATAGTCCGACAAGATTTTTTCGGTTAAAATATGGTTATTCCTATTTCCTGGAATTAGCTCATAATTGACCCTTCAAAACACTAATAAACAGAATTATAACCTGTCGTATTATGACTATAATTGACGTATTTTGTCAGTCTTGTTTTTTAGTCTTAACAAATAAATTTGTAAACAACTAAAAAGCAAAATTATGAGAAGTACATTTAAAGTTCTGTTCATTATCAGAGCAGGCAGATTAAACAAAGCAGGTAAGGCAACCTTAATGATCCGTATTACCATCGATAAGAAGTTTTCAGAGTTCAGTTCCAAATTAAGTGTCAGCCCGGAACATTGGGATGCAAAGATGGGGAGGATGAAAGGCAGAAGCGTAAGCTCATTAGAAGTCAATAAAGCAATTGATGTTATGCTGACACGGCTGAATAACCAATACCTGCTTATAATGGAAAAAGACGGTTACGTTACAGCCGAAAAACTACGGGATCATTTTTTAGGATTCGGTGAATCCAAAAATAACCTTTTAGTATTGTTTGATAAAAAGATTGAACAAAAGAGAGCCCTGGCCGGAAAATCCATCCAACAATCAGCCGTTGAAAAATATATATGTACAAAGGACAAAGTAAGAGGATTCATTCAGTCCTATTATCAAAAAACAGATCTACCCATTAAAGAAGTAGCATACGACTTTGTCACCAACTTCGATATTTACCTGCGATCCGTACACAACTGCGGGCATAATACCGTAGTCAGACATATGCGTTACCTCAAACAAGTAACCACCGATGCTCTTAAGTGTCGTCACATCCTTTACGATCCCTTTTACGACTTCGAACTCACCTCCAAAAAATCAGTTCCTAAATTCTTAACAGAGGACGAACTATTATGCATCCTCAATAAGAAATTCGAAAGCGAACTATTAAATCAAGTGCGTGACTTTTTTATCTTCTGCTGTTTTACCGGCTTAGCCTATATCGATGTATTTAGGTTAACTAGAAAAGATATCGTAGTCAATGGTAATGGAGAACAATTTATCATTAAGGACAGGCACAAGACAGGCAATGAATCTCATATCCCCTTGCTCGAAATACCTCAAATGATCTTAAAGAAGTATGAAGATACGGATTTACCCAACGGTCAGTTATTGCCGGTCAATGCCTGTCAGAATATGAATATCTACATCAAAGAAATCGCAGCCCTCTGCGGCATCAATAAGAACCTTTCCACCCATGTCGCAAGACATACGAATTGTCTTTATTCTCTAAAAATTAGAATGTTACATCTATTTCAAAGAGAGGGAGGTAACGATTTGGAAACGAGCAAACTTCCATATTATATCTCATTCTGCACAATAACAAAGAACGCTCAATATTTGATAAAGGAATAAAAATTTTCTGCCAAATGCAAATTAATTTATACTTTTATCATTGCTGAATTTGTTTTTATTTCTACCTGAAAAGTAAGATTATCTGTAACTATAATGTAGATATTTTCATAGAGCTTTTCTTTTAACCACCGATATACACCCCCCTATAAAACAAGAATAAACAAGACAAAGTTTTCGCCGTAAATACGCTGATCGAAAGATCAGGAAGATTTACGGCGAAACTCTTTAGAGCCTGACCTTGACGGTTTATTCTTGGTGTATTATTTTGTATAGCAGATGGATAAAAGGAACTAATATCTTATTCCGTCTCCCCCATACTCCCTAATCTTCGCCTCACAAATCCGTTTAGTAATATCCCTCAGCAACTCCACTTTAGGTAAAAGAGCATCAATATCCTCTTTTGTCACCAAGAACTTAGGATTATAGCGAGCCTCCACATAAGCATCCTTTAAAAGAGTAAACAGCCTCTTTTCCTCCGGCGTATCACGTGGAAACACCTTAGCCAGTTCATCCGAATGCCGTTTAACCGATGCCGAAAGTTTAGAGAGATTATGTTGCTTAGTATTTTTCAAGGTAAAAGACAAACGAATGGAATAATAATAATTTTCGGTTGCTTGATGAAGTAAAAATGAAGCCATAACATAATCTTCTCTACTCACTCCATATAAGGCTTGGTCTAAGAAACTGTTAGCTTTATTAAATTTTTGTTCAAAATACTCTTGAGCTTGTTGTTTTATCTCCTTAAAATTAAGTTTGCGTCTTCGTGCCAGTTTAAACCTGCCACTATCATACAACACAATCCCTTCCTGTTTCAACTGAGTATAAAAATACCGCCCTTCCTCCAACTGCCTGTTCAACGTCTTAATATCATCATTAATAAACTGTGCAGGCGTTTGCGATTCAGGATCTTTATAATACAAATCATCAATATTATCCAGTAAGTTTCCCACCTTCTTATCCGAAATACCACTTGTTACCACCAATATATCATAATCCGACATAAACGAAGTAGGAATACCGAACTCCACACGTTCGTCATACACTACATACTTACCTGTGGCGTAACTACCGTATAAGATAATAAATTCAGTCTGAGGCAAACGCTTCGTAATCTCACGCACAAGAAAATACAAATCCTCCTGTTTACGTTTTGGCAGATGCAATATAGATTTCTTCATAAGAAAGAATTTTGATACGAACAAAAATAGTTAATAATCGGCAAACAACCCTTTGCCTAAACCCTATAATTTTCAAAAGTATTCAAAAAGCACAAAAAGCAATATAATACTAAAAATAACCCCTATATTTGTGATAATAAACTCCGTACTGTGATTTTATGTACCCGACACCCCATTATGGGTATATGAGCCAAAGCACACAGACGAGCAAGAAGCTAAAAAATGAATAATCACAACGGCTTGCTACCCATAGCAGGCTAAAAAGCGGACGTTTATGAATCAAAAAAATAATAATTTCCGACATCTGGTCGAACACGCCTGTTCAACCCTCAGTCTGGCATATTTAGCAGTCAAAGAGAAATACAAGGACTGCCCCCTATGCCTTATCCAATACAAAGAAAAAGGCAATAGTTTAGATTATATGGAAGTCAGTTTCGATAACCAAAACGCCTCCCTGACCTTTATTATGAATAAAGAATATATATGCGTTTCTGCATCCATTCATTTTTACGATGTTAAAGATGAAACCCTGTTTATCATTTTCTTACGGGTATTTGCAAAATATTACACTTACAGAAAAAAATGCTGGATATTAAAAGACGGTTTCTATGTTAAGCTAAATGAAAATGAAGACTCAGGCACGCACTTCTGTTTCAGAAAAATAATAAATACAAGTAAATAAAATTGATTGAAAGAAACAGCAGTGCACTAAAAATAAGAATATACTGCTGTTTTTTCATTTGTTGATTTGAAAGATATAGGTGAAATTTGTGATGCTCTTGCTTTACTCTGTCTGTAAAATGCGATACAAAAAAGCTACGCCTTTAATGTACTTGCAGTTTGTCATTTATGCTTTTTATTTAAAGAGAGCTCGCTAACCTTTCTGATAAAAGAATCAAGTAATTGATTATTAAAATATTATACTTATTTCTCTTATCTTCTATATATTTTTGAAAGATGAAGTCTCATTTGTCAATCTCTCTATAATTTCATTTTTCACTTCTATACGAATATACGTCTTGTAGTTTCCCTCTTTAGTCTTTCTTACTTTTTCACATGTAATTCTTATATTCGATAAGGATTGATCTACTATCTGCCTAGTAGCTTCCTGACGCTTTTCCTCCAACTCTTCCGTTTTATTCTTTTCTTTTGAATCTTGAAACTTGTTGCTCATTAATCTTATACGAGTTTGAATCAGAGAAGCAAGACCTGCTTTGGCATCGCTTAATGCTTTTTGCTTCGAATACATCTGATCAATACTTTCTCCTACGGCACTGAAACATATTGTTTGTGTACTCTCTTGAGAACTATCGCAAATACATGGAGTATCAATATCTGCCTCGGAATAAACTGTTTGGGTTTTGCACGAACTCGCCCCAATTAATAATAACAGGAATGATATTAGAATTAGATTTCTCATTTTATATCTTATTTTTCAGCATTGTAAATAATCGTAACCTCCTCAGATGTCAGTTGTTTATTATGAATACGAATATTATCTATCTTCATATTCATTGGTTTACGGTAATTAGAAAATCCTCCATCCCCACCAAAATGAATAGAGTTTTTTGCAATTAGTTGGTAATTGTAATATATTGCATTTTTCTCAGAAAACTTTTTTGAATCAATATATAATTCTTGTACCCCCTTATTGGTAGTATATGTTATCATATGCCATATTCCATCCTTATAACTACTAGCACCTTGCCCCAAATTAATTACTTCTGATAATCCATTCTCTTTTATTTCGATAAAGAAAGAGTCATTTTGAGTATAAAAATAGGGTAGAGATGAAGTCTCATGGGTATTTATTAAAGAGAATATCATTCCACTCTCAAAATCTTTGATCCAAAAGGAGACAGAATATTCGTGTAACGTAGTATAGATTTCGGTTTTAGCTAAGGGGTTGGCTGGAATAACAAGGTATTCATTCTTAGCTGCTTTCAATGAAAGACACTTTCCTTTACCATTAGGAGCATCAGATATAAATTCAGGAGAATTTACAGTTCGTCCGTTATTTCCATATCCCGATAAATCAATTATGCTGTTATCGTCAAAGTTATAGTAAGTGAGTAAACCGTCAGTAATCGCAATCGGGGGATTCTGTCCCGAAGTCTTGTTTACACTGATTGCTATTTCGACATTCCTCCCATTTGAGGATACAATCAATGTAGTTTCGGCTATTTGCGAATCAGATAATTTATTCCTGTCTATCTTTACAAGGACAGATGTGCTCGAATTGGCTGGAATAGTTCCAGTTGAGGGAATAATCTCCGATACCCATTCACAATCTTTTGTAATATTCCATTCCAAACTATTTCCTCCTCTATTGCTTATATTGAGAATGCTTTGATTCGCACTTGTTCCATAATTAATCTGTGGATTTTCTATGTAAAGGCTTCCATTCTCGATTTGCAATACTACGTCGGCTTGAGTAACAGACCCCGGATTTACTGTTAAACTTTTTTTATTAGTCTGAAATCTGGACTTTTTCACTTGGATCGAATATTGTCCGGCCTCTAAATTAATGAATTCATATCTGCCGTCATCGCCTGTAACTGCCGTCTTCCCTGTAGGCGATAATGTAACTTCAGCTGCCGGTATAGGATGGGATGTTTCGGCATCTGTTACAAACCCGTAAATACTCCCATATATATCCGGCTCCGTTTTCATACAGGAGGTGAGCATGAATATTAAAATACAGAATAGAATATGTTTCTTTTTTTTCATATTTGTTCTTCGGAATCGTCTATAATTAGAAATTAATATTCAACAATACCCCTCTATATTCGGAGGTAACAGTTGGCGAAAAATGAATATTTTTACTTACAAGTGTTTTCTTTCTGCCGTTTGTTGCAACTGCGTCGATCAAGTTATAGATATACAACGCCACAGCACCACCAATAAAAATGTTACGGGCTGTTTCATAGTTATCGGCTTTATCGGTATAAGTTCTGATTTTATTTATATCGTATGTTTCTTTTGCCTTACGTCTGTAATTGGCTCTCGAATTTTCAGTAAATATAATTCCGCCGATAAACAGTACCTCACCGCCAATTATACATACCCCTTTTGTTACGTTTCCTTTATATATCTGTCCATAGCCAGGTACTATTGCCGAACGCCATAATGCATGCCCCCCATATTTGTAAGTAAAGCTTACGTTGTCGAAATTAGTATTTTCGAAATTATTGCTTATAGCATAAAGGCTGTGGTAACGATACAATTGATGACCTTCAGCCGACTTGATCAATTCCCAGTACTCGTCAATTTTTCTAAATCTGAGTTGCATAATCTCGGATTCAATTTTATAGGTATATATATATTCATTATTGATACTTTCATTTATCCCCGTATTATTTTTCTGAGAAGAAGATCGAGTCACTATATCTCCCGTTATTTTAACATTGTTAGTTTGGTCGATGTAGTTAACAAGTTGTTTGAATGCAGCCTGACGGGCGTTATCTAAACTTATAGCTTCCGCTTGTACTCTTTGATAATAGAAACTGTTGTTTGTAGGTACAGGTAAATTATTCACCAGCCAATCGGGTTTTAGCTTCTCGGAAGTTAGAATAGGATTATCCGCATGTATATATATGCAGGGTAAGTAAAATAGAAAGAGGGCGATAAAAAAGGTTAAACGTATCATCATTTTTATTTAAGATGAAATGCAAATATATATCAATTTACTGAATGCAATGGGACTATTGTAACCTTATTATTAGAATATTCATCCATTATATAGCCAACTGTGGACACTTTACTGGACGGGTCGCAAATTGTGTATTTAAGAACGTTAAAAGATTTCGAAAACCCTGAAACTTCTGTTTCGAAACAAACTCCTGTAGCAACATGCCCATCAAAAACAAATAAAGCAACATTTAGCTGTAAGAGTTCTTTTATAATACGTGCGAATAGAATAGCCCTATCCTCGCAATCGCTATAATCATACAAGACAGTTTGTTCTGCGAAAAACGTTCTTTCTACTTCATCTGATTTGTAAGGAAATGAATAGAAAAACCATTTTAGTATTTCTTGTGTTGCTTTTTTCTTATTTTTATCATTCAACAGATCTTTTAATGTTGCATATAGTGATTCTTTCAGTTCGGGACTCAAAGGGGTATTGAGATATATAGGAAGAAGAGTCCTTGGATAAGTATTATAAAAGTCGGTTAATCCTTTTTTCCACCTTATTTTTGATATGGTTTTTGCAGATGAATTTTCGATGCTTTTTTGTATAACTGTTGACCCTAACAGAGGAGTTCTGTTGATAGATAGATTAATATCTGCTTTGGCCAGTTCAAAGTTCTTCTTGTATGAATATATTTTATTTTCGTTATATATTCCAAGTTTATTTACATCAAAGCTTTCCAATAGCGGTTCTATATAATAGTATTTCCCAAGTATTTTAGTCCTTTTATTTTTATAAACATCTGTTCTAAAAGGTAAAAGAATTATCATTCGTATAGTGTTTGATTTGTCTTCTATTCGTCCCAATCGAATGTCATAACCTGCATGGGCAAGTATGAAAGATATAAATAGAGCTTTTTCATTATATTGTTTTGTAGGGAATATTTGGAGTGCTACTTGGTGTACCAGACAATAGACAGCCCAATCGTTAAGATGTAATTTACTTTTTATCAATCCGATCTCTTCAATTATTTTGCCAAAATCACAATCAGTCAGTTTTTTCCAGCCTTCAGCAACTTCACGCTCGGAGGCAGACTTCAAATTTAGCCGAATTTTAGCATCTATCTCCAGTGTGATTCTTTCCTCAAAGAATTTGAAAGAGATTTTTTCGTAAAAAGCATTCTTTTTTGGAGTATATACAGGGTACGGCACGGACTTTACAAGAAAAGTATTGCTAAATTGGGGCTCACTGCTATAGGACTCTTCTTCCAAGGGATCAAGCACAGTAAAAGCATCCCAGTCTTGCATTAAATATTTGTAAAAATCCTCATCCATCTTTTCGGTGTAAGAGGTATATTCATCGTCCATGTTTTTTACATATGCATTAAATGTAGAATCCATGGAAGAAAAAATATCAACCTGAGCAATAGTATTAGTAAAAATGGACAGGCAAATAAATAATACCGACAAACGTAAACTCATGGATGCAAATATATTATATTTTAACGTATCTTAGCGGTGAAAAACAAAAAATAGTAGACGTGCAGTTTGAGGAGTGTATAGAGGAAATTGTTATTAAAGAGAATGAGAGGTATAAATTATCGACATTTAACTTAATTGATTCAGTTAATAGTATACTACAGACTCTTTTTAGCAACGATGTGTTACTCCGGAAATGGGGAAATACACCTTTTACCGATTTCAGAAAAGAGGTGCTGGAAATACTATATCTTGAACATATTCTGCCTCAGATACCTGATATCTTTTCTGCCGATAAAGAAATTTACAAAGAATGGATTTTTAGTATCTCAAAAGATATACTAAAACGTATTCAAATAAAACATAGAGACGTACTAACAATTGATAAAGATCTAGACCCGAATCCGGATACTATTGCATTTAAAGCTTCCCATACATATTTAGCGGAAATATTGGACTGGAATAAATACCAACAGAGTCAGATCATATTACCCGAATTGCTTGAACGCAAGATTAATGAAACTTGTTTGCAAAAATATCCAATAGGAATCCATAAGTTCATTGATTTGTTGAAAAAAGATGATCGTGACTTATGGAAAACAACTTCGCATGTAATCTATAAAATAGCCGGATTGGTCATTAAATATTATTGTTTCAATAAGAATAACAGCGATGATTTGAGAAGCGATACATGGATTAAATCGAATGAGAAAATATATAATTTAATAATTTCCGGCGAAGCTCCTGATTTTGAAAGTGGATTGCATTTGAGAAATTATATAGCTAAAATCAATTTAAATAACCTAAGAAATATTCAAAAAAAAGAACATTTAATTAATAATACGAATGTTACTATATCTGATTTTGCAGAAATACATGTAGAAGACAGAGATAGCACTGATTATAATGACTTGTCATTTTTCGATATTGATATAAACAATGAGCAGGAAGTAAAATTTGGCTTAATAAACATACTTTATAATAAACCTAAAGGAGTATATGATACTCTTGCAAAAGGAATTGAAGATAAACTGGATATGCTTATCCAACATTCAGAAGGAGAGTCATATCGCGAAATTGCCATAAAAAAGTACGGTGTGTATTGTTCGCCTGAAAAATTAAAAAAGGATGAAGATAACATACGACAAGGCGTATCCAGAGCAAAAAAAACTATTATTTTTCGATTTTATGAATTACTGAAAAAACAATTGAAATATGAATAAAGATTGCCCATATAGCAAAAAAGATATTTGGAATTATTATTCTAATGCCTTGTCACAGGAAGAAGAAGTTGCAATGCAAGAGCATATATTATTGTGTAATACTTGCAAAACAAAATTAAAGCAATTAAGAGAGTTAGGTAGAATACTTGATGAAGAGAATATAGAAACAAATCATATTGAAATAGAACGAAAAAATCCGATCAGGAAATATTTAATAATAGCGGCATCAATTGCAGCTTTGATATTGGCTGTGTTTCTGATAATACCTACTTCGGAAAAAACTGATTATCCGATAGATGAAATTAACGGAGATTCTTACAGCACGGGAGATTCGTCCAAAGTTGATAGTCTGAAAATAGAAATGAAGCTCGATACAATTTATTAATCAGGCATTAGGAGTATTTTAGCATAAAAAGATCGATAAGATAGATATCCAGATCATCATCTTTCTCAAGTTCGAGATCCCCCTTTATTTTAGAACGGTTTTTCCTTATCGTCTGGTCTGCTATGTTGTAACAGGCGGTAATATGCTCTTTTTTCATTCCGATCGCAAAACAAATACAATATTGTATTCGGCTTTTTTTCAAACCTTTACCTTTGAGAATGAAGATAGAATCTCGATCTACAGCTTCTAGTTTTTCTAAATACCTTCTTTGATCATCTGGGCAATATTTTAGAAATTCTTTAATCTTATTGTTCAGTTGAATAACAAATTCATCTTGCTCTTTTTGTATTTCTTCTTTATCGCTCTCATTCTGAATCTGTAGTTTTGCTTCTGACTTCTCTAGTTTAATAATCTTTTGTTGTTTTTTAGCTATATTTTTATTTAACCGCTGCCAACGAAAAACAAAAAAAGCACCAATAAAAATGGAGATACAAAGGCAAGCTAAAAATAATATAATATAGCTTTGTAGCCTGATTCTTTGTTCCTTTTTATCAGTTTCATATTTTGTTTGAAGATCGGATATTATTTTATATTTGTCATTGTCTAGAATTTGCTTTCTATATTCAGACTCTTCCCTGTTATATAAAAAAGCCTGTTTATAATCGCCTTTCAACAGATTGACTTCAGATAATGTTTTATATAAATCTGCATACATCACCAAATTTTCAGAAATACTCCACTTTTGCATAATCGCCAGTTGCTTCTCAAACAGTATTTCTGCATCCTCTGTTTTACCTTCACCTCTTAAAGACTGTCCTTTAATCCATAGGCAGTTAACAATCATAGTTGTATCGACAGCAGATGAAAGCGATAATGCTTTATCGGTCAGTGTATTTATTCTATTATAGTCTCTTTTATCTAACATCAAATAATTGCCTGCAAGGGCAATATAGCTATATGCAATATCTTCCGGATATAATTTGTGACTATTATCTGTTTCGTAAAAATTAATAATCCTTTCTCCATAGATAATAGCTGAGTCAAGATATGCTCTTACGGGTTTTAATTCTTTACTCTTATTATATAATAAGCCATAATAATAAGATTTTATACGCATATATATTACATCTGATGAAATATTTTTAGACTTCGAAACAAGTGGTGTTAGTCTGTCTATAATTATTTTCAGATTTTCGGTATCTCCCTTTTGAATATAACTAAAAGCTATATTACTGAATATGTCTATTATCCTCTTATTATTTTGAGACGATTTTTCGTAATGCCCGATAGCTTTATAATAAAACTGATGAGACCTAACTTCATCAAGAGTCATATTGTAATAATCTCCCCATATATAATTATATAATCCCAGAGTATTATTATCCTTTATTTTTTTCATGTACAGAGAAGCCGAATCAAGATACATCTTAGAACGCTCCATTTTACCTAGAAACAAATTGCTATGACCAATTTTACAATATATCTCACATATAATCCGATTATTTTTTCTGACTTCAGACTCCTTTAAAAATTCAGATAAAATTTTTATTTGTTCCATTGGTTGCAATGTTTGTATATCTGCTAATAAAGCATATTTTTCTTCAAAAGAAATTCCTGAATTGCTCATAACCGATAATATAGAATCAGGGTTATTCGCTTTTGCAGGAGAATGCATGAAAATGATTGCAAACAAAGAAAAAATAAACAAACGGTAAAATAGCATAAATAATATAATCTAGATATTTTCTGGTTCTTGATAAAAGGATAGCGTTAATACACTGGAAATGTATAATAAAGGTTGCCTCAGTACTATTAGAAGTCGTCTAGACTAATTTAAAATAGTTAAAATATAAAGGAAGTATTAATTTAGTAATCGCTAAAGAACTAATATTTAATACTCCCTTATGTAC
>NZ_QICL01000045.1 GCF_003201355.1 Indolivaga alginatilytica
TTTATCAGTTTAAGCTCTTTCTTCTTGGGAATCATAACTGAAAAATAATGGGGATTATTCTTTTAAGTTAATGATTTTCAAGAGATTGAGCAAATAATCAATCGCTTGTTTTATTGATTATAAACATTTTAACTAAACAAATCAGCGGAAAAGTTCAACTACTGATTCGCATCATTAACAAGTATTTAAATTATGAGTAAAACAACCAAGCACTGTGCCAATTGTAATAATACAGTAAAAGGCAATTTTTGCACCGAATGCGGGCAATCTATAAAAACGTCTCGTATCGATCTGTCTCATCTTGTTGAAGAACTGCAGTTCAGCTTTTTACATATTAATAAAGGGATGATCTATACCGTAAAGGAATTAATCCTAAAACCGGGATATACTATTAAATCATACCTAAGCGGTAAAAGGGTACAATATTTCAAGCCTTTTACATTTCTTCTTATCTGGGGATCAATTTATGGTCTGGTGCTTCATTTCTTTAATGTATATCCTGACTCCGAAATGAATAGGCAAAATAATGCGATTTTTGATATTAACTATATATATAATTGGTATTATTCCCACTACTCATTAATTCAGCTTCTGATAATCCCGTTCTATGCCTTGTCGTCTTACGTCTTGTATCGGAAAAGTAACTATAATTATATTGAGCATCTAGTGATAAGCTCCTATACACATGGTGTAAAGGTGATTATTTTGCTATTATTTTACCCTGCGTTTTATTATAGCCATTCAAGAGGGGTGTATTTAATAACTCTGGCTTGTCTTTATATATATAATATTTATGTGCTGGTAGAAGTATTTAAAACTTCATCTTGGTTTAAAGCAATTCTTAAGGCTGTAATAAGTATCGTCTTAACTCTAATAGTTGCTTCTATAACAATAATAGTAATTTTGGAAGGCATCCATCATTTTCTAAGAATCTTTTGAAGGTAGGTCATTCTTAGTCAATACCTATCCACCATTGACGGAACACTTGAGTAGAATCTTTTAAATGTACGGCTTCGCCTATCATAGGGGTAATTACATCCTGCTCCTTATTTTTATTCGCCTCTGTGATTCTTATCAATGGTTCATCCCATGGATGAGTTGACAAAGCAAATTTAGATGAATGCACAGGCAATAGTCGTTTTGCATTTAAATCCTTAGATGCTTGCAAAACCTGCTCAGACATCATGTGTATATATTTCCAACCTTCGCCGTACTGACCATTTTCGAGAATAGCTAAATCAATATCTTCGAAACGTTTACCTATTGTCGCAAAATGAGAATCATAACCGCTATCACCTCCCAGATATATTTTAAATGTAGGAGTTTGCAGAAGGAAGGATGACCACAATGATTGTTTAGGAGAAAGTCCTCTTCCCGAAAAATGACGGGCAGGTAAGCAATAAGCCGCAAATCCCGCATCTAAAGTTGTATCTTCATCCCAATCCATTTCAACAATCTTACTTGTATCAAAACCCCAATATTCGAAATGCTCCCCTACCCCTAAGCTACAGATAATTTTTCCAACCTTAGGTTTCAATTTTAGTATGGTCTCATAATCCAAATGATCCCAGTGATCGTGAGAAATAAACAGATAGTCAATATTTGGGAGATCATCTACTGTATAACGATCTGTACCTTTAAATGCTTTAGTCGTAAACGATACAGGAGATGCAGCACCACTAAAAACAGGATCTACTAAGATACGTTTCCCGTCTATTTGAATAAAATAGGATGAATGTCCGAACCAGACCAGAATATCTTCACTCTTATCAAGATTCAATAAATCGGTCTTCATAGAAGGTATGTCACCTACAGGTTTAACTCTTTTATGATCACCAAAAAGAAAATCATACATTACTCCAACATATCCCTTTTCTCCTGTTAATTGGGGAGTTAGACTCTGATTCTGGAACTTTCCGTCTTTGTAGTGAGTTGAGTTTTGAAGCCTTGCCAATCGCTCACCTGCGGGTGTTTTACCAAATTTGGCCTGTTGCAGAAATACAAATACTATAATCGCTAAAACACCTATAATCGAAAGGGTTACCCACATAATCTTTTTACCTCGTTTCTTTCCCAATTGTTTAGTTCTAAATAATGAACCGCAAAATTATTAAAAATAAAGGGAAGAAAAGCCTTTCAATAAATAAAAGAAGTATAATTTATATTTTCTAATTAGTTGTTTACATATCGGGATAATTCTTTTTTAACAATTTAAAACACCCCCAAATACCTTTCTCTTTTTTTAGAACTATGAGTGAAAATAACTCCGATTAAAATGAACAAAAACTACATTTTTTATACAAATAATTTAATTTCTATTAATTTTCGGATTATATATCCGAAAATTGTTAAATATAATTATATTCGCTTCTAAATACGACAATACAGAATTATAGTAGAATTTCAAACACAATAATTTTTACAACAACAAACTAATTAATAGAAAACAATGTAAGTGATGCATTCCATATTAAACGCAAAGACTCACTCTTTAGAAGAAAAGGCTTTGGTAAGGGTTCTTAACGTTTTATAGAAACGACGACAAATAATTTGGAATACTAAGTTTAAAACTGACAAAATACCAACAACAAAATTAACAATAAATTATGCCTGAAAAAGAGATCCAGCTTCTCTTATTATTTATCTAATCATCTTAAATACTTAATTTTATGAGAAAAATCATCACATTGATTCTTCTGTTTGTCTGTAGCGTAACGATGTATGGGCAAGCCGAATTCGAAATGCGGGGTGTAGAGGGTATCAACCCTTATGTCCTTAACAAGATTATTGAAAAACACACAAAGAAAATCAAACTTAGAAGTGTTAGCGATGATCCGATGGAAATGACCGCTATCAATCTTTTCCACGAAGATTTTGATACCGGCATCGAAATGCCTAAATCGGCAAATGGAAGAGTGATTGTCCACAAAACTATCGGAGGAGTGTCTTCCCCTTCCTCCAGACCATTACAAACCCCTTATTCGTATCTGTATAGTGAGGATTTAATAGTGACTGACGTAACAGAGTCGGTTCCTCCTGTAGGTTATAAACCATATAGCATGAGGCTGGTAGTATACCTTAATGCTAATCTGGACGTAACCTTAATGGAAGCTAATGCTCCTATTAAACACAACAATACAGATAAAAAATACATGTGCGTATACTTCCTTTCTGAAAAAATGTAATTATTAAAATAAGCATCATGAGAAAATTCATTTTAACAACTATTTTAGCTGCAATATGCACTATTTCGTCATATGCACAGTTGTACAATATAAAGGCGTTGAATGTTCTTCATATCGACGCAACAACAGGGCAGGTTATTAATCCGGCAAGTATAAGTAATAAAGGCAAAATAGCGTTTATTTATAAATACGATGGTGAAGAATATCCGGAAGAGTGGGCAACCACCTATACTCTTGATGGAACAACAAGAGCTTTCAGAGATATTTATGAAGACGATTATCTGGAACTAGCCAATATAATGGAAGTAACACCTCCTGTTGGTTATAAGAAATGTATACGAAAGAAAGTATTTTATTATGATAGCGACGGAAAGCTATTAACAAATAAAACACAGGTATTCGGAGCCGATGAACCTATTACATGGAATCGCAGTGAATCGAAATACTTTACCGTTTGGATTTACAGTAATCCTATTGCCAAAGAAAAAGAAGAATTTTATTTCAGATTCATGGGAGGCGGTTGGGACTATTCGACTGCCCAACCAACAGCTTCGAAGATAACATCGGTTCGTGTCGGCGAATATTACTGGATGGAAAACAACTTCAACGCTTGGGATCCTTTTACTCCTGCATCTTCTCATTATTCCGGCTATTATAAGAATTACAGACCATTTACTGATCAGACAATGGCTGATTATTTCAAAACAATTGATGCTAGTAACCCATCGGAATGGAAAAAACTTTATAACGTAACACCCGAAGATATTAATAGAGATTATGGGTATTATTTCGAACCTTGGGGTGCGTATCGTCTTCATTTATATTCAATATTTTCTACTGATGAACAAGGTACTAACCTAAATCATCCAAATGGAGCAGGTACTATACAAAGCCAGTACCGCTTGCCATATTATGAAGACTTAAGGCAATTATTCGCTATGTGCCCATTTGCCGACCCCAATGATCTACAAGGTACACATACCGCATTAAATGAAAGGGACATCAGGTTTACTATCGGTGCCAACAACGGGCTGAATAAATCGGCTAAAAACTTCTCTGAAGATGCTACAACAGGCTCATATTGGTTTGTTGCCAATAACACGTATGGTTTAGGTTATATGCCGGCAGGATGGAGAAGCCAAGTTTTACCTGACTGGTTCTACAACGGTATAGCAAACCCTGCAACAGAAGACAACAGATGGAATTTAGAATTGGGAGGGCTTGCACAAATGTTCTTCACTTCCTATATGCCTGTTGGAAATAAAACATATCACGGTCTACAAGAAGATGTAGTAACATTGGCTGAACACGTTAATTCTATCCCAAATACCGAATATAGAAATCAAAGTCCCAAAAGAACACCACTTCGCTGGATGAGACCGCTAACCAATGCCGAATTGGGATATAAGTTATATATAAAAATTCCGGGAATAGAGAGTACCGCCGGATGGACTACACTAAGAGACCAAAAAGACGAAATAGAATTGCTTAAAGCAATAAGAAACGGAGTCATTAATCTGAATAATATAACAATAGACATAAAAAAACAACCACATACCGATGCAGCACCTGCCGGATATATAGAGTTGCCAAAAGGGTATCTTCGTGGATTTTATGTTCAATATAACATTGTACGCGGTTTAGACAAAACTGCTAACGAATTGGCTAAATATGCCAGCAATGTAGAGGATGAAGTGCTTGGATACAAAGCCTGGTGGCAAAATACAACTAAATCAGCAGCAGCTATTGTTGCCCCATCGGTTGAAGTTGCAAAAAATACTGTAGAATTGTATCCTAATCCAGTTGTCGATGTACTAAACATTAAGTCAGTATCAGACATTAAATCGATACGAATTATTGATGTTGCAGGACGTTTGCATATGAACTTAAAAGAGACCAATTCAGGTAATATAAATATAGGTCATCTGGCAAAAGGTGTCTATATTATCAGCATTGAAACTGCCAATGGCGTAGAGAATCACAGGATAATAAAGAACTGATAAAATAATTCTCAACTAATTAATCACCCCTTAAAAACACATTAATCGATTAATGTATTTTTAAGGGGTGACTAATTAATGAACCGCAAAACTATTAAAAATAAAGGTTATCTAAAATTCCTGAAACACAATACTAATAGAGTATTGTATTATTTACTGATTCGCTCAATATAACCCGTAGGACTTTCATCATAAAATTCCTTGAAGCATTTAGTAAAATAGGAAGGAGACGAAAAGCCTGCTTCATAAGCAACTTCTGAGATCGTTTTATCTTTTGAGTTCAATAAATATTTGGCATATTTCAAGCGAATAATCCTGATTAGTTCATTGGGGGAATAATTGGTCAATGATTTTATTTTTCGGTATAACTGAGATTTAGATAACCCGATGCTTTTAGCAACATCATCCAAATTCAATTCCGAATCGGAAATATGAGACTCAACATAATTTCTAAAACTATCCATGAAGCTTTGCTCACTTTCAGCCAAAGTTGTTTTCTTGGTGTCATTTATCAAGCTATGTCCGAAAGCTTCTTTTATCTTTTGCCTGTTTTCGATCAGTTTCCGAACTCTGATGTTTAAGAGATTAGCATTAAACGGTTTTGGGATATAAGCATCTGCACCACTTTCGAATCCTATTACTTTTTGCTCATCCAACGAGCAAGCTGTCAGCAAGATTACAGGAATATGGCTCGTAGAAACATTTTCCTTTAAATAATGGCATACCTCGAAACCATCTTTTTCGGGCATCATTACGTCACTGATAATGAGGTCGGGAATATATTTCTTTGCCTTTTGAAGTCCTTCTTCACCGTTCTCTGCTTCTATTACAATATATTCGTGATTGAGTATATGATACATAAAACTACGCATATCCACATTATCTTCGATGATAAGTACTAGTGGTTTATCCTCTTCCGAATTACTTTCGGGTAAGATCTCCTTATCTGTAGGAATCGAATCCAGCTCCAATCGGGTTTCAGTATATCCTTTTTCATAGGAGATCAGGTTATTATCAGAATAATTGTGCTCCTGATAAAAAGGCAGTAAAACATAAAAAGTAGTGCCTCCACCTTCTTTGCTTTCTACATATATTTTGCCTCCGTGAATATCCACCAGAGTACTTGTCAGAGCTAGTCCTATTCCGGTACTACCGTCACGAGAATCTATTTTATAGAAACGGTCGAATATATTCCGTAATTCTTCTTGTGGAATAAACGAACCACTATTAAATACCGACAGCTTTGCATATTCTACTTCTGATATAATTTCTTTCTGTAGATTTATATGTATGGTTCCCCCTTGATTAATATGCTTAAGTGCGTTTGATAATAAATTGAAGTAAATCTTCTCGACTTTTTCTTTATCAAACCACATCAAAAAGTCAGACTTATCTGCCTCAACAAACAAATGAATTTTCTTTCTCTTTATAGAATCAAAAAACAGAGGTGTTAAATCATTTAGAAAAACACTCAGGTCATTATGAGTGAAATTAGTTTTCATCTTGCCATTCTCATAACTTCTGAATTCTATTATCTCCGAAATAAGATGCAACAAACGATTACTATTACGTTTCACCAATGTGAGTAATTCCCTTTGATCTGCTGTCAATTTATCCGTAGCAAGCAACGCTTCCACAGGACCTAAGATAAGAGACAAAGGAGTTTTAAATTCATGCGAAATATTGGTAAAGAAAACCAACTTAGCATGTGTAGCTTCTTCCAATTGTTTCGATAGAGATATTAATTGTTCTTTTTGTTCTGTAAGAATTTCCGCCTGACGTTTTATTTCCTCATTTTGTTTTTCTAATTGAGTGTTGGCTCGGCTTTTGGCTTTGTAAGCCTTATAGGCAAGAAATAACAGTAATGTAATCAGACATAGAGCAATCAACGAAATATAGAAAAGGGTACGTTGATTGGAATATTGAAGCAAACTCTTATCCAACAGAGTATTCATCCTATCGAACTTATATTGATGTTCGAATATCTGATTGGTTTGCAACTGTATCACTCGTACATTACTTTTATCGACAACTGCCGTATAGAGAATATTCTCTTTATCGAAAGACTCTTTATTCAAAATGCGGTTGGCAATATCGATGACCTTATCGCCTCCTGTCGGATAGATGAAGGAAGCATCTATCAACCCCTTCTGAATACTTTCGATCCCCCCACCCTCGCCCGGAAGTGCGTCTATACCAACGATAAATGGAGACTTTCCGCTATATCTCATAGCTGCATTATGTACTCCTAGTGCCATAGGGTCATTCATAGCAAATACTAAATCTATGGATTCATGATTTTTAAAAACTTCTTCCATCTGTTGCTCTGCTACATTTTTCAGGAAATCGCCCCGTTTTTCGGCAATAATCTTTATATTGGGATACTTGCCAATGGCATCCACAAACCCCTTATAACGCTCGGCATCGGCTGTTGAACCTTTCCACCCTCTCATTATAACTACATTTCCTTTTTCTTTCAAAACATCGGAAACATATAAACCCAACTCATAGGCTAGCTGATAATTATCGGCTCCTACATAGGCTGTATAATCATCGGTATCTATTTTCCGGTCTAAAAGAATTACGGGAATACCCGATGTATAGGCTTTTTGTATAACGGGAGTCATAGCTGTGGACTCATTGGGAGAAACAACGAGAAGGTCTACACCTGAATCAATAAAAGATTCAATATCTTTTATTTGTTGCTGAGTATCATCTTTTACCGTTTTTATTCGAACTTGCATATTTTGAAAGAAAGAAGCTTCTCTCAAAATCTCACCATTCACTGTTTCTCTCCAAAGATCGTCACTGCACTGGGAAACACCAACCACATATTCCGACTTTTTATCTAATCGGCAGGCAGTTTGGATAATAGAAAGCAAAATACAAACAACTAATACTATATTTTTCATGGATGGAGTATCTCAGGTCGAAGAACAAAAGTAAGAAAAAGCACTATACCACAATGGTGGTTATAGTGCTTTTAAATATATAGAAAGGTTATTTTCGGAATAACTCCAAATAAGAATCGGCTAGTTTAGGCATAGCACCATGTTGCAAACAAACATAAGCAGAAACTTCAACTGCCAGTTGATGAGCATCTTCAATACGCTCGCCATGTAAATAGGCTGCAACAAAAGCCGCTGTAAAAGAGTCACCTGCTCCTACTGTATCCGCGACATGCACTTTTGGCGTAGGCTGATAAGATGTCTGACGGGGAGTGAACACAAAACTACCGTCAGTACCTTTTGTCAATACAAGTATGTCTAACTTATAATCTTCCAGAAGCCTGCCGCATATTTCCTGCTCATCGCCTTTCCAACCATACAGATTAGCTACCTTGATAACTTCTTCGTCATTTATTTTCATCATATTCGCCATCTCCAAAGATTCGTGTATAATCTCTTTTGAATAAAAATTGAGACGCAGATTAATATCGAATATCTTCAGACTGTCTTCAGGCATAGCGGTAATAAACTTGCGGATTGTCTCGCGAGAGACACTGTTTCGCTGAGCCAAAGAACCAAAACAGACTGTTTGGGTGCTTTTTGCCAGATTTTCGGTTCTTGCTGTAAAGGGGATATTATCCCAAGCTACATTCTCACAGATTTCATATTCCGGAACACCTGCTTTATTTAAAGTAACCTGAACAGTTCCTGTCGGATAATCGGTTTTTTCTAATAAATAATTCAAGCCTTTTTCTTCGAGACTGGTTAGAATTTCTTTGCCTAATAAGTCGTCACCAATTGCACTCACAGCATAGCCATTAAATCCAAACTGCGAAGCATGATAAGCAAAGTTGGCAGGTGCACCACCAAGAACTTTTCTTTCGGGAAACACATCCCAAAGAATTTCCCCTAATCCTACTACTGTATTTTTCATGTTTAGTTATATTATATTGTTATACTTTCATTTACATCTAATTGCCCCTATAAGAGAGAGTGTGTCAAAAGTCTGAATAGGACACAAACTACACAGAAATAACAGATTTTTCTATTTCACGATTAAAGAGCAACTTACAAAATATATAAAATCTGTAACATCTGTGTATTCTGTGTTCTCAATCTCTTTTGACACAGCCCCCTACATTATGCTTTTTCTTTCAGTTTGAACGACATTAAAACCAAATAGAATATACCGACAGCCAGTATTAATAAAGCTCCTGTTTGTGAAGATAGTAAATCTGTCATCAACCCCATTAATAACGGGAAAACAGTTCCTCCGAAAAGTCCCATAATCATAAGCCCTGATACTTCATTTTTCTTATCAGGCATATGTAAAAGAGCCTGAGAAAGAATTATAGGGAATATATTAGAATTACCCAAACCGATAAGTGCTATACAAATATAGATCATTGTGAGGTTATGGAACATAAATAATCCGATAATCGCCAGAACCATTAAAGTAACACTTATCATAAAGAATTTCTTTGCCGAAAAACGTGCCAATACAAAAGCTCCCGTAAAGCAACCGATAGTTCGGAAAAGGAAATAAACACTGGTAGCATAACCTGCTGCATCGAGCGTCATTCCTAAACGTTCCATTAATATCTTGGGGGCTGTTACGTTCGTACCCACATCTATACCAACATGGCACATAATCCCGATAAAGGACAGGAGTATAACCTTATTTCCGAGCAGGGCAAAGCACTGAGCAAATGTAGAGCCTTCGCCCTCCTCATCTGTTTCCGATATGGATGTCATGCTCAACAGTAGAGTCGCTAATATGGCAACTACCATAAAGATAGGGAAAAGAAACTTCCAATCTCCTAAAGATGCTGCTGCCCATGCTGCAAGAATAGGAGCCAGAAAAGAGGCTATCGCTTTTACAAACTGACCGAGGGTAAGTGTACTAGCCAACTTATCGCCTGTAACAATATTAGACAACAACGGGTTTAGTGATACCTGCATCAATGTGTTCCCAATTCCGAGCAATGAGAAAGATACAAGCATGGATGTATAAGAATAGCTCACAAAAGGCAGTAATAATGCCAATGATGTTACAGCTAAACTGATAACTACCGTTTTGCGTCTTCCGATTTTATTCATAAGCATTCCTGTTGGAACCGAGAATATGAGGAACCAAAAGAATACCATAGAAGGAAATATATTTGCCTCTGTTTCGGAAAGCGAAAAGTCTGCCTTAACATAGTTCGTGGCAATTCCGACCAGATCAACAAATCCCATGGCAAAGAATGCCAGCATAAGAGGGAGTAGCTTGATATATATGTTTTTTTCTTTCATTTTATTTTAATTCATAGATGTTGATATTCTCCACTGCAATAGTTCCTTCCGATTCGAAAACCAAAGAATTATAAGGCTCCGATGGGAACATGGTATTTGTTTGTACAAGTTCACCGTCATTTATAAATAATTCGGATGAAGCCTTATCAATAAGCAATCTTATTTTATAAGTGTCTTTCTTAACCAAAGGAGCTTTAATCTCGGCAGATGCAAAATTGTCACTGAAATCGGATATTCCACTGTTTGATCGGTCTACAATCAAGCTTCCTTTTGCTAAATCGAAAGTAAACTTAAGGTTTTCGCCTTTCTTATTTATCAGTTTGAAATTGAAGTTTGCAGTAGGTTTAACCGTCATTTCTATTTCATAAGCTCCTTGATTATCTTTCAATAAACGATCAACGGTATACGTTTTATCCACTGTAAAATCTGAAACTTTTTCTGTGGCTCTTCTCAATTCGGCAATCTCTTTTACCGGAGCATTTGCTACAACAAGATGCTTTCCATTATTAACGAGAGTCAACTCACGGGGAATTGTCATCGCATTGCGGAAATTAACCGTAGGTACATGGTTGGTATAATTCCAGTTACTCATCCATCCGATAAATACTCGTCTGTTGTCGGGAGCATCACTCCAGGTAACACCTGCATAATTATCACGCCCGTAATCTAACCAAAGAGGATAAGGTAGATTATCTGCCTTAAATGTCTTACCATCAAAATTCCCGATAAAGTATTGTGTGGCACTACCCCCGTTAGGTCCTCCGGGATTGATGCTTACAAATAATACCCATTTGGTTTGTCCGTTATAGGTAAGCGGAAATAAATCAGGACATTCCCACACTCCGCCATGATCGCCTATACCTTCGCCAAATTCACTGAGTTTACTCCATTCTTTCAGGTTTTTCGAGCCATAGAAAGTAATTGTCTGTGTAGTTGCCAATGACATAATCCATTGGTTTGTGCCTTGATGCCAGAATACTTTAGGATCACGGAAATCTACAAAATTAAGATCCGACAATACAGGGTTTTTATCGTATTTAGTGAATGTACGTCCATTATCAAGGCTGTAAGCAATACTTTGCGTTTGAATACGCCCTGCCGAAGTGTAAATAGCCACCATGGCATCTTTACCGAATCCTGCCGTATTGTTTTTATCAATCACTGCACTTCCCGAAAATATAGTTCCCAACGAATCGGGGTTTATTGCTACAGGCATATATTCCCATTTTTTCAGGTCTTTACTTACAGTATGCCCCCAGTTCATATTACCCCACATCGATCCGTATGGATTGTGTTGAAAAAACAGGTGATACTCTCCATTATGATACACCATTCCGTTAGGATCGTTTGTCCATCCATATTGAGGTGAAAAATGATAAAGCGGACGGTATTTTTCATTGTAATCGAAGTCGAAAGTATCCGATTGCTTTATTTGAGAATATCCTATGTCTCCACTTTTTACATGAGCAAATAAAAGTGTTAAATCTTGCCCTTTATATTGTTCTACATCTATAGGTACCCAATAGTCGATCTTTGTTTGTGCAACACGTATGTTCAAAAGAGGACTTACGGTTTTACCATTGGTTTCCAAATAGATTTGTGATTCAGGTCCTTTATCTTCGATTGGTACAAGCAGATATTTCTTATCTATCTTGAACGATAAGCGATGATCTACCATAATATTACTTTTGGGAGTGTCACTCATTTCTATCTGATCTACAAGAATATGCCCCCAACCGCCTCTTTGGTTGTCGACAATCTTTATAACGGCTTTCTTTCCCTTATAGTTCTTCACATCCCATGTCATCCAAAGTAACGACTCGGTCTCTACAATAGATCGCGATACGTATACACTTTTTCCTTCAACCAATAACTCAATATAAGTATCGGCATGCATACCACCACCTATCAGGTAATTTATATAATCGCGTTCGATGGTAAACTCAGGAGAGATAAGAGTTCCTCTTGAATCGTCGCCTCCATGATAGCTGTTAGCTAAACGTTTCCCTTCGAATCCTTTTACCTCTTGCTGACCGGGAATGCTTCCTTCTGACGGGCTTGTACCAAAGGCTTCTCCCTCAACTGTCCAGTTCTTATAAGAATCAGCCTCGAAATCCTCAACTACAATATCAGATTTTGTAGAACAACCGATCAAGGAAAGAAGTCCCAAACAAAAAATTGATTTAAAATATATTTTCATAATTTTGTTCTACTTTTTTATTTTGATAAATTCAGATTTGAAAATGTAACTTCACCATTATCCGAGAATATACCCCAAGGATTCCAACTCATCTTATAAATACGGTTTGTAAATGCTGTTTGATGATTTACATATACCACACAAATAGAATTTTCGACCATTATAGTTACATCAAATTCTTTGTTGTCCGGTACATTTAGTTTTACATTATCGATACGTAAGGGTTCTTCACCAAACACTCTTCTTTCTAATCTCAATTGTTGTTGCTCTAAATCGAATACAACTGCATATACTTCTCTACGATTACCACACGATCCGAATTCGAAACCAAAGCTATTTGATGTTGTAGCCTTCACTTTAGCAGCTATTTTATAAGTACCTTCCTGCCTGTCGAAGACCGAAACCGCTTGTTCAGCGGAAGCTTTCAATGTAAATGAATTGGATTCGATCTGAGTATTAACCGAACTTGTCATGTTCAAATTTTGACTGTTGCTCAATTTATCATTCAGACCATGAGGGTAGGTCATCGAAATTGTTCCATCCGCATATTGAATAAGTTTGTGAGTAATCAATGAACCTGCCCAATCGAAACCTTTATAATCGCTGTGGTTTTCTCTTGTGGGACACCACGCTGTTATATAACGATCAGTACCATCCGATGCGGTTTTTCCCGCATAAAAAGCAATGCCATCCAGTGCACTGTTTGTCGGAATAGTCCATGTGCCTGTTGTACCTTTTCTGAATCGATAATGTACTTTACGATTGTCAATATTCGAATAAATAAAGTATTGATAATCGCCCATTGTAAATACATCGGGACATTCCAACATAAAGGTATTCGGATCGTCATAAAATGGTTCTGTCAGTTTCCAGTTTCTTAAATCGGTTGAGGTATACTGGGCTATAACGGCTCTCCATGAACCTTTATAATCGGCACGTGTACTGATCAGCATTCTGAAAGTTCCCGAAGCCTCATCTTTAATGATCATCGGATCCCGAAATTCATTACGATCATAACCATCGGATGCAGCCAAGAGAAAAGACGGGTCTTTTGTCCATGTATTCAAATTGGCAGATGTGGCTAACATTATTTTTTCACGAGGGTCAAGATCTCCGTTATGCCCTGTATAGAAAGCATAATATACCCCATTGTGTTTAAATACACTTCCCGTGCCCAAGGCACGATCTTGTTGCTCTATTGTTCCCGTAGGAATCATTTCCCCATTATCCGTAAATGTAGAAAAATTCTCCGTAGTTGCCTTATACCAAGGATGAAAAGTAAGTGAACCGTCTCTTGCATCATGAAGATAAAAGATATGAAATTTTCCATTTTCATAAAATGGCATCGGGTCACCCACCCATCCCTCGGCAGGTTTAAAAAAGGTTGAATAGGTTCTATACAAATCATTCACATCGAAGCAAGTAGGTGCCCCGGGGGCTGCTGCTCCGGAGTCGTTACTTACATAATCCATATTATTGTTGCATCCTGTCAAGCTGATTAGGCACAAGGACATACTTAAAAATTTATTTCTGATTTTCATGGTTTTATAAAACTTGAATGGTTAAGGTCACAGACCCATTTGGTTTATTTTTTATAATACTCATTTCAATAGATAGTTGAAAATATTAGATGTCAGTGTTTCGATATTTCCTTTATAAGGATTTACGATAGAGCCATCTTCGTTATACCAATCATAGGATTCAACTCCAATACAGATTGTAGTTCCCGAAGTAGCGACTTTAGGATATTCGAACATTACAGAGCGTCCTTTCAGTTGATCATCCCAATGATAACTAGCTAAATTAATAGCACCATTCTTAGTAGTCCATAGAGGAATATTATTTGCATAATCGCCCCATTCGAAATTCCAGATTGCATTATGACCTCTCGCTTTTACTCCTTTACCCAATAGGTATACTTTATTATTTACACCAATAGGTTTTTGTAATCCTGCGAATATCGGATGAGATTCATTCCCTATGAAACATAATCCCCAATCATCACCTGTTGGTGTAGCATCATTAGTTTCTCCCCACATATTATTTACAGCTTTTCCGTCTTTAGCTATACCCAGTGCCGATACGTACTGAACAGCCCATGAAGAAAAGAAAAACGAACCTCCGTTTTGATAATATGTTTTAAGGCTTGTAATGATTGTTGGCTCTAAAGCTACCGTTGGTAAGGCTTGTGTAGTACCGTCGGAATGCCACCAGATAGCTGCAAAACCGGCTAAGTCTTTACCGTTTTTAATATCATTAAAAGAGACGTATTCAAAATCTGCCACATTAGCAGCAAACCAGTCATAAGCAGCTTTTTCATCCATATTTTCTATTGACGAAGCATTGTTTGCAACTCCTAGAAATGCAATAGGTTTTATGTCTACTTTTTCTACAGTAACCACATAAGGAAAAGCTTCATTCATATAAGATATGGTATAGGTTACAGGGGTTGTAAAATCAACCGTTGCCCCTTGTGCAGGAGTTACTGTAGCACCATTTGTAATCGTAAACTCTGGAGTTAGTTTAGTTACATCTTCGGTTTTAGGATATCTTACATGAACGGTTCTCTTATCATTATCAATCGTTCCTTTGTATTTACCAATGCTGAAACTCAGCATCTCTCCTTTGATATGTGAAGCTACCACCATATAATCTTTATACAGATTACCGTTTGTAACTCTGAATTTTGTTGCTTTCGATAAATCCATAGCTTCATTGCCTGCAGGATTTATAATTGCCCGATCAGATAATGTAATTTTAGGTGTTAACTTTGTCAAATCCGTACCCATGGGCAGTAAAATTTGCACCGTTCCACTCTCGTCATTTATAGTTCCATCCACCCCATTTACGGAGAAAGATAATATTCTGACGCCTCCCGACAAATCCAGATTCTCACGATCATCATCGCTGCAAGCAATGAATCCCACACAAAGAATCAGGGAAAAGATAAAAGGCAATATGTTATTTATTCTTTTTTTCATTGTATCCTTATTTTAATTTTCATGGTTATAACAAGCTTGGGTTATTCTACAAACCCAAGCTATAAGAAGGTCTGCGACCTTACCAGCCATAGTTTTGTTTATATATTCCGTTTACAAAATTGATTTGCTGTTGAGGAATAGGAATATATTCGTTCTTGTTTTTAGTAAAGTTTCCACTTTTCAAGAATGGTCGTCTTGACGATTCTGTTTTAAAAAATGAATTGACTACCTGATCGGTAATACCCCAACGAACCAAATCGAAGAAACGGCTGCCTTCCATTGCAAATTCCAAACGACGTTCCCAACGCAAAGCCTGACGAGCAAAATTAGTTGACCAAGCGCAATTCACTCCGGGTTGATAAAGTGACATACTCAATTTAGGTGCATAATCAATCATATCAGTACTGCGTTGTGCTCTTTCTCTTATTTGGTTGATAAGAGGTAAAGCTTCGTTCGGACGTCCCAATTCTATTAAAGCTTCCGCTCTCATTAAAATAGCATCTGCATAACGAATAATGATTCTGTTTTTAGAGTTTCCATAAAATGGCGCAACATTCACAAAGCAATCGCACGAAGGATCAACATTTTCTTTCAACGAAGCATAATAACCATATACAGTAGGATTGCGGTTCCACCCCTCTTCATAAATCAAATCTTTATTGTATTTATAAGGAAATCCGGGCATAGCTACAGTATGAAATAAACGAGGGTCTGCACTATTTGAATTCGAATCATAATTGGTATTATCGAACGAATCGAACATGGGTAATCCAGTTTTATCTGTTTTATAAGCATTTACTAAGTTTTGGCTTGGTTTATGAAAATCGCAACAACCTACGCCCATAGGAACTGACAACACATCACCCCAATTTAATCTACCGAACATAGTTCCATCATCAATTGAATACTGTACGGCAAACAATGATTCTTTACCATTTTGATATGCTCCGGGTAAGAAATTATAAGCAAAATCGTATTCT
The DNA here is from genome assembly GCF_003201355.1 of Indolivaga alginatilytica. GTDB lineage: Bacteria > Bacteroidota > Bacteroidia > Bacteroidales > Dysgonomonadaceae > Dysgonomonas_A > Dysgonomonas_A alginatilytica. The sequence continues at coordinate 16,590 of NZ_QICL01000045.1, forward strand.
AATCCATATCCTGAATTAAGAACTTTGTCTGTGTATTTAAGAACTTCCTCAAGGTCAGTATGATTTATTTCAGTTACATTATTTCGATCATCTTGTCTGTAAGCTTTATATAGATTTGCTTTTGCCAAATAAGCAGCCGCAGCTATTTTATTAGCACGTCCTTGCTGATCTTGTTTGTCAGGAAGCAGATCATATGCTTTCTGAAAATCACTAACAATCCAAGCCCATTGCTCGTCATTAGGCAGTTTGTTATCTACTTTATCATATTCGTCAATCGGTAAGTCTTCATCAACAAAAGGAATACGTCCGAATACAGTTTTAAGGATAAAATAAAAATGACCTCTCAGAAAATACATTTCACCCATACGTATATCTCTCAACGGAACATCATTTGTTGAAACCGTTTTCAGTACACTCAAAGCCGTATTGGTTCTCGAAATTGCTTTGTAGCAATAAAACCAGAGTCCGTCTGCTTCACCAAAATCTGTTTTTATATTTTGTGCTATTTCATAAAAATGAAATGCACTGATATCGTTTTCGTCATTTCCACCTTTATAGGCATCGTCCGAACGAACATTTCCATAAGGCCACAAACTGAATGGCTTGTCATAATGATCGTTTCCTAATGAAGAATAAGCTGCTGTTACAAGCCCTTCCACTTGTGCCGGACCTCTAACCTGCTCGTCACTCAATATCCCTTGAGGCTCATCGTTCAAGAAGTCACAGCTTGAAGCCATTATTGTTGCTGCAAAGAGTACAGCTATATATTTTATCTTTTTCATTGTTATATACTACTAATTTAAAATGAAACATTAAGCCCGAAAGTAAATGTCATCGGAATAGGATAACCCCATGCCGGATTTTCAGGATCTACACCTGTAAAGCTTTTGCTTTTGATAGTCAGTAGATTTTGAGCACTTACATACGTACGCAAATGGCTTAATCTTATTTTCTGAATAATATGCTTAGGTAATGTATACCCTACTTGTACGTTTCTAAGTTTCAGGTAAGAACCATTCTCTACAAAATAAGTAGACATACGTGCCTCATTATTGGTATCAGTATAAGATAAGCGGGGAATATTAGAGTTGGGATTGGTTACAGGATCCCATGCATCAAGCAATCGTGTACCTTTATTGGATCGTGTGTCTGAAACGCTCCAGAAATCGGTTGCATATTTCACGGTATTTATAACGTCCACATTATGTATTCCTTGAAGAAATATAATAAAGTCGAAATTCTTATACGCAAAATTCAGGTTCAGTCCATATGCAAAATCTGGGAATGGATCACCTATCCACGTACGGTCGTCATCATTTATAACACCATCGTTATTTAAATCACGATAACGGATACGTCCTAAATCTTTTCCATCTTGCCGAGGGTGTCTGTCTAATTCGTCTTGTGTTTTGAATATGCCATCGGCTACATATCCGTAAAAAGAACCTAACGGACGTCCTAGTATATTATCCCATTTTCCATTTCCTCCGTATGAGTTTTTAACTGATTCGGGTAAAAAGGTTACTTGATTTTTATTGGTTGAGATATTTCCCGAAACATCGTAGGTCACACCTGTTGAACCGATTTTGCCTCTATATCCAACGGTGAACTCGAAACCTTTGTTTTCCATACTTGCTCCATTGTACCACTTGTTGGCTCCTTCTCCTTTTATCGCTGCATAACCGGGAGAATAGAGAATATCTTTGGTGCTTTTCCAATAGTATTCAGCCGAACCATAGAGAGCCTGACCGAAGAATCCAAAATCAAGACCAATATTGGTTTGAGTTGTAGTTTCCCATTTCAAATCAGGATTCGATAATTGAGAACGTTTAAATCCTGATGGCAGTAATCCTGCTCCTTTTGCATTCAGATCATAGGCTGTTCCCCAAACCGAATCCCAAGTAGGGTTTCCTTTACCATAGTCGGTTACATAAATATCGTATATTGCGGTATTATTAATTTCCTGATTACCATTTTGTCCCCAACCGAAACGTAATTTCAAATCAGATAAATAATCGCTGGTCGAAGCCATAAAAGCTTCTTGGCTTATTCTCCATCCGAGATTGAAAGCAGGAAATGTTCCCCATCTGTTATTCTTTCCAAAACGAGACGAACCATCTCTACGAACCGTTGCCGATGCCAGATACTTATCATCGTAAGCATAATTGACCTTACCAAAGAAAGACATCAGCGAATATCCGGTAGCTATACCAGTACCTTCACTTAATCCCGTACCCAAATCAGGCCACATATACTCAGGTGTTTCTATAGCAAAGCCTTCTCTTTTAGATGAGAAATTAATATCCTCCTGATTGAACATTTCCATACCAACCAATGTTTCGAAACGATTCTTTCCAATTTCGAAGTCATAAGTCGCCGTATTAGTCCAAGTCCATTTAGTCCAGTGAGCTTGCTCCATCAATGAAGCGGTTCTATCACTTTCGAGATACCCCGATTGATAACTATGCGTAAGGCTCCTTTTATAGAAGTTTCCATAGTCTAAACCAAAACTCGAACGGACATTCAGTTTCTTGATAGGTTGCAAATTCACATAAGCATTACCAAACATACGCCAATAACGGTATCTGTTATTCTGATTATCATGAATCAGACGAGCCGGATTCTGACGGTCAGGCAATCCTGTTATAGGTCCGCCCCACCCTGTTCCATCCGCTGTGCGAAACGGAATAAAAGGAACAGCTATTAAGGCTGATTCTATAATTTTATCAGGTTGAGCAACTTCTGAAGTTCTGTTCAATGTGAAATTTTCTCCAATAGTAAGAATATCACCATAGAGTTTGTAGTCACTATTCATACGCACCGAGTACCTCGAAAAGTCTGTATATTTTATCAATGCATCATTGCCAAAATGCCCTAATGAGAAATAGTAACTTCCTTTTTCTGTTCCATTACTTACTGCTAAGTTATACGATTGTGCTACACCTGTTTTTGTAATCTGATCGAACCAATCGGTATTAGCAGTTCTTAAAGTTCTGTTTTTATCTAAATATTCAGGAAAATAGACGTTTTCCAAAACTCTATTGCCTTGAGCTCCTATTCCGTCTTTATAGACAATCCCTAAATTGTTGCTGTTAGGATCGACTCCCGAATTTACAGAAGCCTGCCACATTGCTTGTGCATATTCACGAGAATTCAAAACATCAATTTTCGTATTATAATTGGCTACAGACACAAAAGCATCGAAGTCAATTTTTAGGACTCCGGCTTTTCCTCTCTTTGTAGTTATAATAATTACCCCGTTTGCAGCTCTCGATCCATAAATACTAGCTGCTGAAGCATCACGAAGTACCTGAATACTTTCGATGTCATTAGAGTTCAACTCGTGCATACCTGCCTGAGATGGAATTCCATCAATAATATACAATGGATCATTATTATTCAAGGTTCCTATACCACGAATACGTACAGTAGCCGATCCGCTTGGATTTCCATCTGCTGTAACTTCCATACCGGCAACCCTACCTTGCAATGCTCTTATTGGATTGTTTTCGGGTTCAGACATCATATCGTTTATTTTTACGACTGATACCGCCCCTGTTAGGTCGGCTTTACGCTCAGTACGATATCCTACTGCCACTACTTCATCAAGAATTTTCGAGTCATCAGCCATTAAGACATTGATATCCCGTTTACCGTTTACCGAAATATTCTGTGTTTTAAATCCGATATAAGTAAATTCTAGAATAGCGTCGGGATTGGCTTTCAATGTAAATTGACCGTCCAAATCTGTAGTAGTACCAATACTTGCATTTTTCACTTTCACACTGACACCTATTAAAGGCTCATTGTCTGTTGCAGATTTTACAACTCCTTTTATATCTATATCCTGAGCTTTGATAAAACTACAGAAAGAAAACAGGAGTAGTATTAAGAAAAGGTTTCTCATACTCATTTTTCATTTTTGGTATTAAATTAATAAACGTACTTGTTAACAAAGGTCTCAGACCTATTTATTGCTTAGGTAAGTATCAGCACAACTGACAGCTATAATTAGACAATATTGCATTCTATACTTACTGTTACTTACAAGCACAAAGAACTGGATTTGAAGTCTTCTCACCTATAAAAATTAGGTCAAAAGCATGTATAAATAATGCATAACAAATCTACAAACACGAAATAAACACTTAATAATAAATCATTTAAACCAATCGTTCTCTATAAGTCTATTTTTGATTTATAAATAATTGATAATTATGTTTTCATATACAAATACCTGATAAGATGTGTATATTCCGTATAAAGAGGTATTATAGTCTCATTTAATATTGTAAATTTGAATTTGATTCCGTAAGGTCGCGAACCTATGTGTCTATCTATTCCATTTACACGAACACATAGATCTGCCCTTACCAATAGAAATACAGCAATGATTAAGGAAATGGAAGTATTTAATGATATACTTTCGAACTTTAACAGACTATTGCTGTTGTGCTTACCAAAGAAATAAAAGGTCTGAGACCTTATTTTATCTTATTTAAAACGAGAAAATGACTGATAAACAATATTCGGAAAGAGAAGAACTTCTCAACGCTTCCACTCACGGATTAGGGATTCTTTTTGGAATTATCGCCGGGTTCTTTCTTCTAAAACAAGCAATACAAACCGAAAGCTCATGGGCTATTGCAAGTGTGTGTATTTATATTGTGTGCATGCTTATGTCTTATGTTACGTCAACAGTATACCACTCTTGTACTCACCCTACAAGAAAAGTTCTTTGCCGGAAGTTTGATCATGCTGCAATTTATTTTCATATTGCAGGTACTTATACCCCCTTTACTTTAATAGTGTTACGTGAAGTAGGTATCTGGGGATGGCTGGTATTTACCATTGTCTGGATAGTTGCCATAGCAGGCACCGCACTAAGTTTCGCTCATTACAAAACAGGAAGTAAACTAGAAACCATTTGTTATGTGCTTATGGGTTCTATTATTCTTATTGCATTCAAACCTCTTGTGGATACATTATTAGCAACAACAGGATCTTTAGACTCTGTTTATTGGCTCTTGGGAGGAGGTATATCTTATATAATCGGAGCTGTATTCTATTCATTCAAGAAAATCAGATATATGCATTCGGTATTTCATTTGTTCGTTTTAGGAGGAAGTGTATGCCATGTTATAGCCATTTGGGATATACTGAAATAACTTATATCGTAAAAGAATAATTTATTAGGCTCCTTGTAACTTCACAATATACAATAATGCAAAAAATAGCAATTATAAGTGATATTCATGGGAATTTACCTGCACTTGAAGCGGTTCTTAATGATATCAATACTGTTTATAAAGCCAATCAGATATTCAGAGAGTGGAGATAATCTTCAAAGGAAAGTAAATGCTACTCTTCGCGAAATAGATTACAATATTGATGAAATAATTACAGGAATAAGAGAAAGTGAAGTTCCCAATTTCTACGCTCATTTCTGGGAAAAACATTTACAATATTTACAATAAGATTCCAAACCTTTTTTATTGCTTAGACGGCGATATAATAGAACAATAAGTTTATCTATATATTGAAGTGATCTTCGAAGCTGATTATGAAAAAGTAACAAAAAGGCAACAAAAGTGACACTCTATTGTTACCTTTGTCACTTAACACCTTACAAGCAATTGATTATGAGAACAATACAAATCATCTATATATTCAGTGTTACTTTTGTAACTTTTGTAACCTTTTAGACGATAACAGCCTATTTATAAATAACTTATAAAATAAAAAATGTTACTTTTTTGTCACCTTATTATTTTAGTTTCACTTATCCGTTAACTGTTAATTAACATAAACAGTCATAACTTTTGCATTGTTGCTTGATCATTCAATTTATTCTTATTATTTTAGTATACCAATTAACCTAAATACCTGATATTCCATGACAAATTTTAAGAGGATCAGTTTAGTAATCTTACCGATATCAATACTCAACCCATATAGTTATGGACAAAAGGAACAGAATAAATCACGTCCCAATATTATACATATAATGACGGATGATCATTCGTTCCAGACAATAAGTGCCTATGGACATCCTCTTTCAAAATTAGCACCCACACCTAATCTTGATCGTTTAGCCAATGAAGGTATGCTATTTCAACAAGCCTTTGTCGAAAATTCATTATCAACACCCAGCAGAGCATGTTTAATGACAGGCTTATACAGCCACCAAAACGGGCAACGGCAACTGGGAGCGGGTATTGATTCAACTAAAACTTTCTTTTCCGAATTACTGGAACAAGCAGGCTATCAAACCGCAGTAGTAGGTAAATGGCATATGCAATGCGAACCAAAAGGTTTTGACTATTATTCAGTTTTGAATGATCAAGGAGATTATTATAATCCTAGCTTTAAAACAAAAGACTCTCACGGAAAATATATAAGAGAAGAAGGTTATGCCACCAATTTAATTACAACTCACTCAATCGATTTCTTGGAAAACAGAGATCAGAACAAACCATTCTGCTTATTAGTACATCATAAAGCACCTCACAGAAATTGGATGCCCGAAGCAAAGTACTATGATCTGTATGAAAATACAGAGTTTCCGAAACCGTCAACATTCTATGATGATTACGAGAGCAGATGTTCCGCTGCCCGCACACAAGATATGACCATCGACAAAACCATGACATTCATTTACGATCTTAAACTAAATGAATTGAAAGATACTCCTCCCTATAATCAAGGATGGAGCGATGGAGGCTTACAACAAGCTATGAACCAGATGACTCCTAAACAACGAGAAGCGTGGGATAAATCTTATCATGCTCGAAATATGGAGTTTATCAACAAAATGGATCGGCTCTCCGAAAATGAAATATTAGATTGGAAATTTCAGAGATACCTAAAAGATTATCTCAGATGTATCAAATCAATAGATGACGAGGTAGGTCGTCTTTTGGATTATCTTGAAAAAGAAAACTTACTGGACAATACTATAATTGTTTACACCTCCGATCAAGGATTCTATATGGGAGAACACGGGTGGTTTGATAAAAGATTTATGTACGAGGAATCATTCAGAACACCGCTTATCGTAGGTTACCCCAAAGCGATAAAGGCAGGAACAAAAACCGAAGCCCTAGTGCAAAATATAGATTTCGCTCCTACTTATCTATCATTGGCAGGAGTAGAAAAACCAAGTGAAATGAGCGGTGTCTCTCTTGAAAGGCTATTTAGTGGAAAGACTCCTAAAGACTGGAGAAAAGATTTATATTATCACTATTATGACTACCCCGCAGTTCATAACGTTCGCCGTCATGATGGGGTAAGGACTGATAGATATAAGCTTATTCACTTTTATGGAAAAGGCTTGATGGGAGAAGATCAGGATATCAACTGTAATGAATTGTTCGACCTCAAAGAAGATCCTACTGAATTGAATAATTTATACGGAAAAAGAGGATACGAAAATATAACAAAGCAATTACAAACAACTTTGGATAATTACAGAAAAAATCTTAAAGTTGACGAATTCTAAGGTCAGAGATTCTCTTCTGTATGTTTGCTCAACTAAAATCATAAATAAAAGTATCAGTTAAATGTCACCAACAACATATGCTCCTTTTGCAAAACCTCTATATGTAATGCTCAAATCAATAGGAGCTACTTGTAACCTAGGATGTACTTATTGCTACTATCTGGAAAAAAAAGAACTGTATCCGGAAAAGGGCAAGACATTAATGAGTGATGAACTTCTAGAGAGGTTCATCATTCAATATATTGAGGCGCAAACTATGCAGCCTATATTATTTACGTGGCATGGAGGTGAACCTTTGATGCGTGATATTTCATTCTATAAAAAAGCTCTCGAATTACAACGGAAATATGCCAGAGGTAAGCAGATAACAAACACCTTGCAAACAAATGGGACGCTGCTTAATGATAAATGGTGTGAATTCTTTAGAGAAAATAATTTTCTAATTGGTATATCTATAGATGGGACAAAACCCTTTCATGACAAATATAGAACAACTAAAGATTTACGTCCTACATTCGATCTTGTAATGAGAGGTATTAATCTTCTCAAGAAGCATAATGTAGAATATAATATAATGGGAGTAGTTAATGATTTTAATATTGATTATCCCCTTGAATTTTATCAGTTCTTTAAAGACATAGATTCGCACTACATTCAATTCGCTCCGATTGTGGAGAGAGACAGTGAAGGAAACGTTACAGAGTGGAGTGTTTCTCCTGAAAAATGGGGAGACTTTCTAATTACCATCTTTGATGAATGGGTTAAGAAAGATGTAGGAACCTATTTTGTTCAGTATTTTGATTCTGCTTTAGCCAATTGGGTAGGCGTGAATCCGGGAGTCTGCATCTTCGCTAAAAATTGCGGTCATGCAGGTGTTATGGAATTTAATGGCGATGTTTATTCTTGCGATCATTTTGTTTATCCCCAGTATAAGCTTGGAAATATAAAGACTAAGACTTTAACCGAGATGATGTATTCGAAGCAGCAGATAGATTTTGGATTGGCTAAATCAGAGTCCCTATCCTCAAAATGCAAGCAATGTAAGTACTTATTTGCTTGTCATGGAGAATGTCCTAAGAATAGGATATCAAAGACTCAATCGGGAGAAGAAATAAATTATCTATGTAAGGGATATTACAAATTCTTCAAACATATAGATCCTTATATGTCGTTTATGAAAAAAGAGTTGGAAGCGCAACGTCCTCCAAGTAATATAATGGATACATTTAAATAATTTCAGGAATGAAACTCTTATCTATTTTTTCCGTATTACTATTTTTCATAACAACAATATCAGCCCAAGAGTATCCTAAAGGAGTGCAAAAGTTGATAAATGCATATCCTAACTTTGATATAACGTATGATGGGACATATATTATATTAAAAGATGGCCTAAAGTTTATATATGATGATAGAATTAAGAAATTTGGAGAATTACTTCTAAATAAACCATCAATATCAGATATGTTTCAGTCCGAGTATCCAAAAAATGTAAATAATTATATCCCTCCTAGGAATAGCGATCCAGGAAGAATCAGAAATGAAGATCTTATGAAAGCTATATATGGATCTAATTCACTAGAGGTACAAAAGAATCTGGTTACAATAACATGGTGTCCCAAATTAGTTGGTTCTAAGATCAAAATAACCAAAATAAATAATGTACATCTACAATTACAAAAAATATCAGAGGAACTAGATAAACATCCCGAATTACAAAAATATCTGCAAGGAGCTACCTCTTTCAATTGGCGAATTATAAAAGGTACAAACAGATTAAGTACTCACAGCTTTGGAACTTCAATAGATTTAAACGTAAAGTTTTCTAACTACTGGCAATGGGATTGCAAATGCACCAATGAGGACGTTGATTTAAAGTATAAAAATCAACTACCTAAACTTATCGTTAAGATATTCGAAAAGCATGGATTTATTTGGGGTGGAAAATGGTACCACTATGATACTATGCACTTCGAATATAGACCTGAGTTATTGATATAATAACTTACTGATTGGTCATTGCTTTATAAACGGCTTTCCTCAAAGTTCCGTCAGCATCATCACAATTATATTCCCAATACATCACGCCTAGCATTCCTCTATCCAATAGGTACTTACATTTTATTTCTAAAGATTTCGGATTATCGAATGAACAGACAAAGTCGCCAGCTTCATCGACTAAATAGGGAACTTGTGCTTTAGAGTCCCATTTTTCAGTATACTCATACTTTAAGTTCACTAAATCTTTGTAATCAACAAAATCATTAAACTTTTTTATACCATGTCCATAAAAAGGGACCCCTAATGTGAGTTTATTTATTGGAACTCCTGCTTCTATATGAGCATCTACTGATTCATGGGCTGATAGCTTACGAACATACTCAGACTGATATAAAGGAGAGTTATGGTATGGAGGACGCCCCATATCGTAAGTCATAATATTAACGAAATCGATATACTTATCAATTGCTCTAAAATCTATATACTTCGCATTGGAAGCGCTCGCTAAAGTCAATAATTTATCACTCCCAATATTAGATCGAATATCTCTCATTAACAATGTGAAATTCTCTGTATCTTCCGGAGAAGATGAAATTCCTGACATACTACTTGTAGGGTATTCCCAATCTAAATCTATACCATCGAGATTAAATTGATCTACGACTCTTTTGCAGTCTTGTGCAAACAATTCTCTCAATTTGGTATCTGTTGCCATTTCACTAAATCTACCACTCGTCCATCCCCCTATAGATAATAGAACCTTTAAAGATGAATTGGATTTCTTCAAATCTGAAATTTCTCTTAATCGATTTTCATTTTGAATTATGATACCATCAAAAGATTCAGATACAGAACCAAAAGCATAATTGATATGAGTCACAATACTAGGATCAGGTAAAGGTGCATTTTCTGAAGAGGTTACATAGGCCAATATTATAGGAGTTTTGCCTAGAGGGTTGCTATATTGTCCAAAAATAAAATTATTACTAAAAAGAAAACAAAGTAGAATGGCAATATATAAGGTCTTAATATTTTTCATTACAAATTATATTAGTTTGGTTATGCTATTATAACGAAAGTAATAAAAAATAAACTAATATACATGCAAGATAGGCTTTTTCTTAATTGATATTATCTTATATATTATTTCTATATTAATGATATATAAGATAATCTAGTAATTTATTGTAGTAGTAAAGAAGGAACGCTAGTGAAGGGAGAATGGTTGCATGGTTGATATATGCAGTCTGCTATTACACTATGCCCTTTCTATCTTCTTTTAATGTTATAGGTGTATTATTCTTTGTACTACCCAACAAAAGCAGCCTCAGAGTAAATTACTCTGAGGCTGCTTAAAAAGAGGGCGGCTATCTACTCTCCCACCTAAAGGCAGTACCATCGACGTGGTTGGGCTTAACTTCTCTGTTCGGAATGGGAAGAGGTGGAT
>NZ_QICL01000046.1 GCF_003201355.1 Indolivaga alginatilytica
AAGAAAATTTTATTCCGCATTTTGGCGTCTTCTATAAGTTTTCTGAAACTCATAACTTCAATATAAACATTAAATCCGCTGCTAAAACCAAAATAACCTTCTCCATCGGGGCTAAGAGTCAATGAAAAGCTTTTTGCAAATTCATGAATTTTATCGCATAAGTCACATACAACATAAATATACATAGGGGTCTCTTGCGTAACTTTTATCGTTTCCACTCCATCAGGCATTTCGTACTTTCCTTGTCGTATTTTTTCAGCATAGCGACAAGCTTGCATAATAGGATTTTCATTATCCGGATATTCTTTTCTTTTGGGTCTCTTAAATTCAAAAATCGTAACCGGACTTGTGGAAATATTCTCTCCATTCCTATACACAAGCCTTTCCTCATTAAAAACAATCAAATCCGGTTCTTTTGTTTCTGTTTTAGATATTACCTTGTCAGAGGCTATATATTGAGAGAAAACTAAACGCTCGTCCAATAGCCATAAATTATGATTTTCATAATCTATAGTTTCAGAAGTTTGCCCCATTGGAAAGATTAAATCGTGTAATTCAGCTTCTAAATGGGCTTTATTATCAGCTTCACGTCTTTTCCGTAATTCGTCAAAAGTATCGGTTATTATTTTTCGGTTACATACGTAATGCACTAAATCGTTCTTTCCATTTTTAGAAACTCTAGATACAATCTCTTGTAATTGTATATTATTCTCTTTATCTGAAATAATACTCTTTATATCTATTCGAATTTCTTGTTCTTTTTGGAATTTAAATTTTTGAAATTCTAACTCTATCCGTTCATCTGTAAGAGTAGTCGGTAAGTCAGATAAATCAAAATCACCCAAATAACTTCTGTGCCAAGGAGCTTGGGAGTTAATGTATTTGTGTACACGTTCTTTTTTCTTTTCAAAACGTTGTTTCACGTCTTCGTTGAAAAAAGTTTTAATAACATCAGCAACCTCTTTTTCTATTTCTGATTGACTTAAAGGGTAAAAAGTATCCCCTGCACTTTTGCCAAAATCGAAAGATTCTCTTTCCAAGGAAACATTTGTATTAAGATAATCCCCCAGTACATAAGCCTTCACAATAAAGTTTCGTTTCGTATCTTTTTGAATGTCAAAAAATTCGTCTTGAAACTCAGGAATATATGTTTGAAGGGTAGTTTCGGTCACTTCTCTATTATGGGCAGTTAAACATATTTTACTGGATAATGTGGAAAAATATATCCTATATGCTTTTATCGAAAATTTGTATTCTTCATTATTCAGCTTACTTTTTACTGGAATATTTCGCTCACCGACCAAGGAAATAGCATTGTCATCTCCAATAAAATTATTTAAAATAATTTGATCCGAATTGTCCTTTTCTCGTAATATTATTTTAGGTACATTAAAAGAACTATCAACGAAAAACACCAAGAGTTTTTCAACTAATTTTCGAGCGATAACAGTCAATCCCTTATCTAATTGATGGGTGTCAATTAGGCCTTCTAGAAATAAGCGTGTTCCCGTTAGCTGATCTGTGGCATCTCCAACTTTCTCATCGACAATGATTTCATCCTTTTTACCAAAACGGAAATTTCGAAACTGATACTTGGTATTATCTTTGTATTGACTATATATTGTTGCATTATTAAAATACTTCAAATACATAAAACGTCCAAAGCCTTTACCGCCTGTTTCTATTTTCGCATTACTTAAATAAGTATCAAATGATTCTCTATTCTTAGGAGTAAATCCCACTCCATTATCTATTATTTCAATATTTTGAATAGCCGGAATCGTATTATCCAAATCAAGTGTATTTTCTCTATGTAGTACAACTTCAATTTGTCCATTGGGATTGTTCTCAATAGCATCGATAGCATTAACAACAGCCTCAACAATTGGAGTATAAATATTCGATTTACTCTTTATATTTTTTATTATACCTAGAATATTTATCTTACTCATGTTTAAAATGTTGTTTAGTCAAAATTGGAATCTAAAATAAGCTGGCTTAACAATTTCAAAAATAGATAAAAACATTCAAATATGATTGCTGGTTTTAGTAGAATCTATTTTTTCACTATCAGATGAACACTAAAGGGTGCCATTGTATATCTAATTCAAAGAATAGTTTTGCTGGGTATCACAAAGCGGAAAATCGTATAGTTTAGGTTTCAAACATTGTCCGATAAACCATTCTATCAGCATATCCGCCCGTGGCGAATGGATGCGGAAAGCCATCGCTATAATTACTTTCAGATTTACCTCCCGTATATCGTAACATACACGCTTACCACTAACATACAAGTCATATCTGCACGTTTGTTCCACATCAATGGCATTTTCTCTGCGGATAGCATTCAGACAAGCATGAATGGCTTGCACCGTTACTCCCAAAAGAGACGGCAATTCCGACTTATGAAGCCACACGGTATTGTTTACCGGTTCAAAAATAATTTGCAGGTTGGAGTTATGATCCGTTACGATAGCTAATTTTCCTTTATCTGTTGTTTTCATTTTATGAGTATTTACTTGTTGTTGTTTACAGATGAAATATGCTGCATTTGTTCGGGCAGGCTGTATTTCCGGTCTATACTCTTTTCCAATAGCTGCATATCCTCATTTATCCTGTTTTTGGTTATCTTCGAGTATATTTGCGTGGTAGAAATATTTCGGTGCCCCATCATGATACAGAGTGTTTCAATCGGCACTCCGTTGGACAGGCAAACGGTCGTGGCATAGGTGTGACGGCTTTGATGGAAGCACAGTGTCTTCATATTCAGCAGTTCCCTTAGTTCCTGCATATAGAGAAGTACCAGTGAGTAGGAACCGATATCGAAGACCCTGCCGTCTTTTGCCGAACCTTTGTAGTATTTGATAATTTGAAGTGGAATATCCAGTAAAGGGATGATACACTCTGTCCCCGTCTTGGAGCGTTTCTTGCGTATCCACCGCATACCTCTTTTATCGGTAAAGATCTCACTCCATTTCAGTGTTTGCAAGTCGATAAATGCCAAACCCGTGAAAGCTGCGAAAACAAACAGGTTGCGGACATAATTGACAGCGATACGCTTTATCGGAGTCTGCATAATCAAGTCCAGTTCTTCCTTGGATAACCACCTGCGTTCTCCCTCCGATGATTTTACATGGTAATCGGCAAACGGGTTGTTGCGAATCACTTCCTTTTTTATAGCACGCATCACAATATATTTCAACATGCGGATACGACCGTGCCGGGTATTGGTCTTATAGCCCAAAGTTACCCGCATGTAAAAGTCGAACTCCTCAATAAAGGTATAGCTGAGTTGGTTGAATGCAATATCATCCATATCGTATTTATAACGGATAAAATTGCGAAGTGTATTATATGCCGTATTGTAACTTTTATAGGTGCTTTTGACTTTTGTGATGCCTATACTCTGAAAGAACTCTTTGTTATGGGCTTCAAATTCTTTGAGCAACATCACTTCATGGGTGCCGATACCCAGCAGCGTGTTCTTCAGGCTTTCGGCTGTAACGTAGGCATTATCTTCGACTTGCTTATTGTAGTGGTATTTTAAGTCCTGCCTGTATTTTTCAAGTTTCAAATTGAGTTCCTTACAAGCCTTATTCTTACCGATGGCACAATTATCCTGTGCAGACCATAATTCCGGCTCGATATATTCCTGCAGGCTGAACTGTGTGTGCATCCCGTCAACAGTGATGCGGCCCAGAATCGGACTTTTGCCGTCTTTTTTTTGTTTATTGCGATTGATATAGAATAAGATTCTGAATGTACTTCGTTTCATAACTATCCTTTTTTAATAGAGTAATAATCGATCAGTTTGAATTGTCCGGCAATGCGTTTGGATAATTGCCTGGTATCCTTTGCTATTTTGTCCAGTGACAACTCGGCGTAGCCTTGTGTGGTCTTGATGTGGCGGTGCCCGAGCATAAGGCTCACGGTTTCAATGGGTACACCTTCCGAGAGCGTAACCAGGCTGGCAAACGTGTGCCTTCCTTGGTGGAAGCCTATCATCTTATGGATATTGCAGCGGGAGGCAATGTAATTCAGGCTGCGATGTACTGTTTTCATTTGGGGAACCGGGAATACTTTTCCTTCGGATGCAGTTCCTCTGTATTTCTCTATAATAGCGAGCGGGATATCCATCAGCCGGACCTGATATTTGATACCCGATTTGATCCGTTTGGCTATTATCCATTGGTTGCCGTTTTCGTCCTGTGTTATTTTATCGTAGGTCAGGTGCTTGATATCCACGTAAGCCATGCCTGTGAAGCAGGCGAAAACAAATAGATCCCGGCTGACGCTGCGTTTAAGATTGGGGTCGATCTCAAATGACATAATTTTATCCAGTTCTTTCCGTGTCAGCGTTTTATGCTCTCTGACCCGTTCTTCGGGTACAAATCCGCCAAATGGATCACGGAAAAGTATCCCCTGATTAACGGCATTGCGGACTACTTTGCGGAAGAAAACAACATAACCGACAGTAGTACTTATCTTGAATTTCTTTTCAACTCTTAAATACCGGTAGTATTCTTCGATAAAGGAATAGGTCAATGCTTTAAAAGGAATATCCGACAGGTTCAGTTTTTTACGAAGATAGGTTTTAAGCCACCGGTAAGAATATGTATACTCAGCCAATGAAGATTCTTTTAAATCAATACCCAGTCGCAGTGATGCATCTTCAACCATTTTTTGAAAATGAACCATGACTGTGTCTTGGGTGGAGGCTATACCCTGCATTGCATTCTTTACATCTGTGGCACAAACCTCAGGCTGTACTTCTTTCAGTTCTTTGTAACGGGCATGGAGTAAAAGGTTAATCCTGTTAATTTCCCGATTCACTTCCAATGCGGCATTTGATTTTCCGGTCATCCGTCCGGCCTTGATATCCCAAAGTTCGGAATCGGCATCTATTTTCAAGCTGAATTGAGCTACGGACTTACCAATCCGGATACGTCCCATTACAGGGCAAAGACCGTTTGTCTTGCTCTGATTCTTTTTCAGATAGAATAAAATGTTTAGTTCTGTTTTCATACGCTCATTTTTTGTATTTAAGTTACAAACCGATGAGCTAAAGAATGATATGAAAAATCAAGTGGAACAAAGCTGTAAGCTCCAAGCCGAAATTTGATTGCTCTGATGTCGGCAACTTTGCTTCAGCTCCATTTTTCGTCAATCGTTTTTCCGCATTCCGCATTACTTTTCATACCCTGAAATGGGTAACGAATTGGTAACGGAAGTTCCGCTAAAAACCGCTTTTTTCTGCTTTTTACAATTTGGAAAAATGCTGTAAACAGATGCAATAATCACTGAAATACAATCAGTTGTATTTATTGTGGTTAAAATGCTTAGGTAGGACATACTGATATAAAAACCACTCAGGTCTATGCCCGTGTCACTCCCAAAAAGCTTTTCGAGGATATGGACAAGTTTATCGAAGCAACACAAGATTTGAAATTAGTTTTGTAATTATCAATAATCGAAGTAGAATCATTCAAAAATATATAATTATGCGATCAACATTCAGAATATTATTCTATATCAATAAAAACAAAGTAAAGGCAGACGGTACGACAGCTATTCTGTGCCGGATCAGTATAGATGGCAAGCAAACAGTTATGACCACAGGTATCTATTGCAGCCCTGAAAACTGGAATGCCAGGAAAGGAACCATTAAAATAGAAAGAGAGAATAATAAGCTTATAACGTATCGTAACCGTATAGAGAATACCTACAATCATATCTTAAAAGAGCAGGGAGTTATCAGTGCGGAATTACTAAAGAATACCATTGTTGGAGTTAACTCCATCCCGACCACATTGCTACAGGCCGGAGAAGTGGAGCGTGAACGCCTGTGGATTCGCTCAACCCAGATAAACTCTACAACCAGCTACAGGCAATCGGGAATATCGCAACGGAACCTGGAAGAGTTTCTATGCTCCAGAGGTATGAAGGACATTTCCTTTATGGATATTACCGAAGAATTCGCAGAATCGTTCAAACTCTTTTTGAAAACCGTAGGAGAACGCAGGGCAGGCTATATCAATAAATGCATTACTTGGCTCAACAGGCTTATTTACATTGCCATCGATCAGGAAGTATTAAGAAGTAACCCGTTGGAAGATGTAAGGTACGAAAAGAAAGAACCACCTAAGCATAAACACATAGGTAAAGATGATTTGAAGCGGATGCTAGAAACTCCGATGCCTGAAACCCGATTGGAACTAGTGCGCAGGGCTTTTATCTTCTCGACATTGACAGGATTGGGTTATGTAGATATATACGGATTGTATCCGCACCATATAGGTAAAACAGCAGAAGGCAGGCTCTATATCCGAAAACGGAGGGTAAAGACCAATGTAGAGGCATTTATTCCCCTGCATCCGATAGCAGAGCAGATTCTTAGACTATACAATACCGAAGATGATAGCAAACCTGTATTCCCTTTGCCTATCCGTGATAAGATATGGTACGAGATCAATCAGATCGGTACATTAATCAATCTCAAAGAAAACCTCTCCTACCATCAAAGCAGGCATAGTTTCGGGACATTGTTACTTTCGACGGGTGTTTCGATAGAGAGTGTCGCCAAAATGATGGGGCATGCCAATATCAATACGACACAAGTATATGCACAGATCACAGAGCAGAAAATATCGGAGGATATGGACAAACTAATTAAACGAAGAAATACAGTGCAAAATACAGCAAAATGAACCGGGAGATGATTATGGATAGACATAAAATCAGTAAGATTACCAATATATTTACAGATACAGCTTAAATTTATAATCTTCTAAAGAACCCAATAACAGTACAAAAAATAGGATGTAAAGTTCTGATTAATATTGTTTTGATTGTATAATTTAATATTATTTATTCATTATTAGTTCGTTCACTTTTCAATAAACTGATATTAGCTATTTGTTATCTAAGGAATCCTATGTTATTTTAAATGACTAATTAATCGGGAGAAGTTAGACGAGATAATATTTTCTACATTATAACTCGGAATGCCCCACTCTTGAACTAAAAAATTGAAAACAGAAGACATTTCTCCTGGCTTTAAAGGTAAACACCTCTCCTCTACAAATGGCCCATCAGTTTCTGTCAAGATAAAATGTTTGGGTATTCTAGATATTATCTTTCTTCCTGACATCGATTTTACCATTGCAGGATTGATAGAGAAAAAATAACCCGCTTCAACAATAGAATCTATTAGATTCAAGCCACCGGAATACCAATGGAAAATTGCCGATTGTATATTATTCTTCATCAAAAGGTCCAAAACTTCTTTTTCTGCCTTTCTGGAATGAATACTTAAAATTTTCTTTTGTCCTGTGATGATCTGTAGTATTTTAGAAAAAGTCTCTATCTGAATATCTTTGGTAGATATACCTTCTTTAGAAAAATCCAAACCAATTTCTCCGATATATGATGTTCTACTAATATTTTTCAGAAACAAATCAAATTCCTTTGCGTGTAAATCTGCCATTAAGGGATGCATACCTAATGCTAATCTGATTTTCTTTAATGACTGAAAATATGGATATCCCATTTCAAAGTGGCTTGGAAGATTAGTCATAGCTAATACTGTAATATTAGCTATGACAGAATCTTGTAAAACTTTTCTTGGGTCAGGATATAAATCTATATGGCAGTGTGTGTCAATAATCATCTTAAACTTAACTCAGTTTTTACAAATCTATTTCCCTTATCTCTAAATAATTGCAGGACTTCTTGCTTTGATCTTAATACCATTTCCGCATATTCAGTAAGGTTTCTAAGGTCTATATTACCATTGACTAATAAATCTCTCTTCATCTTTTCTAATGAAATATTTTTCTTCAAATAGCTGAATAGTGCAGGTAAATCATTATTACCTATGGATGCAACTTTAGTAATAAAATTTCCATAGTGATTTTCATTGTCCAAGCCTGCCTTGTTCAGTGCAGCTCGTCGATATATACAAGGCATACATCGTCCACAATTGTGTATTTCACTTGGATTATCAAAATGATATTGTCGTCGTCCTCTTTTTCCGCAAGAAACCGAATCTTGAAAAATATTTTGTAGGAATTCGAAATTTGAACATTCAAGAAACATTTCTCCTTTAGTCTTAAATGTATATGGATTATGTATTCTAGTGGATAAACCTAACTCTGTAAGCAGTTCTTGAGTATTCTTTAAAACATAAGGATGAGTCGTTCTTGTACTCAAAGAACTCACCCTTGATGGAGTAAGAGGATAGTTAATCGAAATAGTTCCGTTTTCAGGGATTATCAACTCATCAATTGGTGACAAATAACAACCTAAACCTATGAAAAATAAGGAACGACTACGGTAGTTATTTTCTATAGTTACTTTGTTCCCGCCAGTATCTTTTCTTGATAATGCTAATTTCGATTGTACCCAATATATTTTATTTGGATATTTATTTATTAAATGTGTCAACAACTTATTCTGGTCTCCATTTGGCCCCGGAGACTTTGAATCAAAATGAGAGACCAAAAGTATTCTTTCATTATCTCGCAGTTTTTCTAATTCATCAATAACACCTATTAAAGAATCTAGTCCTCCTGAAAACAGGCTTACTGATTTAATTGAATCTATTACATAAGCTGGTGGATTTTTTCTTCTTCTCGATAAAGGACGTGGATAGTAAAGTGTATCTTGCGTATTTTGTCTGAAACAAACAAGCCAGTTATCTCCTGTTAAAAAATCCAATATTTGTTTTAGTTTATGTTCTTTACCGATCCAAATATCTATATTATTAACTGGAAATTCGACTTCGATATCTCTCGTCCAACCATCATTCGAATAAACAGCTCGACTCAATAAATTATCAACGCCGTAAACTATTGCCGATATTAGAAAGAAATCAAATTTAACAGAAGTGAAATCAGTCGTAAAATCAAACACTCGCTCATAACCTAAAAAGGATAGAGGAACCTTTCTGTTCACATCATTATCTGTATAACAAATCTGCAAATCTGCAAATCTGCCATAATCTGCATTATCTATAATCACATTTACTCTCATAACTATTCAAATACTATTAGTACATCTTGTTGAATATTTTTTATTAGCCTATCTGCTTCATCAGAACTCCAATCTACATTTTGAAGAGGATTTCTCTTATGCATATCCTCAACTCTTTCTACTATGAAATTTTTTATTTGACCGAAAAGGTTATTGCAATCACTCTCACTCTTGTTCTTTATCAAATTTTCATAAAACCATTTAGATAAAAGCTCATTAATATAATACCCGAAATACTTTATTATAACATCTTCCAAAGTATTCGTTGTAAAAGTCTCTTGCAACAAAGATTGTACTTCATCAATGGATTCTGCCTGCCCCATTAATTCTTCTAATAATAGTCGTGTAGCCTCTTTTGCTGCATTATCATCAATTGATGTAGCATTGCCGGAACAGTACTCAATTAGATGATTAATAATATCTCCAACTGTTTTATTATCAATATCGGTTAACCCTGTAAATTCAAGAGTCTGCTTGATATTATTACCAGAGCTGATAAATTTAGAAAAGACTCGTCCTATTTTCTTTGCTGTTCTGATACTACTTCTTCCTCCAGCTTTTGAACCACCACGCCCACCTGTTGAGGCTCCACCCAATGCTGAAACAAAATGTCCCATTATATTCTGTAGCTTCTGGTCTGAAAGAGCTGAAGAATCACAATTTGAGGTTAGCGAAGAACTAAGTACACCCCAATTCGGAATCATTGAGTGTTTTACATCAGAAAATGATTTGGATGTTCCCATCTTTATTTTTTTAAATTAAACGCTTTGCTTGCTTTTGATTTTCCATCCTTGAAATAATCATTCAAAAAATCACCAATCTCAGGCTCTGATTTAAAATCTGCTAATCTTGTAGCAACAGCAGGTTCAATATCAGATATACTGATTATTTTAAGAGTTTCTATATAATGACAAACTGTATTTTCAACTTTACCTTCTATCATTGTATTGAAAATATCATACAATCGTTTTTGCTGAGGATTCCTTTTTAAGTTAGAAGATAAAAGATTGAAAAATGCTTCTTTTTCAATATCATTAAATGGCTGAAATTTTTCAGTAATTAACGATTTTGTTACTGTTGAGGTCATATTATCAGGTAATAACTCATTGAATAACGCTCTTACTACAGGTGGAATCATACTCGTAGCAGTGATAGAGTTTTCTAATTTATCCCGAGCAATCCAATAATAATCTCGTAAATCAATTCCAGAAAGTAGAGGTTCAATTTGGAACCATTTTATTATTTTAGGTTTGTTCCACTCTTTAAAGTCTGACTCTTTTATTTCCAGAATAATATCTTCAATACCTTTATCTTTACATAGTGCTTCTATATCTGTTAGTTCTTTAGGTACTCCATCTTGAATAATCTGCCATTCAAATACTTTTTTGAATAACTTGGGTTCTGAATATTCAAGTATCATCATTTTAGCTAGGACGGCATCATTAAAATTTTGTAAGGTTGCTACTTCTGCAAGTCTTTTTCTAATAGTATATGTATTTAGAAACCGTTTAATCTGTCGGGGGTTTCCATACAAACTATTTGTAATTAAGGGTACTAGAGAGGGTATTGTAATTACATTGTCTTTTACTTTTCTGAAATCATCGGCTTCTAAAATTTTCTCAAAATTTGATAATCCAAATGCAGAATATTTATTTGTTGACCTATATTTCTTAAATTCATCCAGTACTTTTTTGAATTTATTATCACCAATTTCTTTTTTACAGATAAGCATTGATATATAAGTTTCAACTTCTGATTCTGAAAGTCTTGGTAAAGAATAAGGAAGCTGAATTAATTTCTCTAAATAATCAATAATAATCCTGTTATTATCGTCCTCTATTTCTTTATTGTTTTTATACTTATATTCAATAGCATATTTAACTATTCGAGGATCTGCTCCGATGACAAATGCAGTTTTGGGGACATTCAGGAAAAGCTTAATTGCTTCAAGATTTTCAATAATTCTTTCAGGACTACATCTATCTAAATCATCAATAATTACAACTAACCGTTTGAAATTTGTCGCATCTAAGAGTTCTGTAAAATCTTTCCTAAATTCAGCGACTGCATTTGTTGTGTTTTTATCATTCTCTTTCCCTTCTTTTATAAAAGAATTAAATATTTCCTTTCCTTCATCCGATTGAAGTTTTTTAATTATTATTTCTGGGTTATTGCCCCATTCTGATAACTTTTGGATTGCGAAGGGGACTAAACTAAGCCCTCCCGTAAAATATGCAGTAACAGCAGGTAAAGCCATATTCTTCATAACCATGCCTGCTCCACGCATCCAATCAATAGACTTCCAAAGTTTCTTTGCTTTTTCTTTTATTGTATCCTTTATTGCATCAGGAATTTTTTTGTTGTCTTCCAATTCCTTAAGAATAGAATTGAGTAATGCAGCCTTAGCATCATCATATCCCTCAAAAGTCCAACCATTAAAGTATATACAGAGCGAATCCTTATCATCATCCTTATCAAACGCTTCTTTTACAATTTGTAAGACACTGGATTTACCACTACCCCAATCACCAAAAACTCCTATCGTAATCGGTAAAACAGACTCATCATTGATGATATCAATTAATAAATCTGCGTGTACATTAAAACCTAAAAGATCTTCTGAAGTTTCATTATCTGCCCACATAAACTAGTAATTATAAATTATCACTGTACAAAATATTACTTATAGTGTACATATATATTAAAAAAAGAAATCTTGTTCCAGGTGCACAATATTACCAAAAACCTTAATATTCGTGAATCCTACTCTTTGTTTTCATAATAATTCATTTACTCTTTCATTTGTCAACTTCTTAAATTTAGGTGTATCAAATTTAGGAGTTATTATAGGTATATCGACTTTAACGGAGATAGGCATTGGTTTATCTTAATAATCCAAAATTAAACAAAATAATGTAACATTTGATTATGTTAAGTCTTGATTTTCATATTTATCTCTCCTCAAATGAGCAGCAGTTCAATAAAATACCAAATTTAAAGCCCTAACATGTTTTCTTTAACAGGAAAAGTTTTGTCTTATTTATTCTGCATACTGTAAATCGTTATCAAATAAAAAAGTATTGACCTAATGGCTTTGCTGGCTAGCCCATATAAAAGAAGAAATGATAATTTCTGTTTCCCTTTCAGCACACCCTTTTATCCGGAAGGTTATGCTTCACGCTATATCCCTTTGGCAAAAATACATGGATAAGCCAAGCGGTCAAATTCAGGCTCTGCGAGTTTAGCGGAAAATACTATGCACTGCGTTATCACTCCGGCATAGTATTTTCCGCTAAAAATTTGACGCTTTGCTTTTCTCCATCTGAGGAGCCAAAGGGACATAGCATGCGAAGCCGACATCCGACGCATAGGATACAAAGCCGGCTTAAGGTCAACAGAATAAAATACAAAAGAGAGGGGAACAAAAGCTGCTCCCCTCTTCCTCTGCATAAGATGGGATCGTCACAATACTCCTTTTTTCGCTTTACTGCCATGCTTTGTGGTAATTCTCCTCCAGCATCTTCTATATATACAAATCCCGGTACAGTACCCTACTATCTATCTGAATTTTAGAAAAAACGTTCTTGTCGGTTAAG
This sequence comes from Indolivaga alginatilytica, assembly GCF_003201355.1. Taxonomy (GTDB): domain Bacteria; phylum Bacteroidota; class Bacteroidia; order Bacteroidales; family Dysgonomonadaceae; genus Dysgonomonas_A; species Dysgonomonas_A alginatilytica. The sequence continues at coordinate 12,630 of NZ_QICL01000046.1, forward strand.
TATTTATAAGCTTTTTCTTCCAATAAAGTACTATCTGTTTATTGAGTTTTATGATATTACAAAAATACCACTAACGGTTAACGGGCCTCCGTGGTTTTCCAATATAACTTAATATTTTGAAAAATAAGGATTGAGAATCCTGGATTATTTATATGAACAACTCATGATATGCCCCTGCTTTTTCTTCTGGGAATTTGAACCCGTTCTTCTTTAGCTTCTTTATTCAAATGCTCAAAACGTTTGTTTTCTTCCCGGGTCATAGCTGACAAACGGGCTGTAATGTCTTCCCAATTGAAGTCTTTACCCAAAAGGTCTATCCTCTCCGTAAAACGAACATCATCGTAGTAGCTAAGTCCTTTAGCTGCCCGGTAGGGGTTTGTCTGTGGATATTTCACCTCAAAGGCCGTCAGCATTTCTTTCAGGGATAAGTATCCCGATAAATAAGCCACATCGATAAAGTCTTTCAGCCGTGTACCATTGTCGGCAATAGCGGATAGCTTCATCGCTGCAATATCCTTAAGGCTGTATAAGCGTATACCATGATCTATTATTCTTGGCTCTACATCCGGATATTCATGACGGATAAAATCCAGTTTTACTTCGTTAACTTCACCCTTGAGGCTGAAACCTTCCCGGAAATCTCCTCTGAAAGCATATTTATCCTGTAAGTATTTTTCAAGCCATGAGGGGTTGAATTCTTCTACAGTAAATAAATCCAGATCAATGCTTTTTCTGTGTCCGATAAGCAATGACAAAGCAGTACCTCCGGCCAATGAGAATTGATCGAATACGGTATCACTCATAATAGATTTTAAGAGTTCATAAGTGCCTCTCTCGACTGTTTGCGTATGTAACATTTGAGATCCTCCTTTTTTAAGTTAAAAGCAGTACAAACAAAAGCAATATCTTTATCGGAAAGGATCAATACTTCATCCCGTATGATTCGTCTGACACCATCCATTCCCCCGTAAAGAGCGAACAGGGCATAATAATCCTCATCCCGGCCTCTTTCTATGACACGCTCTACTACCAGAGCCCGCATATACTGCCAGTCAAAACTGCAAAGGTCATATTCCCACAATAAATTGTGCCTTACCTTTGGCTGGTGTTTGATTTGTTCTTTCCAGTCAGACCACATACTGCATTTTTTTATTTGTTAGAACAAAAATAAGTATTTCTATCCGAATGGGGTCTATTATAAAGAGTTAATTGCTATTGTCATGCTGCTTCTATCCATGATTAAACAAAATTGATTAAATAATGATCCTCTTATTTATCCGTCCACGAATGAACAGCAAGCCGGTAAAACGCCAAAGCCGGAGCCCTGACGGGTTTTCCTGAATAGAAAAAGCTTTGTCTTATTTATCCTGCTTGGCTGTGTGGTAAAAGTTACCGGATAAAAAAGAAAAAAATAGTTGGGTTTGGGCTAGCTTAGTCCACATCTGAAGTTCACTGCCATCCTTTACGGTAGTTTTCCTCCAATAGCTTCTGTATATCGCTTTCCCGATAAAGTACCTTACCTCCTAATTGGATATAAGGTATTTTCCCAGTTGTGCGGTAATCCTGCAAGGTTCTGCGACTGACCTTTAGCCTGTCCGATACTTCAGAATCGCTCAGAAAACGTTCCCCGTTTAGTGTCGGCTTGCATCCTGTCAGCGCGGCTTCGATCTTGTCCAGCATCCTGTCCAATGAACTAAAGAATCTTTTTATGCGATCGTTTTCTCTTGTAATAATTTCATTGCTCATACTACTTTGATTTTAATTTGTTAATAACTGATTCCACATCTTCCGGCTTGTAGAATATTTTATGGTTGATCTGGGTAAAAGAGAGTGTACCGTTATCCCGGTAGGTTTGCAGGGTACGCTTGGAGATATTAAGTATCCGACACACATCCTGATTATCCAGCCAGCGGTGCAGGCTCTTATCCTGATGATCCCCACACAGATTTTCCACTTTTTGGGTAAAGGCCTCGAAGCGGCTTATCATCGCTTCGAAGGTTTGCACTTCAATGTTAATTACTTCCATATCTTTTTCTTTTTTTAGAATGAATAATTTCGTTTACAATCGCAATATATAGCACTAAATAGCAAGACCTGCTCAGGTGTCATCACGTTTCACTGTTTGTCCTCATTTGTCACCTTAGTGCAACGTGTCTTAAAATAAAATCAGCTCACGAAAATTAATCCGTGAGCTGATTTTATTGTCTATCCTACCTATCTATACGTTTCCGGAATATACTTACTCTCTTATAAACTTGCGGTATACTTCATTTTTGACCGACTCATAAGGGTTGCTGCCCTCTATCCGGTCAAAAGCCAGCAGGATGCGTTCCTGGGCACGGGGGATACGGGTAATTAACTGTTCGAAGAGATCGGTATCGCATAGCCTGAATGCTGTCTCTACCGCTTCTTTCCTGCCTTTATCCCCAACATCCTTGCCCGTAGCCAGGTCTGCCATGGTCTCGAGTTCATGCAGTCCGACTCCGGAATCTCCCTGATCCATCATCCGTGCCCGGGAAATAGCATAGACAAGGTTCTTATGCATCAATTCCTTCAGCAGTTCTTTACTGACAAGAGAGCGGGCTACACTCACACGTAAATCATAGCTGCTTTCCTGCATATAATGTGAAGCTGTCCTTAACTTTCGTGATATAAAACCGGCTGTTTTCTGAATTAGCTTTACTACTTGTTTTTTTATTGATTTATATACCCGTTCTATTATTCTTCGATGCATATCCACGAATGCCCTTCGAAGCGACGGACTGCTCAGAAACAATCCGGTCCATAGCCACAGGCTGATCACTATATATATTTTTATAAATGTATCCATTACTCTGTAGGGTTAAGATTGTTTGTCCGGTAAATAATATCTATATCCTCCCTGAAGGTTTCCAGGTGGTTCAGAATGATATTTTCCACATAGCTGCTGATTGTGGCTTTGGATTCGTCCATCAGGTGGACAATACGCATCAGCCTGCGATGGGTGGCTGCCGTAATATAGAGTGGTTTACGGTGGGTAAAATCCACCCGCACAAAGAACACCTCCTGATAATCATCCTGGGTTTTGCGTTTTCTTTTTCCGGGAGTTTTAGTCGAAGATAGTTCTGTCGTGCTTGAAGTGGATACAGTGTTATTATTTAAATTTAAATTTACATCTTCAGCTTCGCCCAGTTCATCTTCCGGTTCTGCATCCACAATGGTTTTAACGGGCTTTACCTCTTTTGAGGACTGTTCTACAGGTTGATCTAAGCCGATTCCTTTATGCACCGATTTGAGCAAATCATTGTATTTATTATCTGTTTTATCTTTTGCCATTAGATCTGAGGTTTTAAGTGAATAATTTCCATTATTTCATCGACCAGCAAATCCAGGCTACTGCCTTTAATCAGGTTTTTATCGGCAGGAAAGATGGTGGACAGGAAAACCGCATCGCTGCTTTCAAGGGACTGTTCCTTGTCGTAACGGACGGATTGGGGAATAGAAGTCTGCATCAATGGCAACCCGAACTCCCGGATAACGCCTTCATAATGGTTGAGCCATTCTTTTCTGATACGTCCGTCGATACGGTTCCAGAACAGGTGGATGGCTTTTAGCTTTATATCTGTATGCTCCCGTATCAACTCGCTGGCGGGGATAATGAACGAGAGGGTACTTTCCATCGACAGCCGGGAAGGGGACATCGGTACAAAAACATAATCCATCCCCATAAAGGTGGAGATTACCCCTTCATTGTTAATGGTACCGGGCAGGCCGAAAAAGACAACATCATAAGCGGCAGCCTCTTTTGATAAAAACTCTTTTGCTCTGGGTATAGCTTCTTCCGGTTTGGCACAAATAATCGGATAAGTTTGTTTGCCCAGTGATTCGAACAGGGCGATGGCTTTGGACTGGTAGTGCAGGTTGGTCTCCAGCTGACGGATCTCCCGTTTGCGCATTTCATAGACGCTGCACTGCGGATAGTCGCAGTCCATCACGGCTATATTCAAGCCTTTCTGGTAGTGTAGCCGGCTTGCTGCCAGTACGGTAAATGTACTTTTGCCCACTCCTCCCTTCTGGGTGGAGAAAGCGATAAATAAAGGTTTCTGTTTCATGCGAATTAAAAGTTTTAAAATTAGACATATGATGAATTAGAAGATTTGCAGTTTTTATATCCTGATTGAAAGTTTTACAGGTGATTATATATTTATCTTATTTTCAAGGAAATATTAAATCAAGAAAACTAGAAAATTTGTTTTCAAATTACCAAACAATCAACTTTTCAAGTTTGATAATTATCAGATTTACAAAACTGAAAGACAACTTGAAGAATATCAGATTTGCAAACTCTCAGATTTTACTATTTTACAGACAGATTAAAATCAGTCAATTTTGCTACTGGTAAAAACTGCAAATTTTAAGTTTATAAAACTTTCAGGGGGTGAATATATAGTAACTTTTTTATCAGTATATCATGCTGGATTCCATTGCATTAAACGGCTTTATTTTGCACTAAAAAAGAGAAGGGTTAATACAGTTCAGACGAATGTATTGTGAAAAAATGATCTTTACCGGTAGGAAGAACTTACCTGATTTCTCGGTATGGCATATCGAAGCAGTTCGCACCGGTATTTTTGTACTTGAAATGGTAATATATAGCGAGTCCCGGCAGATAAATCCGATCCGGGAAAGCAAGAGTATTTCAAGAAATATTATTATTTAATTCGTGGTCTGTTTCATTAAAATAACAGACTTATGAAAAAGAAAAAAGCAGTATTAGCGACCTCTTATACAAGTCACATTTTTAAAAATGATGTAACATTTAAAAGTCCGGACAGTTCCATTTTATGTTCCGGAGGGTGTTTAATGGTTGCCACCGAATCAAAAAATAAAGAGACTACCGCCTCTTTATTTTTCTTTCGTCGTCAAAGGAGCAAGGTAATCGCACGGGTAACCCAAAAATCTCTCCGAGGCTTTTTGAGTTCCCTTCGTGCATACCTTGCCCTTGCAGGGGGCTTCAAAATATGCTCCCGATGGTCGCATATTCTGAGGTCACTTGGCAGCCTGCGGATTTCGCTCCCGACGGTCGCAAAAGATCCGGGCTGCGTGCGGAGACTCCACTTCATCTCCCGGTGGTCGATTACGTTACGTCCCGCTCAGATGCAAATGGGCATCTGATAATTATTCATAATAGTAAAAATGGATATTATGAAAAGTAAAAATAAATCGGGAGAAAAAGTACTTCGCGGGAGGCCAAAGAAGGAAAACGGGAAACTATCCTATTCGATTAATCTGAAACTGACCGAAAAAGATTTTAATTCGGTGAAACAAAAAGCGGAAAAGTTGGGTATGAAAGCGACACAATATGCTCGGGAGATGGTACTAAAGGGAAGTATAAAATCACGCTTTACACTGGAGGAATTAGACCTGATGCGTAAGCTGTCGGGTATGGCAAATAACCTGAACCAGATTGCTAAACAGGCTAACAAATCGGGATTCTCCAACTCAGCTATGGAGGTAATCATGATAACCGAACAAATAAGGAGGCTGCTCAATGATCGCTAAGAATATCAAAGGAAAATCGTTCAGGGGATGTGTCCGTTATGTAATGAACGATTCACACGAGTTACTGGAAGCAGAGGGAGTGTTTGCGGATAGTGCCAAAAGCATTATCCGCAGCTTTGCCATGCAACGCTCGGGCAGGAAGGAGATAAAACAGCCTGTCGGACATATACCGATATCCTTCTCGCCCGAAGATAAAGCAAAAATGACAAATGACTTTATGCTTCAACTGGCAAAGGAGTATATGGCGGAAATGGGTATTAAAAATACGCAGTATATTATTGTCAGGCATCATAATACGGATAATGAGCATCTGCATATTGTTTATAACCGTATTGATAATAACTTAAAACTCATCTCGGTTAACAATGATTATAAGCGGAATATTAAGGTTTGTAAGAAGCTGAAAGATAAGCATGGTCTTACTTATGGACAGGGTAAGGAGAAGGTTAATCGGGAGAAGTTGAACGATCCTGATAGGGTGAAGTATTATATATATGATGCGATTAGAGAAGTTTTGCCAAGTTGTAATAATCCGGCTGATTTAAGATTCAGTCTTCAAAAGTTTGGGATTGAGATTGATTATAAACACAAAAGAACATCAAATGAGATTGAGGGTGTATCGTTCCGCTATAACGATATTGCTTTCAAGGGTTCACAAATTGATCGGAAATTTAGTTTTGGAAATCTAAAAAAGGAGTTTCAAATTAACATCGAGGTACAGAAAAAGCAAGTCGAACAAGTGCAGGAAAAACAAACAAAGCAAGTAAAACAGGTGCAAATGCAAGAACCAAAACAAGCCCAAAAGCAACCGAAGATACCGACTATTGGCGGTCTCGAATTAACTCGGGATCAGTGGCAAGTTTTGAAAGAGGGTGGCTTTATCTATCTCGAAAATATGAAGAAGAAAGATAATGACGAATTGTTTTCTTCGTATGTTTTCTTAAATGATGAAAAGAGTAAAGCTTTTTTTAGTTATAAAAAGCCGGATGGGTTTGTTAAATATGGGCAGTATGAGATGCGGATTAGGGATAAGATGTTGATAGAGTATGGGTATGTTACTAAGGCTAAGGTTAAATGGTATGGTATTGGGACTTTTGCTTATCCGTATCTCTGGAAGGAAAATAAAGCTGACTTAGAATACAAGGAGGCGTGGGGTGATCCGAGAGTGCCGAAAGCAGAGAAAGAAAAGGAAAGCCCGAAACAATTTCAACTACCGATAATAAAGAAAAATGAGGGCAGGAAAATATAAAAAAAAATTGAAAAACAAGTTCAAAATTAGCAACCTGCAATAAGAAAATCAAGACCGAAATTTAACCTCTTTGGATATTTATGCATATCAAAGAACTTTCAGAGATAAATATATTATTAACCTGAGTTCGATTATTATTTCTGATAAAAAGACGGAAACATAAGGCGAAAAATAAATAATATCAAGAGTAGCTACTTACTATTTTCAAAAAGCATTACATTTTCCGATACCTCCCGTAACCTTCTCTCTTATAATTCCCACCATTCAATTTATCTATATAATTATCTGAATTTCCAGTATCATCTTGTGTTAAACCTTCTCCGTCATGATAACATTGATAATACTCCGTATTACTTGATGACCGACTACCACCACCTGAAAAGAACATCATAAATAAAAATATTATGCATAAGGGAAGAAAGACATATAAAAACGGTACAAACATAAGGCTTATTGAAATAGGGGCGATAATCATCAACAAACTAATAATTATGCCATACATCCATTGAGAACCGGTTTTATAGAAAATAACAATGGTTTGTATGAGTTGACTTATTAGATAAAAAACGATTACATAAATACTATATTCTTTAAAAAATGAATCACATATTACCCAAGCTATAATAGATACAATACTTGAAATTAAACCTAGTTTAAAATTAAAATAACTTGAGTTGTATTCCAGGTCAGAAAGAACATAGAAGAAAGATACAATTTGATTATATAATAAGTATACAAACATACAGAACCCTATGATTGAAGTTATACCTACTATGATTAGGCTGTCAATTTGGCGTACCCAATCGAATTTATATATTGTATAATTATTAACTATTATGAAAGCAAGAGCAATTTCAATAAAACATATGACGAAATACAAACATGCAAAATAAACCATAGATGGACCTTCATGTGGGTCATCATCAATTCTGGCCATTCTCATAAAGCATAGTATTATTGACAATACAATCAATAAATACATTAAAATCATACTTAATGTGGTGAAATCATTATTTGCCATTGATCCTGCAATTTGGTGAGAAGCAATTTCAATATAATTCCGATTAATATATGCTGCATCATCATTAGATTCTATTTTAGCCCAATCTCCATCTATAGATTCTACCTGAATAGTTTGTCCATTTGTGAGTTGACCAATTGATTTGTATTTTGATCCAGGTCCAGATCTTATATTTAATGAAGAGTTTGTTTTTACAATATACGTTTCTGAGGCGTTTACCAGCAACGGAATTAGAAGTATCACTACTATAACTATATATTTTTTCATGTGTAAACAATATGTAGAGGCAATATATTTGACAATTAAGCTATTTAGATAATTTAAAACCAATCGGAAGGGTAAAATATACCGCTACGGCTTCTCCATTTTGTGTACCGGGGTTCCACAGAGGCATTGCCTTTATTACTCTCACAGCTTCTTTGTCACAAGAAGGATCCAAGCTTCTGACAACTGTAATGTCTCTTATATTTCCTAACTTACCCACAACAAAACGAACTGTCACCCGCCCTTCAATACCATTTTCAGCGGCAATTGTGGGATATTTTAAATTGGTAGCAATAAACTTATACATTTCAGAATCACCTCCCGGATATGAAGGCAATATATCGACCTTTTCATACACTTCTTCTTGTTCTACAGGTTTATTCTCATCAGTTGGTTTCCGTTCTCTCAACTCTCCTAAGTCTGCATCATTTTTGTCGTCAGTACCTCTCGTATCTGCCATCGAAATCTGTTTTTTTGTTTCAGCGGATTTATTCTCTGTCGCATATTTCCAAAGTTCTAAGCCTTCCCACACTTTTTTGGCATCGGTATTACCTCCTTCATACGCTTTTCTTATCCAATAGGCGGCTTGCTGGTTACTTTTTGGGGTACCCTTGCCATAATACGACATCAACCCTATTTCGTATTGGGCATTCACATTCATATCGGCACATTTACTGAAGCAATTAAAGGCGTCTGTCAATTGGTTATTTTGTTTATACATCAAAGCCAGTTCATAGTAAGCATTTCCATTTCCATTAACGGCACTTTTCAAAAATAATTCTTTTGCTTTCTGCGGATTTTTTAGTACCTCATCACCGTTTTTATACATAATAGCGAGATAATATTGTGAACCACCTTCGTTGTGTAAATCTCCTTTTTCAAACCATTGTCGGGCAATAGCTTTGTCTGTTCTTACCCCTTTTCCCCATAAGTACATACTTCCAACGTTGTAAAAGGCCACAGGAACCTTATTCTTCGCACTTTCTTTAAACCATTTCAGAGCTAAACCATAATTTTGCGGAACTCCATCGCCGTTATAGTATTTCAGGGCTATTTGATTTTGGACAATGCCATCGCCCCTATCTGCCTTAACAAGAAGATTACCCAAAGGGCTGGTGACTAACTCTACTCCCATAAAATCCCATCCCCGCGAGTCATCCTCTATTATATCAATCGTTCGGGTATCTAAAGAAAGAGTTGTGGCGAAGATAAAGGAATAGTATGTTTCTCCTCCAGAAGGTATGGTTACAGAGTTATCGGCCAATAAACCGACAAATTTTTGGCAAGGTACGGTTCTCCCGTCTGCACGGAGAAATATCTTTGATAGCTTATACCGAAGTGTAATAGAAGATGATGTTGTATTTCTAAACAAAAAATTAATTTGGGTAGTATTATTTTCACCGCAAACAATAGATTTGATTATCGCGTCAGCTTCGGTTTGTTTTTTTACAATAGGATAAGGAATCGTCCTTTGTGCAAAAGCAATATTCAGAACTCCCCAAAGGAGTAAAATACATAAAATGATTCTTTTCATAATTTAATTATCGGATTATTCAATAAAAGAAACTGTCATAGTAATACTTGATTGATTGCCCTGAACAACAAATTTCATCGTTGCAGATTGAAATTCTATTCTTCCGTTGTCATCCACGTCCTGGCTTATTTGGTATTTTTTCTTTATCGCATCGGCTATCTCACGAGCAATTTTTACGCCCTTGTCTTTAGCCCGGGAAGACGAGTCGATTACGAGCCAGTAAGTGATAGCTCCAATTTTAGCTTCATTGGTTTCTATTGTTTCATATTTGCCATCATAATAGTTATATGAAGTATTAGATAATTCAACGGGGAATTTGAAAATAGTTTCTGTGATAGATACTCCATTCCCTAAGTCGATTACGCCTTTGAATCTACGCGAATCGGAAGATGCGTACGATAAATCATTGTATCGGTTTTTTATATTTTCAAAAGTTGTCTTCGAGCTCACTCCTCTGAAATCCGACTGATTAGATTCTCCGATAAAAGCATTGCAGATAGATTCAATATCGCAATAGTCAGTTGTTACCGTTAACAAATTTCTATAATTATAACCTTCACTTAGTTCGATATAGTCGAGAGATATTGATTCATATTGAGGATTAATTACAATTTTTCCTTTTTTGTCCAAAAAACCGACTTTACCACTCATTGAAAACGGAGCTATATCTCCAATAAATGAATGTGCAAAATCGTATTGAGGATTAACGATATACGTTCCTTTGTCGTCTATTAAACCATATTTTTCCCCGTCGATCGATACACCCGTAGCCGAACTGTTGCCAAAAAGAGATACTGAACTAAATTGTGGATTAATTGTATAATTACCATTTTTATCTATCCATCCATACTTTTTGGAAGATTGAACGATCATTTTATCTCCATCGAATACGATTGCGTCATACTGCGGAGAAATGACATATTTCCCCTTAGTGTTTATCACTCCATATTTTCGATTAGGATAATCACCAATCGATACGATTGCATTTCCATTCTTATTAAATGACCCTGCATAAGAAAATTGCGGAGAAATAACAAATTCTCCTTTTTTGTTTATATATCCATATCCTGCTTTCGTGTCCATAGTGGCAGGAGCTAATCCATTATAAAAATCGGATGCGTCTACAAAATCAGGTGCAATCGCAATATTGCCTTTGGTGTCCACATATCCACATGTAGTAAATCCGTCAGCGGTTACGCTAAAGGCTGCAAGCCCATCTTCAAAAGCTCTCACTTTTTCAGCTTCCTTCAATGTGAATAGAATATTTCCCTCCGTATCTATAGCCATAGGATACGAGTTATCTTCAACACACCAGGCTATATTTTCATTAAATATTGCAGCGTCTTTATATCGTTTGTCTGTTATAAACTTGCCCTTATCATTTATATATGCATATCTGGTTTGGAGATGCCTGGATTCGTCATCGACATATACTTCAACTAGCGATAGCCCGTTGTAAAAGAAGGTAGCTGAATAAAGCTCCTCATTCACTTTGAAGGCTTCTTCCCCTTTGTTATTGATAAATATATAGCCGCATTCTGATTTTTTTACCGGTATGAGGCTATCATCAATGCCTTTCTTTTGGCAGCTAAACGAAAATATTATAAATAAAAGATTAAAAAATAGATATGTTTTTTTCATAAGTATATCAATTTGAATTATAGGCTTTTGAAAATTATATTTACTGCACCGAAAAGTAGGTAATAATTCTGGTTTCTATTTGGGAATCTGTCTTTTGCGTCTTTTTTTCTCCCATAGATTCATATTCTGTCACCTTCTTATTGACTTTCCTTTCTGTCCAATTCCCCATATTATCAACTTTAAGGTATTCGAATGTAGAGATGATTGTACAACTTCCGTCTTCCCACCCTTCATCAAATATCTCTTTTTGAGGTAAGACATCTGAGTCTTTTTCATATATATAGCTATTGGAATTATGATTCCAATAGGTCAGGCGATCATTAAATTCAATAACCCGGCCTTGTTTGTCGAAAGTGTAAGAGAAATACTTTTCCTCATCCGGATAGTCATCCACTATTTTCTCCTTGCGAATATTATCTTTTAAAATAATTTCATAGGCGGTGCTTCCTTCCCTCAAAATCTCCGTATACATGGAAGGACTATCGTATTTTCTGATAAAAATAGATTCCGAGTCGCTATATTTTTTTACAATCTTTATCACATTTCCATCCGTGTTAAATTCTAATTGGTATCCATTGTTCTCCTTTACAGTTTTCACTTTTCCTATTAGCCCGTACGCTTTCCATCCGCTCATCGGCTTATGATCAATAAGCTTGTCATTAAAAGGCTCTACCTGAACATCTTGCTCTGACTCTGCTTTATCCGAAACTATTTGTGTTTCATTGGGCATATTATTCTTATTGGTACAGGATACTATAAATAGCATAATAAAGATGTAAGAGTATATATGTTTTTTCATATTTAGATGGATAAGCGAAATACATTGAAAAACTAGAGGCAAGGTCTGAAGAAAAAACTGGCCTCACTTAATTTGGATTACATGCTAAACCCAATAGCTGTTGCAATAGCTCCTGCTACAAGAAGAATCAAGATTACACATAAGAGAGATATAACCAAGCCTGCAATTGCTAAACCTCGAGGTTGCTTAAATACTCCGACAATAGAGAAAATAAGGCCAAGTACCCATAAAAGCCAGCTCAGGAAAGGAATCCAAGATAAGAATAAAGCTATTAATGCCAAAACGAAACCGGCTGTTCCTATTCCATTCGTTTGTCTTGCTTCTTGTTGCTGAATATAAAACGTTTGATTGGGTCCTGTTTGCCCTTCGCGAACTTGTCCATCTGACATACATTATAACTATTTAATTTATTTTAAAAATGGAATCTCTATATGTTTTATCAAATCCCTGTATCTCTAAATTGTTTTTTACTGTTTTCTCGTCTGCATCCGAATCTATAATTACATCAATCGTAACAGGTGATGTAGTCAATGTTTTTTTAGCCTCTATCATTACATCTTGCGGGCCAAAGAATGTGGTTACTTTCTCTCCCGATGGTACACTAAATACTATCTCCATTTTACAGGACGGTATAGTCAACATACCCGAACGCTGAGGAAACAGCAATGTTTTTTTTACATCTAGAGTATAATAATTACGCCCATTATAATGCTCCAGAGACATTTGACGATTTGCCGGAAGCTGGAAATCTTCCGGCACAAATCCTTCACATTCGGAAACCTGAATATTATCTATACTTCTTATTTCCAAAGCTGTATAGAAACGAAATATTACAGTAATGGCTTCCTGCTCTTTTACCCTTGTTTTGGAGATTATTACACTTACAAAAGCATCATTAGAGTCAATGTCCTCGGCTGTAGAAGAAGATGTTGTAAGTGTTATTGGTTGTCCTGGTTGAAGATTTTTATCAGGAGGTAATACTTTTATCTGTTTAATGTTCGATTTGTAATTACTACTGCCCACTTTAATCGATGCGGCAGGAAGATTGAATATTCCTTCTTCTCTTGCCATTACCAGGTAGGTGTAGGTAACATTACTTTCGGATGTTACTTTATTATTAATATTAGATGAACTATACACCTCCGACACAGACGGACCATACAAAACATCAAAGCCTTTTATATCTTCGGGAATATCAATATCCGCACCTGAACCGCCTCTAAGTATATATTGCAACTGAAATTGCGCCCCTTTCACTACCGAAGTGGGAGCATTCAAAATAAAGCTTACATCTTGTGCGTGTACATTTGTTATGCCTATGAGCAGTAATATTAATATACAACAATATTCTTTCATCGTATAAGATTCTTTTTTATTTTAGCAGAGCTTTTATTCATTGGATAGAATATTCAATAATTGTGGAAACATGATTGCAATTCAAGGTTAATACTTTCATAGAGCTATCATAATTATTATAAGATAAACTAATTAATAACTCTACAAAAGTATCTTTTAATGCATTCAAGAAGAGTCTACAAATGTTGATTTATACTTCATTGATCAGAATTTTTAGTGATTTTCAAATAATTTTAGCGAGTATTGCAATTCTTTTTCAAGAAGTAACCACAAAGTTTTGTGATGGTCGAATAATAATCGGAGGGATAGTCGAAATTGGACAATCGCCACAAATTTGAGCATTGTTAAGACTAAGCGAAACGTTCGCAAAAACAGAAAGCATCACAAGTGCCACTAATACGATTTTTTTCATATAAATTACTTTTTAGAATTAAATTCATATGAATTGGTATTATACATTGTCGTTTGTGACAGCATTAGTTCTTTTTTTCTATTTTTGCTGTGTAAGTTTTTTATTAAGAAGTCATCTAGACTTTTTATTTTTGTGAATTTTCTTTAAAAATATAATTATAAAAGCCATGTAATTGAAAGCTATCCAGCTTGATATTGTTGT
>NZ_QICL01000047.1 GCF_003201355.1 Indolivaga alginatilytica
ATTTCTTATGAGTTTAGTCACTTCAAAGAAACATCCTTCCGATTAATTACGGAAACCCTTTATTATCTTTTCTCTCATAAATTTAAACAGGCTCTAAGATCTAAGACCTTAATATTACTTTACGTTATTTAGAAATTGAGCGGAACAAGCAATTTGATGCCAAAATTACGTCCCATATTAAAAACTCCCTCTCTACCTGTTACTTGATTTACATCGGTATATTTCAAACGACTCAAGTGATTTTGATAAGCTTTATTTGTTATGTTATTCGCCATAAAATAAAGCGAAGCCCATGTGCGTCCTTTATGTACAAAATCCGTTCCAAAGGAAGCATTCAATAATGTATAGGCAGGAGTCACTGTTTCGGTATCAAAAGCCGAAAAGATTCGATCCTGTTTCAAATTACTTTCAATACCCACCGAAACATAAGTATTATTCAACGTTTTACCATGACGAATCAGATCGAAACATAAATCAGAGATTAATTTAGGAGCTGGCGTAAATGGTAAGTTTTTAGTAGAATCAGGCTGATTCAACTGTACCGAGTTTACATACGAGAATGAGTTTTGAAAATGTAATCTTTCAATAGGATGTATATCAATACTTATTTCTCCCCCTAGAATACGTGCGTTACCTGATACGAATTGAAATGTTTTATAACCATCGGTCAATAAATCATGACCATCCTCATCCAATAATTTATGAGAGAAGATATAATTATTAATGCGATTGGCAAATAAAGAAACTTCCCCCGAAATGATCGGTGATGAGTAACCAAAACCTAAATCGGCCTGCCAGCTATTTTCAGCCTTAAGATTAGGATTTCCTATTTCGTAACGAACAGCACCTCCATGCGCTCCATTAGAAGCCAATTCGCTAATATTGGGAGCACGGAAACCATGCGATAGATTTAATTTTGTGTACCAACCATCCGATAGCTGATAGGTAAAACCTAAACTTCCACTAAGCCCCTGAAAGTTTCGGGTATATGCCGGAAATATCTGCGCATCATGGTCGTGATCGTGATCATCACCATCTTCATGATCGTGTGTATGAGGTTCAAACTCTTTCACACTCTGATGGCGGCGATCGAAACGCAATCCCCCACTAATATCTAATTTACCAAAATTTTTAGAAGCGATGGCAAATACTCCCATATCAAACAATTTATACTCAGGCAAAAGCGTTTCATGCCCTCTATTTAATGAGGATTGATACATTCCGTTTACACCTGTCACCAACTTATATCCATTTATTTCAGGTAAACTATAACGCACATCATAGGTTGCAGTATGCAGTTGAAAATATAAAGCATACTCATTGCGATCCATCACATTTTCAAATTCCTGACGTCGATTTTGTTGATACCCAAAGATGGTACGTAAACTCCCATCACCCAATATTATATTACTACTTGATACTGCTTTGTAGTGATACACTTGTTGATAAGGCACAAATGGTCTATACGACCGACCATCTCTATCAGTAGCAACAGCTGTACCCTCTTCTCCATCAATAACAACAGGCTTAAGGAAGCCTCCTGTTTTCTCATCCCTTTCACCCTCAACAATACCAGGCGTAATATTATAGTAATCTAAGGTTAAATGGGAATAACCCCAGTTTTTGTTAAGACCAATAAGCCCAGATACAGCTCTTTCTTGGAATCCCGAGTTAAACACATATCCGTCGTATTTATTCTTATACGAATGAGCCCATTTGTCACTATATCTTGCATTCCAGACAATACCTCCTTTATTACCTGCTGTATTAACAGAATAATTAATCAGACCATTATTAGTTTGGTACTCTGTCAAAACATTTGCATTGATAACTCCATCAGGTAAGATTGGATCCGATTGAAAATTAATTACCCCTGCCATGGCATCCGATCCGTACATTAAACTTGCAGGACCTTTAAGTATTTCTACCGAATTTACCGATTGAGGATCGATCTCCACACCATGCTCGTCTCCCCATTGTTGCCCTTCCTGACGCACTCCGTCATTAACAACCACAACTCTATTATATCCTAAACCTCGAATAACGGGTTTAGATATCCCCGAACCTGTTGTTATCTGAGAAACTCCCGGTTGACGTGATATAGCATCAATTATATTAGAGGATGATTGTTGAAGCAGTTCTTTACGAGCAATGAATGATATAGGAGATGGTGTCCGTTTTATGAGTGAGCTACCCGTTAATGATGTAACCACTACTTCATTAATTTCGGCACTTGATTCTTTCAAAGCAAAATTCAGATCATTTACAGATCTTAAATCAACTGTCTGAACAAGTGTTTGATGACCTAAATAAGTTACTTGTACAGTAGTTCTAACTAAAGGCAGATTGTCAATTCTATACTGTCCTTTCTCGTTAGTAATGGCTCCTTTTTTCAGATCGGGGAGATAAACATTTACTCCCATAAGAGCTTCTCCATCTTTTTCGTCTGTAATAATCCCTTGTAGCGACCTATTATCGGTAGGCGCATTATTAGCAGATAGTGTTGCCAAAGAGAGCAGGCATATGATGATTGTGTATATTACTTTCATGTTCTTTTTTGATATTTTGAATTTCAACCCTTTACAGTCTAAAACCTTATTGTTTTATAAGTATAAGCGCAACTACCAGTTGCCACCTAGAAACAACGCACTAAATAAGTGGCTGTTACTTAAAAACAGGTAGACTTGGATACAGTATTTATCATACGATTCTTATTAACGGAATGATATACACCCGAATCGCATAGATTGAATAAATTCAGCCTACAACTCGTACAATAAATAGATTTTGAATAATTTAGCTATTTCAATGACACCTTAGAGATATAACAGACTATTGTTGCTACACTTCCCCAAAGCAATAAAAAGGTCTGAGACCTTTATTTTAGAAAAGACCGAGTGCAGGAGGTGCTCTCAGTGAAACATGAAGAATAGGTTGATAAGTCTGAGTTTGGATCTCAGCTTGTATAATTTCAGCAAAGTAAATATCAAAATGTTGTTGTAATTCGGTGAACTGTTGCGGAGTGAATGCCTGAAGCATAAAAAGACAGATATCACAATCCTGATGAATGGATGTTGATTTTCCTGCCGAATGACAATGTGTATCATAATGAGAACCGTGATCTACAAAGAAAAAGTGAACCGGCTTCATCAGTATTACACCGAAAAAGACGATAATAAATAACGAGGCTATTTTTTGCCTGTTTGTCATTTGCACTTTCAATTTGTTCTAACGATTAAAGATACCCTAAGATCTTAGCAGATCTTCTAAACTCAGAACAAAGATATAGTATTAATGTTTAATAGAGCTTTAAAATGTCGTATTTTTTGCAGGGAGCAAACCTATAAAAAGGTCTGAGACCTTATAAAATAAAGCCATCTTTCATATATATAGTACGATCTGTAATTTTGGCCAGTTCCTCATCGTGAGTTACAATCACAAATGTTTGACCAAACTGATCTCTAAGATCGAAGAACAATTTATGTAATTCTATCTTATTTTCGGTATCAAGACTACCTGATGGCTCATCGGCTAATATCACTGCTGGATTATTAATCAAGGCACGGGCTACCGCTACACGCTGCTTTTCTCCTCCCGACAATTCGTTTGGTTTATGTTCAAGTCTCGAAGACAATCCCAATAATTCGAGTAATTCTTTAGCTTTCTTCTTAGCTTCCCATTCCTTAGCTCTACCAATTAAAGCAGGAATCATTACATTTTCAAGAGCCGTAAACTCGGGCAATAACTGATGAAATTGAAATACGAAACCAATATTACGATTTCTAAAATCTGAAACATTAGTGTCATTCAATCCTGTCACTTTCTGACCATTAATTATAACCGTTCCCGAATCGGGTTTATCCAGAGTTCCCATTATTTGGAGTAAAGTTGTTTTACCCGCACCACTAGCACCAACAATAGACACAATCTCACTCTGATTGACATGCAGATTGACATTTTTAAGGACTTGCAATTGTCCGTAACTCTTGGTTATATTCTGTACTTCTATCATAATGGCAATAATCTATCTTGAACTTAATTACAAAACAAATTTAGAAATAAATTTATAGCTTGTTAATCAAATTCCCGAAATCAGCAAAATAATTAAAGCATAGGGCTTATTCAGTAAGGTCTTAGACCTTTTTATTGCTTTGGTAAGCATAACACCAGTAGTCTCTTATGATTCGAAAGCATATCATTAAATACTTTCATTTACTTATATTAAAGTTTTGTTGCTACTTTTGCACATAATAGCGATTCACTACATACATGAAGAAAATATTTACGCTCATCTTATTCTCTCTGGTTTGCATACTGGCGCATGCCCAAAATTATCATAAAGATGATAAAGAAGGATTGATGCAGATACTGAGACAAGAATCGATGAACCGAGACAGTTTAAATCTGGAACAATTGGGTCTTAGTGAGAATGATACAACAAATTGGGAAACATCTGACGCATGGATCACTAAACTAAAAGGAATAGAGTGGAACGACAAGCTACCCAAACGAATAACAAGTATAGATTGGACAAGTGTTAATTTATCAGGGAGCTTTGATTTTGGATATTTTCACGAGCTACAATCTGTTATTTGTGCCAATAATCACATCTCTAAAATAGATATTCAGAAGAATAAGCAGCTACTCCATTTGAACATCTCTCAAAATGAAATAGACAGTATATATCTATTAAATAACAAATTACTCTCATATCTAAATGTATCAGGGAATGGCTTAACGTCTATTAATCTGAAAAACAACAAACAACTAGAGCATCTCAATTGCAGTTATAATGGACTAAAAAATATAGACTTATCTAAGAACTCTGCCCTTAAATCACTGGACATTTATTGGAACCAACTCACGACCTTAGATTTATCGGGCAACAAACAATTAGTAGATTTGAGTTGCTATGCAAACTATCTCGTTTCCATCAATCTCTCGAAGAATACTTTACTTGAGACTCTAGATTGTACCGAAAATAAGTTGCAAACTCTCGATCTACGATCAAACATAAAACTCTTTCATCTGGCTTGCGACAAGAATCAACTGGAAGATATAACTTTTGGTGAAACTTCTGTTTTATCTATATTCTCTTGTTCGGAGAATAAGCTTCAGAACCTCAATTTGCTTGCTCTGCAAGACCTCAATATTTTTGACTGTTCGAAAAACTCTATTATGATTTTCGACCTTTCTAAAAACCCAAACCTACAATTGCTAAAAGTATCGAACAATCCCATTGCTAAACTAGACATTGATCAGAATAGCATGCTGATGGAATTATATTGTTCAAATAATGGATTGGCTGATATTAATATAAAAAACAATAAGGAATTACTGACTTTAGACTGCTCATCGAATGCAATCACACAACTCGATCTTTCAGACAATCAATACCTATCGAAATTAGATTGCATATCGAATAAATTAGTCTCACTAGATCTACAAAACAATCAGGATCTTATTTCTTTAGATTGTGATTCTAATAGTATCAAGAATCTGGATATAACTCCCCTTATCAAATTAGAAAAGCTTAGTTGCTCAGTAAATAAACTTAGCAAGCTTGATACATCAAGAAACAAGAAATTAACAGATTTATTCTGTGCCGATAATCAATTAACAGATCTGAATTTAGAAAACAATACACTTCTCAAAACTTTAGATTGCTCCATAAATACCGTAGACTCACTCAACATTACTAAATGCGAACACTTAAGCATTTTATATTGTGACGACAACGAGCTTAGCAATCTCAATATAAGTAACAATCATAGACTAACGGAACTTACTTGCTCGGCAAATAAATTGACAGAAATCGATTTCAGTAATAATCAATTACTGAGTAAGCTTGATTGTTCTAATAATTCACTAGAGAATCTGGAGTTGCCTCGCAACCTTCCCCTACTCTATTTAGATTGTTCGAGCAACAATATAACTAATTTAGATATTGACAAAAGCTTCTTCTTTAAAATGAATTGTTCACACAACTCATTAAGCTTTTCCTCAATCAATTTATCCGACTATACTTTCATCAGAAATTATACTTACTCTCCACAAACTATTATAGATGGAGGTATAGCACAATGTGGAGATACAATAGATCTAAGTTCTGAGTTTATGAAAAATGGAAAAGAAACCCGGTACCGTTGGTTCGAAAGCGGCGATGAAATAGTATTTGACGGATCGGAAGGCAGATATATAGTTCCCGAATCGTTTGCAGGAGTAGATCTCGTATGCAGAATGACCAACGATGCTTTTCCTAAACTTTTATTACGTTATAAGTTTTCGATAGAGCCAATAGAAAAAAAGGAGGAATAGCTTATATTTTTTCTACCTTTGCTACATTAAATAATGAGAATCAGTAATTGAATTATTTTATCTATCTATGTAAGGATCAGCAAACAGTAAACAAGGAAAAAAACAACTCGTAAAAAAACTGTAACTTTTGTAACTTTTGTAACCTTTTCAGACAATAACATCTGATAAACAGACGATTACAAAAATAAGAAAAGTAACACTCAGCAGTCACCTTTGCCACCTTAATTGTTTACTTTTTGTAGCTGGTGTCACTTTTTTGTAGAACTTTTCAACTACTGATTCGCATAAAATAATTAAACGCAAAGTCGCTAAGACGCTATTTTTTATTTATATTCTTCGAATAGCAAAGAAAAAACTTTGAGTCTTCGTCTCTTAGCGTTCTCTTAAGGTCACAGACCTTTTTATTGCTTTGGCAGGCATAACAACCAGAGATAGTTATACTGATAAAACATCGCATTAAATATTAAACGTTACTTAAATAGAATAAACAGGTCTTCGACCTTAAAAATAGAAATAACAAAATAATGGCTATATCCTATCTTCAGGTAGATCAGCTCACTAAAAGCTTTGGTGATTTAATATTATTCAGCAATCTGTCATTTGGCATTGCCGAAGGGCAACGCATTGGCTTACTTGCCAAAAACGGTACAGGAAAAACAACCCTACTCAATATATTAACAGGTAAAGAGTCATACGATTCGGGTTCTGTGGTATTTCGCCGAGACTTGAGAGTTGCCTATTTAGAGCAAGATCCCCAATATCCGGGCGATATAACAGTTCTTGATGCTTGTTTCCTATCGGGAACCGATGTAACCAACGTAATTGCAGAATACGAGAAGGCAATGGAATTGGGAGATCACTCGAATCTGGACGACATCCTTCAGCGTATGGACTTGCTGAAAGCTTGGGATTATGAGCAAAGAGCCAAACAAATCCTGTCGCAATTAAAAATTCGAAATTACGATCAAAAAATATCCGAATTATCTGGGGGACAATTAAAACGTGTTGCATTGGCAAACGTATTAATTACCGAACCCGAACTTATTATTCTGGATGAGCCTACCAATCACCTTGACTTAGATATGACCGAATGGTTGGAGGAATACCTTCAACGCTCACGATTAAGTTTATTGATGGTAACGCACGACCGTTATTTTTTAGACCGAGTTTGTTCCGAAATCATTGAGATCGATCAAAAACAATTGTTTCAATACAAAGGTAATTACTCTTACTACTTAGAAAAAAGACAAGAGAGAGTAAGCGGTCAAAATGCAGAAATTGACAGAGCTAATAATCTTCTCCGCAAGGAACTTGAATGGATGCGTAAGCAACCTAGAGCAAGAGGAACAAAAGCAAAATCACGTATAGATGCTTATTATGATCTGGAGAAGAAGGCGGAAAAGGAACGCGATCTGGGTAATGTACAACTACAAATGAAAGGCTCGTATATCGGTAATAAGATATTCGAAGCAAAGCATATATATAAATCATTTGGAGATTTAAAGATTCTTGAAGATTTCAATTACGTATTTGCCCGATACGAGAAAATGGGTATTGTAGGAAACAACGGTACAGGAAAATCGACTTTCATTAAAATGTTGATTGGAGATGCTCTCCCCGACAAAGGAGAATTTGATGTGGGCGAAACAGTAAACTTCGGCTATTATAGTCAGGATGGTTTACAGTTCGACGATCAGATGAAGGTATTGGACGTGGTTCAGAACATAGCTGAGGTAATTGACTTGGGTAATGGTAACCGTCTTACAGCATCGCAATTTCTTCAACACTTTTTATTTCCACCCGAAAAACAACACAACTTCGTATATAAATTATCAGGGGGTGAGAAACGCCGTTTGTATTTATGTACAGTATTGATTAAAAATCCAAACTTCCTCGTTCTCGATGAGCCTACGAATGATTTGGATATTATGACTTTGAATATTCTCGAAGAATATCTTCAAAGTTTCAAAGGATGTGTTATTGTAGTATCGCACGACCGTTACTTTATGGACAAGGTTGTAGATCATCTATTAGCATTCTCGGGTAACGCTCAGATAAAAGATTTCCCAGGTAACTACACACTATATCGCGAGTGGAAAGAGGTACAGGAATTAATAGCAAAAGAAGCTGCCCAAGCTGAAAAAGGAAAAGAAATTAAAGAAGAAAAGCCTAAGATTGAAGCTCCTAAAAAAGAAGAAAAGAAAAAGGTTTCTTATAAAGACAAGCGTGAGTTTGAAGAATTAGATGCTCTGATTCCTAAATTAGAAGCAGAAAAAGTAAAGTTAGAAAACGAATTATCTGACAGCAATTTATCTCCCGATGCTCTTTTAGCAAAATCAAATCGCATAAGTGAACTGATTACTGAAATAGAAGAAAAGACTCTACGCTGGATAGAACTTAGTGAACTGATATAAAGTATAAAAGCGAATTAAATTCGCCAATATACATACATTTTATTTAAATTTAGGGGCGTATTGTATACGTCCCTATTTGTATTATATGATTAGCTGTTTATTAAAAAGATAACAACCTAATCAATATAAGATTTTAGATCATTTAAATTAACCTAATATGAAAACAGCTTTAGCCTTGAGCCGTATAGGCATTCTATTTACATTCATTCTTACAGCGGGGAGTCTATTTGCTCAGCAATCAGAGCAACGAATAAAAAGTATCCCCTATAAATTGGAGATTTATAACAGTCCTGTAGACTATGTAATAAATGATTCTGAGATTAAGATTACATCGGGAGAAAAAACAAACTTGTTTAATAATCCAAACGGGAAATCGAATGTTCATAATGCCCCGATGATACTATTTAAGCCCGAGGCTGATTTTACATTAAGTGCTAAAGTTACAGGTGACCTGAAATTCATATATGATGTTGCAGCATTGGTTGTATATCAAGATGAATATACTTGGGCGAAGTTTTGTTATGAGAATTCGGTGCTTAAAGAACCTACAATTGTATCCGTCGTTACCAGATTGTTATCTGACGACTGCAATTCTGAGAAAACAGGATCGTTTGCATATTTATCGATTGTGAAAAAAGAGAATGAATTTTCATTCTTTTATTCAAAAGACGGGAAAAGCTGGAAAATGATTCGAAATTTTCATTTGGAAACAAAAGACCTAAAAGTTGGTTTTGCAGCGCACGGATCACGAGGCACCGGATTTACTGGAATTTTCTCTGAAATAAAATATCAGAACAAAGCTTTGAGCGATATGCGTGATTTAAATTAATCGATATCATCACATAAACAATATCTAATTTGGAAATATTTTCCCAATAATAAAAAGCGAGGTACAATATTTACTGTATCTCGCTTTTCTTTTATAAAATTACCTTTCTCTGATGTTTACAAGGGTTTCACAGGAATACAAATATCTACGATATGCCTTTTCTCAGGATGGGTAGTAAAGTCATTATGATATAATTCATACGTACAACCATCCCCTTGTTGATAGCCGCTTTCGGTAAACCAAAGGCACATCGTATTCCATGCTTGTTGGAATTCTTCGTTTGTAATTTCAAAACGACCTACGGCATATTTTCCTCTTGGAATAGTCATTTTTCCTATCTCCCCATCTACCTCAACCTCTCTTTCCACAATAAGGCAAGCACTTTGCCTTACTTTCTCAATTTCGGTTATTGACGGATCATCGTGAGTCACCGTTGCTGTTTTAGAAACATTGGTTATAAACAGTCCGCGAGGCGTTGCCCATTTGCTTAATTTCTCATATGCCTGTCCAATCAAATGGAACGGACCCACATGCCGACAATAAACAGCTTTCATTTCGGGCATTTCTTTAACTTCTACTTTCGTTTGCATAAAAAATAATTTATTTGAGTTATCAATGCAAAGATCGTCGATCAAGTCTGTATCGCTTTTCAAATTCTTGCGAAGCATTTGTCCGTTCTTGCTAAAAAGCTTTCCATCGAAAGAGAATACAGGCTGCTCTGTTTCCCTGAACTGAGTAGGGGTCATGTTGAAGTATTTTCGAAAAGTGCGACTTAATAGAGATACACTTCCAAAACCGCAAGTATAGGCTATCTCGGTTATGGTTTGAAGAGTTTCATTACGTAATTTCCATGCTGCTTTTTCGATACGCAAACGTTGAATATAATCGCAAGGTGTTTCGCCAATGAAGAATGTGAATATCCTGTGGAAATGAAAAGGGGAAAAACTGGCAACTTCTGCAACTTTCTCCAAAGAGAGCGAAATATCCAAGTGATTGTCTATATAATGAAGGACTTTATTGATACGAGCCAAATATTCCTGCCTACTGGTATCTTTCAATTCTTGCATGGGCAATACTTTTATTTTTAATCCGCAAAGCTATCTAATCTATGCCTAACTACATTGTCTAATCTTGCTATCTGTAAACTTGTCCGCTATTTTTTAAACCTAACAAAAAAGAATTATCCATGATGAGACAGTCTCATTATGGATAATTCTTTTTTGTTATAATATATTGATGTGATTAGAAATCCAGAAATTCAACTTCTCCCGATTCAATATGATAAACTGCTCCTACGATATTAATTTCACCATTAAGATACGCCTTTTTTAAATATGGATCGGAGTTACGCAGTTGCTTCACACCATGTACCACATTAGCTACCACAGCCAAATTAAAGTTTTTCCCGGCAGTTCTGAGTACCTCTTGCTCCTCTTCTTCACTTTTCAATTTCTCGATAATCTTAGACACATGATCTTCCCTTTCCAAAGAATTACCTGCATCCACGTTATCCACATGATCCAATAATGCTTTAATAGCTCCACACCCCTGATGTCCCATAACAACAACCAAAGGGGTATGTAAATGCTCAATTGCATATTCGATACTCCCCTCTTCAAAATCAGCCATTACATTACCCGCCGTACGTATAGAAAATACATCTCCTAAGCCTTGATCGAATACAATTTCGGGTGGTACACGCGAATCGGAACAGCCTACAATAACACATTTGGGATTCTGCCCCTTGGCTAACTCTTTTATTCTTTCCGAATCTTGACGCTTATGTGTAGACGTTCCTGAAAAAAAACGTTTATTACCCTCTTTTAGAATCTGTAGAGATTCGATCGCCTGAGATGAAGGCTTTTCTACAACCATTTCAACTTTACGATCGGGATTAAAAGCTGAGTTCTGAGAAAAGACTAAATTCCCACACATAAGCATGACCAGCATTATTCCCATAGAAGAATAGAATGACATAGATTTCATAGAAATTGAATATTAAATGATAATTACCTAAATTAAGCGTAAAAGTAAATAATAGATCTAAACTACAGTTAAAAATCTCTCCCTATTTTTCAAAAAGACACATTTTAATAGAATCCTTGTTCACTCACTATCAGATGAATAAATTCACATTAGCATTCTCAGCTCTATCCAGATAAGCAGCTACTCCTCCAATTGTAGCATGATCCATCAATTCTTCTTGTTTTATACCCATTACATCCATCGACATTGAGCAAGCTATAAACTCCACACCATTATCTATTGCTTGTTGTATAAGACTTTCTAGTGTATCAACTTTTTTCTCTTTCATTATATAGCGCATCATTTTTCCACCTAAGCCTCCCATATTCATTTTAGATAATCCTAACTTCTTACTACTCGAAGGAAGCATCAGACCAAACATCTTCCCTAAAAAGTCTTTTTTCACAGATGGCTTTGAAGCTTTCTTAATCACATTCAATCCCCAGAAAGTAAAAAACATACTTACTTTTTTACCCGATGCCAGTGCTCCATTTGCTATAACAAAGGAAGCCAAAGCTTTGTCCAGATCGTCACTAAAAACAATCAAAGTCTTATTGTCCTTTGGTTTAGAAACCATTTCGCAAGACTGAACCTTTTCTGTTTTCTCAATACAAGCTGTTACTACGCCTCCCGAATTATTTATACTTATCAGGTTGGCACCTACCATGCGACACCATCCACTTAAATCTTCACCAAATGCCTGATCGGTCACTTTTATTTCTAATCTATCACCATTCTCTATTTGGTCATAATTCTTTTTCAATTGCATTATCGGACCCGGACATTGCAATCCGCAGGCATCTATTGTTATTGTTTTCATTTCTGATTTAATATTATTGTTCACCAATGGCAACGTATCTTTGAAAGCTACATCGGTTGATTGAATATCTATCGCATTCGAATATGTTTTATACCCTCCCGAAAGATTATAAATATTGGTATAACCGTTTTGCAATAAAATACGTGAGGCTAGATATCCACGCAAACCTACAGCACAGTAAACCACAATCTTTTTATCTTTTGAGATCTCCGATAAACGAGAACGAATATCATCAACGGGAATATTTACAGCACCATCGATATGTGCAAACTGGAATTCTCCACTCGTACGAACATCAATCAATAGTGTTTCATCCTTATCAAGTTTATTAACCTCCCTCCAATGAATAATATTCACTTTCTTTTTAAGAATATTATCAGCAACAAACCCGGCCATGTTTACGGGATCTTTTGCTGATGAATAAGGTGGTGCATAAGCATGTTCTACTCCCATCAGGTCATAAATCGTTCCCCCTTTTTTTATAATCTGAGCAAATAAATCGATTCTCTTATCCACACCATCAAAACCTACGATTTGTGCACCCAGTAACTTCCCGTCAATAGGTGAGAAATTTATTTTAATTGATAATGGCAAAGCATTCGGATAATATCCTGCATGCGAATTTCCATGAGTGAATGAAGATAAATGAGTAATATTTTCCCTATCTAATAGTTTAGAGGATACTCCCACAGCAGCTACTGTAATATCAAATACCTTGGCGATAGAAGTACCTATCGTTCCCGTATATTTGTAGGTGTTTCCTTCCAATATATTATCAGCAACAATACGTGCTTGCTTATTAGCAGGTCCTGCTAAAGGAATCAATGAATATTTGCCTATCAAAGGATTAAACACTTCTACAGCATCGCCCAAAGCATACACATCAGGATCAGAAGTTTGCATATAATCATTAACCTTTATACCTCCTAACGAACCCAATTCTAAACCTGCATCCTTAGCCAAATGAACTTCGGGACGTACGCCTATACTCAGTATCACCATATCAGCCGAAACATTTTTCTTGCTTTCGAGTAATACTTTTATTTCATCATTATCCGATTCAAAACCTTCTACAACTTCACCTAAAAGCAAACCTACATTCTTACTCTTCAAATGTTGATGTACCAAACTAGCCATCGAAAAATCGATGGGTGCCATCACCTGATTTGCTCTTTCTACCACACAGACTTCTACACCTGCATCCTGCAAATTTTCAACCATTTCGAGACCGATAAATCCACCTCCTATCACAACTGCCCTTTTGGGTTTATGTTGGTCGATATGAGCTTTTATATTATCCATATCAGGAACATTCCTTAATGAAAATATCCTCGAATCATTTATTCCGGGCATCGCAGGTTTTATGGGTTCTGCACCTGTAGAAACAATCAGCTTATCATAACTTTCAGAATAACTTTCGTTAGTTAAACGATTCAGCACAGTAATAGTCTTACTGTTCAAATCAATAGCTGTCACTTCTGATTTAATCCGTATATCAATATTAAAACGGTTTACAAATCCCTCTACTGTTTGCACAAATAGCCTGTCTCTGTCGTTAATCGTTCCTCCAATATAATAGGGCAACCCACAATTGGCATACGACACATACTCTCCTCGCTCAAATAAAATTATTTGAGCATCTTCACTTTCTCTTCTCAATCGTGCAGCAGCCGTAGCTCCTCCTGCAACTCCACCTATTATAAGTACTTTCATCATCTATTAATTTATCATTAAACATATTTGCTATTAGCAACAATATAATAAAAATGAAACCTATTCCATTAATTTAAAAAAGTGAGAACCCAACTCTTTAAAATCCATATCCTGTTTCAACATTTCTGCAACTTTACTTTTACCCGATTCACTAAGAGTAAATATCATCTGGCGCTTATCAACCAAACCCATCTCACGAACTATTAA
Organism: Indolivaga alginatilytica; assembly: GCF_003201355.1. Taxonomy (GTDB): domain Bacteria; phylum Bacteroidota; class Bacteroidia; order Bacteroidales; family Dysgonomonadaceae; genus Dysgonomonas_A; species Dysgonomonas_A alginatilytica. The sequence continues at coordinate 14,327 of NZ_QICL01000047.1, forward strand.
GCCCTTTGTCTCAACCGTATTTATAACACGGGAAACACGAGAATTAGATAGCCCGACGAAATCACACAACTCATTAGCCAACTTCGGTTTACCATCTTTCAAGCAACAAAGTATCATACCTTCATTAATAGTAATACCATTCATCTCGGCAAACTCCTTTTCGAAGTTGTAAAGAGCCTTATATATATCTTTTAATTTACAGATTGATTCCATTAAACATATTTGCTAGTAAGAAATATATACAAATGAAACATTTATTATTGAGATAACAAAATATAGTTGATCATTTTTAAAACTTGGTCGGATTAAACAGACCGTTTATCTCTTTTTTCTCCTATATATTATAACTATTACTTACAATTTATCAGATTCTGAAACACTTGATTAAGGAATAATAATATAAATACTTCTATAGCTTAGCCTATTTTAACTACCTTTGTATTCAATAACAAGAGCCGATATACAATAAACCGGCAATTAAAAATATTAAAATGAGTAGTAGAAGAGAACTTAAAAAACTAATTAATAACTCAATGGGGTTATTATATAACGACTGTATATTTTATAAGGTGTTTACACACAGTCCGAACATACAAAAAGCGGATGAAATTATTCTTCAAATTGCAGATGTACATACCGACCTGGTAAATCGTTTAAGCACATCGGAAGGTAAAGAAATTAAAAGCAGAACAAAAGCTTATTACAAAAAAGTAAAAGAAGATTTGAAGACGCAGGTTGATAAATTCGGATTAGAAATTCAAAAATTAGACTGAACCCCGAATCATGCAAAAGCTTAGTAGTTTCATTCTAAAAATAATAGGATGGAAAGCAGCGGGAATAACAGATTTCCCTTCCAAGTGCATCATATGTGTTGCACCCCATACCAGTAACTGGGATTTACTCTTAGGCAAATTAATATATTTATCGCTGGGGCGAGAATCTTATTTTCTTATAAAAAAAACATGGTTCTTCTTCCCTATGAATTTATTATTTAATGCCATGGGAGGAATACCGGTTGATCGCTCAAAAAAAACATCTTTGACAGAGCAAATGGCTCTGCAATTTGCCAGCCACGATAATTTTCAGCTAGCTGTTACACCCGAAGGCACACGCAGCAAGAATGGCGAATGGAAACGTGGTTTTTATTACATTGCAATGGCTGCAAATGTTCCCATTGTAATTGCCATACTCGATTATAAAGACAAGACTGGCTATTTTGATTCTGTTTTCATTCCAACCGGAGATGCAGATAAAGACATAGCCGAAATGCAAAATCGTTATAAGAACGCAAATGGTAAACACCAAGAAAAGTTCTCATCAGGAAATGCAGAATGAAGATACAAATCTAAGAGTAAGCCTTCTCCAAACAGATATTAAATGGGAAGACAAAGAGTACAACCTGACAACTCTTGAAAGATATATTTCAGAACTAACCGGAAAGACAGACCTGATTGTCCTTCCGGAAATGTTTTCTACCGGTTTCTCCATGAACAGCCATATCTTGGCAGAGGGAGTGGACGAAAAGACAATCACAACACTACAAAAATGGTCTGCTCAATATAATGTAGCACTATCAGGCAGCTTTATTGCTAGAGATAATGGCGAATATTATAACAGAGGATTTTTTATAACTCCAACCGATACTACCTTTTACGACAAAAAACATCTCTTCAGAATGGGAGACGAATCTAAACACTTTTCGGCAGGAGACAAGCAATGTATCGTTCAGTACAAAGGCTTCAATATTTGCTTGCTGATTTGCTACGATTTACGCTTTCCAATCTGGGCACGTAACGTAGATAACAAATACGACCTGCTTTTGTATGTAGCAAATTGGCCAGAATCAAGAATAAAAGTATGGAACACATTGTTAGAAGCACGAGCATTAGAAAATCAATCTTACGTCTGTGGAGTAAATAGAGTAGGTAAAGACGATATAGGTCTTACTTATACAGGACAATCGGCTCTAATCGATTATAAAGGCAATAAAAGGGTATATTTAGATACTGCTATTGAACAGACCGCAACTGTTGAAATCTCAAAAGAAGAGTTAAATTTATTTAGAAATAAATTTCCTGTATGGAAAGATGCAGATAAATTTACTCTCTATTAATAACTCAGTAGAAATAAAAGCATACTGAAACTTTATAGGGCAAATGTCTTTTTAATCTAAGTAAACAAGATCAACAGATGTTTGTTATATAATTAAGTAATACTAAATAGAGTAAACAATGAGAAAATTAGTAAAATTGTCATTTGCATTAGTAATGATACTATCGCTAGGAATTATGGCACAAAGTTGTAAAACAAGTAAACAATCATCTAAAAATGACTATCCAGGTGAAAACACACCTAATATAACAGGAACTTGGGTTTTGAAGTCATTAAACGGGCAACCGACAGCAAGTATCTTCAAAGGAAAAACTCCAACAATGAATATTGATGTTGTAGAGAAAAGAATATTTGGAAACGGTGGCTGTAATGGTTATACAGGTTCTTTCACTTACGAAAAAGGGATTCTTTCGGCTCCTAATTTAGCTTCGACTATGATGATGTGTACTGATGAAAATCAAGAACACCAATTCCATCAAGTTCTAGGCCAACCAAACAAAGTTTCCATTAGAGATGGAGTCCTACTTCAACTAAGCAATAACGGCAAAGTTGTTGCAGAGTTTGAAAAAGGCATAGACACATCTCTCTTGATAGGAGAATGGAAATTAGAAACTATTGCTGACGGAAATGTAGCCACCCTATTTGCAGACAATATTCCAACTATTTCATTTGATCTTGCAGAAAGCAGATTTGGTGGAAATGCAGGATGTAATCGTTATAACGCAACCTACAAAATAGAAGGTACAACAATAACAGTAGGTCCGGTAATGTCAACAAGAATGGCTTGTCCTAATATGGAAGGTGAAGGTAAATTCACACAAATCATCACAGGAACATCTACTCTTGAAGCTGGACTAAATAAGATTACTTTCTCTAAAGATGGAAAAGTAATCCTCACATTCGTAAAAGACGTAAAATAAAGTACCATGCTTTGAATTGTCTTTCAAAAAAGAATAATACAAAAGCAGTGAATAAATTATTCACTGCTTTTATATTTTATATATTACCTTTGTATTAAATAAGATATCGAATTATTAGCATTATATAATATATTCTCATGTTGAAAATAAAAGTTGCCATAAATCCTAAATACGGGTATCTCAAAGAATTCATAGGCAATCTCCCGTCTAACTTCGATACTCAGGGAGAAGTTTTATTCGGTGGGCGAAATATTATCAGAGAGATATCTACTAAAGACTTGCGATTAAACGTAAAATCATTTAAAGTACCCAATATCATCAATCAATTTGTTTATGATAACTTCCGGGTTTCAAAAGCTAGACGTTCTTTCGAATATGCTAATATTCTTTTAGAAAGAGGCATAAATACTCCCGATCCTGTAGCATACTTAGAATGCAAACAAGGAATACGTTTCATGCAAAGCTATTATATCTCCATACAAGAAGAGTTTGACGGCTTAATGAGAGAGTTTAAAACAGGAGAATTAATAGGTCGTGAAAATTTATTATCTCAGTTTGCAAGATTTACAGCAAATATGCACCAAAAAGAAATTCTACACCTTGATTATTCACCCGGAAATATTCTTTATAAGAAAGAAGATAAAACCTATCATTTTTATCTGGTGGACTTAAACAGAATGTATTTTGGCGATATATCTATGGATTTAGGCTGTAGAAGCTTCAGACGTTTATGGGGAAATGACGAAATGATAAAATTCATTGCCTCAGAGTACGCTAAAGCCCGTAATTTTGATGTTGATAAATGTATAGAACTTACACTTCTATATCATAAAAAATTCTGGGAATATTTCACTAAAAAGCATCCTGACAAAAAAGCTTATACCCTAACACCCCCCATTACGAATGACTAAAATATTAATCATCAGATTTCGAAGAGTTGGAGATTCGGTGATCTCATCATCTTTATGTTCATCTCTAAAAGAATCATTTCCCGATTCGGAGATACATTATATAGTAAATGAGCATATAGCACCTCTATACGAGCATCATCCGGATATTGATAAAGTAATCAGCTTTACGAATGAAGAAATGCACAGTATCACTGCGTATATAAAGAAATGCAGAAGAATTGTTAAGGAAACCAAGTATGATATTATCATAGATACAAGATCCACAATAAAAACTTTATTCTTCTCAATATTTTCGTTAGGGACAAAATACAGAATAGGAAGACAAAAGAAATACAATTATCTTATCCATAATCACAGGGTAAACAACAAATATGATGGTATCCGTGATAATGCTCAATTGACATTAGCTCTACTGGACCCGCTAAATACCGGCTATATAGTAAAAAAGAACCCTCACTTCAAATTATACTATACTACTGAGGAATATACAAAGTATAGAGAATACATGGAGTCTAAAGGAATTGATTTTACAAAACCAGTTATTGTTTGTGCCGTAACTGCCCGATTAGAATATAAAGTATGGGATAAGGATAAAATGCGAACTATATTAGAACGCATCATTAATAAATATGACGCACAACTAATCTTTAATTTCGGAGACAATAAAGAAAAGGATTCAGCACAGCACTTACAGAAAATAATGGATAATGATCCTCATATTTTCACAAATATAGAAGCTAATAACTTAAGAGACTTGATTGCGTTATTGGCAAACAGCAATTTTTTCTTTGGAAATGAAGGAGGAACCAGACATATTTCTCAAGCACTGGATATACCTTCCTTTGCAATCTACCCACCTAACATTCCTCTCAACAATTGGTTACCTAACAAGTCTGAACGATTTCAGGGCATAGAATTGAAAGATATAGTATCAGATATAAGTAATTACGAGACTTTATCTTATAATGAGCAATTCGCACTTATAGATATAGATTCAGTTTGGGTAAAGGTTGATAAAATGTTGGAAAAATATCTCTAATTCTCTTTTATCAATTCATCAAACAAGGCTATCCACTTACTCATTACAATATCTTCGGTAAAGCGCAATACATTTTGAGAAGCCGCCACACCCATTTTGTGTCTCAGTTCATAATTTTCAATAAGCAAAGATAGCTTATCAGCAAAATCATCAAGGTCTCCTTCTTTAATGAGAAATCCGTCCTCTCCTTCTGCTATAATATCTCTAGGGCCACATTTACAAGCAAAGGAGACCAGTGGAAGCCCGCAAGCCATAGCTTCGAGTAGCACCAGTCCAAAGCCCTCGTATTTCGAAGTCAAGGCAAATATAGAACTACTTACCATTTCTCTCTCAATATTCCTAGTCGCTGGATTATTTGTAACCTGATCTGCAATATTTAATTTCGCAGATAAATTCTTTAAAGAAGCTAAATCTCCGTTTCCATACGTAACCAGCTTCCATTCGGGATATTTCTTTGCTATTTTAGCCCATATCTTGATTAAAACATCGATTTGTTTTTGTTCAGATATACGGCCTACCCCAATAATTCTTTTTTCTTTATTAGTGGACTTCTCTTCCGGTATAAACGAAATGCTATTAGGTATTGCTATAATATTGGGTAAATCCCCCCATAAAGCTTTATCCTCCTCAGTTAATACGACAAACTTATCAAAATGCTTGACAATATCATAGTCTGCTTTTCTATATAGATACGTTATGAATTTACCCCAAGATATGTTTTCCAATCTCGAAATATATCGCGGTCTTTTATACTTTCCGAAATGTCTTTCTATAACCTTTTTACTTCCATCACTTACTTTATAGAGATAACGAGAAAACTTATCAAATACTGAAATTGATATATCTGGTTTTATTTCATCTAATGCCTTTATTAATCTCTCTATATATATCTGCTTATACTTCCAATGAAGAATTTGTTGTTTGAGGCCTTTTGCTGTGAATTCACACTCTAAACTATAGAATCTAATTCTCGGGTCAAAATCAAAGAATGGAGTCTCACGCATGGTTTCAGTAAGTATAAAATAAACTTCATACCCTTTCTTAACCAAATAATTTGCTTTATTGGCTAAAACACGCTCTCTACCACCACTATTTGATATTCTCGAAACACAATACGCTATTCTCATACATTACAAATATAAGTAATAATCAAGAGTTTTTATAATTAGCCATATATTTTATTAACTTTATAAAAGCATAATCAAACAGAAGTATTTCTAACTCTATAAACAATGAAAACAGCATTATTAATATCAACATATAACTGGAAAGAAGCCCTATCTCTCATTTTTAAAAGTATAGAAGAACAGACTCAGTTACCTGATGAGATTCTAATTGCAGACGATGGCTCTAGAGAAGATACAAAAATTATTATCGACAAATTTAGGCAAATAGTACCTACACCCATCATTCATGTATGGCACGAAGATATCGGGTTTCGGAGATCTATGATTTTAAACAAAACTATAGCACAAGCAAACGCTGACTATATAATACAAATTGATGGAGATTGTATAATGCATAAAGACTTCATAAAAGACCATATAAGTAATGCTTCTCCTAATACATATCTATATGGTTCAAGAGTGAACATCAAATCCCAATACATAGAGAAGGTAATTAAAACAGAACATATTAAATTTAATTTTGCATCAAAAGAAATCAAAAATAAAACACGCGCATTACATATAAGTGCTCTATCAAAACTATACAAACCACATACGGAGGTGTCTTCTAAAATAAGAGGATGTAATCTATCTTTCTGGAAGAACGATTTTATTACAATAAATGGCTATAGCGAAGACTTTGAGGGATGGGGAATGGAGGATTCGGAAATGATTCAAAGAATGCACAACAATGGCATCTTAGCTAAAAGATTACGCTATTCCGGTATTGTTTTTCATATGTACCACAAATCTGCATCAAAAGATAATGCTTCGCACAATAACACACTCTTACTAATGACTCGGAAATCAAAAGTGGTTACATGCGAGAAAGGAATAAACCAATACTTATAATTAGCCCTATTCTCTCACATTTTAGTTAAAGAGTAAGTTTATTTGAACCTTTACAATCTATCAAATATTATTTTATTAGCAGAATATTATGCAATTTTTAGATCCAACGATGTCATTTTCTATAGAAGAGGAGTTCTATATCTCCAGCCTTATAAAGACGAACAGGATCGGCCCCTCTAATATGTCAAAGTTTTTCTCAGATAGTGCTGATCTTTTCTATTCGAAGGCAAAGTAAATATCATTTTAGGGGAATGAGAGGCATTGTAATCTATACAATGCCTTTTTCAGATTACTTTCTAAGCTATATATGTTAAGGCAGGTAGTCATCTAAGATAGGTCTAAATATAACACAACGATCTTTTTATTATTTTTATTTGTGGTATATATTAAACAAAGCAGCCTCAGAGTAAATTACTCTGAGGCTGCTTAAAAAGAGGGCGGCTATCTACTCTCCCACCTAAAGGCAGTACCATCGACGTGGTTGGGCTTAACTTCTCTGTTCGGAATGGGAAGAGGTGGAT
>NZ_QICL01000048.1 GCF_003201355.1 Indolivaga alginatilytica
ATTTCTTATGAGTTTAGTCACTTCAAAGAAACATCCTTCCGATTAATTACGGAAACCCTTTATTATCTTTTCTCTCATAAATTTAAACAGGCTCTTAATTTAGTTGAGTTTTATTGCAATAATAATAAACTGGTAGAATTAGATTTGTCTCATAATGAGAATTTGAGGACATTTAAAGTCTCTCAGCATTCGTTTACTAATTTAGATTTATCTGGAAATATTCTGTTAGAGGTATTGACGATTACCCAGGGTTCATTGACCTCTCTGGATGTATCTCATAATATAAATATCGTTAATTTGGATTGTTCGTACAATAAATTAACCCATCTTGATGTTTCGAAAAACCAAAAACTTCGTACTCTCTCTTGTAATTATAATGAGCTTGTTAGCCTGAACCTGTTGAATGCTTCAAAATTGTTTAGATTCTATTGTGACAATAATATGCTGACAGATTTAGATGTGTCGACTAATACACGTTTGGAAACAATTTATTGCATTAATAACAGATTAACTCAGTTGGATATCTCGAAAAATACTTTATTGAATGAGTTTTATTGCTCTGATAACCCATTCACCAGTTTGGATATCTCGAAGAATACTTCCTTGCAAACGATTACTTGCTCAAATAACAACTTAACAAGTTTAGATATTTCGAAAAATCGATACTTGAAGTCTTTGGCTTATGCTAATAATAGAATACCAAACTTAGATATCTCTAAACATAAAGAAATTACTTTCTTAGATTGTTCTAATAATCAAGTATCTTCTTTAGATGTTTCTTTGCATACTCGTTTGCAAGGATTGGTATGCTCTAATAATGATATCTCTTATCTTGATGTTTCAAAAAATGAATTCCTTAGTAGGCTTGATTGTTCATCTAATAGATTAACTGATTTAGATGTCTCTAAAAACGTTGAGTTAAGTTATCTTTACTGTTCTGACAATTTGTTAAAAAATTTGGATATGACTAATAATAAAGAACTGTTCTCTCTTTTTTGTTTTAACAATGAACTTGTTGATTTGAATTTAGAAAATAATACTGGCTTAGCTTATTTGAATTGTTCAAATAATAAATTGAAAAAAATAAGTGTGCGCTCATATTATAGTACTAGGGTTTTTGATTATTCCAATAATTGTCTGAGGTTTTCGGAATTGCCGATACCTGGGTATGGACTTAGTGATGAATATAGCCCTCAGGCTATTATTGTTGACGATGATGTTTCAGTGGGTAGTGTGGTTTTTAAGTCAGGAATATAGTATTACTAAGGGGTGGTCTGATATATATTATACGGCATATAAATGGTATGACAGTATGGGGGCTGAAATATTTTTGCCTAGTGCTGGGGATGGGAAATTTATTCTGGATTTTGATATTCAAGATTCCATTATCTGTAAAATGACGAATCTAGCTTTTCCTGACTTAACACAGGTGTATATGGCTAAAGTTCTTAGAGCAAAGGCAATTCTGCAGGATCACCTGAAATTAAAAACCGCTACAGATAATGTGTATAGTGTAAACCTTGATGAATCGTTTAAGGTCTACGCCAAAGCAAATAATCAGGATGATGTGAAAATAGGCTTGTTTAGTTCACAAGGCATATTTAAAGGACAAATAGATTTATCCAGAAAAAATAGTACATATACATGTCAGGTGCCATCTAATACCAATGAGGGCGATTATATTATATTGCCTTATATAGTTGAGGCAGGGGTTAGAGTGCCTGTGGCACGTGCTGATAAGTCTCATTTGATAGATCAACTTCCGGTCAGAGTGATAGCTGAAGACATATGGGGGCGGTCGGTTGCTGTGTATTCCGAAGGGAATGTATTGAAGAATCTACAGTTAAAAACAGCAGAAAACAACCTGTTTGAGGTTGCTGTAGAACAACAATTTCAAGTCTACGCTCCTGCATCGGAGAGTTCGACGAGTATAGGTCTGTTCGATCTCGATGGTGTCTTCTTGTCAGATATTGCAGTTGCTAAAAATAACTATACTTATAAGTGTGAAATTCCTTTCGAGTTTGAGGCGGGCAACTATATTGTAATGCCTTATGTTAAAGAAGGCGACCTGGTGAAGGTCGTGGAAAGATCAGTAGGGGCTGTTATGATAGATCGTTTGCCCTTGTCGGTTACGGAAGGTGATATATGGTCGCGATCAGTAGGATTGAAAACTGTTAATTTGCCCTTGGATGTAAGTAATGCTGTAAGTGTATATCCTAATCCTGTTACTGATTTGTTGTATTTTAATATATCTACGCCTGTTGATGCCGTTGAAATTTATGATATGGCAGGTCGTTTAGTGAAAAAAATAACTACGATAGTTGGCAATAGCGTTTCTGTGCAGGATTTAGTCTCCGGAATATATGCTGTTAAAATAAAAACTTCTGAGAATGAGACAATGCATAAGATTAAGAAGAATTGATGTAAGTGTCTTCTAACTAAGTGATAAAGTCGGCTTCTTGCAGTATGCAGGGAGCCGACTTTTTTTAACAGTAGTCATAATGTTGATATTTGAATTTTATCTTATTATTTGCCTTGTTTTGCTAATTTTTTTCTTTTCGGATGCATTTTTATTTAACGTTCTTATGTGTTTAACAATCTATTTACTGTCGCTTTTTTTTTTGTGTTCACACCCTTTTTTTTCGCTTGATAAACCATCTATCTATCGCATAATTAGTGCATTTTGATATATTTTCGTATTGTTAAATTATATTAAATGTCATGTAGAATTGTAAGGGAGTATGATAAATAAGAACTAAATGTTTATCTTTGAAGCCTAGATACTGGACTCTATTGCGTATCGTTTCTAAATGTTATAAATTCTCGATGTGCATGTGTTATTTAAACGCTCGTTTTTACTGCTTGGTAAAGAGAGTGTTAAGAACTAAAAAGGATTAAATAGAACAAAAAATAAGTATGAAACTAAGACTACTATTGCTTGTAGGTATTGGATTTGCGCCGTTTGGGTTAATTGCTCAGACTACTTTCCTTTATAATAAAGGTTTGATGTCGGTAAAAGGGGATTATACTAAAATGACCTCCAATACAACTTTATATATTAATGGGGACTTTATAGCAGGTGGCGGGGTTGATCTCGGTGGAAATGTGGTGACTTGTAATATTTACCTGGAGGGATCACAAACTGTTCTTACAGGAGATTTTATTCATGATATCAATCTGACGTCAAAAACTTATCCTTCTGCTGTTAGTAATGTTTTTACACTTCTGGAAGGTGCTTATGAAAGTAGTTATCCAAAAGCTGCAGCTCGTTTCGTTTTTAGAGGAACTAAGCCTCAATATATCAAATTGGCTGACGGTCTTATTTATGGTGGTGGGAACATCGCTAAAGGCTATCCTCAAAAGTTGAAAGGTACAAATTATATTAATTTCCCCGATTTAATTATTGATAATGACAAGCATGTAACATTGGTTCCCGAATTGGCTGCTCAGGCTCGTAACTTATCTTTGGATAAAGGACGACTGATTCTTGATTCAAGAAGAGCTATAGCAAGCGATTTTGAATATGTTAATCCAAGTGGTACTCTTGGAAATATTATTACAGATGGTTCTATACATAGTACAGGGGCTTCTACGATGTTGGCACATTTCATGATGATCAAACCTTCAACCGCTGTTAATCCTACTGTAAGTAATATACGGACGCCAAATAATGCGGATCACGCAACAAATAAAAGACCACACGATTATTATGGCTCTGTTCAGGTTAATTTAGCTGTGGATGATCCTGCTGTTGCTACTGCAAATGAAAAGACTGGTCGTAGCCTTATTGCTATGGGAAGTCCTTATCAGGAAATGCGTGCGGATTATTTCTTCTGGAATTTTTTGATGGTTCCTACCGGTGAAAGTATAATTGGTGAGAATATGCCCGGTAATACAATGACAGATCCAAAATATAACTTGAAAGCAGGTAAAGCTTTTGTGATTGGTGTGGATCTTAGAGGTACTAACGGAAATGACTATAAAGATATTCACCCTGATTATAGTGCTAAAGGTATTCGTTTTGAAGACCGTGGTGGTGCCGGTGTAGCTGACGATAATGGCCCTACTGCAGCAGATAAAGGTAAATATTTCTTTAGCCGTTTCGGTCCTTTCTTTGGAAGGTCAGTTAATATATTTCAAGATCGTAGGTATACTACGACGAATACCGTTGCATTGCCTTCGGGTGAGTTTAATGGTACAGTTACAGACGATGTTTATACAAAGGAAATTTTGAATCGTACGGATGTTACAATACCATTAGTAAAAGGATATAATTATTTTTCGAATCCTTTTACTGTGCCTTTTGATCTTCAAGATATTGCAGATGCAGGGAATAATGGAGAACTCTCTACTGAGTGGGGGACAGGTTTGAAAATAGGTAATTCAACTAATGACGACAGGGTATTGGCTAATAGAGTTTGGATATTGGACCCTAGTTCTAAAGGGTCGGGTACTTATGATGTCGGTTTTACCGGTGTGATACCCGGTAATAAATGGGTTTCTGTAAGTGCAAAATATAGAGTTATGAGACCCGTAGGGCCTACGGGGTCAACACTTGGTGAGTATGATCCGGGGACGGGGGAGACAAAAGGTAAATTTATTATTGCTCCGCTCCAAATGTTTGTGCTATATGCGAATGAAAAGAACAACAATGCTGTTGGTAAGAGTTTGACTCTGCCTATGAGTAAGAGAAGAATAGATAATAATGCTTTGTTCTTGAGATCAGAATCTGCAACCAACAAGTATGAGCAGAAAGATGATTTTCTATTTCATATAACTGATGCACAAACAAAAGCATCCGACCGAGTTGCTATTGTTATCAGAACACCTCAGGAAGTAATGATGGATGCAGAATATGCTCCTACTAAAAAAATGATTTCATTCATATCTACCGGTCAAACTGCAACAACCTCAGAAACGGTTGAAGGAATTGTTAGGCAAACAGGTATGAGTACCATGTATACAAGAGATGATCAAGGGGCTGCTTTGGAATCTAATGTATTAGGGGTTCCTAAATCTGCGGAAACAGAGTCTGTTGTATTGTATGTTACGCCTAGTTCGATAGCTCAAAATATAACTTTGCAGGCTTCTCGCTTAGCTTCTGCTGATAGAGTATTAGGAATAACATTGATTGACAAAGTGAAAAACAAAGAGTTCGATTTATTCGGAGGTAAAGCCTATACGGTAGCTTCTACTCCAACTGATCCTGTGGATCGTTTCACTGTCAGATTTACATTTGAATCATCCAATACATCAGGTATTGAAGACGGAGGTAACACATCGGAATCTAAAAATATAACTTCTTACTATGCTAACGGAGTATTAACTGTTGCAGGTTTTGAGGATTCAGATTTTGGAAGTTTAATTTCTGTATTCGATATTCAGGGACGAAGAATTGCTCAAGCTAAAGTCGATGGAACTTCTGTAGAAATAAATAAAGTATTCTTTGCCGGTGCTTATGTTGTAAAAGTTGTCGGAAATAGATCATATGCTGCTAAATTTTTGGTAAAATGAGAAAGTATTTAAGTTTTATAATATCAGGTATATTGTTCTGTGTCAGCGTTGGTTTGAATGCTCAGGATTTATTGCCGTCAGATTCTTATTATAAGGATAATATTGCCGTAAATGAAGTGCATGCTGAAGCTCCTAGCCTAAAGGCTCCCGGAGGTGAAGATGGTGGACCTGGTGACGGAGGTGGCGAATGGGGAGGCGGAGGCTGGGTCGGCTCGCCTGTTGGAGATGCCATATTGCCAATTATAGCAGCCGGAATAGCTTATGCTTCATTTCTACTACTAAGAAGACGTAGAAGTGCTATTTAAGAATAAATAATCTATATAATATAATAATGAAAGAGCAGGTAGTTTGATTACCTGCTCTTTTTGTTTCTCGAGCTTTTATATAATGAATTTTCCCCTTGAATTATCTTAGTATTTTTTCGATTATATATTGAGACTCTATTGTAAATCATATGGCTTTATTGGTCAATAAAAAAGGATATCCTAATTGGATATCCTTTTTTATATTAGAGAATCTCTAAACTCTTTTATTCAGCAAGATTCTTTGCTTCGTTAAAAGTATCGAATGTTCCTGCAGCTAAGCGTTTGTAGCTTTTCCAGCGCCATGTTGCATTGCTTTGAGCAGCTTCATAAAGGCTAGTCGCTTCTGTTGGATTCGATTTTTGAAGTGAAGTATAACGAACCTCGTCTCCAAGGAATGCTTGGAACTTGCTCCAGTCCGGATCTTTACTATCCATCGTGAATGGGTTCTTGCCTTCTTCTTCCAACATTGGATTGTAACGCCACAAGTGCCAGTATCCGCATTCTACAGCTGATTTCTCTTCGTCTTGAGCTTGTCCCATACCCTTGCGTAGTCCGTGACTGATACATGGAGAATATGCGATAATAAGTGAAGGTCCTTTGTATTCTTCAGCTTCTTTAAATGCTTTCAAACATTGCATTTGATTTGCACCCATCGCCACCTGAGCAACGTATACATAGCCATAAGTAGTTGCAATCATTCCAAGGTCTTTCTTACGAATCTTTTTACCTGCAGCAGCAAATTTAGCAACAGCAGCAACCGGAGTTGATTTCGAAGATTGTCCACCTGTATTTGAGTAAACCTCAGTATCAAGTACGAGGATATTTACATCTTCTCCGGAGGCAATTACGTGGTCAAGTCCACCGAAACCGATATCATATGCCCATCCGTCACCACCGAAGATCCAGATTGAACGTTTGATGATATATTGTTTCAATGACAACAATTCTTTGCAGATTTCACATTTGTCGGCACCGGCTTCTAGAATAGCTAGTATTTGAGGATGTAGTTCTTTGGTTTTTTCAGCTTCGTACTTATTATCAATCCATGCTTGGAATACAGTCTTGGTGTTTTCTGAAGTTTCAGCCATCGATATAGCTTGCTTCATTAACCTTTCGATTCTGTCACGCATAGTGATGTTTGCTAAAGCATATCCAAGACCAAACTCAGCATTGTCTTCAAATAAAGAGTTTGCCCAAGCCGGACCTTTACCTTCTTCATTCTTTCTGTATGGAGTAGAAGGAGCTGATCCACCATAGATAGATGTACAACCTGTTGCATTAGCAATCAACATTCTGTCACCATACAATTGAGTTACAAGTTTGATATACGGAGTTTCTCCACAACCTGAACATGCACCTGAGAACTCAAACAATGGAGTTGCAAACTGTGAGTTCTTCACATTTTGTTTGATGTCTACTAAATGAGCTTTGCTGGTTACATTTTTAACCATAAAGTCCCAATTGTTTTGTTCCGGATATTGAGTGCCGATTTCTACCATCTCAAGAGCACTTTGACCTTTTTTTCCAGGACAAACGTCAACACAGTTACCACAACCAAGACAGTCTAAAACGTCTACTTGGATACGGAATCCCATACCGTCGAATTGCTTTCCCTGAGCTTTAAGTAAAGATGCACTTTCCGGAGAATGAGCTTGTTCATTAGCATCTAATACGAAAGGACGTATTGTTGCGTGAGGACAAACGTATGCACATTGGTTACATTGGATGCAATTATCCATATGCCATACCGGAACAAATGCTGCTACACCACGTTTTTCGTATTCGGTAGTACCATTATCCCATGTTCCGTCTTCACGGCCTTTAAATACTGATACAGGAAGATCGTAACCACGTTGAGCATTAACAGGACGAACCACGTTTTTGATAAAGTCAGGAGCATCATCTTCTGCTGCCTGAGCACCAACTGTAATGTTAGCCCATTCTGCCGGAATCTCCACTTTTTCAAGTTCGATACCACGGTCAACAGCTGCGTTGTTCTTCTTGATAACGTCTTCTCCCTTACGTCCGTAAGATTTAACGATGAATTTCTTCATTTGCTCTACAGCAAGATCATAAGGTACTACACCTGATATCTTGAAGAATGCCGATTGAAGAATTGTATTTGTACGTCCGCCAAGACCAATCTCTGTTGCAATTTTAGTTGCATTGATAATGTAGAAATTGATGTTATTAACGGCTAAATATTTTTTTACATTATCAGGAAGATAATTTCCTACTTCGTCCTTATCCCATACCGAGTTAAGAAGGAAAGTTCCATTCTTTTTCAAACCTTTGGTTACATCATAAAGATGAAGGTAAGCAGGTACGTGACATGCAACGAAATTCGGTGTATTTACCAAATAGGTTGAGCGGATAGGTTTATCTCCGAATCGAAGGTGAGAAGCGGTGAAACCTCCTGATTTTTTAGAGTCGTAAGCAAAATATGCCTGACAGTATTTATCAGTATTTTCACCGATAATTTTAACTGTATTCTTGTTTGCTCCTACTGTACCATCAGAACCAAGTCCGTAGAATTTAGCTTCGTAGTTGTTGTCATCTACCGAAACTTCTTCTTTCATCGGAAGAGATTTGAATGTTACGTCGTCTACGATACCCACAGTAAAGTCGTTCTTAGGCAATTTCATGGCTAAGTTTTCGTAAACAGACATAATTTGAGAAGGAGTAGTATCTTTAGAAGAAAGACCGTAGATACCTCCAACGATAGTCGGAGCGTCTTCTGTTCCGTAGAAACAATCTTTAACGTCAAGGTAAAGTGGTTGTCCCGGTGCTCCCGGTTCTTTTGTACGGTCAAGAACTGCAATTCTTTTTGCTGTTTTAGGAACAAGAGCCATAAATGCCTCAGCCTTAAACGGACGGTACAAGTGAACTGATACAAGACCTGTTTTTTCACCTTTGGCATTCAAGAAATCAATAGTTTCTTTAATTGCTTCGGTAACCGATCCCATAGCGATAATTACTCTGTCAGCATCTTCTGCACCATAGTAATCAAATAAACCGTATTTACGACCTGTTATTTTATAGATTTCTTCCAGATATTTTTCAACGATACCCGGTACTTTGTCGTAGAATGGATTAGATGCTTCACGAGATTGGAAGTAAATATCATCATTCTGAGCGGTACCGCGAGTTACCGGATTTTCAGGATTCAATGCTCTGTTGCGAAATTCTTTAAGACCTTTTTGATCAATAAGTGGAATAAGTTCCTCTTGATTCATTAATTCTACTTTTTGGATTTCGTGAGATGTACGGAATCCGTCAAATATATTCATGAATGGTATACGAGACTCTATTGTTGCCAAGTGAGGTACAGCGGAAAGATCCATAACCTCTTGTACTGATCCTGAGAAGAACATCGCAAAACCTGTCTGGCGGGCAGCCATTACGTCTTGGTGGTCACCAAAGATAGATAAGGCCTGTGCAGCTAATGCACGAGCCGAAACATGGAATACACAAGGAAGAAGTTCCCCTGCAATTTTGTACATGTTAGGTATCATCAATAAAAGACCTTGCGACGCAGTGTATGTCGTAGTCATTGCACCAGCCTGAAGCGATCCGTGAAGAGCACCGGCAGCACCGGCTTCAGATTGCATTTCTTGCACTTTTATTATTTCGCCGAAAATGTTTTTGCGTCCGGCAGCAGCCCACTCATCAACATACTCTGCCATTGTTGATGATGGTGTGATAGGATAGATCGAAGCTACTTCACTGAACATATAAGATATATGAGCTGCAGCTTGATTACCATCACAGGTTAAAAATTTTTTCTCTTTTGCCATACTCTGTAATAGTTGATTATTTAGTTGTTTATCGAACTTTTAAAATAAGAGGACGAAGCATAAAAAAGAATGGATTAGATTTATTAATCAAAATACCTTAGTGCTTAAATCCTTAACTTTATTTGATTACAATACTTTCTTTATTATTAATATAGAAAGCCAAAAAGCCATAATGGAATTGTATTTCCTTCGCCTATTTCCATCATTTCTGCTGTATTATAGATATCGGACTTTTTGTTTCCCTTTGTTCTTAAATTATCTACTTTAAATATATATTTGTCATTATCATCTTCTACAAGGAAGATTCCGGCTTTACTGCCTTTTTTTAATTTCGAGTTATTGTGATGCAGTTGATTGTAGAAAAAGGTTTCTCTCAATGTCTGATCGTTGGCAACTCCGGGTTTCATTGCAAAAATAAGATTAGTATTGTGCATGTATACCAAATCGGGTTTCTTGGGAAATTCCTCACCTTCTCTGTAAAGTAAATTTATCAGACGACCACTTTTCAGATAATCCAGATAATTGGTAACAGTAGCACGTGAGATTTCGCAATCGACACTCAGTTGGCTTATATTGGGTTTCCCCGGTGATGTGAGTGACAACAGATATAGTAATTTCCTTAATTTAGGAAGATACGATTGTTCTATTTGTTTAATTGAGAGTACATCTATCTCAAGCATCATATTAATGGTCTTGAGCAGATTCTCCGAGAAATTCCGTTTTTCCAAGAAGAAGGGATAATATCCATGGTGAATATAATCTCTGAAATAGGCGAGGGGTTTTACTTTGGAGCAAATCTCCGCAGCTATTTCTTTATGCTTGGTTATAATATCCGGTAAAGAAACCGGCTCAAGTTTACTGTCGGTGATAATATTCAAAAATTCGCGAAACGAAAAGCCTCTTAGGTTGTAATGACGCACAATAGAAGCAATTTCCGGATTTTCATCCAATTGCATAACTGTCGAACAAGTAAAGACTATTTTTAGCTCGGGAAATTTATCATAGCATGATCTCAGTTCGCTTGCCCAGTTTGGGTATTTAAATACCTGATCGATCAGAAGGGTTTTTCCTCCTTTAAAACAAAATTCTTCGGCAAAGTCGTATATTGTACGACATGTGAATGAAAAATTATTCATATTGATATATAAACAATCCCGTCCATCTAAATCACTGAATTTTTTTGCATACTGCAATAAAAACGTGGTTTTACCGACACCTCTTGTTCCTTTGACAGCTATAAGACGATCATTCCAATTGATCTCGTCCATCAAACGTCTTTCGACAGTGCTGCCCAAGTGCTCTACTAAATATTTATGCGTTCTGAAAAAGGATTCCACAATCTACCTATTAATTCTACGAAGGTAATTTTTTTTTGTCTTATTGCAAAGTCTACTTTGCATTTTTAATCATTTTTCTTTATATATTATGCTCGGATAGTTAAGAAAGCTGTTTTTTATGAGTGAAGAATGGTTTGTTATTGCTATTTTAGCATAAGGGTGTATATAGTGCACCTCTATAATGTAAGTGTATCTTGTTTATTTATAGTATTTTTTAAGTATCTTACTGTATTCTTCGGTCGCTTTAAACCGATTAATCCATACATTTAGGGAATCAAGCAGGATAGGGGAGTTGGCTCTTACCGCCCAAGCTTCGAAATGGGTAAAACCAATATCTGTTTTAATATCAAGTTCCGGTGTTTTGGCTATTAAGCTTTCGGCTGTTTTTATATCGCATACCGTATAATCTATTTCGCCTGCTGCCACCATTAAGGCTAGTTGATTGGCTTGATAGGTATCATCTTCAACAATAAATATTGTATCGCCAATTTCATGTGACAGGTTTTGTAACCGGAGTATGTTTGGGGAGCCGGCAGCTACATGCAGAGTCTTTTTTCCTAAATCAAGATGATTTCTAATAGGCTCAATACCATTGTTAAATTCTCCTTTCCGCTGTACTAATACCAATCGGTTGTTTACAATAGCCTCTGTGAAGCTGTACTCATTGCGGAGGCTCGAATTAACAGGGATATTACGTGCGACTAGATCATATTTTCCGGTTTTCAATCCTTCAAAGCTTTTTTCTAAACTATTCTCCACAGATACCTCGAAGTTAATATTCGTATATTGCTGTAAGGCTTGAAGCAATTCATAATTGTATCCGGCAACCGTATCGGATGATACAAAATAACCTATGGGATTGAGGTCGGTTACAATATGCAAGGTGCCACTTTTTTCTACCTCAATATAATCACGATGAACAGGAGTATTTAGATAGTGCATCATGATATAAACAATAATAGCTATTACTATTGTCAATGTCAAAACTATGCCGACCAGTTTCTTTTGTTTCATTGATCTATATCATATCAATTGTTAAAGTTCCAAGATAATCCGAATTTAAAAATCATAGGGTTTACAGGATAAGTAGGTACTGTGAAATAATTGGAGTCTCCGAAATCTTTTGCCACATTATACATCATCACAAAGAATCTGGTCTTTTTTAAGTGAAAATTAGCATAGACGGTAGAAAAAGGAAAATTACCAACTTCCTTGTCTGTTTGATTGACAAACTGTCCCAAAGCCGGATCGTATCCAAGTGCGTAGTATTTAGTGTGATAATGTGCATCTACACCCAGTTGCATGGTTAGTACTTTTGCTAATTTTGCTTTGATATATAAATTTGTATATAGACTCAATTTTGGAACGGGAATAACATCAGTGTTGGTACTGGTTTGGAAAGATACCTGATTGTCCCAATGTAAAATTCCGTAGTGTAAATTCTGGTCAAGACGAAGAGAAATTACTTGTATATTTTCCCCTTCTTGATGTATATATTGGGCATTGGCAACACTTAGGTCTGTTTTTTTATAATAAATATAGTTTTTAATATTTTCCACCCCTCCACTTAATCGTGTTTCCGTATGAGGTATATAGATTTCTCCTCCTACAAATACTCGTCGGGTATCACTAAAATCATTATTTTTCCAGTTATGATATTTGGAAGAGAAATCCTGTTGGAAAAATTGGGGTACCAGACTTTTTATATATCCGTTGGCCTTTACTATTGCTTTTTGCCCTTTAATATTAATAGTGGTACTAATATCAGCTTTTAATTTATATTCTCCAGCATTATAACCGAATACTCCTAAGTCAGCATAGAGATTATATCTTAAGAACTCACCTTTTTCTTTAGAGAGGACACCTCCAATAAATGTCGCCTTTTGAGAGTGATCATTTGTTGTAATCCATCTGAAATTTTCACCCGGCATACGGAATATTCTCATGTCTTGTTCAATAAAAGCTGTTAGCCCGAATTTTACCCAATCTCTAAAACCTTCATTAAGAGAAACAGCGAGGGTATTCTTAAATGAATAATATGCCATCTGGTCGTTTACAGGTGCACTAGCCGTATTTATTGACGGCGGCGTATAATTATAAAATTCGTCCAATGCTTCAACATTCCTGCTATAGAATCTACGGCGTTGATCGGTGTAGCTGTTGGTTAGAATAACACTGGCAACAGGAATAAATTTCTCGGTGCCTTCCTTTTCATATCCCAGATTATATTTATTGGTCATGTACAGGTGTTTTCCTCTCAAGTAATTCCAAGTTTCAGAAAGATGAGTCTGAAAGCTGAGTGTATTATCTTTTCCTACATTATCGGGATCTGTACCATTGAGGTATCCATCGTATAATATACCTCCATTTTCGGAATGAGTGAAGTTATTATTAGCAACAAATGCATGCATCTGGTATTTATCGCTGACATATGCCGCATAAAAATCGTAGTTGATTTGTTTATCGGGATTATATTGGTAAAAACCTCTGGAGTAAACATAATCAATATCAAAACCGACGGTAAGATGTTTATCAAAGCTAATTGAAATTTCACCTGTAAATCTTTCCTCTTTACTCTGGCGGCTTCCTCCCGATTGATACATAATGTTGGAGTAGGGCTGCTTGGTACTCAGAAAGCGTTGATTACCGGGTGTCTTGTAATAGAATTTATAAGGATCCAGAAACTGAAAGAGAGAAGCATCGTCCTGCTCAATAAAAAGCTTAGAATAAGCCGGTGATCCCCAGTTTCCAAGATATCCGATTGCCAATCCTTGACCTTCAACCAAACTTTCTCTATGGAAGCCATATAACATAGTATCCATAGGGATAGGTATACGTTCTCCCAAACGAGGGTCGATGTTCCAAGCCGGAACAGCAGGTGGAACCTTATTTAAAGAATCGAGGTTGACCGATGGAGTCTTACTATTTGAAGCTCTTTGTGGAGCCGGAGCCTCTGTTTTTGTGCTGTCGTTATCGAAGATAAAACGAGGTTCCTGTGCCTGAATTACAAGCACAGACGCACATATATATAGAATAATAAAAGCGATTCTTTTCATCGCCACAAACTTACATAAAAAACAGAAATAGCCGAAACGTTTATTTCTAAATTGTAGTTAAGATCACAGGCCTTCTTATTACTTAGGTAAATTTAAGTCTAAAAAAGGTCTGTGATTTTATAAGGTCTTATTTAACCCTTGTCCAGATTTGATTTCTTCCAAAAGCAGAAATGCCTACATAACCTCTGACCTTTAACTTGTCGTTTCCGTCAAGCGCGATGGTACATTTATATAACTTTCCTGAGGTCGGATCTAAAATTTTACCGTTAGAATATTCTTTACCGTCTTTCGATAAACCTTTTATGATATATAGTCCAAGAACGGGTTTACCTTTGTCGGTATCGGGACAACTGGTACATTTAGCATCCTTTTTGGCAGGATTGAGTATCTCTACTATTTTTCCATAAATTTTACCGTCTTTTTCAGTGATCTCAACAATAGATTTAGCATCACCTGTTTCATCATCGAAAGTTTTCCATTTACCGATAACACCTTGAGCATTTACTGATAGTATACTTGCGAGAAGAGCGAATAGGATCGAAATTTTAATTCTTTTCATTTGATTATTGAATTTAAGGTCTCAGACCTGTTTATTAATTAATTGCGTTTAGTTAATACCATTCTTTGAGTTACAACATCGGGTATTTCATCTTCATAATGAGTTACATATATCAATGCTTTGTCATCAGTGCAGAAATCTTCTATAATTTTCTTGATACGATGTTTATTAGCAACATCTAATCCGTGTAAAGGTTCATCAAGAATCAAAAGATCGGGATTCTTAACGAAAACACGTGCTAATAATACGAGACGTTGTTCTCCTGTTGAAATATTAAGAAACGATACATCTTTGATGTTATCGATACCAAATATTTTCATCCATTCCAATGCGATGACTTCTTGTTCTTCACTACATTTTTTGTAAAGACCTATGGTGTCGAAAAATCCCGACCCAACAACATCTATACAACGTACATTCTTTAAATAGTAGAGGTGCATTTCGGGCGAAACGTATCCGATGTGTTTCTTTATGTCCCAAATGCTTTCTCCTGACCCACGTTTGCGATCAAACAAAGTGATGTCATTGGCATAAGCTTGCGGGTTATCTCCTGAAACCAAACTTAGGAGTGTCGATTTGCCCGAGCCGTTTTCTCCAAGCAAAGCCCATTTTTCGCCATGCTTTACCTGCCAATCGAGATCCTTTAATATAGTACGTGTACCGTATTTTATATGTATGTTTTTGAATAGAAGTGCATCTCCAAATGAGAATTGATCTGTTGTTTGATTGTTTAAAAGTTTGGATATATCTGCATTCGTTTCTCTATTGAATAAACTTTTTTGCAGGCTTAAGTCATTCACAAATTCGTCTCTGCTGATAACGGGTAATAACGATTTGTCCTTTACGGGTAAGATATGTGTGATGATGGAAGGTAAGTCTTTGGGATGCGAAAGAATCAGAACTATTTGCAGATTCTCCAAAAGCGATAATTTGGTCAAAAGATCATTTAGAACAACTCTCGATTTAGCATCCAGCCCTATAAAAGGATTATCAAGAATAAGAATTTGTGGTTTCGATAAAAGTGATCTTACAATCAAGGTTTTTCGAAGTTCTCCACTCGAAAGTAAGTTGATTGGTTTCTCTACCAGATCTTCGATCTTGAATGCATCAATAAGCATCTCTACCCATTCTTTTTCTCCTTTCGAGAAAAGGTCTCTCACTATGGGAACTTCATGCTCGTCTCCTGCATTCCAGCGTTGTTGATAGTAGCTGTTTTGTATATCTACAAGGCTGTAAATGTCGCGGAAAGCAACACATTTTACAATTGTATTTATGCTGATATTGTTTTTACTGATAATCTCTCCCGATTTCAGAGCGTGCTTGCCAAGCAGGATATCAATAAGTAAAGTCTTGCCTGCTCCGTTAGGACCCACAATAGCCCAGTGTTGGCTGTTGTTTACAGCCCAATTGATGGGTTGGGTAAATGCTAATGTGTTGATGCGCGGAACCGCATTTCTGATTTCTATCAGATTATCTGTTTCCATTCGGTTTTTTTATTTTGGCTGGTAAAAGTAATGATTTCTGTTGAGAATGATCAACAAAAAAGTATCACCCGTTTCGGATAATACTTTTTCTATGCGATAATTTAAAATTGTCAGATATTAGGAGATACTTAGCAATGGAAATGTTTTTTTTACGTTTTCCGCTATTTGCGAAGCCAATACGTCTACGGATATATCCAATGTCTTTGCTACCTCATTGTAAATATCTTCGATAGATGTTTCAGAAATGTCTGTTTCGCAAAATAATCTGTCTAATGGTATTTCCCGAATGGCATCATCATTAAAACGCTCATTTATCGAAAAGAGAAACCCATGTGATAGAAGTTGTTTTGCAAGTTCCACTTTGCCTTTATATCCATGAATAATCCATGGTTGGCGTGGTTTGTACAGTTTTTTGATATGTAGCAATTCTTCCCAAGCTTTAACGCAATGAATAATCAGTGGTTTTTGCAGCTGCTCCGATAATTGAACTTGTTGTTCAAATATAGTTTGTTGAATTTTCAAGTCGGGACCTTTGAGTTTGTCTAATCCGGCCTCTCCGATGGCTACAATGCGGGGATCGCCTGCAATTTCTTTCAAAAATTTAAGTTGGGGTTCTGCATCTTCCGAATACCAGGGATGTATTCCGCAGGAAAACCAAGGATAGTTTTCGTTATCTTTGGCGTATTCAAAACCAAGAGGGTACACATTTACAATATAAGAAATGTTTTGCCTCAGACTCTCGTCATCATCCGAGTTCGGAGAAGGAGCGTCGTGGGTGTGTATGTCATATAAGTCCATAAAATAATTAAGAATTCTAAGCTTTGCAAGTTAGCCAAAACTTTCAGATTGCACCAAAAAAACATCAAAATTTTATATAAACTAAGTTTTTAGACTCTACATATTCTCTAAAAACTTAAATTTGTGGGAGTACAGACCTTTTGTTACTTTCGTCTGGATATTGTCTTGCAGTTGTCCGAAGTAAAGAGTAGGGGCGTGTTTTGTCCCTTCTTCTGAAAAAGTCACTGACATTATTTATCTATAATAAAATCAATGGATTATATAAAAGTGACACGAGAAAAGGAAACAGTACAAGAAACAATGTAAAAAGTGTCACTTTTGTTACCTTTGTAACCTTTTTGATTTTTGTGTATTGATTATCAGTTTGTTGTAAAAGTAGCGAAAACACACAAAATGATTTTTTTGTAACCAAACTGTGTGGATTTAAGAAAAGCTGTTACAATTCTAGATTTAATGGATTATGTTTACAATTAAAGTATCGGAAGATATAAGAATTCATTGCCCCGAATTTGCGGGAGTGGCTATTTTAGCAACGGTACAAAATACGGCCCATAGTGAGGAGCTTTGGAAAGAGATTGATGCTTGTATCGAAGAATACAGAATCACTTACCAAATTGATAATGTAAAGAAAATACCTGCAATAGAGGCTACACGTAATGCTTATAAGCGATTGGGGAAAGATCCGAACCGTTATCGTCCCTCGTCGGAAGCTTTGGGGCGGCGTATATTGCGAGATTTGCCTCTTTATCAGATTGATACTTTGGTAGATCTGATTAACTTGGTATCTATACGTACAGGATACTCCATCGGTGGTTTTGATGCTGATAAAATAGAAGGTAATGTATTGACTCTGGGTGTTGGTATTGCAGATGAGCCTTACGAAGCGATAGGTCGGGGAATGTTGAACATCGAAGGCTTACCCGTTTACCGGGATGCCCGAGGAGGGGTAGGGACGCCAACGAGTGATAATGAGCGTACTAAATTAGATTTAGGAACAACTCATTTTTTAGCTATTATCAACGGTTATGATGGGCAGGAAAGATTGCCTGAGGCTGTTGATTATATGCAATCTTTGTTACGTCGATTCACCGCCTCTGATGGAGGAGAAGTTTTTTATTTCTAAGGTTTCAGACCTTTTTTTGTTGTTTAATAGAATTTATATAAAACAAATATAGAGAATGGATACATCGTTTATCGCTAAACTTAGGCTTAACAATCAATTGTTGATGGGGTCTGATCTTAAAACTGCTCAGGAGGTAGTGTCGTGGATGGGTGCGGTTCAGGCGCAAGATTTCAATATGACAAAATGGGCTCTTGGAGTTCGCTTACCTGCTTTGACTAATAAATCGGTGGAGGATGCAATAAATAAAGGGTTGATTGTAAGAACGCATATTTTACGTCCTACATGGCATCTGGTTGCAGCCACAGATATTCATTGGATGCTTGCTTTATCGTCTCCCAGAGTTAAATTAGCATTGAGATCACCGGATAAGATTTTAGGATTAACGGATAAGATAGTTGAGGGGATGAATGTCTTTATTGCTAAGGTGTTAAGTGAAAATGGACATTTAACTCGTCAGGAACTGGGCGAAATGTTAAGGGCTGAAGGGCATGAAATGGAGAGTTACAAGCTGAATCATATTATGTTTCATGCAGAATTGGATGGGGTAGTTTGTAGTGGTAATATAAAAGGAGGTAAGCAGACATACCGTTTGTTGGAGGAAAGGATTCCTAAGACTGAAGTTTTTGATAAAAATATAGCATTAGAAAGATTGGCTCGTAAGTATTTCACAAGCCATGCTCCTGCAACCTTACAGGATTTTGTGTGGTGGTCAGGATTGGCGGTATCCGATGCCAGAAAGGCTATGGAAATGATAAAGCCCGACTTTGTTGTCGAAAAAATAGATTCTTTGGAGTACTGGATCAATAATTCATTTAAGGAATTGAAAGATAGTCGTGAATCTGTTTTCTTACTACCTGCTTGGGATGAGTTTGTTGTGAGCTATAAAAACAGAGAACATATCATATTGGATGAACATTATAGGAAGGTAATCTCTAAGAATGGGATATTTAAACCTGTTGTAGTTAAAGACGGACAGATTATCGGTATGTGGAAAAGGGTGAAGAAGAAAGATCGGGTATTTGCTGAGACCGAATTGTTTGGAAAAGTGGATAGCGTTACGAGAGAATTAATAAAGAAAGCCACCGATTCGTTCGATTTATTTCACGTTTGAAATCAGGGAACGGGGTCGTATCCATGCCCTCCCCACGGATGGCAACGCGATATCCGTTTCATAGCAAGCCATGTTCCTTTAACGGGACCATGTTTTTTGACGGCTTGTACTGCATATTCCGAGCAAGTAGGTGTATAGCGGCAAGTGGGCGGTTTGAGCGGAGAAATACAATATCGATAAAAGTATATCGGTATAAGCACTAGATAGGATAATATTTTACGAATTATTCTCACTTTTTGTTTCCGGTTGATATTTACCGTTCAATGTATTTATTGTCTTAAGTATTGCTTTCTCTATTTCGGCATAAGTGGGCAATTCACTTTTTAAATAAAGAAATGCAATATCGTATGACTTGCTCGATTGTGTCGCAAAATCAATCAGTTCTTTTTTATTAAATCTGTAAGCTTCTCTTATCAAGCGTTTTACCCGATTTCTTTTTACTGCTCGTTTGAATCGTTTTTTAGAAACGCTGGTTAATATAGAAACTGTGGGCAATTCGCTTTCCGACTCAGTTTCGCGAGTTATATATACAACCCTCAGTGGGTATGCTATGAAAGAAGCTCCACCTGCAAAAAGAGATTCAATTCTTTTTTCGGCATATAGCCTCTCATTTTTAGAGAATGTAAATTGAGTTTCTTTTTCGGGCATTTTATTATAAAAATTAAGGCAAAGATACGTTTTTTTTATGAAGCCGAATATCGCATCAATTATATTTCTGAGACAGCAAAAAAAACTGTATTTTTGTATTTAAACACAATGGAAAGGTTTGAGCCTTAATGTATGGATAAGACGACGAGAATGACAGATACAATAAGATGGCAAATAGACCGTTTTGAAGATTTAGACATTTATAAATTATACAAATTACTCCACTTACGGGCTGATGTGTTTGTGGTAGAGCAAAATTGCCCTTATTTAGATGTGGACAATAAAGATTACAAAGCTTTGCATCTGCAAGGGTATATAGGCGAAACGCTGGTGGCTTATTGCCGATTGTTTAAACGAGGCGATTATTTTGAAGAAGCATCCATTGGGAGAGTTATTGTTGCTAGGGATTTTCGAAAATATGGTTACGGACACCAATTAATGGAGAAGGCGATAGAGTTGGAAGAATCTCTGCTTAATGAGACAAAGATAACTATATCGGGTCAGTTGTATCTAAAAGCATTTTATGAGTATCATGGTTTTATACAAACCACAGAGCCTTATCTGGAAGACGATATTCCTCATATACAAATGAAACGGAATTAAATTACAATATTGAAATAGCTATGAAAAAAAAGATTTTAGTGACAGGCGGAACCGGCTACATTGGTTCGCATACTGCTGTTGAACTACAAAATGCAGGTTATGAAGTTGTTATTGTAGATAATTTATCAAATTCGACTGCTGATAGTATTGATGGCATTGAGCGCATAACAGGAACTCGTCCGGCATTCGAAAAAATAGATTGCAATGATGAGGAAGCCTTGCGTAAAGTGTTCGCAAAATATTCTCCGATTAGTGGAATAATCCATTTTGCTGCGAGTAAAGCTGTAGGCGAATCTGTGCAAAAACCACTTCTTTATTATAAAAACAATCTGGTGTCACTGATTAATCTATTGGAATTGATGCCCGAGTTTAATGTGAAAGGGATAGTGTTCTCTTCTTCATGTACTGTTTATGGTGAGCCTGATGTAAATCCTATTGACGAAACAGCACCTATTAAACCTGCTGCTTCTCCTTATGGAAATACAAAACAGATCAATGAAGAGATTATTCAGGACTTTGTAACTTCCGGAGCCAATATCAAAAGTATAATATTACGTTATTTCAATCCCGTAGGAGCACATCCGACTGCTGAACTTGGTGAGCTTCCTAATGGAGTTCCTCAAAATCTGGTTCCTTTTATTACTCAAGCTGCTATGGGTATTCGTAAAGAACTGAGTGTATTCGGAGACGATTATGATACTCCTGACGGTTCATGCGTTCGCGATTTTATCAATGTAGTCGACTTGGCTAAAGCTCACGTTGTAGCAATAGACAGAATGTTGCAAGATAAATCTCCTGATAAAGTTGAGATTTTTAATCTGGGTACAGGAAATGGTGTTTCGGTATTGCAACTTATCAATATTTTCGAAAAAGTATCGGGAACAAAAGTAAACTATAAGATAGTTGACCGTCGTGCAGGAGATATCGTTAAAATATGGGCAGAGCCGTCTAAAGCTAATAACGTATTAGGCTGGACAGCTAAAGAAACCATAGAGGATACAATGGCTTCGGCTTGGAAATGGCAACAAAAACTAAGAGAAAAAGGTATTATGTAATTAAATACATATAATATCAAAAGATAAAAAAGGATGATTCTCAAAAATCATCCTTTTTTTTGTTTGTGGAATATAATGGCTTTTGTCGTTGATAAGTAACGGTTTGTAGTGTTAATAGTAACTGAATTCTAAGTACATGACAAAAATTTTATAGGATTTGTATTTATCTGACAATAAGGGTTTAACAACCATTGTGCTATATTGTCTAGTCCATACTTAAAGA
>NZ_QICL01000049.1 GCF_003201355.1 Indolivaga alginatilytica
CCGAACTGTAAATCAAAACTGATAGTCAAGACAAGTCAAAAGCGGAGTTTCAATGACAGCTACTATATGACTGTTATAGATGCACACAAAGGCTACCAGGTTGTACGGACGATTATGTTAAGCTATACCACCAAAGTGGGCAAGCTACCCGAATACACGCATTCGGAGGTCATGCAACGCTGGATAGCACCCAATGGCAAACACGTCACATTTGCACGGCTTCGCCAGACAATGGGAACGTGCTACTATGATTCATGGCTATTTCATACTTCTTTAGAACTGCGTAGCGAAAATATCAACAACAAGTATTATATAAATATCTATGATAGGATATCCACAGGAGCAGTTTATCCGAAACAAAAACTAATTTCCGAATTAAAGCGTACAGGCTATAAGAAAGCCTTATACAATCAAAAGCCGTTGGACCTATTCCGTACTCTACTAACCGACAGCAGAGCCGAAACACTGATAAAAGCAGGATATACAAAGCTACTCCAACGAATCATGGATAGCGGTTGGAAGAATACAGACAATTATTGGACATCTATCAAAATATGTATCCGCAACGGATATAAGATTAAGGATGCGACTATGTGGTGCGACTATATCGACTTGCTTCGGTTCTTTGGCAAAGACCTGCACAATGCTAAATATGTTTGTCCTGCCAATCTGAGAGCAGAACACGACCGCTATGTAATCAAGAAAGCAAAAGCCGATGCACTTTTAGAAATAGAGAAACAACTCGAAAAGGAAGATTCGTATAAAGAAGCCAAAGCCAAGTTTTTCGGAATTGTAATCTTCGATGGGCTTATCAATATCCGTGTGTTAGAAAGTGTAGCCGAAATAATTACTGAGGGAAAGTTCATGAAACACTGTGTCAGCACTTATCATTCAAAAGAAGATTCATTGATATTGTCGGCTTGCATAGACGGCAAACGTATCGAAACAATCGAAGTCTCATTGTCTCAACTGAAAGTTATCCAAAGCAGAGGGAAATGTAATAAATGCACCGAATACCACAGTCAAATTATCAACCTTGTCAATGAGAATATCGCTTTGATAGAGGAGAGAATGGCAGCATAAACAATACATAAGTTGATACTATTATGAATGATTATTTTGAACAACAAAAGGCTGAACAGCAAGTCGAGAAAGAATTGAATGTAAACCGATGGGTAATTATATCCATCGGTTACAGAACCAACGATTGCCATGCAGCCGATGTAATTCTCTACACATATACGCTCCCTGCTGATATGAGTAAAAAGTACAGTTATGTATTCAGATGGAGAGCAGCCAAATTACAATGCCAATACCCCAAAGAATATATCTGTATATGGCACAGCCATTTTGACAAAAACACTTCTCTTAGATTAGACCATGACAGCCTGTATTCAAAGGTTATCCGTTGGAAGGGATTAGTAACAAGAGCCAAGAATATCATAAAGAAATACGAGGAAGAAAGATTAAAAACATTATTCCATGATTTTGAAAATGACCCTATTTGGTTGGATGCACAAGTCAAATTACAACAACGTGTCGATGGACTTGCAAAACTACAAACAGTATTAGATAAGGCATTGGAAGATTATAATAACAAAAAAACAGCATAAAAATGAGGAAGTTATCAACTTATACACACGCCCGTTATTGTACCGATGAAGTCGATTTATTGGCAGGATTGGGGGAAGTAGAGGAAGCAATGGAGCATTTTCGAAGAATAGACAAAAGGATACCCAACTATTTCTATGTCCGAAGAAGCAAACTCAAAGAAAAGCTAATGATTGTTGTTACCAAAGGGCTAAAGGCTGATGAGTTCAGATACAGAGAACATATATTTAAACCGGAACGACAGTTTAAACCGTATGAGGATTTTGGCTATGTAGGTCGCAGACTAACACGGCTAACCATTTATGGATGGGATTGGAATGAGTTTTGGCTATGTGCCAACAGTATCGCACATCAAAACCTATCTCTCAAATATGCAGATATATTTTTAATGGACGGGGATATGTTAGTTGTACCATGCGAGAACTTTTTGGGAGAATATAGAATTGAATAAAATAATTAATTATGGGACAGATACTAATACAAAGCAACATGAAGGCGGACTGAGAAATTCAGTCCGTTTCTTTTCTCATGAGTCTGAACGGAAGAAAAGAAACAAAAAACCATGAGAATAAATTAGTCGGTTTAACTATCTTTGCCCCTGAAATAATTAAAAAAACAAACATGAAACAACTAACAGACAATTTGAATCAATTATTTGCTGATTTTGCAAAAGACGCAGCATTGCAAGTAGAAGCCGGAAACAAAGCAGCCGGAACCCGTGCCAGAAAATCATCGCTGGCTATTGAAAAGGCGTTGAAAGAATTTCGTAAAAAATCAATTGAACTCTCTAAGTAAGAAGTTCAAAAGATACAATAACTTTCATTGGGTAGATTTTTGCTACCCTTTTTTATTTTCTGTTCATAGAATTTTACTTCCTTTGGTATGGATTAAACTTCTAAAATATGACGGAACGTTTTTATTTTATCAATCATCTGACTACGGATCAACTTCGGGAATTATATACCACATACATTTCATGTGGTCGGAAAGATTTTGAATTTTACAAGCTGATGCCTGAAGGTATTAAACCCTCAAATATTTCGGATGCTGAAGTGATTATGAGTATTGATGCTACCCACGAACATAATTACTGTGTTCTGATGATTGATTGTGAAAATGAACATGATGGCATTATGTTTGGTTTCGGGTTATCTTATCATCCCGATTTTGCAGCCTATCTACATTTGCCTTTGAGCCTATTGGATGAGTTGGTTTTTAAATATGGACTGATAGCCAAAGAGGAAGCAAAGGATTATACCGTTAATGAATTTCTGATTGAGGATCATCTGAAAAATTCGCAAAACTAAGATTGTTGCATTATGGCTGTGAAACTGGATAAATGGTTAGTTGCACAAAAGAAACATCGCCTGTCGGATAGACATACTATGATGGCGAGAGAATTAGGTTTAAATCCCGATAAGTTAGGTAAAGTCGATAATCACAAGCAGGAAACATGGAAAGCACCATTGCCCCAATTCATAGAGGATATTTACTTCAAACGTTTCAAACGGGAAGAGCCATTAATAGTAAAATCGATTAAACAGCTGATTGCCAAAGAGAAATTCAAAAAAGAGAAGCAGAAAAAAGCAAAAGGACAAAAGAGAAAAGCCAAACTTCAAGGAGATGGCTCTACAACTGACGATGGAGAAATTACTGAAAATCCTGTAGAGCAAGCCAATCATAATAAAAAGGTCAAATATAATGATATAAAGCCGATAGCAAGGGTTCAATTAGAAAGTGGAGATACTCCGGAAACCATATTGCAAAAGGAAGCCCATATTTTTGATAAAGCATTTGATCTCTATGAAAAAGAGAGAGTAGCATTATCCGAACTTGGATTTATGCTAAAAAAGATATATCCTCAATACAAACCTCGTCGTTACGGTTGTAAAACATTAGGGGAAGTCTATGAGAAATTAGATAAGTATGAGGTTATTCAAGTCGAAGAAAAAGGGGCTTGTAGTATTGTCTATAAAAAAGAAAAGTGATGAAAATTGATTTATTCCCGAATGAACTTCCGGATGAAGGATTTACAATGGAAAAATTGCAACAAGCTCTTGACCAGATAATGGATGATAAAAACGGTCACTCTGTTCCTGAGTTTGAAGGCTATTGTACTTCCGAAATGTTCAAAATATTGCATCATCCCTTCGACGAAAGTTCTCCGGTTTATCTGCGTAAGCTAAGTAAGGATGATTATGCACAAAGCCCTTTATATGTGCAAATCAGAAGCCTGGCTGAGATTATCAAACGGGAAGGGTCAGTCAAACTGACTCCTAATGGTTATCTGCCTCCTAAGTTTGTCATTGAATTGTATAATCTGGGCTATTTTAAAGAAGATAACATCGAACAAGGCTATGTAAAACTAAAAAGAGAGAATGATTCGGATATAATATCTCTGGCTCATTACATCTTAGTGTCATCGGGTGTCTGCCTAAAAAGACATGGCAAACTCAGCCTTACTCTAAAGGGCAGAAAACTGCTTGAATCCGATGTCAATCTATTTGAACATCTGTTTTTATTTTTTGTACACCGTTTCAATTGGTCGAGTTTCGATAATTGGGGGATGGAAGAAGTCGGACAGTTTGGAGTTGGGTTTTCGCTTATTTTGGTCAATAAATATGGTGATCAGAACAAAACGAGTAGGTTCTATGCAGAAAAATATATAAATGCTTTTCCGATGCTAATAGATAGTTTCGAAGTAGCGGTACCCGGAACATTGGAAGGCTTTCTCACTCATTGCTACTGCCTACGCACTTTTGATCGTTTCCTTAACTATTGGGGCTTGGTAAACATCAATAAACAGGGAAAGGCATTCGACACAGTCGAATACATTACCAAAACGCCTTTGTTTGATAAATTAGTAGCGTGTATACCTCCCGGTAAATAGGAGAAAAAAGAAGATGAATTAGAATTCTCCCTCTTTCTTTTCGTAAGCCTGATCCGGAAAAAAGAAACGAAGACTGACGGGAAAATTGTTATTTTTAAAAAGGCAAATCATCATCAACACTTTCTTCAATAACAACTGTTCTTTGCAAAGGTTTAAAGGAATGCCTTGTAAAAAACCCATTAGCTGTTTTTAGAATTGAGTCATCTGATAAGTTGCTATTTGAGAGATAATTAGAATGTATGAACTCAACAATTTCATTATCTACAAACTTTATATCTTTAATAAGACCTAACCATTTGGATGCCTCATCATTACTTTTTGAGTTTAGGAATAGGCTGGCTAATGTTTTGAGATAAGTCTTCTGTGAAAGTTTGTTGCTGCATAATATATGGAATATTTCTTCAGCTAACTTATTTGCACTCTTACCATTGGATTGTATACCCTGAATTTTGCCTAAAAGACCATAAGGATCACATCCTTTCCTAATTGGAATAACCAGAATATTTCTACCTAAAGCATAGCCAACTTCCTGATCACACCATTTGCTATTATTAAATTCAGGAGTAATTACAGCACACAAACAATGCATCGTCTTTAGTGCACTCTCTATTTCGTTAGCCCATAATTTTGTTGGTTCAATATCTTCATGTGCAACAAAACTGGAAATTCCATAAGAAGCTAATGCAGCCTTTAAATTTGATGCTGATATTTTATCTTTGGTTAAATGGCTGATAAATATATTATAGTAGCCAAAATCCCAAAATGTAAAGTCTGCAACATCTTCCTCGGGATCAATATCATCAGCAGGATCAAAAGGTACAATTATCACATTATTAAAAACAATACTTTCGTCTCCTTTAGTTACATCATTGAGAATTGAATTTATTAAGGATTCTATATTCCCAATTTTATCTTTCTTCTCTAATCTTACATATTCTGTAGCAGAAACAGAAAGTTCTACTTGATAAAAATCAATTCCACCATTCCAGTTATCATGTCCGGTTTGTATACACCTCAAGTTGTCTCTCTTAAACAATTTTAAAATTTCAGTTTCACCTTTTGCTTTTAACAATGCTTTCACTGTGTCGTAGTAATGAATCAAAATACCTTGGTCAGTCATAGAGATTATATTATTAGTAAATACAAATTTAAAAAGAAAAGACTGAGAAACTTAAATTCTCAGCCCTTTCTATAAATTTACTCCATCTCCTCACAATTCCACATCACTCGGAGCTTTCCGCAATGAATGAATAAATAATACTTACCCACGTAGAGATATACGAAATTACCATCATTGTCATCATCGCTATTCCTCCTTGTCGTTATTATCATTGTTAAACGAAAAACTTAAAAAGGAGGTATTCTGATAATTATCCGAGAAATAAATATCAATCACTTGCTGTTCATCGGACTGAGAAGTGTAATACAGCCGAAATGTTTCCTTCGTCAAATCATAGGTATCATTCGGCAAAAATACCGTACCATCCATCGACAAAGAACCTTTACCATCACTTTGAAAATAGCTCAAATAATACCTCGCCTGGTCAAACCTACCCGAACGCTCCAACTGACAACGAATCTCAACCGTTTCCCCTTTCTTTACCTTTTTGGGAACAGGCAAGTGAGTAACCTTGAATTCATAACCTTGCTTAATATCAATATCGTCGCTACAGGCACATGCGATACAGGCAATCAGTATCGCGTAGATTAAATAAGATGCAAATTTTCTCATATCGTATTTGTATTTATCCTCTTGAAGCCCTCCTTCGGAGGGTTTGGGAGGCTAGTTTATAATGAATTTTACTCCAACGTTTATTTGAGTATGAAACTTATTAATCGAAGAACCGAACAGTATACGCTCTCTCACATTCGCTAATAATACAAGCCTATCCGTCAGAAATGCTTCAATCTCAAACGTTACAGCACCACCGTAGATCGCATTATCCTTACTTTGAATAGTCGCCCCATCGAACAACAGTTCCTTACTCCAATTGATCGTTTCATAACCCGCCATTCCAGAAGCACCCACTGACAGGAAAACCGTTTTGCTCGGATCTGCTAAGAATTGTTTGTAATAGCCCCCTTCACCTGTTATCTGCGAAACAGGAATCAATATATCCCGATACAGATGCTTCTTTTCGAGATACTCCGCTCCGAATAACCATCGGTTACCACCTTTGGTGTAAGTAGAATGTGCAATACCCAAACAAAACGCCTGCTTATCGCCTTTTTTAAGATTGAAGCCATCCACTGCCCCAACAGTTACCTGTAAACCTTTCTGTCCCGGTAAGTAGCGTTGAGCCTGAGCCTGCCCGACAAGGACAAGGCACAGTGTTAACAAGATTAATCTCTTTAGATTTCTCATATTACTTTATTTTCAATTCGTTAATTACTCTAGCCCTTATCAAATCTTCATTTTCAATCACAAAAGACTGGTTTCGTCCGCCGTTCTTCTCAAACAGTTCTATCAGCAGTTGCTTGTCATCGGGTATAGTAATCTTATCAATAGTAAAGACGGTTTGCTCAGCCTTATTACCACCCACCTGAGAGACGAAGTTATAAGCTCTGAGCGGATAGATGACCGTTTCCTGTATGGCAGTTTGCTTGCTCATTTTCTTATCCACTATCTTAATACGCACAAAATCGATATCGAAAGGCACATTCGATGCGTTCTTTATCTGTGTATGCAGATACAATAAGCCGTTATGTGTATAAATACCTTTCAGCAGATATTGAATACCAAAACGCTTACTCCCGATATGCTTTACCAATCGCTTATCGTTCTGATAAATGGAACGGTTAATCAGATAAACCATGCGGGGCGACTCACTTCCCAATTCTTTTAGATAAATCTCCATCGAATTATTCGGTTTATTGATCGCTATACCGTCGTGCATAAAATCTTTCATCTCAATGTTCAGTTTTTCCGGCTCATCCGCATATTTGATATTGAAGGTGTAATAGCTACCTTCTTCGGTAATAACCGCCATATTGGTCTCCGTCTCAAAATTTCGAATAGCAGCCTTTATTCGGATTACATTTTCCGAAGTTCCTGCCTTGCCTGCCACTATATTATTCGATCCCAGATCGACATACCTGATAGCAGAAGGAAAAATAACGTGCACCGTTTTATCAAAGGTTACTTCCAAGCCATAAGGCGGAATCATTCGGTCGAAGGTTATTTTCTTGGATAACCCTTCATAATAATCTCCCGATGACGGTTTAAGAAGCTGCTGTAACTCCTGTTTAAGAAGCTCATTTGTGGAATCTTCTGTTTGTGCATTGATGCCGAATGCTCCGAACAACAATGCAAATGCAATAATATATTTTCTCATTATTCTTATTTTTAAATTTTTCATTCTTTATTTTTCATTTTCAAATTTTCATATTAGCACATTAACTAATTGGCTTTCGGCATTAACATCACCCGATAGCCCGACTTTAGCGTTACCTTAATCTGCCTGATCTTTTTCTGCATATAACCCGAAGCTCCCTGTATCACACCTTTGGTCAGATCCGATGCGATTTGCTGGCTCGCACTCTGCGTCATCGTGAAACTTGTACCCGCACTACTGCCCATATTGGCGGCAATCTCTTTGATGGCATTCATTTCCAGAGAGCCGGGGATGTAAATACCCTTTTGCCCGTCCGAATCAAAAACAGTCATTTCCACAGGAATAATTGTCCCCTGATGCTCTATATTGGAAATCAGAATATCCAGCCGTTCGCCTTGTATCTTCGCCATCCCTGTTATAATCGTATTTTCAGGAATAACCGTAGTGCCTGACATCAAAGGTTCAGTCAAACGAAGCCGGACACTTTGCCCGTCAACAACCGTTTGGTCATTATCTACAATAGCAGAGATCGTATTCTTTTCAGAGACTCCCTCTTTGGCATCCATGGTATTAAATCCGACATTCCGTGCCTGGTCGTATTGTACAAATAATTCTTCGTTGCTGATGTTCTGAGCCAATGCCGATACCGTTTGCTGTTGAAGCTGACGCACAGGGCTAATCTTTGTTTTACCATTATTCGAATTATTGGAAGTTCCTTTCACAATCTTCTTACTCAGGCTTTCATTACCTGTACTCGTAGGTTGGTCTTGAAAAGGTTCGCTTTGACTCTGCCCCTGCGGCATATACTTCGCTGCCAGTTGATAAGATTTCTCCATCAAAGCCACTTGTTCATCCATAGCCGATTGTTTATCGCTTTTTTCATTTTGCTTCGCTTCCAATTCATCCAGTCTCTTTTTTAATTCAGCTTTTTCAGGATCATCTTTTGGTTTTTCATAGAAATTACCGAGTGTCTTGTTGATGTCCTGATAGGCAGATACCGAATTGTTAAT
The DNA here is from genome assembly GCF_003201355.1 of Indolivaga alginatilytica. Taxonomy (GTDB): domain Bacteria; phylum Bacteroidota; class Bacteroidia; order Bacteroidales; family Dysgonomonadaceae; genus Dysgonomonas_A; species Dysgonomonas_A alginatilytica. Next base: position 8,847 of record NZ_QICL01000049.1, read on the forward strand.
AGGAGCTTTAGGGGCAGATTGAACCTTTTTTTGTTCCGGCTTATCAGTTAAATCAATACTGACTCTCTCATTTTTTGAGTTCTCCAAGATGTCGGCATACCCTTCTAACGACTGCATCCTGTCCTTTTGGCGTTGCTGCATCTGTTCCTGTTCGTAGGCATCTTTCTTGTCTCCGATAATACCGTCTGCTTTCGGATCAGGTATGTGCGAGTTAAAGCCCATACCCACCTGTTCTTTGGCTTTATCGGCATCGGATGGTTTAAAGATCAGCCAGAGGGAGCCTACACCGATAATTGCCATCAAGACAAAAACAGAGTATTTCTTAAACTGCTGCTTGAGTTTTGAATTAGTATTTGTTATTTCATTCATAATTATATTGTTTTAGATTGTAAGTAGTATGCCCTGTTTCAAGGTTATAATCCATTGTCGTTGTTATACCCGGATCAATCATAATTAGGTTGGATACCTTAGAATCACCTATGATCCAACAAAAAAATGCAATCAAAAGCATAGACACGGTATAGAATGTTACCGTATCCATTTTTTTAAAAGTGCTATTGCGTATCTTCATCGGATCCTGTCTTTATTCTGGTTAAATTCATAGGGTATAGTATCGGAGGATCTCCGCATATTGAGTTGCCTGATATGCTCTATTTTCAGTTGCTCCTGCCTCTCTGATTCCCTGCCCCAGTTATAAATGCCGTACCCGTCTTTTGCCTGTGCGTATGTATCCATTGGCTTTTGTCTTCCATGGTTACCAGGTGTTTTTGTCTCAAATTCTTCACATCGATGAACGCTAAACCGGTGAATGCCGCAAACAAAAACATATCCCGACTGATGTTTTGCTTTTTGGTCTGTAATTTAATAGCCATCACTTGTTCCAATTCACTTTGAGTAAGGCTTTTGGGCTTTGCTTTCGATCCTTTGGCTACATATCCGTCGAACGGATCTCTGTTTATGACTCCTTTATGGACAGCCATACGGACGACATGACGAAGTGAAACCACTAAGTTTAGAACGGTATTGGGTTTATACTTTTTCTCAATACGCAGATAGGTACCATATTCTTCGATAAAAGAATAGGTCAATGATTTAAGAAAAAAATCGGACAGTCCGTATTTATACCGGATAAATGATTGTACACATTTTTTTGCATCTGCGTAAGCCATATAGGTATTAATGCTGCGGTCGATGCCTGTCCGTTTCAAGAATAGCTCATTGCTCTTTGCATAATAATCGAGTAGGGTTTCCTGTGATGTGGCAATGCCTTGCATAGCTTCTTTTACATCTTTGGCTGAAACCTCTTTTTGACTGGTCGTTAGTTCCCGGTAACGCCGGTGAATAAGTTGGCTTAAGTTCTCAATTTTACGATTGACCGATTGAGCGGGTTGGCTTTTTCCGCTTAGCCGTCCCGATCTGCTATCCCATAAATTCGCATCGGCATCCAGTTTGCAACTGAACTGGGCAATCGATTTTCCGATAGTGATACGCCCCATCACAGGGCATAATACATTTTTAGTTTTGACATTCTTTTTCAGGTAGAACAGTACCTTTAATTCATCATTCATAAGGCTCATTTTTTAGTATTAAAATTACTTTCAAATGAGTTATATGACCTTATGAAGAAAACAACCGAATAGTGAGTAAAACGCCTGATGCAAAGATTTTTCACACCATTATACCGCCCTTATCTACTTCAAGCTTTTAACACGTTTAAAATCATTATTTTACATCTGTTTTCGTTAAACAAAACAGGTAATGATCTGGTAACGGAAAGCCTGCTTACATACTCTTTTTCTTGCTTTTTTTGTTTTTGCAGCATAAAGAAGAATAGTGCAATATATACTGTATTCCAATCGATTACCTCGATATTCTAACTTTTTCATCGGTTCAAATTTGTTTTATCTATAAGGAAAACAATTCCTTATGCTGACTTTATTTATCCTCTGCATTTTTATAAATTTATCGGGCATCCTTTTAGGTAAAATACTTACAGAAAGCAAGCATTTGGCTTTAAACCGTTTTTCGGATAAGCTAGACAGAAAGCCTTTCAACTGTAAACCTTGCCTCACTTTTCATCTTTTGTGGATCATCTGTACAATAGTATCTATCGTAATATCGTCACTCCTATTTTGGGTGGTAGGAGTATTTTTTGCTCTTGCCATATTCGGCATATTATATCTTAATGATAAATCGAAAATAATAAAATAAAATATTTATGACACAAAACAGCTCAACAAGTAAAACCGAGATCTTAAAAGAGAAGGTAATCTCACTTATCAAAGAAGTAAATTCTACACACAGATACAGCATGAGCCGCATCTACGGATTATATAACGAAGTATTTACAGTAGCCGAAACACCTCAATCGTGTGCCAGTTGCCTGATACGTAAAGTAAATCAGTTAAAATCGTGGTTGGCGGAACAACCCGAAGAAAAAGAACAACCCAATTCAAGAGAGACATTACAGTCTCCACCGAAAACACGAGGACGAAAAGCGAAACAACATTAACACATTAACTTACTCTATAAAGAAGGTTTACTCTGTATCAGAATAAACCTTCTTTATTTATTTTCCAAATACATTTCGTTCAATTAAGGCTGAAAAGTGAATATACGACAATAAGATAATATACTCGTGATACAATTTTTGATTACTTTTGTATTTATTAAATAACAACAATCAAAGGTCGGCGACCTCTTCAAATATGAGTAATAGCGGATTAAATAAAATACTCGGATTTCTAGGATTAGATAAAACCGGAAATAATGAGCCCGGCACACAAGAAAATTATTCTTCTCTTTACTCTGAGAAGTTAAGAGATGCGCTCCACCAACCGGCAGGTGCAGAGAAAGCTAGTGCATTAAGGCTTTTATTAGAAGAAATAGAAAAGCAAAATACAAACTCCGCAGAAGAATCTCCCGAACAAAAGGTAGATCGTTACAGTAGTGCAGGAGTAGCTTATTCTGAGTTGCAACAATACGAAGAAGCTCTATCCTATCACGATAAGGCAATAGAGATAGCAAACACTATTCCAGCTCTTTATTACAACAGAGCAAATACCTATAATAAACTAGGTGAATACCAGAAAGCTATTATTGACTATAAAAGAGCCATAGCTTTAGACCCTGAAAATGCCGATTACCATTGTAACTTAGGATATACTTACGATGATCTGGGTATGTATGAAGAAGCAATCGAAAATTACAATAAAGCGATTGGTATAAATCCCTACAATACAATAAATCTAAGTTGCAGAGCAGCAGCATATGTCAATTTGAAAGAGTATGACAAAGCTATTGCTGATTATAATCAGGCAGTGGAGCTTGACCCCTTCGATCCTCAACTATTCTTTAATCGTGGATTGACATTAGCCAATCGAGGTGTAATAAAAGAGGCACTCAAAGACTTTGAGGAATGTATTAACATTGATCCGGAGAATCAATTCGGACAAAAGGGAATGGCTCAAATGGCAATCCAACAATTATCAAACTTCGGACAACAAGAATAAATAAAAAAAGCACCTTGAAATCAAGGTGCTTTTTTACTAAGGTCGCAGACCTTTTTATTGCTTTGGAAGGCATAACAGCCAGAGACAGTTATACTGATAAAATATCGCATTAAATATTTAACTCTACTTATATATACCGAATATTTACGAGTTACTTTTTTCAGCTGCTTTAGGACGCGCTTCTTTTATAATCTCTCTACGATCTGTTCTATATTTTTGTTTCAAGCCTTGTATCTTTTCTTTTTGAGCTTCGGGGGCAATACGGCTCATTTCTACCGCTTTCTTCTCTTTTAAAAAGTTAGACTTCAAATCATCCAATTTTGCAGTAGTTGCAGCATCCAGATTCATTCGCTTTCCTCCTCTGCCGTTTCTTCCCGGATTCTTTCCAGCTCTATTTTCATTTCTCGATCTCTTCTCTACTCTCTCCTTCCACTTCACTTGTTGTTCCGGAGTTAGTATTGCCATAAAATCAGACTGATGGCTTTTTCTTAATTCTCTTTGTTGACTTCTTAGAGTATCATTCTTTGTCTTAAATTCTTTGGATAGAGATTTCACTTTTTCTTGTTGCTCAGCGGTAAGATTCAATTCTTGTAGAGCTTTCGATCTGTCTCCTCCTCTACGTCCGCCATCTCTTCCCTGAGCCGATAAACCTAATGAAATGCTTGCTAATAGTACTAATGATAATAATATCTTTTTCATATTCTTTTTACTTTTAATTGTTTATGCATCTTTGACGACACAAAGCTGTATAGGTTTAATATCCTTACATTCTTTAACTAAGAATAAATACTATCGTAATACTGCCTTTTTCTTTATCAGAAGGAGCTTTACAAAGATTTATCAACACATTTAGAAAAACAGATTTTAACTAAATTCAAAAGAAAAACCCACCATCGTCTATTTTTTTAGACGAAAAATCAGGCAAACTATTGTATGTCTAAAAAATTAGACATACATTTGCTTCATAACATCGAAAATTATGCAACTGACAAAAGCTGAAGAACAAATAATGCACATACTCTGGACTTTAGAAGAAGCCACAGTACAAGATATACTAAAAGAGTTCGCTAAGGACAAACCCGCACGAACTACTATTGCTACTATATTAGGGATATTAGAGACTAAAGAATTTGTAGCACACAGAACTGATGGACGGTCGAATGTATATTGGGCAATTATCAAAAAAGATGATTATTCGAAGAAACAATTATTCGGCTTTCTTAAAAACTATTTTGACGGATCGTTTTCCTCTCTCACCTCTTTCTTTGCCAAGGAGACAAATTTATCGATAGATGATCTGGATAAATTAATGGAGGAAACAAAACAAGCCTTGCAAGAAGAACAAAACAAATAATAATTATGAAAGAACTTATAACATACATTGCCCAGTCGGGTATCTGCATAGGAATATTCTTTCTCATTTATAGGATATTTCTGCGCTCCACCACATTCTTTCGTTTCAACAGAGCATTTCTGATAAGTGGTTTGATAGCATCTTTTATAATCCCAAGTATACGTTTTTCATACGATGTAGTCCTGCCATTCTCAATATCAGCAAATGCAACAGAGATAGCAAGTATACAAAAAGCACCCAAAACACTAGAAATAGATATTTGGCTCATTCTGTCTGTTATTTATCTGACAGGGATTACAATACAATTACTTCGTAACCTGACATCATATAGAAAACTCATCAAACTGATAAAATCGGGAGAGACGACAAAGTGTGATAACTATAAATTAATAGACAGTGTAGAAATAAAATCACCCTTTACGGTACTTAATTGTATTGCCATCAATACTAAGGATTTAACTGAGACCGAAAAAGATTTAATAATAAAACATGAAATAACTCACATATCTCAAAAACATTGGATCGATCTGTTATGCAGCGAATGTGCACTATTACTGCAATGGTTCAATCCTCTGATGTGGTTTTACGTGTCGTCACAGAAAGAAAATCACGAATTCTTAGCTGATAAAGCCGTTATAGACTCAGGCATTTCGCCTGCTGTATACCAAGCGGCACTTATCAATCAAAGATTTCAGGGCCCGGTGTTTTCTTTCTCCAATTCATTTAATTATCCAAACCAACTAAATCGTTTATTTATGATTAAGAAAGTAAAAACTTCACCGTGGCGAAAAGCAGCTATACTGGCTCTTATTCCCTCTTTTGGATTATTCTTTTGGGCTTCGGCAACTCCTCGCTATACATTTAAGCCTGTCGATCAGAACCCGATTAACCAAGCGGAAGCACCTGCACAGGATTCTACAATACATGTCATAGGATTCGGAGCCAATAATGCCAGCGAGCCGTTAAAGGTTATCGGCTATGCCGCAGACAATAGCAGTAATACTGAAAATACCGATCCTAACAAAGCATTGTTCATTATTGACGGGAAAGAATCCTCATCCGTAGAAATGGGAAAGCTTGAACCGAACGAGATTGCATCGATATCTGTACTTAAAGACAAGTCTTCAACAGAAATATATGGAGACAAGGGTACAAATGGGGTAATAATAATTACAACAAAAGGAGGAGCATTACTCGCTACTGCGATGAATAATGATGTCCTGACAACCTCAAATCAACTTGCAGAAGAAAACCAAAGTGCAACAGCAGAAAACTCACCTGCTAAAGATGAGGCTTTTGAGATGACTAATATTAAAGCTGATGTCCCTATATTCATTGTAGATGGCAAAGAAGTGAGTAAGGAGATTATTGATACAATAAATCCCGATAGAATAGAAAGTGTTAATGTTTGGAACAAAGGCAATGATGAAACAATAGCTTTATATGGAGACAGAGCTAAAAAGGGTGTAGTAATTGTCAAATTAAAAAAATAATCAGCTAAGTATCAAATAATTGAAATTTAGTTCTATAAAAAAGGTTGCACCCATTAATGGATGCAACCTTTTTTTATGAAAACTCTAATCTTTTATTATTTAAAAGAACCAAATAGTGGATTAAGCATAGCGTTAAAAATATCTCTTTCCTCTTTAGGATACTTAAGCACAGCTGTGACTAAACCTCCTTTCGAAAAAATCGTTTTTTGATAATAAAGCAAATCACCATCCAATCCCGATATTACATAATAATTAGGACTTAATGAGCTATGTGCTATTTGCCGACCTTTCCTGTCCGCTATATCTTGTTCATAAGCGGCATTGAATGCAATCGGAGTACCGCTTTTATCTACACGTTTATCACTAAATATACGAAGTTCGGCCTTACCCTCAACAGGTTTAAATACTTGTTGCTCGCTGTTCACCGTGGACTCATCAAGTATAAGAATATCTTTCGGATAAGTGATACTATATCCTAATTGTTCATTAGCATAACTTCCTGCCGCAACTTTATTACTATCTGCGACTTGCTCTGTAGATGTATCTTTTAAAGCATCTTTATTGGTATTTCCACCACAACCAATCATCATTACGGCTACTGCTAATAAAATCGCTCCATTAATCACTTTCATAATATCTCTGTTTTTAAGGTCTGAGACCCATTTATTGTTTTATTACAATTTAGAGAAATGCAGACATTCTTTTGTTCGCGTTTTCACTAAAGTCATAAAGATAAAGAAAATCAGAACACAAGAAGTCATTACTCACGGTTTATAGCGCTTTATTCTTTAAAAGAATCCCGAAATTACAACTCCCAAGAAGAAAATATATGCTATTTATCACATTCAGTTGAGTTTAAAAGATTATTTTCATTATTTTTGATCTGTTACGCAACTTTAACCTAAAAAAACCTTATATAACCAGACTGCTATGACATACGATAATTATTTACGATTAAGCATCCCCTAGCAAAACAAAACTAAGGTCACAGATCTTTTTATTGCTTTGGCAGGCATAACAAGCAGAGATAGTTATACTGATAAAACATTGCATTAAATATTAAACGTAACTTATTACACAATATGAAAAGTAAAATAACCAATAGCCTTTTTTAATTTAAAACAGTATTCTATGAAAACATCAACAATTAAAGTATTCTCTCTTTTTATAGCCGGAATATTTTTCGTTACATCCTGCAAAGACGAAAAGAATAAAGAGAAAGTAAATTTCATCCAAGAAAATGTCGATTTCGCAAAAGCTCAAACCCTTAAGATGCTCGAAGCAACAGGAGAGCCAACCGGAAAGAACTATCCTCGTACAGCAAACGAAAACGGAACATTAAGAGTGACAGATATGTATGATTGGACCCCCGGTTTTTTCCCCGGTTCGTTATGGTATTTATATGAATTAACAGGCGACACAACATGGCGAAATAGTGCTGAGAAATGGACACATTCGCTCGAACCTTTGAAAACATATACAGGCAATCACGACTTGGGTTTTATGATGTATTGCAGCTATGGAAATGCTGCACGTTTGGCTCCAAAACCCGAATATAAAGATATCCTTATTGAAAGCGCCCAATCGTTATCGACCCGTTACAATGATAAAATCCAATCCATCAAATCGTGGAACGGAGGCAGGGCATGGGGAGATACTACCAAATGGGCATTTCCGGTTATTATTGATAATATGATGAATCTGGAGTTACTCTTCAATGCATCTAAAATATCCGGGGACAAGAAGTTTTATGATATCGCAGTAAAACATGCTAATACGACCCTGAAAAATCACTTCAGGGAAGATTTCGGCTCTTTCCACGTATTAGATTATGATACTATCACCGGAGATGTGCGCTTCAAAGGAACGGCACAAGGTTTCAGTGACAATTCGACATGGGCACGCGGTCAGGCATGGGCTATATACGGGTTCACGATGGTATACAGGGAAACTAAAGATTCGAGCTATCTAAACACGGCTAAACATCTGGCTGATTATTTCATCAAGAATTTACCTGCCGATTTCGTTCCTGTATGGGATTTCAATGTTGGACAGGCCGGATATACTCCTCAAGGAAAATCGTATGCTGTTGAATTTCAAGAAAAGCTCAAAGATGCATCTGCCGCAGCAATTGTAAGTTCGGCATTATTCGAGCTGGGTGAAATGACTAAAAATAAATCTTATACCGACACCGCAACTAAAATGTTATATAGTCTAGCGTCTCCTAATTACAGAGCTGCATTAGGTACAAATGCCAATTTCTTAATTATGCATTGTGTGGGTAGTATCCCTCACCGTTCCGAAATAGATGTTCCTCTTTGCTACGCCGACTATTACTTTTTGGAGGCACTTGTCAGATACAAAAATCTAAAATAAGGTCTCAAACCTTTTTATTGCTTTGGTGTAGGGGTGAGCCTATGTGTTCATCCGATATCGGGCAGACACATAGGTCTACCCCTACGAATAAAGATATAGTATAAAATAATTGAAATTATTTAAGAATGATAAAGGGTAATCGTTTTTGATTACCCTTTATTTTTAAAAATAAAATAAATTTCTCTTCGAATTTTGTAACCAAACATACCCCTGCCTAGTCAAATAAGAAAAGCTTAAACGATTATGAGAATATTAGCATGTATATTGATGAGTGTTGTAATTATGACCTCCTGCAAAATGTCTGCATTCAAGAATGGGGTTAAAGGAAACGGGCAGTCTGTTTCTTCTGAAATAAAGATTGACGACTATAACAGTATCGAGATTGGAGGAAAATTTGATCTTGTTTATGAACAAAAAGCAGATCAAGCACCCTATCTGCGTATAGAAATTGATGAAAATCTACGAGAATATGTATCGGCAACCGTAGCCGATGGTAAACTTACAATAAGAACTACTCAAGAAATCAATCCGAAGCATTATAAAATATATACAAACTCAACTGCACTATCAGACCTTTCTGTCAGCGGTCTCAATAATATAGAATTGAAAGACTCTATCAATTCTGAGAACCTCCATATTTTGGTGTCGGAAATGGGAGATATTAAAGCAGAAAATCTGTATTGCCAGAATTTGAATATAAATATGTCCGGCTTAGCCAACATAACTCTGGCAGGAGAGGCTGCTAATACAAAAATAGACGTAAGCGGTAAAGCAAACGTAAAAGCCTATGATCTGAAATCAAAAAATGTAGATTGCGCAGTATTGGGAATGGGTAATATCTATATATACGCGTCGGAGATACTTTCAGCTCAAGCAAGTGGCATGGGCGATATTAACTATAAAGGTAGCCCCAAAGAAACAAATTTATCAAAAAGCGGAATGGCAGACATCGCTTCTAAAGATTAAAAACATACATTGCTGTAACAATTCACAAAGATGCGGAGTCTTACTCTTTAAGAGATAAAGCAAAGTCGTATTCTCAAAATATAATAAACATTTCACTTTTTAAAATCGAATTCTGATATGAAAAAACTTCTAACCATTTTATGCATACTTGCAATAATAACATCTTGCAGATCGGGAGGTGCTTTTAACCCCGTAAAAGGAAACAAAAACATTACTACCATAGAAGAATCTATGCCATCCTTTTCCGAAATATCAGTAACAGGTTCGAATGACATAATTTTTGAGCAAAGGGCTGGTCAAAGTCCATCCGTACGCATCGAGATAGACGAGAACCTAAAACAATATGTAAAAGCCGAAGTTAAAAACGGAGTTCTGTCTATTTCCTTAGATGGACAAAATATACAGCCATCACAATTTAAGGCATACGCCAGTTCGGAAAGCTTATCGAGGGTAAGAATTGCCGGATCGGGAGATGTTACTTTGAAAGGTAACGTTACATCTTCATCTTTAGACATTTCTATTGCAGGGTCGGGTAGCTTATATGCTGACGATATTAAATATGATAATCTGAATATATCAATAGCCGGTTCGGGAGGAGTAAAAGTAGCGGGAAGCGCAACTAATAACGACATTTCGATAAAAGGCAGTGGTAGTGTTGATGCTGCCAATTTGAATACAAGAAACACAAGTTGCACCATAAGTGGATCGGGAAGTGCCAAAGTATATGCTACCGAAAAACTGGCAAGTAAAATAAATGGCAGTGGAAGCATACTGTACAAAGGTGATCCTCAATCGCATGATAACACGATAAACGGGTCAGGAAGCGTATCCAAACTATAAAGAAATAAAAATATAACGCCCTTTTTTTCATAGAGCCGATGTTTGCAATGCAGATTGCTTATGTCGGCTTTATCTTTATGATTATTCACAGTACCAATCAGTGACTTAGGATATTTTATCTATCCATGTAAGGATCAGTAAACAGTAAACACAGAAAAGATAAGACAGCGGAAAAAGTGTCACTTTTGTTACTTTTGTTCATAGTACATGACAAAAAGAGGCACTAAATTGATATAATTATTTGAATATAAGTTTTTTAATATTTTGAAAAGACCTTGATTTTTCGTATCTTAGAAAGAAAAACTGGGGAGTTTTTCAAGATATGCAAACCAAGGTCTCAGACAAAA
>NZ_QICL01000050.1 GCF_003201355.1 Indolivaga alginatilytica
TTTTTGTTTTTATGTATAACCTTGTCAAGGATCGCTTCTTTTTCGCTTTTCTTTCAAACCGTCTCTCGGTTCTAAAGCGAGTGCAAAAGTAGTCCCTTTTTATATACAATCCAAATAATTTGATGAATATTTTTTGAATAATGAAAAAGAAATTTTCAAAACATTATTTATCAGACATTTAGAGAGAAAAAAAATATAGCAAGATTATTACCCTGCTATATTTTTCATGTTTATATGCTTAAAACCAGCTCTTTGGCAAATATATAAAATAAATAATCTCATATACTATTTTAAGGGAAGAAATTTTGACTATTTAACTCTCTAATATCGCTTTATTAGAATATACGGATGTAATCTGCTTAAAACTTAGACTTTACAAAATAAGTAATTAACAAAACCCAGCCTATTATAAGGAAAACACCACCGATGGGAGTAACAGGCCCTAAGAATTTCAGATTGATATTCCAGTATTCGGAGAAAGCTAGAAAATAAATAGTAAACGAAAAAAGGAAGGTTCCTATTATCAGGCAAAGACTCGACCATCTCTCTAGTGGTGTTGTAAAGGATAGAAACAAACCTAGTATCAACAACACAATTGCATGGTACATCTGATAGCGGATACCAACCTCGAAACTTGCCAGCTTATCCACCGAGAGTATCTTTTTAAAAGCATGGGAGCCTAAAGCTCCCAGTATAATTGTAATCAAGCCATAAAAACCGGCTATAATTAATGTAAATTGTTTCATTACTCAAATATTATGTTCTTTCATTCAAAGGTATATAGCTTTTGATGTCTGATGCATTTTTATATGCAGGGCGAATTATTCTCCGTTCTTTGAAGTTTAATTCTTCAATACGGTGTGCAGTCCATCCTACAATACGAGCCATCGCAAACAATGGTGTGTATATTTCCTGAGGCAAGCCTATCATATCATATACAAAGCCTGAATAGAAGTCTACATTGGCACAAACTTGCTTTTTCACATTACTACCTTTATATTCCATAAAGTTTTTAATCGCACGTTCTTCTAACAGATTGTAGAAATTAAATTCGTCTTCCCGCCCTTTTTCAATGGCTAAGTCGCGAGCCATTTCCTTCAATAAAGTAGCACGTGGATCTGATATTGTATAAATAGCATGACCTATACCATATATAAGACCTGTTTTATTGTAGGCTTGTTTATTCAGTATTTTCTGCAAGAAAGCATCAACCTCTTCAACATCCGTCCAATCTTTGATATTCTTCTTAATATGTTTAAGCATATCTACGACTCGCAAATTGGCTCCTCCATGCAAAGGTCCTTTTAAGGAACCGATACCGGCAGCAATAGAAGAATAAGTATCTGTTCCTGTCGAACTGGTTACACGCACTGCAAATGTAGAGTTATTACCTCCACCGTGATCTGCGTGAACCATCAATGCAAGGTCGAGTATCTTAACCTCAAGCGGGGTATATTTGTTTCCCTTCATCATATACAGGAAATTTTCCGCTAAAGACAAATTCACTTTTGGATGTCTTATATGAAGTGACTTGCCTTGGTTATGCCTTAGGGCATTGTATGCATATGCAATAATGGTAGGGAATGTGGCTATCAGATTGAGTGATTGCCGAACCAAGTTTTCCTCTGATGTATCATCTGCATTCTCATCAAAGGTATATAATTCTAGAACACATCTCGAAAGAATATTCATAATATCAGAACCTTCGAGATCGAGAATATGCATCGTAATTTTAGGATTCAAATCCATCGTCTGGCTCAACAATTGTGAGAAATCTTTCAATTCTTCTTTTGCGGGTAGATACCCTGCAAGTATCAGAAATATTGTTTCTTCAAACCCTAAACGGTTTTCTTCCTGTGCCCCTTTTACAATATCCTCGATATTGATTCCTCTATATATCAACTTTCCGGGGATGGCTTTCAACGATCCATCTTCGTCCCTTTCATACCCTACAACATCTCCGACTTTGGTTAACCCGACAACAACCCCTGTATGGTCTTCGTTGCGGAGTCCTCTTTTTACATTATATGTTTGAAATAAGTCCGGATCTATTTGTGTAGTGGTGCGTATCGTTTCGGAGATTTTCTTTATAATGTTATTCATCGGATAAAATTTATGGCGTTATTAATTTCTGGTCACAGACCTATTCTATATTTACTTATTACAAATTACTTATTAGAAGCTGAGAGAATGCACTCGTTGAAAGTGTTGTTCCATTATCCATAAAGCGGGCAAGATCGGCAGTTGCCTCTCCTTTGCTATAAAGTTTTTCCAAACCATTGGTGATAAGGTCGCCTGCTTCAGTCCACCCAATATATTCAAGCATCATTACAGCAGAAAGTAATAAAGAGGACGGATTCACTATATCTTTTCCTGCAATATCAGGAGCTGTACCATGCGTAGCTTCAAAAATAGCGTGTCCCGTCATATAATTGATATTGGCTCCGGGAGCGATACCGATACCTCCAACCATTGCCGCCAATTGATCGGAAACATAGTCTCCATTCAAATTAAGAGTAGCAATAACCGAATATTCGGCAGGCTTTAGTAAGGTATTTTGAAGAAAAGCATCTGCTATTACATCTTTGATGATTAGTTTACCTTCCGATTTAGCTTGTTCCAACGCTTTATTGGCTTCTGTTTCACCTCTTTCTTTCTTGATTTTTTCCCATTGCTGCCAAGTGAATACTTTATCGCCATATTCTTTTTCAGCAAGAGCATATCCCCATAATTTGAAGCCTCCTTCGGTAAATTTCATGATATTACCTTTGTGAACAATGGTTACCGATGGTAATTTATTCTCCAAAGCATATTCTATGGCTGCACGAACCAACCGTTCTGTACCTTCAACCGACACGGGTTTTACGCCAAAAGAAGAAGTTTCGGGGAAGCGTACTTTCTTTACACCCATCTCTGTTTGAAGAAAATCCAGAAACTTTTTAGCTTCAGGTGTTCCCTGCATCCATTCGATACCTGCATAAATATCTTCGGTATTCTCACGAAAGATAGTCATATTTACTTTCTCGGGAGTTTTAATAGGAGATACTACTCCTTTAAACCAACGAACAGGACGTAGGCATACATATAAATCCAGATCCTGACGAAGTGCCACATTCAATGAACGGATTCCTCCCCCGACGGGAGTCGTAAGAGGTCCTTTTATACCTACCAGATATTCACGAAAAGCATTCATTGTATCTTCGGGAAGCCAAGAACCGTTTTCATTAAACGATTTCTCACCTGCAAGAACTTCTTTCCACTCTATTTTGCGTTTTCCCTGATAAGCTTTCTCTACTGCTTTATCGATTACTTGCTGAGAATTCTTCCAAATCTCTATTCCTACTCCATCTCCTTCTATAAAAGGAATAATAGGGCTATCCGGTACGTTTAGTTTACCGTTTTCTATTGCTATTTTTTGTGACATTATTATTCTATATTTTAATCTTTGAAAACCTTTTTCATCGTAATCATCAGTCTGATTTTCCCATCCTTTGCGAGACGTCTCGACATTTCGAATGGTATATACCCCAACTTCTCATACAATAACAAGCCAGTAGTATTCTCATTAATACAAGCAATATGTAGCTCATTCACATTATATAAGCGTTGAGCCTCCTGCTCCATGGTCTCAATAATAAACTGCCCTACCCCTTTATTACGATAATCAGGGCTGACAACTAAATTACCAAGTGCACATTGTTTATCCTTCTCTACACCATAAAAATTTGCAAATCCACAGACCTTATCTTCATAGAGAAAGACCATTGAATTATAACGATTCTTTAGATGTTCTACTAAAACCAATTTGGTCAGAGGATAATCTGTGATGGGAAACATATAATACAACTCTATTTCACTTTGAGGAAAATGACATATTTCTTCTATATCTGAATCTATTACTTCTCTAAACGTATATTTCATGATACCCAAACTAACATTTATTGTTTCCAAAAATCATCGCGCAGCTTATCTCTCTGCCAATTATATTCTACTCGAAAAGCTATTTGCTCCGCAACCTCATCTCCTAAACAATCGCTTACAAAACCTAAAGCCATATCTATTCCAGCACTGACACCTGATGATGTGTAATATTTCCCGTCAATTACCCACCGAGCTTGCTGTATCCAATTAACTTTATCCGAATTACTTTTTACCCAATCGAAAGCCCGCTTATTAGATGTTGCTTTTTTTCCATCAAGAAGTCCTGTTCGGGCAAGCAAGGCACTACCTGTACATACAGTTAATATATATCGACTCTTTTCGGCTAGTGATTTTATCTTGTTAAGAAATTCTATATTACCAACTTCTTTACGTATTCCTCCTCCACCGGGTATAAATAGCACATCATTAATTTTGATATTATCTGTTTTCTGAGTCTCAATTCTTATACCGTCTTTATTAGATATAATCCCTCCTTGCTGAGAATAATAATTAATGGTAGATTTCTCAACTTTGCCAAAAACTTCAACAGGTCCAAAGACATCCAGAGTCTCAAAATCAGGAAATAGAATTACATTTATATTCATTCTCTTCATTTATGCGGCTAAAAAGCTGTAGCCTTATTCACCTTTCATATAATTCAATGCACTACCAGCTTTGAACCATTCGATTTGAAGTTGATTATAAGTATGAGCTACTTCTATTGTATCTGCTGTTCCATCTTTGTGGCTCAACTTTACTTTTAGGTTTTTTCCGGGTTGAAACTCGGTCAATCCTAAAATGCTTATTTTATCTTCCTCTTGAACTTTGTCATAATCTTCTTTATTCACAAAAGTTAGAGCAAGCATACCTTGCTTTTTCAAATTGGTTTCGTGAATACGTGCAAATGATTTTACAATAATCGCTTTCACATTCAAAAAACGAGGTTCCATAGCTGCGTGTTCACGAGAAGAACCTTCTCCGTAATTTTCCTCAGCTACTACAATCGAACCTAAACCTTTTGCTTTGAAGTTTCGAGCCAATTGTGGCACGGCTTCAAACTCTCCTGTTAATGGATTCTTAACCGAATTAGTTTTGTCATTAAATGCATTTACTGCACCAATCAACATATTATCCGATATATTATCCAGATGTCCACGGAAACGCAGCCAAGGTCCAGCCATCGAAATATGGTCAGTTGTACACTTCCCTTTTGCTTTTATCAATAAGGGTTGTTCAATAATATCTTTTCCATCCCAAACTGCAAACGGTTGTAATATTTGCAGGCGTTGCGAATCGGGAGCTATATTAACTTCTATATTATTACCTTCTGATACAGGTTCAATATAGCCTAAATCTTCGACACCGAAACCTTTTTGAGGCAATTCAAGTCCAACAGGCTCTTTTAGTTTTACTTTTTCGCCTTTAGCATTAGTAAGAGTATCCGTCATCGGATTAAAACACAAATCTCCTGCTATTGTCAGAGCTGCGACCAATTCGGGCGAAGCTACAAAGGCGTGTGTATTGGGATTACCATCATTTCTTTTGGCAAAATTCCGATTGAATGATGTTACAATAGAATTTGGGCGTTCCGGATTTTCGGTTTCACGCTTCCATTGTCCGATGCAAGGTCCACAGGCATTCGCCATAATGGTTGCACCTACTTCTTCGAATTCGGTTAGTATACCGTCTCTTTCAGCGGTAAAACGAACTTGCTCCGATCCCGGATTAATTATAAATTGTGCTTTAACCGACACTTCTTTCGATCTTGCATCTTTTACGATTGAAGCTGCTCTCGACATATCTTCATATGAAGAGTTAGTACAAGAACCTATCAGACCAACCTCCATTGCCTGAGGGTATCCTTTTTCTTTTACTACTTTTGCAAATTCCGAAATAGGATGTGCAGCATCAGGAGTAAACGGACCGTTGATATATGGTTCTAATTGTGATAAGTTGATTTCGATTACCCGATCGTAGTACTTTTCAGGATTATTTTCAACCTCAGCATCTGCTTTTAAATGGTCTTTTACCGAATTTATTACATCTACTATTTCTTTTCGGTCAGTAGCAACTAAATATTCAGCCGATTTTTCATCGTAAGGAAAAATAGAAGTAGTAGCTCCTACCTCAGCACCCATATTACAAATAGTAGCTTTTCCTGTAGCCGAAAGCGAATATGCACCTTCGCCGAAATATTCTATAACAGCATTGGTTCCACCTTTTACGGTAAGAATACCTGCCAGTTTCAAAATTACATCTTTAGCAGAAGCCCAACCCGATAGCTTTCCGGTTAGTTTTACTCCTATAATTTTAGGCATCTTCAATTCCCAAGGCATGCCCGCCATTACATCAACAGCATCTGCACCTCCTACACCAATAGCAATCATTCCTAATCCGCCGGCATTAGGAGTATGAGAATCTGTACCAATCATCATTCCTCCGGGAAATGCATAATTCTCCAATACTACCTGATGTATAATTCCTGCACCCGGTTTCCAAAAACCTATTCCGAATTTATTGGATACAACACTTAGGAAATCATATACTTCTTTATTGGTAATTTCAGCCGTATTCAAATCCTCTTTTGCTGATTTATAAGCTTGAATCAAGTGATCACAATGCACCGTAGACGGTACTGCAACTCTTTCGCGACCTGAATTCATCAACTGCAAAAGAGCCATTTGCGCTGTTGCATCCTGCATAGCCACTCTATCGGGAGCAAAATTCACATAATCTTCACCTCTCTGATAGTCTTTAATAGGCTCATCCTTTGACAAGTGAGCATACAATATTTTCTCTGTAAGCGTAAGAGGTCTTTTTAATTCTTCTTTTGCCTGTAATATCCTTTGAGGTAATGACTCGTATAGATTTTGAATCATTTTAATATCAAAAACCATCTTTTATATATCTTTTAGTTAATCTTTAATTCCTTTTTATAGCACATTCAAAGATATGAAATATAATTTAAATAGAAAAAATAATTTATATTTATGCACAGAAATTACATATTTATACATAAACAGATAAGCAAGGAACAAAAAAGGCGAGTAAAACACTCGCCTCTCAGATCATCAATAAATCTTTTTTTTCTTTTCTTCCAACCCCTTGGTAGAAGGTTGTGCAGCTATAACTTTAGGTTTAACCTGCTTAGGTTTCTTCGTCTCTTTTTTAATTCTTTTTTCGCCCATAATATCCATAATTAAGTAATGATGTAAATGTAGTGCATTACTGAGATAAAAGGTCATATTAATCATAATATTACAGTAGATTAAGTTAAACAATACAAAAATAAATACGACTTACTATTTAACAACAAAATACAACCATACCAATTGATTATATTTGATATAATTACCTAACTCGAACTATATTTCCAATTAACCTGAACCATATTAACTTTCTTAGTGTTATCAACGGAAACATTAATTTATTTAAACTATCTATTGAGATGAAAAAAGCACTTTTCTTTTTACTGACAACTGCTATCATTAGTTTTTTCTCAGAAAAAACGGAGGCTTGTACACGTGTAGTGTATCAAGGTCCTAATAATACAATTCTTACAGCCCGATCTATGGACTGGAAAGAAGATATAATGAGTAATCTTTGGATATTTCCAAGAGGTATGGAACGAAACGGAGAAGTGGGACCTAACTCTGTACGTTGGACCTCAAAGTATGGAAGCGTGATTGCTTCTGCTTATGATATGTCAAGTACTGACGGGATGAACGAAAAAGGATTAGTCGCAAACCTCCTTTGGTTAGCCGAATCGGAATATGCAGTATGGGATCAAAAGAAATCCGGTTTAACAATAGCTGCATGGGTACAATATGTGTTAGATAATTTTGCGACTGTTGACGAAGCCGTTTCGTTCTTAGAAAAAGAATCTTTCGAGGTAATTTCAGACAATATGCCCGGTCAAGATAGAATGGCAACACTTCATCTGTCAATATCTGATGTCACGGGGGATAATGCTATATTCGAATATATCAAAGGGAAATTAGTTATTCACCATGACAGATTATATCAGGTTATGACCAATTCTCCTATATTTGACGAGCAGCTTGCTTTGAATAAATATTGGGAGAACATCGGTGGAACTACCATGTTACCCGGTACTAATCGTGCAGCCGATCGATTCGTAAGAGCATCCTATTATATAAATGCCATTCCACAAGTGGAAGATACACGCATAAATGTAGCCAGTGTATTTAGCGTTATACGTAATGTGTCTGTTCCTTATGGTATAAGTACACCCAATAAGCCTAATATTTCATCGACAAGATGGAGAACTGTGTCCGATCAAAAAAACAAAGTATATTATTTTGAATCTACTCTATATCCAAATGTGTTCTGGGTAGACTTCAAAGATGTTGATTTTTCCGAAAAAGCTCCTGTTATGAAATTAGACTTGGTAAGCGGTGCAACACATGCAGGCAATAGTGTTGGCGATTTCACGCCGTCAAAACCATTTGTTTTTCAAGGTATATAAAAGACACAGACTATTACTCAGAAAAGCGGCTTATATGCCGCTTTTCTTATAACCAATACGTTCAAACTATATAATAGAACTAAATGAAATATCAATAAGAACATCTATCGGCATAAATTGTTAAAATAAAAAAAACAGAAGCCACTAACCTCTCAATAAAATATCGTTGCGTGCCTCATTAATTATAATAAGAAACTCTATTTAAGACTATGCACTCAATTGCCATTCAATGTGAACAAAAGTTACTTCAACTTGTTTTTATATAAAAAGTAACAATTTTGGTTAGTCAAAGACAAGCGAGACTAAACACATAGGCTATTACAACATTATAACAACAGAAAACTTTATTCATTCTCTCATGAAATCAATCTTAAGACAAAAAATTACACTCGTAGTGGTGTTACTCTTATGCTTTGCTGCCAATGGGTACTCTCAAAAGATAGGGCTAAAAACCAATGCTCTTTATTGGGCAACTACCACACCTAATATTGGAGCCGAAATGGCTGTAGGGAACAAATGGACAGTAGATCTTTCCGGAGGATATAATCCTTGGGAATTTGGAAATAACAAAAAGATAAAACATTGGGTTGCCCAATCCGAATTACGCTATTGGCTGTGTGATGTGTTTGAAGGACATTTCTTTGGAGTTCATGCACAAGGTGGTGAATTCAACGTAAGTAGAATAAACTTACCGAATTTCGTTTTCGGAAGCGATAGCGAAAATCATCGATACCAAGGCTACTTTATTGGAGCCGGCGTTTCTTATGGATACCAATGGATTCTAAGCTCTCATTGGAATATGGAAGCAAATATTGGTTTCGGCTACAACTATATGAAATATGACAAGTTTGAGCCTTGTGATTGTGGAGATCAGTTAGGAAGTAAATCCTCTAACTACTTTGGTCCGACTAAAATAGGTCTTAGCTTTATTTATCTAATTAAATAATCTCACAAACGATATGCAAATCCATCGACAAATCCTCCTCTTTGCCATTCTCGCCTTATTAGGATATAGCAAATTAAATGCTCAAGATGGCGCAGCTAATAATATTAGCTTCGAGGTTAAAAATTTCACTCAAGAAGGTAATTCTCTTCATGTAGATCTCGATTTCGATCTTAAGGCACTGAATATGTCTACACGCGAACAGCTAGTCCTCACTCCTGTAATCAGAAATGGAAATCAGGAATTAAAACTCAAGCCATTAATTATCAATGGTAAAATACGTCACAAAGTATACCTTAGGCAAAAAGAATTTGGCACATTGAAAGATGATAATAGAGATGCTCTTGAAGTAGTAAAAGCTGGAAAGCAAAAAAAACAAATTGTATCTTACTCTACCACATTAAATTTCGAAGACTGGATGAAACAATCATCTCTATATTTGGATGAAAGCCATTGCCCAGGTTGCGGAAAAGCTGCTAATCAGTATGAACGATTACTTGCCGAAAAACCAACATTAGAAATTGAGGAAGTAATAATACCATATAAATACGAACCCATGTTCTCTTTCATAACACCTCCTGCCGACACTATAAAGATAGGGAACAAACAAGGGAGCGCATACCTGAAATTCCATGTGGGGAAATCAGCAATTGATCCTTCCTTAGCTAATAATACAATTGAACTGGATAAAATACATACCACTTTAGATATCTTGCTAAATGACAAAAACATTACTATCAAAAATATATCAATCACAGGTTTTGCCTCTATAGAGGGAACTTATGCCTTCAACAAACGCCTATCAGAACAAAGGGCTAAATCGTTAAACAACTATCTGCAAGAACGGTACAGTCTTCCGGAAAACCTGTTTCATATTGATTGGATGGGTGAAGATTGGGATGGTTTAATCAAACTTATCCAAGATGGTAATATGGATAAAAAAGAAGAAGTGCTTTCTATTATTAATAGTACTGACATTTTTGATGGAAGAGAAAAGCAATTAATGCAATTTGATGGAGGACGCCCCTATCGTTTTATGCTCAACGAATATTTCCCTTTGCTAAGAAGAGTAAACTATTTAATTGAATATAGAATACCTGAATACGGCTTAGATGAAAGTAAGAAGATTTTGAAAGAACATCCCGACCAATTAAGCCGTAAAGAACTTTTCATATTAGCAGAGAGCTATGGCAAAGGAAGCAACGAGTTTTGTGAACTTCTTATTATTGCCCATAGTCTATATCCACAAGATGAGACTACTAAACAAAATGCGGCCGCGGCATATGCAATGCGTAGCAATTATGCTCAAGCTGAACGATTAGCTTTGCAATCGGCAAATAATGGTAGTGCATTAAATAATCTGGGAGCCATATATCTTTTACAAGGAAAACTTGAGGATGCTGAGAAAGCATTATCTCAAGCGAAACAAGCAGGAAGCCAGGAAGCGTCATATAATTTAAACGAACTAAATAAAATAATCAAAAACTAAACTAATCATGAAACGATTTTTTATCTTAACAAGCATTGTAGCAATATTATGTTCTGCTTGTAGCAATAACGATGACGAGAGTTCTTCGGGAACTAAAACCAAAGCATCTCTAAAAGTGACTTTGGTAGGAAAAGGGGTTACGCCCCGTAGTGTAGGTGCACCTACACAGGCAGAAGAAAATGCAATCCATGGTTTTACTGTATATGTATTTGCAAATAATATATTAGAAAAAGCGGCAACATCTACCACACTGGAAGGATTAGAATTATTTATTGATAATCTTACAACAGGGGTTAAAAGAGTAGTAGTAGTTGCTAATGCTCCAGCTTTATTCCCGACCTTTGAAGAAGGAGATCCCTATAGCAAATTTGCACTCGCTGCAAGTTATATCCATTTAGATGATCAAGACGGCAGTTTAACCAATGGACTAGTAATGAGTGGAGAAGAAGTAATAACACTACAATCCGAATCTGCAGGTACTAACGATCTGGATATTTCGATCAGCCGTATAGTCGCTAAAATTAAACTTGGTACAATTACAATTGATCCTGCTGTAGGATCAAATCCTGCTTTATTTGAATTGACAGGGGTAGCTATCATTAAATCAAAATCATTATCTTCGATAGGTATACCTTCTATAGTTACTACACAACCATTCTACAGCGGTATTGAAGGATTGACTGTTCAGGGAGCAAATGTCAAGGAATATCTATATGAAGCAATCGAACTGGATGATCATGATGAAAGATATTTCTATGTTTTTGCAAACACTGATGGAGGCAGTGATGATGCAGACGCAACACTGCTTACTTTAGAGGGAACTTATAATGGAGAAGTGATGTATTTCCCCTTCCGCCTTCCGGCCATTGTACGGAACACCCAACATACTCTGGATATAACACTCCGCCGTTTGGGAACAGGTTCTCCCGACCCCGAAGTGCCAAGTGATCCGGCAACTCTTACCGTAACCATTACACCTGAAGACTGGGTAGTTGTACCGAACCAAAGTGCAGAGTGGTAATCACTGAAGAGAACAACGAGTAGAGAGAACGAAAAATAACAAAAGTTCTCTCTACTTTATGAATAATCAAGCATCTGAATGGCATCTTTATCGCTGCAAACACATGAGACATTTAGCATATAACATATCTAATCAATGGGGTAAATACACTTTATACAGTATATGTACCCTATTGATATTATTGTCTTTTTCGGCTTGCATAAAAGATGATTTTCCGAATTGTAATACAACATTGCTTTTACAGATAAAAGCTATAGATGCAACAGGACAAGATATAACAGCCAGCGGAGAAGCAGGAGGGGCTAAGCTTTATGTTTTTGACAAAAATCAACGCTTAATTCAACAATTGCCTGTATCGGCTGATGATATTCAGAATAGAACCCGTATCCAATTACTAATTAAAGGAACCAATAGTTTCTCTGTGGTAGTATGGAGTAATTTAAATGGCAACCAACAGGCAGACTCTCTGGCTAATGGGATTTCCATGAATCAAGCCTTTGTACAATTAAAGAAAAATGCAGAAGGCTATGCTGTCAATCCTGATGATTTATTCTTCGGGATATTAAATATGAATAGCAGTAGTGCGAACTCTGATATTACATTAGAGGATAATATCACAATACAAAGAAAAACAGCTATTGTTAATATAATGGTAAAAGGTTTGGATGCCCAAGCGGCAAACGACTATTACTTTATAATTAAAGGAGCCAAAGAAGACACTTATAACTTTAAAGGCAATCTGGTGGGCAGTCCTATAGACTATAAGCAAAGTGGAGAGTTCAATACATCTAATACACAGTTTATTTCCTCACCTTTTAGCATGTATCCTTTATCGGAGGGTAACAGCTTAACAATTTATATATACAAAGGTGAAGAATTAATTGCTACGGCAAACACTAATAACGTGAATGGAGGCAATATAGTACCTGTTGAAGGAGTTACTACTAATGTATTAATAGATGTAAGATCTTCATTGAACGTTAATATTATAGTAACAGACTGGAATGATGTATACCACTGGTTCGAATGGTGAACAACACATAAGTATAAACAATTAAGCATAAACAACATAGATGAAACCAGTTTGCCAATATAAATCAATAGCTATTTCGAGAGTATCTTTCTTACTCTTAGCTTTTGCCATATTGGCTACAATAAGTATTTTCACGTCTTGCAGTAAGGAAGAGGAAGATCTTGGCAAGGTCGGTTCAAGAAATATAAAAGTACAATTTCACACTACTAATTTACTTCTCGTCCGACAAACACCCGGCGAAGCCCAAATAAGCCAAGTACAGGCTTTGGTATTTATCGACAATGGCGAAGGATATACATATAATTATACCGCATCGGGAACATCCCTCATTAACTCTGATAATCTTTCGGCAACGTTCGATATAGAAATATATACAGAAACAAGACCCGTTAAAATATACATCATTGCTAATAGTAATGATGCCATTTCCAGTAATCAACCAATGGTTGGTGAAACCGAGAATGAAGTAAAACAGAAACTTACAAAGGCTGTCACATCAACTAATATAACCGGTAATTTTCCGATGTGGGGAGAGTACTCTCTACCATCCGGAATATCGGGTACTCTGAATAATACTGTAGCACAACTAAAAGTCTTACGGGCAATAGCACGGGTAGATATCAACAGTGTGGATTCTCCCGCCAATTTTATAATGACAAGTGTGCAAGCCTTTAGGGTTAGCAGTCAGCTCCAGATTGCCCCAAACGCTTATTCGGGATCATTATTGGTATCCGGCCCGAGTATTCCTACAGGTAGTTCTTCAACTATTAATACCACACCTATACCCGTTATTGGGAATACTTCGGAAGCGCAACTCTATTTACCCGAATCAGAAGCTCCTGCTTTTGTCAATCAGGTATCAGAAGCTACCTGTGTTATAATAGGCGGCAGATATAACGGAAGCACTACTGTTACTTATTACCGGCTTGATTTTGCACCGGATATTCCGGAATATCCTTTAGGTCAGATATTACGTAACCATCATTATACATTCGACATTCTGAAAGTGACTTCAGCAGGTTGGCCTACTCCAGAGGAAGCAGCTGAAAACATTTCGGCAAATATCGAAGTCGCTTCACAAGACTGGTCGGATGCAAATATAAATGTAGGCATTGATGATACTGATTATTTCAGGTTGTCCAAACGCAATATTGAATTAGCGGCAACCGCCGGATCAACCGGATACACATTTGTATCTACCAGCATACCAAGCTATACGATACAATGGTCCGATGCATCGGGTAATCCACTCGGTGATCCAGCAGGGAGTATTGATGATGGGGTCATACGTGTTACAAAATCAAACTATGCTATATTTGTTGAAGCCATTACTGATAATCCATCAGCAGAAGACAATCTAAAGTATATACTCATTGTGGCTAAACGGGCACGAATCGTAATCAGTATAAATCAGCTTGGACTATAAACAAGTACATGTTGATAAACCGGACAATAAAAATTATCAGATGAGTAAGGTCAGTATATTTATACAACATATAGGATATTATATCGGGCAATTATCTTTATTTATAATTGTAATACTATTTTACAATTGTTCTGATGATAATATTCCAAATAAAGAAAATGGAAATACGCACGAAAGCGATTTCCGATTCGGAGTTATAACTACCGACGCTACACCTCCTAAAGTTCAGCTGAGATCGGGACAAACAGCCTTAGAGAGTATTATAAGTCAGATACAAATATTAGTATTTGAAAATGACGCTTATCAATACAGAGTTGCAGGGTCAAAAATTTCGAATGGCAGTAATAATAATGCAAGCTTCGAAGCCCGTTTATTATCGAGTGACCAACCCACCACTATTTATATAATTGCCAATGCGAATGCCGAACTCGAAGCTAATGAACCGCAGGTCGGTGAAACAATGGCAAATGTAAAAGCCGGATTGACAAAAGCGATTTCAACAAACGTTACAGGAACTAATCTAACCATGTGGGGCAGTTATCTATTCCCTACAGGTATATCTTCGACTACGGAAAACAATATTAATAACATCAGAATGCTTCGTTCTGTAGCCCGTGTAGATGTTATCGCAAGCACTATACCAAATTTCCAGATGGTTAGCATACAGGCTTTCAGGGTATCGGACAATATGCAAATCATACCTGATAATCCGACAAACACCCCCAGTGTTACAGATCCGAGTATACCTATAGGCACAGTTCAAAGTATCAATACTACACCAATCAATACTCCACCGACATTATCTGTTGCACAATTATACTTACCCGAAGTTACTACACCAGCATCAGGTGACCTAGTCAATGATGCTACATGTATTGTTATTGGAGGTTACTACGCCGGAAGTAGCACGATAACATACTACAGACTCGATTTTAATCCCAATATAGAAGGTCATCCCTTCGGACAAATTCTGCGGAATCACAGATATGAGTTTAATATAACGTATGTTTTTCGCTCAGGATATCCTACTGCTCAGGAAGCAGCAAACAATATATCCTCATCCATGGAGGCAAGAGTCGTATTATGGAGCGATTATATAAAACACATGGTTTTCGATATAAATAATTATCTCGGAGTATCAGAGTCTTATGTGACATTGGAAGGAGAAGCTAATTCCTCTTACGATATTCTTGTTGATACAGATTTATCGAATTATACTTTAACATGGGCAGACAGGGATGGTGTTTCCGAAGGTTCACCGTCATCCAGTTTAAGCGACGACTATTTTCAAGTCAATAAATCATCTGACGGATCAACTATATCTATTGTAGCAACTCAGGAGAATCCTGCTGATTCGGACGACAGAGTACGATTTTTTTTAATAAGCGGTGCCAGATTAAAGATACTTGCAACCATTATACAAACTTCGTTAGAAGACGGCCCAGAACCGGGTCCCGGAGGGGTAATATGGTCGGAAACCAATGTCGATTTGCCCTATACTTTTGCAGACCAATTACAGATAGGTAAGTTCTATCAATGGAACAGAGATATAGCATGGGCTAGTACCGGAGAGGTAACCGGATGGAATACCACAGGAGCAGAAGGTTTCTTATGGGAAGAAGCAAACGACCCATGCCCTGCCGGATGGAGAGTACCTACAAGAGCTGAATTACAAGCTTTAATTAGTTCTACAGGGCGAAGCTGGCGAGATGCCTCAGTTCAAAATGATTATCCGGGAGTTTGGTTTGCTCCGACACCGGAGGAAGCAAATGATGCGACATTTGAAAATCCGGGCAGAGCCCTTTTCTTTCCTGCCGGCGGTAGACGAGAAGCAACAGGCATATTAACAGATGCCGGGTTTAATAGCTACTATTGGGCAAGTGATGTTAACCCTTTGGGAGCAACTACCGAAATAATGAGTATTGCAAGTGGAACTTATATTATCTTTCCTGTAGCCAGAACATTGGGTTGTCTGCTCAGATGTGTCCGCGATTAATTTTTAGCCACTCGAAAACGGTTAAATATATCAATAACAGCTTACCTATCTTCATAAGTATACCTTCATTATTTAAATTATTGTCTATACACTTATGAAGATAGGATCTAAACAAAATAACTTTTAGAAAAAAATCCTTATTATTCTAAATTTAATAAACTAATACTATCTTAGCAGTAACAAACTTTAGCTTTCCAGATATTCTACTAACCTTTGAATATCTTTTTTATATAATTGAGGACAAGTAATTATTTATTATTGCCTCTTAATTTCACCCAACTTCTTGGCATTAAACAAGAACGACGTGTTCCATTTGTTGTTTCGTTCTTCTATGAAAACTTCATCGAAGGGCACATACTCGATATGCTGTACTATTTCACCGTCCAAATTAGTAATTAAACTTGTGCTGCCAAATGATCGGAGTGATAATAAAACTGATACAACTCAGAGTTATTATCACCTAATTTGGTACATGAAGATTAATATTGGGGACGTTAAAACTGTGTGTTTAAATTCTGAAAATATAAAAAAATAGAGACGATTTTTTGTCGCCTCTATTTATCAATAATCAGATTTATTATTATCGAGTTAATAAATCACCTCGAATCTGGTACATTGCCAAAACTATCAATATTCTCTATACAAATATTTAAACTTTCGATAAAATCATCTATACTCATAACAATACAAGGTGATATAGAGTCGAAGTCATTTATTTGAATATCAAAATATTTATATTGAGATGGTGAAATTTTCCAACCATTTGTCATCTGTGTATATCCATATTCAACATTCAAAACATTTTCATTAAAAAATGAAACTCTTAGGACACCCATATATTCATCTGCAAAATCAAATGGTAAATAGAGTATATCTCTTTTTTCTTTATTTTGTACAATGGCATCAATCCACTTAAGCAACATTATTCTTAGACTCCTCAGGACTTTGCTTGAACTTTCGTCTTCTTTTTCAAAAGACTCATCAATAGCCCAATAATAGGTATTAGATTCTTGAGAAAAAGATATTGAAGGAAACTCTAACTTAATGTTACCATTATGAATATTATTAATATTAATCATCGCTTTAAACTTATTTTGTTGGATATGCTGTTATGACATCGCTAGTATTTTCTTTTACAACAATCTGTACTTTATACAGATCATCCCCAGACCCACGACTTCCTCCTTCATATCCTACTTTTCTATTCATAGTTACAGTATAAACATCCTTTCCATTTTCAGTTGTTTTGACCACATCATCTCCTCCTTTTTTCGCAATATCCCAAGCTTCATCTAAGGTTCCTACAAGGTTATCCCCCACAGTAAATACACCATGCTTAGCTTTTGTGAGAATATTTACAGTATGCTCTATTACATGAGATAATCTATTCCCATGTATACTTCCATAAGCAAAACGCAGTCCAGAACTTGAATAAAATGCACCTCTTGAATACTTTAGAACATTTCTTCCCCATTTAGTTGCTGTAGCACCCCAACCAACAACAGGTAGAGCACCCGCAAAACTTAACATGGCATCTGTACTTTTTCCTTGTATTGAGTATAATGCTCCATTTAGAATATCTGCCGGTTCGCCCACAATGGGTATTAAACCTAACATATCTATGCTTGTTTGTGCAAGTTTAATATGCAATTGATCTCTTTGCATATATTGTAACGGTGTTCTTGGTTTAGCAGGAGGAATAAGCCATCCTAGAAAGGAACCTGTAATATGTGAACCTTCGGATTGCTTTCCGTTAGGATCGATATATAATATCGGATTTTGATAACAATATCCATAGACATTAAGATTTTTAGGATTATATACTCCTCCATTATGCTGTCCATCTATGTAGTTTTCATTTTCCAATGGATTATATATAGCCAATGGATCAACACTTAACCAAACACTTGTTCTCGGATCATAATACCTCGCCCCGTAATAATACAATCCCGTCTCTTCATCCAACTCCTTAGCATTGAAAAGGAATGGCGTATTCCACTTATTGTTACGTTCCTCGATGAATACCTCACCGAAGGGCACATACTCTATATGCTGCACAATTTCACCGTCCAAATTAGTAATTAAAGACGAACTACCCAAATGATCCGAGTGGTAATAAAACTGATACAACTCAGGATTATCATTCTTACCCGGATCAAAAGAACGGGTTTTCGGAGCATCATTACAACAGAAACCTCCGCCATTCACATAATCGTCATTATCCTTACCATAATAGGGTACTTCAAAATAGGCGTAACGGTCTTTAATGGTTTGCTGGCTTTGTTGATACTTAGCTTTATAATTCACTTTAGCACCGTCCACTTCTGAACCTGCATATTCTAACCTGCGTGGGTCTTGTCCGTAACTATCCAGATCACCTAGCTTGCTTACAATACGCTGGCTGCCGATATAAATATGTTTGGTGTACTGTCCGCCTTTGCTGACTACCAGATACGGATTGATATAAGCCGTAAAGTTAGCCGTCTCGGTACATCCGCCGCTGAACACATCGTTTACATAGATGCCTTCGTCGTCTCCTGAGGTTTTGATGACTCTTTCTCCACTGGCATCATACCAGTAACCGGAGATAAACCCATTGTCGTTAATCGCCTGCAAACGGTTTTCTTCGTCCCAAAGCAGTTTGCGTTCGTTGGCTTTTTCTTCCGCCTGTCCGTCCTGTTTTTCTCTGGCTGTATTTACATACACCAG
>NZ_QICL01000051.1 GCF_003201355.1 Indolivaga alginatilytica
TTTATCAGTTTAAGCTCTTTCTTCTTGGGAATCATAACTGAAAAATAATGGGGATTATTCTTTTAAGTTAATGATTTTCAAGAGATTGAGCAAATAATCAATCGCTTATTTTATTGATTATAAACATTTTAACTAAACAAATCAGCGGAAAAGTTCAACTACTGATTCGCATGAATAATTCAATTTAATTATAAACAATTCAAAGTAAAAAAACATGAAAAAATTTATTTTCGTATTTATTTTATTGGGAATGACTATTTTCTATAATTATGGTCAAACTTATTATTATCAAAAGGTAGCAAAGATTGATGAAAATGGCGTTAAAACCAAAGAAAACGGGGGTATGTATATCACTTTTATCAATAACAAAGACATGTGTTATGAATCAGATAAAGATGGGTATAGAATTAAGAAGTCTTATGGCTATATGGGGTCTATGATGCCTTCTCAAACAAATTGGTATTACATAAAAACTAAAGAGGGAACACATGTTTATCAGCATAAAGATATTTATTCAGATAGCTCTTACTCTCGCTGGCTTGACATTTTTTATTATTTTAATTCCGATTTCAACAAATTGATTCATTGTCATCCCGAAGGTGAGTATGCTGGCATTAAAATGCCATATTGGGCTTATGAATACAAGCGCTCCAATGGCCCGCAAGATGAATATGATGATAATATTCCCGTATTTTAACTGATTATTTATTACATATTACAGACAGAGGTAGTGTCAGCCACAAAAACAGTGCTACCCCATATATTCAGAGTATTCAATTTGAAATTATCGACTATATTGGCATTGCATAAAAAACCTATGTGCGGATTGGCTTAAACATATCGAAAGGGAAACGCCAAAGCGAACTTCTGTTTAATTCTATTAATATAAAGAAAGTTGAACACCGTTTAAAAAGAAAAGAGAAAAAATAATCAAAAAACTTAGGGTCTCAGACCTTTTTGTTATTTGCTATCCATTCAAGATAACTTCGTCTACAACCGATTAACGACTTAACACAAACTGTATGTGGAAATGGAAGAAGGACTTCTTTTATTTTTCGAAAGGTGATAGAATCGCCATTATACTCTTATTGAATCTGATAGTTGTCAGTGGAGGTATTTTTATTTACATGAATAAATTCACGTCTACTGATTCTGTTTATCAAGATCAAAATGAGGAAATACAAAAAGATTTTGTGCAATTCGAAAATGATATGGAGCAGATAGCACCTATTGAAGAAGAAGTTTCAGAAGAAAATAAATTGTCTACTTCGGCAAAACCCACAAAAATCAATAAACAGAAACTTGAGTCGGGTCAAACTACAGATATTAACTCAGCATCTGTTAACACACTTACTCGTATTCCCGGAATAGGAAGTACATTTTCAGAACGTATAATCGAGTATCGGAACTCTTTGGGAGGATTTACTTCTCTTGAACAATTATATGAGGTAAAAGGCGTTACGATCAATAAATTC
This sequence comes from Indolivaga alginatilytica, assembly GCF_003201355.1. Taxonomy (GTDB): domain Bacteria; phylum Bacteroidota; class Bacteroidia; order Bacteroidales; family Dysgonomonadaceae; genus Dysgonomonas_A; species Dysgonomonas_A alginatilytica. Next base: position 1,476 of record NZ_QICL01000051.1, read on the forward strand.
AGCAAGATATTACCTTACTTGGTAATGCAGAAGAAACATAAGCTAATCCGGATAAATAAGATTCCGGCAGAGCAACTCCTCAGCCATCCTTACTTTGAAGAAAAACAAGTACAAGCTATTGTCGAATTAAGGAAATTGGGTAAGATCAATGATATTTCTAACTTATCCGATAATGAAAATTTTAGTTCAAGAGATATTGAAAGATTATCCGCTTATTTAAGTTTCGATTAAGATATAGAATAATTATTAATACCCAATTATTATGAAAAAAATACTTAACCTATTGCTAATTTTTCCATTTATACTATTCAATTCTTGTAGTAAGGACGATGATAATGGTATTGTAGAAGAGAAGAATCCCGAAATAGAAATAAATGTATTTTATAAAACAAACACTTCATCTCAAATCCATTACGATAATGGAGCCAAAGTATTCATATATTATGATTTCGATCCTTCGAATATTGTACGTTATTCTTATGAAAAGGATGGAAAGCTAGTCAGGGGAGATTCTGCGATTTTTCCTGATCAAACAGCTATAATTGAAAACGATGGAAAAATTATTATCAATCCTAATATTATTGATAAACCGACCACAATCATTGTAGAAAGTAAGTTTTATGAACGCAAATTATCAAGCGGATCTTTCTCATCACTTATTAATGGCGCAAAAATAACTATTTATTTTAATCAATAAGTAACTGTAAGATCAGATCATCAAGCAAAGAAAGCGCATAAACAAAAAGAGCTGTTTCAGATGAAACAGCTCTTTTTTATAATATATATATTTTTCCGAGTTACGAAAATTTAGGTTTGCGACCACCTTTACGGTGTTCTTTTTTATCTCCACCACTTCCATAAGAAGGGTTGCCACCTTCGCGTCTTTTAGGAGCTCTGTCTCCTCCGCCACTACCGCCACCGAAAGAAGGTCTTCTACTACCTTCGCGACGTTCTGCCGGAGCACCACCTTGAGCTTCTTCTACCGAAATACGGCGTCCGTTTTGCTCCTGCCCTTTCAAGCCGCTGATTACTCGTTGAGCATCAGCTTCGGGTACTTCAAAGAATGAGAAGTTAGGCAGTAAATCGATACGACCGATTCTCACTTTTCCGGGAACGAAATCGTTAATCAAGCCCATCAATGTCGCAGGATTAGCATTATCCGTGCGTCCTAAATTGATGAATAAGCGAGCGTAACCTTTTTCTGCTCCTCGAGAACCACCGTTGCCTCTCGATTCAAAACGGTCTTCTCCTCTTCTGCTGTTACGAGACGTCATTCCTCTATCGTCACGACTGTTATATCTGTCTGATGGAGCTTCTATATCGTCTGCCTCACGGTAATAATCGATCAAACGATTAAATTCCATAGAAACAACACGTTTGATGATGTCTTCTTTTTCAAGCCATTCTAAACGGCGATATATTGAAGGTAAAAGGCGGGCAATTTCGTCCTCGTTTACTTTTACTTTTTCGATTTTATCTGCAAAGCTCAACAATTGTTTTTCGCAAATCTCATCTCCCGAAGGAACTGTAGCTGCTTCAAACTTCTTGTTCATTATTTTTTCGATCTCACGGATTTTTCCTTTTTCTTTCACGTGTGCAATAGCAATCGAGATACCTGTTTTTCCGGCACGACCTGTACGACCACTACGGTGGTTATAAGATTCGATATCGTCAGGTAAACCATAATTGATTACGTGAGTCAAACTATCCACATCCAAACCACGGGCAGCAACGTCTGTTGCAATCAATAACTGGATGTTATGCATACGGAATTTCTGCATTACATAATCACGTTGCGATTGAGAAAGATCTCCGTGTAATGAATCTGCGCTATAACCGTCCTGTATCAATTTGTCTGCAATTTCCTGAGTCTCGCGACGAGTACGACAGAAAACGATACCATATATACTTGGATTATAGTCAGCAATACGTTTAAGTGCAAGATATTTATCTTTTGCATGTACCATGTAATATACATGCTTTACATTGACAGAACCTTCGTTCTTACGACCGATTGTAATATCTTTAGGTTCACGCATGTATTTTTTCGTAATCTTTGCAATTTCGTTAGGCATAGTAGCCGAGAAAAGCAACATAGAACGAGTATCGGGCACTTTAGAAAGAATCTCATCGATACTTTCGGTAAATCCCATGTTCAACATTTCGTCAGCCTCATCCAATACAACGTATTTGATGTTTTCAAGATCAACAGTTCTTCTGTTGATCAAGTCGATAAGACGGCCGGGAGTAGCAACAATAACTTGTACACCACGTCTCAATGTCTTAATTTGGCTGTCAATACTTGAACCTCCATATACAGGAAGTACTCTCAAGTTGTCAATATATTTAGAATAATCAGCTAGATCGCCCGCTATTTGCAAACAAAGTTCACGCGTAGGAGCTAATATCAATGCTTGTGGTACATTTTTCTTTACATCTACTTTTTGTAGAAGAGGAAGCCCGAAAGCTGCTGTTTTACCTGTTCCGGTTTGTGCTAATGCTATAACATCTCTAACCTCGTCCAATAAATAAGGAATCACTTCCTCTTGTACGGGCATCGGACTTTCATAACCCATTTCTTCGATCGCTCTACGGATTTCCGGAGCAACACCTAATTCTTCAAATGTCTTCATTAAATATTTTTAGAAAATTTGCTGTGGAAGCAATTATTCTGTCCTCTGCCACCATTTTACATACGACTAAGAAAAGAGAGAAATAATTGATCCCCATGTTTTAATTCATATTCCTATCAGGAAAGCCATCCACTCTCACAAGTTTAAATTTTCCTTCAATTACGTTCTTAACGGAATATAGACCCTTAGCCCTGTTATCTTTGTGATAGATAATTTTGTTTTACGATTCTCTTTGTAGTAAATTGAAAGAATCTTTATTCGTCTAAAACGCTGCAAAGGTAACAATTTATTTTTGATATATGCATAACTTTGATATATAATCGTATACAGACTCCTAAAAATAAATAATAGGAGCAAAAAACATACATTCCGCAATGATAGCTCATTATCGTTACTACACTTACCAAAGCAACAAAAAGGTCTGTGACACAAAAATAGTTGTCAATTTTTCGGTTGTAGTCTTCATTTACTAATTATACTTTTGAACAAGAAAAACTTACTATAATGAAAGACGATACTATATACTACAAAGCTCTGATCGAGAAAGATAAATCTTTCGAAGGAATATTCATTGTCGGAGTAAAAACGACAGGGATATTTTGCCGCCCCACCTGTACCGCACGTAAGCCTAAACAGGAAAATGTAGAGTTCTTCGCTACAACCAAAGATGCCATTTTGAAAGGATACAGACCTTGCAAAGTATGTCATCCGATGGAAAATCCAGGAGATACTCCCGAATACATAAACCAAATAATGAAATTATTGGAAGATGACCCGAGTGTCAAACTAAAGGATTATGATTTGAGACAGATGGGAATAGAACCAAGTACCATCCGACGATGGTTCCAGAAAAACCATCAGATTACTTTCCATGCTTATCAGAGGTTGCATAAATTAAATACGGCATTCAAAAAATACCAGACCGGAACGAGTGTTACAGATACTGCCTTCGATTCGGGATACGAGTCTTTAAGCGGATTCAATGAATCTTTTAAAAAAGTATTCGGAGTCTCGCCCTCAAAAAGTAAAAGCCGGAGCATTGTTGATATAATGCGAATCGAAACGCCCCTAGGCACCATGGTTGCCTGTGCCACTGATAAGGGCATCTGTCTTTTAGAGTTTACTGATCGAAAAATGCTGGAAACCGAACTAAAACATCTGGCAAAATCCCTAAACGCAACTATTGTACAGGGACACAACCCACATTTTGAATTACTGAAAGAAGAATTAACCGGATATTTCGAGAGAAATCTAAAAGAGTTTACTGTTCCGCTCGACACAGTGGGAACCGATTTTCAGAAAGAGGTATGGCAAATGCTTATGAAAATACCTTATGCAAGTACAGTATCTTACCTGCAACAAGCACAAGCCATTGGCAAACCCGCAGCAGTAAGAGCAGTAGCCAATGCAAATGGAATGAATAAGATATCAATCATTATACCTTGTCATAGAGTAATAGGTACGGATGGCTCCCTAACCGGATACGGTGGTGGTTTGTGGCGTAAGAAAAGGTTGTTGGATTTGGAGAAAAAAATCCCGATACAACCATAAGAATATCTTATTTCGATGCAATAAATAGAATAGTTGATAAAAAATATCTATTTTTATTTTCTAAATTAAAAATGGTTCGTCTCTACATTTGGCGAAGCACATTATAGTTGGATAATTTAACAATAAATAGTTATACTTTACTCAATCATTCAAAATGAAAAAGATCTTTCTATCAGCTTTACTACTAGCATCTATAAGCACTTCTGTAGTGTATGCGAAAAAAAACAAAAAAGAAGCAGTTAAACAAATTAACCCCGTTTCTTTACAAACAGCAAACGACTCTATTTTATATGCTTATGGAGTAAGCCTTGCCGAGCAAGGTCTTGAACAATATCTGGTACAGTTGAACGTAATAACTGATACTGCAGCAATAAGCTCAGAGTATAACGCTCTGATAGCTAATGCTGCCACACCCGAAGAAAAAGTGAGGTTAAACAACGAACTGAGTTCTAAATTAGATTCCGCTGTTGTAAGCAATACTCAAAATATTGAAATGCTTCTTAAAGGTATCGGAGAACGCTTTCAGGCAGTAGCAGAAAAAAACTTTGCATACGGTAAAGGTCTGGAAGTGGGTGATCAACTAAACAGAATGACTGCCGAATTCTCAAAACAAGTACTGGGTAATGACGAATCGGCAGAACTAAATAAACAAGCGATTCTGTTAGGTTTAACAAATGCGATTAAAAAAGAACCTATACTTATTGCTAACAGCAACGAAATGGTTCAAAACAGAATAAATGCTTTACAAGAAAGAGAGCAGGAAGGAAAAAAACTAGCCAATGCCGAGAAAATTGCAGCAGGTGAAAAATTTATGGCTGAAAATTCAACGAAAGAAGGTGTAGTAACTCTTCCTAGCGGACTTCAATACAAAGTGATTACACAAGGTACAGGAGCTATTCCCACAGCCGGAGACCAAGTAAAAGTACACTATCACGGAACTTTAACTGACGGAACAGTATTCGACAGCAGTGTAGATCGTGGCGAACCTATCACATTTGGCGTTACACAAGTAATACCGGGATGGACTGAAGCTCTGCAAATGATGCCTGTAGGTTCTAAATGGATACTTTATATTCCTTACGATCTGGCTTACGGCGACAGAGACGGAGGACCTATACCTGCTTATTCCAACCTGATATTTGAAGTAGAACTTCTTGATATAGAGAAATAAGGTCTCAGACCTTTTTATAGCTTTGGCAGAGGCGTATAATTATACGCCCTTCCGAAAATGGGTGAAAGATTTTTCACCCTTATATACATTCATTCTCTATAGAATTTGAACGGTTACTTATTCATCTCAATACAGATACCCATGAAGAAAAGAATTTTTAGTGTACTTACCTTAAGTTTCGCATTGGTCTGTGCATCATTTGGTCAAACAACAAACGATCACTCTGCGTATTCTCAGCAAGTACACAAACAGTTTCTGGCAAGAAAAGAATTAGCAACAAGCCGCAATCAGGCTTTATTCGATGTATTCAATCAGAAACTCACTACTCAGGAAAAAGAAGCTTTAGAGTTTTTATATGCATATATGCCCCTGTCAGATCTGGCCGATTACAATGGTGAGTTTTATTTAAATCAGGTACGAACAGCATTTAAGGCTCGCGAATATTTTGATTGGGGTAAAACGATACCCGAAGATATATTCCGTCATTTCGTACTGGTGTACCGTGTAAATAACGAAAATCTGGATAATGCCCGTGAAGTATTCTTCGACGAGCTTAAAGATAGAGTTAAGGGCATGACCATGGAGCAAGCCGCTCTGGAAGTAAACCACTGGTGCCACGAAAAGGTAAACTACCGTGCAACAGACGGACGTACCTCTGCCCCACTCGCTCTGGTGCGTACAGCATGGGGACGTTGTGGCGAAGAATCTACCTTCACTACTATGGCGATGCGTTCGGTAGGTATTCCTGCCCGTCAATGTTATACCCCACGCTGGGCACATACCGATGACAATCATGCTTGGGTGGAAGTGTGGATAGACGGTAAATGGAACTATCTCGGTGCCTGTGAGCCTGAGCCCGAATTAAACGTAGGATGGTTCAGCGGACCTGCAAAAAGAGCTATGATGGTACATACCAATGTATTTGGTGTATATAACGGAAAAGAAGAAAAGAACCTTCAGGCAGATCTCTATTCAGTCATCAACCTCTTGTCTAATTACACCGAAACCCGTAGAGCAAAAGTAAAAGTAGTTGACAAAAACGGTAAAGCGGTAGAAGGTGCAACAGTTAAGTTCAATGTATATAATTATGCGGAATTCTATCCGATAACTACATATACAACTAAAGCTGACGGACAGGCATCTGTTATTACGGGAAAGGGAGATTTGTTAGTATGGGCAACCGACGGAACTAACTACGGTTATGTAAAATCGGAACCCGACAGTCCCGAATTAACAATCGTACTGGACAAAACAGCAGGAAAAACCTATCAGGAAACATTTGTCATAAATCCTCCTGTTCCTCAGAAGATAAAAGAACTTTCTCCCGAAAAAATCGCAGCTAATGCCGTACGTCTGGCCTATGAAGACTCACTGAGAAATGCTTACATGAAAACCTTCATAAACGAAACAGATGCACGTAAATTTGCTGCGGATAATGGTCTGAATGCAGACGATACATGGAAATATCTGGAAATGTCGCAAGGCAACTGGCGGGATGTAAAAGATTTCATGCAGCAAGAAAAAAATAATACTTACCTGTTCCCTTATCTTGCTTCACTCACAGCCAAAGATGTAAGAGATACTCCATGTGAATACCTTTTAAGCCACCTTCGTTTAGGAGAAAAATCCGGATTTGAGACAACCATACCTAAGGATATGGTCGCAGGTTCTGTTTTCTCACCTCGTATATCCAGAGAGTTAATCAGACCTTGGAGACCATTCTTACAAGAGCAAATTGATGCACAATATCCTACAGAGGCAAGAGCCACCATAGAGCAAATCGTCAACTATATAAACAGCAATGTTACACTTGATGAGATTGAGAATTATTATAAATGCCCCATATCGCCTCAGGGAGCAGTAGAATTGGGTCGTGCGGATAAAGAATCACGTAACGGATTATTTGTTGCTATTTGTCGTGCGGAAGGTATTGCTGCCCGTATCGAACCGGCAACATCACGTCCTCAATATTATACGAACGGAGAATGGATCAATGTAAACCTGAACGACGAATCGGAAGCACAATACCCGAAAGGGACTATAGTATTCAATAATTCGGATTCTAACATTGTTAAACCGGCATATTCGAGTCATTACACCATTGCCAAATTTGTGGACGGAGATTTTCTGACTCTTGATTTCGAAGGAGATGCCGCCTTAAAAACTCTTCCGGGACAAGTTTCGGTCGATGCCGGATATTATCGCCTTATCATAGGCAGCCGTGCCAATGACGGTTCTGTAACCACAGATATCAAATATTTCACATTGAACGAAGGCGAAACAAAAACTTTGGACATAGTTCTGCCTAAAACCGAAGGTCGTATTCAGATACAAGGAATTGTGGACATGAACAGCCGTATAACACTACCGAACGGCACCGAAACATCTTTGAAATTGATCGCTAACGGAAAAGGTATAATCATCTGCTTTGCAGACCCCGACAAAGAACCTACCAAGCACGTTCTTCAGGATATTCCTAATCAACAAGCCGAATTAAATGAATGGGGCGGAGGTGTACTCTTCTTAGTACCCGACGATAAAGTAAGCAAAGCTTTTGATGCATCGGTATTCAAGAATCTGCCTAAGCAATCGGTTTGGGGAGTTGATAATAATCGTGGATTGTTAAATGCTATAACAAGTGCCTTGCAAATAGAGTTTTCGAACAATTTTCCTTTAACAATTTATTTATCCGACATAGGAGGTATATTATATTCTTCCGAAGGCTATCAAATTGGTATTCCGGAAAATATATTGAAGACAATAAATGCCGAAGCAGCCACTAAAAATCCATAAGATTTATAGAAAAGCACTGAGTTGTTTTAAATAATCATAAAATAAGAAGGATGAAAGGTTAATCGCTTTCATCCTTCTCTATTTTTTAATAAATTGGCATCCTTGTTGAGTCAGTAAAAGAAGCATGATTAAAGATATAACCTCATTTTTTATATTTAGCTCCCTGCTAATTACCACAGGATGTACCAAACATCCTGATATCTATTACTATTGCGATAGGGATAGGGCAGGTAACTATGTCTTAAAGTGGGAAGTATCGCCAACTTCACCGGAAGATAAGATTAAAATATACATGTCGGACAACGATTCGGTATTTTCGGAGCCTCCCGTGATGGAAACTATGGTAAGCGATTATGTGGCACATATACCTGTACAAGACTCATTGACCAGAAAATTCTTCCGTTTAAAAGTAAATAAAACATTCTCGGGAATTATCTCAAATCATGTTTTCAGGATGGATAACATGCAGAACCTGCGCGATTTGGGCGGATACTTTACAACTGAAAAGAGACAGGTAAAATGGGGCAGAATTTTCCGTTCGGGAGATTTATCCGAAATTACCAATAAAGACTATAAGATTATAGAATCCCTTGGCATAAAAACAATCATAGATTTCAGAGATGTGGGAGAATACGAGAATTCACCCGACTTATATACAGCCCCCAAGATGCTTCATTTGCCCATAGCTTCGGGAAACAGAGCATATATAAGGGATAAAATTCTGGACGGTACTTTCTATAGAGGAGATGCGATACTCTTCACTCAGGATATGTACAGAACTATGGTTGAAAAGTATTCAGAAGAATATGCACGTTTCTTTGAAGTTCTCAGCGATAAAAATAATTATCCGATTCTCTATCATGGTTTCTTGGGTAAAGACCGCACAGGGCTTGCAAGCTATTTCCTTCTTCGGGCTTTGGGAATACCTAACGATGCCAACGAAGACGATTATTTATTATCGAATCTATACATCAGCGAACAAATGGTAATGGGTGAAGCCAGATATTTACCCGAACAAATGCAGGAAGCTGCAACTGTTGTATGCAAGGCTGATATATCCTATCTGAGATATGCAATATCGTGTATGGAAAACAAGAGTGGATCTGTTGATAAATATATGGAACAGGAACTTAGATTGACCGAGGCTAAGAAAAAGAAATTAAGGGAAATATTACTCTACAAATAAAGGTCTTATACGTTTTTCATCCTCTGGTTAGCGTAACAATTATAATCAGTCATATAATTAACGTTATATGCAATAGATGCTATATCTCAAATTTCTAGTTTTATCGGATAGAAACTCTATCACTTATCATAAGGAGGCACGATAACTTTTCCACTTATAAACATCTCAATAATGCTCTGCTTGTCTCTGTTTTCTAATTTAAGAGATTCGTTATGATCTTTTAATTCATTTATATACTCTTCCCGAAAATAATTAGAAGAACTGCTACCTTCGGCAACAACCGATTGAATAGATATATTTTCAGGATAGGGTTTATACGAATCTGCCTCATCAATAAACATATTTCCATTACCTGTTAACAACCAATGCAGGTTTACATTGGGGAATTTTTCCCATATTTTGAAAATATTTTTGCATCCCGTATCAGTTCCCTTATTAATTACTTTCGCAAGAGTCTTTCTTGAGACTCCGATATGATCCTCAAAAGAAGTGATATTTTTAGCTCCCAAAGCAATTATCAAAGAATTAAGCCTCTCTCCAAATGCCATAAAATATTTTTTAGTAAAATTTTACCCTATTCTTGATTTTTAGTGATAATTTTCCTACATTTGCATTATCATTAACTTTACAGGTTACAAAAGTAACCAAATTCGTGAATATTATGGCTATAGAAAAGAAATACTACTCTTTTACTCCGGGATTAGAGCTATTATCAAAATCTGATTATAGTAAAATTCAGGGCGATATTATCATTTTTTTAGGCTGTTCAAAACAAGACTATTACCGAAAGAGAGCTTGTTACATAAATATACCCGCTCACGTGAAAGAAGGGATTGAATCGATATTTAATAAATATAATATTAATGACATTCGCCAGATTTGGGAAATAAAGGATTCTGACGAATAGTATTTTTTAATCTATCCCTGTTAAAATTGGAGAAAAATATTAGTTTATAATTAAAGACGGTATAACTATTTAACTCTATATTTAAAGTCTGAGATCTTTTTATTGTTTCGGCAGGTAAAACAACCATAGTTAATTATAATATCAAATAGTTGAAATTACTTATTCGGTTTAAACAAACTTTATTAAATGACATTAACCAAGAAATAAAAAGGTAAGAATACTAAGAACACAAAACTAACACTTTATGAGATCCCGAATACAAGTCGTTTACAATGAGGCATCTATCATCATAGACTCAGACAAAACATTTATATCTTTCGATCACCGATATGCAGCAAAAGGCTACCCTATACCCTGCGAACTGTTTATTAAGCCTGATTACGATGTGATCGACAGCATCGAGTCAACAGGCATTGTAAGGGTCGATTCTGACTTTACCCGCTATTGTTCGGAATATGAGGTATACAGGATTCTGTTAGTACCTCAACCGGGATATTCCGACAAAAAAATGATCCAAGTATTTTCTGACTTACTTAGAGAGTTAAATCTCACGTAATTATTAAAAACAGTTTTTTTTATATCAATCAATCAACCGGAAAAACTACCTGAAAGCGTTTAGGTAGTTTTTCTATATTTATACCATTACAATTAAGTAAATGAAAGTATTTAATGATATACTTTCGAATCATAACAGACTATTACTGCTCTGCTTAGCAAAGCAATAAAAAGGTCTAAGACCTTACTTCCTACTCCTTTTTCCTCCAAATAAAGATTTAGCAACTTCACGTACAACAGGAGCCAACAAAGTTGTTGCCAATGCACCCCAAAGCTTAGAACGCTGTTTGGATGCCTGCTGATCGGCTTTTTCCTGAGCACGCTGTGCTTTCTCCTGCTCTTTACGATTCAGTTCATCCAGTTTTGCCTGCTCCTTTGTATCCTTTTCCTGCTGAATAGTCTTGAGACGGGCTGAGAGTATTTCATAAGCAGATTCCCGATCGATGGTTTCTCCATAATGACGATATAGTAACGACCCTTCTATTAGTGACTTTCGCTCATCTGAAGTAACAGGTCCTATTTGCCCTTCCGGTGGAAGAATAAACGCCCTGTCAACAGGTTGCGGAGCTCCTTTTTCATCCAAAAAAGAAATGAGAGCTTCACCCGTTTCTAACTCCGAGATAACTTTCTCTGTATCAAATTTAGGATTGGCTCTGAAACTCTGTGCTGCAACTTTCACCGCCTTCTGATCTTTTGGAGTATATGCCCTCAAAGCATGTTGAATACGATTCCCCAATTGAGCCAGTATCGAATCGGGTATATCCGCCGGGCTTTGGGTTACGAAGTACACCCCTACCCCTTTTGAGCGGATCAGCCTTACGACCTGCTCCACCTTATCTACTAAAGCTTTGGGAGCATCGCTGAAAAGAAGATGCGCCTCATCAAAAAAGAATACCAGTTTGGGTTTCTCCGGATCTCCTATTTCGGGAAGAACATCAAATAACTTAGTCATCATCCATAGCAAAAAGGTTGAGTAGACTTTAGGTGCGTTCATCAGTTTATCGGCAGCAAGTATATTAACAACCCCTTTATTACCATTTGTTTGCAGCAGATCATCCAGATTGAGATTGGGCTCTCCGAAAAACTTATCTGCCCCATCTTGTTCCAACTGGAGAAGTCCTCTCTGTATTGCGCCTATACTCGCAGTCGATATATTTCCATAATTAGTAGTGAAAGAGGCACTGTTATTGCCGACATATTCGATTATCTTCTGTAAATCTTTCAAATCGATCAATTCCAACGATTCATCTTTAGCTACTTTAAAGATAAGACTCAAAACTGCACTTTGTGTATCATTGAGAGACAACAAACGGCTAAAAAGAAGAGCTCCCATATCGGCAACCGTTGCACGAACAGGCACTCCCTGCTCTCCGAATACATCCCAAAACTGAACAGGGAATTCCTGAAATTCGAAACCTTTATCATTCAGATGATAAGATTCTACCCTTTTTATAACACTTTCTTTATTCCCTCCCGACTTTGAAACACCCGACAGGTCTCCTTTAATATCGGCTGCAAAAACAGGAACTCCCATTTTACTGAATGTTTCTGCCAGATTTTGAAGTGTCACGGTTTTTCCCGTACCTGTTGCACCCGTAATCAAACCATGACGATTAGCCATTTTAGAGTTCAGAATAATTTCTTTATCTCCCGATAGAGCTATTAGAGCATTTTTATCACTATCAAACATATCTTTGTCTCAATTTGTTATAAATTCCATATTCAAATAAGAGAGCCTCAAAAGTAAAATAGCATACAAAATAAAAGAGTTTTGTTCTGTTATTATACTGCTTTTGAGACAGTGCCATTTTTATATTAATAACGTATTAGTAGGTACTTATGTTCTTTTGAGGACTGATAAACAAAACATGGAGAGCAAAAACAGGAACTCGTTACTTTGTTGCCGAATCACGCTAAAAAAAGACTTTTTCATCCAAAATTAGGATAAGCACATTTTCGAGAATGGTATTAAGCCAAACACATGATAATATTTTATTCAAAAAGTAAGCTAAATCGTGTTTTTTATAAGATTTTCACATATATTAAATGCAGCAATCTATAATTAACTGCATCTACAAAATAGAAAAAAGAATAAGGAGGATTTTGAACAATGAAAACAATAAGATATAGTTTAATTTTTTTAGTAGGGTTACTTACAACTTTCGCTTTCAGCTCATGTACAAATGATGATGGTTATAGTTTAGATAAATACATGGTAGAAATAGCTACCGTTAACTCCATAGACAGTACTGCCGGCACTTATTATCTCACCTTAGATAATGGTGAAACTTTGTGGCCTGTGAGTTCTGCTCCGCATTTTGTACCCAAAAGTAATCAGAGAGTTCTTGTGAATTTTACTTTATTATCTGATAAGATAGGAGAATATGACCACTATGCCAGAATAAATCAGATACAGAATATTTTAACCAAAAATGTAGTTGACTTAACTTCCGAAAATGAAAAAGAAATAGGAAACGACCCGATAAAATTACTGTCTCTATGGACAGGCGATAACTATCTGAATATTCGTTTTGGATATAATACGGGAGGAGAGATATCTCATTCTATTAATTTAGTCAGAAACAAATTGGATGAAGCACCAATCTCTAAAGATGGTGCAATTATTTTGGAATTCAGACATAATAAAAATGGTGATCCCGAAAGATACGGTGTCAACAGTTATGTAGCTTTCGATCTGAGACCTTTTAAGGCAGAAAACAAAGATTCGATAAAATTTATTATCAAAGTCTTAGACTTCGGTAATGCAACTAAAGAGTATCCGATAACTTATAAGTATTAAGGTCGAAGACCTTTTTATTGCAAGGTTGGGCATAACAAAAACAAACAGTTATGGTGACAGAGCATTGCATTAAATAGTTAGCGTTACTAATAAAAATACAAATTGCAAATTTACCTGTATGAAATAAAACAGGTATTTTGATAATTACTTTTTGATTTTCCTGGAAAAGAGATCCCTGTGAAGAGATCTCTTTTTTGTTTCTATGCCTGAAAAATAGATAGCTAACCACACTCTTTACAATTATTATTTGTAAAATTAGAAACTGACTAGTTATATTTGTAACTGCAACTGGGTTTGCAATTACAATAAAAACAGGTCGAAGACCTTAAAAGAAAATGTCATCATGAAAAAGGTTATCATCTCATTACTTATACTATCTGTGGGTTTTGCATGTAATAGTGCCCCAACTAAAGATATATCAGTTTCCGAATCCGAAAAAGGCACTATTTCCACCGTAGAGGAAAAAAAAGATACAATACAAAAAAACAAACCATCACAAGAGTCCTTAGCTCATTATTTTGATAAAGAAGGAGAATGGATTCAGATCAAAAATGCACTTTCAGCCGATCAGGCAGGTATATATGTCTATTTTCAAGCTCCTGACGATGTTGCGAGAAACCTCAGGGTACGTATCCAATATGGAGATGCGAGTGTATATAAATTCAGTATTGACGGAGAATCATATTCCTATAAAGCAAACCGCTCGAAAGGCTCTGATAACCGATTTGTAGAAGGAGCATCATTCAGCTGGTACGACAATGATGTGAAGAATAAAGATTTGAAATTCTTACAAGCTCTTAGCAATGGCAGAAATTGTCAAGTAATATTGAACGATGGCTCTTCTTTCACCATAAGCAACGAAACCAAAACAGGAATAAAGAGAACCCTCGATTATTTTGAGGCTCTGGACGGATTACTACCTAAAACCAATATGGTAAATATCAGAAGATAATCACTCTCAGTCGCATAACTTTAAACACCTCACCCAGATAAATTTATATACCCAAATATGGCATTAAATAAACTTACAATTATAAAAGTAGGCGGTAAAATTGTTGAAGAAGAAGATACCCTTAAACAACTACTTCACGATTTTTCTACAATAGAAGGCTCTAAAATACTGGTACACGGAGGCGGCAGATCGGCAACCAAATTAGCCGAACGCCTTGGTATAGAAAGTAAAATGGTGGACGGAAGGCGTATTACCGACAGCGAAACTCTACAAGTGGTGACTATGGTATATGGCGGACTGGTAAATAAAAATATTGTAGCAGGTTTACAATCTCTTGGGGTCAATGCTCTTGGATTGACAGGAGCCGATATGGACATAATCCGTTCCGAAAAACGTCCTGTTAAAGATATTGATTATGGTTTTGTTGGTGATGTAAAGAAAGTAAAAGCGGATGTTTTGAAACTTCTGATCGATCAGGGTATTGTACCTATTGTAGCACCTCTTTCGCATGACGGGAAAGGTCATATGCTAAATACGAATGCCGATACTATGGCAGCCGAAACAGCTCAGGCAATGTCAGAATATTATGATGTAAGCCTCGTATATTGTTTCGAGAAAAAAGGCGTACTGATGGATGAGCACGATGACGACAGCGTAATACCGCAATTAGATAAGGCCAGCTATCAAAAATACGTACAGGAGGGCATCATACAGGGAGGAATGCTTCCTAAGCTCGAAAATGCCTTCAAATCAATAGAAAAAGGAGTGAGCGAAGTTGTCATTACACAAGCTTCCGAAATCGGCAAAGGTAAAGGGACAACCATTATTTAGCATTCCTTAATATGAAACTTTCCACCATCTTACTAATAGGTTTAACCCTCTTTTCTGTAAAAAGTATGGCACAATTTACTCAAGAAGAAAAAAATCTGATAAACAATGGAACACCGGAAACTCCATTTCGGGTTCTGACGATTACAGATCAGCAAGATTCTATTTTTTTGCGACAAAAATGTTCTGCTATTGAAAATAGCAACGGGTCGAAAGACCTTCAATTACTTATTGACCGTCTCAAAGCAACTATGGCTTTTGAGGAAGGAGTAGGCATTGCTGCACCGCAAGTAGGAATAGCTAAAAACTTATTCCTGTTTACTCGTATCGACCAACCCGACTATCCTGTTATAGTGGCTATTAACCCAAAAATAGTAAACCATCCGCAAGAAACTATCTGCTTTGAGCGCGATGGTTGCCTGTCGATTCCTGATGTTAGCGGAAATTCGATCCGTTATCCTTGGGTTGACGTGGAATATACAGACGAAAACGGGAATCTGGTACAAGAACGATTAGAAGGCTATTCGCGTGAAACCGATTTTACAGGGATTGTCTTTCAACACGAGTTCGATCACTTGCAAGGCATTCTCTTTATTGATAAACTTTGCCCCGAGGACAAAGAATAAATCAGTGGTTGAAAAGTTCTACTATAAAGACTCATTAGTTACAAAAAGTAAACAATAAAGTAACAAATGAGTGACTAATAAGTGTCACTTTTGATATATTTATAAGATTTTGAAAATCAAATAGTAAGTATTTAAAAGGTGACAAAAGTCTAAGTACATGACAAAAATTTTATAGGATTTGTATTTATCTGACAATAAGGGTTTAACAACCATTGTGCTATATTGTCTAGTCCATACTTAAAGA
>NZ_QICL01000052.1 GCF_003201355.1 Indolivaga alginatilytica
AATCTTTTAATTGACTCCGATTGTTATTTTGTGTTTATTTGAAAATTAAAGGTTTGTTACGTGTGCTTTATTAGGTTTGTTTTAATAATAGATTAATAGCCTTGTATATATGTTTTTTATACTATTGTGATTTAATAATATGTGTCTTTTGAATTAATGCAAATCTAAATTATTTATTTATATGTTGTTTGTTTTAAATTAATTTATTTTAGTTAATATTAATTAACGTAATATTATTGGCATCTGGAAAGAAATATCGACGGGATAGCATGATATTCATGTGCTGGAACAGAGCTTCTAAAAATGTCAAGGGTCTATGAATGGATCAGCTTAAATTTAAAAAAATTGCAATAGGATTGGCGATCCTTTAGCTCTATTATAAAAAAAGGAACCATCTTCTGATGACTCCTTTTCTATAACATACAAAACTCTTCTTTATTTTTTCAATGCTTTCACCTTATCAAAAGCTTGTGATAATCTACTTCTTGCTATGATCTACAGACGCTTTTCTGAATTCCTTCAACGCTTTCTCGATTGCCAATGATGCTTTTCTTGCACGTGTTCCGGCTGCCTTGTTTCCATTTTCTACTTGTTGCGTTGCGTCTTTAGTAAATTCAGCAAATAAACCTGCTAAGTTGTCTGTCAATTGTTTCATATTATTTATTATTTAAAAAATTCGCACAAAGATATAGTTATTTTTCAATCGTAATATACTCCGAATACCCAATCTCCACATACGGATTATCACTGCTTATAGTCTGATGTATTGCCTTCACTCCCCACCTCCACCATAAGAATCGATGCTTATGCTCTACCCAAACCGCCTGATGCAAAGTTACCGGAAGATGAATATTCCCTGTTAGCTGATTGTTCTCTATAACTCCTGAAACCTGTAAATAAGGCGTATCCATTTTGATCGTCTTTACCACTACCGTTACCGTATCACGGATAACTACGGAATCCTTAAGTTCGGCTTGGATGGGAGCATTTACGTCAAGGCTATGTTTAGCTAAAGCCTGTAAGCTTTTTACCTGTACACCCAATTTTTGCAAATGCTCCAGATCCTCTGCCCTGTTATCTTCAAGTTCATCTACTGTAAGCCTTAACACTCTAGTATCTACAGCCATAGTCGTAGAATCAATCTGTAATCGTTTTATATCCGAAAGCAAGGAGTTGGTATTTGATTTATACCTGTTCTTTTCATCCGATAACTGCCTGTTCCTTTCATACTGAAACAGCACGGTTAACGACAGGCAGATCACTATCCCCCCCAGTGCCAATACTATTTTATTCATCATTCTTTACCGATTCAATAGGTATAAACCAGATTAGTTCTTCTAAAAAAAGGTACGTCCAAGCGAACCATATAGCCTTTGTTCTTTCGCTCACTACAGGTCAGGTTTTCTATCACCATACCTGTTCTTCCTTCCAATTCGGAAAGCTTTAAATCCGTCAGTTTATCAGACGGAACAATTCTTATTCGACCACATTCATTTGTCATCCTTTATCTCATTTTTATAGTTATTATCACCTCTTAGTCTTTAGCAGTTCCTTTATGTCATTACGCATTTCCCGCAGGTCGGTTTGTATGGAAGTAAACTGAGTCATAGTCACTTCAAAAACAGCTTTGTCCAGTTTTATAGCATCGATACGTTCATACTGGTCTTGTATCTTAACTTCAAGCTTGGTACATTTCTCCTCCAGAGCGAGAATATGAGCCGTATTGTTTATATGCTGCACATACATGGTCACAATAAAAGAGAGGATAACGATTAATGATCTGAAGTTATTGGTTACGAATTCTTTGAAATTTTTTGTCATACTATATTGAATAAAATTGAAAATGCTTCCATTACGGCGTGAATTAGTTTTACCGATACTTCACTGTCTTTTAACCCATAGATAACCAGTCCGATTACAATCAGCATATAGATTGCCCTTTCTATGGTACTTCGTTTGATCTTAATCCTTCTCTTCATCTTTGGCTTTTATTTCGGGAACGATCACATTAAAAATCACATTTCCGTCACTGCCTTCAATCCGTAGTTTCGATTCCTGTACGTGTTTTATCGGAAATAAATCCATCAACGCCTTAGCAGCATTTACCGAAACCGCCCTGAGTGGAGCAGGAGAAAGACAGACACCGAACTTATCCGAAAACTGAGCCGTAGAAGTCTCTTCCATTACTGCCTTTAGCGTCTCGGCAACCTGTAGCTTAATAGCTATGTTCTCCGTTTCATTCTGCAAAGTAGTGTACAGTTCCTTTATTCGGGCGAGTATATGAACCTCTTTCATTAGTTGATGGCTCTTTACCGACATATTCTTTGAGTCTTCCCCGAATACTTCCATGTAGCATTTGGTGTGCTGTCCTGCAAACTCGTGATTCCCATAGACGAACAGGAAACAGAATTGCTCTTCTTGTTCGGTCAGTTTTATTTTGGTTTTATCCGGTGTCTGTTCTTTTTCCATTGTGGTTTGATCTTTATTAAAGAATAGCTTATTGCTGTGTTTCCGGTTTTATAAAATCAGCATTTCGTGCAATAAGTTGTTCCATAAGTGCCTGATAAAATACATCGGCTAATGCATCGGCACAACTCTCGGCATCGGCAAGCGAATTGATCAGCCTCATATTAAAGGCAATAGTAAGATCGTAGCCTGTAATGGCACACATCATCTCATTGCCGTCATAACCCAGTACCCCGTATGTCATCAGTTCACTTGTTTTAAACGAAACCGTTTCCTCCTGTTCAATGTTATTTTCTTCCATCGTCTTAGATTTTAAAATAGTTTCTTGTTTTCTCTGCCTTCTGAATACTGACTCCCATGCCACCCGCATTAGTCCTTAACCGGTTGGAGCATACCCTTGCAATATTCAGGGTTGCCGTAACGTCCGCATCCGCATCATGTGCATCATCGAGTTCAATCCCCAAGCGTTCCGCTATCAGTTCCAGTTTGTACGAAGTAACGGAAGCATCATCCGCATAACACAGCCGTGCAAGATCGATGGTATCTATGTAGTGAGGCTGAAAGTTCCCATAGAAATCCTTCGTACCTGCAAATACTTTTTCAAATTCCTTTGTCAATCCTGCATAATTCATCAACTGTTGTAAGAAACTTACGTCAAAGGTTATGTTCTGTCCGATTAAAATGGGCTTGCATTGTGCCCCTTTACTCAATGTGTTTCGCTTGACAAACTCTATCGTTTCGGTTGCCACTTCTTTCAGATCGACACCCATGTTCAAAAGCATCTCCATTGTGATACCCGAATAGACTAAAGCAGCTTGCTCATATTCCATCTGCTCAGCTTCCTTTTCCTCTTCCAGTTCCCGCTTGTTTTTAAGTACTTTTCGTTTAGCGGGACCTCCGATCTGCTGCTTATTATACGGAGTAATGTATTTCACATACCGGTCTGTCACATCCCATGTGTCCAGCCTTACGGCTTGCATCGCCAATTGGGTACAGGCGTGTTTGGTGGAGTCCAGACCTCCGGTTTCAAAATCAAGCCCTATCCCTGTATATATTTTTATTTCTGTCTGTGGTGCTGCCATAATTAAGTAAGTGAAAGTATTTAATGATATATTTTCGAATTGTAACAAACTATTGCTGTTGTGCTTAACAAAGCAATAAAAAAGGTCTGAGACCTATAATTTGTCTAAAATGGATGTATTGTAAGTATTCAAACTATTCGCCCCGTTGTAATCGCTGTATTTGATAACAGCCGATACAATTATGATTTTGTCTTTGAGCGAACCGATCAATTTACGATTAGCGGAATAAAACTCGCTCCAACAAATCAGTTCCATCAGGTCATTATTCTGCTGTAGCTTGATTTTACAAAAGGTTTTCTTTTCCCCGGTTTGTTTGTCTTTATAACTTACCTCGTCCAGTTCGATAACCGTAGCGCAAACCGCAATCCGCTTTCCTTCATTATCCAAATCCATAGCGTCCCTGATTGTCATATAGCTTGCTTTGCCTTTGATTTCTTTCCGTGCTTTGGAACTATCATAAATCCTTCGATAATCGATAGAGCCTATTCCCGAAAGGTTTATCTGCTGCATCGACCAGAAGTAATGGTGTGAAACCTGATCTGATGGGAATTCTTCATCTGACAGTTTAAAGCCTAATTCAAAAGCTGCTTTCTCCAGAATAGTGTACCTGTCGGTAACTGCTTTTACCTGTTCTGTCTTGTCAAAGCATCCGGACAGGATAAGGTGCTTTATGTGCCTTGCGTTTACAGGCACACGTCCCGCTTCCTCCTCATTGTCGGGGTCGTCCCAGTACTGATACTTCTTAAGCTTGTATTTGAATATCCGGTGGATAAAGTTCTCGATAGAAGTAAATGCTCCGTTCTTGACTCTCTCTTCAATTATGTAATCGACTGTTTTAATGCCGACCATCTTGATACGGGTCAGTGACCATAAGATTTCGTTTGAGTCATAATCCGTAAAGAATTGAACTTCGGAAACATTGATATCCGGTGGTACGATCCTGGCATTACTGCACTGCTCCATTTCCGACATCAGCATAGGTATCTCTTTATCGTCTGCCCATTGCAGGGCAACCGTATAGAATGCAGAAGGGTAATTTGCCTTGAGCCATGCTCCGCAATAGGATGTAAGAGAATAAGCGGCAGCGTGGCTGCGGTTGAAGGAATATTTTCCCGCCACTTCTATCTTATGCCATATCTCCTGAGCTTCATATTCGGGGCAACCGTTTTTCATGGCACCGCTAATAAAATCGTCTTTGAGGGTAGCCATCAGTTCTGCATTTTTCTTTCCGATTGCTTTCCGCAAATAGTCGGTCTTACCCAAGTCAAATCCTCCTAATGTATGAGCTATCGACATAAACTGTTCCTGATAGGTCATAATACCAAAGGTGTTTTTGGTAGCTTCAAACGTTCCGAAGTTATAGACGGGAGCCACCTCTCCATGCTTGTAGCGTATGTAATCATCCGTTGCACCGATTTCCAATGTTGCTGGACGGAACAAAGCATTTATAGCTATCAGGTCTTCTATACAATCGGGTCTGACATCCATAATAAAACGGGTAATTCCACGGCTGGCAAACTGAAAAACATTCTGGGTATACCCCTGAGATAACAGGCTGTAAGTTTTGGAATCGTTTATTTCATCTTGCGTGATACTCTCTATACTGTAATCCTTGTTGTAAGTTTCGTTTACAATCCGGATAACAGAACCGAGTTTGGCAAGTTCTTTTGTCGCCAGTACGTCTTCTTTGAGCAAACCGATATCATCCACCGCATAGCCGTCAAACTCCGATACGAGTAGGTTATCCATCTTTCGAATAGGAAGGAAGTCGAAACATTCGGCTGTCTCACCGTCTTTGGTGTCAGGGGTTACAATAATAGCCGATGCATGGATAGAAGCCGAGCGTGGTTGCCCCATCAGTGTACGGATGTCCTCTATCACTTCAGGGTAACTCTGTATAAATCCCCTAACCTTCTTGTTGACTGCTGCCAGTTGAAAGAGTTCCGTCCATCCCATTTTGTCATCGTCAAAAATGGCAGTAATGTAGTTTACGATATTGACAGGCACACGATGCACACGAGCCACATCTTTGAGTACAGCCTTTAGTTTCATACTCGAAAACGTACCTGCCGAGAACACCCGCTGTTTTCCGTTTATATTGTATCGCTGTTCCAGATATTCCTTAATCTCCTGCCTTCTGTCCGAGGCAAAGTCGATATCCACGTCGGGCAATGCCGAGTGACCGCCCAGCTTCAGCCCCTTATCTACAAAGGAGTCTGTCACTTTACGGTCACCATCAGCCACTTTTATTTTCACTTTCGATACCCTCATTTAAGCAGTTCGTTAAGTGTCCACAATAAGTCCCTGTTATCGAACTGTATTTCATCCCCCGGTTGAAGATTGTAGGCAAATACGGTCATTTCTTTATCGTCCCTGATAATGCGAAGCTCTGCCTTGCCGTAGAAAACAACCTGCCTGTCTTCCAGATTTACCTCGATTACCTTTTCTCCCTTACCTACATGCATATCCTGACCGATAACCGTTATGTCATCCACCCAGTTCAGGCCGCAACGTTCGGGAACAAGGAAGCGTGAAAAGATCAGGTCATACCTTATCGGGTCGATTGAAATAATACCCAATAAATAGGATACGAGCGAACCACCTGCAGAACCCCGTCCGATACCGACAGCAATCTTACGTTTTCGGGCTTCCTTTACCATATCCCACTGTATCAGGAAATAGTCTACATTATTGGTCGATTCGATTATGTAAACCTCCTGCTCCAGACGCTCCCTGTATTTTTTGTGATGCCTTACCTCTACTTTGGCTTTTAAACCCTCTTCAAGCAATTCCAGAAACATACGGTGCCTGTTGCAATACTTCTTAATTTCTTCATCGAGCATGATGTACTGAGTGAAACAGAAAGAGTGCCGGTTCTCCGACCTACAGAAATACGATGCAGGGCTGTTGTTCCAGAAACGCTATTCTTTACTCAACTGGCAACAAGGCTCCGGCAAGACAGCCGTTCTTTACCACTTCGGCAAATACCAGCTACACCGCGGACGTGTCAAAAATGTAGTTATCGTAGCTCCTTCCAATGCATTGCATATGACTTGGGAAAATTTTCTCCAGTATAATAACGAAGACTATATCCTTGCTACCCGCCCCGAAGATATGCAA
Source organism: Indolivaga alginatilytica (assembly GCF_003201355.1). Lineage (GTDB taxonomy): Bacteria > Bacteroidota > Bacteroidia > Bacteroidales > Dysgonomonadaceae > Dysgonomonas_A > Dysgonomonas_A alginatilytica. Next base: position 6,669 of record NZ_QICL01000052.1, read on the forward strand.
AACATCCCCGAGGGCAAATTTGTCATTGTCTCTGTATCCATGCTCGGTAGAGTAGACGATGCAATAAAGCAGTTTATGAAAGAACGTTCGCAGAAAGTCTGTTTGTTGTTCGATGAGTCCGACGAACTTACTTCAGACCAGAGCTTACGCACCAAACGAACCCTACGGTTATTCAGAAGAGCCAAGTACAAAATGCTGGGTACAGGTACTACTACGCGTAACTATATTAGCGAACTATATTCCCAGTTCCGTTTATTGTATAACAGTTCGGTATTGTTTATGTGTCACTGTCCCGAATATTACTATCAGGATGACGACCGGACCATATGCAGCAAAACAAACAGCTATTATCTTAAACCGTTTCCTGCCCGCGGCGGGGCTTACCTATTCAAAGCCTGCTTTAACCCGGGCAAAGCCACCGTCTTTGGCATTGAGAAACAGAACCAGGATGTCTACAATAAGCAGGCTTTGTGGGATATTATAGAACGAACGATCATTACACGCAAGTTTAAAGAATTTGCAGGGCATAAATATACTGTTCACACACATTCTATAGATCCGGCAATCGGTGAATTGGGAGTATATGAAAAAGTAATTACCGATTTCTTATCTATCTGTAATCTATACTTCAATTGTGGTGACGACCAACGAAAAGAATCTGCATTGAAAATAGTCCGGCAGATACAATTGCTTATCAAAGCCTGTTCTGTTCCCAGCCTGATGCCCGGCTATTGTGGCGACAGCCTGCCTCAAAAGGTATTGTATATACAAAACATGATAAGCAATACCAAAGAACGTGTTGCCGTAGGCACTACCTCGATCGAAGCCCTCGAATATTACGAAGCTCATTTCAAGGAAACCTTTGCACACAGGCAATTGTTCGTCATCAAGGGCGATGTATCGTTCAGAAGAAGGCAAAAACTTATCCGCCAGTTTGAAGCCACTGATGATGGTATCCTATTGTGTACACAGCAAAGCCTGAAGAGTTCTATTAACATTCCCGAATGTAATGAGGTCATTCTCGAATCGCTTCAATGGAACATCCCCCGGATGGAACAATTCTACTTCCGTTTTATCCGTTTCGATTCCGAAGGGCACACCAATGTACACTTTGTCAATTATGCATCCTCTATCGAGCAGAACATTATGGCGTTGATTTTGACAAAAGAACGGCTGAACGACTTTATCCAGACAGGAGAAGTAACCGAAGAATCAGCCGTTTTCGATGAATTCGGCGTATCCACTTCAATTATCGACTCTCTGTTTACCCGTGAGCAGGACGACGAAGGTAAATTCAACATCAGTTGGGGACAACAAAAGATAGTAGCATAATTTATTCATTATCAATAAATAAAAAACATGGAAGAATTAAAAGAAAAGCAAAAAAAATATACGGACGTATACTCAGCCATTAATAACCTTCCCGATGAACTTATTACACATGAGATTTGGATGGCAGGAATCGAAGAAGGAAACCTCAAAATGCTTAATATCCTGACCGATAAGTATAAGACCGAGGAGAATATCAACAAGGTTATCCAAAAAAGCGAAGAAAAAGGTGGATACTATGGTTTTAACCTGCTAAACATACCGGTCGATACCCGTTCTCAAAGAATATGCGATACCGCATTCAAAAAGGACAGCAGCAATTACAGGCATGTCCCCCAAGACAAGCGTACAACCGAAATGCTGTATGGCTTATTGGTAGCGGCAAGTAATTACATCCATTTCCTGCCGTTAGTCCCGGCACATTGTTGGGATCAGAAAGCAGTTTATGACGGTGTTCGTTCACTGTACAGTGCCCACTCTTCAAGTAATCGTAGCCATAATTGGAACGAACTTAGGATGATACAGGTACTCCTTTATTATGTACCCGCCGAAGTTAAAACTGCGGATTTCTTTATCGGACTGTTCCAATCATCCATGAAGGTAACGGATATCGATTTTCTTATCCCCGCCAGGTTTAAAACCAGAGAATACTATCTGGCAATGGCAAGAAAGAAAATTACCGCCGTACCCATAGAAAAATTAGATCACTACCTGTTGACACAGGCCATGCTTTCCGATAAGAACGATGAGTCCGATTTCTGGGGCAATTGGCAAAACAAGAATACAGAGGTAAAAAATCTTATGTTTGAGCTTATGGATGACAGGATGGTCGATATTATTCTTCAGCGCTGGCCAGAAAAACTTCGCGATCTACCGCAGAAATACCATACCAAAAAGAGACTGCTTGTAGCACTGGCTGCTTGCAAGAATGGAGAGAGGGCTAGTAATGTGTATTCGTTCTTTGATGTTTCCAAATTCGATACGGATATATGTAAAGTCATTATTAAGCATCAGGAATACAACTGCCCAAAATTTGCCCCTGAAATATGGACACCCGACTTTATCGGCTATTGCATGGAAAATGCAACGCAATATCGTTGGTTCAGTAGCATGCCCAAAGAACTCCAGACTCAGGAGATCGTAGATATAGTCATTGAAGACAGTATATACAACATTAAAGATGTCCGTGATGATCTTATAACATATGATATAGCAGTCAAAGCTTATCTGGTAATAGATGACTGGAATGGAAAGCGTAAACTGGATGAATATGTCCCGTCTCATTACCTCAGTGATTTTGTAATGGAAACAGGACTGCCCAAAGAATTCTTTGGAGCAGAAACTACTTACTGTGATCTCAAAGACAACCATAGGAAATACACCTATTTGGCGATCGGTGACTGTTATGTAGGATTTTATGCCGACAAGGATGGCTATAATACCTACAACCGACTGATAATGACCCGAAGAACACCAATGCAGATAAAGCCATCCATTGTATTTAACCGCACTATCGGAACTTTCCATAAAACATGGCTCGAAAAAATGGTGTCCGATAATGACCCACAGTTCTCTAAGCCGGAAATACAGAAAGGAATGAAAGGTAAACAACTCAACCTATATATGGGAGTACGACTGCTCGAAACATTTAACGATGTGAAAATATATGCCCATTCATTCCTGTCAGAAACAGTTTGTTATACTGCCGGGTATATCGAATGCAACACATTGCAGGAGGCTAAGGAAGCTATAACAGAAGCTACAAATACAGAAGACCAAGCAAAAGAAGTAGATGTAGCTTGTTAAAATACTTGCTAATATTTTTTATAACGAGGGGTTTAAAACACTAATGTGTTTAAACCCTTTTTATTTTACTAGGCTATTCTTCAATACAAATCAGTATCAATTAAAATCAATTAGATATAGACATGAAAAATAATATCAGGGAAAAACCGGAACAAGAAAATCAAGAAACAGGTAAAATCGGTCAAACTAACTTAAAGCAATCACTTGAAGAGTTTGCTAAACTCTTATTCAAACTAAGAGTCGGTGAAAAATACGATTTCATTTTTGACGAGGACAGAAGCGTTACCTGGGGAGTTACCCGTATCGACCTTTTTGATGCAAAACTAATTATATTCTCCTATTATGGAGGCGGGGATTCATTCTTACATGATATCACACACGATACCGACCATAAAGAACTTTTAGATGTAATAAAGCGAAAGCTGGCTGACTATACAAAAGCATTCATTTTCCTGAGTGATATTGGCAGATAAATCAATTCTTAAAGATTAGAATTATAATATCATCCGGGCAAGCGAGAAAACTCAAAAAAGAATATAAAATATAACAGAAATAAAAAGATGGATAAAGGAGTAGTTATCGCATGGGAAGCAGAGACCGAACCTCACGGATATATTTTTCTGGCTGGCGAAACACAGATTCAACACTTTAAATCCAACAAAGAAGCACTCGATTATTTTCCCAATATCAAGTTTGATACCACGGGATATCTGTTATTGAATCACACACATTGTATGGGCTGTAGAGAAGAGTTTTTTATAGGTGATAAAGAAACATTCGATGACGATGGAAACATCAGTTATAAATGTAGAAAATGTAATACGATTTTCCCTTTGTTCCACTTACATTTTTGAGTCCCCAACCACTCCAATTACAAAAAAAATAAATTTATAATTATATGAATGATCATCAAGACAATTCAAGAAGACGAATAGCAGAAATTAAGATGTTGCGTAAAGAGGTAGATGTTGAATTTGTAACAAAATGGCTTTCGCGTTTATTTGAAAAGTGTGTAGAAACAGAAAAGCTAAAAGCTTTGAGACTTTGTATCGAAGCACTAAACAAAGTCACCTACGAAAAGGTATTTGATCTGGGTGAATTTTATAAAATGCTCAATCATAACAGAATTTTCTTCAGTGAACAAGAACAAATCTGTTTAATTCAAGAGGCAGAATTAATTTTTCGTAAAGTTATTAATATAGAAGAGCTAAAAAGTAGCGAACGTGTTTATGAAGCCGAAACAAAATATATTGCTGAACAAGGATTTGTTTTAAACGAAAGGTATATTATTTCATACCTCAATAATCCCGAAATTCAATCCGAAGAATGGGTTGTTACCGAATTTCGTGTCTATGGAAGTGGAAAAATCCATCCTGTACATGGCTGTAAAATTAAGAAAGATGATACCCCATATGCAAAAGCTCAGTATATCAGTATTAAATCGAAGGTAGAATTTATCATAACAAAAAAGTAACGGAATGAAAATAAAATCAACAGTACTCCTCAGAAAAGAGACTGTAAATCATTACGAAAAAACAGGCAAACCACCATCAAAAAAATGGGTATCAGAACATAGTGGAGAAATACATAAACGTCAATTCAATACTGTGGGAGAACTTAATGCTTATAATATGGGACTATCTGATATGAGTGGGTATGATGATTTCAACGTTTTACCAACATGTATAAAAAAAGATGACTGCTCTAATTGTTCCATATGGCGTTCTGTAACAGGAAAAGGAAATCATTTTCACTATTGTCCTGTTTGTGGCAAACAGTTAAAAGAAAAGCCACAGATTGAATTTAGTTCTGTTACATTCCAAAACAGAATTTATCCTACTCGTACTATAGATGTACCCGGTTATATGGATGGGGCTGTAATAAGTGTAGAAGAACTAAACGAATTCATTCACGAAAACGAAGGCAAGTTAACAGGCAATGACGCAGCAAACCTTGAAGCTATCGATAATAGTATATTCTTTTATGTAAACAAAAAATCACTGTCACTACCAGACAACAAACTAGCCCGGTTAGTAATTAAAAATTTAGGAGGAAAATAATTATGGAAAATGCAATAAATCTAAATGAACAACTGACATTAGTCACAAAAAACGTAATTGATTCTATATGCGGTATAAAGAACATACCCGAAGGACTATTGCCCCATACCGTTTTTGTTGAAGAAGTAAACAGTAAAGGTGCCCCATTCTATAGGAAATACCAGATGGTGGATATGGACAGGGTAGATGGCAACTGTATTGTTTATGATAAAGCAGCCGGCTTTCAGGATGAAATATCATTACAAGCCGTCAATATTGATTGGTTAATTACTTTCTGGAAGAGATATTTAGAACTTTCCGGAGAAGAAGAACCGATGCCAAAAACTCTTTGCGTATTCCTCTTTCCTAAAGAGCGTTTTGACCGTAACGCTACCGATGAAGAAATAATCGCAGATTATCAAGCAGACCAAGAACAAGACCTATGTGTGGAAAAATATACTCCGGATGAATTTGCAGCAATAATTAACGATAACGGTATTAATTATCAGGAATACTTCACACGATTCATTAACTACTAGAGATATGGCAAAAAAAGATTCAATCAATAAAAGAATCACTGATCTGATGAACGAGGCATTTTTAATGCCTCTTTTCTTTGTAGCCGGCGTTGATGCATTACAAGAAAAAATCAGCACTATGGATGATGCAGATGTAGCCTTAATATTCGGCAATTTAATTCCTGCTAAGGCGATTAGAAAGAAAGTCGAAGAAATTCAGCAATTACTCAATGACAGCAACGCAAACATATCCTGACTTTGATCTGCATTCTTATGACAAATATATCGTCTCATTCTCGGGAGGCAAAGACTCAACCGCAACTTTCTTATACCTGCTCGATAATGGCATCCCCAAAGAAAAGATAGAATTATGGCACCAGGATATTGACGGAAGAGACAGGACCTTCTTCGACTGGGAAATAACACCCGATTATTGCAGGCGTTTCGCCGAAGCTTTTGGAGTAAAGATTTACTTTCAATGGAAAGAAGGAGGATTTAAACGAGAATTATTAAGGGAAAACAGCCGTACAGCCCCAACCTGTTTTGAAGAATCAGATTTTACAATTTCTAAGATTGGTGGCACTAAGGGAGGACTAGGCACAAGACGTAAGTTCCCGCAACAATCAACCGATTTAAGTGTACGCTGGTGTAGCAGCTACCTGAAAATAGACGTTTGTACAGCAGCAATACGCAATCTTAAACGCTTCAGAGGCATCAGAACCTTAGTACTTTCGGGTGAACGGGGTGAAGAATCAGCAGCAAGGGCTAACTATGCCATATTTGAGCCTGACAGGGCTAATTGGTATGGAAAATTTATACGACACGTTGACCGTCACCGTCCGATACGTGATTGGAAAGAAGCACAGGTATGGGCAATCATCGAAAAATACAGGGTACGCGTACACCCTTGTTATTATATGGGTTGGGGTCGTTGTAGTTGTAAGTTTTGCATCTTCGGCAATAAAAACCAGTTTGCCAGTGCCGCTAGAATTAGTCCGGTTCAAATCGCAGAAGTTATAAGCCTGGAGGATGAATTCAAGTGTACGATAAATCGTTCTTGCAGTCTACGGAAATTAATTGATTCCGGAAAAGTCTATGAAAATATAACAAAAGAATTAGCCGAATTAGCCACAAGCTACAATTATGACCTACCTATTATTATACCCGAAACAGAATTATGGTTATTACCCGCAGGAGCATTCGGGGAGAATTGCGGAGCAATGTGAAATTTAAAATAGAAAAATATGAAAGTATATAAGCAAGAAACAATAAATGGTAAACAGATTACCTGTATATCACACTGGGATTATGATATGCGTTCCTTTCAAGTCGATGACAAAATGGTTTTATTATTAGATGAAACAGATTATATCCATCCTGACTGGGAAAAACTTATTCAAGGAGTAGAAGATCATTTTTTGGAATTCCTGCAACTCTATCCATATACAAGAGAAGTAAATTCCATAGAGGAAATAATACCTTACTTCAAAAAAATGATTGATGCCGAAACTATCGAATTTACTTCACCCGATTACTAATCTATAACTCGACTATTCTCCGGTTTACAATCCCCATGATCAACAAGAGACACATAGCCCGAAGGTAAACTATCCACGATAGCCCCATCCTCACGGCATAACGATACCGATTTCCCGTCGAGGGCAAGTACCTGAAAAGTAATACGAAATTCACTCTTATATATAGCTGAATACCAGCAGCCAATAACCATTTGATTCATAACCTGAATTAATTAAACCTTACGAAGTTACACATATCAGAATGATGTAGCAAACTTGTCATACGCTAAAAAATCACTTTAACATACTAAACTAATCGCCTCAATATCCCTTAGTATTAATTGATATTAGGTTACAAGGCTTTAATATCAGGTATGAAAAAAGAATCAGAACAGTCAACAAACACCATGCAATGAAAACAAAACTTACCCCACAGGAACTCAAAGAGCTTTCACTACTATTAAAACAGGACGAAGAAAACTTACAACAATTAAACGAATATGGAGTACTGGATGTCATCAGAACCAGAGCATATCTTATAGAAGCTGAGTTCAAAAAGTTATCCGTTGAATCTAAGCAGCTTAAACAGGATATTGTAATGCAATTAGCCCGGAAATACAATATATCCGTAAGTTCCATCGAAGTAGTTGTATATTCAAAACACATCAATAAGAAATGTAACTGTAATACCTGTGGGAGTAAAGTAACTAAATACAAATACAGGAAGAATGCAGGAATCTGTGATGATTGTAAATCAACATAAAAAGGAAAGTAAAGATTATGAAGTACAGTATCAACGAAAAAAATTACCAAACAGCAGCATTTCTGGCCTTAGCCCCGAAGCTATTTTTTATAATAATAGTTGCTGTAATGCTTTTAAAGGAATGCTTTGGAGAAAAGCCTGACCCGATGGATGACAGCATTAACGCAAGCAGGGAAATAGTCGAGCATATTATGGTACTTGATTCCACCCGAAACGGGTTCAGGGTCGTATATGCGACAGAGAACAGTGTTACAAAACAAAGGCTTGAAGAAATAAGAAACCGTCCGGTTATCGTGGATGCATTTAAACGGCTAAAAGCGGATGCCCCCGTCCATTTTAGTAACATGGTTGAAACAGACATATATGATTTTGCAGAGTTTGCCATAAAATATGACAGTGACCCTGCAATCAGGATTCATAATATCTTTATTAGTGGCAGCGAAAAAGTAAACATGTATGCCAGACCAAATCCCAATATCCCGGATTGTGCCACATTTATTAACCCGAATACCGATCAGGGAGTACAATATTTATCACATGACGATATTTATTATCGTGACAGAGTAAATAATCGAATCTATAGATACTGGAAGTGCTACGGCAACAGCTCAACCTCCTCAACAGATGAACGTTTCAGCCATTTCTCACAAGACGAAAGACTCTGGTAAAAGTTTTCAAAAGTCTATATATAATGCGGTTTTTAAGGAAAACTTAAAATCAAAATTATTTGGTTCGGACGTATTTATAAGATAAATTTGTCTTAGTATACAAGTGAAAATGAGTGATAATTAGATTATTAATTGAGCGATATAGATTTTACTATGAGATAGATAAAGTATGGCACTGGAAACATCGCAGATCAAATTTGCGAAATCGGAAGAAACGGGAGAACTGATAGGTTTTGTCTCCCGTCATTCAAAAACTAAAAAACTGAAAGGAGTCCGTGAGAACTCAATATACGGAAAGAAAATATGTGTACTCTCAGAAGAACTAAAAGGCACAATCATTCCAAACCAATTATACAACGTAGAACTAAAAGCCATGCATCAGGGCAACGGATATGTCGTTGTATCGGCAATACGGGCATTGTTTAAAGCTACCATCGATACGGTTTTAGTCTCAAACGCCTTATATCAGGTGAGAATATCCTTTGGAAACAAAACGATATACTTTGACCCGAAAGATGGCAAGTCACCCTCAAGCCGAACCATAGACGGGGTAATCAGGGCACTGACCATCCGTAATGATATTGAAGATACAGACAATGTGATACAAGAGTTCAATACACAGGCGAAAGAGTTGATCGACCGAATGAAAACAGACGGTTACTATATCAAATGAACAGACCAACAGAAGGAATCGCAACAGATGGAGCACACTCGATAAAGAACTCTCTAACATCATACAGGGGAGTGGACCTTAGAACAGGAGAACAACTCTTTCGGGAACATATAGGAAACCAGACCATCAACATAGGGGAGTTTCTGGGAGTCGTGGAAGCAGTAAAATATATCATCGAAAATGATTACCATCCGAAGGTCGTTTATACCGACAGTATAACGGCAATGGCTTGGATAAGGAATAAGAAAACGGCATCCAGGAAGAAATACCCGAACTTGAAAAAGGCGGAAATATTCCTGAAAGCTATGAGTACCCAAGTCGATCAGATACAGGTTATCCATTGGAATAACGATGTATGGGGCGAGACCCCGGCTGATTTCGGATTGAAATGAATACTATATTTTATTATTAGATCAGTGCCTTTCTACCTGTGAAGATAGGAGGCACTTACTTTAAACCTGTGATGTTATGGCAAAGAAAAAAAGTGAATTAAACCAATATGTCAGTTTATCCGAAAAGGACTACCTGACATTAGTCGAAGACCACATAACCCTCAAGGCACTAAAGATAGCGGGAGTGGAAAATCTACCCATGTTTAAAAGCGTGGAAAGCATTATAAAGGACGCAAGAATAGAGATACATTTAAAACCGATAAAACAAAAATACAGATAATAAATAAGTTAGATTTCACACTCGTTTTGAGGTGTTATTTTTACACAATAAAGATTTAATTATTCATACCTTTGAATAAATTCTATACAAAACAATAAAAAGAAGCATGAATAAAAGA
>NZ_QICL01000053.1 GCF_003201355.1 Indolivaga alginatilytica
AATCTTTTAATTGACTCCGATTGTTATTTTGTGTTTATTTGAAAATTAAAGGTTTGTTACGTGTGCTTTATTAGGTTTGTTTTAATAATAGATTACAGTCTTGAGTTTATGTTTTTATATTATTGCTAATTGAATTGCTAATTGACATACAAATTGTTAAATTAATGCAAAAATAAATTATTTATTTAAATATACCACCTGTCAATTAAGTTATTTTAGTTAATTTTATTTAATTTAAACATTTTCCAGTTGAAAGCAAACACGACAACTCGGTAAATTTAAAAGCGGCTCTCTCGAAACTGAGAGAACCGCTTTTTAGTAAATTGTCTTCTGGCTTATATCTGGTTCCATTTTCAAATCACTAATTATAAGATACTTAATTTCATTTTCAGGAAGAAGGCGCCTCATCCACTCCTTTTCCTCTTATTCAACTTCACAGCTAACTCATTCATATCTCTGCTCACCTTCAAATCCAACACCTTGACATAAATCGCAGTCATACGAATACTCCTATGTCCCAACATCTTCGAAACATTCTCGATCGGCACACCATTTGCCAAAGTAACAGTTGTCGAAGCTAAATTATTGGACTTTTTTATGGACCCCCAAGTCCCACGATTTAACCTTATGGAATATGCATTAAACTACCTTTTTTTATCGGAAGTATTAAAACAAAAACCCCTTATTTTCAATGAAAATAAGGGGTTTAATTCTTTTTTATTATTTAATGTGATCCCGGGGAGAATCGAACTCCCATCATAGGAACCGGAATCCTACGTTTTATCCATTAAACTACGGGACCATTATCCAATTCGTTTGCAAAAGTATAAAAATATTTAGAATTCATTTTATAATTTGTATGATTCTATCCTTTTAAAAGCATTTAATTATTTATAAAGATACTTTATTCCTCTTTATGTAATTTACAACAAGAAGAATTAGCTTTAAAAGCTTACTTTATATTTATTCTATTATTTATATCTTTGTCAAAGTCATCAAATATCACACAACTATGGATGTTAAGATTGAAGAGTCATGGAAAGCCCACTTGAAAGAAGAATTTGAAAAAGAGTATTTCATAAGAGTAACTAACTTTATCAGAAGTGAATATCAAACAAAACAGATATTCCCTCCCGCCAAGTTAATCTTTAATGCATTTGATCATACACCTTTCGATAAAGTAAAGGTCGTAATTTTAGGACAAGACCCATATCACAACGATGGACAGGCACATGGACTGTCGTTTTCGGTAAATGACGGCGTACAATTTCCACCTTCACTGATAAATATTTTCAAAGAGATAAATACAGATTTAGGGATACCCATTCCCAAGTCGGGTAATCTGACACGGTGGGCAGACCAAGGGGTATTACTCCTAAATGCGACTTTGACTGTACAAGCACATCAGGCAGGCTCTCATCAGAATAAAGGATGGGAAAACTTTACCGATGCAGCAATAAAAAAACTAGCTGACGAAAGAGAAAATATCGTTTTTCTTTTATGGGGATCATATGCTCAAAAGAAAGCAGCTTTTATTGATGGCAATAAACATCTTATATTGAAATCGGTACACCCATCTCCACTCTCTGCACACAGAGGTTTCTTTGGGAACAAGCATTTCAGCCAGATTAATGAATATCTGATATCAAAAGGGCAAACTCCTATTGAATGGTGAGATAATCGTCCACCTGATTTTAAATAACAAAAACTAAAAGGATATATTATGTTCGGATTCTTCAAAAGAAAAAATAAAAACAACGAAACTTCTAAAGAGCAATCAAGCGGGTCTCAAATTCCTGTTTCGACAAACTTAGAAAATCAATATAGCAGTCTTCTAAAAAAACATATAGAGGATCTTTCCACACTATCATCAATCGCTCAGCAATATATAAACAAAGACGATTATAATGATAAGCCGGAGTGGCTTGATGCTTTAGCGATTTGTGATGTTGCTTTACTAGAAAATAAAGTAGACGATACTATTAAAGAACTTTATCGACAAATATATACTCGTAACTGGAACAAGTATGTTTCGATGGAGTATAACGATACCGACTATAGATTCTGGTTCAACCTAAATAAAGACATCAACGATCGCTTTATAAATATAGGGCATACCAGAGGATATTGTGAACAATCTGATTTATACGGTTCGGCCAGACGGGGGTATCGTGATTTAACCAAGAAAATAGAATACCTCAAAGAAGGAGTAAAGGCGGAAGACCCTGCCTCTTTGGGCGATTATGGATATGGATTATATCTTGGTTTACCAGAATATGGTGATGAAAATAAAAAAGAAGGCAGAAGACTTGTAGAACGTTCTATCGAACTGGGATACGAATCGGCACAAATACTTTTATTATACATTGATTTTTATGACAAGGATCTGGATGATAGTGTGCTGTTGCAACGCATAAACGAACATATAGACAAGACTGAGCCTAACCACCGCAAACCTTATCATTTATTGGCAGATTATTATCTACGAAAAGAAAACAATCTGGACAAAGCTGTTGAGGCCATGAAAAAAGGAATTGCCGTAGGTGGTCATTATTGTGAGTATCTGCTTGGAATGAATTTCCTAAACGGGCGATTGGAAAATGCAGATAAAAATGAAGGCATACAACTATTAGAGAATGCATATAATTACCACGTAGTATATGCCGCTAATTTCTTGGGGCAATATTACAATTTTGGCAATGATGAAAACACATCTATAGAAAAATCAATAGAATGGCACGAAAAAGCTGCTCTATACTGTTATGGTGAATCTTCGTTCGAATTGGCTTGTATTTACCTATACAATGAGAAACTAAAAGATATTCCAAAAGGTTTAGCCTATTTGGAACAAGCTATTGAAGACGGAACTCCAAGAGCCTTGAGCGAAAAGGCATATTTAATACTGGAAACAGATATTTTACCAAAAGAGATAGAAGGAGCTAAGCTACTTCTTGAAAAAGCGATGGAAATGGGGAATGAATACGCCCCTTATCGTTTGGGATTAGGTTATCAGAATGCCGAATTTGTAGCAGAACCCGATTATAAGAAAGCTCTCGAATTATTCGAGCTCGGAGCTGAAAGAGGACACTTATACAGTATCGAATTATCCGGAAATTATTATCGTGTAGGAGTTGGTGGTGAAGATGAAGTAGCTGCCGAAAAAGCGGTTAAATATCTGACACAAGCAATTGAACTGGGATCAAATTATGGACGTGTAGAATTGGCTTTCTGTTACGAAACCGGTTTCGGAGTAGATCAGGACTATCAAAAAGCATTCGATCTATATCAGCAAGCAGCAGAAAATAACTATCCGTATGCTAACACAAAACTAGCTGTGTATTACGAAGATGGCGTATTGGGTGAAGAAAATACAGCAGAAGCATTTAAACACTATCAGATTGCAGCAGAAGCAGGTCTGCCCGATGCTCTCTATCATTTAGGACGTTATTACAAATATGCTGTAGGAATACCCGAAAATCCGGAAGAAGCTCTTAAACTATTCAATCAGGCAGCAGAAGCAGGTAGTGCGCCCGGACTTACTGAACTGGCATTAAGCTACGAACAAGAATACGGAGGCTTAGAGTTTGATGCTGCTAAGATTATAGAATATATGACGAAAGCCGCTGAGATGGGATATACCTATGCTCAATATAAACTTGCCTCGTATTACTATTATGGACTAATTGAAACCGATCTTGACAAAGCAATAGAATGGTACACCAAAGCATACGAACAAGGGTATCCGTATGCAGCACTTATGCTGGGCGAATACTACCTGTACAATATGGGAGGGGGAGAAACCCAATATGAAAAAGCATTTGAATATTTTAAATTTGCTGAAGAGCAAAACGTTATTTCGGAAGGACTAGGAGTTTGTTACGAATACGGACTGGGTGTTGAAGAAAACGAAACCGAAGCTTTCAAATATTACAGTTTGTCTGCCAACGAGAACTACACTGCCGCAAAATATCGTTTAGGGCTTTGCTATAAATATGGACGAGGTACAACAGAAAACCTGACTGATGCCTATCGCTGGTTATCTGATGCAGGACAAAACGGCAACTACAACGCTCAGTATGAAACAGCAATGATGCTCCTAAATGGCGAAGGTGTAAGTATGGATCAAAATCAGGCGATACAGATGTTGACCAAGATTGCGGAAGATGATCACGATTCAGCACAATTTGAGTTAGGTAATTGTTATCTGACAGGAAAAGGCGTTGCCGAGGATGAAGTGCAAGCTATGTATTGGTATCAAAAAGCGGCCGATAATGGAAACGAGCAGGCTCAGAAACTAACAGGAAAAAGAGAACGCCGCAAAAGATAAATTAAAGCTCCATGCTTTTCTGTTTATCTTATAAGTCGACAAAATAGATTGTTATAATTATTGTAAAACAATAGCGATAAATATTGCGTATTTCTTAATTAACAATTCAAATACAATCAAAATTGGGTATCATTGAAAAATGGTATCCAATTATTGTTTAAATTTGTAATGTACGATTGTAATCTTTAAGGTCACAGACCTTTTTTATTGCTTTGGCAGGCATAACAACCAAAGGCAGTTATACTGATAAAAATCACATTAAATATTTAACGCTACTTAAAGATCTTATTAGCCATAGATTACAACAAAAAATAAAAAATGGAAGAAAACAACGAAAATAAATACCTCTTTCAAGTAAATCTGAAAGGGATGATAGAGCTTCTATCAGAACACATATACAGTGCGCCAAACGTATTTGTAAGAGAACTTCTTCAAAACGGCATAGACGCAAACACGGCTCGAAAATCAATTGAAGAAAACCATAAAGGAATAATCAACGTTTATCTGAACAAAGTAGACGATACTCCTCAACTTATATTCGAAGATAACGGAATCGGCTTGACAGAAGAAGAAGTACATCAATTTCTATCGGTTATCGGGCAAAGCTCAAAACGTGGAGACTTCAACGAAAAAGACTTTATCGGAAAATTCGGTATCGGTATGTTATCGTGCCTTGTAGTGAGTCATGAGATTGTAGTAGAAACCCGTTCGCTGCTCAAAGACAAGTCGGTATGCTGGCGAGGAAAAGCCGATGGAACCTATACCGTAGAAGCCATTGATAATATAGAAAAAGCAGGAACCAGAGTTATATTATCTCCTAAAAAAGAATGGCTTCCTTTATTTGAAAAAGAAGAATTAAAGAAAAATATTCTGCAATTTGGCAATGCTTTACCTATTACTATTAATTTCATTACTGACGAAGGTACAGAAGTATTAGTAGATAAAGATCCCGTATGGCTGAATAAAGACAGCTCTAAAGAAGACTTGTTGGAATATGGAAGAAAAACATTCAACATCAATTTCTTGGATGCATTCTATTTACATTCAGACAAGGGACAAATTGATGGAGTTGCATACATTATGCCTTATAAAGTACAATTCTCAGGATCAAAACAGCATAAGATATACCTTAAACGAATGTATCTGTGCGAGCAGGCTAACAACTTGTTACCCGAATGGACATCTTTTGTAAAATGCATTATTAATACAAACGATTTACGCCCAACTGCATCTCGCGAATCTCTAATGGATGATGATGTAATGAAGGAAGCAAAAAAAGAGCTTAGCAACTGCTTCAAAGATTATCTGAAAGTATTAATGCTTAATGATGTAAAAAAACTAAGTGAGATAATAAGCATACATCATATCTTTATCAAAGCACTGGCGGTTGAAGATCGTGAATTATTGAAAATGTTTATAGACTATATTCCATTCGAAACGAATAAAGGTCATATGACATTCTTGTCTATTAAAACATACAATGACATAGTTTATTATACCCCATCGTTGGACGATTTTCGCCAAATACGCCGTATCGCAGGTTCACAAGGAAAGACTGTGATCAATGCTGCATATTCGTTTGAAGTAGATTTAATTCAAAAAATAAAAATCTCTTTCCCCGATATACGCTTGGAGAAAATCACCCCTCAAGATATATTAGATACTCTTTCGGATGTAGTAATATCTGATGACGAGAGATATCAACAATTCGAAAAACGAGCAAACGACTTGCTTAAAAACCAATACTGCAAAGCTCAGCTAAAGCAATTTGATCCGATAGATACTCCTGCTATATATGTAGCAAATGACGAAGCGATGAGCAATAAGAATATCCAGAATTTATCGAATTCGGGTAATCCATTTGCCGCTACATTGCACAACTTCATCAAGAAAGAGGATAATATGCCAACCCTGTGTTTCAACAAAGACAATGAGATTGTACAAAATCTAATTGCCATTGAAGACGAAACATTATTCAATTCCGTAGTACATATTATGTATGTACAAGCTCTTATGTTGGGAGGTTATCCCGTTAATAAAAAGGAAATGACTGTCTTTAATGATGCTCTTTATCAACTATTGATAATGGGTATGAGCAACTTTATCGGCAAATTTGATTTGTAAGGTCCCAGACTTATTTATTGCTGATGTTCTGAAAAATAATATAACAGTAAATCTGTTCGCGAAAGAACCTTTATTAAGAAACACCATAATCTCCACTTTAATATTGTAGAGTGGAGATTACATATATTACAACAAACACAATCTAATAACCAATCATTATACACAAAACAAAACCTTATGAGTAATACCAATCGACTATTTAGTACACTCTGTTTATTGCTTCTGGGATTTTCCTTTATCGGGAATGCTCAGAATAAAACCAACCCTATCCAGATTATACCTCAACCGAATGAGGTAGAAGTAGGTAAAGGTTCGTTTCAATGGAATAAAAAGACAACTATTCTAGTCACCAATGACAATGAGGAAATTAAGCAGCTTGCCGATTATTTGGCACAAGTATTAAGTAATATAACGCACACGAAAGTAGAGGTAAAGAAGGGGAATATTAATTCCTCCAATGCTTTGATTCTTAATTTAGGAAAAGGCGAAAACAAAGAATCGTACAAATTAGATATAGACAAGAACAAAATTGTTATTGAAGCTCCTCAACCCGCAGGAGTTTTCTACGGAATACAAAGTTTATTGCAGATGATTCCAATAGAAGGAGGACAATTTGCATTACAATCGGTTAAAATTTCCGATAGCCCTCGATTTGCATATAGAGGTATGCATCTTGATGTCTCAAGACATTTCTTCACTAAAGATGAAGTAAAGAAATACATTGACTTACTAGCCATGTACAAGTTCAATTACTTTCACTGGCACTTGACTGATGGTACTGGCTGGCGTATTGAAATAAAAAAATATCCACTACTGACTCAAAAAACAGCATTTCGCGCCCAAGCAACTTGGACGGAATTTGGTAAGGAAGGTAAAAAATTTGTAGACGAAGATACACCCAATGCTTATGGAGGATATTACACACAAGATGACGTAAGAGAAGTAGTAGCCTATGCTGCTTCTAAATTCATAACCACCATTCCTGAAATAGAAATGCCTGCACACTCGGAAGAAGTATTCGTTGCCTACCCTCAATTATCATGCTCGGGAGTACCTTATGTGGATAGCGATTTCTGTATAGGAAATGAAGATACTTTTTCTTTTTTAGAAAATGTTTTAGATGAAGTAATATCATTATTCCCGTCAAAGGAAATACACATAGGAGGAGACGAAGCAAGTAAAACAGCTTGGAAAACCTGCCCTAAATGTCAAAAAAGAATGGCTGATAATAACCTGAAAGATGTAGATGAATTGCAAAGTTATTTCATCAAACGAATATCAAATCATCTGACTGCTAGAGGACGCAATCTGGTTGGTTGGGATGAAATAATCGATGGAGGGTTAGCAGCTGACGCAACAGTCATGGTATGGAGAGGTAAATCGAAAGGAGATGTTGCAGCACAACATGGCAACCGTGTGATTATGACTCCCGGTAGCCATTGTTATTTTGATAGTTATCAAGGCAATCCTATGACCGAACCCGAAGCAATAGGCGGATACTTACCTTTACGAAAAGTGTACTCTTTTGAAGTTGTCTCCCCTACTGATTCTCTGGCACACCTTTATTGGGGTGGACAAGCAAATCTATGGGCTGAACATATCCCTACTTTCCAACATATAGAATACATGGCATTTCCTAGAGCGATAGCTTTAGCTGAAGCACTATGGTCGAAGCCTGAAAATAGAAGCTGGGACGATTTCAAATCTCGATTAGTACATCAATTTCCAAGACTTGACAAGCTGAATGTGAATTACTATAAACCTGCATTCGAGTTAGAAATGGTGGAAAAGGTAGATACTATACGGAAAACTGTTGAAATAAGATTCGAAAATGAGCAAAACAGTCCTCTTATCCGATACACTCTCGATGGAACAACTCCAACAAACGAATCTGCTATTTATACGGAACCTTTTACTGTTGACAGAATGGTTAATATAAATGCTGCTATTATGGTAAATGGACAGCCTCAGGAACCAACCTTCAAAAGGAAATCGGGTTACCATTCAGGTATAGGTAAAAAAGTAATCTATAATACTAAATGGGATTCGTATCCTGCGGGAGGAGAAACAGCCCTTATAGATGGCTATAGCGGAAGCTTCACCTATAGCGACGATCATTGGCAAGGCTTCACCTCAGATATGGATGTAACTGTGGATATGGGTAGTGTTGTAATATTAAACTCACTCAGTACTAATTTTATGCAACTCATTGGTCCCGGCGTATTCTTACCTCAATATGTGGAAGTATCCCTTTCTTCTGATGGTGTAAACTTCGAGAAAGCTTTCAGAATAGATAACGATCTGCCTAAAGATTACAGCCGATTATTTATAAGAGATTTCACAGGAAGTTTAGGTAATAAAGAAGCTCGCTATATCAGAGTTTTTGCCAAACATGCCGAAGGATTCTTATTTCTAGATGAGCTGATTATCAACTAAGGTCTCATACCTTTTTATTACCTTGGCAGATAAAACAACTATAGTTCATTATAACATTAAACATTTTACATTGTATAAACAATATATAAATCACCTAATATCTAATAGTATGAATCTGAAAAGTAAAGTTCTTCTGTTTTTTCTGAGCTTTATTCCTTTTGGTATTATGGCTCAATTACCCATTGTAAAAGACGGCAAGCCTCAAACACGTATTGTAGTTAATCAGGCAGATAGTACCGACTTACAAGCAGCCAATCTGATGCAAGATTTTGTAAAACGAATATCCGGTGCAGAGATATCTATTGTCTCGAGTAACTCTAAAATAAAAAAAGGAGATATTCTTATCGGTAGCTTTCAAGAGCCTATTAAAAGCTTTCATCGATCTGAACTAAAAGAAGACGGCTTCTTTCTATCAACACAAGACGGATATATACGTGTAATAGGAGAAGAAGGAAAAGGCACTATCTATGGAGTGGTAACCTTATTGGAGGATTATTTAGGAGTTCGTTATTATGCTGAGAATCTACCTATGTTTACGATCTCTAAAGACATAATGTTGCCCGAGACTATTAATAAAATAGATAACCCCTCTTTTCGGTATCGCCAGACACAAGCATATAGCATCAAAGATCCCATATATAAATTATGGCACAGACTGGAAGAACCCAAAGAGGTTTTCGCCGGAAATCTTTGGGTACATACATTCAATAGCATCTTACCTGCTGCTAAATACGGCAAATCTAATCCCGAATATTATGCTTTTATCAATGGAGAACGTCGCCCGGGAACAGCTAGTCAATGGTGTCTGACCAATCCCGAAGTACTTGAAATAGTTTCTGTCAAGATAGATTCTATTTTCAAAGCTAATCCTGATAAAAAGATTATCTCGGTCAGTCAAAATGATAGCCAGAATCATTGCCAATGCGATAACTGTAAGGCCATAGATGAAAGAGAAGGCAGCCCATCGGGCACTTTAATTTATTTCATGAATAAACTGGCAGAACGTTTCCCCGATAAAGAGTTTTCAACATTAGCTTATCTTTATTCGGTAGCACCGCCCAAGTATATAAAACCATTGCCCAATGTAAATATTATGCTTTGCGATATCGACTGTTATCGGGAAGTTACCCTTACGGAAAACCCATCGGGACAAACTTTTGTGAGAGATATGGAAGGATGGTCGAAAATCTCGAATAATATCTTCGTTTGGGATTATGGCATCAATTTCGATAATTATATTTCTCCATTTCCTAACTTTCATATATTAAAACCAAATATGAACCTCTTTAAAGAGAACAATGCAACTATGCACTTTTCTCAGATCGGAGGAGTTAAAGGCACTGACTTTTCGGAATTACGTTCTTATTTAGTAGCTAAACTTTTATGGAATACGGAAGCAGATACAGAAGCGATAATTAAATCTTTTCTGAATGATTATTACGGAGAAGCTGCTGCACCTTATCTATATCAATACATCAAGTTACGGGAAGGAGCATTAATAGGAAGTAATAAACCTCTTTGGATTTACGACACCCCTATCACTCATAAAAATGGGATGTTGAATACACCAATGATGAAAAGATATAAGATTCTTTTTGATGAAGCAGAAAAAGCGGTAGCAAATAGTCCTGAGTTTCTGAATAGAGTGAGAGAAGCCCGTCTGCCCATTCAATATGCAGAATTAGAGATAGCACGTACAGAACCTATTGAGAATGTAACAGAACTGAAAAGCAAGCTAAATGCATTCAGAAATACAGCAAAAGAGCTGAATGTAATCTACCTCAACGAACGTAATAATACAATTGAAGATTATTGCGATCTTTATGAACAACGTAACTTACCCAAAGAGAGAAAAAGTTTAGCTCACAATGCTAAAATAACATTTATCACTCCCCCATCTGCTCCATATGACAAGATCGGAGATACTGCTTTAACGGATGGATTATATGGTGGTGCAACCTACAACGAAAGTTGGGTTGGATGGATTAGCAAAGATGCCGAATTTATAATCGATCTCGGACAGGTAAAGGAGATAGAGACTGTTGAGTTTGACTTTCTTCATCAATTGGGCGCATGGATTTTATTACCTAAAAGCGTTACTTGCCAAACCTCTATAGACAACAAGGATTTTGTATTGATGGGACATAAAGATATTCCCGAAGATCGGGATACGGAAGTGAAATATGTAAATATACCCATACGATCGGATCAAAAGATAAAAGCACATTACATTAAAGTAAAAATAGAATCGATCGGGCTTTGTCCTCCGTGGCATTATGGAGTTGGCTTCCCTGCATGGTTCTTCTTGGATGAAGTATCGGTGTATTGAATCATCACAGAATTAAGACGCAAAAACCGAGGCATTTATAAAAATGTTTCGGTTTTTATTTATCAGATAGCATATACAACAGGACATTGATCATTTTCTGTAGTATTTTTCTCACAAAATGAAACAGTGCTACAAAAGTTAATTGATATGTTTGTAATACCAAAAATCAATATCGACTATGAGAAAAAATAATTCTATACTATTAGCATTTATACTTACACTTGTTTTTCAAGTGCATGCTGTCACACAAAAGCAAGATTTATTTCCCGATGGGACACCTATCCCCGATTGGTTTCGACAAATTGAAGAGACCAATATAAAAACATTGGGCAAAAGCTTCGTGATTACCGATTATGGAGTAATCAACGACAGCACCATTATACAAACAGAAAAAATACAAGCGGTCATTGACAAAGCATCTCAATCAGGAGGAGGGGTAATAGTTATTCCTCAAGGAACTTTCTTAAGCGGATCTCTTTTTTTTAAACCTGATACACATCTTCATTTAGTAGAGGGAGCAACTTTAAAAGGTAGCGATGACATCAGCAACTTTGCTATTGTTAACACCCGAATAGAAGGGCAAACACTGAAATATTTTGCCGCCCTTGTCAATGCCGATAAAGTTGACGGTTTTACAATCTCAGGTAAAGGTACTATCAATGGAAACGGGATGCGTTATTGGGAATCTTTCTGGTTGCGAAGAGAAGTGATTCCTAAGTGCACAAATATGGATGAGTTGCGTCCACGTTTAGTTTATATATCGAATAGTAAAGATGTGCAACTTTCGGGAGTGAGGTTGATAAACTCACCCTTCTGGACTACACATCTCTATAAATGTGAAAATGTAAAACTCCTGAATCTTTATATATATTCACCTTCCGAGCCTGTAAAAGCACCCAGTACAGATGCTGTCGATATAGATGTGTGTACAAACGTACTTATCAAGAATTGTTATATGTCTGTTAATGATGATGCAGTAGCTTTGAAAGGCGGCAAAGGCCCTCTAGCAGATAAAGACGAGAACAATGGGAGCAACCGAAATATAATTATTGAAGACTGTGTTTATGGATTTTGTCATGGTGCACTAACTCTTGGTAGCGAATCTATCCACAATCGAAACATAATACTCAGACGAACCCGTGTAGATAATGCTAAACGTTTGCTTTGGTTGAAAATGAGACCTGATACTCCTCAAAATTATGAGTATATTTTGGTTGAAGATATTACAGGAAATGCTTCTAATTTCTTATTTATTCAGCCTTGGACACAGTTTTTCGATCTGAAAGGGCAAACAGAGATCCCCCTATCCTATTCCAGTAATGTTACTATGCGCAATATTAATTTCAAATGTAGTGCTCTTTTCAATGTCAGCAACTCCGACCAATATCAATTGTCGGACTTTACATTTGAAAACCTGAATATTGAAGCAACAAAAAACTCCGTTATTCACACCGATTATATAAAAGGCTTCACGCTGAAAAATGTAATAATTAACGGCGAGAAAAAATATTAAACTTACATAATTAGCTGCATATTATGCCACTGCTATTTTATAAAATAAAAACCGTCGCTCTGGAAAGCGGCGGTTTTATGAATATCAGAAACTCTTATTTTATTTACACTTCCTTATTAAGGAATTTCCAAATCTACAGAAGTTCCACGCTTATCCCCTTGAGGGAGATTTACAATGTATTTTTTCTTATTGATTTCTATCTTCATAGACTCCAGTTGCTGAGTCGGGTCTGAGATCATTATTTTCAGTTTCTTTCCGGTCTGCTTAATAAGAAACAATCCTGTATCACTACTTTTGAGGTGAATATCTTTCGATATTTTTACATCCGCAGGAATATAGGAAGCTACAAATCCTATACTTTCTTTAACCAGCCATACTGCTTGTACTTCCTTCGTATTACGAATAATCCGGATATCTTCGACATTAAACTGCTTGACTTCCTCTTCCGATTTTGCAGGTAGAATTAAATATTGATATGAGCCACTCTTTGGATCAATACCATGATCGATCCATAAAGAAACAACTTCTTTAGTCTCTACCATATCTTTCGGATACATATTCATAATATCATTCCACTTACCACTGCGAGATTCAACCTGAGCTTTCCCTTTAGATGGTTCTAAAATAATATATCCTTTTTTTCCACTGAAAAAGCGCGTATCATTCTGCGGAAAAAACTCGGCAGAATTAATTTTCTCCCAAGCATTGTTCTGCAATTGAAGTAGGTCACCTTTTTTCACTTGTTGCTCTATCGATGTAGTCACTACACAGCCACTATCGGCCGAAATACCCGCCCCCAGACAAAGAACATAATCATCTGTAAATATCCATGCTTTACGAGCGGTAATACCATCACGGTAAAAATCCATAGCAGTCAATCCAAACTGTCCATCGTTCACATTACCTACAAAATTACTGCTATTGTGATAACCTGCCCATGAGAGTTCTTTCAAAGGTGTATTCGTATCATAACTCGTTATACCGGGTAGTTTCCGCCAATCCCAACAAGGATAAATATCCAGATATTCATCGCCATCCACATAGGTGTAAGTTGCTCCGTCTGCCAGATAATAACCTTTGAGATTGTCACCGTTTCCTGCCTCAGCACCTATTACCCTATCCGATGACATTTTAACGGATGCCATCCACAAAGGGCGACGCTGCACAGTCATATCCGACATCCAGAAATGATACAATCCCGTCAAAGAAGTAGGCTGATCTCTGGTCTCAAAGTTATCGATGATTAATTCTTTATAGCGATTTTCATTTACTTTATCTACTTCGGATAACATCACCGACGAAAACCCTACGCTAAATGCTTTGTGAATCTGTGATTTTCTAAAGAACTGGCGTCCTAAGGCATTAACATCCATATACCCTTTCCAAAGGATGCGTCTGTATCCATCGTTAATCAAATAACTTAGAATATTCAATTGAGACTGATCAAAGGCTATAGAAGTTCCACCAAACATCTGAGCCCAGAAACTTATGCTTGAAATATAAGCAGCTCCGTAATTACCAAACTGTTGCTGTGCCCCATGTTGATGAAAGCTATTATCAGACTTTATTCCCTCATTGTCTCCTATCTTGATTTCGGATGCAATTGTATCTCTGGCTGACTTCACGAGACTAAGATCATTTTCCAGCAAGCCTCTTACTAATACATTCCCAGCAAGCCAAACTTTATTTTGCCCTGTCATTCTAAATTTAGCTTCACTCATTACAACCAAAGCGTCTTGCTTTTCCTGAGGAGTCAATTTAGCTTCGAACAATATCAAAGCACCGCCCAAAGTTTTGGGTACACCAATCTGGTTGTGCCACCAATTGGGGCTTACCGGCTTCTTATCAGTCCAATATTTTAGTGATTTGTGAATGGCTTCCTCTACTTCTTTTGATTCAAAATATCCTGAAGAGGGAAGTCTATATGCTTTCGCTAAAATAAGTATACGTTCGACATGTGTCTTTGGCGCCCATCCTGAACGATTCTGGCTTTCATAATCGACGTCTTTCCACGAACCGTCCGATTGCAGGTTACTCAATAATCGGGAAATATCATCAGGAGCGATACGGTATCGATCCATCAATTCGACAACCATCTGATCCGAAACTGCCGATTCTTTGGGAAATGCAATCAATCTATTGACCAGTTGCTGCTCTCTCTCATTTTCGGATAAAAGCAAGCCGATATAGTTTTGCTTAATAGTTTCAATCTCATTTGTTTGAGAATAAACAGGTATAACGATCAGCAAAAACAGTAAAACTCCGGATAAGGTCTTTTTCACAATAGTATAGGTTTAATAGGTTAAGGATTACTCAAATCTCTCTAAGTTACGAAAATATGAAAAATTTAAAGAATTCATAGTATTTTTAGGGTAAACGCATCAAAATTAAGTTCGAAGAACTATTTATTACTTGGGTAAGTATTATAGCGAAAGACAGCCTTTTTTACTGACGCACCTCTATCGAGGTTTGTCTTTCATTTTGCCTTGATGCAAAACGAAACAAAAGATCAAGACTGTGCCTTTTGCCCGACCCGATAGGTGCTCCGAAAGCGAAAACAAAAAAATACTTTCGACTTTGATTTCTTTTTGTTTTTTACGCTTTCTTCCCACATCGGGTACCCCGTGCAACCGCCAATGTCGAAAGCCTGACGGGCGTAAGCAAAGCCGACGTTTACTTCGGGGGTGAGGAATCCGTTCAACGAAGCAGTCGGTAAGAATAAAATGTAAAGAGTCCGACAGGACGGCTTATTTTATTCCGACAGCAAGTTGCTAACGGATCACCACCGTAGTGGTCGGCAAAGACTTTTTGGTTCCTTTTGCGGCTTTGGGCAAAAGGAACACAAGCAATCTTTGATTGCGCGTAGGATAAATAACTTAAATGAGCACAAAGAAATTTTACGGGCAGATCGGAGCCTGCTTCTACAACCAAATAAGTCATTAGTTTTTAATGATCAATATCAATAAGCAGAATTATTTTATCTATTAATATAATGACAGTAAACAGAATGTATAGGGGCATTGTATAGCACAATAAATAAAAACAAACGAAAAAAGTAACACCAACAGGGAGAAATAAGACAGCGAAAAAAGTGTCACTTTTGCTCAGTACATGACAAAAAAAGAGCAATAAATCAGGTAATTTATTGATAATAAGTGATTTTTCATTTTGAAAAGACCTTGATTTTACGTATCTTAG
>NZ_QICL01000054.1 GCF_003201355.1 Indolivaga alginatilytica
TTAGTATCAATAATTGAGTCTACTAAATTATTGTACTTTATTTTAACTTGTTTAATTGAATCTTGTGTAGCTTGTTCCTTCGCTTCTTCTATTAAGGGAAATACTGACCAACAAGCATGGCCCGGTATTTTTAGAGGTTTGTTCACTTTGGACTATGAGGGTACAGGAGCGAATAAAATTTTAAAAATCTCTGAAAAAACAAGAGACTCGCAACAAAATTACAGTGTTCATCTT
Source organism: Indolivaga alginatilytica (assembly GCF_003201355.1). GTDB lineage: Bacteria > Bacteroidota > Bacteroidia > Bacteroidales > Dysgonomonadaceae > Dysgonomonas_A > Dysgonomonas_A alginatilytica. Next base: position 235 of record NZ_QICL01000054.1, read on the forward strand.
TTCCAATTTTTCAATTCTTCCGGTTTAAAGGAATATGATTTTCAAATAGATATACCGGAAGATTATGTATTATATAGTAATAAAGATTTACTAGGTGGTGCATTACGGGTATATTCTACTATATCCCGAACATACTTGACGGGAGACTTCATCGGTGAAGGTTTTGAGAATTTGATGTATATTACACATCATACGGATTTCAATGATAAAAAACGTCCTAGTACTGCTGTTTATGTTGATTTTAAACAAAAGGAAGTCCAGTACAACAAAGTATGTTTTGATGTCGACCCCGAGGATATTCTTTGTACTATAGACTTTGACGGAGATGGTAAAAGTGAAATTTTCCATATGAATAAAAAAGGAATGTATGTCTATAGTTTCGATCTGAAATCCGGATTCAAGAAAATTGTCGATAATCCTACAACATTTTTGTTTCCCAATAAAGATAGTAAAAATAAGAAAGTTCCTATGTCGTATCTAGTAGGAGATATTAATGGCGATGGCAAAACCGATATACTTTTCACACCGATTTCTGCGGAATTATATGATTCGAAAGATGATGCAGATCGTAATTGGACTTACTATTTTTCAAACGGGAAAGACGAATTTTCAAGAGTTGTATATTATGGTCCGGATTCCAACTTTGAAAAATTAACGACCTTCTATCCTGATAATAAATACACTCTTCAGGATGTTGATGGTAATGGTTTACCCGATTTAGTTGTTTTGGATCAGGAAGGAACAGTTTCTGTCTTTAGAAATATTAAAGGGAAATTTATTAATGAACCTTTAATCGCCCCCGAAAAGGTTGAAAAACGAAGCAAGTTAGTTATATCTCGTGTACGTGAAGCCAATAAACTGTTCCCTATAATGGGGATAAAAGAGCGGAATTTATCCTTAATAAGCAACTCTGTTAACCAGCAGGAAAACCAACTGATGAGTTCTTCGCGAAGTAGCTATGGAGTGAATACGAAGTATTCTTACGGTGTTCTTACAAATAAAGAAGTGTGTACCATAGGAGATAAAGACTCTCTTTCTTTTCCTTATAATTATCTTGTAGAAGATATATTTGTTATAAAAGATACTGAAACATCATTGAACAACTTAATAACATCATCTACCACTTATCAGTATAAAAATCCGGTTATTCATCGTCATGGTCTTGGATTCAGAGGATTTGAACAAATAACGGCAAGGGACAATCTAAGAGAGAAGACCTCAATCCAAAATTTCGATCCGCTGATGTTCGGTGTATTAAAGAGTGTGCAAACTCCCACCATGTCGGTTAAAAATGAGTATGACACCCTCTTTTTAGGAAATAGAAGGGTTCAGGTCTTGCTCGAAAAAGAAGTTCAGAATGATATACTGAACGGAACTACCAAAACATCTGTTTTTGAGTATGACGCATACGGGAATATGACAGGACAGTCGGTAGATTATGGAGAAAAGATAAAAAGTGTTAGGAGTAATACTCTGGAAAACATAAATACTGATAATTTATATTTATTGGCGCTTGTTAAAGAAGAAAAGCAAACCGAGACGAGAGATGGAGTATCATCTGTAACTAGGTCAAATATCGAATATAACAGCTTATACCTTCCGGATAATAAAAAGAGCTATTATAATGATAACCTTGTATCCGAAGAAAAGTATAAATACGATTCCTTCAATAACCTCGTGCAGATACAGTCAAGAAATTACACCTCTGAAAATTGGCTGACAAGATTCTTTGAACATGACTTCTTGGGTAGAGTTATTAAAGAAACTAATTCGCTGGGCCTGTTTACCGAGTTTGTTTATGATAACAAAAATCTGTTGCAATCTGCCAAAAATCACAAAGGGCATATAACTGCTTATAAGTATGATGCATGGGGAAGAAACATATCGACCACTTATCCGGATGGAACAATGGAATCTACAAGTCTGGCTTGGACAGATTCTCCGGCAAATGCTTTAATTGTTTCTACAACAACAGCCACAGGGCAGCCCGATGTTCAAACCTATTACGATGCATTGGGAAGGGAAGTAAGAAAAGGGCAAAAGCGTTTTGACGGAGTTTATCTGTATACCGATAATATATACGATAATCTTGGGCGTATTAAGAAAAGCTCCTTGCCTTTCAGAGGGTCTAGCCCTACTCACTGGAATACGTATGAATATGATTCTTATGACAGAATTAAAGTTTTGAATTACGCTTCAGACAAGAAAGACATTTATACGTATGGAAAATTGCAGACCAGATCGGACATTGACGGAGTAGCTTCTATCAAAACTTATGATGTTAGCGGACAGGTTATAAGCGTAGAAGATGCGGCGGGAACCATAATCTACAAATATCGTCCCGACGGACAGACAAGTTCGATTGTAGCTCCCGGAAATATTGAAACCTCTTTTGAATACGATAAATACGGACGACAAACTGCCATAAATGACCCGAGTGCGGGAACTAAGAGATTTGAATTTGATGCAGCAGGCAATATTTATAAGGAGACCGATGCCAGAGGTAAAGTCACTAAAATGGCTTATGATGATTATAATCGATTGACGGGGAAAGAAATTGTGGGAGAACTGACCACTACTTATAGTTTCAATCCGGATGGTTTATTAACAGGCGAATCAAGTTCCAATGATACATCCATTACCTACACTTATGACGATCTGTTTAAATTAAAGACCGAGAAAGAAGCTATAGTCGATGGAAAATGGTTACAAAAAACATATACCTATGGAGCAGGTAATCTGTTATCTACAGACTATACTTCACAATCGGGAGATATCGTTACAGAAAATTATATATATACAAACGGGCACAATACAGAAATTAAACTCGACAATGCTACCTCTGTCTGGAAGCTGACAGGAGAAAATAATATGGGTATGCCTGCCTCCTCCTCGACAGGAGTATTGTCCCGTACTTATGGTTATAATAGTTTCGGCTTACCCACATTGAGAGTTATAAAAAATGGAACAACGGCAATTCAGGATTTCAGCTATAACATTGATCCCCAAACAGGTAATTTGACTTGGAGAAAAGATAATACTCGAAATCTACGTGAAGGATTTACTTATGATAGGCTGAACCGCTTGACCGGCTTTGGAGATAAAAAAATGAGTTATGACATGAAAGGAAATATTACTTATTTCCCGAATGTAGGTCAATTCAAATACAGTTCGCCCAAGCCTTATGCTCTTACTACAATTGCAAGTTGTCAAGTAGAGGATCTTGATGGATTGCAAAATTACCGCAGGGGGCAAACAGTTACTTACACCAATATGATGCGTCCTCTGTCCATTAGTGAAAATAACAGGGTAACCACTTTCACTTACAATGGAAATGGAGATAGGGTAAAAATGCTAACCCAACGGGGTGACACAACTGAACTTGAACGTTATTATATTGGAGGGCAGTATGAAATAGACAAAACTATTGCGGGAACCAGCGAAAGATTGTACCTTGGCGGAGACGCATACTCGGCAGCGGCTGTGTACGTCAAGCAAGGTTCAGGTGCATGGCAGATTCTGTATATTGGACGTGATTATCTGGGTAGTATTACGCATGTGATAGATGCGACAGGAACTTTAAAACAAGAATTAAGCTACAATCCTTGGGGTCGTCTCAGAAATCCGATAACACATGAATTGTTCGCTGTTGGTAATGAAATCGCACCAATTTTAGGTAACAGAGGTTATACCGGACATGAGCATCTGGCAAACTACGGACTCATCAATATGAATGCCCGATTGTATGATCCGGTGGTGGGTAGGTTCTTATCTCCCGATCCGTATGTACAAGCACCGGATTTTAGTCAGAACTTTAATAGATACTCGTATTGTTGGAATAATCCGTTAAGATACAATGACCTCACTGGAGAATATGTTATAGTTGATGACCTTATTGCTGCTGCAATAGGTGGTACAGTTAATCTAATTGGTAATGCCATTGCTGGAAATGTGAACTCTTGGGGGCAAGGATTTTCATACTTTGGGGTTGGTGCAGTTGCCGGATGGACTACTATATATGCCGGACCTGTAGTAGGGGGAATGATTGTTGCGGGAGGAAATTCTGTTGTCCAACAAAGTTTCGAGTACGGATTTGGAAATATCTCTTGGGAGCAAGTAGGTAACAGCACAATGATGGGAGGGATTACCGGAGCTATATCAGCCGGTGTTGGTGGCTTGGTTCAAGCTCCTTTAAACTCAGCATTTAGTGGTATTGCATCTCCTGTGTTAAGGCAAAGTCTAATACAAAGCTCTGTTGGGACAGCCAGTGGTTTTGTTACCAACACAACGATGGCTAAGATAAATGGATCTAATTGGGGCGAAGCTCTATCCGCTGGTCGTGACGGTGCTATTTGGGGGGCAACTTTTGGATTTGCAGGTGGTGCGGTTACAGGACTTAGATATGCTCGTAAAGAAGGGCTGAGTCCTTGGACTGGAAGGGATAAACTTACGATTGATAAAGTTTTTGATAACCCTAAAATATTAAAAGGTGTATCTAAAGAAGCAGTACAAAGACAGCTTGGGAATACTGAAGGCTGGGAAGAAGGAACATTAAGAGCTGGAAGAAGTGAAGGTCAAGGATGGACTCTAAGAGAGCTAAATAGTCAGAAAACTGATTATACTGATAGGTACATCCAATATTCACCAGGATCTAGTAGACATTATAATGGTGATCCTTATTTTAAAGTGTCTTCAGGCAAAACTGGAACAATTAGATTTCCTGCATCAAAATAGACAATATGGAAAATTTAAATTTTTATTATGAAAATTTGGCTAATAGTTTGAAATTATTAGCCATAATTGATCGAGATAACTTAGATCGTATAGTGAAAGAATATCCAAAATTTTGTGACATACCTTTTGAAGTATGTGATTCTTACTTAAAGGTATTTTCGCTAACTCCATCCTTAATTGACAATGAGTATTTTGATTTAAAAACTATAGCAAACTTAATTCGTTTGTATATGCTTGTTGAGGTATTAATTGCAGATGCATCTTTAAATAAAGAGAGTGAAGAAGTTTTTTTTTCTAATCCAAAATGGATCAGAATTTCACAAATAGCAAAGAAAATTCTTCAACAAATAAATATTCCTTTAAATTATCCTGAATTTAAACATTTATGAAATTAAAAGATTTGATATAAAACAGTTGGGAGTGATAGGTAATATTTACATATAAATAGAAAATGGAAATGTAAAATAAAATAATTTCGGTCTTTAGATGTTCAGATTTAGAAAAAGAGTCGCTTGTAATCAGAAATTCTTTCATTGATAAAATTGATTTAGCCTTTACTGGATTTGAAACTTCAAGCCTAACTATTACAGGATGTGCAATAGGGGAACTTTTTTTACATTCAACATGGTTTTATCAGGGATTTATCTTGGAAAATTGTACTATTCAAAAAAGTCTTGACTACCAAATGGGAGGACATAATAAAAAGCCTGTTATTATTAAAAATAATGTTTTTGTCGATTTTGTGAATTTCGATGATTGCCAATTTGATGAATTACTTATAGTCGAAAATAATATTTTCTGTAAAGCAACAAATTTATTAATTGATTTTCATACTAATGAAAGTAACACTTTTGCTAAAACAAGTAGGATAAATAATAATATAGGAGATTTAGGTTATAATAAACAGTATTACAATGCAATAGAAGGAGGAGATGTGAAATGGAAATAGAAGATGAAAGATAGAATAGACAATTTAGTATTATTACTTCAAGATGGAAAACCATATCAGGTTGGAGATCTTAATTTTGGAATGATAAGTAAAAATATCTTATATGTTACTGGTTACACTAATTATTCAGACCTAAATAACTTATCTAAAAGCAAGGCTTTAGAAGAATTAAGTTGTATTAAAAATACATTTAATGATATGGTTAATTATTCGGAAAAATTACGAACTTTTATACAAGGGAAAAAAATTAAATTCAATCTAGCTTACAACTATGGCAAAGGAGGATTTGGGATTTGCACTGAAAAAGATGGAAAAATAGAATGGATTATACGGATCTGAGGTTATAACAAAGATTTATGTGAGTAAACGGCATTTTTAAGGATATGGGGCAATTCTAATGAATTCGGATTATAATGAATAGAATCCCGAGCCGCCTTAGAATTAAATTGCCAATCAGCCTAAATTTCTTTCTTACAGCTGAAACTAGGGGATAGAAAGACTAATTTTTCTGGAACAAATTAAAAAAATAAGCAAGACCCCAAGTTGCAGAAGCTTCATGTTTCATATGTAATTTTATAGTATTATTTATCTAGCCTTAGACAAAATCTAAGGCTAGATTGTTTATTTTAGATACAATATCTACAACTGTGATCGTACCTTCTTTAAGACCGTTAGTTGATAATCAAACAATCATAAGAATACCTTCTCCTTTCTTACCAAATTTCCTATGAAACCGTCCGTAGAGTTGATATTCTCCCAAAAGCCAGAAACTCCGTAATGCTGCACGTATTTTGGTTGGCAATACCTCTTTGTATTTTTCAGAAAGATAACCATATATCTCTTTTAAAAATTTTGCAGCTAATTCTTCTGAATAAATATCTTCAGTTCCCGAATCTTTTACAAATTTCATGAGTTGGCTGAACTTTTGCTTATACTGGTTTATTGATAACGAAGAATACTGTAATCGATACAGTTCATTTAATGCTCCCTCTACTAATTCCGGTAAAGTCTTTTTTGTTTCCATACATCTTTAATTTAAGGGTTTAAGAATAATAATTCCCTTAAATGTAAAAAATATTATGGAAACAAATTATAAGCTATAATATTAATAATCAACCAGTATAAGTATATTCTTTACATAATAAATTACTTCTCATAATCCTTCTTATGGAAAGCTTTCCATATGTCTTGTCCAAAAATAAGTGGTTCTTCGTCATATTTGATGAAAGATTTAACCTGAAGCAGAAAGAATAACTTTACGTTTAAGTAATTCCAAACCAGCTCTTCCATACATTTGCCGTTTTATATTTTTAAGTCGATTAATGTTCCCTTCGACAACTCCACTACTGGAGGCATATAGAACGGCATTTAAAACCGCCTTATAATCTTTATGGATACCCGATACAAATCGTTTCAATCTAGTCAAGTTTAAAGCATGAACCTTCTTAAGCCATTCGTCCAATTGTTTTTTAGTACCACTTCGGAGTATTTTGGAGAAGGAAGAACATAATTTATTTAAAGGAAGGAACCAATCTATCCTTTTGCATAATATCTGCATTTGCAGTTTCTCCACTTTGTTATGTATTTTTGTTATGTTTTCTGAAAACATGTACTTCGATATTGAACTCATTGACATTGTTTTACAAAAAGGATTAGGGTTTAGCAAGTTTTTGTCGCCAAAATTTAAGTAAAAATTAGACCTTGCTCCTTTATACCCTTCTTCTACAATAAGTCGATAAATTCTATTCAAACATGTACCTTTTGATAACTCCCTTTGAATAGTAGACAAGTAACTGTCAAACAGACTTGTTCGCCTGATGTCTATAGGATATGTATTCATCTGTGCATATTTCCAAATGGTATATCTACTTAAGCCAAGGTATTTTCCTACTCGTCCCTGATCATATCCTTGTGATAATTGTAACTTTGCTTGCTCAAAGCGATCATTATTTCTCTGGTACTTTCCATTAGTTTTATAAACAGCATGATTTTCTGCTATAATACTATTTATTAATCGACTGTGGCTATGTATTATTGCATCAATATGTTCCGATAAGTTTTTAACCAGATGAAATCTATCTGCTATTTGGTTTATTTGCGAATTTATCTTGTCTATAACGGATGAATATGAAGTGGCTCTATCTCTGTTTACAGTCAGGATATTATTTTGCCCTTTTAACCAATGATGTAAATTAACACCGTCACGTCCATATAGTAAATCGATAATTTTTCCTGTGGTCATATCCACAAGAGCTGTACCATAAGTACATCCCTTTCGTAGCGCCCAATCATCAACACCAAGGTGTATAACCTGATTTATAGGGGGCAAAATGAGCGAGTGCACAAGACGTAAGCAAGAAGATGAACTCAAACCAAGACCTATGTTGCGACTGATAATGGATCCTTTATGTGCAGATACCTCAATTAATGTTTTTGATAATACGTTCAAAGCTCGTTTACTTAACCGTTTGTATGGCATCAAATCTGAAGATTGCTCACAGAATATCATCCTTGTACAATATTTGTTTTTGCAAAAGAAACGTCTGGTTTTTAGATGAATGTGAGTCTCTTTACCACAGATAGATAAATCTCTTACTTCTCTAATGTAAAAGCTATGCACTTTATTGCTACGGTTATTACAGATCGGACAAACTGCGGTCTTTTTTGGTATCTGTGCTTGGATTATTACTTTATCACCAAGAATAATAAGTTGATTATAATGTAATGTCGGTAATTCTATTAAATATCGAAGTTGCATAAGTTAAATAATTAACTTATTTTAGGACGAGACACACATAGGATAAACGCCAACTAACGCCAAGTAACGCCAACTAGCGCCACGAGTTTAAGAAGTATTGATACAACTGAATATTCTTATTTTATTTGTATAAACGAATAAAAACAAGCTAAAAAAAGAACCAAATATAAATTAAAAAAGTACAGCTATGGGTATACGAATTATTGACGAAAGAGCATTCGAAAAAGTAAAACAACTGGTAAAGGATGTGCGTGAGAAGAGCAGGCAACTGATACCTGTATCATCCAAAAGTGAGTGGCTGGATAATCAGCAGGTATGTATGTTGTTGGATATATCGCCCAGAACATTGCAATCGCATCGGGACAGAGGCATACTAGCATACTCGCAAACAGGTCATAAATGTTACTACAAAAAGTCCGATGTAGAAAAACTAATGCAAAAATCCAGAGTAGACGCAAAACCAATTAAAAAATAATACGATTATGGATAATGAAGATGTATTGAGAGATAATTCTCCCGAAATCAAAGAAATACTGACATTGGCAGATGAAATTTCCGAGAATATGGAGCAGAGTATCAAAATCAATAAGCCGAGTTTGAATGGCGAACGTTACCTGAACAATAAACAGGTTTGCGATATACTGCATATCAGCCCCCGCAGTCTCCAGGATTACAGGGATAAGGGGCGGATTGCATTCTACAAGTTGGAAGGGAAGATATTGTTTTCAGAATCGGATGTGTATAAGATGTTGGAGGATAATTATAATAAATCCTGGGAACAGTAAACTAAAGCCTACCTCTACAACCCCAATGAATATTATTTATCTTTTTACATCTGATAAACACCCTTTCTATGAAGAGAATAAATAAGGCAAGGTTTTTCTCTGGAAATACTGTTCGTCAGAACGCAGATTTCCGATAAAACCCTCAAGGGCTTTGACCTTGCCGTTTTATTGGCTTCCTATTTCTTTGTATTCAGATGAAAAAAGAAAAACAGCTAAAACAAAAATCCCCTTGAAAAATCAAGAGGACTAATATATTATACGGTAACTAAGATAATGTTATTTCTTCAGTTGATTTTTCAATTGTTCATTTTCAACTTCTAGTTTTACGATCCGCTCATATAATTCTGACACTTTTTCCAACGGATTAATAACTGATGTTTTACTAACATTGTAATCCCCTTGTATCTCGAAAATATATGTTTTCGCCTCATTCTTTAGATTGCGGTATTGCAAAGCATTTGCATCGATACCAAATATCTTGGCAATTTGTTTTAGCTTATCCTCACTGATAACTTCCTGGTTTTCTAATTTAGAAACATCGCTTTGATGTATATTCATTTGAGTTGCAAAATATTCTTGCGACCAGCCCAACATCACATCACGAAAAAATCTTACATTCTCTCCATGATGTATTTGATTCCCAGTTTCATTGTTAGTATTTGTCATAATTTAGTTTCTAAAACATTTATTCGTTAATCTTTGTTCCGCCTAAATTACTATAAATTATTCAAATCACACTATTGTTTATGGGAACATTCTTCATTTTAAGGTTGATTTTATTGATTTCCAACCGATAAAAATTCCTATTGTTTATAGAAGGAAAAAGTTCTGATCTTTAAAACAGTCAAGTAACTTTGTCATGTTGATATTCGCTATCAATCAGATGGTTTGCAAAGGTATACCATCCTTATTATTCAGAATAATACAAAGAGCGTTTAGCTGTTTCGGTGTAACTTAAAAGTCCAAAGTAAGTCAACTGCAACAATCAAGATCAGTTTAAGCGTCACTCCACCCACAAGTGGAGGACGTTTTCTATTTTGTTTGCATGGGCTTGGACTCCCAAAGTTACGGATATGTTAATGTTCCTCCGCTTTTTTATTTGCTGACAATGTCTGAAACGAGGGAGACAGGCTACAAAAAAACACCTATGTCTAAAAAGAACGAAAAACACGATATGGCGAACGAAACGGCAGACTATTTCCGTGCTGTACCTCTTCCATTTACCATATCAGAATGTGTCGGATTGTCCCTTGATGAATTATTAATGCTTTATGTAAAACATCATGTTGTAAAACCCGAAAAAAAGAAAACCAGAGATGTGACTATAGAAATGCGTTTATCGGAAGCTACACTTGTATGTCGTATTCAGAATGATATTTGTACAGAAGCCTATTTACAGACCGATGATATAGAAGATACAAGTAATTAATATCTAATACTATTAAAAACACCTTATTATTTACCGAGCCTAGGGGCTGCTGCGAATGTAGCCTATAGTTAAACAATTTATTCAATCAATTTACTCTAAGCCAAAATCTTGCCTGTTCTATAAGAAGGAGAGCGAAAGTTAAACAACTGACAGGTAAGGTTTATAAGGGTGTCCTTCACACTACGGGGACACCCTTTGTTTATGTACTTGCTGCTCTTGACAGTTTTATATAAAGCCCTTTGCTCAGACAAGACAGTCTTATTTCAATAACTTGCGGTTCTCCACCTCCTGTAATATCCTCATCTGTTGAATAGCAATCTGATTCAGTTTCAACAATCTGTCTTTTTGAATCATACCCTCATTGATAAAAACAGCATTGATATTCTCCATATTGGAGAGGCATATCAGTTCGTTGATAGTTGCGTAGTCCCGGATATTGCCTTTCAAATCGGGGTTTGCATCCCGCCACTGTCTGGCAGTTACCCCGAACAATGCTACATTCAGTACGTCAGCTTCATTGGCATATACGATGGATATTTGTTGCGGTGTCAGTTCATCGGGTATAAGGTTGTGTTTTACGGCATCGGTATGGATATGGTAATTTATCTTTGATAGTTCCCTCTTCGCCGACCAGCCGAGTTGATCTTGTTCCTGCTCTTTGAGACGTTGGAATTCTTTGACAATATACAGCTCAAATTCAACCGAAATCCAACTTGCAAATTTGAAAGCTATATCTTTATGAGCGAATGTTCCGCCATATCTTCCTGATTTCGTGACAATACCAATTGCATTCGTTGCATCTATCCATTTTGAAGGGGATAATGTAAATGCGTTTAAGCCCGCTTCTTTTTTAAACCTATCGAATTCGATAGGTTTAAAATCGGGATTGTAAAGACTTTCCCAAATACCGAGGTATTCGATTGTATTGCGATTGCGCATCCAGTTTGCCACTACGATAAATGGTTCTTCTGACTTGTATTTGGCAATATCAGTCAAAGAAATATAATCGTTATCCTTTATTCGAACAACTGTTACGTCTGTTTCCTGCACCCTTATTTTAGCCATATGTATTTCTGTTTTTAATTGTGGCGAATTCGCCATAATTAGATTCTGTAAATTTAATTGAAAATAGTGTTATTCTTTTATTTTCATCGAATTCAATGGAAATAAATCCATCTAACTTTCAGTTCAGCATTGCGTTTTGTGTCATAAGAGTAAGCACAGTATATGTGCTGTTTTGAGTTGCTCTTTGAATCAGCCAATCCCTGAATATCTCTGCATTTTCCGATTTCACTCTAAAAGCAACGGCAATAATCATCTCCAATCCGTAATAATCAGGGTAGACTTTCAAACCCTCGACTGTGCCACTCTTCGAGTAGTCGCCACCAGCAACACCCGATATTTCAATGCTTCGGATAGCATTCTTTGCCGTTTGATAGAATACACCCAACAGGTTGGCAATCTCATTAATATTCATGCTGACCTCTTGCGGAACGCTAACCATTCCGCTATCACTAATCGTAATTATATTTCTTTTCATAGTTGTTTTGGATTATTGGGGTTAAATTGCTTTATTCTTCATTGTTTTGCGTCGCTCAATAAGTCTGTCCATATCTTCTGATATTTTATCGTCCGTTACTTTGGCATAGACCTGCGTTGTGGAAATATTGGTATGCCCCATCATTTTACTGATACTTTCAATGGGAATACCTGCTGATAACAAAAGCGTTCCGAAAGTATGCCGGCTTTGATGGTAGCTCAGATTGCCCTTGACACCTGCTAGAAAGCCTATCTCATTAATGCAATACCAGATCCGATCACGATTAGGTAGTGGAAAAATGGGCTTTGTATCATCAATCGTATTGTAGAGTGACAAAATTTGTTCGGTAATCGGATGTAGAGGGATAAAGGCTTCAATATCTGTCTTTTTCCGATGGATTTTTATATAACGCTGTCCATCGGCTGTCCGTCTAATGTGACGAGGATATAATCCTTTTACATCAACATAAGCTAGAGAAGTAAATGCGGAAAAGATAAAGGCTCTGCGTGTCAGCTCTTGCAGTTTGTCGGGCATGGGTCTCTCCATAATCAGTTTCAATTCGTTTCTGCTTATGTGTTGTAACTTAGGCGGTGCTTTCTTTTCGTATGCAACATCGGCAATCGGGTTAAATCGGAGCAGTTCTCGATCAACTGCAATGTAAATAAGTCGGTTCAACCAAGTCATACAATGGTTAATATGTCCGGAACTATAATCCTTACTTTTTAAATAAAGTTTGTAGCCTTCGCCAAACTCTTCGGTTATAGCGGTAAAGGCAATGTCTTTCATCTTCAGCGTGAGCAGATACCCACGTAAATTACTTTGAGATACCTTTGATTGCCGATAGGTGGAGGTTGAATTAATCTCTAACGAACGTATTCTTAGTCGCTCACGTTCTGCTTCACCTGCTTCCAACAATAGCATCGGAACGGAGTTTACTTCGGTAATCGTATTTTTGAGCAGTTCCGCACTGATAACGCCTTGTTCTTTGAGGATCTTTTCGTAGGTTTGTTCAATCCGTTGGCGAAATGAGATGAGTTTTTTATTGGCTCTCTCTTCCTTAATTTCTCCTTTGTTACTGTTCCAATCGTCAGGATTGCAATAGATGCTTGTCGTTAGGACTGTTTGTTTTCCGTCGATAGAGATACGACATAAAACGGCTGTTGTGCCGTCCGCTTTTACTTTATTTCGGTTGATGTAGAATAATATCTTGAATGTACTTCGCATAATTGTATTGTTTAATCGGGTTAGTATTACAGAACTAATTTTAAATCTTTGGTCACTTCAATATACTTGTCCATATCTTCAAAGAGCTTCTTCGGGGTAACACGAGCATATATCTGCGTGGTTTTTATATCTGCGTGACCGAGCATCTTGGAAACGGTTTCAATGGGAACTCCCCCTTCGAGGGTAATCAAACTCGAAAATGAGTGCCGTCCCATGTGATAGGTTAGCACAGGAATACCGAGGATTTGGCGTATACTTTGCAGATTCCACTTTAGGGTATTGTATTCCATTTTGGGAAATAATGTCTCCCTTGACTTGTTCCTGTACTTCTCGATTAAGTCAATGGCTTCGGGCAACAACTTTACTCTACAAAGTTTGCCGTTCTTTCCTCGCTGATATTTGAGCCATAAATTGCCTGCATCGTCTTTAGACAGATTCTCGTTTGTTATGGCTACCACATCGACGTAGGCAGTCCCGGTATAACAGGCAAACAGAAACATATCACGGGTGGTGATGTGAGACGATCGATGTTCTTCAATCTCCAAATCCCGTATCTTTTCAAAGTATTCACGGCTAAGGGTTCTTGGGGGATTCTCTTTCTGTTTTAGCAGGGGATAGTTGGCAAAGTAGTGTCTATCGGAATGTCCCTCCTTAAAGGCTATTCGACATATCTTTTTCAATATCGCCAAATAGTGTCTGACTGTCTCTACACCCAATCTCTGATCAAGCACAAGAAAATCCTGAAATTCACGGATAAACAGCTCGTTAAGCTGGCTGAATGCAAGGTCGGATGTGTTGGATTTTTTTTTGATAAACAGGACTAATCTTTTTCGGGTGTAGAGGTAGTTGGGAAGGGTGCGGTAAGATACGTCGATGCCTATACGTGCTTTTATTTCTTCGATATGGCGGTCGAATAGTTTGAGCAAAGTCATTTGGGTATCTACACTTCCCTGAAACAAATCCTTGACAGCCAAAGCATCAAATGACTGCTTGCATTCAATAAGTACATCGTATGCACCATTAACAGCAAGCAGTAGCTTGTCCAACTTAGTGTTGGTCGTTACTGCCTCCCGGCTCTTGCCGTTCAAACGGCTTTCTCGGGAATTCCACAGCGAGGTAGAGCAAGAGAGTTTGCAACTGAACTGTGCCATAGACTGACCAAGGGTAATGCGTCCCATAATTGGAGCCTTGCCTGATTTGTCCAAACTACTCTTTTTCAGGTAGAGCAATACCTTGAATTTTTCTTTTTTCATTTCACTTATATTTTTGTGGCTTATTGCAGTCGCAAATACGACTGCAAAGTTACCTGTTATATAAGTGCTCTTTGATATGCAAAACTTTGTGAATCAGTGAATAAAAAGCATGTTCTAAGTTCTTTATACTGCTTTTGGTTACCTATCGGTATCCGGTAACTTGTCGGTTAACGGTTTGGTAACGGAAATACTGCATAATTTCACCTTGTTTTGATTTTTCAAAAACTGATATTTAATGCAAATAAACTCATTTTAAATATATTACCTGTTTGTCTTCTGCATTCTGTTTTTGATTGCTTGGGAGAAATTATCCATGTCGCCAGGCATACGTTCGCGACTCTGGCTTTGAGTAATGGTGTTTCGCTGGAGTCGGTGAGCAAGATGATGGGGCATACATCGATCCGAACGACGCAGGTGTATGCTCATGCTCAGATTACAAATCTGAAGGTAAAGGAGGAGATGGAGCTGATGGCAGGTCGATTGAAAGGTAATAAATAGTATTATTATTGAATAACAAATTGAAAAGATAATAGTATAAATAATACTATATGTTTAGATGCTCAATATTTTATATTATAGTATTGGTTATAGTATGATTTAGTATTGGGATATTTTTATATATTTGATACTATTACTAATAATGCGAATCAGTAGTTGAACTTTTCCGCTGATTTGTTTAGTTAAAATGTTTATAATCAATAAAATAAGCGATTGACCATTTGCTCAATCTCTTGAAAATCATTAACTTAAAAGAATAATCCCCATTATTTTTCAGTTATGATTCCCAAGAAGAAAGAGCTTAAACTGATAAA
>NZ_QICL01000055.1 GCF_003201355.1 Indolivaga alginatilytica
GATTGGTAACAGAACCAATAGATATGTACTACTACAAATAATATACTGATGGCCCGCATGAATTCCATGACTTTAGCCAGTCCTCTTAGGTCGTCTTCGTTTTGCATAATAAAATTAATTTGAAAATTAGTAAATGTGCCAATATGCCAATTAGTAAATTAGCATATGGACGAATTTGAAAATGTGTAAATCAGTTATAAACCGAATCCCTTGCGTTTTTTCTTCTTTCGTTTCATCCGATTGGCAAAGGCAATCTCTTCGTAGTTATCGCCGTGCTGCTCCATCGAAAAAATACCGGCAATAGATTCTGCTACGGAGTCCTGCTCCTTATCGTAACCATTTGTCGCATGAGAATCATTGCTATATGACTTATCTTCTTGTTGGCTCTTGTTACTGGATTGTCCGCTGAATAACTCATGGAACGAATTGGCTGAAAACTCTTTGCCCAAATGAGAGCCGTTGAGCACGGCTTTCGCTTCGTGGTCGATAAAAGTTACGCCGTAGATGCGTTTATCGTCGTTCTCCCGAAAGACGACACTGATTTTGTCTTTTGCTAATCGTTTCTCAAAGTCCTTTCTGCTACTGCAATTAGCCATCGCATTGGAAACAAACCGTTTGTTACGCTCCTTCAGTTGCTTATCGGCTAATGGCACTTTAGATTTCTCCATGTGTTTTTGTAGGGCTTCGTAACCGACTGATTTCCCAATCAGTGATGCTTTGATCGGATTACCGACTTTTTCGCCTTTGCCTGTGATAACCGAATAGACCAGTCCGTTATAAGGCTTGTTCCGAACCTCTCCTTTGACCTCCTCGACTGTAATACCGTATAAGGAAAGTAAAGCCTTAAATTCGTGAATAGTCCGAAAATGATAATCTTCCATCAGCCCTTTGACCGTATTGGAGACCTGCTTTTTTATATCTCCGGCTTTAGGATCTACTCTTTTCAAAGTCCATTCATCTATATGATTCTTTTTCGCAGGTATCAGGTTGTACTTCTGCTCCAACTGCTTGCGGATTCTCTCCGAACGCCTCTTTTCAAACGAATCATCAATCTTTGAGCCATCTTCTTTTACCCGTATTGATACAATATGAATATGCCCGCGAGCCAGATCGTTGTGCTTATATACGAGAAAAGGTTGCTTGCCGTAGCCTAACTTATCCATGTATTCCCGGGCAATGGTCGCCAGTTGTTCATCCGTCAGTTTATCATCGGGATGGGGATTCAATGAGATATGAATAACAGGGTTCAAGGTTTTATTATTGGCAGCCAGATAGGGTTCAAACGACTGCATACATAGCGGAATGTTATACGATCCGTCCAACGGGCGAATGATATTCTGAGAGAATAACACTTCGGCTACGCCTTCATCGACCTTCTTCTGATTGTACTTTATTGCTCCGAAGAGGGAGCTTCCCGAACTGATTCTCGCTACCATTACCGCAGGTATTTTTGCTGAAACTCCTGCGTCAGTTCAATTATTTTCTTATTCAACCCAACCAGTTCGATAGTCGCCTGCTCCAGTTTATAGAGGAAAGCGAGTGCCTTTTTCTCCGAGAAATTGGAGTGCAACAGTTTAATAAGCTGGTTGTAATTGTGTCCGATTCCCCGAAACTGATCGAAGAAAGTAGTCAGCCTCATGTAATAATCGGTGCGTGCTTTGTCTATCTCCACCACTTTTACAGGATTGGAAAACAGGCAGGAGGTAATAAATTGCGACTTGTTCTTAGCTCTGGATTGGTGGAACAGTTTTATAAACCGCAGTTCATCGGCATCATTCAGGTAAAAGACATGCCTGTTCTTAGCAGGATCGATAAGGGGGATGCGTCCGCCCTTGTTCTTCTTCAACTCATTTTTTGATTTCATAAGCATAAAAATTGGATAATTAGTGCGGTCTCAGACCGTTTTGTTTTACATCGTCTACGATAAATAAGTAGACCCTTAGTTTTACAATAAATTGACTACAAAGAGTACGACTTCGGAGTGCTGTTTCTCCCGACTATCAGAGTCAAGGGAGCAAGATGGTTTTAAGGCACTTAAAACAGTTTTGAGTGTACTCAAAACACATCTTGCCATACACTGACGTGTATAAAAAATCCGTTTGAAAAACGGATTGACTTTCAGCTAAAAGGGGATAACTTTTAGCCTCTAAGATATGAGTGGTTCTAAAAAGACGAAGAATTGCTATTCTTCCATTCTTATCCTGACAAGTAGCCGAACATATCTCGTTGAAAGCCGGGAGTTACTCCGAAGTTGCAAAGTTAGGGGCTGTATTCTTGATACACTAAAAACAGAGGCGGACATAGCCAGACAAAGACGACTGCCTGATTTGAAATGGAAAATATGTATCGAAAATCTGAAAGTGCCGGATCTCTAAAAATATCGATTCAGTTACCCTGTTCAAGAAGCATTGTACCTGTTATACAATGCTTTTTATAAAGTAAAAGACTTTTTATAATATGCAATAACCTTATTATTAATGCTATATATCACTGAGCGGTTAACCGGATAGCCGGCTAGCCGATTAACCGGACTGACATTCATTCTTTCAATCGATCAGCATAGTAATGAGGCCGGCTTTTAGATTGCCGGATAATGGTTCTTTCAAGAAACTATTCTTTTGACGGGTTCATTACCTGAATACTTCTCCGGGCAGGTTGTATTGTGAATAATCCGTTATCCGAAGTTTTATTCAGGTAAACAATCTATCGGGTAACTATTTTTTCAGATGCCAGTTTAGCTTGTCGGTGGGATAGCTTTTCTGTTAATCAGGCAGAAGGCTATTTCAATACTAAGGCATGCAAATAACCCTCGGGTCAGCTAATTTGCACTCCGAATTGATAAATAAGCGACATAGCCGGACAAAGGCTGCCAGAGCGTCTGATAACGAAGCGATACTGTAAAATTTATTCTTCTTTTGTACCGGCATCAGCCGCAAGGCTTTTTAGTATTAACATCAAAATGTACCGATATGAATCAAGAAACATTATTTATTGCCTTCAGTACCCAAAAGGGTGGAGTCGGCAAAACAGCTTTTACCGTTCTGTTATCCAGTTACCTGCATTATCAGCAAGGGAAGTCGATTGCTGTTATCGATTGCGATTTTCCCCAGCACAGTATTATGGAAATGCGTAAACGTGATCAGGAACTGGTTATTACTGATCCTTATTACAAACGGATGGCATACCACCAGTTCAAGGAAATATCTAAAAAAGCGTATCCTGTTGTAGCAAGCAATCCGGTCGATGCCATAGCGGATGCCCAAAAACTTATTGAGGACAGTGAAGGCAAAATAGACATTATCTTCTTCGACCTGCCCGGGACAATGAACAGTAAAGGGGTAGTACTCGTATATTTATGACCGAGCATACTGCTGACGGTTTCAATAGGCACTCCCTCAGAAAGTGTAATCAAACTGGCGAAGGTATGCCTACTCATATGAATGCCAACACTTTTGCTTATGCCGCATCTTTTGGCAATAGCATTAAGCCCTCGGTGCATTGCCATTTTATAGGGAACGATAAAAACCTTTCCATCCGTTGACTCGCCTCTATATTTCTCTATTATAGCCAGAGGAATATCCAACAAACGAACCTGATATTCCACTTTCGTTTTTTGATGTTTGGCTATGATCCACTGACTGCCGTCTTCCGCTGTTTTGATTTCATCATACGTCAGATTCTTCATATCGATGTATGAAAGACCGGTGAATGCTGCAAAAATGAAAAGATCTTTCGATAGTCTCTGTTGCCTAACTATTGGTTCTGATGATATAAACTTATCCAACTCCTGCCTTGTTACTGATTTATGAGCTACTTCCATTGTTTCAGGTTCAAATCCGCAGAAAGGCTCCCGGTATATGATTCCCTGATTAAATGCATTTCGTACAATTTTTCGGAAATAAACCAAATATATGCCACTTGTGTCAATAGAAAGTTTTCTATCTACCCGTAAATACTGATAATAGTCTTCTATGTGTGAGCAGGTCAATGCCCTGAAAGGAATGTCGCTCAGATTGAGCTTTTTATGGATAAGCCTTTCCAAGGCATTATAAGCATTAATGTATTGCTCCGATGCAGCTTGGCTGTAATCGATTCCAACCCGTAGGGCAATCGTTTCATTCATTGTTCTGAAATGTGCTAAGACAGTAGCTTGTGAGCAAGCAATACCTTGTGTCACATTCTTTAGGTGTTTTGCTTCAACTGTCAGATGAATTTCTTTCAGTTCTTTATAGCGGGAATGAATGATGAGATTTATTCTGTTAATCTCACGATTAATATCTTGTGCCAATTTCGTTTTGCCTATCATTCTGCCTGCTTTGGTGTCCCAAATTTTGGCATCGGCTTTTATTTTTAGGCTGAACTGGGACATAGTTCGGTCAACTTGGATTCGTTCCATTACGGCTGATAAACCGCTCTTTTTTGTTTCATTCTTTTTGAGGTAGAATAGCACCTTTAATTTGGATTTCATAAGACTCATTTTTTACAATTAAAATTACATTCAAATGAGCTATATGTATTTATGAGAAAGATTGACAACCAGCGTATAAAACTCTCCTTAGAAATTTGATTGCCTGTCAAGCATTTGTTTTGCTCTTTTAGCTGTTCAATCGAGTTGTTTTACTACCTTTGGCATCGTATTTCATCACCCAAAAAGGGTAACGAATTGGTAACGGAAAGACCTCTTTTAGTCACTTTTTATGCCTCTTTTCGTTTTTGTAAAGCAATGTAGACAAAAGTGTTATTCACTGACATACAACTGGTTATATTTAAATTTAGATAATATGCTTTTCCGTGTTACCTTTGTAACCTTTTGAATATTTAGCAACTGATAAACAACGAATTAATAAAACTACAAAAGTAACACTCAGTAGCCACCTTTGTTACCTTATTGATTACTTTTTGTAACTAGTGTCACCCTATTGTGTAACTATTTCAGCAGCCGATTCGCATAAACAGTAGATATTTTCATTTTTTTATCTCTCAATTAAAAGATTAGCTATCCTATAAGATTCAAAACAAATGGATAAATGACACTATAATACCGATGAGGCAAGTGATTCTACCACTTGTTACCACCGATATGTCATCTGATGATCGCAATATTTTATATTATGAAAACCTGACCAATACTTACAATGGACTTAAATTAATTTTCAGAGAACCTTATAATGAAAGAGATAAAAAGCATCAGAAATATTGGGATCGTTTTTTTACAGATCACTAAGTAGAAATAGTCCTTATAATAATTGCAAGGCTATTTCAGCGCAAGCTTCAGCATCTGCCAGTGCATTATGATGATTTGTAAGAATATAGCCACAATCTTCAGCTACAGTGTGCAATTGATGATTGACTAAATGTCGCAATTGACGACGCGATTCTGCCAAAGTACAGTAAAACTGATAATCGGGATAGTCCATCTGATAAGAACGAAACGCAGCTTTCAGGCAAGCTTCGTCAAACCCTTTATTATGTGCCACAAAAGGCAAGTCCTCAATAAGAGGTTCTATCTGTTTCCAGACCTCGGAGAATACGGGTTCATTAGTAGTATCATCGTATGTCAGTCCATGAATAGCAGTATTTCCATAATTATAATAATTAGGCTCAGGCTGAATAAGGCTGTAAAAGCGGTCAGTAATAATTCCATTTCGCACCATCACAATGCCTACACTACACACACTTGATAATTCGTGGTTAGCTGTTTCAAAATCTATGGCTACAAAATCGCGTATCATGTTTATCAATATATTTATCGGTAAAATTAGGAATAAGATTTATATTTATTACAAAACATCGGAGGGAATAACAATACAATCGTTCTGATAAATATACATCAAGGAATACAAAAGCACAGAGTGTTTTATCATCTCAAAATACTCATTCAAATAAAATGGTATCTATCCATTTAACGTTACTTTAGCAACATTAATAGTTAATTAGCATTTCGATGCCTCACAAAGAAATACAAGTCCATTTATTTTTATAAGTTTTCTTATATTTGTAAATATAAACCTAAAGAAAAATACATGAGAACACTATTTATTAGGGTTATCGCAATCGTATTTGCGATATTACCTGTATTTGCATCTGCCATAGAAATAAATCAAAAACCATTTGTGATACCCGAATTGAAGCAGTGGGTAGGAAAAAATGATATGTTCAGGACTACAGCAACCTCTCGGATTGTAGTTCCAAAAAGCAACGCTAGTTTGCTGCACGTAGCTAAGTTATTTGCCGAAGATTACAAAACAATCTTTGGTCAGGAACTTGTAATTTCAGAAGGCAAAGCTAACAAGGGAGACTTTACTTTTAAAACCGCATCTAACAAAGAACTAGGTAAAGAAGGATATCAAATAAAGATTTCGGATATAGTTGAAATCACTGCCCCCGAAAGTGTTGGTATTTTCTGGGCTACCAGAACTTTATTACAGATGTCTGAACAGAGTAAAGAAAGAGAGCTTCCTAAAGGAGAGATAAAAGACTGGCCCGATTATGCACTCCGAGGCTTCATGATTGATTGTGGTAGAAAATTTATCCCTTTACAATTCCTTCGTGACTACGTGAAAATAATGGCGTATTATAAAATGAATACTTTTCAGATTCATTTGAATGATAATGGATTTAAGCAATACTTCAAAAACGATTGGAATAAAACATACTCTGCATTCCGCTTAGAGAGTGAAACATTCCCCGGATTAACAGCCCAAGACGGACACTATACTAAAAGCGAGTTTATAGACTTACAGAAACTGGCAGAAGAATACTTTGTGGAAATTATTCCCGAAATAGATGTTCCTGCCCACTCCTTAGCTTTTTCAAAATATAAACCCGAAATAGGAAGCACGGAGTATGGTATAGATCATCTTGATTTATTTAATCCCGAAACTTACAAATTTATCGATGCTTTATTCAAAGAATATCTGGAAGGGGAAAACCCCGTTTTCAGAGGTAAGCGTGTTCATGTAGGTACCGATGAGTATTCGAATACGAAGAAAGATGTGGTTGAGAAATTCCGTTATTTTACAGATTATTGTATTCGCCTGGTGGAAGGGTATGGAAAACAAGCCTGCGTATGGGGAGCATTAACTCACGCAAACGGAGAGACCCCTGTAAAATCGGAAAATGTGTTGATGTTAGCATGGCATAACCCTTATGCACAACCTGATACTATGATAGAGAAAGGATACGATTTAGTAAGTATCCCGGACGGACTTCTATATATTGTACCCAATGCAGGTTATTATTATGACTACCTTAATCATGATAAAATATACAACGAGTGGACCCCTGCTCAAATCGGCAATAAAGTTTTTAGCGATACAGAACCTAAGATATTGGGAGGTATGTTTGCTGTATGGAATGATCATGCAGGAAATGGAATATCAACTAAAGATATTCATCACAGAGTTTATCCCGCAATTCAGACACTAGCGACCAAAATGTGGACAGGTAAAAGCAAGACATTACCTTTTGATGTATTTGATTCGAAACGACACGATCTGAGTGAAGCTCCCGGAATAAATATACAAGGAAAGATAGGCAAAGAACCTGCGCTTGTCTATGAACAATCTGAAGTTAAGAAAGGCAGCAAAATGAAATACAGGGAGATTGGCTATAATTACACGGTTAGTTTTGAGTTAGAGGGTACTGACGAGAAAAAAGGAACTATTCTATTTTCAACTGACGAAACACAATTTTATCTATCTGATCCTATAAAGGGAATGTTGGGATTCGCCAGAGACGGCTATCTCAATACATTCAACTACAGAGTAAAAGAAGGTGAAAAAGTGCTTATTACAATTTGTGGAGATAATAAAGGTACCCGATTATATATTAATGGTAAACTTCATGATAACCTGAGTATGAAGACTCAATGGTATAATGAAGGCAAGGATAAGATGTATTACACTCAGACTTTAGTATTCCCGCTTGATAAAGCAGGAGATTATAACAGCAGAATTCGTAATTTAAAAGTGTATAACTATTGTAAGGAGTAAATTATCAATTCACATATTTTGATAAGTATAAGTAGCCGATTATTATGATCGGCTACTTTTATCTTATAGGTGGATTACTTTTTCAAAGAAGCCATATCAATAACGAAGCGATATCTCACATCACTCTTAAGCATTCTTTCATAAGCAGTATTTATGTCCTGCATTTTGATCATTTCTATTTCAGAAACGATATTATGTTTTCCGCAGAAATCGAGCATTTCCTGCGTTTCGGCAATCCCTCCGATAACGGAACCTGCAACCGATTTACGTCCCAGAATCATAGGAACAGAATTCAACATCGGATTAAGATCTCCTAAATATCCAACCAGTACATGTGTTCCGTTGATATTTAATGTCGCAACATAAGGATTAATATCATGAACATAAGGAACGGTGTCGATAATCAAGTCGAATTTACCTTTCACGGATTTCATTTGCTCCGCATCAGTAGATATTACGACTGCATCCGCACCCAGTTCTTTTGCATCCTGAGATTTTCCCGGAGTTCTCGAAAACAGCGTAACCTCTGCACCTAAGCCCTTAGCCAGTTTAATTGCCATGTGCCCTAAACCACCTAAACCAACAACAGCCACTTTACTGTTTTTTCCTACTTTCCAATGTCTGAGAGGAGACCATGTAGTAATTCCGGCACACAACAATGGTGCAACAGCAGCCAGATTAAGATTAGTCGGAACTTTCAATACAAAATGTTCGTCTACTACTACTTTTTCAGAATATCCACCGTAGGTTTGCAAACCTAAATGTTTATCAGGACCATTGTATGTCCCTGTGAATCCATTCAAGCAATATTGCTCCAAATCATGCTGGCAGCTGTCACATTCTCTACACGAATCAACCAGACAACCAACAGCAGCTAAATCTCCTACTTTCAGTTTAGTAACTTCATTTCCTACTTTAGTAACCCGCCCTACAATTTCATGCCCGGGAACCACGGGATAGATAGTTCCGCCCCAATCGTTACGAGCCGTATGCAAATCGGAATGGCAAACACCGCAATACAGAATTTCAATTTCAATATCTTTTGGTGTCACTTGACGACGTTCGATATGCATTTCTTTTAAAGATGCATCGGCAGCTGCTGCTCCGAATGCTTTTGTGTTTTTTGTTTCCATTTGTAAATATTATATATTTAATATTAAGTAACGTTTAATATTTAATGCGATGTTTTATCAGTATAACTATCTCTGGTTGTTATGCCTGCCAAAGCAATAAAAAGGTCTGTGACCTTAATCCCAATAAAGAACTGAAATAGTTACACAACAGGGTGACACTAGTTACACAAAGTAATCGATAAGGTAACAAAAGTGACTGCTGAGTGTTACTTTTCCGACTTTCCTAACTGTTTAGTTATCTGTTGTTAATGTTTTAAAAAGTAACAAAGGTAACAAAAGTGACACTTTTTTTATCGTTTCATTTTTTCTTATTTACTGTTTACTGCCCTTATATAGATAGATAAAATAACAGCCGATCCGCAGTAATTATTTATCTATTGAAATCAGTTCGTATTTCTGAGTTCCCAGACCAATCTGTTCGCCATATTCAACCGCATGAATACCATTCTTAGACTCCATACGTTCTATTAAATGAATCTTTCCATGATCGGAAGAAGCATAAACCTGATCAACACAAGCCTTATCCAGAGCCACAGGGTCGAGCGAGGCAAGAATACCTATATCTCCCATTTCAGGATCGGCAGGACTCGAATCGCAGTCACAATCAACCGAAAGATTATTCATTACACTAATATATATAATCTTATCACCACAATGATCTGCAATTGCTTTAGCTGCTTCCGCCATTGTTTCAAGAAAGTCATCCTGAGTAGGATTACCCCAGCTTGTAGTGCTTTCGCCGGCAGAATGAATCAGGCGCTTGCCATTTGCAGAAGCAATTCCGATAGACATATTTTTGATTGCCCCGCCAAAGCCTGCCATAGCATGCCCCTTAAAGTGAGAAAGATTAATTGTAAAATCATAATCCGGATAATGTGAACCTACAATATCTTCTGTAATGTGTTTACCACCTTTCACGGGCAGACGCACCTCTCCATCAGCATCAAGAATATCTATCAGTGCGATGGCTGTAAAACCATGATCTTTAGCAGCTTTCAAGTGTGCTTCTGTAGTTGCTCGATTCCCGCCATAAGCAGTATTAGCATCAATGATAGTTCCCTTTACAGAAACAACCAAGTCTTTCACCAGATCGGGTTTTAAATAGTTGCTACCTCCGGGTTCACCCATACTCAGTTTAATCGCTACTTTTCCCGTTGCAGGGCGTCCTAAAACCTCGTATATCTGCATAAGGCTTTCGGGACTGATACTCTTAGTTATATAAACTTTCGCAACTTCTCCTGCAGGAACATTTTCATTCAATAATTGTTCCTGAGAAAGCTTCTTCTCCCCATTACCGGACAATGTACAGCCATAGATAGAAAATGGTAATAACATAGTCATTAATAGCATCGTCATTTCTTTTCTCATAATTGTTCTTTTTTATTATTAATTAAGGTCTGACTATTCATTGCTTTGGATAGAGATAAGAGTCCGAACTATTGTGATTCAAACCATCACTTGTGTAAATGAGATGATTTGCATCAAGTGAGGTTATATCAAAAACAGACTTGTAAATATAATGATTTTTAAGTATATAGATACATAATTATGTATCTATATACTTAGGTATCTAAAATTTAGAGCCCTGTTCTTTTTTCGAGTTCTTCGGGATAGCGGTCACCTTTCAGATTGATTTTAGAACTGGCTTCATTAATCTTTTTCACATCTTCCGAAGTCAATTCCACATTGCCCGCTCCCAAATTCTCTTCTAAACGATGCACTTTGGTCGTACCCGGTATCGGAACAATAAACGTTTTTTGAGCCAGCAACCACGCCAATGCAATTTGAGCAGATGTTGCATTCTTCTCACCGGCTATGTGTTTTATAAGGTCAACAATAGCCTGATTAGCTCCAAGAGCGTCTTGCGTGAAACGGGGAAGCATGCTTCGAAAATCGTTTCCTTCGAATTTTGTATCACCATCGAAGCTTCCTGTAAGATAGCCTTTTCCTAACGGACTGAAAGGTACAAAACCGATTCCCAATTCTTCAAGCATAGGTATCAGTTCTTCTTCGGGACGTCTCCACCATAGAGAATATTCGCTCTGTACGGCAGTAACAGGCAGAACTGCATGCGCACGGCGGATTGTTTTCACACCTGCCTCCGACAATCCCCAGTGCTTTATTTTACCTTCTTCTATTAGGTCTTTTACCGCTCCGGCTACATCTTCGATAGGCACGTTAGGGTCTACACGATGTTGATAATATAAATCTATAACATCAGTTTTCAGGCGTTTAAGTGAGCCTTCTATTACTTGTTTAATATGTTCGGGACGACTGTTCACTCCTGTCTCCTTTCCGTTTTCGATATTGAACCCGAATTTGGTCGCAATCACAACCTCGTCACGGATAGGTTTAAGAGCCTCCCCGACCAATTCTTCATTGACATAAGGTCCATAGATTTCGGCTGTATCGAAAAGAGTGACTCCAAGGTCAAAAGCCTTACGAATCAACGTAATCATTTCGTTCTTATCCTTTGCAGGACCATAACCGTAACTCATCCCCATACATCCCAGTCCGATAGCGGAAACTTCCAAATTGGTATTCCCTAATATTCTTTTTTTCATTGTGTTATTATTTTGCGTAATTAAGTAAAAGAAAATATTTAATGATATATTTAAAAGATATAACTATCTATCGCTATTTTACTTGCCAAAACAATAAATAGTTCTGCGAACTTAAAATACCCCGGATTCATTCTGAAAATTCCATTTATAAAGACAAAGATAAAAGCAAAGCCACAAGAAATGTTTTTCCCTGTGGCTCAAATATTGTTTGCTATATGGCTCATTATTTACTGTGTCGGCGAATAACCAAATTGCTTTTTAAATGCCGATGAAAAGTGTGATAAATTTTTAAATCCTACTTCGAGATATACGTCCGATACTTTTTTATTCTCATTACGTATTTTATCGTGTGCCACTTTGAGCCTCTTTTCTATCAACCATTTTTGCGGAGGCGATGTACTTACTTTTTTAAAATCCCTTTTGAAGGAAGCTAAACTTCTTCCTGTAAAATGAGCGATCTCTTCAATGTCGAGATCATACATATAATTTTCCTCCATGAAATCGAGTATATCTATTTTCCACGGTTCGGTAAAGTCAAAAAGAATAGGATAAAACTTTCGATCTATGTTTAATAAGGAATACACACCTTCCTGTACTTTCAGTTGCATCAACTGATCGACAGGTTTTATGGATGAATCAAAATAAGGTGTCATAGATTGAAACAAACTCGCGATATCGGGTGTCTGAGGCAATTTCACTACACTGGGCAGACCTTTGACAGCATCGTTCGGAAGATCGTTCTTATCAATGGTTTGATAAAATTCCCGCAAAAAATTGCGATTAAATAACATGAAAATCCCCTTGAAGTGTTTGTCCCCTTTAGGTTGCTTCGTTAAATTCACACGGTTATCTCTACGTAGAAATACACACTCTCCGGCTCGGATTATAGTTTTCCTGTTTTTCTGTTCAACAATCAGTTCTCCTGAGTAAATGTATACAAGCACATGATTTTTCACCATAGATGCACAACTTCTGTCATTGTCGAACAAATAAGTGAAGAAAATATCGGAATAACTAAAAGTCAGAGATTCGTTGCGTTGAAATTCCATAAAATATCTTTTTTACAAATATAGCGTTTTGTTTACTGGCTCAAAAGACTTCACAAGTTTTGAAGTTTAAAGAGATAAATTTACATCTGATTTTATTTTCAGACAGGAAACCTTTTATACCATTTTCTTAAAAGGTATTTTCTTAATTATGAAGGGAGCTTTCCGTATTGTTACCTAATTTTATTGTAAAACATGTACCTTTGTCGACTTCTGATATTACTGAAATACTTCCACCGTGTGAACTGATTATTTGCCTGCAAATACTCAGTCCAATTCCAGACCCTTTCTTTTTGGTTGTGAAAAATGGAATGAATATCTTATCTAAAACATCAGGTAAAATACCACAACCGTCATCTAAAACAGAGATCACAGGTTGCTGATATCCATTCTTAGTTATTCTCACTTCAACCCCTGATCCTTCCGATCCGGAACAAGCATCCCATGCATTTTTTATTAGATTAATCAAGACTTGCTCTATTTGTATTCTATCAGCAAAAAGAGATATATTATCCGAATCAATTGAGAATGATATATATATGTTTTCTGCCCTTAGTAAATTACAGATATCAGTCATTACTTCCTTAGCAGTGAAGTGAGTTCGATCAGGTTCGGAAATGTAAGTCAATTTTTGGTAATTACGAATAAATTCAACTAAACCTTTACTACGTCTGTAAATCGTTTGCATAGCCTGATACAGCATATCGCTATTAACATTTTCTTCTATACTTCGAATTTCTGAAAACGTTTCGGATAGAGAAATAATCGGAGTCATAGAATTCATCATTTCATGGGTTAATATACGTATTAACTTTATCCATGCCTCATTTTCATTTTCGTCCAGAGCCAATTGTATATTCTTAAAACTGAAAATCTTAAGATCTTCCCCCTTCGAATTAATCAGAACGACAGTTATAGCTAAATTATATTCTCTAAAGTCATTGCTTATCTTTATTGTTTTTATTTCTCCCGGAATTAATTTGTCTAAAACCGTAAGAATTTCATTGGAAATAGTGGATAAATCTGACAGGACTCTGGGTTGTGGCTTTCCAAAAAGATCAAGAGAAGCTTTGTTAATCCATACTATCTGCTTTTTCAGATTAACAACCAATATAGCAGAGTCTATCCGATTCAGTAATATATCATAGAAGCTATTCTCGACCTCCTTTTCTTGTATTCTTTTATTGAAGCGGGCAATAGATTTCTCCATATCCATAGCTAATGACGGAATAAGTCCTTTGCTATCATATCCATTGAAAGAGATATTAAATTCTGAAAATTTAATAGCTACCATCAATCGCTCCATATCTTTCACGGTACGTTTCAGAAAAGCAACCAAGCGATACACAGACCACACCACAAGTAAGAAGAAAATACTGCAAAGCCAATAATTTCCGTAAACAAAAGAGGCTCCTACCCCTATAGACACAGCTATAAGCCATACAATAAGAATAATCAGGCTTGTATTGTATTTTTTCATTTCTTATTTATTTTTCGATACAAAGCATATCTGCTAATTCCTAATAATTCTGCCGTCTGATTTAGGTTCCCATTAGTTCGCTTAAGAGCATTTTCTATCGCATTTTGTTCCAATAATCCAAGATTTAATATTTCATTACTCCTGGGGTTTCTATTTTTATGTAATGATAATATAAAATCATCGTTTTTCAGAACCTTAGCTGATGCCAGAATAACGGCTCTTTCCATTACATTTTGCAATTCTCTCACATTTCCGGGCCAACTATAGGTAAATAATTTATGTTTTGCGTCTTGACTAATACTTTGTATCTCTTTTTTATACTTATGATTAAATTTTTGCAGAAAATATTCGGCTAGTAAAATAATATCTCCAGCTCTTTCTCTTAGAGGTGGAATATGTATTTCAATTGTATTAATTCTATAGAGCAGATCTTGTCTGAATGCACTATCTTCCACCGCTTGATATATGTCTGTGTTTGTAGCACAAATATAGCGGACATCAATCGGAATATCTTTAGTAGACCCTAACCGTGTTATATGTTTTTTTTCAATTGCTGTGAGCATTTTAGCTTGCATAGCGAGCGACAAATTTGCAATCTCATCTAAAAACAAGGTTCCTCCGGAAGCAACCTCCATGCGTCCGGGTTTATCTGTTTTTGCATCCGTGAATGCACCTTTTTCGTATCCGAACAACTCACTTTCAAAAAGATTTTCTGAAATACTTCCTAAATCGATACTGACAAAAATATCTTCGGCTCTTTGAGAATTATAATAAATCGCTTTTGCTATCAAATCTTTACCTGTTCCGTTCTCTCCTAATATTAATATATTGGCGTCGGTATCTGCCAGTTTTTCTATCATTTTAAAGATGCTCCTCATCTCCTCGGACTGTCCAATGATTTCATGGGATAAATGACTTGTATTTAAAACCTGCATCTTATCCTTTAAGCTTATTATCTTCTTTTGCGATTCTTTTAGTTTTAGTGCTGATATAATAGTAATGCGAATCAGTATTTAAAAAATTAGATAAATAAATGCGATTGCAATTTTACCCATCGTATGTACTAGTAGTCCGGATGTTGATCTGACTTTCTG
>NZ_QICL01000056.1 GCF_003201355.1 Indolivaga alginatilytica
AAACCCGTACACACCTCAATAAGGAATTAATACACTTTCCCGAAGGAGTGAATAGCCGGACAGAAGCTATACAACATAGAATAGAGAATGCGGATATCAAACGAAAAATATCCAAAGATCAGGTACGTGCCATTCGTATTATGCTCTCAGGTACACATGAAGATATGAAAGACATCGAAGAATCAGGAAACCTCGATAACTGGTGTACCGATAATATCGATTGGCTAAAACAAACCTACGGAGAAAAGAACCTTGTATCTGCTGTTTTACATATGGATGAGAAGACACCTCATATTCATGCAACTGTTGTACCCATAGTTACAGGTGAAAGAAGAAAGGTAAAGGATATTAAGACGCAAGAGATAAACCCCGATAAGAAAAAGTATAAGAAGAAAAGTAAAGATGCCTCTCGATTGTGTGCTGATGATGTAATGGCAAGGAACAAACTAAAGGAGTATCAGAACTCGTATGCGGAATGGATGAAACCCTACGGATTGGATAGAGGCATTGATGGATCGAAGGCAAAGCATACGGAAACGTATGAGTATTACAGGGAGCTGTTAATTAAGAATGAGGGTATGTACCAAAGTCTTGAAGAATTGAAACAACAGGAAAAAGAGGCATATATCCGTTATGAACAAGCCAATATACTTAAACAACAAAAAGAAACCGAATTGAAAAATACGGATGAAGCCCTCAAGCAGAGAAAAGGACAACTAAAGACCGAAAAGTTTGTAAATAAAGCAGCGGATGTAGGCTCTACTATTATGGACGGCATAGGTTTGGTAATGGGTACATCCAAGGTCAAAAAACAACAGCATGAGATAGATAACCTGAAGGCTGATAAGGAAACCCTTGCTAAAGAAATTAAGGAGCTAAGGCAGGGTATAAAAAACATACAAAAAGAGCATGAGACAATTTTAGACAAATTAAAGCAGGAACTTAAGAAGATTTACGACCTGTTCCCCAACATCAAGGAGCTACTACGCATTGAGAATCTGTGTAACCATTTAAGGTTCTCCGAAAGCTTAATCAAAAAGATTCTGGAAATGAAGCCTGTCGGGTTCAAAGGCAGAATTTATTCTGCGGAATATGAGCGGAGTTTTGAAACGGATCATTCGGTAGCTGAGGTTAAACCGCATCCCACTGAAGAGGGTAAACTTGAGTTTACTATTGATAGCATGAGTCATGTCAACTGGTTCAGACAGAAGTATCAGGAGTTTCAAAGGGCAATCGGGATTGATATTAAACAGAAGCCATCATTTGGAAAAAAGAAAGGGATTGGAGGTTAATTTCTTTGTTATATACAATATTTTAGCCTTAATCAAAAATCTACTATATCAAACTTTATTAGAGATAGAAAATTGTCAGAGTTTCGATATTTAAAATCTAAAAGCGAAATGTTTAAATATAAGCTCAGTAAACTCACTTATCATATATATACTTTGTTAAAAATAATTACTTTTGTTTATTGAGCTAATAAAATCAAACATACTCTTTTTTAGAGTATATAAAGAGAGTAACACAAAAAATTAAAACCAGATTCTATAATATATGGCTAACATCAAAATAAAAATTGAAGCGTGGAAAAAATTGCTTCTTGATTTGGGAAAGCGAAATAGGTTAATTAATTTTAAGGAAACCAAACGTTCGAATATAGCTATCGAACTCCCAAGTTTTGATGATTTATTTGATGCTATTGTCTCCAGTGAAAAGTCTCTGAAATTTCCTTTCGCAAAAAAGATAATCATTGATGATGGAGAAGAAACTTTCGAATCTATAATTGAAGGGGATTTAAAAACGAACAAAACACCTGGAGATTTACAAAAAACGCTTAAAGTTCTCCGAGCGAAAGCAAAGATGTCTATTGAGGAACAGGGGATAAATACATTATATCTTACTTTCGGTTTGCTTAAATGGAAAGAAACTAGTTTTTCTGAGCAGATTATTACATCTCCTCTTGTCCTTGTACCTGTAACTTTGACTAATGAATCTATTTCATCTCCATATATTATGCATCTTCATGAAGATGAGGTTGTCGTAAATCCTACATTGTCATTTAAATTGAATAATGATTTTGGAATAGAACTACCAGAATTTGATGCAGACAAGATG
This sequence comes from Indolivaga alginatilytica, assembly GCF_003201355.1. GTDB lineage: Bacteria > Bacteroidota > Bacteroidia > Bacteroidales > Dysgonomonadaceae > Dysgonomonas_A > Dysgonomonas_A alginatilytica. Next base: position 2,116 of record NZ_QICL01000056.1, read on the forward strand.
AAAATCTCGTCATATATCGAAATAATAAGAGAAGCAGTTCAAAACGAGGATTGGAAGATTTCTTGCGATGCCAATCTTACTTTATTGTCGTTCCTTAAAATCAATATGTATAAAGATTTAGAAAGGAATGAAGAGAAATTGATCAATAATCCAATAGTTTCTGCCATTGCTGGAGATGGTGATCCGATTTATTTATCAGAAGAGTATAACGATTTTGATCATGATACTAAAATACGACCTGTAGATACGTATCAGGTTGTAGATGCAGACTCTAGTCAGCAAGATGCAATTCTATTATCAAAGAATAATGTTAGTTTTGTTTTACAAGGACCTCCGGGAACAGGTAAAAGTCAAACAATCACAAATATTATATCTGAAGCGTTAGCAGACGGGAAGAAAGTTTTGTTTGTTTCTGAAAAAATGGCAGCTTTACAAGTTGTACATAAACGACTGACACAGGTAGGGCTATCTGACTTTTGCCTTACACTCCATAGCCATAAAGCTAATAAGAAAGAGATATTAAGAGAATTGGCAAATTCTCTTAGTATGAACAAAGTTAGTGTCAAAGAAGAAGCTGTGTACAAACTCATGGAGCTTGAGTATCTGAGAGAGCGAATAAATAAATACCATAAGGAGTTACACACGAAGTGCTTGCCACTAAACAAGAGCATTTACGAGGTTAATGGCATATTAGCATCTTTGGATAATCTTACCGAGATTATTTTTGATATAGCAGAAGTTGATAAATTTACACCTGAGAAATTGAATACCCACAAGTACCTACTTGAGGTATTCTCCAAGACTATCGGAAAGATGAGTGAGAGCTTCCATTCAAACCCTTGGTATAACTCCACTGTCGACAACGTCTCGTTTGAACTTCGACACGATATAGATGCTAATTTCAAAACACTCATACCTCTACTAAAAGAGCTTGTAAAAGAAGTACAGGATACAATTAATGAATTCGAATTATCATTACCTATATCTATAAATCAAATTGACAATTTAATCGAAATTCTCAATCTATCGAATAAATCTCCGAAGATTCCAATACATTGGATTACAGATAATGATATATGCAATCTCATAAAACAGACAACTAAGTATAAGCAAACTTCAGATGAGATTAGAAAAAGTACGAGTAACTTAACAAAGAAGTATGGAGATAAAGTACTTCTTATTAATGGAGGCTTATTGAATGCAGAAATATCAGAAGCCCTAAGCAATATAAAACTGATACTTAATCATCAAACGTACGAAAGTAGTGATAGCATTGTAGATGGTATTGATATAATTATTAAAGAGGCTGAATTTATCTCTAATGACTTAGATAAACTCTTTATATTAGTGGACAGACTTTCGATAATGTTAGGTATTCAGACCCCCAATAAATTTTCGGAAATATCAAATTTTGCCACTATAACAGAAATTTTATCCACACGAATAATACCGACTCGGATGTGGTTTGAAAATATTCAAAATACAGATTTTGAGCTGTTCCTCGCTGAAGCTTCAACCATCCACAACGAAGAAAACACCTTGTTGGTAAAGCTATTTAATAATTACGATAAAGAAATACTTGATATTGATTTTAATTCAATTATAAAACGTTATAGAACGGATTATCGTTCTATATTTAGGATTTTTAATTCACAATATCGCAAAGATAAAAGAGATATACAGGCACTTTGTCTAAGTTCCGAGAAATTAAATGACAATACTATTATTACATTGCTTGATCAGTTGAAAGTTATTGCAGAGAAAAAGTCTTGGATAAATGAACATGAAACTAAACTTAGAGAATATTTTGGAGTTTATTACAAGGGATTGTCTACAGATTGGGGGAAATTATTAGAGACAATTGGTAAATTTAGATTGTTGATTGAACTTTTACCCGAGCAAATTATTTCAACTCTCCTCAGATCGTTACTTATTAATGATGAGTTACCTTATGAAAAGATTACATCTTTTATTTCACTATATTCTACTATTGATATTAATCAAATAATTGCAACGACCGAGCGATTGATAGATAAAAATATCAATGCCCCATCAGGCATATCGAAATTAATCAAATTAGCATCTGGAATTGTTTCTCAAGCAGATACGATAAAACGTTGTTATAATGAAGTGAATAACTTAACGCCTGATATACTTGACAGTAAAAGTTTTTTCGCTGATCTTAATGAGCTTTCTAATATCCAGATAGTTTTACAGTCTATAGATAGTAAAAAAGAATTTTTGCAACAACAATATAGTTTCCTATGGAAGGGAGATATTACAGATTGGGATACAATTTTATTTAACCTTGAGTTTGCCGACAAATTCATACAATTAGTTGATAAGCATACACTGCCAGCCAGATACATAGAACGTATTTGCTCTGACACACAATCAATAAATCTTGCAGGAATAAAAAGTCTTGAGATCACCAAAATAAGACTTTTAGTTGGTGAAGAGCTTGAATGGGTATTCAATATGTTTGATGAGTCAGAAGATTTATCCAATAAAAAATTAGAGGATATTATAAAAAGGTTTACCGAATGTTACACAAAAAAATCATCTCTGGAAGAGTGGATTGACTATCGCAACAATCGAAAGAAATGTAAGGAAGCTGGTTTGGCTGAGTACATTAGCAAAATAGAATGCTTAAACATAAACCCTAATTTAATTATTGGTACATACCTAAAGAGATTTTACCGATTGTGGCTGGATAAGCAACTCCCCAATTACCCTACTGTACAATCATTTAGGCACAAGTCTCATGAAAGCAATTTATCTGAATTCAAGATCTTAGACAGAGGGCAAATGGTTGTTGCTCAGTCACGAGTGCGAGAAAGATTACTCAGCAGGTTACCCGACTTTAACTCAATAACTTCATCACGCGATGAAATTGGGATTCTTAAGCGAGAACTTAACAAACAAAGAAAGTTATTACCCCTTCGTAAATTATTTAACGCAATACCTAATCTTCTCACATCATTGAAACCATGTTTTATGATGTCCCCCTTGTCTGTAAGTGTATTTCTAGAAGCTCAAAGTTATGAATTTGACCTTATTATATTTGATGAGGCATCTCAAGTATGTACTGAAGATGCAGTAGGAGCAATAATGAGAGGTAAGCAAGTGATTGTTGTAGGAGACAGTAAACAGTTGCCTCCTACAAACTTCTTCGCAACAACACTATCAGATGGCGATTACGATATTGAAAGCGACGAACAAGATGATACAGGTGCATATGAATCAATACTTGACGAAGCACTTAATGCAATACCAGAGAGAAGTTTACGTTGGCATTATCGTAGTCGCCACGAACATCTTATAGCATTTTCTAACGCCAAAATATATAATCATAAATTGATAACATTTCCTTCTCATCAAGAAAAAGTCAAAGACTTTGGTGTTGAGTATGTTTATGTGCCAAACGGTGTATATGATAGAGGAGGGAAACGAAACAATATTATTGAAGCAAATAAAGTAGCAGACCTTGTACTTGACCATTTCAGAACTAATCCGAACCGTTCATTAGGTGTAGTAACATTCAGTGAAGCACAGCAACAAGCTGTTGATATGGCTATTAGAGAGCGAAGGCTATCCAATAGTAGTTTTGATATTTTCTTCGCCGAAGAGAAAGAAGAAGCTTTTTTTATCAAAAACCTAGAAAATGTGCAGGGGGATGAAAGAGACACTATTATTTTTAGTATAGGTTATGCGAAAGACTCAAAAGGTATAATGTATATGAGTTTTGGACCTCTTAGTCGTGATGGAGGTTATCGAAGATTAAATGTAGCTATTACTCGTGCTAAGTATAATATCAAACTTATAGGCTCTATTTTACCAGCTGATATTGATACGGAACGCACAACCTCGGAAGGAGTTAAAATGCTTCGCTCATATATAGATTTTGCCCAAAATGGGATGTCAGCTTTAGAGGGTGAATTAAAATATAATGACATACTTGAACTGGACTCTCCATTTGAGGAATCGGTATATGATTTCCTTAATTCTAAGGGGTACAATGTTGTAACTCAAGTTGGATGTTCTGGTTTTCGCATAGATATGGCTATCCGCCATCAAAAACACACAGGTGTATTTGTACTTGGTATAGAGTGTGATGGGGCAACATATCATAGTTCAAGAACAGCAAGAGAACGTGATAGGCTAAGACAAACAATATTAGAGGATATGGGTTGGCGAATATATCGTATTTGGTCAACAGATTGGATAAAAGATCAGATTACAGAAAGCGAGCGTCTTATTGATACAATTGAGAAGGTTTTGCGTGAATTTGAAGAGCCAAAGCTTGATTTGAAAATCGAGAGTATAGATTCTTCCTCGATAAATATAGAGATCGAAGAACAGTTAATAAATCAACAACAAGAAGATGTTGGTTATGGTTTTTCAATGTATGAAGAGGCAAACATTGATGATGTCGAACGTGTCTATGATGATTGGTTGTATGCGAGCAATGTAGTGAAGCATATTTTACAAATAGAACAACCTATACATTTCGAAAACCTTTGTAAACGTATTGCTCCACTTTGGGGCAATCAAAAAGCGACCTCTAAAATCAGAGAATTAGTAAATTATACTATAAATAGACATCTCAAAAATCAAATTACAAATTGTGAAGACTTTATATCACTTACGTCTGTGAAGTCGATTACAGTTAGAATACCTAACTCTGAATATGGAGATAATATTCGTCCAGTCCAATATATTGCTACTGAAGAGCTTGCAGAAGCTATGGTTGTTATCGCCCAACGAAGTTATGGAATACGTTCAGAAGATCTGAAAATTGCGACTGCTCGCGAATTTGGGTTTAGCCGTAAAGGAAGTAATATTACGCAAGCAATGGAAAAAGCATATTATCACCTGCATACAACAGGTAGAATTCAGGAGATCGATGATTCTAAGGTTAAAGTATTAATCAACTAAAGAAAGTATATTTTGCTAAGCAACATAAGCTTGCGTGTTTACTGTGTTGTTTATCTATTGCCTATTGAGGTCTTGAAGATAAAAAATTGAAAAATATTCAGGCAAAACCCTAAAGCCTTGCCTGAAATATAGTAGTAACCCCGATTATAAATAGAAAGACTTAAAGTAAATATCGTCTTTCGTCTTTTCTATGGATATGAAAGAATTGGGTAATGTCCAACAGCCTCGGATATAATCATAAGCATAGGTTCTATTGAGATAACTGATATAGTTACTTAACTCATCTAAGTCATCAAAGAATATATGCGAAGCATTGCAGCTATTGTTCTCGCCAAAGGTGCAGGACAGAGTTGCTTTCTGGTCTTCAAAAAGAAGCTCTATTATGTTTTCTTTGACTTCATTTTCAATGTACTCGGCTACATACATGGGATTGTCTGAGTAGCTTTCTTGGATTTCATCATGGGATAGCCTTAATACCAGAGAAGAACAGTTTATCAGTATTGCACAATATTCGTTTGAGATTGTTTGTTGTGTTGTCATATATATGTCCGCTTTTAAGCCTGATTAGTTAATCAAGCCGATATAAATATTAAAATAAATAGTTTATATCGCTGCGGTATTGAGTCGTCAGTTATAATTTTTAGTCAAACTGACAAGAAGCAGGATGTAAATACAAATATACAATTAACAAACAAAAAGTTAATCTTTGTTTTCCTTTTTTCAATATCTTTATATTCTTAATTTTAAGATCATAAATAAAAACCGATGAAGAAATCCATATCATATCTGCCATCCAATAACCAGCGGGATTTGCATTTTATTGTCGAGGCAGTTTTACAACGGCTTAAACAAACCGAAATGATAATTTTGTTTGGTAGCTATGCACGTAACGACTATGTGGTATATGATGAAAAATATGAGTTTGGCAAACTACAGTTTTATGTAAGCGATTACGATATATTGGTTGTCACAAGCGGAGTATCGGATGGAGGAGCAATCAGGTCGCTTAGTAATGTGGAAGATTTATATTATGACAGGGCAAAAGACCCTGACAGACAGCCTCCTGTTCAGTTTATCAGTGAGGATATGAAAAAGCTGAACAAGTACCTGAATGAAGGCAGGTATTTCTATACACAAATAAAACAAGAGGGTGTTGTTCTATATGATAGTGGAAAACACAAATTAGCACGAAGACACAAACTCAGCTTTGAAGAAATAAAGCAACAGGCTCAGGAATATTTTGATGATAAGTTTGACAGAGCAAATAGTTTTATAGAACAAGCTAAATTTGCATATTCAAGAAAAGATTACAGAATGTCATCTTTTGATTTACATCAAGCTTGTGAAAACTTTATCTATGCTATTCGGCTAGTTAACACATTAGAAAATCCCAAACAGCATAATCTTACCAAATTACTGAACTCCGTTAAGAAATATTCGAATGAATTTATCAAAGTCTTTCCACAGAATACTTCGGAAGAGAAACGGCTCTTTGAACTTATCAAAGCGGCTTATGTAAATGGCAGATACGACCCTGATTTTGTAGTAACAAAGGAGGATATTGATATGCTTGTGCCTAAAGTGGAATTATTGAGGGATATAACAAAAAGGATTTGCGAAGAGAAGATTGGTGAGTATGGGGAGAGGGAGTGAGAAAATTATACTTCTATGATGAATAATAAAATGCCAATTAAGTCTAATTCCCAATCTTTAGGAGATATAGGAGAAAAGACTGTAGCATTAATATTTAGTAAGTATTCATGGAGTGCTGATCTAATCAAATCTGATTTTGGAGAGGATATTAGTTGTACTGTATTTATTGATAATAGCAGAACATATTACTACTTTAGGTGCCAAGTAAAATCAACAAAAAAAGATAGTAAATATATTAGAAGACTAAAGATGGTAATTTTAGTGTTTCCATAGAAACAACAACTCTTAATGCATGGATAAATTCGTATTTTCCAATATTTCTTGTAATTTATGAAGAAGAAACTGATTCTTGTTTTTGGTGCAGCCCTACTAAACAAGTATTAGGTAATTTATCTAAACTTGGGAAAAAGAAATCTTCAATAATAGTTCCCAAACAAAATACACTCAACAATTTTTCGAGACAAGATATTCTTAATGAAATAAAAGATTATTATAATACAATACTTCGATTGGATGAGTCCTTTGTTAGATGTCAATTAATCCCTGTAATAATGCCTTCTTATAAGGTTATTCCATTCTACCCCAGTTTATTAGATTTTATACATAATAATGATTCAAATCTTATTTTGAATGTTGGAGCAAATTTAATAGAGATGCTACCTTCATGGATGTCTATTCTAAAAAGGATTGAGCCTAATAATTCCATGCCTGTAATTGTTGTTGATTCCCAAATTACAGAATTAGATATATTTAATAAGGAATTAAAAGAAAAACTAAAAGATATAAACTATAAAATTAATGATAATCAAGAGTGGATTTCTTTCATCATTAGTCCAATTAAGATTCTCTCTACAAATAATAATTCTCTGTGGTTAAATGAAATGACATCATGGCTCTCTTATTCTTTAATTGGTAATAAAATACATAATGATTTTGAGTATGCTTTTGAAGCTCCAGAAGGTTTTTTAAGGCAAACATCTCGTCGTGCTAGAAGTTGGGATTATTTTCACTTTGTTAATCCAGCAAAAGACGTTGCATTACAGTTATTTGGGTGTTATGATGTTACTCCAACAATAAAAGCTATAAATGAATCTCATTTTCAGAATGTAAAAGGACAATATATTGTTTGGAAATGCTCCCCTCTAGAAATACAAGAGATATCTTACATTGTTCATGATGTTGATTTATCTGTAAAATTATTAGAAGATCTAAATGAAGAAGAATCAATAATCACAATTTCAACTAGAATGTTTGATCCTTTTATGGGTTTATATTGTTTATCTCCTGATTGGAATAGTTTTGAAAATGGAAGTGTAAGAGAGATACTTAATAGAAATCACTTATTATCAAAATTGCCAGGAGCAGAATATACAGGCACGATTCCTGACTTTTTTGAAGAAGCCATAAATAACTATAAAAGAAACTATAAGCAGGTTATTGTAACTGAACTCGAGTATATAGTTGGATTTCCGATAAAACATAATGAAAGAAGAATACAGGTATCTAGATTTCAAATGATCAATGAAAGATACGCTTCTGATATAAAATCTCATATGAATAGTCTTAAACCAATAGAATTGAAAGATTCTGAGTTAATATTATCTTGTATAGATAATACATGGGGAGAAGATGCTATATATGAACTTTCGTTTTCTTGGACTCCTGATATATTTTTGACATCCAAAGAGGATTATATAAAAAATGAAAAAAAGATATTATCCCTATTGAATAACTTATTGCCAACAAGAGTAAATAATAATCATATTTTGAAAAATACATACGAAATTATTCATAGTGCTGGTGAGATTGGTTTTGATTATCAAGAATAAAACTATATCAACAAAAACACCCAACTTTACATTTTAGGGTGTAAAATTGGGTGTATACTTTACAATTCGCTGATAATCAGTGTTATTTGTGGAGCTGGAGGGATTCGAACCCTCGTCCAAACAAGGAATTAGTTTGCTTTCTACATGCTTATCTTTGTTTTAATTGTCGGGAGTGAGCAAGACCAAAGCCACCAACTCAAACCTTATCTTCTTTATTTCAAACAAGAGCCGAAGATTCCCTTGTTCTATCCCCGATTTACCTACACCACCGTATCGAAATGCTTCGGAGCAACAGCTTCCGGGTGATGTCTTGTCTCAACACATGTGCTGAGATTAAGCTATATCTACTATACTTCGATTAAGCAGCAAGAGCGTAATTATTTTCGCCAGTTAAAATTTTGACGTCTGAGATTATAGTGCTAGCCGACTACGCACTGCATGCTTACAAACCACTTCATCTCGCTGTCAAAACCGGTCAGCCCCATGATTTTATTAGTTGTTCTTTTAGTCAATACAGCTATACTTTCTCTAAAGTCTTATGCATGTAAAAAGTACATTTATAATACAAAGATAAGCGATTTTTCGCATTGATTTACTTATTCGTTTAACTATTTATGGAAATATTAAGTTTAATCCTATTTCAATTGCCTAGAAAATGGTTAAATGTTATCTTCGAATAAAATTAATAATGCGAATCAGTAGTTGAACTTTTCCGCTGATTTGTTTAGTTAAAATGTTTATAATCAATAAAATAAGCGATTGATTATTTGCTCAATCTCTTGAAAATCATTAACTTAAAAGAATAATCCCCATTATTTTTCAGTTATGATTCCCAAGAAGAAAGAGCTTAAACTGATAAA
>NZ_QICL01000057.1 GCF_003201355.1 Indolivaga alginatilytica
ATCCACCTCTTCCCATTCCGAACAGAGAAGTTAAGCCCAACCACGTCGATGGTACTGCCTTTAGGTGGGAGAGTAGATAGCCGCCCTCTTTTTAACATCCTGATTAGTCTAAACTAGTCAGGATGTTTTGTTTTGTACTAAAAGCAAAACGAAAGAAGAATAAGAAATGCAGAACGCTTAGTCTACGATAAAAAGAGTAGCACCATTTTCAGTATATGATCGATGTGGATCTATATCATCCGCTACCTGATAACTCGTACCTGGATTAAGTGTAAATTTTCTTCCATCCGACAACTCAGTAACCAAAATACCTTTTATTACTAGTAAAACGTGTCCACGGTTGCACCAATGATCAGCTAAATAGCCCGGTGAATACTCAACCATACGAACACGTATATTCCCCATTTCAAAAGTTTTCCAATAGGCTTCACCCGCAATTCCTTTATGAGTAGTAGTTGGAACAACACTCCAGTCGATTTTACAAAACGGAACATCCTCAATTTTCATATTCTTTCCCTCATAGTTAAATGTAAATTATTCGATAAATTATATATAATACAGATCAGGAGCCGAAATATTTACTACCCTGGCAATAGATCTATTCTCAACTCGAGATTTGCTTTAAACATCTTATCTCGCCTTCGAATAAAAGAGATCGTCACTATCAGAGAAAAAGTTATGCATATTAGAAGGACCGATTCTATTTGTTTTTATCAAGCTTGAGATATAGAACTCCTGTTCCAGAGAAAAAGGCCTTTGAGGATCCTTATATAAGGTCAAATAGCTTCTAAAATGCAAGGGTGAATCTTCGCTTCGAAAGTTGGCTGCTTTGACCGGAACGATATTTCCATTGCTATCAATATTAGTTCTCTTGTTATATGACAGCTCATCAATCTTGTTAAAATTCAGATTACTTAAATTTGTTGTTTTATATTGAATTTTTGAATTTGGAGGAATGAAGCTGATACTTTCAGGTTCTTTAGTTATTGCGCCATTGAACGATGCCGATGATTGAGAATTATTATAGAAAGAATCTCCGATTGTATTTATATTTGCCGAACCTGATAATGCCATAGTTTTACCCATATAACTGGTAGATATGTCATCAATAATTATAGAAGATCGTTTCCAATCGATATACAAAGGCTCTTTTCCTTTATTGTGAACAGTGATTAGGATAGGTCCATTATCACCATTAAAAGAATAGTAAATATCTAGACTATCGTTTTGTATCACAAACCTTCCTTGCTCGTCTTTGACCGTGTTCTTACTTGCTGAATCTATTGTAGAAAAGAAATAAGTTGAACCACAGGATGAAAAAAAGAGCATAATTCCAAATAGGTATCCGATGCGTTTCATAAGGGTATATTTTAAGTGTTTAGGTTAATTTATTTTTTATTCTAAAAAAGTATCTCAATAAAATTACAGAAATATTCCTTATAGTTACTGATTCTTGTAAAGAATTTGACAAAATTATTTCTGAATTCTCACTAAAAGAAGTTTTATTCTATAAATAGTGGAGTAATGTAATAGGTCTAATTCAATAAGGTAGGAGGAGATTATCATGCTTTTCATCCTAAAAGCCTGCATTAAATTCGTATTGAAAGGATAGCTCAATTATTTCTTTTCTAATGCTTATATGAGGCCTACATTATTTAAGATTTTATGAGTAAGAAGAGAAAAGAGAAAAGCTTCTACCCTTCTCTCTTTTTAAGTATATAGATTATTACTTATTATTCCATATTTTCCATGCTGCTATGGCTTGTAATTGAAGCATTTCACTTCCGTTTTTGGTTTTTGCTCCTTGTTTTGCTCCTAATTCAAGAAACTTTGTTATTGGAGGATTATATACCAAATCATAAAGTAGATGAGAACTAGTCAGGTATTCATAAGGGATAGCCGGGCATTCATCCACATTCGGAAATGTGCCTACAGGAGAAGTATTCACTATCACTTTGTATTCAGATAAGGTTTCTTCTGTAAGATCGTTGTATGTGAAGAAATGTGGACGTGCAGTGCGTGATACATATTTAGATTCTATTCCCAAACGTTCTAATCCATATTTTACAGCTTTCGAAGCCCCTCCTGTTCCCAGTATCAGGGCTTTTTTATGCAGTAATGGATCAATCATTGGCTGTATTGAATTCTGAAAGCCTATTAAGTCAGAATTATATCCTTTCAAAACGATTCGATCATCTTCTCTGATGACTTTAATTACATTTACTGCTCCGATAACTTTTGCTGTGTCATCCAATTCATCTAAAAAAATAATGACCTGTTCTTTATAAGGAATCGTTACATTCAAACCTTTTATATTTAGATCTGATGTTATGATTGAAGGAAGAGTATTTATATCGGAGATTTCGTAATTAGAATATTCTGCATCAATATTTTCGTTCTCGAATTTTTCACTGAAAAATTTAGACGAAAAAGAATGTTTAAGGGGATAGCCTATAAGTCCGTATTTTTCCATTAGATCTTTTTATAAGCAAAAATAATCATTTACCCGTTATCAAGAAAGAGAATGTAATATTTAGCACTTACTATGGCCTAAATATGGATAAATTAGAAAAATATAAGGAAAAGATTAGAATTCTTAAAATTTAATATAGTAATCTAGAATAGATCTTGACAATTATATATAGATGAATAATTGCTTAATGTACAAACAAGGTGACAACAAAAATACGTAAAAAGTTCATATGAATAAACGGAAATATAAAAGAGGATGTGCATTATAGTATTCTATATCGTATAAATAGTAATTCTATTTCCTTTTAATTTAACAAATTAAAAGCACAATTCCAAATAACAGGGCATATATTTTATTGAAAAACCACGAAATTACTTCTTTTATCTTATTTGATACTTCGACTTGGATTCTTAACAATTTCCAGCTTATGTGTAGACAACCTGGAATATAGTTTTACAGAGACTATAAGTTGTCGTAAGAAATATACCACATCTATGGTATTTTTCAATTAGTATATATTAGCTTCTTTTGTGAAAGAATTTTAATACTCAGATTTAAAGGTTTATCATTAATAGTTACAAGGTATGAAATCAGAATTTTTCACATCAACAAATCAGAATTATCCAAAACAAGAGAGAACTTCTCTATCTTGTTTATCATTGGCTAATCAAGCTGTGGAAGCTTTACTTACCGATATATATTGTTGTCCGCATATGCGAATGTGCATGCCTTGCTAATCAACTTTTTTTAATTGTAAGGTAATATACCTACTCATCATTATTTACTAAAACAGAATTAATAAAAAAGAGACAATATGAAAACTTCAAAATATATCAAAATAACATTCATTACTGCTTTACTACTAGTAAGCACATCTATAGTTGCTCAGAATTCAGATAATACATTATATATAAAAGGAGCAAATTTTACTCATCCTATATTAAATGCATGGATAAACGAATACAGTAAAGTTAATCCTAATGTAGTAATTAAAGTAGCTGACCGCAATACAAACAGCGAAGCTATAGATATTAGCGTAGTTACAAATGAAAATCAAATAAAAGATCCTGCACAACAATCTTTGCAAGTTGCCAGATACGCGATTCTGCCAGTAGCAAATAAACAAAATCCTCTTTTCGCCGAAATCAACAATAAAGGTTTGGATAAAAATAAAATCAAGCAATTGTTTTTCGAAAAAGATATTGATGATGCAGGTAAGTATCCTTTCAAAAATGAAGTTACAATCTACTCAGGAAGTTTAGAAACATCTAACTCTGAAGTAATATCAGTATATTTTGGAAAGACCGGAGATCAGTTAAAAGGTAAAAAAATAGCAGGAGATGATATTTTCCTTATCAATGCTCTGAAAAAAGATGAGTCTGGTGTTGCTTTCAATTATTTATCATACATATATGACACTAAAACCCGTGAATTAAAAGAAAACATCGCCATACTTCCAATTGATTTGAAGAAAGACCAATGGCAAGCTGTAAATTCTGGAATAGACGCAACTCTTTCATTATTGGAAGGTGAAAAAATAAATCTTATCCCGATTGAGACTGTTAGCTTGGCTTTTGATGAAAAACTACCAAAGGAAGTTCAAAATTTTATTGAATGGGTTGTTACAGATGGTCAAAAACTGAACCATGATTACGGATTTCTTAATATCGACTCTAAAGAGAAGAAAAATATCCAACAACAAATTATCAACTATGCAAGTTTGGCGAAATAAGGTCTCAGACCTTAGCAAGGGTAAGCAAAAAGGGAATAGGAAGTTAGGATTAGAAAGTATATCAATAAATACTTTCATCTACATATCTATCCAATAAACAACTAAAAAAAAGACTAAATAATATGTTGCACTTACAATCTCAATCGCTATATAACATAGCGAAAGCACTCTTACTGACTCTATTTTTACTTGGGGGGACAGTAATTTATGCTCAGACAACTATAAACGGAGAGGTTTACGATAGAAATCGTTTGCCTCTACCCGGAGTTTCTATAACATTAAAATCCTCAGCTAAGGTAAATACTGCAACCGATTTTGATGGCAAATTTTCGATAAAAGTGTCGGAAGATTTACCTGTTACCCTTGTTTTCAATTTTTTAGGATACAGAACTCAAGAAGTGGATGTTTATGATAGTAATGAACCGATCAGCGTAACTTTATCTGAAAACAATAATCTTCTGGACGAAGTTGTAGTTACTGCTTTAGGGATATCTCGTGAGAAGAAATCACTCGGATATACTACACAAGAGATAAAGGGGAATGACCTAAATCAAAATGGAGAGACTAATTTGCTGAATTCTCTATCAGGTAGAGTCGCAGGTGTACGTATAACCAATTCACAGGGAGATATGGGGTCATCACGGATTGTTATTCGTGGAGAAACATCAATAAGTGGAGAGAACAGTCCGTTATTTATCGTAGATGGTATCCCTGTAGATAATTCTCAAAAAAACTCAGGAGGAGCTACACGTGACTTTGGAAATACAATAGCGGATATTAATCCGGAAGATATAGAATCGATGAGTGTATTAAAGGGTCCTAATGCCGCCGCACTATATGGTTCGAGAGCTGCTCGTGGAGTAATTCTTATTACTACTAAATCGGGTAAAGGTCAAAAAGGATTGGGCATCTCTGTAAATTCAGGAATACATTTTGCGACAGTGGCTACTTTACCCAGTTTTCAAAACTCATTCGGGCAAGGGATGGACGGTTTGTTCAGCTATGTAGACGGTAAAGGAGGGGGTATTAATGACGGAGTAGATGAAAGCTGGGGTCCTGCAATGAATGGACAACTTATACCTCAGTTCTTCTCTAATGGCAAAGCAGTGCCCTTTGTTGCAAATCCTGACAATGTAAGAGATTTTTTCCGTACCGGTGTTACCTATGACAATTCTATCTCGATAGCTGGTTCTGATACAAAATATGATTTCCGTTTGGGTGTAAATAACCAAAAACAAAAAGGTATTGTACCAAATACGGAGTTGAGCAGAACCAATTTTACAATAAACACCAATTATCATATAACAAAAGATATAACAGTCGGTACAACAGCTAATTATATTATTACTGATGCTCCCAATTTGCCTGGAGGTCCTTCGGGAGGACGTGCAGCAGGCGTTATGCTTCAATTCTTATGGTTTGGACGTCAAGTAGATATAAACGAACTGAAAAATAACAGAGCTGTGAACTGGAACAACAGCTATTATAGCAACCCTTATTGGAATGCTTATTATAATACTGTATCTCAGAAACGTAACCGTTTAATAGGTGATGTACACCTGGAGGCTAAAATTATAGAAGGACTTACATTTAATTTCAGATCAGGAACAGACTATTATAACGATCGTCGTAAATATAAAATCAAATACGGAACCAATGGTACACCTTTCGGTTCGTATGCAGAAGATGCATATACAATCAACGAAACCAATACCGAGGGTATATTACGATATAACACAAAATTATCTGATGACTTTTCGCTAGATGCTTTGGTAGGAACTAACGTGTTGAATCGTAGCGAAGAAAATAATTACCAGAAAGCACCTCGCTTAGCTATACCCGATCTATACACTCTTACAAACTCCAGAGATGCAATTGTAACTTCTAACAATAGTATAAAACTCAGAAGAATATATAGTGTATATAGCTCTGCTCAATTCGGATACAAAAATTATGCGTATCTAAACTTAACTGCTCGTAATGACTGGTCTTCGACTCTTCCTCGTAACAATCGTTCTTATTTCTATCCATCCGTCAGTGCCAGCCTTGTGCTCTCCGAAGCTCTGGATATAAAAAATGATGTTCTCAGTTTCTTAAAAGTACGTGGAGGATGGTCTGAAGTAGGTAACGACAACGACCCTCACAATCTATATACTGTATTCGATGGTCAAACCCCATTTGGAGATAATCCCATCCAGACATCTTCTACTAAAAAATTAAATCCCGAGCTAAAACCGGAAAGAACACGTTCTACAGAATTAGGGTTTGAATTGGGCTTATGGGGCAATAAAGTAAGTATTGATGCTTCATATTATAATACCAATAGCTATGACCAGATTATAGCTGTAAATACATCTGCTGCGAGTGGACATTTATCACAATTACTAAATGCCGGGAATCTTAATAATAAAGGATTTGAAGTGCAGCTGAATGTCCTGCCTATAGAAACTAAAAAATTTAAATGGAACGTGGGATTAAACTATTCACGAAATATCAGTAAACTGACAAGAATGGACGACAAAGGGGAATTAGATAGTTACACAATAGGCTCATCCAACGGAGTAAGTGTACTGGCTAGTGTAGGAAAAGCTTACGGTGCATTATTCGGGACAGCCTACTTGAGAGATAAGGATGGTAATATTATTGTAAATGCCAGTGGATTGCCACAATCTGATCCGACACTAAAAGTTTTGGGACATTTTACCCCGACATGGATAGGGGGCATAAGTAACTCTTTTACTTATAAAAATATACAATTATCGTTCCTGATCGATGCCAGCATAGGAGGAAGTATTTACTCGGGCACTAACAGAACAGGTATGTATACAGGTGTATTGGAACAAACCATGCCCGGACGTAATGCTGATAATGGAGGATTGTACTATTACTTCCAGAATAATGATAAAGAAGGTTCCAAAATATTGTTAGACGCCAGAAGAGCTCCGAACGGCGAAACAGTTTATCAAGATGGAATGATATTCAACGGAGTGACTGCCGACGGCCAAAAGAATACAACTGTTATCAGTGCTCAACAATATTATAAAGCGTCTTACAACATATCCGAAGCATATCTATATGATGCGGACTATATCAAATTCCGTGAAATTACCTTATCTTATTCATTTGATAAAACTTTGACAAAAAGATTAGGGTTACAAGGTGCAACAGTATCTTTTGTCGGACGTAATCTGTTCTTCATCTACAAAGACGCTCCTAATATCGACCCTGAAACAGCGTTCAATACAGGAAATGCACAAGGATTGGAAAGTTTATCCTTACCAACAACCAGAACTATTGGTTTCAACTTGAATTTGAAATTTTAAAAATCAGAAAAACGAACACTTATGTTAAAAAAAATAGCACCACTTATTATACTCGTACTTGCACTTAGTGCCTGCAACGACCAGCTAGACGAAATAAATATCAATCAAAATGCGACGGAACACCCTCGAGCTCCTTTTTTATTGACAGGAGTTCAAAAACAGGGAGCGGACCTATACTGGGGATCAGAAAATAATTATGGCTCTACATTATTATTTGTGCAATTTTGGGCTTCGATACAGTATCCGGAAGCAGACAGGTTTGATCTCGCAAATACTGACTTCACGAGTTTATGGAATAAAGGATATGCAACGCTTATTACTGACCTGAATACAATAATAAATTTCCCGAAAGAAGAAGCTAACGATAATTACAAGGGTATTGCCCTGTCGCTACGATCATGGGTATTTTTACTGCTGACGGATGCTTATGGAAATATCCCATACACAGAAGCCGGACAAAAAATGACACCAGCTTATGATACCCAAAGAGATGTATATTTAGGTCTACTTAAGGATCTTGCAACAGCCCAATCGTTACTTAATACTTCTGCCGAAAAGGTAACCGGTGACGTTGTTTATAATGATGACAAAGGATATGCGGATATTGCTAAGTGGAAAAAATTTACAAACTCCCTACGCCTTCGTATCGCTCTACGAATAGCTGACAGAGAGCCGGATCTGGCAAAACAGGAAATTATAAATGTGGTAAATGATGGAGCAGGATTAATTAGCAGTAACAGCGAGATATTTCAATTCATATATAGAAGTTCTCCACAGCAGAATCCTATCGCTGCAATATTTGAAACACGTGACGATGACCGTATTTCTCAAACAATAGTAAATAAATTGTATGAACTGGAAGACCCTAGATTATCTGTTTTTGCACAGTTACCTTCTGATAATTCGGTCGGCAAGTATGTAGGTCTACCTAACGCTGTGGACAATCCCAGTAGTTGGGGATTTACGAAAACATCAAAACCAGGAGCTTACTTCTTGAAATCAGAATCGCCTGCTGTGATATTCAGTTATGCGGAAGTACAGTTCGGATTATCGGAAGCTGTTGCTAGAGGATTTATAACAGGGGATGCCGAGAACTATTATAAACAAGCAATCACAGCATCATTAAACCAGTTTGGTGTTACAGATACCGCAATTGTAGGTCGCTACTTAAGGCAACCATCTGTAAAATACAATGCCGCAAACTATAAAAAATCGATCGGAGAACAAAAATGGATCGCTTTCTATGGTCAGGGATTAGACGCATTTGCCGAATGGAGACGACTGGATTATCCCGAGCTTAAAGCTGGAAGTGCCAGCGTATTGGACGGGAAAATACCCGTAAGATTCTTCTATCCGGGAACAGAACAATCTTTAAATGGCAAAAGTTATAAAGCTGCTGTTGAAAATCAAGGCGAAGATTTACTTACTACCAGACTTTGGTTCGATGTAAAATAAATTTGAATTCAATATATTGAAAGAGGGGAGATAACAAAACAAGTTATCTCCCATTTTTTTGTATTCTTTCTATTGAACCAATTTTAAAATGCTTGAAATTTTTTATTAATACGTCATTTATTAGTTTCCTGCTTCAACTTAATTACATTATTTATAAAATTGACTAAAAAAATAAAATTCCTCTATCACCTGTGCAGGTCTGTGGCTTAATTTCTATAAGTTTGTATAAACTTTAAATTTGCATTTATGAGAAATATTCTTGGATTCTTTTTATTGACTGTACTATTATTAAGTTGTTCGTCTGAAGAAGAAGATTTTTCAAACAAAAAAGATCAAGCCTTATGGTTGGACGGATATACGACTTCTTCAAGTTCAGTCAACAGTAAAAAAGAATTAGCTGCTGTTCGCTTTTTATTTTTTGATGGAAATAAAGCGGCTTCTTTTGAAGGTGAAACGCGCATGACTAATGTTAATACTTACTCTGAGTATTCTAAACTTCCGGAAGATCCGATTTACTCAAAATTGAATAAAGAAAATAAACTCTTACTTAAAGGTGGATCAACGATAGATCCTGTCTTAGTTGTAAAGACTTCTTCGATTAGTGGGAATACAATTGAAGTGACACTTCCGGTGGGGAAATATTTTGTCGTTGCTATACTTTATTCGAATAAATACGCAACCAGGGTATATGAGCTTGAAAGCCGATATAACCCACAAGCTCTAGATGTCGTTATACCTGTTGATTATTCTCAATATGGAAAAATAGCTTGGCAAAATTGGGGAGATTAATCCTTATTTTACAATAAAGGGGATAAATAAAGTGGGATAACCGGGTTGGGTTATCCCACTTTATTTTTAAGCTATTCGATCGGAATATAAATCTCCGTTTTTAATTTATCGGGAGATGTACGTTCCGGATTATTTAAATATTTTTCAAATCCCGATGTATTTCTTAATTTACAGTCACTCTCAGGAAGCCATTTCCCATAGATAGTATCATAAACACTTCCCAGATGTTCATAGGATCCTTGATAAGAAAATACAGCATATTTGCCTCCCTTTATCTCTTTTACTCCTATCTGTCCTTTGGCTTTTACTTTATCAGTATTTTCATTAAAAACACAAATGTCATCTGCCTTAGGTATACTGTTGGCTTTTTTAGGAATTACCAAACAAATATCAGTACGAAGCTTATCTGCCTCTGTCACTTTCGGGTCATCGTAATACACGCATAGATGTTCTATACCTGCCGAGAATAATTTATTTTCTTTTACATATTGCCACAATTGATTCCACGATCCACAGAAGTCGACATCAGAATATTTTCCGAAAACCTGTATATAAATAGCCTCTTTCGACTCTATTTCCCGTATTTTTGGAGCTTTTAAATTAAGCTCGTTATTTAATAGCAAAGGTTTCATAATAGTGTAATTTTTATTGTTTCTAAACTCTGTTGGCGAAACATTATAAAACAGTTTAAAGACTTTAGATAAAGAAGAGGGAACATCATAGCCAACCTGATAGGCTACATCCTGAATAGGCAAATCGGTATAGCGTAACAATCGAGCTGCAGTCTCGACTCTTATTCTCATAATGAATGCACCTAAAGATTCACCCAGAAATGATTTCATAATCCGATGAAAATGAAAGGGCGAAAAGATTGTTTTCTCCGTTAAAGTTGTGAGGTCTAAATCTCCATTCAGATTATTATTGATGTATTCAATAATAATATTCACTTGCTTCTGATACTCTTCCTTTGTCGTTGTTCTTTGCTGCATGTTTTTAATTATTTCGTTACAAAACTAGAAACAAAAGTATGGTTAGACTTTTCCGATCTTGCTAACATCAATAGTAATATATTATCAGGCAGTAATTAGTAATGCGAATCAGTATTTAAAAAATTAGATAAATAAATGCGATTGCAATTTTACCCATCGTATGTACTAGTAGTCCGGATGTTGATCTGACTTTCTG
>NZ_QICL01000058.1 GCF_003201355.1 Indolivaga alginatilytica
GATTGGTAACAGAACCAATAGATATGTACTACTACAAATAATATACTGATGGCCCGCATGAATTCCATGACTTTAGCCAGTCCTCTTAGGTCGTCCTCGTTTTGCATAATTCTTTGTTTACGGACTTTTTAGAGCCACATTTTTATCATTGTCGGCGGGATTCGCTCTCAGTCATTTACCATTAGTAAACTCCTATTGATCTCACCCTTGACAGCTTCAAAAATGCAGGCTCTAAAAAATCCTTGTTAATAAATTTTAGTTATCTTTTTTATTTCTACAATCTCGGTCTGCGTAATTTCTTCTTCTTTCGTTTCATCCGATTGGCAAAGGCAATCTCTTCGTAATTATCGCCGTGTTGCTCCATCGAGAAAATTCCCACAATAGATTCTGCTACGGAGTCTTGCTCTTTATCGTAGTTGTTTGTTGCGTGGAAGTCATTGCTACATGATTTATCTTCTTGTTGGCTCTTGTTACTGGATTGTCCGCTGAATAGCTCATGGAACGAATTGGCTGAAAACTCTTTGCCTAAATGGGAGCCGTTGAACACGGCTTTTGTTTCGTGGTCGATAAAGGTTACGCCATAGATCCGTTTATCGTCATTCTCCCGAAAGACTACACTGATTTTGTCGTTTGCCAATAGTTTCTCAAAGTCTTTTCTGCTGCGGCAATGTGCCATCGCATTGGAAACAAACCGTTTGTTACGTTCTTTCAGTTGCTTATCGGCTAACGGTACTTTGGATTTTTCCAGCTGTTTTTGCAGGGCATCGTATCCGACCGGTTTTCCAATCAGGGATGCTTTGATCGGATTACCGACTTTTTCGCCTTTGTCTGTGATAACCGAATAGACCAGTCCGTTATAAGGCTTGTTCCGAATCTCTCCTTTGACTTCCTCGACTGTAATACCATATAAGGAAAGTAAAGCCTTGTACTCATGGATAGTCCGGAAATGGTAATCTTCCATCAAACCTTTGACTGTATTGGAAACCTGCTTTTTTATATCTCCGGCTTGGGGATCGACTCTTTTCAAAGTCCATTCATCCGTCCGGTTCTTTTTGGCAGGTATCAGGTTGTACTTCTGCTCCAACTGCTTGCGGATTTTCTCCGAACGCCTCTTTTCAAACGAATCGTCAATCTTTGAGCCGTCCTCTTTTACCCGTATCGATACAATATGAATATGATGTCTGTCAATATCCTCATGTTTGTAAACAAGGTACGGCTGGTTGCCATAGCCCAGCTTATCCATATATTCCTGAGCGATGTTCGTCAGTTGTTCATCACTCAATTTGTCCTTGGGATGTGGATTGAGCGAGATATGCAGTACAGGATTTTCGGTGCGTTTGTTAGCCGCCAGATAGGGTTCAAAAGATTTTAGATGCAGATTCATCGTGTGCGATCCATCTATATGCTGGATGATGCAATTCGAAAACAGAATTGCTCCCTGCCCTTGCTCCACTTTCTGCTGATTGTATTTTATCGCCCCGAAAAGGGAGTTTCCCGAGCTGATTTTGGTTACCATTATCGGAGGTGTTTTTGTTCAAACTCATGCGTCAGCTCAATGACTTTCTTATTTAAACCAACCAATTCAATGGTTGCCTGTTCCAATTTATAGAGACAGGCGAGTGCTTTTTTCTCCGCAAAATTAGAATTCAACGCTTTTACAATCTGATTATAATTGATACCAATTGCCCGAAACTGACCGAAAAATGTAGTCAGACGCATGTAATAATCTTGTATTCCTTTATCGATTTTCACTACTTTAAGAGGCTTCTCAAAGATGCAGGATTGCTGGGGACATATCTTTTCCTATCAGTTTTTTACAGCGTTCGTTATGATCCAGAAATACGGATAATAGTGTTTTTCGGGATTCATCTTCTCGTCCTTGATAATGATTTAATATTATTCGTGGGTTGATTTCTGCTCCGTCGAATTCCAGTTCCCGGTAGATTTCCATAATGCGTAAGCGAATTGTATCGAGCCGGCTATTGATTTCCTGGGATTTGCGATCTTTACCAATTACTTTTTCTGCCAGATTGTTCCATTTATCGGGTTCTACGGATAAGGTAACAACCGTTTCGATACGCTGACCATTGACTGTGATCCTCATGAATACAGGGCTTTCTCCGTTCTTTGCTACTCTGGATCTCTTCACAAAGAATAAAACATGGAATGTGTTTCTTTTCATACTTTGAATTTGTTTTAATTTTTATTCTCAAGGTATGAAGTTCAGCTCATTCAGGCAGGTTTTAGATTCACCCAAACAGCTTAAAAAGAATGGCTTAAAAGCAATTCGGGGACAGTTTTTGTGATTTTGGAATGTCCCCGATTTCGTCCGTGGACTATACCGGAAACCACCCTTTTTTATCACTTTTCAGAAAACAAAAAACCCTGAAATTCATTGAATTTCAGGGTTTTACTTCATTTTTCTTCTTGTCTTGGCGGAGAGAGAGGGATTCGAACCCCCGGTACCTCACAGTACAACGGTTTTCAAGACCGCCGCGATCGACCACTCTGCCATCTCTCCAATGCTTCCTTAGCAAGGACTTTTCCTCTAAAAGCGTTGCAAAGATATGCACTTTTTTCTAATTCCAAAATAATATCTAAGCTTTTTTCTACTTTTTTCAGCAAAGAATCACACAAGGCAAGCTATATGATTAAAACACCGAAAGATAGCTATTTTTAATAATAATCATCCAACTCAAACAACACCAGATAATCATCATGAATAATCTGTAAAACGATCTTTTAGCACCTCTGGGATAATTGCATCCGCTTCCATATTCTTACTTATATAAATAAAGTCAGTCCGGCTTTTAATATACTTAACCTCATTCGGACTGTTTTTCTTGTATCATATGTAAAAATAAAAAATCTTACTTCTTACAAATATTGGTAAAATTGCACCATTCGCAAGGTTTACCTGTTGTAGTTTGAGAAAAAGAAGTATCAATCGAAAAGATTTCTTCCAGACAAGATTCAAAGTGTTCTTTAAATTCCTCCCTCAATCCAGAAAAGTTTGTAATAATATCTTTATCCGTTCGGGTAGGTCTATGTTCGACACTCGGACTAAAGCTAGAATCGAATAAATTACGCAAATAATATATACCGGGTTCTAATACTACCGCAGGATACTCGAGCATATACAGATGTGCATACATAAATACTTGCATAACTGCTTTGGGGCGGTCTTTAGCATCCTTATCAAACAAATGCTCCATATTCTTAAAAGTAAGCACACCCTTGCCCGTTTTGTAGTCGATAATGCGTGTATGACCACGCACCTCATCTATACGGTCTATAAAGCCTTTTAGTGATACAGTTCGACCCGAGGGTAATGTATAATTTACAGCAATCCGCTTTTCCGATTCCACATAAACAAAAGGAGTCAGTTTAGCATCAGTAGCTAAAACCTTTTGTATATATCGCTTAAGTACCTCTCCCGTTAAAAAATTCTGACCGGTGAGCCTCTTTATCTTATTCGCTTTAAAGTAATTTTCGGCAAAAGATCTTTCAATCATTTCGGTAAGTAACCTACCATCTTTAGACATTTTGTGCAGCAAATCAGCAGTCACCACCTTACCCTGCAAAGGTTCGTATAACCATTCCATTACCGAGTGAAATATACTTCCAAATGTGCTGGCTTCTATAGTTTCGGCAATCTCATCTTCCTCTTGCATACGTTCTACTACCGAAAAGTAAAACTGTAAAGGACAATCGAGATACATATTTATCGAACTTGCCGACAAACTACGCTCACCTGTAAGAAAAGCACTTAGCTTACCTATTATCTGTGGTGTTTTTGGAATCGAAATAGATATACTTTCGTTAGAAGAAACTTCATATACAGCCAAACGCTCACGTATATCAAACATATTCGGATATAAATGCTTAAGCTGATAAAAGTAGCGACTCACTTCCCCGCCCTGCAATCCTTCAGTTCGGGTATCATAAAGAAGATAAATTCGCTTAGCACGATTTATAAGGCGGTAAAAATGATATGCAAAAATACTGTCCTGATGCTCGTAAGTTGGCAAACCAAAGCCTTTACGAAGATTATAAGGAATAAAAGAATTTGCTCCCTTTTTCATCGGGAATATTCCTTCATTCATAGAAAGCATAATCAGATTATCAAAATCAAGAGCACGAGTTTCTAGCACGCCCATAACCTGTAACCCTGATAGAGGCTCACCACTAAACGGAACAGTTATTCCAACAATTAACTTTTTCAGAAGTTTGAAATAAGTATCAACAGACATTTCTGCATCCACATTTTTCAAAGCATCCTCCATCTTATTGATGGTTTTATAATATTCGATGATAAACTCACATTCCATATCAATGGAACGAGTACTTGTATCATCGTCTGTTTTTTCTAATCGAGATAAAGATAGTGACCGTTCCAAAAGAGCTAATATATCTCTTAAATAAGAAGCTGTATCGCTCCAATGCTCCAAAGGTTTGAAAATAAGACTAAGTAAAGGATGAATACTTAATTCTTCTACCGAAACCAATATCTTATTATACTTAATAATATCAGTACGCAAGCGCACCACCTCATCGCCTGCAACTCTGGTTATATAGCGATGATTTAGAATGGACAATACAAACCGATAATAATAACCGGGATTACCGCTTACGATCCGAATATTACGCTGCAATTCGAAAACATGATCCATTAAGCCCGCTATGGATGAATTGACAAGATCATAACCCATAGTCACATTAATCTTATCAATCTCTTCGGGAATCGAATACAAAGTAGGTAAAAGGAGATTTTCGTCAGGAAGCACCAATGCAGTTTTCAGAGCTTTATCGGGAGACATTATTTGCTCCTCTTCTATCAGTGTCTTAAGTATAGAATGTACATATTTAGCCTGACCAACTACCGAAGGAATACCGATGACCTCTAAAACAGGTTTCTCCATTTCCAAAGCTTCGGGCTCTAATGATAATTGAGAAGGAAAGAATAGTTTATTCTTGTCAATGAAGAATGAAGCTTTATTATCAGGGTCTTTAACTAATGATGAAGAGTAGTCCCAATAAAAGTCGGCAACTCCCCTATTCTGTAAATATTTTAAGAGTTCTTCTTCCGATTTACTATGCCCATTCAGACCAACAAAAACAATACGCTCAAAAGGTATTTTCAAGTCAAGTTTGGCTTTAGCCTGTTCGGCAACCTCCCTGAAGATCATTCCTTCGTAAGCTAGTCCATTTTCACACAGTTCATTTCTTAATGAAGTATAGAGTTCAAATAAGACCTCCCACATTTCGAGAAACTCCTTTTTCCGGTCGCTCTCTCCTACGGGAATAAAACTAGACCAAAAACGACGAATAGCGGTAATTTGTTCTTCTGTCAGATAACTAAAACCGGCATCAATTTCTTTTAAATCCTGAATATTGGAAAAAAGTTGTTCCGCATCGACCATGTATTTATCTACATCATCAAAATCGTTGAGAAGCATTTCGCCCCAAAACAAAAACTCATCAAATGTTTCGAGAGAACCACTTGCCCGTTTATAGATATTATAGAGCATAAACAACTGCTCAATACGATCAGCGGTATTCAATCCGCTCAATCGACTAAACAGATCGGCAATAGTTAATATTTCGGGTGAGAATATGGGTTTACGGGCAATTTCAGACAGGTATTTCTGAAAGAATAATCCTGCACGGCGATTAGGAAACACGAAAGTAAAATTACTTACTTCCTGCCCAAATTGCTTATAGTAAGCTTGTGCAACATTATAAAGAAAAGGGATCATCTCTCTTTCAGTTTTAAAGCCTCTGATCTCCTTGTTTATAACCTATTTGGTTTAAAAAAAAGACAGTAAGACTCAATTATATAATACTTCGGTCATTAATATATAAACCTAAAGTTAGGCTTAATTACGAATCCCAGACGAAAACGTTGATGAAATTGATTATAATCCAGTAAACCTTCACCATATCCATTATAAAATTCGAAAAACAAATATTGGTTTTCATCATGGAATAATCGATAAGCAAAATTCACAGTGATATTTGTATTGAGAATATTTCCTCCACGTTTATTTAAGACTAAACTGGTATTAAATTTTTCTTTTTGGTTATAACTTATTGCAGTAGTTGCCCAACCTCTGTATCGCACGATATCTCTATTATTCTCTCCATCAACAATAGGTACCCAGAGCTTAGTGAAATAAGACCAATGATGATTGATTTTAAACTGTCCTGCGAAGCTAACCTTGTTCCAACTACGAGAATCTTCGCCATCTTTTCCATTCGATTCATGCTCTAACTGAAAGCTAATCTCTCCTAAATATCGGTTTTTATACACCAAAGGTTTAGCCAAACCGATAGTCGGATTAAAATTGATGTCTCGGAAAGGGAATGATTCTTGAAAAACATCCCAGAATGCTAATTGAGTATATGTTAGAAACAGATAAGTACGAAATGGTAATATACTATTAGTCAAACGTTGCGAAAAACTTATTTGGAATTTCGCATCCGAATTATTCCTATCTGGATTACGCAATAGCTCTGTACCAACAACAACATAATTATCTTTATAGATACTAAAAGAAGGAGAATCATCAAATGCTTTAATCAAACTATCTGCAATAAACTCTCTGTCCGGTTTAAATACCGAATTTAAAACCTGATCGGCCTTTTGATTAAAACGTGACACGGTTGTAGAATCAGAGGAAAACAACCCTTTACATTTATATTTTTTATATTCGCGAGGTTCCGTATGATCTCTAATTTCGGAATCCTGCCCAAACAGCAAGGTAATATTCCCTATAACAAAAAGAAATAAAAAGAAGGCTGCTTTTTTGCCTTTATTCAATTTGTACATAATCTTAATTTCCAATAAATAAAATGTGTAGAATAAAGCTGGTAAAGGTATAAATCTATTCGAAGCAAACAAAGTCGCTCTGATCTAATTTTTCACCAGTTCTTTTAAAACCTCATAAGCAATAGGACAAGTTTGCGTATTCTTGACAGTTAACTTATATATTTGACTGAATTTCTTCCGATCGGTATGAGGATATTCCCTGCAAGCTTTTGGACGAGACTCATAAATAGAGCAATAATTGTCGGGCATAAGAAAAGGGCATGGCATGGTTCGAAATACATAGTCTCCATCCTCATCTACCTTCAAATAAGTCGTTACCACATCCGAGGGTTTCATCCGAAGAGCTTTAGCCATACGTTCAATATCCTTATCATAAATAGCAGGACCTAGAGAACGGCAACAGTTAGCACATTTCAGACAGTCTATCTCAGATGAGAATCTATCGTGTAAATCATGCACTATACCATCCATCTTATCAAGCCTCTTCTTGTTTTTTTTGAAAAACGAGAGAAACTCAGGCGTATCTTTTTCTGCCATTATCGACAGATTGTTGTACTTGTCAGATTTGTCGTTCATCGGGACGTGTTAATTCTCCTGCCAATGGCACACGCATTCTTACTATAATTTCTTCTCGTGAATACTTATGTCCCAATAAGTGCATCAGTTTTGTAACTGTAGCTTCTACTGTTGCATCGTAACCACTTACAACTCCTGCTTTGAGTAATTCGTGCCCTGTCTCGTAGCGTTGCATTTCCACGCAACCCATTTCGCACTGAGTTATATTTACAATAATTATGCCTCTTTTTACAGCATCCAGCAAAGCTTCGATAAACCAATCGTATCGGGGTGCATTACCCGACCCATAGGTTTCAAGCACAACAGCTCTTACTCCTTGGGTATTCAAAATAGCATGCACAACTTCTTTGGTTATTCCCGGAAACATTTTTAAGATTACAATATTGGTATCCATCAAATAATGAAAGATTACTTTTTTCTCGTAATCCGGGTTTAATATTTTATCTCTATCATAACGAATATGTATTCCCGATTTTCCTAATCCGGGATAGTTGTACGATTTAAATGCATTAAAATTGTCAGCATTTATTTTTGTTGAACGGTTTCCCCGTATCAAATTCGTTTGAAAGAAAATACACACTTCGGGCACTACAGGATAACCAATAGAATCTTTATCGGCTGCAATTTCCATTGCTGTAATAAGATTTTCTTTAGCATCCGTTCTCAACTTACCTATTGGCAATTGAGCTCCGGTAAGAACAATGGGTTTCTGCAAGTTCTGAATCATAAAACTAAGAGCAGATGCCGTATAGGCCATTGTATCGGTTCCATGTAATATTACGAAACCATCGTGCTCTGCATAATTATCTTCAATTATACGAACAAGTTTTCGCCAGTGAGACGGGCACACATCCGAAGAGTCGATAGCCGGTTCAAATACTATCGTATTGATATGATATTTGAATTTCTGCAACTCTGGCATATGGCTCGTAAGATGGGCAAAATCGAACACCTCGAGAACTCCGGTGACGTTGTTTTCGACCATACCGATAGTTCCTCCGGTATAAATCAATAATATATTGGCATTGGTATCTATCATTTTGCCTTATAGATTGGGATATGTAAAAATACTACTTTTTGACAATAAAAAGAGAAAGCTTATGTCCTAAAATACAATTTAACAAAATAAGACTGCAACTTATCTTTCAATTTTTAAAAATAAAACAAGCTTATACACTTGTATATTATAGGATATGAAGGTATTTTTATTCTTCGGAAACCGACATTACTTTTTGACAGTTTGTAAAACGAAAACACCACTCCAGTAATTGTTAATTCAGTTCATAGTACATGACAAAAAGAGGCACTAAATTGATATAATTATTTGAATATAAGTTTTTTTAATATTTTGAAAAGACCTTGATTTTTCGTATCTTAGAAAGAAAAACTGGGGAGTTTTTCAAGATATGCAAACCAAGGTCTCAGACAAAA
>NZ_QICL01000059.1 GCF_003201355.1 Indolivaga alginatilytica
TTAATCACCGATTGCCTGCCCCAAACCTTGAACTACGATGAACGCAAGATATACGACCTGATAGCCGGACGGATGCTCGAAGCCTTTTCAGGGGCTTGTATCAAAGACATAACCACAGTTACCCTGAACTGTCAGGGAATCCTGTATCAGGTCAAAGGAGCAGTTACCAAAGAACAAGGCTGGCGGGATGTATTCCACGAGAAATCAGACCCGAACAAAGAGAAGGAAGAAGACCGTGAATTACCGCCATTAATCAAGGGACAGGAATTAACCGTCAGTCAGTTTCAACTGTTGGAAAAACTTACCAAACCCAAACCCCTGCATACCGAAGCAAGCTTGTTGGGAGCGATGGAGACGGCAGCCAAAGAACTCGAAAGCGAAGAACAGCGATTGGCACTCCAAACCTGTGGCATCGGAACACCCGCCACCCGAGCATCCATTATCGAAACACTGTTCAATCGGGATTATATGACCAGAGATAAAAAATGCCTTGTTCCGACCGAAAAAGGGTTGGCGGTCTATCGTGCCGTTAAAGACAAACGCATCGCCGATGTCGAAATGACCGGTATGTGGGAAGAGGCTTTTGCAAAGATCGAGTCGGGCGAAGTCGTTGCCGGTAATTTTACAAAAGGAATCGAAGTCTATACCGAACAGATAACCACCGAACTTTTGCAGGTAAAGCTCGATTTACCCAAACAGGAGATTCTGACCTGTCCCAAATGCAAAGCCGTTCCTGTGAATTTCTATCCCAAAGTCGTGAAATGTTCCGATCCGGCGTGTGATCTGGTACTCTTCTCTATAATCTGCGGAAAGAAGTTATCCAATGATGTCATCCATCTCTTACTGACGGGCAAACAGACAGGCGTACTCAAAGGCTTTAAGAGCAAGACCGGCAAACGCTTTGATGCGGCATTGACGTTAGACGGGGATTTTAAAATCAAGTTTCACTTTTAAGGTCGCAGACCTTAACTAGCACGGCACTTGGGTATCCCTCCCAAGTGCCTCACTAATTATCCCAATTATTCAACGTCTAACCCGCTACGTTTCGCAACATAATAGAGCAAACAACAAATGAACAAGTTGGAAGAACAACAAATGTAGAAAATATTTCCGAAAGGCTGTTTAGCTAGTTAATTCGATTTAGCATATCGCCAATAATAGTATTAATAAACCGGTCTGTGACCGCAAATAACGTATCAAGATGAAAACAACTAAAAATACATCAAATACCCAACAACTGTCCTATTACGAACTATCCCTGCTTTCCTTTCTCAAAGAAAGCCATCCCCAACTGGGATCAGATACCAATTTTATCAAGACAAGGGCGGAAGAAGCCGCCGAAACCTATTCCAACGCAATCAAAAACGGAATGTTACCCAACCAGGCCGAAGAGCTGGCAAACGAAGTCTTGTTTCTCGGTCTTCATTTCTCCAGACACGACACGCTGGTCAATATTCTTTGGAATGAGTTTGCCGATACAGTTCCTCAAAGTGAAGCAAAAGAGCTTGCGAGCAGAATCCAGTCTGAATGCGAAGAAATTTTCGCTAACTATAATCTCACGGATGAGTATTTAGGTTCTGAGGAATACAATCTGCTCTATACCGAACTGACAGGATGTATTGACATTTGGCTGGAAGAAAATGAGCTATAACAAGAAGGCTCACTTGAGAGCCAACATTGAAGCCATTAAAATTGCTTTTGTTTTGGACAAGGAAAAAAGACCGGCTACAGAAGAAGAGCAAGGCGTACTGAAACGATACTCGGGATTCGGAGGGCTTAAATGTGTCCTGAGTCCGGCTAATAGCTTATCTGATACAGCCCAATGGGCAAAGTCGGAGTTGGAACTCTTCCCCATGGTAGCCGAACTGCACCGAGTAATCAGGGATAATACATCATCCGAACAGGAGTACAGGCAATACATGGGCAGCATCAAGAATTCGGTGCTGACGGCTTTCTATACACCGCCCGAAGTCGTACAAACGATTGCCGATGCCTTGCATGAAAGTGGAATAACACCCACCCGTTTCCTCGATCCTTCAGCAGGTATGGGTGAGTTTGCCAATGCTTTCACTCAAACAGCTGCAAATGCAAATAGTGAAGCGATCTGTTTTGAAAAAGACCTGCTGACAGGTAAGATGCTTTCGCATATCCGACCCAATGATAAAATCAAAGTCGAAGGCTTTGAGACGATCGAAAGCAGGTACAACAATTATTTTGATGTAGCGACCTCCAATATCCCGTTCGGAGAAATGAGCGTATTCGATGCCGCCTTTATGAAACAGGACCAACTGCATCGGGAGTCAACAAAAGCCATCCACAACTATTTCTTTGTCAAAGGAGTCGAAACACTGCGTGAAGGCGGATTGATGGCATTTATTACCTCGCAAGGGGTAATGAACTCGCCCGCTAACGAACCCATACGCCAATGGCTGATGGACAATACCAATCTGGTATCGGCAATACGGTTGCCCAACAACCTGTTTACCGAAAACGCAGGCACAGAGGTAGGCAGTGATTTGATTGTCTTACAAAAGAATACGGGAAAAGACAAACCGTTGAATCTTTGGGAAGAACTTTTTGTAACCAGTACCAAATCGGAAGAGACAGGAATATACAACAACGATTACTTCTATAACCTCGGCAGGGTGGTACAAACAAAAACAGCTCTCGCTACCGATCCTTATGGCAAGCCCGCACAAGTCTTTATCCACGAAGGAGGTATCGATGGCATTGCCGATTATATGGGGCAGATGCTACGAAGTGATTTAAAAGCCAACCTAAATTTGGAATTGTACAATCAACAGGCTGTTAAGCAAGAACAATCGGAACAACATCTGCACTCAAAAACCGAAGAACACGAGATAGTCGAACCCAAATCAGCAGATATAAACGTTTCTGATATAAACGTATCTGAAACAACTGCCCCCGCCTTTGAAAGGAGACAGGGAGAAGTCGTTGAGTTAAATGTTTCGACTGAACCGGTTATGAACCTTTATGACTTATTTGGATTTTCACAAGAAGAACGGAGCCAGATAAAGTCAAAAAAAGGAAATAAGAAACAGCAGTCCCCATCGGGTAAACCCATGCAGCTCAATTTATTTTCAAATGGAAATAATAAAAAATCAGACAAAGCAATCGATTCTCAAAATAAAGAAGCCACGTCCAAAACATCGGAAGCTCAAACTCCCTCTCCTCTTGGAGAAGGTCGGGGTGAGGTAGTAAAAGCCTCCTTTGACCTCCGTGCATTTAGTGGCGAATTAAGAGAACACCATAAAGAAGGCTCCTTGGTCGAAGACGAAGGGCAAATCGGTTATCTGAAAAACAGGTATAAAGACGAATCCCGGTTTCAACCTCTGGACTTACACTTTGGTCAGCGATCGAAAATCAGCCGCTATATCGAAATTCGGGATACCTACCACGAGTTATACAATCACGAAGCGAAACATTTGGAAGTTCACGAATCATTGAGAGGTACTCTGAACCTCGTCTACGATAACTTTGTCAGGCGTTTCGGTAATCTCAATGACAAGAAAAACCTCGATGTCATCAAAATGGATGCCGGAGGAAAAGAAATACTCTCGCTGGAACGATTTTCAGCGTCAGCCCTTTCCCCCTCTCCCGTTGGAGAGGGACGGGGTGAGGTGGTCAAAGCCGATATATTTCATGGCCCTGTAGCTTTCAATCCCAATGAGCTGAAAGTCGCAGGTACTTCCGACGAAGCCCTGATCGCATCCCTGAATAAATATGGCGAAGTCCGTTTGGATTATATGCAGTCGCTAATGGACAATACAGGAAAAGGACAGGAAGAAATCATTTCGGATCTGCACGGACGCATCTACTTCAACCCATTGGTACAAAACTACGAAGTCTCGGATCGCTTTATTGCAGGCAATGTAATCGAAAAATCCGAAGCTATTGAGCGTTATGTGCTAAACCATCCCGATGATTTACGTTCTCAGGAATCATTGAAAACCTTACAGGAAGCCATTCCACAACCCATCCGGTTTGAAGAACTTGATTTCAATCTCGGGGAAAGGTGGATCAGTCCGGCAATCTACCAAGACTATGCAAAAAAACTCTTTGAAGCCGATGTTACCATTGATTACTATGCCTCACGGGATGACTATACCGTCAAATCAGACAAGAGCAATGTACTCATTAACGAAAAGTTTGCCGTTAAAGGAGAAGGCAGGACATACAACGGTATCCATCTCTTGAAAAACGCCTTGCTCAATACAACACCCGCTATTACAAAGACGATACAGGCAACCGATAAAGAGACCGGCGAAACCAAAAGTGTAAAAGTACCTGACGGCGAAGCCATACAATTAGCGAACAGCAAAATCGATGAAATCCGCAACGGTTTTACCGACTGGCTGCACGAACAATCATCCGAGTTTAAAGATAAACTCACCGACACCTATAACCGCAAGTTTAACTGTTTTGTACGTCCTCAATACGACGGTTCGCACCAAAGCTTTCCCGGATTGGACTTAAAAGGGTTGGGTATTCCCGACTTATACCAGTCGCAAAAAGACTGCATCTGGATGCTCAAGCAAAACGGCGGAGGCATCGGGGATCACGAGGTGGGGGCAGGCAAAACACTGATTATGTGCTGTGCCGCTTATGAGATGAAACGTTTGGGACAAGCCAATAAACCGATGATTGTCGGACTCAAAGCCAATGTACACGAGATAGCAGCCACTTTTAAAACGGCTTATCCCGATGCCAAAATACTCTATCCCGGCAAGGAAGATTTTACACCCGACAAACGGGTAAAGATCTTCAATGATATAAAGAACAACTCGTGGGATGCCGTAATATTAACACATGACCAGTTCGGTAAGATACCCCAATCCCCTGAAATGCAGCAACAGATATTTACAGCCGAATTGGATTCGGTAGAAGAGAACCTCAATGTCTTGCGTAATCAGGGCAAAGACGTTTCGAGAATGATGCTTCGAGGTTTAGAGAAACGTAAACAAAACTTAGAAGTAAAACTAAGCGTTGTTGCCGACTCGATTAAAAACCGAACGGACGATGTGGTAGATTTTAAGATGATGGGCATCGACCATTTGTTTGTAGACGAGAGTCACCAATTTAAGAACCTGACCTTTACCACCCGTCACGACCGTGTGGCAGGCTTGGGTAATCCCGAAGGCAGCCAGCGAGCCTTGAATATGCTCTTTGCCATCCGCACCATACAGGAAAGGCGAGACAAGGATTTGGGAGCAACATTCCTGTCGGGAACAACCATCAGTAACTCGCTAACCGAGTTATACCTCTTGTTTAAATACCTTCGACCCAAAGAACTCGAAAGACAGAATATCAATTCCTTTGACGCTTGGGCAGCCGTTTTTGCAAAAAAGACGACCGACTATGAGTTTTCCGTTACCAATCAGATTGTACAGAAAGAGCGTTTCCGATATTTTATCAAAGTCCCCGAGTTGAGTTCCTTTTACAGTGAAATCTGTGATTTTCGTACTGCCAAAGGCATCGGTATTGACCGGCCCGAAAAGAATGAAATTTTATACAATATTCCACCGACACCACAACAGGAAATATTTATTGGCAAACTGATGAAATTTGCAGAGACAGGCGATGCCACCATCTTAGGCAGAGAAAAACTGACCGAAAAAGAAGAAAGGGCAAAGATGCTGATAGCAACCGACTATGCCCGTAAGATGTCCTTGGATATGCGGATGATAGACCCGGCTTACGGAGACCATATCGATAACAAAGCCTCGCATTGTGCGGCTAAGATAGCGGAGTATTACAACAAGTACGATGCACAGAAGGGTACGCAATTTGTATTTTCCGATTTGGGAACATACAAACCCAACGAATGGACACCTTACAGTGAGATCAAGCGAAAGCTGGTTGAAGACCACAACATCCCTGCCCACGAGATACGCTTTATACAGGAAGCCAAAACCGATAATGCAAGAAAGGCAATGATAGAGGCGATGAATGAGGGGCGGATACGTATTATATTCGGTTCGACAAGTATGCTCGGAACAGGCGTAAACGCCCAGAAAAGAGCCGTTTGTATCCATCATGTCGATTTGCCGTGGCGACCAAGCGATCTGGAGCAGCGGGATGGAAGAGCTGTTCGTAAGGGCAATGAAATAGCC
Source organism: Indolivaga alginatilytica (assembly GCF_003201355.1). Classification (GTDB taxonomy): domain Bacteria; phylum Bacteroidota; class Bacteroidia; order Bacteroidales; family Dysgonomonadaceae; genus Dysgonomonas_A; species Dysgonomonas_A alginatilytica. Next base: position 6,135 of record NZ_QICL01000059.1, read on the forward strand.
AAAGAATTCGCCGATAACAAGGTCGATGTATTGATTTATGCGGTAGAAAAAAGTCTCGATTCCTATAAGTTCAACCTATTACAAAATAAGCAGCTATTTATTAATCAACTAAAGACCAATAGCATGGGTAGCCGGACGATTGACGAGGGCAGTATGGATGAAAGTTCAGGCATGAATTTCTCGGAGTATGTGGCGATACTTTCGGGCAATACCGATCTATTGGAAAAGGCGAAGTTGGAGAAGAAAATAACCGCTTTGGAGAGCGAACGGCAAGCCTTTAACCGAAGCAAGTCTTCATCCATCTACAAATTTGAGGATGCCACACGGAGCATTGACAGCAACAATGAAATGGTCAGTCGCATGACCAAAGACCTAACCATTTTGAGTGAGAAAATGCAAGTCGATAAAGACGGCAATAAGCTCAATCCTATCAAACTGGATAACCTCGATAGCAGCGATCCGAAAGTAATCGGAGAAAAGTTGAACCACCTGGCCGATAATGCCCGAACCAACGGGGAATATTTCAAAGTCGGGGAATTGTACGGTTTCAAAATCCTTGTTAAGACCGAAGAAAGCCAAAAGGAAGGCTCGATCTTCAAAGACAACCGTTTCTTTATCGAAGGAGAAGGCAGTATCAAGTACAATTACAATAACGGGCATATTGCCACCGATCCGATACTGGCTTCCAGAAACTTCTTAAATGCCTTGGATAAAATACCCAATCTGATTGAGAAATACCAATCGGATAACAGAAAGCTGGAAAAGGATTTGCCGATTCTCAAAGAAATTATGGGAACTACTTTTAAGAAAGAACCCGAGTTGAAAGAGCTCAAATCGCAGTTGGATTCGCTCAATAGACAGATTAATCTGACGCTTTCCACCAAAGACGAAGCTGTTCCTGTCGAGCAGATAGCTCCCAAAATACACGAGACTTCAAAATCCGAAATCCAACAGCCGGTAAGTCCCATCCCTACTATTTCGAATGTCCGTTCAGGAGAGCCGATGAGCCTGAAAGAGGTAATCGATGCGAATCGGGATCGGATTTATATTGGCAAGTTGGATCATTCGGAAGTAAAAAAGACGGAGAAGCAGCAGGGGGAGGACAATAGGAAAAGTGAGAATCCGAAACCAAAAAGGGGATTTAGGATGTAGCTGAATCTCCCTGCCTTGTGGGGAGTCTGATCGTATTTATAACCGATTATTATTTAATCCTACTATTTCATTTTTGTATTCGGGATTTATGGCAAATAGAACCAATTGTATAATTCAAAAT
>NZ_QICL01000060.1 GCF_003201355.1 Indolivaga alginatilytica
TAATCTATTATTAAAACAAACCTAATAAAGCACACGTAACAAACCTTTAATTTTCAAATAAACACAAAATAACAATCGGAGTCAATTAAAAGATTAGTTGTATTTTACAATTATTGCTTAATTCTCCTTCTTATGAGATGTTCCTGAAACTTCCCCAGGCTAGATATTGCCTAAAGTTTCATGTCTGCTTTTAAATTTATCTATTCTTGAATTACAAACTACCAATAATTATTACTTTTTTTATGAAGAAACGATTTACGCATTTACTTCTCCTGTCACTATGCACAGGAAGCCTCTTTGCGCAGTCGCCCGGAGGCGTGGGCAGTCCCGAACTCTGGTTTCAGGCAAGACCTATCGGCACAGACCTGAACGGAACCTACCGCTGGCAGGATTTCAGCGGTGATTCCTTACGCCTGAATGTATACAGCGATCAGGGAGCCGCCCTCGGAGATGAGTTTACCAACAGTTCCGTGCGTTACTACAACGGAAACCCTGCCTTGAGCCTGAACAAATCGCTCGACACCAAAACAAGGGAAGTACGCCTGAAACGTACCAACCTGTCACAAGCAACCATTGTCGGAGTATTCGCACCCAATGCCAATTTCGACAAGGAAATGATTCTCTACGGATTAAACGGCCGTCCCGGACAAGGAGTACTGGTCACTACCGATAAAATCATACCGAGCATTGAAAGCGGCAAAAGTAAATTCGATTACGGACAATCCGAAGGTATGGATTTAATGTATTCATCGGGTGACTCCGAATCAAATGTTAATGACTTTCGGGTTAAGTCCATGCGGATAGCCGCCTATTACCGCAGCATACCTCCCGCCACTAGCATCTGGGGAGAAAAAGATATAGCCACCCTGAGTTTAGGCAGCACCTATAACAAAACAAATGTTAATTACAACTCGACCTTTTCAATCACTACAGCCGAAAACAGGGCTTTCACAGGCTATATCCCCGAGCTGATCGCTTACAACCGCCTGCTTACACCACTGGAAAGACGCAGGGTGGATTCCTATCTGGCTATCAAATACGCCTTGTCACTCCCTGTTTCCTATATCGGAAGCAATGAGGAACTACTCTGGGACTATGCAGCTAATCCTATATACAATAACCGGATTACAGCTATCTACAGGGACAAGAGCAGTGGACTTTACCAGTATGAATCGGGTACAAGCTACGAGGAACTAACCAATTACTCCGATCAGAACGATTACTTCTACAACAGCAGCCCTTATAACCGTTCGTCGGCTTCCCGCCTGCTAGTATTAGGTCGTCAGGATGCCAATACGTTAAAAGACAACAATTATCTTTTCTGGGGAGACAATAATGCCGCTATTAAGATCAAAGAGATAGACGGCAAGCTGGGCTATAAGATAATGAGCCGCCAGTGGCTTGTAAAAACCAATATCGCAGCTACTACGACAGCCGAAAGAACACTCCCCTGGCAGCAATACGACCTTGTTATCAGTACAAACGGGTTTAAATCGTCTGTAACAAAGTCCTCCACAACTACAGCACAGGGAGTAGCCTATACCGCTACCCCTTTACTGGATTCGGACGGTTATCTGGGTCTGAGCGGGTTTTCCATCAGCGGCGACATCTATATCAAATTCGGTTCGAATCAAAGTATATTATCTAACGGTAGCCATGACTACGGCTATTACATCACCACATCGGGAAGCGTTTACCCCATCATACAAGGAGTAGTATCTTCAGCTTCCGTACTCTCGGTAGCACTAGCCTCAAAGATAGAAATGGAGAAACGTGGTAATATCGTATTCCTGCGTGTAAACGGAATCAGGCAACCCAAGACCGAAATTACGATTGCTGCTTCAGATATGAATAAACCGTACTACGGAGCCATCAGTATGTTAAAAGGCAGCAGCGAGAGTAAGATAGGCGAATTGCGTCACGGAGGATTTACCGATACCGGTAACAAGATCGAACTTTCCTACGCATCGACCCGTGCCGCTGAATTTAAAGACAATAACAAGGGACGCAGTTTTCTGGTTATCGACCGTTCGGGGTCAGGCAGCATCGATCTGAATACTGCCGAACTCATCGAAGTGGATGAAGTAGATGCCACCCGTCAGAAAGTCATTTTTAATAATATATTCCTGAACACAGGGGACGAATTTACCTTTATGTACAGAGAATCCGATATTGGCGGAGAGATTGAAGTAACCGATCCTACCTGTAACCAGGCGGACGGGAAAATCAAAATCAGGCTGACCTCGGGAAATCCGGCATTCAACTATACCCTGACCGATACAGGTACAGGGCAGATTGTCAAATCGGGTAAAGAATTCGATTACACCATCGAAATAAACGGTCTTCCGGGAGGAACTTACGATCTGGCAATTACGGAAGCCGGAGGCTTTAACTTCCAGAATATCGATGCGGCTATAAAACCCACCCGTGCCAAAACCACCAATTGCCTGCCCATGTATGAAGGCAGTCTTGAATGGACCATTTCGAACCTGACCGATTCCTATATAATCGGTTACACCACTTTTGTAGAAGATGTGAATAATACCAAGAATATCATTCATTATGGATTGAAGAAGCAGGGAGCAAACCTGTATTTAGTTACCAATGGAAAAGTAGCCACATCCGTTCTCACCACCGTTGCCGCAGGCGATGTGATCCGTATTGAAAAGACCATGAACAGTATTAAATACAAGAAGAACGGTACTCAGATTGGCACAGCCAGTATTTCATTCCTGGATATACTCTTGAAATTCTACGGGCTGATCGATACAAGTTATGGTCCTGCCGAGATACTCAATGTAACGGCAACAGGATTCTTCAATCTGGTTGATTACAACTGGACAAGAACGGATAACCTGACTATCGGACAATCGAACAATTCTTCCATTATATACAGGGTAACGCTGGACGACCCGTGTAACGGAGATCCGCAAGGTGACTCTCTGCAACCTCTGCAACCTCAGGCTGAAAGCGATAATATGACTGTTTATTATAAAACTGTCGGAGATACAAGATCCGTAACTGCCCGTGTCACATTCGCAGAACCGGAGGTAGTAACCTTTACTGCTTACAGCATGACAGGAGTCCTTATCAAGAAAGTGAATCTACCTACCCCCCGTGTATTGCAGGAAGCCGATTTTGATTTTACGCAAAGCGGCGTGTATATCATTAAGGCAATTACCACCAATGGGGAGTTCAGTAAAAAAGTGATGGTTAAATAAGCATTTTTAACCCATATCAAATAAGAAAAAATAAAAATATGAAGACCAGAAAGAAACAATATATACTCATCGGCACACTCATAACGTGTGCCGGGATATTGGGAGCAGTGACCTTCTCTCAAAAGAGTCCGCAAGAATATGCTTCTGTTTCGGCTGAAAGCAATGCCAATCAGATAACGGCAACAGCCCGGGGCAATGCAGTGGACGTGCAACCGTTAGATTCAGCCCGACAAGGAAAAGAAGCTGCAACAAAAACAGCCGTGATTCAATACCTTTCTACCAACAGGGAAGGAATTATCGGCAGTTATGCAGGCAAGCAACTCGACAACCCTTCGGATAATATTTTCACCGTCAGCTTAGACCGGACATTCTCTGAAAATGATAAAGTATGGCTAAGCTATGAACTGGAAGGCGTATCCGACTATACCAATGTACCAAAAAGCATTAACGACCGGTTGGCAACAGGCGGTTATCAGGTAAAACTATCGGATAAACCGGCTTTGCAACGGGAACAATTGAACCCCGGATGGCTCAAAAAAGGAGACAACCAAATTCAGTTCAGCTTACCCGAAAACGCTGAGTATGGATACAAGGTAAAGAACCTGTCCATCGAGGTGGAAAAAGGAGCTAATACCTCCATGCTTGTCGTGAATAGTACAGGTACGAGTTTTGACAACAAGGCTTATGTGAGTGGATTTGTTCAGGATAAGAACGCCGAACAAATGAAGTTTTATGTGGATGGAAAGCAGATATCTGCCGTAAATGGTGCTTTTGAAGCAATCGTCCCATTAAACGCAAATAGGATAGTAAGCGTAAAAGCCATACTTGCAAACGGCAAAGAAGTAAGTAAAGAAATCAACTTTACAAACGGTGCTTCCGCCGATATAGAGTATGCGATGAATAACAATACAAAACAAACTTCGAAAACCTTCCAAAAAGGTATTGCGGAAGATTTGAAACTCGAAACGGCTCTGTTGAATGTGGATTCGAAAGCCCTTCTGGCAACTAAAAATATTTCGATCACTTCATTGAGACACATCGACCTTCCTGCTTTGGATATGGCTATGAGTAATGTGACGGCTTCGCATAGAGGATATCGTTTCCTTCCTCATGGCGAACATTTTGCAGACGGAGCTAAAGTAACTATCAAGTATGACCGTACCAAAATACCGAATGGGTTTACCGAAGATGACATCAAAACGTACTATTTTGACCTCGATACAAAACACTGGGTAGCGTTAAAACGGGATACGATCGATAAGAAAAATCAACTGATTGTATCTACCACTACTCACTTTACGGATATGATAAACGGGGTGATACAAACACCCGAATCGCCCGAGACGCAAGGTTTTGCACCTACGATGATGAACGATATCAAGGCGGCTGACCCTACGGCAAAAGTACAGGTGATTGCACCTCCTGCGGCTAACAACAGAGGTTCGGCAGGATTGAGCTACGGTTTTGAGATGCCTCCGGCACGTAACGGTATGCAACCGAGCCTGGGTATTCAATACAACTCCGATGGTGGAGCAGGATGGCTGGGCGAAGGCTGGGATTTAAGTACTCCAAGCATATCGGTAGATACCCGCTGGGGCGTACCTCGCTATGACGATGCGAAAGAAACCGAAACTTATTCGATGGGTGGAAGTATGCTTGTGACGATGGACGATGCGGGCGAAAGCTCCGTAGCACATCGTGGCGACAAGATCAACCGCAAAACAGACCGCCAGTTTTATCCAAGAAACGAAGGCAGCTTCTCGAAGATAATTCGTAAAGGAAGCAGCCCTGCTAATTATACATGGGAAGTAACCGATAAGTCGGGAACAAAATATACATATGGAGCAGTACTTAAAGGTTCGGCAAAAACATTAAACGGCAACAAAGATGTGGTCGTAGAATGGAAACTGTCTCGTGTGGAAGAATTGCACGGCGATTATATCGAATACATTTATGAAACGGTGGACGAAACTATTAAAGGTAGTCTGACTGCCAAAGCTATTTATTTGAAAGAGGTAAGAGCAGGTAATAAAGGAAATGATCCGCATACGGTGGTTACTTTAACAAGTACTACCCAGAAAGATAAGAAAACCAATTCGGCAAGATACGGTTTCCTTACTTCAAGCAATAAGTTACTGAATAAAGTGGATATTGCTTTTGAGGGTCAGCCGCTCAGAAGCTATACTTTTGCTTATAAGCAAGGGGCTTTTAATACCAATATATTGGATAAGGTGACGCATCTGGATGCTTACGGGGC
>NZ_QICL01000061.1 GCF_003201355.1 Indolivaga alginatilytica
CCCCCAATGGCAAACACGCCACATTTGCACGGCTTCGCCAAACGATGGGAACGTGCTACTATGATTCATGGATATTTCATACTCCATTGGAATTAAGGGACGAAAACCGCAATAATAAATTCTGTATAAATGTCTATGACAGAATTAATACGGGCGAAATTTACCCACGTCAAAAGCTAATCCCCGAACTCAAAAGGACAGGGTACAAGAAGCCTCTGTACAGGCAAAAACCCCTAGACCTATTTCGTCTTCTACTAACCGACAGCAGAGCCGAAACCTTTATAAAAGCAGGATATACAAAGCTACTCCAACGAATCATGGACAGCGGTTGGACACTAAGTATAGACAACTATTTCCAATCCATCCGCATTTGCATCCGTAACGGATACAAAATTAAAGATGCTATTATGTGGTGCGATTATGTAGATATGCTTCGCTTTTTTGGAAAAGACCTGCATAACGCAAAATATGTATGCCCTACCGACTTAAAAGCCGAACACGACCGCTATGTAATCAAGAAAGCAAAAGCGAATGCACGTTTGGAGGTTGAGAAGCAACTTGAAAAGGAAGAAGACTACAGACAAGCCAAAGAAAGGTTTTTTGGCTTGATGTTTTCGGATGGGATTATCAGCGTCCGTGTACTTGAAAGCGTAGCCGAGATTGTAGCTGAGGGTAGAGCCATGAAGCATTGCGTGGCAAGCTATCACTCAAAAGCCGATTCACTTATTCTAACAGCTTGCATCGATGGGAAAAAGATTGAAACCATTGAACTCTCATTATCTCAATTACGGGTTATCCAAAGCAGAGGTTATGAAAAGTATTCTATTATCAAAACAAACCATTGTATTTCATTTTAATTAACTGATAATCAATATCATTTTCGATAATGTGTTTTGATAATGTTCAATACCTTTGCATAATAAAACCATTAAAATGAGTATTGAATATGATGAATGAAATTCCAATCAATGAACTCGAAGTTCGCTTAAAAGAAAGATTGCAAGGAGAATCCTATAGCAAGCAGTATGTTGTTAATCACACTGGGAGTTTAAAGTATCTCGTGACCTATATGGAATGCAAAGGGTTACAATTTTATTCTCCAATGGTCGGCGAATTGTTTGCCGATTATGTGTCGAACCCCCAGATTCGTGCAAAGCCCACGCGTTATGCCGGATGTCTATCTCTTGTAAAATGGCTGGACGACATAATTGAAAACCGTCCACACCTAATGCGTTGGAGACAAGTCAAGAAGCATCCTCTCGTAGGAGAATCGCGCGATATTTATGAGCAATATCTGAATTACCTACATGATAAATATCGATTATCCGAAGAGACTGTAAAGCAACATCTCATGGTCTTGAGCAGATTTTCCGAAAAAATGAGACTGCTTAATAAGTCTATTGAAAATATATGTTGGGATGACATTGTTTCTTTCCTTTCAGAATCTAATCAGAAGCGACATGTATTCTATGCTCTGAAACGTTTTATGAGCTACTTATATGAAAATGGCATCATCAAGGAGGATTTTTTAGATTTTTTCCACGATATTAAACCTATAGAAAAAGAAAAAGTTCCGTCATATTATACACCTGAGGAGGTTTTGAAAATAGAAAAAACTGCCATGAAAATAAGAACCTCGACAGGAATAAGGAACTTTGCAATGTTATTGCTTGCATCAAGATTAGGGTTAAGATCTTCAGATATAAGAAAACTAAAATTCTCAAATCTTGATTGGGATAGCAATCTTATTGTTTTAGAACAATATAAGACCAAGCGTCTCATATCCCTTCCGTTATTAGACGATGTGGGCAATGCGATAATAGACTATGTGAAAAATGGCAGACCACAGTCTAATTCAAAAAATGTCTTCATTTTACATAAGGCTCCTTATGGAGAACTCTCAACTGAATGTATAAATATAGCGATTCGAGGTGCAGTTCTCAAATCTGGGGTAGATTATACTTATCGTCATCAAGGACCTCATTCCTTGCGTCACAGTTTGGCAACGGCGATGCTTAATGGTGGTATAGGGTTGCCTGTCATATCCGAAGTGTTAGGGCATGAAGAAACTCAATCTACAATGTATTACCTCGGCGTTAACGTTTCACAGTTGATTGAATGTTCTCTTAATGTTCCAATTATAGACAGTGCATTCTATGAGCAGAAAGGAGGGAGGTTCTATGATTAAAGATTATTCATTTAAATGTTCCGTGGCAACATATATAGTCTCATATATCGAGTACAAGCAAAAGAGTGGGCGTCATGTGGAAACAATATTCTATACAATGTTGACTTTTGATCGTTTTCTGCAAGAGATGCAATACACAAAGGAGTATGTGGATAAAGATATAATAGATGCTTGGTTGGATTCCATGAAAAATCTTTCTTGTGCTACTTATTACCGGAAGGTGCTTGAAATCAGAAGGTTTCTGTATTACATGTCCCGACTTGGAGTCGATAACTACATTCCCCCCAAACCTCCCTCAAGACACAAAGAACATCCTCCTTATATCTTCACCCATGATGAAATGGATAGAATATTCAGTTCATGCGACAGCCTTAGGTTAAAGAATTTTTACCCACGAAGTCTTATGATAGCAGTTCCTGCATATATCCGGCTGTTGTATAGTACGGCAATTCGCACAAGTGAAGCATTATCCATAAATAATGGTGATGTAGATTTTTCTCGACACGTTATTTTGCTAAGACAAACCAAGAATGGTAGCCAGCGGCTGGTTCCGCTAAATCCGTCCATGGAAAAAGTGCTGAAAGAATATATAGCATACCGAGACCGCATGCCCATAAAAGGACTTTGCGACTCACATAGTCCTCTGTTCGTGAATCTTGTCGGGAAACGCTGTGACAGAGGATCTATGGGACACGTCTTCCGTAGAGTTTTGACTGATGCGGGTATATCACTGGCAGACCATGGAAAGGGACCATCACTCCATAGTTTAAGATATACGGCATGTATCCATTCTTTTGTGAAGATGTTTCGGGCAGGTAAAAGTCTATATTGCTCACTCCCGATTCTTTCATCTTTCATGGGGCATCGAAAAGTTTTTGATACGGAATACTATCTGCGTCTCACCCAAGAGATGTTCCCCGAACTTAATGTGATGGATTTGAATGTAACAAACTGCATAAATGAAATCGTAAAGCAGTCTTTAAATCCGTGCAAGTATAATAACTCTTAAAACACATATGATAATGATTAACAACAAGAAAAGCCACAAGGATTTTGCTACTTGTGTGGAAGGATTTTTTAAGGATTACTTGATTCGGCAACGTGGAGTTAGTTCAAATACGATCAGAGCCTATCGCGACGTGTTTGTTCACTATCTTGATTTTATGAATCAAAATAAACGAATCAGTGCAGATAGGATAGAGTTGAGACATTTCACGAAAGACTCTGTGGCTGAGTTTCTGGATTGGCTTGAGCAAAACCGTCATAACTGTACTCGCACTCGTAATCAGCGGTTGGCTGTCTTACACTCTTTTTGTAACTATATGCTATATATTGATGTAGAAAACATGGCTCAATGGAAATCAATTACGCAAATAAAGATGAAACGTAAGGTGAAAGTAACGATGAACTATTTATCTCCAGAAGGTCTCTCTCTCCTGCTCTCTCAAATAAATACTGACAGCAAGAGAGGTAGACGCGACTTGGCATTACTCTCATTGCTATATTATAGTGGCGCCCGCGTTCAAGAACTTATTCACTTGACGCCCTCTTCAATCCGAAGAGGCAAGCCATATATGATAAAACTTGTCGGGAAAGGAGCTAAAGAAAGACTGGTGTTACTGAACGACAGTTTGGAAGAGTTACTTGATAACTATTTAAAAGAAAACAGATTGGACAGTCCTCAAATGAGTGATAGGGCTTTGTTCTTTAATGCTTGGCATGGAAAGATGACTACGCCGGGCATAACATATATCCTCAATAAATATGTAGATAAGGCAAGAATTGTCAACAATGATTTAATTGTTGGAAACATAACACCGCATATCATCCGCCATAGCCGAGCCATGCATCTTCTCCAAGCCGGATGGGATCTTATCCATATACGTGATTTTCTTGGTCATGCATCAATTACGACTACAGAGGTATATGCCCGTATTGATTCCAAAGCTAAACGAGAAGCCATAGAGAAAGCTTATGAACAAGTAGGAATAAAAGAACCGGAAGCCAAGAGTTGGGAGAAAGACCTAAAACTGAAGGCTTTTCTGAAAAATCTATACTGATGCTATAAATTGTTATCAAAAGAAAAACAATAAAAGAGTATCTGAGTGTCAATGCAATAGGAAGATACTCTTTGGGATACTTTGGATAATAGAATACTTTTCATAACCTCTGCTTTGGATAATTCGTAATTGAGATAACGAGAGTTCAATTGTTTCAATCTTTTTTCCATCGATGCAAGCCGTTAGAATAAGTGAATCGGCTTTTGAGTGATAGCTTGCCACGCAATGCTTCATGGCTCTACCCTCAGCGACAATCTCAGCTACGCTTTCAAGTACACGGACGCTGATAAGTCCATCCGAAAACATCAGTCCGAAAAACTTTTCCTTGGCTAGTCTGTATTCTTCTTCCTTTTCAAGTTGCTTCTCAACCTCCAAACGTGCATTCGCTTTTGCTTTCTTGATTACATAGCGGTCGTGTTCGGCTTTTAAGTTGGTAGGGCATACATATTTTGCGTTATGCAGGTCTTTGCCAAAAAAGCGAAGCATATCTACATAGTCGCACCACATAGTCGCATCCTTAATTTTGTAGCCGTTACGGATGCAAATGCGGATGGATTGGAAATAATTGTCTATACTGAGTGTCCAACCGCTGTCCATGATTCGTTGGAGTAGCTTTGTATATCCTGCTTTTATCAAGGTTTCGGCTCTGCTGTCGGTCAGTAGGATACGAAATAGGTCTAGGGGTTTTTGCCTGTACAGAGGCTTCTTGTACCCTGTCCTTTTGAGTTCGGGGATTAGCTTCTGACGTGGGTAAATTTCGCCTGTATTAATTCTGTCATAGACATTTATATAATACTTGTTGTTGATATTTTCGCTACGCAGTTCCAAAGAAGTATGAAATAGCCATGAATCATAATAGCACGTTCCCATTGCCTGGCGAAGCCGTGCAAATGTGCAATGCTTCCCATTGGGTGCTATCCAGCGTTGCATGACTTCCGAATGCGTGTATTCGGTTAGCTTGCCCACTTTGGTGGTATAGCTTAACATAATCGTCCGTACAACCTGGTAGCCTTTGTGTGCATCTATAACAGTCATATAGTAGCTGTCATTGAAACTCCGCTTTTGACTTGTCTTGACTATCAGTTTTGATTTACAGTTCGG
>NZ_QICL01000062.1 GCF_003201355.1 Indolivaga alginatilytica
AAAAAAGATATACAAAGAAGAGTTTGATCCTGGCTCAGGATGAACGCTAGCGACAGGCCTAACACATGCAAGTCGAGGGGTAGCATGAAGTAGCAATACTTTGATGACGACCGGCGCACGGGTGAGTAACACGTATGCAACCTACCTTCTACAGGGGAATAGCCCGGAGAAATCCGGATTAATACCCCATAACGCAGGGATACCGCCTGGTAATATTTGCTAAAGATTAATCGGTAGAAGATGGGCATGCGTTCCATTAGCCAGTTGGTGAGGTAACGGCTCACCAAAGCAACGATGGATAGGGGAACTGAGAGGTTTATCCCCCACACTGGAACTGAGACACGGTCCAGACTCCTACGGGAGGCAGCAGTGAGGAATATTGGTCAATGGACGAGAGTCTGAACCAGCCAAGTCGCGTGAAGGATGACTGCCCTACGGGTTGTAAACTTCTTTTGTATGGGAGTAAAAAGGGTTACGTGTAACCTCTTGCAAGTACCATACGAATAAGCATCGGCTAACTCCGTGCCAGCAGCCGCGGTAATACGGAGGATGCAAGCGTTATCCGGATTTATTGGGTTTAAAGGGTGCGTAGGCGGGATTATAAGTCAGCGGTGAAAGTTTGAGGCTCAACCTTAAAATTGCCGTTGAAACTGTTTTTCTTGAGTATATTTGAAGTAGGCGGAATTCGTGGTGTAGCGGTGAAATGCATAGATATCACGAAGAACTCCAATTGCGAAGGCAGCTTACTAAACTATAACTGACGCTGAAGCACGAAAGCGTGGGTATCAAACAGGATTAGATACCCTGGTAGTCCACGCCGTAAACGATGATTACTAGCTGTTTGTGATATTACAATAAGCGGCTAAGCGAAAGCGATAAGTAATCCACCTGGGGAGTACGCCGGCAACGGTGAAACTCAAAGGAATTGACGGGGGCCCGCACAAGCGGAGGAACATGTGGTTTAATTCGATGATACGCGAGGAACCTTACCCGGGCTTGAAATGCATCTGACCGCTTAAGAAATTAGGCTTCTAGCAATAGCAGATGTGTAGGTGCTGCATGGTTGTCGTCAGCTCGTGCCGTGAGGTGTCGGCTTAAGTGCCATAACGAGCGCAACCCACATTGTTAGTTACTAACAGGTCAAGCTGAGGACTCTGACAAGACTGCCAGCGTAAGCTGTGAGGAAGGTGTGGATGACGTCAAATCAGCACGGCCCTTACGTCCGGGGCGACACACGTGTTACAATGGATGGTACAGAGGGTCGCTACCTGGTGACAGGATGCCAATCTCCAAAGCCATTCCCAGTTCGGATTGGAGTCTGCAACTCGACTCCATGAAGCTGGATTCGCTAGTAATCGCGCATCAGCCATGGCGCGGTGAATACGTTCCCGGGCCTTGTACACACCGCCCGTCAAGCCATGGAAGCTGGGGGTACCTGAAGTACGTAACCGATAAGGAGCGTCCTAGGGTAAAACTAGTGACTGGGGCTAAGTCGTAACAAGGTAGCCGTACCGGAAGGTGCGGCTGGAACACCTCCTTTCTGGAGAAGCCTTGTCTTACCTATTACAGATTCTTAAAAAAATAAGAATCTACCCGATGTCTAATGTATTATATATGAAGTTGTTTTTAAAAAAAATGTAGAACCTGATAAAATAAGAGAACACAGAAGCTGTAGCCACAGTTTCAGGCGCGAAAAAAGAACAAGCCAGTCCTATAGCTCAGTTGGTTAGAGCGCTACACTGATAATGTAGAGGTCGGCAGTTCAACTCTGCCTGGGACTACCAAGACAGTCAACAGTCAACAATATACAGTCAACAGTTAAAATAACAACTGATCACTGCTAACTGTTCACTGTTCACTGAACCCACGGGGGATTAGCTCAGCTGGCTAGAGCACCTGCCTTGCACGCAGGGGGTCAACGGTTCGAATCCGTTATTCTCCACCAAAGACAGACAACAGTTACCAGATAACAGTCAACATTAAATATGTTCACTGATAACTGATCACTGTAAACTGATCAAAACGATCTTTGACATGATGTAAACAAGAGCAAGTAGAAAAAATAAGTATATATCAAACCGATATATAGTTATATATAACTTATATATAATTATAAATCAGGCGAAGAAAAAAGTAAATAAGGGCACATGGGGGATGCCTAGGCTCTCGAAGGCGACGAAGGACGTGATAAGCTGCGAAAAGTTACGGGGAGGAGCAAATATCCTTTGATCCGTAAATATCCGAATGGGGCAACCCGTCAGAAGAAGATTCTGTCATCTGGTCTAACCAGAAGCAAACGTGGGGAACTGAAACATCTAAGTACCCATAGGAAAAGAAAACAAAAGTGATTCCCAGAGTAGTGGCGAGCGAAATGGGATTAGCCCAAACCAATAATGTTTCGGCATTATTGGGGTTGTAGGACTGCGCTGTGGCAAGAAGTTAGAGTAGTAGAACGATTTGGAAAGATCGATCACAGAGGGTGATAATCCCGTATACGAAACCCTAACCAAGCCTAGCAGACTCCTGAGTAGTGCGGGACACGAGAAATCCTGTATGAATCCACCGGGACCATCCGGTAAGGCTAAATACTTCCGAGAGACCGATAGTGAACCAGTACCGTGAGGGAAAGGTGAAAAGAACCTCGAACAGAGGAGTGAAATAGACCCTGAAACCATGTGCCTACAAGCGGTCGGAGCCATTAATGGTGACGGCGTGCCTTTTGCATAATGAACCTACGAGTTACTCTCATTGGCAAGGTTAAGTACCAGTAGGTACGCAGCCGAAGCGAAAGCAAGTCTTAACAGGGCGCTTAGTCAATGGGAGTAGACGCGAAACCAAGTGATCTACCCTTGAGCAGGTTGAAGGTTGGGTAACACCAATTGGAGGACCGAACCGGTAAGCGTTGAAAAGCTTTCGGATGACTTGAGGGTAGGGGTGAAAGGCTAATCAAACTTGGAGATAGCTCGTACTCCCCGAAATGCATTTAGGTGCAGCCTCGGCTTATAACTTGTGTCAGGTAGAGCTACTGATTGGATGCGAGGGCTTCACCGCCTATCAAGTCCAGATAAACTCCGAATGGGCACAAGATTTTACCGGGAGTGAGGGCATGGGTGCTAAGGTCCATGTCCGAGAGGGAAAGAACCCAGACCATCAGCTAAGGTCCCCAAATACATGTTAAGTTGAATTAACGAAGTGTTGCTACAAAGACAGCTAGGATGTTGGCTTGGAAGCAGCCATTCATTTAAAGAGTGCGTAACAGCTCACTAGTCGAGTGGCGATGCGTGGATAATAATCGGGCATCAAACATGTTACCGAAGCTATGGGATAAAATATTATCGGTAGGGGAGCATTCTGTTCAGCGTAGAAGGCGTAGCGTAAGCTACTCTGGAGCGGACAGAAAAGCAAATGTAGGTATGAGTAACGATAAAGGAGGTGAGAAACCTCCTCGCCGAAAGACTAAGGTTTCCTGATCAACGCTAATCGGATCAGGGTCAGTCGGGACCTAAGGATAAGCCGAAGGGCGATTCCGATGGACGAAACGGTTAACATTCCGTTACTACTATAAAGAGTGATGTGGGGACGCAGAAGTGAAACTACTGCCATCTGACGGAATAGATGGTTAAAGAGTGTAGGCGTTGATTCCGGTAGGCAAATCCGCCGGGAGAGTCGAACTTGAAAGTATGATGAGCCCTTGTGGCAAGTCAATAATGTAGGTAAACACACTGCCAAGAAAAACCGCTAAACGCTAATCTTTATCGTACCCGTACTAAAACGGACACACGTAGTTGGGTTGAGTATACTAAGGCGCTCGAGTGATTCACAGTTAAGGAATTAGGCAAAATGACCCTGTAACTTCGGGAGAAAGGGTACCTATCAGTGATGGTAGGTCGCAGAGAATAGGTCCAGGCAACTGTTTAACAAAAACACATGGCTATGCAAATTAGAAATAAGAAGTATATAGCCTGACACCTGCCCGGTGCTGGAAGGTTAAGAGGAGAAGTCATCAGCAATGAGAAGCTTTGAATTGAAGCCCCAGTAAACGGCGGCCGTAACTATAACGGTCCTAAGGTAGCGAAATTCCTTGTCGGGTAAGTTCCGACCTGCACGAATGGTGTAATGATCTGGACACTGTCTCAACTGTGAGCTCGGTGAAATTGTAGTATCGGTGAAGATGCCGATTACCCGCGATGGGACGAAAAGACCCCGTGAACCTTTACTATAGCTTTACATTGAATTTGGGCACTTGATGTGTAGGATAGGCCGGAGACTATGAAGCAGGTACGCTAGTATTTGTGGAGTCACCCTTGAAATACGGCCCTTTAATTGTTTGAATTCTAACTCGTAGATACGAGGACACTGTATGGTGGGTAGTTTGACTGGGGTGGTCGCCTCCAAAAGAGTAACGGAGGCTTCTAAAGGTGCGCTCAGAACGATTGGTAACCGTTCGTAGAGTGTAATGGCATAAGCGCGCTTGACTGAGAGACCGACAAGTCGATCAGGTAGGAAACTAGAGCATAGTGATCCGGTGGTTTCAGTATGGAATGGCCATCGCTCAAAGGATAAAAGGTACTCCGGGGATAACAGGCTGATCATTCCCAAGAGCTCATATCGACGGAATGGTTTGGCACCTCGATGTCGGCTCGTCACATCCTGGGGCTGGAGAAGGTCCCAAGGGTTGGGCTGTTCGCCCATTAAAGTGGCACGCGAGCTGGGTTCAGAACGTCGTGAGACAGTTCGGTCTCTATCTATCGTGGGCGTAGGATATTTGCGGGGATCTGACACTAGTACGAGAGGACCGTGTTGGACAGACCCCTGGTTTACCGGTTGTTCCGCCAGGAGCATCGCCGGGTAGCTAAGTCTGGATTGGATAAGTGCTGAAAGCATCTAAGTACGAAGCCAGCCTCAAGATAAGATATCCTTATAAGGGTCGTCGCAGACTACGACGTTGATAGGCTACAGGTGTAAAGGCAGTAATGTCATAGCCGAGTAGTACTAATTGCCCGAAACTTTTTTCATGTAACCCTGCCCGGGTGAATCGCCTGATTGATCGGGTTTGCTACATACGAAGTAATTTTTGAAAGCTCTTTTACATCACGTCTTATTATAACAGTCATACAGTCAGCAGTGACCAGTCAACAGTAAAACAACTGTTCACTGTTATCTGATAACTGTTCACTGACAAACATATTAAGGTGGTTATAGCGTTGGGGATCCACCTCTTCCCATTCCGAACAGAGAAGTTAAGCCCAACCACGTCGATGGTACTGCCTTTAGGTGGGAGAGTAGATAGCCGCCCTCTTTTTAA
>NZ_QICL01000063.1 GCF_003201355.1 Indolivaga alginatilytica
GTATTCATTACGACCTTGCTTTCCTTATCGCCATAGTCACGGTTCAACTGGCTGAAATCCTGAAATCCTAAACATACAGCTACCTTGTTGCTTCGAGCGGTTGCAATCAGGTTATCCAAACCCCGGAAATAGATCGTCGGTAATTCGTCTATAATCACCGAGCTTTTCAGCATTCCTTTTTTATTAATCAGTTTTACGATGCGGGAATTGTATAATCCCAGTGCCGCTGAGTAGATATTCTGCCGATCGGGATTGTTACCTACACACAAAATCTTGGGCTGTTCGGGATTGTTAATATCCAGTGTAAAATCGTTGCCCGTCATTACCCAATAGAGTTGTGGTGAAATCATTCTCGATAGTGGAATTTTAGCACTCGCTATTTGTCCATAGGCTAAGCACCCAACGCCTTGCCACCTTTGACAGTGGTAGGTTTCCAAGTACTCGCCTCCGAACCGTACGTACACATTCCTGCGTATACAGCTCTCCATTAATTCATTCAGTCTAGCTTGCCTGCGTGTATCTTGTGGTGACATTTTAAACATACTGCTAAAGTTTTACGTTTGCGAGCAATCATTTTGACTTCCCAATCAGATTTCCCTTTCAGGTCTTTCAGTTTACGGACGTGGTGCATTTCAAGCTCATCTGTTGAACCGCAAAGTTCACAAACTCGGGCTTGAAGCCTTGTTATAAGTCCATTCCTACCGCCTGTAATGGCAATCGTATTGGGAAATCTGTCATTTAAGTTCACGTCAGGCATATCCTTACGTTTGAACCCTTTGTTGTAAAATTCCCGATACAGAATGTGCCCCCTTTTATCTATGTATGGAATAGCGAAAACACCGTTTTTCTTGTGTTTGGCTATTATCTTCTTTTTGGAAGTACGGTATTTGCCTGCATAAGTTTTATACATGCTGTACTCCATGATGTTATAAAAGGAGTCGATTATACAGCTATTATTAGCGATTGAGTAATAATTATAGAAACCCATAATTTCAGAATTGTATTGGCTGATGATTTCTAAATCATCCAAGTTTCTCATGTAGTTACGTCCTGTTGGTTTCCAAAACTCCGAGCCGTTCTTTTTCGTTATTTTCAACGCATTATAGGCTAAGAGTTTATTTCGCATAACTTCGGTAGTCACATAGAGAACAATCTTGTGGTCATAGCTCCTATTAAGGTGTCCGTTTTTATCCCGATGCGTATCATTGGATTTTCGCACGAAAATGTCATATCCAAGAAATTTAGCTGATTTCTGTGCATTTGTTATCAACGTTTTTTCTTCCGACAGTTCCAGTTTCAGTACCTCGTATAAATATTTCTTGATGCCATCTTTAATCTGTTCGCAGTCTTCCTTACTTCCAATAACTCCTATAAGAAAATCATCCGCATATCTTACATATTTCAGACGTTTGATACTATCATCCATTTCATCTCCAGCAGGATATTTTAGGCGTTCCTTTACTATTTCTCTAATCTGCTCATTAAGCTGTTTTCTTTCTGTATTGTCTTTTACGTTTTTAAGTTTCGACACCAGCTTTGCCTTACGATGTCCGAGTCTTTTGGCGATAGGATTTTCTTTTCTCCTTTTTCCCTTGTCGAATTTTTGGATATATTCTTTCATGTATTTATCGAACTTGTCTAGGTAAATGTTAGCCAGAACTGGGCTAATAAGACCACCTTGTGGAGTTCCACTATACGATTTATGGAATACCCAATCTTCTACATAACCTGCATTCAGAAATTTACGGATAATTCGAATGAATCTATCATCTGCAATTCGTTCCTCCAGAATATTGATTAGTATTTCATGGTTGATATTATCAAAGAAGCCTTTAATGTCTCCCTCTATAAACCATTTTGTACCATTACATGTATTCTGAATACTTTTCAATGCAGTATGACAACTTTTCTTGGGTCTGAAACCATGAGAAGTCTTTTCAAAACTACCTTCGTAAATTGCGTTCAAAATCATTCTGATTACTTCTTGTAGCAATTTATCATAAAATGCAGGAATACCTAAAGGACGTTTTTTCCCGTTTTTCTTCGGGATATATGTCCTTTTGGAGGGATAAGGATGATACGTTTCATCTTTTAACGTATCAATAAGCCGTTTAACGTTGGATATACTGAAGCCGTCAATGGTTTTACCATCGACACCTTTGGTCATATTGCCTTCTTTCGCATAAATGCGTTTATAGGCAATGTAGTACATTTCTTCATTAAACAGAATCCTATACAGCCTTTCGAACTTGTAAGTCAAGTCGCTGCTGTGTTGGCATAGACTGTTTAATACTTTTTCAGGATTTCTCATGTCTCTCACAATTTCCATTAATCATATTAAACTGAATTAACTGCCCCCCTTCGCCATGCAGTTTTACCTGCGTGTACAAGGCTTTCCCTTGCTCAGACTACTACGGAGGCTCTGTTACCATACCGAATATTCAGAGGTCTACACCTCATAGCCTTACAATTGGCATTTCGGGTTAGGTAATCCCCGTTTAGATACATAATAACATAATCTGAAATTCAGATTACTTTGGCATGATAAATTGTCGGATACGACTTTCGTCCTTTACTATTTATGTAGTTGCGTCGCAGTAAGTTCTTTTGCCCAAGCAACCTAACAGGGCGAAGCTGGGTACTACGATATGACGGGTTTCAATTCTTTTGAGAATTGTATAACTACCTTACGTCAAAGTCTACCATCTGACCGCTCAGACTATCGTTCAATCAATACTGACTTTATCCTCATATCTATCGTTTCATCTAGCCACTCAGTCGAAACATGGTAGTTTGTCCACTTGTGGCGTTCCCGACATGCTACACTCCCCATCGTCTTTCGTTAATGGATAAGTCGGGTGATGATAGGTTATTTTTCAAAGAACGCGAACCTAATCTCTTGCCAAAGAGATATTTATTATGTACCCTTACGGGCGCACCATCAACTGATCAGCCGCACCTCCTTCCCACGCATCCATAAAGGGACTCATGTAGTTTTCGAGTTCGGGATACGAACTCAAAATAGTAAAAATATCGCCATATTTTTTATTCAAAAACTCAATGGCATGAGGAAAGGTACAATACTTGCCATTCTCATAGATTTTCAGATACCAAATTATTGCTGCTAAGAGGATTATCGGAGATTCGACAAAGAAGTCGCCTTGCTTTTGAATCCACGTTTTATTGAGGTTTAACATAATGGTATAGGCAGATTCATAGGCATCGGCAATGTCTGTCATAAACTCCGGGGCAATCGGATTGCAACGGTGGCTCTTTGCCGGATTATCGAAATTAATCACATAGAATTTAGGGGCAACTTTGTATTTATCGAGATTCTTATTCAGTGTATTGTAGGCGATAACCGACAGATCATCAAATTTGTAGTCATACAAATACAAGGCGAAGCCCTTTTCTATCTGTTGCTTGATAAAATTATTGACCACCGCATACGATTTACCTGAACCCGGTGTTCCCAAAACAATAGTCGCCCGAAAGGGATTGACTACGTTGATCCATCCCTTGTTCCACTTCTTCTTATAGAAAAAACGGGTCGGCAGATTGACCGAATATTCATTTTCCATCAATCGGGTTTCCTGCATAAAAGATTCGTTTTCAATATTAAAAACGTCTTCCATCAGGTTGGTCTTTAGTAAACGGCTCATCCACAATCCTCCCATCAGAAGCAAAATATAACCCACTGTCATAGAGAAAATATAAATAGCTGTATTGGCTATTAAGGGCAAGGGCAGAGCCAATATCCACCAATTGAGAAAGAATAGAATAAACCCTATTGCCAGAAACATCCAGATCTTAGCCCATGTGATTTTCTCTTCTTTTACGCCTATTGTTCCCAAACAGGACAAGGCAAGAAATACCACCGCAAATAGCTTCGTCCAGAATATATGTGAGAATAATCCAGCCGTATTCTGAAAGTTTAATAAAATCTTATCGACTACTCCGATGTTAACACCCGTTTCCCGAATGGATTGGTAACAGAACCAATAGATATGTACTACTACAAATAATATACTGATGGCCCGCATGAATTCCATGACTTTAGCCAGTCCTCTTAGGTCGTC
>NZ_QICL01000064.1 GCF_003201355.1 Indolivaga alginatilytica
CCTAATGGATTGTTTACGGATTTCAGTTTATTGGTACGTGCAATGGTAGAACGATATACGGTCATCTTGCCGTCTTCGTCGGAAGAGACGATTTCGGGGAAGCCGTCACCGTCAACGTCACGAAGGTCTACGAGTGGACGGCTCATACTTTGCCCGATACTACCACCCGGATTAATAACTATCTTTATAGGAGTCAGAGGTATGATAAAGCCAAATGTTGCAGCAGCATTAGCTGATTCTGATGTTGAAGAGGATTTACTGATATCCCTGAATCCCTGCCATAGCATAGGGGGTGCAAAACTATTACCTGTATTCAGTGCGACCTGTATGTTATCACCATCTTTCCATACCTTATCCGGCAACCCGTCTGCATTTACATCCAACAACTGGTAGTCAACCTGGCTTGAAGCAGTTGTTATTCCAAATCCACCTGAGAAACTACCCTTATTAATTGAATATCCTAGTCCCCCTCCGGCATTGATTGTCCAGCTATGACCACTACTTATTTTTTCTATTTGCCAGTCAATCGGCTCTGAAAATCCATAACCTAAATTTAATTGTACACGTTTATCCGACAATATCTTATCCGGTAAGCCATCACCATTCACATCTAGTAAGGTGTAATCGGTATAATCTTCATTATAAGATCCACCGACAGAACCCGATACAGACAATTTATTCAAACCGTTAAAGGAACTGACTAAGGCTTCATTACTCAAATCTTTTATTTTAGTTGCTGTTGCCCCTGTCTTTCCGGTTGGTGTAAAATCCTTAAATCTTGTATTACCTCTCTCTCCGGAAGTAGTAGAGGACGACAATATGACACCTCCTCCGCCAACGCCACCGGAAACACTATTATTCTTACTGTAATGGGTAAAATTACCGCCCAGTACTTCTCCATCGAGTCCTCCTTTGGTATTGGTATATTTTATTTCGCTTTGAGAAACAATATCAGGGAATCCGTCTCCATTCATATCCGTAAAAGACATAATATTTTGCTCCCATCCTGTCGATTTACTGACATCTCCGGAAAACGCACCTACACCTGCACCTGCAAAAAGGCCATCACTGCTACTCTTACTTTTCAACTCAATACCTGAAGCAGCTGAGCCCAGTATGCAGCTACCCGTTGTTTGTGATGTTTGTCCAAATCCGGCTAGAGGGTTGGTCATTACAACATCCTGTTCTCCGAGTCGGGAACTGGCCATTAAATCTCCATTAATAAATGTCAACGGGTCTTGTCCTACCCAATATGCTTTACTTTTCCCCTCTAAAGCCATTGGCAGAAATACCATCTTCATAGGATCTGCATCGCCCTCTGTTTCAGGAAGCTTTAAAAGAGATTCATTAATAGGATTTCCAAATCTCCCTTCATTAGCATTATATACAAATTGGCCCCATCCGCGGTAAACAGCTCCATAGCCATCGAATGCTCTGTTTGTATAAGCACTTACATTGATATTGGTCTGTGCGGTAGAAGTAACTGTGGCCGTAGGAGTACCCAATGCCGTGAAAAAATTCACATCTTTATTTTCAACATAATACTCTATCCATATATTTCCTGCTGCAACAGCCAAATTTGAGATAGTGGATGCCGCTGAAATTATTCCATTAACGACAACCACTTCTTTTTTAGACAATATGCCGGAAGTAGATTTAACAACCATCATTAATTTTCCGTTAATTGCCGGTGCCGGCAAAGCCAATAGTGCTGAAAAAGAAGGTGCAATACTTATAGTGCCGGCAGTTGCCATTGTATAGATATCTCCTTTAAATAAGGTTGTACTATAGTTGGTATGATAGACAACCGCTGCATTTTTGGTATTTATGCCATTGGATAAATATTCTACAAAAGGAGTCCATTTTAGGCTCTCGGATGCCACACTCGATTTGGAGTCTATCACTAGTTGAAGATTCACTCCCTGAATATTATTACTGAAACTGAAAGAAAGGTTGCCGTTATATTGTTCATCCTTAGCAAATATTCTTTCATATACAACGACCTGACCACTATAAGCCGGGTTGTTTATTGCATTCCCGTCTCCATCATTGATTAGTTGATCATTTGACAATATCGCTTTCAGGATTATACTGTCTGAAGTAATCGGTTTTACAAAATTTCCCGTAACTGTAATATTGGACACATCCGAAGGTATGTTATTGGGTGATTCAACACTCACAAAATCTGCTTCAGAAGCCTTGAATACGGCTGTGCCATAGTTATTCGGATCAATGAGATTTGTTTGGTTTGTATATGTTATTATTGGCGACCATCTGACCACATCAAACGCACCATTGGACATCTTATCTGTTCCGGATTGCACACGAAAATACACTTTCTGTCCTTTAACAACATTAATCCCGCTTTTTAGTAGAGGAATAACATCTGTATTTTCTTTTGGAATAACTTTTACCAGTTCCGGTATTTCATTTCCACCTAGCTGTACTGCTATTCTGACTCCATCAGCCTTGGCATATTCATCTGTATCAAAATTGTCTGTTGGGGCTAGTAGCTGTACGTCTGCTTCAATCTTTATTGTTCCGGTATATGGTGCTTCCCAAACGCGGACAACATCGAGCAATGGCGATTCGGCAATTAGCTCTTCCTGTTCTGCGGGATCTACCTCCATATCACTAATGTCAATAATTCCTCCTCCCATAATTGGGCTTGGCGTATCTCCACTGCTTAATGTAAAGGTCGGAACCAGATTTCCGGCTGCATCTTTTTCGATATGATTGAAATAGACTTTAGTATCTGATACGATATCGATTAATCCGTCATTGTTCACATCGGCAAAATAAGTATCAGTGATACTTTCGGTTTTACCTTTCTCATAACCTGCGGATGCGACTTTCGCATAGGCTTTAGGACCCCAGGCATTTACTTTGCTTTTACTTCTCGAAAAACGGGAAATATTTCCGATGATCTTAATATCATCTCCATACTTAACTTCTGTATCTGATGTCTGAGATATATTCGGTCTGTAGTATAAACCATTATTCTTTCTATATACTTTATCTGCCAGTCCGTCTCCATTTATATCAACAAGCGTAATTAATCCTTCTGTTTTCGAAGATGTATAGCTATAACTTGCTCCGGCAGATAAATCCTTACTGATTGGGCTGCCGATACCAACTCCAAGATAGGCCGATATATTTTTAGTCGCAGTTTCACTTCCTCCCAAAGCACTTGCTTTATCACTAAATCCGGGAACTCCCAGATTAGCCACCGGATTGAAAAATCCGGCATTAATATCATCATCATGTAACTTCCACGTCTCAGCATCACTCTTAAACGGTTTATACCCGTTTTTCGAATCTACATCGTCATAATACTCCATTGTATGTGACGCAAACTCGGCCCCGTAAGCATCCAGATGCGTCACCTTATCCAATATATTGGTATTAAAAGCCCCTTGCTTATAAGCAAAAGTATAGCTTCTGAGCGGCTGACC
>NZ_QICL01000065.1 GCF_003201355.1 Indolivaga alginatilytica
CCTAATGGATTGTTTACGGATTTCAGTTTATTGGTACGTGCAATGGTAGAACGATATACGGTCATCTTGCCGTCTTCGTCGGAAGAGACGATTTCAGGGAAGCCATCACCGTCAACATCTTGCACAGAATAAACTGTACGATTCATTGATTTAGCAGCACTTAATCCCGGATTAATTTTAATCGCTATAGGTGTCAGTGGTATCGGAATGCTGAGTGTATAAGAAGCATTCAGAGATTCGGATGTGGATGCCGATTTATTTATCTTATCCATTCCTGCCCATGTAACAGGTTCTGCAAATCCGTTTCCTGTATTAAAAGCAACTTTTACAGTTCCATTATTTTCCCATACTTTATCGGGCAGTCCGTCTGAATTTATATCCATCAACATGTAATTGGCTCCACCACTGGTTGTCGTTAAGCCAAAACCACCTGCAAAACTGGAATTTTTTATATTGAAGCCTAAATTCAGCCCGGCACTTACTGTCGATGCATTTCCTTTTTGAATTTCATCAATTCCCCAGGCTATTTCATCTGTAAAACCATATCCAAGGTTCAGACATACTTTTCCTCCGTCTTTCATGACCTTATCCGGTAAACCATCCCCATTGACATCTGTTAATGAATATTTGGTTTCATCTTTATTCCATGATTTATCGGCAGACGCACTCAATGAAGGCGGGTTGTTTTTGGCATTTTCGTTTGAAACAGTTCCTTGATTTGCGTCTTTTTTGACAGCTTTTGCAAAAATACTTGCGGCTTTAATAATATCTCCCCCCGTTCCCAAAGCATGATTACTGCTTTCTGAATATGAAGTATATCTGCCGGACAATACTTCACCGTCAAAACCTCCACGGACATTGGTAAACTGGATTTGATTCTTACTTATAATATCAGGAAATCCGTCACCGTTCATATCGGTAAAAGATAGTATAGATTCTTCGGAACCGCTCCCTTGGCTCAAATTTGCAGAAATACCCGGAACTCCGCCTCCCAGCAATGTTCCATTATTATCCCCTTTCGACTTTAAGCTGGGGGCACCAGCTCCCGAACCTTGCAGGCACGAGCCTCCTGTAACATTATTATTGCCCAGGTCAGCCAACGGATTGGTCAATACCACCTGCTGTTCGCCGAGCCGTGAACTGCTTATAATTCCTCCATTAACAAAAGTCGCAGGATTCTGTCCTACCCAATAGCTTAAAGAGTCAGGTTCCAGACTCATCGGCATCAGTACCATCTTCATCGGGTCGGCATTGTTTTTATTTTCAGGCAATGTTAACAATGATTCCTGAATCGGGTTACCATATCGCCCGTCTCCTGCATTATATATAAATTGCCCCCAGCCACGGAACATAATTCCGTATCCTTCATTCTCACGGTTAGTGAATGTATTGGCTGCCACTGTCGAGACTGCACTGTTCACTGTAATAATAGCTGTCGGATTACCCAGTTTAGCCAACAATGATTTATCCGTCACATAATATTCCACCCAGACTGTTCCGGCTTGTGCCGCAACGGAATTAATAACGGAAACAGGCGTTACTACGCCACTTGTAATGGTTACCTCCTGTTTGGCTATTAATCCAGTAACGCTCTTAACTGCCATCAATAATTTGCCGTTAACAGTTACGTCCGGTATAACGGGCAAGCCAGAGAATTTCGGTTCTATCTTGAGATTTCCGTTAGCAGCTAAAGTGTAGGGTTGTCCCTCAGAAATATGTGCTGCATAAACCGGATAATAAACCGTAGCCGGCTGACTTATAGCATTGCCATTTATCGAATAATTGATGTATGGCGTCCATTTGATATTACCTGATGCTACATTTGTTTCGGCAAGTACA
This sequence comes from Indolivaga alginatilytica, assembly GCF_003201355.1. GTDB lineage: Bacteria > Bacteroidota > Bacteroidia > Bacteroidales > Dysgonomonadaceae > Dysgonomonas_A > Dysgonomonas_A alginatilytica. The sequence goes on from NZ_QICL01000065.1 coordinate 1,840, forward strand.
TTGAATTGGAGGTTTTCTCCGCCAAATGTATTCGCCACATTAAAAGATATATCGCCGTCAAATGTTTCGTTCCATGCAAATATTCTTTGATATGCTACAACTTCCTGATAAGCCGGGTTCGGTGTTTGCTGTTCGTTTTCCTGCGTTTTATTATTAGAAAGTATAACTTTCAACGTAACATTATCGGATGTTACGGGCTTAACAAATTTACCGGAAACCGTTACAGGGGTTGAAGATGGAATATAATTCGGATTTTCAATGCTGATAAAGTCCGCATCTGACACCTTATAAATAGCTGTTCCAAAAACATTCGGGTCTGTGTAATTGGCCCTGTCGGTATAAGTGATGACAGGTGACCATTTTACCCGGTCGAATGCACCGTTCGACATCTTATCTGTTCCGGATTGAACACGAAAATATACTTTTTGCCCCTTAGTAACTGTCACACTGCTTACATTAGCCTGATAAGAAGTAAAGTCACCTTTGGCGATCGCCTTATCCCACTTCTGGCTTCCTGCAACCTGGATAGCAACATGTACACCGTCTGCTTTTTCATACTCTACCTGATCATATCCGGCTTGTGGAGATTGTAACTGTACATTCCCCTCGATCCTGATCGCTCCTGTAAACGGAGCTTCCCATATACGGACAGCATCTAACATCGGAGAAGCATTTATGAATTCTTCCTGTTCCTGTGGATTAACTTCCGTATTGCTTGTGTCAATTACGCCGCCACCCATCACCGGACTCGGAGTATCACCACTGCTTAGTGTAAAGGTTGGGATCGCATTGCCTGAGCCATCGAATTCTATATGGTTAAAATATACCTTACCATCAACAATCAGGTCTATTAAACCGTCGTTGTTCACATCTGAGAAATAAACGGAAGTTTCGGACGATGAGAACCCTGTATCAATTCCTGTTGAGGTAAACGGAGTATACCCTTTAGCTCCAAAGGAGTGAGAATTACTTTTGGTTTTAGAAAACTGAGATATTCCACCCTGTATTTTTACAGCGTCTCCGTATTTCACATCTCCGTCTGTCGTTTGTGAGATATTTGCCCGGTAATATAAACTGTTCTCTTTTTTGAACACTTTATCGGGCAAACCATCCCCGTTGACATCTACCAAGGTCGAAATTCCTTCGGTTGTACTGTTTGAGTAGCTGTAACTTATTCCTCCCGAGAAATTTTTATCTGGATTCAGAGCTCCGACACCTGCATATAACGACACACTTCTTGAAGAGGTCTTACTACCTCCCAAAGCACTTGCTCTATCACTGAAACCGGATATACCCATATTAGCCACCGGGTTAATAAATCCTGCATCTATACCATCATCGTGTAACTTCCACATCTCAGCCTGAGTCTTAAACGGTATATAATTACTGCCATTTCTAACATCATCATAATAGTCCATCGTATGGCTTGCAAACTCAGCCCCGTAAGCATCCAGATGCGTCACCTTATCCAATATATTGGTATTAAAAGCCCCTTGCTTATAAGCAAAAGTATAGCTTCTGAGCGGCTGACC
>NZ_QICL01000066.1 GCF_003201355.1 Indolivaga alginatilytica
AAACGGTTTTCTTCGTCCCAAAGCAGTTTGCGTTCGTTGGCTTTTTCTTCCGCCTGTCCGTCCTGTTTTTCTCTGGCTGTATTTACATACACCAGATTACCATTTGCATCATACTCATAGGCATGGTCTTTGGTTAGCTTGTCCTTAGCGGCATCACCTTCGGTACGGTAATTCTCATCTTTAAGATTGGCAATCTGATGCGGTTTTTCACTGCTGTAAGCATAAGACAGATCGTAACCTGCTTTAAGGATACCATCAAACTGGATGCCCTGTTGCTGCATATGCTGTTTCTTGCTTGTGATATTGTGCAGATTGTCATATGCCATATCAAGGGTATAGGAAGCTGTTTTAGTTCCTGTTCCCTGATAAGTACCCGTTGCACTTTGCAAACGGTATAAACCGTCATAGTTATAGGTATGGCTCATTTGTCCTCCCATGCCTGTTACGGGTGCTGGTGCGGTGTTGATTACACTTAGTACGTTATCTACTTTGTCATAAGAATAGGCATTGTTCATAATATGCTTGCGGGTATCTTTACCCGAAATTACCATCAGATTAGACAATCTTCGACGCTCGTTGTCGTAGCTGTAGTTAGTTTCTGCCCCGTTGCAGTATTTCATGTAGATGCGTTGCTCGAACTTGTCATACCCCAGCTTGTTGACATAGTTGTAAGAATAGGCTTTTTCGCCTTTCATGCTTTCGAGCAATCCGGCGGTATTGTAGCTGTAGCTTATCTTCTCACCGTCGGGATAGATCATTTCTTCGATACGGTTCCATGAGTCGTATTTCCACTGGGTAATGTAGGAAGCGATCGCCTGATTAGGAATGATCACCGTTCTTTTGACCTTCGTCATTTCACCTAATCTGCCGTAGAAGAACTCCTGTGCTCCTGTGGCATCTTCCTGTAACATGAGTCGTCCGACACGGTTGTGTGAAGCATTTTTGTTACCGTAACTGTACTTCACATTGTTCTCAGGATGATTCGGATAGTTAACCGATAACAAGCGGTTATACTCGTAATCGTAATTAATAAACTTACCTTCTTCTTCCAGATTAGCGGTTTGTTTACTCAACAGATTACTTGCATTGTCGTACTTGAAGTTTGTTACTCCCGATGCAGGGTGTATGACCTGTGTACGACGACCTGCCATATCATAAGCCGATACGGTTTCATTGTTCCCGTTATCGATGGCTTTTAGCAATTGGTTAATCGGGTCGAACTCGAAATGGGTCGTGATCGTTCCGTCAGGCCCTGACAATTGCTCTGTTTTAATAGTTAAGCCCGAACCATTGGTAAATGTCGATTGTTTGCCTCCCATAGCATCCGTAACGGTTGTTACCAGTGTACGGCTACTATTGTCTTTGGTATAAGCCATTAGTGATTCACTGTTGTCAGGCAGTATTGTTTTTATAGCCCTGTCCATAATGTCATATTCCGATTTGGTCGGTGTCACAGCATCGAATGCAGGATTGAACACTGTTTTGCTTCCCATATTTTCAGATACAGGATAGAATGCTTCCCTGACACGTCCGAACGGGTCAAACTTAGCACGTCCGCTGACAATCATTACTTTCTTATCCACAGGATTGGTTCCGTTGGTAGTTTCGGTAATGACACCGTCTTTCTTGACTTGTATGGCTCTTCCGAAACCGTCTGTGAATGTTACCGTTTCCAGATCATCTGTCGAGTTCTGCGGATCGTAATGTTTTGTTACGGCATAGGCAGGCGATTTAATTCCTGTTGCATCTTTTACAATCTGCGGGTGGTATTCGAACTTAATAGTATAAGGTAGTCCCAATACCTGCTCGTTAGGTCCAGTGATTGTTTCTACACGTCCAAACTGGTCGATGGTAGATTCAAGCGTGTAACCGTTCATATCACGGGTTGTCAACGGAATACCGAAACGGTAATCGTAGTTTTCCATTTCGCTGCGATATCCGAAGGCGTCTTCCACACGTTCTACATACATAGTGTAGTCACGGTCATACAGGTATTTATAGAACATACGCTGTCCTTTGCTGTTGGCCGGAAGTGTTTTTCGGGTAATATTACCGTATTTGTCATACGCAATATCGATTTCTGCTTTATTGCCTCCTTCATCGAGAGTCTGGGTCACTTTGGTCAGGTGATTGGCATAGGCAAGGTCATATGCAGCTTCTGTTTGGCGGTAGAGTTTACCGTCCGAACCTTTCACCTGTACTTTGACTGGAAGACCAAGAATATGCTTGTTCAGGTTGTTGGTATATTCAACAAATGTTTGGTAATTGAATGCTCCTGTTCCTGTATTACCCAAAGCTCCTTTATCGCTGTACTTATAACTCTTAAGATCTCCGAAATAGCCGTTCAAATAATATTCGTAGTAGCTTTCGTTGGCTGTCATACCGTCCGCCTGTCCTTCGTATACTACCGATTTGGCATATTTCATCGGGGTAAAGGCTATGGCACGGTCTGAACAGATTGAGTTATCCGAAACGAAGCTGTATGTATCTGCCGAAGCGGTTACTTTGTAGCTGTGGTATTCGTTTACGCTTTCGGTAAATTTATTACCTGAGGCATCTTCTACTACCGAGCGTTTTTGATTGCCTGCGGTATAAACCGAATTTACATCGTATTCCTGTATGGCTTTACGATACACTTTGTCTGCATCTGTGGATTCGGTGTCGATGTTTTTGGTGATTACTTTACCGAAGCCTAAGAATTCGCGTTCGTGACGTTCTTGTTTTCCATCAGCGTATTCAAAGATGGTTTTCATATTGGCTCCGTCGTCTAAAATTCCGTCATTGATTTCTACGGATTTCATCACCCATTTACCTCCGGGGTGATCGTAGGTGGCTTGCGATCGGTCATAGTCTACGGTAAAGCTGCCGCCTAATGGATTGTTTACGGATTTCAGTTTATTGGTACGTGCAATGGTAGAACGATATACGGTCATCTTGCCGTCTTCGTCGGAAGAGACGATTTC
>NZ_QICL01000067.1 GCF_003201355.1 Indolivaga alginatilytica
TCACCTTTGAATCCCATAAAGACCATCTGAGTCTCCCCTGCATGATCAAACAATACACCCGAACCCTTATTAATAAGGAACGAACCCACACCACCGGCCATACCGCCGATACCCGTAATAGTAGCAATAGCCTTCTTAGGGAACATATCACCCACCGTCGAGAAAATATTAGCAGACCAGGCCTGATGAGCCGCACCCGCAATACCGATAATAATCACAGGAAGCCAGTACGAAACACTGCCCAAAGGCTGAGCAAACAAAGCCAAAAGAGGGAAGAAAGCAAAAATCAACATCGCCTTCATACGCCCCGCATACGGATTCATACCCTTCTTATCCACAAAATAAGTAGGAAGCCATCCCCCGATAATAGACAAAAGAGTAATGGCATACAATACAAATATTGCTAACTGACCTTCCGGATCAGAAGATTTAATGCCATATACCGAACTCAGGTAAGCAGGCGTCCAGAACAGGAAGAACCACCATACACCATCAGTCATAAACTTACCAAAAGCAAATGCCCAGGTTTGTCTGTATTTGAAACAATCCAGAAAAGAGATTTTCCGGTCGTCATGTGCTTTTTTAGTAGCTTCATCCATACCCTCGCTACCGTCCAGATCCTGTTGGATATAAGCCAACTCGGCTGCATTGACAGCCGGATTCTTCTCGGGTTTCTTGTAAACGAATACCCAGAATCCCATCCAGACAAAACCCAGTGCCCCAATAATGATAAAGGACATTTCCCATCCCCAGTGGGCAGCAATGAAAGGAATGGTTATAGGTGCAGCCAGTGCTCCTACCGTAGCCCCGGCATTGAAGATACTGGTAGATAAAGCCCTGTCTTTTTTAGGAAAGTATTCGGCTGTTGCTTTAATAGCTGCCGGAAAGTTACCGGCTTCCCCTATTGCCAGTACCAGACGGGCAAAGATGAAGAGTGTAACACTTACCGAAGCGACCATGGCTCCGTCACTTACCATTTCAATGGCATGTCTGGCTCCTTCGAAACCTACGAACCATTCTCCGGCTGCTATACCCGAAGTGGCTATTCCGCAGAAGGCATGTAAACAGGCTCCTACAGACCAGATACCGATTGCCCACAGGAATCCTTTCTTGGTATCCATCCAGTCGATAAAACGACCTGCAAAGAGCATACTCAGGGCATAGAAGATGGAAAACAAGGCGGTGATATTACCGTAGTCATTGTTGGTCCAGTGAAACTCGGGAGCGATAAAGTCTTTCCACGTTAAGGAAAGTACCTGCCTGTCCAGGTAGTTGATCGTAGTTGCAAAAAACAACATGGCACAGATAGTCCATCTGTAATTGGTCATTTTTTGTGTGGGTTGGTTGGGTGTATTCATTGATTGGTATTTAGTTAACAGTTAACAGTGATCAGTTAGCAGTTAGCAGATATCAATGATCAGTTAATAAGCTCCTATACTTGTTGACTGATCACTGTTAACTGCTGACTGCTTTATTTTTGTCTTGCTTTGGCTATGATGGCTAATGCTTCTTTACTCATCCGGGTTATTTCCGCCCAGTTTTTGGCTGCGATCACTTCTTTGGGAAAGAGGTTGGAGCCCATTCCTACGCAGGTTACTCCGGCTTCTATCCATTTGGTCAGGTTATCCTCTGTGGGTTCTACTCCTCCTGTTACCATGATACTCGACCAGGGCATGGGTGCTTTTACGTTTTTAACGAAAGAGGGTCCTCCTACGTTTCCGGCGGGGAATACTTTGACTACTTCGGCTCCGAGTTCTTGTGCGTATCCTATTTCGGATACGGATCCGCATCCGGGTATGTAGGCTACTTGCCGGCGGTTGCATACTTTGAAGATGTCGGGGTTCAGCAAGGGGCCTACTACGAAGTTGGCTCCCAGCTGCAGGTAGAGTGAGGCGGTGCCTGCATCTACGATGGAGCCGATGCCTAAAATCATCTCGGGACATTCTTTGGCGGCCCATTTAACTAATTCGGCGAATATCTCATGGGCGAAGTCGCCTCTGTTGGTGAATTCGAAGGCTCTGACGCCTCCTTCATAACAGGCTTTGACTACTTGTTTGCTGGTTTCCAGGTCATTGTTGTAAAAGACCGGAACCAT
>NZ_QICL01000068.1 GCF_003201355.1 Indolivaga alginatilytica
TCGTGTATTCGATTATATTCAATAACAGATTGCCCCGTGTCGCCGATAATGTAAATTCCTGCGAAATCTGCGAGCAGAAAATTACCTGCATGATGTACGTAATTGTTGGCTATATAGCATCGTTTCAGTGCACTAGGTGCAACTGTGGGTGGGTCCCATGAATAGCCTAATGTAATACCGTTGTTTTGCAGCCTTGAAACATCGCAATGAGTCACACTGCATGTATCAGCCCACGTTATGGCTATCCCAGATGAGTGATCTAATATTCTTCCCAAATCTTTCACTACACTATTGTAGATGTGTATGTTTTTGGGGGTATTGGAATCATCTCTGTATGACTGTTCCCATTCTCCAACCCTAACAGCCATTGCCCCGAGATCATGGAATACGCATCTAACTACAGACGAATCTTTGGAACCAATATGATAACCTAATGCGTTTCGGATGATAAGACTGAATTCACATTGTGAGAATGTAGTAGAACTATATACATTGATAGAGCAAGGGAACATTCTTCCCTGCGATTTTTCGGTGCAAAATTTCGGATCATCAAAAAGATAATGATAGGCTTGAGTAAAGTGTATATTAATAAAAACACACTGACTTTCAATTTTAAATAGCTCTTCGATTTGAGGTATCTCAATCTTTACATTCGAAATAGATTCATCGTCCTTTAACTTGTAATATAAATAACCGCCTGTGGTGTAGAATGTGCCTTTTGCGAATGTCTCACGATTGGCATCTACACTTAGAGTGGTGTTTATATTTTCGATAATATATCTTGACCCTGATGTTATCGTTGTGGATTTTTTGTGAGCAAAAGTAATGGTATTATTACTTGTGTTCACAGATAACACCCTCATTTTGAAGCTTACCCAATCTTTGAAAACCGTGATATAAGCATCATTATACATCGTTGCTAACTTGGTAATATCAGCAGCCGGAAAAGATGCTGTATATACTTTATAACCCTCAGAATCTTGTGCCATTGATACACCTGCCAATGTAGGCAGGGTAATAGTTTCGTAAAACTTACCGTACCGGACAGTAGATGCAGGTAAACGCATCTCACCATTGACAGTGATGAAGTGGTGCAATGCCTTAGTAATAGGGGTGCGATATATATCTGTAGATACTAAAGTGAAATCGCTTGCAGACTTTAAGATCGAGCCTTTTATAATTGGTTTTAAGCGTGACACTACTTGATCATCCATGAATTTCACGGTCTTACCGGGTATATTAATCCCAATAGTACCCGTTAGCCTAAATTCTTCACCGCCTTTCAATCTGATATATATATGCTCCTGTGTAATGCTCGATGATGATGCGAGTGTTAATGCTCTTGTTATCGTTTTGACAGGCGTTGATGTCGATGTACCGTTATTGGTGTCAACACCTGATACGGATGACACATATATATTATAGGCGTTGCTTAACAATGCGATATCTTTTTCAAACATCACCCTGTCAAATTCAGCTAAAGT
>NZ_QICL01000069.1 GCF_003201355.1 Indolivaga alginatilytica
TCGTGTATTCGATTATATTCAATAACAGATTGCCCCGTGTCGCCGATAATGTAAATTCCTGCGAAATCTGCGAGCAGAAAATTACCTGCATGATGAATATAATTATAGGCAATTCGGCAATTAGTCAAGGCACTTGGTGCTACTGTAGGCGGTGACCATGAGTAACCCAGAGTAATGCCATTGTTTTGTAATCGAGACACATCGCAATGTGTGACACTACATGTATCTGCCCATGTTAGGGATATTCCTGAGGCGTGGTCTAATATTCTTCCCAAATCTTTTACTACACTATTGTAGATGTGTATGTTTTTGGGGGTATTGGGATCGTCTCTATAAATTTGTTCCCATTCGCCTACTCGCACTGCCATTGCTCCGAGATCATGGAATATGCATCGTACAACGGATGAGTCTTTAGAACCAACATGATACCCTATTGCATTTCTAAGTATAAGGCTAAACTCGCATTGTGAAAACGTAGCGGAACTATACACATTTATTGAGCAGGGAAACATTCTACCCTGCGATATCTCAGTGCAATACTTGGGATCATCGAATAAATAATGATACGCTTGACTAAAATGTGTATTAATGAAAACACACGGACTCTCAATTTTAAATAACTCTTCTACTTGTGGTAGTTCGATTTTCACATTCAAAATTGTTTCATCATCCTTTAACTTGTAATACAAATAACCGCCTGTAGTGTAATACGAGCCTTTTGCGAAAGTTTCACGGTTAGAGTCTACACTTAAGGTTGTGTTTATATTTTCGATAATATATCTGGATCCTGATGTTATCGTTGTGGATTTTTTGTGAGCAAAAGTAATGGTATTATTACTTGTGTTCACAGATAACACCCTCATTTTGAAGCTTACCCAATCTTTGAAAACCGTGATATAAGCATCATTGTACATAGTTGCTAACTTGGTAATGTCAGACGCCGGAAATGATGCTGTATATACTTTATAACCATCTGCATCTTCTACCATCGACACGCCGCTCAGAGTAGGCAGGGTAATAGTTTCATAGAATTTGCCGTATCTAACAGTCGATGCCAGCAAACGCATTTCACCATTGACGGTTATAAAGTGATGCAATTTAGTAATGGGTGTACGATATATGCCTGTTGATACAAGTGTGAAATCGCTTGCAGCTTTTAAAATCGAACCCTTTATAATTGGCTTCAACCGTGATGCAACCTGATCGTCCATAAATTTGACAACCTTGCCGGGAATATTAATCCCAATAGTACCTGTTAGCCTGAATTCTTCGCCACCTTTCAATCTGATATATATATGCTCCTGTGTAATGCTCGATGATGCTGCGAATACTAATGCTCTTGCTATCGTTTTAACAGGTGTTGATGCTGATAGCCCGTTATTCGTATCAACACCTGATACGGATGACACATATATATTATAGGCGTTGCTTAACAATGCGATATCTTTTTCAAACATCACCCTGTCAAATTCAGCTAAAGT
>NZ_QICL01000070.1 GCF_003201355.1 Indolivaga alginatilytica
ACATACGGTATACGGTGATTTTAACTTAGTTACTGTCCCTGAAGTGGAAAACCTGATGAAAGGGGATGGTTCGGGAAGGGTATCCAGATAAGGAATTGGTAGTAAGTATTTAATCCAACATTATTTAATAATAATCAACAGTTATACTTACTAAAGTAATAAATAGGTTTAAGACCTTAAAGCTAGAATAAAAAATGCAAGATCAATTTTCCCTAAAAGGCAAAGTAGCCCTCGTTACAGGAGGCACTTACGGTATAGGGATAGCTATGGCACAAGCCTTAGGCAAAGCCGGAGCCACAATTACATTTAATGCCAGAAGCGAAGATAAAGTAAGAGAAGCTGAGCTGAAGTGCAGGGCTTTAGGATTAGATGCATATGGTTATGTTTGCGATGTAACTATAGAAGCGGAAGTCCGCTCAATGGTAAGCGATATTTCACAAAAATACGGAGATATCGACATTTTAGTGAATAATGCAGGAATCATCAAACGTATTCCGGCATTGGAAATGTCAGTAGAAGATTTTAATGAAGTAATAAATGTTGATTTAACAGGTCCTTTCATTGTATCGAAAGCGGTAGCTCCGGGAATGATACGAAAAGGAGGAGGCAAAATAATCAATATATGCTCTATGATGAGTGAACTGGGACGCGAAACAGTAACAGCCTATGCAGCGGCAAAAGGCGGTCTGAAAATGTTGACTAAAAATTTAGCTTGTGAATGGGCCGAATACAATATACAAGTCAACGGCATAGGACCGGGATACATTGCAACTCCACAAACAGCCCCATTAAGAGAGGTAGGACATCCCTTCAATGATTTCATTATGGCAAAAACTCCTGCAGCACGCTGGGGAACACCTGAAGATCTTGAAGGACCAACTGTTTTCTTAGCTTCTAAGGCATCTGACTTTATCAATGGTCATATTCTTTATGTAGATGGAGGTATTCTTGCTTATATAGGGAAACAACCTAAATAAGTATTTGGTATAGCCTTATTTAGTCACCACTATTGGTTATATTAATACTTACCAAAACAATAAAAAAGGTTTGCGACCTTAAAATATAAAAAGTAGATATGCATAGTTTATTTTAGATTGTCAGCTTAGTTATTTCGGTTATAATGATTAGTGTCCTGCATATCTACTTTTTTTCTTAAAACAGTAATTAGTAAATAAAAACAAAAAATAATCCACCTATGTCACGATTTTCTCGTATAGAAGCCTGTCAGGAAATGGCAGCCACAGGGATGGTTCCGGTCTTTTACAACAATGACCTGGAAACCAGCAAACAAGTAGTCAAAGCCTGTTATGAAGGAGGCGTCAGAGCCTTCGAATTCACCAA
>NZ_QICL01000071.1 GCF_003201355.1 Indolivaga alginatilytica
CAGAAAGTCAGATCAACATCCGGACTACTAGTACATACGATGGGTAAAATTGCAATCGCATTTATTTATCTAATTTTTTAAATACTGATTCGCATTACTATATTATCGACCCTCAGTATGAAGAATTGTTCTGGGAAGAAAAGGAATTCAGTAAAGAAATTATCTTAAGTACCCAATATCAGGAAGATGTTTACTCCAATGTTCTTCCTCAGTATTTATGGCCTATTATGAGTGGAGGATGGCATCAATTTTGTCCATATAATAATTTAGTAAAAGTATACGAGTGTATCGATGGCAAAACAATAGATGAATCTCCGTTATATGATAAGAATAATCCTTACGAAAACAGAGACCCTCGCTTGGATTATACTATATTTATCTCGGATCGGACTAAATTCAAAGGGCAGATATTTATTTCACGTCCGGGGTCAGGTTCGGTCGATGATTTTACTAAATATAATTACAACGGATATTCTATCAAGAAATTTTGTGATGAAAATTATAACGGAAATTTAATGAATTCAGGATGTAACTGGACACTCATTCGTTATGCAGAAGTCTTGTTAAGCTATTTAGAGTCAATGCTCGAATCAGGAGCGGCTATCGATCAGGCATTACTCAATTCTACCATCAACAAGGTACGTGGTCGTCAGGCAGTTCAAATGCCTCCGGTTACGATTACCGATCAGAATAAGCTTCGCGAAATAGTGAGAAGGGAACGCCGTGTAGAATTTGCATTCGAAGGTCTCAGGTATTATGATATACTGCGTTGGGGTATAGCAGCCGACGAATTAAACGGTACTTTTACGGGGATGAAATTGACCAATGATCCGGCTAATTATACAAGTTATAAGGTTGACGATGAAGGTTATTATATTTTTGAAACTAAAAAATTTAAGAAAGGAACACATGAGCTTTGGCCTATTCCCCTATCGGAAATGCAGATTAATAAAAATCTGGTTCAGAATGCAGGTTATTAAGTGAGTATATAAATAGCTTCTCTTTTTAAACAAGCTCAATATATATATATTGAGCTTGTTTTTGCTTTATTTGTCTTACATTATGGGAAAAAGAAAGTAAGAATTACTTGTGCAAAGCTTTGCATATCTTTTCCTTACAGGTTTAGCGTTATAATTTCAGCTTATCTCTATTTTTGATGAAAATATTGAATACTATGGAATACAGAGAACTTGGAAAAACGGGAATGAAGATATCGAGTCTGAGTTTCGGTGCTTCTTCACTTGGTGGTGTTTTTCATCACATACTGGAGTCGGAAGGGATAGAATCCGTATTTACAGCTATAGAAAACGGCA
>NZ_QICL01000072.1 GCF_003201355.1 Indolivaga alginatilytica
TGCTCAGTACATGACAAAAATTTACACGGGTCTATATTCTGCTTGTAATAAGCCTTGTAAAGGTATTCAAAAATATAATCGAGTCCATATTTGAAAAAACTTTTAGCCAATCTACCATGTTTTAGTATCCTTATCTTCTTTATCTTGCGGTGAATATACATACCGGTAAGATATGCCCATAAGAAGGCAATAAAAACCATTGACAGCATTTTCTCAAAACGCTCCATATCCCTCAAGTGTGTTTTCTCGATATTAAATCCGCTAGTTTTGAGAGCCCTGAACAAGGATTCTATCTGCCAACGCTCTTTATAAGCTTTCACCGAAGCTCTTGTCTTATCAAAACTGGCAATTATAACCAAATCCCTTCTGCCCTTATCATTGACAAAACAACAGGCAGACAAAAAACAAATTCTTCCGGTGACATAATAAGGATGAGCCAGGAACTTACATTGACCTATCTTTAGTGACTCAAATAAGCGGGATATATTCATATACTTACCTTTAAGGGCATGCATCACCTGATAATTGCTCAGAATACGAATATGATATCTGATGGCATTTATATTGAGCCAGCCAAACCATTTTTCACCGATAAATTCCCTGTCAGCCAAAAGATCTTTAATGCTGTCTTTGCCAAACAGCCGTATATAATGTTCCATGATTTCTATACGTTCATTGATGCTGGATGCTCCTCTTTTAGGCATCATTCGATAGACAAGAGGAAAACTGATTCCTTTGTAAGCGATTGACAAAACCAATATATTAATATTTATCTGGCCGAATTTCCAGTTTGTCCGGTCTATAATCAACCTGTAGGGAGGCTTATGGGGCAACAGACTATAAATCATCCGGCAAATCAAATCTTTATCCAGCATGTAATCAGCCATAAAACGTTGTATGCGTCGCAAAGAAGAGCCCGTACTTACACTACTTTCAAAACCCTGAGCTAAACGCTCAAAGTTGACGGTTTGAACTTTGCATAAAGAGAGTATCATTAATGCCATAAATTTTATGCGTGCCCGATTAATTTTTCCACTAAAATGGGTTTCCAATATCAGACTTAATTCCTTACTTTTGTTTGAGACCTTGGTTTGCATATCTTGAAAAACTCCCCAGTTTTTCTTTCTAAGATACGTAAAATCAAGGTCTTTTCAAAATGAAAAATCACTTATTATCAATAAATTACCTGATTTATTGCTCTTTTTTTGTCATGTACTGAG
>NZ_QICL01000073.1 GCF_003201355.1 Indolivaga alginatilytica
CTAAGTACATGACAAAAATTTTATAGGATTTGTATTTATCTGACAATAAGGGTTTAACAACCATTGTGCTATATTGTCTAGTCCATACTTAAAGATACTTTTCGCTTTTTTGCCATGTTTTAGTAATCGTATTCTTTTGATTTTTTTGTCTATATATATTCCCGTAAGATAAGCCCATATAAAAGCAATGCAAACAATAGCTAAAAGTTTTTCTATCCTGTCCATCTGAGTCAAATGGGTTTTCTCTATATTAAAACCACTTGTTTTGAATGCCCGGAACATAGTTTCAATCTGCCAGCGGATAGCATAGCTTTTTTCAGGATGTTTACTAAGTTCAAAAGAAGCAATAATCAATAAATCCACCTTTCCCTTGTCATTAATGAACCTCAAAGCAGATAAATAACAAGGGGAATTATTTATATAATACATCGGGGTGAGTCTTTTCCACTGATTGACCTTCACCTTGGAGAATAAACATCTGGCCTTTCTTTTCCAATCCTTTGGATACCGCATAACACCATGATGAGCCAATACGCGGATATGATATTTTATTTTTTGCTGACGAAGCAAATTCAGCCATTCATTTCCAATAAATTCCCTGTCAGCTAATAGTTCTTTAATGCTTTGTCCCCCAAAAAGCCGTATGTAATGTTTGATAATCTCAATACGCTCATGGGTATGAGAAGCCCCTTTACCGGGTATCAATTTATAGATTAGAGGAAAACTAAGACCTTGATAAGCAATGGATATTACCAGAATATTTATATCACTTTTGCCAAATTGCCAGTTAGTCCTATCCATAATTAACCGATAGGGCGGCTTATGGGGCAACAGACTATAAATCATACGGCTTATCAGATCCATATCCAGTACATAAACAGCCATGAAACGCTGGATGCGCCGCAAGGAAGATTCCCCTTTGCTGGAGCTCTCAAAGCCTTGAGCCAAACGCTCAAAATTGACGGTTTGTACTTTACATAATGCCATAATCATTAATGCCATAAATTTTATGCGTGCCCGATTCATTTTTCCGCTAAAATGCGACTCTAATATCAAGCTTAATTCTTTACTTTTGTCTGAGACCTTGGTTTGCATATCTTGAAAAACTCCCCAGTTTTTCTTTCTAAGATACGAAAAATCAAGGTCTTTTCAAAATATTAAAAAA